>NZ_JAVBIS010000004.1:0-551196 GCF_030757775.1 Bacillus sp. MHSD_36
ATATCATAGTATATTATTTTGGTCAACAAGTTTTTTCAATAACTTGTATCTCTCATTTGCTGACTCTGCCTATTATATAGACTTTCTCTCCCCTATGCAAGTATTATTATAAAAAAATAAAGAGGGGAGATATCCCCCTCTTACTCTTCTGAAGAAACCTCTTCGCTCGTTTCTTCCTCATCATCTTTTTGTGCTTTCGCTACTGTCGCTACCTCTTGCTCATCCTCTAATCGAATTAGACGAACACCTTGCGTATTACGTCCCATTTGAGAGATTTGATCAACTGGCATACGAATAATAACACCTGCAGCTGTAATTAGCATGATATCTTCTTCACCTGTTACAGACTTAACAGCTACTAATTTACCGTTTTTATCTGTAATATTACAAGTCTTCAAACCTTTACCACCACGGCTTTGTAGACGGTATTCATCAATCGGTGTACGTTTTCCATAACCATTCTTAGTTACAATTAAAACATTTACATCCTCTTCGACAATTTCCATACCTACAACTTGATCTTCGTCACCTAATGTAATTGCTTTTACACCAGCCGCATTACGTCCCATAGAACGCACATCTTGCTCGTTAAAGCGAATTAACATACCATTGCTTGTTCCTACAATAATATCCTTATCACCAGATGTTAAACGTACAGATATTACTTCATCCTCTTCACGAAGAGAGATTGCAATTAAACCATTTGTGCGTATATTTGCAAATGATGAAAGTGGCGTTCTCTTAGAAATACCTTGTTTTGTTGTAAAGAATAAGAATTCATCGTCACCAAATTCACGAATCGGAATAATAGCGTTAATCCATTCTCCCTTATCTACACCTAATAGGTTAATAATAGGTATACCTTTTGCTGTACGGCTATACTCTGGAATTTCATATCCTTTCGTACGGTATACTTTACCCTTATTAGTGAAGAATAGAATATGATCATGCGTAGAAGTAGTTAATAAATGCTCTACGAAATCATCATCATTTGTTCCCATTCCTTGTACACCACGTCCACCACGGTTCTGTGTTTTGTACGTAGAAGCTGGCAACCTCTTAATATAACCATTATGAGTTAACGTAATAGCGATGTTTTGCTCTGGAATCAAGTCTTCATCTTCAATAGACTCCATACCACCAATTGTAATTTCTGTGCGTCTCTTATCATTGAAGCGCTCTTTTACTTCCGTTAATTCTTCACGAATAATCTCAAGAACCTTCTCTTCATCTGCTAAGATTGCTTTTAATTCTGCAATTAACTTCATTAATTCTTGATATTCTTGTTCGATTTTTTCGCGTTCTAATCCCGTTAAGCGTTGCAGGCGCATATCTAAAATAGCTTGCGCTTGTTTTTCACTTAAGCCGAAACGTTCCATTAAGCCTTGTTTTGCGATTTCCGCTGTTTTCGAACTACGAATTAATGTAATAACTTCATCAAGATGGTCTAAGGCAATTCGTAACCCTTCTAAAATATGAGCACGCGCTTCTGCTTTTTCTAGTTCATAAGCGGTACGCCTACGAATTACTACCTTTTGATGTTCCAAGTAGTGATATAAATTTTGTTTTAAGTTCAGTACTTGCGGCTCTCCATTTACAAGAGACAGCATGTTAATACCGAAACTTGTTTGAAGTGCTGTATGTTTATATAAATTATTTAATAATACATTGGCATTGGCATCACGACGTACTTCCATAACAATACGCATACCATTTCGATCTGATTCATCGCGTAAATCTGTAATACCTTCTATTTTCTTATCGCGAACTAATTCTGCAATTTTTTCAATTAATCGCGCCTTATTCACTTGATAAGGTAGTTCCGTTACGATAATAGATTGTTTACCATTTGACTTCTCTTCAATTTCAACTTTAGCACGAAGGATGATAGATCCGCGTCCTGTTTCATAAGCTCTACGAATACCACTTCTTCCTAAAATTAAACCTGCTGTTGGGAAGTCCGGACCTGGAATGAACTCCATTAATTCTGCAATAGTAATATCAGGATTATGACTTAATGCCAATACACCATCAATTACTTCGCCAAGTTGATGCGGCGGAATATTCGTTGCCATACCAACTGCAATACCTGTCGTACCATTTACTAGTAAGTTAGGAAAACGTGCTGGCAATACAATCGGTTCTCTTTCAGAACCATCATAGTTATCTTGATAATCAATTGTATTTTTTGAAATATCACGTATTAATTCCATAGATATTTTAGACATTTTTGCTTCTGTATAACGCATTGCTGCCGCTGAATCTCCATCGACAGACCCAAAGTTACCATGCCCATCAACAAGCATATAACGTTGACTGAAGTCTTGGGCCATACGTACCATCGTTTCATAAACAGCTGAATCACCGTGCGGGTGATACTTACCAATTACTTCACCAACAATACGTGCTGATTTCTTATACGCCTTATCAGCCGTAATTCCTAAATCATTCATTGCATATAAAACCCTACGGTGCACAGGTTTTAATCCATCACGAACATCTGGTAATGCACGAGATACGATAACACTCATTGCGTAATCTAAAAATGAGGTACGCATTTCATGGCTAATATTAATTTCTCGAATTCGTGCTTGTTGTTGATTGTCTGACATCAACGAGCACCTCCTCTTACATTTCCGTTACACATACATTGATTTATATGTAGAAGACAGGAATACTCAGATTCCTGTCATTACTCATTTAAATATCAAGGTTTTTCACGTATTTTGCATTTTCTTGGATAAAGTTACGACGTGGCTCTACTTTATCCCCCATTAAAATTTCAAATGTTTCATCTGCTTCAATTGCATCTTGAAGGGAAACTTGAAGTAATGAACGAACTTCCGGGTCCATTGTTGTCTCCCAAAGCTGAGTTGGATTCATTTCTCCTAGACCTTTGTAACGCTGGATTCCAGGTTTAGGTTGTGCTGGTAATTCAGCTAAAATCTTTTCAAGCTCTTTCTCATTATAAGCATATTGAATTTTTTTGCCTTGTTGTACTTTAAACAAAGGTGGCTGTGCGATATATATATATCCACACTCAATTATTTGACGCATATAACGATAGAAGAACGTTAATAATAGGGTACGAATATGTGCACCATCAACATCGGCATCGGTCATAATAATAACTTTATGATAGCGTGCTTTTTCAATATCGAAGTCTCCGCCGATATTTGTACCAATCGCCGTAATAATTGTACGAACTTCATCATTTGATAAAATTTTATCTAAGCGGGCCTTTTCGACATTAATAATTTTACCCTTCAGCGGTAAAATTGCTTGGAAATGACGATCGCGCCCTTGTTTTGCAGATCCACCCGCAGAGTCACCCTCTACAATATAAATTTCACTAATTGCGGGATCTTTAGAAGAACAGTCTGCCAATTTCCCTGGTAAACTTGAAACTTCTAAAGCGCTCTTTCGGCGAGTTAACTCACGGGCCTTTTTAGCTGCTACACGTGCACGCGCTGCCATCGTCCCTTTATCTATAATTTTACGTGCAACATTGGGATTTTCCAGTAAGAACTTTTCAAATGCCTCTGAGAATACTGACTCTGTAATTGTTCTTGCTTCACTATTTCCAAGTTTCGTCTTCGTTTGTCCTTCAAATTGTGGATTCGGATGTTTAATTGACACAATTGCAGTTAAACCTTCACGAACATCCTCACCAGTTAGATTACTGTCTGCATCTTTTAAAATACTATTTTTACGACCATAATCGTTGATCACACGAGTTAATGCTGTTTTAAATCCTACTTCATGTGTTCCACCTTCATACGTATGAATGTTATTCGTAAATGAGTAAATATGATTTGTATATCCTTCGTTATATTGAAGCGCAACTTCAACCTGAATTCCATCTTTTGAACCTTCTACATATACAGGTTCTTCATGAATTGGTTGTTTTGAACGATTTAAATGTTCAACATATGATTTAATTCCACCTTCATAGTGAAACTCTTTCTTTTGCTTATATTCACGCTTATCTTCAATTGTTAATTTAATATTACGATTTAAAAATGCCAGCTCACGCATACGAGTCGCTAACGTATCAAATTCATATTCTGTCGTCTCTTTAAAAATCTCTGGGTCTGGCTTAAAGCGAGTTATTGTTCCAGTTTTATCCGTATCACCGATGACTTTTAAATCCGCAACTGGAATACCTCTTTCATACTTTTGATAATGGATTTTCCCATCACGATGTACAAATACCTCTAGTTCTGTTGATAAGGCATTTACAACAGATGCACCAACACCGTGCAAACCACCAGAAACTTTATAACCGCCACCGCCAAACTTACCACCGGCATGAAGAACGGTCATAATAACTTCTACAGCAGGACGTCCCATTTTTTCTTGTATACCAACTGGAATACCACGTCCATTATCCGTTACAAGGATACTATTATCTTCTTCGATACTAACATTAATTTCATCACAGTACCCTGCAAGTGCTTCATCAATACTATTATCGACGATTTCCCACACAAGGTGGTGAAGTCCTTTTCCACTTGTAGATCCAATATACATACCAGGGCGCTTTCGAACTGCTTCTAGTCCTTCAAGTACCTGTATCTGGCTTTCATCATATGAATTTTCTTGCATTTGCTTTTGTTCCATTGACACAAAGATCACCTACTTTTCCATTTAAACAGGGATTATGCCCTATCTATTTCACAATCTACCGTGCCGTTCGTTACATGAATTGTTTTCGCTTCTTTTAATGTTTCGTGTTCAATTCCGTCGACACTCGTCGTTGTCACAAATGTTTGCACTTTTCCTTGAATTGTATTTAACAGATGTGATTGACGATAATCATCTAATTCTGATAATACATCATCCAATAAAAGGATCGGATATTCCTTAACTTCTGAGTAAATCAATTCAATTTCAGCTAATTTTAGGGACAGTGCGGTCGTTCGTTGTTGTCCTTGTGAACCAAAGACTTGAACATTTTTACTATTAACGAAGAATTGTAAATCATCACGATGAGGACCAAGTAAAGTCGTACCACGGAAAATTTCACGTTGTTTCACAGATTGAAAACTTTCATAGTATACTTCTTTTATTTTCGACAAATCCATTGATTCTGATACATCTACACTTGGTTTATAGACAATTTCTAATTCTTCTAATCCACGACTTATACCGCGATGAATTGGAGCTGCCCATTCTTGTAGTAAATGCAAAAATTCAAAACGCTTTTGTAATATCTTTGCACCATGCTCAATAAGTTGAAGTGTAAATACATCCAACATCGTTTCCTCATTCTTACTATTCCCTTGCATCTTTTTCAGCAAGTGATTTCGTTGTGTGAGCACCTTTTGATATTGACTCAATTCATACAAATAGACCGGAGCTATTTGGCCTAATTCCATATCTAAAAAGCGTCTTCTTACTTGAGGGCTTCCTTTTACAAGATTTAAATCTTCTGGGGCAAACATGACAACATTCATCACGCCAATATATTGACTCAATTTTTGTTGTTCAAGTTGATTTAATTTTGCCTTTTTACCTTTTTTCGAGATATTTAATTCCAAAGACAAAGAACTATTTCTCTTTTGTAACCTTCCCTTAATTTGACCGAAATCTTCATCCCAACGGATAAGCTCGCGATCATTAGAGGTTCTATGAGATTTCGCCATCGCTAAAACATAAATAGCTTCCATCAAATTCGTTTTCCCTTGCGCATTCTCGCCGATAATTACATTTACCTTATCTTCAAAGGAAAGCTCTAACTTTTCATAATTGCGATAGTTTTTTAATTGTATTTCTGAAATAAACAAAGGGCTCCCCCTTTATGACTGAACTTGGAAACTTCCGCTTCCTGGAATTTCAATAATATCGTTCGCATATAGTTTGCGACCTCTTCTATTTTCAAGTTCTTGATTCACGTACACTTCATATTCTTGTAAAAACCATTTTACAGCGCCACCTGTATCAATTACATCGGCTAACTTTAAAAATTGTCCTAGTGTAATATACTCTGTTGAAATTTTAATACGTTTCATAAAATCGCTCACTTTCTGAAAGTGTTCATTCTTTCATTGTACTAAATAAACTAGCATTAGGAAAGTAATACCCAAAAATCAAATAAGGGCTACTAGCATCTGAAAACTAGCAACCCTTATTTCTTACTTAGTAAGTACGAACCGGTAAAATTAATTGAATAATGGATTCATCATTTACCGTACGAATTAAGAATGGTCTCATTGCTCCAGTAAAGCTAATCTTAATCTCAGTACTATCTAATGCCTTTAGTGCATCCATCATATATTTTGCACTAAAAGATATTTTTAACTCTTCCCCATTTACTTTTTCACATTGAACTTCTTCTACTACTTTTCCGATTTCTGGTGAATTCGAAGAAATTTCTAGCATTGCCTGCTCTAAAGTTGATAATTTTACAACATTATTACGACCATCCCTAGCTAGCAGAGATGCACGATCAATTGCTTGTAAAAATTCTTTCGTATTTACAAAAATATCTGTTTTACTCTCCGCTGGAATTAAGCGAGTTGTATCAGGGTAATTTCCTTCTAACAATCTTGAGAAGAATAATAAATGTTTTGTACGGAATAATACTTGATACTCCGTAATAACGATATCTACCATTTCTTCAGACTCATCTAGAATTTTGCTTAATTCATTTAAGCTTTTCCCCGGAATAACAACATTTGCTTGGAATTCATCTGCAATGCCTTCGATTTTTGCTTTTCGAAGAGCTAGCCTGTGACTATCTGTAGCAATGCAAGTTAGTTCACTGTTATATACCTTCCAGTTTACACCTGTCAAGATCGGTCTTGTTTCAGAAGTGGAAACTGCAAATACAGTTTGTCTGATCATATGTTTAAGTAAATCCGTTGGAATCTTAAAAACATGATGTTCTTCAATTTGTGGTAACAACGGATATTCTGCAGAATCTAAACCATTTAAATTAAACTCCGATTTTCCAGAAGTTATTTTTGTCATCAAATGATTTTCCACAGAGATTTCTACAGTTTCTTTAGGTAATTTTTTTACAATTTCACTAAAATATTTCGCCTGTAAAACAATACTTCCTGATTGTTTTACTTCTACGATCTCTTTTCCATCCTCTTCAACTGGGATAAAAGATTCAATCGAAATATCAGCATCACTTCCTGTTAATGTAACTCCTTCTTCCGTAGCTACAACTTTAATTCCTGTAAGGATCGGAATTGTTGTACGAGAAGAAACAGCCTTCATTACATCTTGTACACTTCTTACAAGATAGTCTTTTTGTATTGTAAAACGCATAAAGAAAAACCTCCGGTAAGTATAAGATTTTATTTAATTAATAAAGATAAAAAAATAGTAGTAATAGTAATAGGGCTTGTGGATATGTGGATAACCCCGTTAAAGGATGTAAAAACAGTCTATCTACATGTGGATAGACTGTGCGTAAAACAAGGGAAGTTATTCACACTATTCAGCTACTACTTTAAAATATCGTTAATTTCTTCAACTTGCTTTTGTAATTGCGTATCCGTTTTAAGCAGCTTAGAAATTTTTTCATGAGCATGGATAACGGTTGTATGATCACGTCCACCGAATTCTTCACCTATTTTAGGTAAGGAAGAGTCTGTCAGTTCACGTGATAAATACATTGCAATTTGGCGAGGAAAGGCAACTGATTTTGTACGCTTTTTCGCCTTGAAATCTTCCAATTTTACTTGATAAACATCTCCTACAGCCTTTTGAATATCATAAATAGAGATAATCTTTGGTTTAGAATTTGGAATAATATCTTTAAGTGCCTCAGCTGCTAAATCAGCATTAATATCTTTGTTAATTAAAGATGAATAAGCTACAACTCGAATGAGTGCACCTTCTAGTTCACGAATGTTTGAATCAATTTGATTTGCAATATAAAGCATGACTTCATTTGGTATATCAAGTCCTTCAGCCTTTGCTTTTTTACGTAAAATTGCAATTCGTGTTTCTAAATCTGGCGGCGTAATATCCGTAATGAGCCCCCATTCAAAGCGAGAACGAAGACGATCTTCTAAAGTTGGAATTTCTTTTGGTGGCCGATCACTGGAAATTACAATTTGTTTACTTTCTTCGTGTAATGCATTGAATGTATGGAAAAACTCTTCTTGAGTTTGTTCTTTCCCTGCTAAAAATTGAATATCATCTATCAATAAGACATCTACATTACGGTATTTATTACGGAAATCGACCGCCTTATTATCACGAATGGAATTAATGAATTCATTTGTGAATTTTTCTGATGATAAATATACAACTTTCGCATTTGGGTTATGTTCAATTACATAATGACCAATTGCATGCATTAAATGGGTCTTTCCAAGTCCAACGCCCCCATAAATAAAGAGGGGATTATATGCTTTAGCTGGCGCTTCGGCTACGGCCAATGAAGCAGCGTGAGCAAAGCGGTTACCAGAGCCAATAACAAATGTATCAAACGTATATTTCGGGTTTAGCATACTCTGTGGTAAATGATTGGAATCATCTTGTGCTGAATTTGGTTTAGAAGGAGGAAGATCAATCTCCTCTTCAGCTTGACTTTGGGGAATAATAAAGCGAATGGCTAATTTTGCCCCTGTTAAATCATAAAGTGTTTCCGAAATTAGCTCTGAATAATGAGATTCTAACCAATCACGAGCGAATTCATTTGGAGCCGTAATTGTTAATACGTCTTTCTTTAAATTATGTGCGGTTGTTGATTTCAACCACGTTTCATAACTTGGTTTACTGACCTTTTTTTCTAGTTCTTTTAAGGCACTGTTCCATAAATCAGAGATGTTTTCCAAAGGTGTCCCTCCTTTACTAAGTTGGTAAAAGAATAAGGCTGCGCAACAAATGTACAACCTAAATAAATATAAAATGTATATTTATACGAAACGTATTTTAAAACCTAAAAACGTCGTTTGTATATGAGATAGGGTTTTCGACAAAAAAAGTAAATGTGGATAATAATTTACCCACATGTGATTAAAACTGTCCACATGTTATACACAATTTGTGGATAAAATAGAGATGTGGAAAACTTATTCAAAGTGAAAACACAACTATAATATCAAAAAAAAGTAGCTATAGCAATGAATTTAAGAAAGTTATCCACAAAATCAATACCTTGTGGAATAAACTTGTCCACAACACGATATACTGTGTAAAAGTACGAAAAGAGTTTGTGGATATAAAAAACAAGAAAAAACATTTATCCACAAGGAAATATAGGATCTGTGAAAAAGTATGTGAATAGGTTCAAAATGAATATTTAATGAAAATTTCTAGAACCATTGACATTTTCCTAGTTGATTAACTATAATTTATAAGACTGTCTTTAACAGATATTCCTCAGGGAGGTGTCATATAATGAAAAGAACTTACCAACCAAATAAACGTAAGCGCAGCAAAGTACATGGTTTCCGCAGCCGTATGAGCACAGCGAACGGACGTAAAGTGCTAGCAGCTCGTCGTCGTAAAGGAAGAAAAGTATTATCTGCGTAGACCACTGATCGTTCAGTGGTCTTTTTTTCTAATAATAGTGAATTTCCGCTGATGAACTACAGGAGTGTCAATTGATATGAAGAAAAAACATCGTATAAAAAAGAATGATGAATTCCAGACTGTTTTTCAAAAAGGAAAATCGAATGCGAATCGTCAATTTGTTGTGTATCAACTAGATAAAGCAGAACAGCCAAACTTTCGTATTGGCCTATCTGTCAGCAAAAAAATAGGAAATGCAGTAGTGCGTAATCGAATTAAACGTATGATTCGCCAGTCGATCACAGAATTAAAAGATGAGATAGATTCTGGAAAAGATTTTGTTATAATAGCAAGGAAGCCTTGTGCAGAGATGACGTATGAAGAAGTAAAGAAAAGCTTAATTCATGTCTTTAAACGCTCTGGTATGAAAAGAATAAAAAAGTAGCGTAAGGAAATGAATTACACTATATACATACCGAAACAAGGAGGAGCAGGCTTTGAAAAAGAAAATAGGTTTACTAGCCATGGTTATTGTACTAATGGCAATTGCTACTGGTTGTAGTGAAACGGGTCAGCCGATTACACCGAAAAGTACTGGAATTTGGAATGAATATTTCGTATACCCGCTTTCTCAGTTAATTACGTATTTTGCCAACTTATTTGGTAGTAATTACGGTTTAGCAATTGTTGTTACAACTCTTATTATTCGTTTTGCATTATTACCATTAATGATTAAACAAACGAAGAGTACGAAAGCAATGCAATCATTACAACCAGAAATGGTGAAGTTAAAAGAGAAATATAGCTCTAAAGATCAAGCAACACAGCAAAAACTACAACAAGAAATGATGCAGTTGTATCAAAAAAATGGTGTAAATCCATTAGCAGGATGTTTACCAATCTTCATTCAAATGCCAATTCTATTCGCTTTTTATCATGCGATTATGAGAACGGCTGAAATTAAGCAGCATAGTTTCTTATGGTTTGATTTAGGACATGCAGATCCGTACTATATCTTACCGATTGTTGCGGCAATTACGACATTTATTCAGCAAAAGCTTGCAATGGCAGGAACTGCTGGCCAAAACCCGCAAATGGCAATGATGATTTGGCTTATGCCGATTATGATTTTAATCTTTGCAATTAACTTCCCAGCTGCATTATCACTTTACTGGGTTGTTGGTAATATCTTTGGTATCGCTCAAATGTATTTTATCAAAGGGCCAGAAATTAAGGCTAGTAAGGCTGAGGGATCAGGCAAGTGAGTGTAATCACTGCTAAGGGTCAAACAGTTGAGCTGGCAGTAGAGGATGCTTTAAGGCAATTAAATGCTTCAAAGGACCGAGTGGATATAAATATTATCGATGAGGGTAAGAGAGGGTTCCTAGGTTTATTTGGGAACCGACCTGCAGTAGTAGAAGTTGTATTGAAGAAAGACCCAATTCAAGAATGTGAAGAATATTTGAAAAATATTATTCACGATATGGGTGTGGAAGCTGAGATTAGTAAAATTGTAAAAGGACGCGAAGTTGAATTTGCAATTTCTGGTAAAAACGTAGGTGTTTTGATTGGGAAAAGAGGAAACACCTTGAATTCTTTACAGTATTTAACAAATCTTGTGGCGAATCGTAATACGAAGCAGTATATTGGTATCACACTAGACGCTGAAAAGTATCGTAGTAAGAGAAAAGCTACATTAGAAGCACTTTCTTATCGATTAGCAAAACAAGTAGTGAGTACGAAAAAAAGAGTTGTGTTGGAGCCTATGCCATCTTTTGAACGAAAGATTATCCACCAAGCATTATCTAATCATCAAAATATAATTACAACTTCTGAAGGAAAAGAACCACATCGACATGTTGTAATTTCTTCCAAGTGACCGGTTACTCAATTGAGTGCCGGTTTTTTTGAGGGGAAAATAGATGTGGATAACTAAAAAACACTAAACTTATCCACTGTGAATAAGTTTAGTGTTTTTTACATGAGGACATAATAAAATGAGTTATTATTCTTTTGTAGATAGGTTCGTTATGGTATTCTAATAATTTAGTGAAGAAAATAATCATGTTGAAATAGAGATAAATAAGCAAGTGAGGTGAAAGGACATGGAATTTGATACAATTGCTGCGATTTCCACAGCGCTTGGAGAGGGTGCAATTGCCATTGTTCGAGTAAGTGGGGATGATGCGGTTGAAAAAGTTAATCGTATTTTTAAAGGGAAGAACCTAACAGAGGTTCCTTCTCACACAATTCATTATGGTCATATCGTTGATTTAGATACAAATCAGGTTATTGAAGAAGTGATGGTATCTATTATGCGTGCACCAAGGACTTTTACACGTGAAAATATAGTAGAAATTAACTGTCACGGCGGACTTGTTTCGGTAAATAAAGTATTGCAGCTTATTTTAGCGCAGGGAGTACGATTGGCGGAGCCTGGTGAATTTACAAAACGTGCTTTTTTAAATGGCCGTATTGATTTATCACAAGCAGAAGCTGTTATGGATTTAATTCGTGCAAAAACAGATCGTGCAATGAACGTAGCAATTAATCAAATGGAAGGACGATTATCTAAATTAATCGGCCGTCTGCGTCAGGACATATTAGAGACATTAGCTCATGTTGAGGTAAATATAGATTACCCGGAATATGATGATGTGGAAGAAATGACACATAATATTTTAATTGAGAAAGCTACACACGTTCGTGCTGAAATCGCAAAAATATTAGAAACATCGAAGCAAGGAAAGATTTTACGTGAAGGAATTGCTACTGCAATCATTGGTAGACCTAACGTTGGGAAATCATCGCTATTAAATAGTCTCGTTCAGGAGAAAAAGGCAATTGTAACTGATATTGCAGGAACAACTCGTGATGTTATTGAAGAGTACGTTAATGTGCGTGGTGTACCACTTAAACTTATAGATACGGCCGGAATTCGTGAAACAGAAGATGTTGTTGAACGAATTGGTGTAGAGCGTTCAAAAGAAATGATGAGTCAAGCTGATTTAGTGTTAGTTGTCGTTAATTATAGCGAGGCTTTAACGAATGAGGATGAAGATCTATTCAGAGCGGTACAAGGAAAAGACTTCATTGTTATTGTAAATAAGACAGATTTATCGCAAGCAATCGATATGGAACGTGTTACAGAATTGGCAGCGGGAAATCGTGTTATTACAACATCGTTAATTGAGGAACAAGGAATAGATGAGCTTGAAAGCGCGATAGCAGATTTATTCTTTGAAGGAACAATTGATTCTGCAGATGTAACATATGTTTCTAACGCGAGACATATTGGATTATTAACACAAGCAGGAAAAACAATTGGAGATGCAATTGAGGCGATAGAAAATGGTGTTCCGATTGATATGGTACAAATCGATCTAACAAGAACGTGGGAAATACTTGGTGAAATTACTGGTGATACCGTTCATGAAAGCCTAATCGACCAGTTGTTCTCTCAATTTTGTTTAGGAAAATAATATAGTGATGTTTCAGAAAGATAGAGATTATTAGGAGGAATAAACAATGGGATACAATGCCGGTTCATACGATGTCATAGTAATCGGTGCAGGTCATGCAGGATGTGAAGCTGGTCTTGCGGCAGCACGAATGGGCTCCAAAACATTAATGTTAACGATTAATTTAGATATGGTAGCGTTTATGCCATGTAACCCTTCTGTTGGTGGACCAGCAAAAGGGATTGTTGTTCGTGAAATTGATGCCTTAGGCGGAGAAATGGGACGTAACATTGATAAAACGCATATTCAAATGCGTATGTTAAATACGGGTAAAGGGCCAGCTGTACGCGCACTTCGAGCACAAGCAGATAAGTTCTCTTACCAGCATGAATTAAAGAAAACAATTGAAGAAACACCAAACTTAACGTTGTTCCAAGGAATGGTAGAGCGTTTAATCGTTGAAGATGGCGAATGTAAGGGAGTAGTTACGCAAGCTGGAGCTGAATATACAGCAAAAACAGTTGTAATTACGACTGGTACGTTTTTACGCGGCGAGATTATTATGGGAGAGTTAAAATATTCGAGCGGTCCGAATAATCAACAACCATCTATTACCTTATCGGAACATTTAGAGGAGCTTGGGTTTGATCTTGTTAGATTTAAAACAGGTACACCTCCGCGTGTAAATAGTAATACGATTGATTATAGTAAAACAGAAATTCAGCCAGGTGATGATAAACCAAGATCTTTCTCTTTTGAAACGACAAAATTTATTATGGATCAAATTCCATGTTGGTTAACGTATACAAGTACGGAAACACACCGTTTAATAGATGAAAACTTACATCGCTCAGCTATGTATTCTGGTATGATTAAGGGAACGGGGCCTAGATATTGTCCGTCAATTGAAGACAAAGTAGTAAGATTTAATGATAAACCACGTCATCAAATTTTCTTAGAGCCAGAAGGACGTAATACACAAGAAGTGTACGTACAAGGTTTGTCTACAAGCTTACCAGAAGACGTACAGCGTGATATGCTTAGAACAATCCCTGGTCTAGAAAATGTTGAAATGATGCGTACAGGTTATGCAATTGAATATGATGCAATTGTGCCAACGCAACTATGGCCAACACTTGAAACGAAAAAAATTAAAAATTTATATACAGCAGGACAAATTAACGGAACTTCTGGTTACGAAGAGGCAGCGGGACAAGGACTTATGGCCGGAATTAATGCAGCATGTCGTTCTTTAGGTAAAAAAGAGGTTATTTTAGGTCGTGAAGATGCTTATATCGGTGTTTTAATTGATGATCTTGTAACGAAAGGAACGAATGAACCGTATCGTTTACTAACATCTCGTGCAGAATATCGCCTATTATTACGCCACGATAATGCGGATCTTCGTTTAACCGAAATTGGTCATGAAATTGGATTAATTAAGGAAGATCGCTATGAGCGATTTACAAATAAAAAATTACAAATTGAACAAGAAAAGGAACGTTTAAGCAGCATTATTATTAAACCACGTCCTGAAGTTCAAGAATTAATTCGCAGTATTGGTGGAAGTGAATTGAAAGATGGAATACGTGCAAGTGACTTATTACGTCGTCCGGAGATGACATATGAGCATATTCATCTTTTAGTACCAAGTGAAGTAGAATTAAGTGATGAAGTTACAGAACAAGTTGAAATTCAGATTAAGTACGAAGGCTATATCGAAAAATCTTTACAGCAAGTAGAGCGTATGAAGAAAATGGAAAACAAAAAAATCCCTGAGGATATTGATTATGATGCAATTTCTAGTCTTGCCTCTGAAGCTAGACAGAAATTGAAAGATGTTCGTCCGCTATCAATGGGGCAGGCTTCACGTATTTCTGGTGTAAATCCAGCGGATATTTCCATTTTACTTGTGTATATCGAACAAGGAAAAATTGCGCGAGTATCGAACCAATAAATAGTAAGGAGATATTGTTAGATGAACATAGAACAATTTCAATCTATGCTAGAAGAGAAGGGTATTACCCTCTCTTCTAGACAGTTAGAGCAGTTCGAAATCTACTTCGAAACATTAGTAGAGTGGAATGAAAAAATGAACTTAACGGCTATTACGGAGAAAGAGGAAGTATATTTAAAACACTTTTTTGATTCCATTACAGCTGCTTTTTACTATGATTTTTCAAAACCATTCTCAATTTGTGATGTTGGTGCAGGAGCTGGATTCCCAAGTATACCTTTAAAAATCTGTTTCCCGCACTTAAAGGTTACAATTGTAGACTCATTGCAAAAACGTATTAATTTCTTAAATCATTTAGCACAAAAGTTGGAATTAAGTGATGTTGCATTCTGTCACGATCGTGCTGAAACATTTGGCAAAAAAGAAGGTGTACGTGAATCATACGATATTGTAATGGCACGTGCAGTTGCACGTCTTTCAGTATTAAGCGAGCTATGTTTACCACTTGTAAAAGTTGGGGGAACATTTATTGCAATGAAAGGTGCCGCAGCAAACGAAGAAATTGAAAATGGCAAGTATGCTTTAGAGGTGCTAGGCGGGGATTTAAAAGAAATGTCTACGTTCCAATTACCGTTTGAAGAAAGTGAACGTAATATTTTATTAATCGAGAAAAAACGCAAGACACCAAAGAAATATCCACGCAAACCGGGGACACCCAATAAATTACCTATTGAAAAATAAATCTTATTAGACGTAAGATTAAATTATATAAATGAAAACGTAAATGTTTCATAGGAAACATTTTATGGAGAATAGTCAATAGGCCTAAAAGGTGGTGGAATATGTATGAAAAATACGTTTTCTCGTTTATTTGGCTTTGGAGATAAAGAGAGCGAATTCGAATTACAAGACGAAAGCCATGAAGAAATAGATAAAAAGGTATATGAAGAAATACAAGAAATTCCGATAGTAAATATTACCCCTAACCGTTATCAACCACGAACAGTTTTTGATGATGCGCGTATTGAGGAACTAGCATTAACGATTCGTACACACGGACTTATTCAGCCAATTGTTGTGAGGCAATATGAGGATGATAAGTACGAAATTATTGCTGGAGAAAGACGTTTCCGTGCGGCAACAAAGTTAGGTTGGGAAAAGGTTCCTGCAATTATAAAGAACTTAAATGATACAGAAACAGCATCTGTAGCTTTAATTGAAAACTTGCAACGTGAGGAACTAACAGCAATCGAGGAAGCTGTGGCATATCAAAAGCTAATTGAGTTACATAATTTAACACAAGAAGCATTGGCACAACGACTTGGAAAAGGACAATCCACAATCGCAAATAAGTTGCGATTGTTAAAGTTGCCTGAAGAAATAAAAAGCGCGTTATTAGAAAAAAGCATTACAGAACGCCATGCCCGCGCGCTCATTCCTTTAAAGAATGAGGAATTACAACTGAAAGTTTTACAGGAAATTGTGGAGAAACAACTGAATGTAAAGCAAACAGAGGAACGAATTGCAAAGTTACTAGAGGAAGCAAAACCGAAGCGTAAGGCAAAGCAAAAAGCAGTAAGTCGAGATACAAGAATTGCCATGAATACAATTAGGCAATCATTACAAATGGTTGCTGACAGTGGTTTAAATGTTAATTCTGAGGAAGAAGAATTTGATGAATACTATCAAATTACAATTCAAATCCCGAAGAAAAAATAATAATGGCCTGTTAGAGACCTGATCCTATTGGATAGGTCTCTTTTACTATATTTTCTTGTTAGAGGAAGAAGGAGTTTACAAATAAATTTTGAAGTTTAATAAGGACGTAAAAGAAAAACTTTTATTTCATGTTACAATAAACGTAATTGTTACTAGAATAAGATAGAAAGGTTGAAAGTAGGTGACATCATGGGAAAAATCATTGCTATTGCCAATCAAAAAGGTGGCGTTGGGAAAACAACAACATCTGTTAATTTAGGGGCTGGATTGGCACGAGTAGGTAAAAAGGTCCTTCTTGTAGATATTGATGCTCAAGGAAATGCAACGACTGGTGTGGGAATAGAAAAATCCGAATTAGATCAATGTATTTACAACGTTCTTGTGGAAGATGCAGATGTTCAAGGGGTTATACGGAAAACCGCAACTGAAAACTTAGATGTTCTACCCGCTACAATTCAATTAGCAGGTGCTGAAATTGAATTGGTACCGACTATTTCCCGGGAAGTACGTTTGCAAAGGGCATTACAGCCAGTTCGTGATGAATACGATTATATTATTATTGACTGTCCCCCATCCTTAGGGTTATTAACGATTAATGCATTAACAGCAGCAGACTCTGTTATTATTCCTGTTCAATGCGAATATTATGCACTAGAAGGGTTAAGTCAGCTATTAAATACAGTTCGACTTGTGCAAAAGCACTTAAATAAAAATCTAGCAATCCAAGGTGTATTGCTAACAATGTTGGATGCCCGTACAAATTTAGGGATTCAAGTTATAGATGAAGTGAAAAAATATTTCAGGGACAAAGTATACCGTTCAATTATCCCTCGTAATGTTCGTTTGAGTGAAGCACCAAGTCATGGGAAACCAATTATGCAGTATGACGCTAAATCAAGAGGGGCAGAAGTATATATAGATTTAGCAGAGGAAGTGATTGCAGGTGGCTAAAGGATTAGGAAGAGGAATCAATGTGTTTTTTCCTGATTTAGATGTGAAAGAAGAAGAGACAATTCAGGAGATTGAGATAACTGAATTAAGACCGAATCCATATCAACCACGTAAACACTTTAATAAAGAAGCGATTCAAGAATTATCGGCTTCTATTAAAGAGCATGGCATATTACAACCGTTAATTGCTAGAAAGAGTATTAAAGGATATGAAATTGTCGCAGGTGAAAGAAGGTATCGTGCTGCTAAAGAGGCTGGGCTCGAAAAGGTGCCTGCCGTTGTAAGACAATTAAATGAGCAGCAAATGATGGAGTTTGCATTGCTTGAAAACTTACAACGAGAAGATTTAAACCCAATGGAAGAAGCAATGGCATACCAAATGTTAATGAATGAGCTAAATGTAACGCAAGAACAATTAGCAAAACGCCTTGGTAAAAGCAGACCTTACATTGCAAACTATACGCGATTATTAAGCCTCCCTTCTTTTGTGCAAGATATGATTGCAAACGGTCAACTTTCAATGGCTCATGGGAGAACTTTACTTACGATAAAAGATGAAGAACAGTTGAAATCTTTACTGAAACGAATTGAAAAAGAAGGATTAAATGTTCGTCAATTAGAGAAAATTGTTCAGGAGATTAATCAACGCGTTTCACGTGAAACAAAACAAGTAAAAAAAGAGAGAAACATATTTTTCGTAGAACGCGAAACATTCTTAAGAGAAAAGTTTGGCACAGATGTAAAAATTAAAGAAACAAAAAAAGAAAAAGGTAAAATCGAAATTGAATTTTTCAATAAAGAAGATTTAAATCGTATTTTAGAATTACTAGCGCAGCAAAACTAAAAAGCAAACCATCTTATTATTTATAGATGGTTTGCCTTTTTTAATACAGATAATTTTTGATCTGTTTCTTTTATACTTTGTGCAATTACATCAGCCATTTTCATGACTAAACTTAATCTTGTGTTTTGCAGGACGAAAAACTCCATAAAACCGTTCAGATTTACGATGCCATGAATATGTAAATCACCAACTGCCGGTAATTTCTTATTCATCGCAGCTCCGGGTTTACTAGGTCCCATTCCAGTAGTGATGGAACCGATATTTTGAGATTTTCCTAAACAGGCATCAACCGCAATTATAAATGAAGTAGGATTATCTTTCTGTATATTCTGAATCTTTTCTTCTAAATTTAGCGCATGTACTGGTTCATCTAGTGTGCCGAACACTTGGAAGTTTGTAATTCCTACTTGTTCTAGTTTCGTACCGACTAATGGCCCGAGTGCATCGCCTGTAGAACGATCTGTTCCGATACAAACGAGAATAATTGGTATATGGTTTTTAATAGGGATATGGGAAAGTAAGAAGTTACTAATTGTCTCGGAGGCTTCTAAATCTTGGTGCATAACGTTTTGAGTTTCTTTTTCGAAAAAAGGTAAGCGAAAACTTCCAATATTCATGAAGCACCCATCCTTTTAATAAATTTTCAAAATATGTTATATGTTGAGTGAAATGGAAAACTATAAGTGCATATGCGCTGTAAAACTTAAATGAAAACGGAAATAATAGTACTAGTATATATATATTCGTTCCATTTTATACCTGCATGGAAGTTAATAAATAGAATTAAAGTCATAAAATTTTTTCAGCAATTAGGAGACTTCTGATACAATAAGAAGGATAATTAAAAAGAAATTTTGGTTGGAGAGGTAGAGGTACATGGATTTATTAACGAAGTGGTTTAATTCTACGAAACAGTATTTATTAGATGCTGATCGTTGGGCTGATATTGGAATTGCGACATTAAAAATATGTATCATTTTAACAATTGGTGCAATTGTAGTGCGAATTGCAAGAGCGCTTGTACGAAATGCATTTCGTATGGGAAGTCGTTCTCCAATTCAAATTTCAGAACGTCGTACAGTTACAGTAGCGAAGTTACTTGAAAATATTGTGGCATACGTTGTTATGTTTATTATGTTAATTGCGATTTTAGGTGTGTTTAATATTAATGCATCAGGTTTATTAGCCGGTGCTGGGGTAATTGGTTTAGCTGTCGGATTTGGTGCTCAAAGTTTAGTGAAAGATGTTATTACAGGATTATTTATCTTACTAGAAGATCAATTTTCAGTAGGTGACTATGTAAAAATTGGTCAATTTGAAGGTGTCGTTTTAGAAATTGGACTTCGTACAACAAAAGTAAAAAGTTGGACGGGTGAAATTCATACTTTACCAAACGGAAGTATTATTCAAGTTACGAACTACTCAGTAAGTAATAGTGTAGCATTTGTTGATGTATCTATTTCGTATGAGGCGGATATAGCAAAAGCAGAACAAGTCATTGAAGATTTATTAGAGGAACTACCTGCAAAATACGAACAGATGGTAACAAAGCCTCAATTGTTAGGTGTACAAACATTAGCTGCTTCAGAAGTTATATTACGTGTTATTGCTGAAGTAGAGCCGATGCAACATGCAGTTATTGCAAGGGCACTTCGTAAAGAAATTAAAAATCGTCTAGATCTACATGGTATTGAAATTCCATATCCACGTATGGTTTTATATAATCGTGAAGAATTAGTGAGTGGAAAAGCAATTTAGTATGGAGAGGGGTTTGGAGAATGGAGCAAAAGCAGTATAACTTGTACGATGTTGTGGAAATGAAGAAAGCCCACCCATGTGGTGAGAATCGTTGGAAGATTATTCGTATGGGAATGGATATCCGCATTAAGTGCGAGGGATGTGACCATTCAGTAATGATTCCTCGGAGAGAGTTTGATCGTAAGGTGAAAAAAATACTTGTGAAGCACGAAGAATAGAGAGAAAGTAACAGTTACGGTGGGTAGCTGTTACTTTTTTTCGTTTGGAGGAAACTTGTCATTTTTTTCGTTACTATCTATAATGATGAAAGATTGAGACATAGGAGTGAAAAATATGGGATTAACGGCTGGGATTGTTGGATTACCTAACGTAGGGAAGTCCACTTTATTTAATGCAATTACACAAGCAGGGGCAGAATCTGCAAACTATCCATTCTGTACAATTGATCCAAACGTAGGAATTGTAGAAGTACCGGATGAGCGTTTAAATAAATTAACGGAATTAGTAGAACCGAAAAAAACTGTTCCGACTGTATTTGAGTTTACTGATATTGCAGGTATCGTAAAAGGTGCTAGTAAAGGTGAAGGGTTAGGAAATAAATTCTTATCTCACATTCGCCAAGTAGATGCAATTTGCCAAGTTGTTCGTTGTTTTGAAGACGAAAATATTACGCACGTTTCAGGGAAAGTAGATCCAATCGACGATATTGAAACAATCAACTTAGAGCTAATCTTAGCAGATTTAGAATCTGTTGATAAACGTATCGAACGTGTTGCGAAATTAGCAAGACAAAAAGATAAAGAAGCAGTATATGAGCATGAAATTTTAGTGCGTTTAAAAGAAGCTTTTGAAGAGGGAAAACCGGCTCGTACTGTTGAATTTACAGAAGAGCAAATGAAGATTGTTAAAGGTCTCCATTTACTGACAACGAAAGAAATGCTATACGTAGCAAACGTAAGCGAAGATGATATTATGGATCCTTCTGAAAACAAATACGTGCAAATGGTAAAAGAATTTGCTGCAAATGAAAATTCTCAAGTAATCGTTGTATGTGCAAAAATCGAAGAGGAAATCGCTGAACTAGACGAGGAAGAGAAAAAAGTATTCCTTGAAGAACTAGGCATTGAAGAATCTGGTTTAGATCAATTAATCCGTGCTGCATACAATTTATTAGGACTTGCTACTTACTTCACAGCTGGTGTACAAGAGGTGCGTGCATGGACGTTCAAACAAGGTATGAAAGCACCACAATGTGCGGGCGTAATTCATACAGACTTCGAGCGTGGATTTATTCGTGCGGAAACAGTTTCTTACGAAGACTTAATGACAAACGGTTCTATGACAGCTGCAAAAGAAGCTGGTAAAGTTCGTTTAGAAGGAAAAGAATATATCGTAAAAGACGGAGACGTTATGCATTTCCGTTTCAACGTTTAATTTAATATTTCCTAGGAAAAATAAAGATATGAACTTGGCAAATATATTATGTGTTTGCCAAGTTTTTTATGTATGGGTGAGTTGATTCATCTAACTTACTATGATATAATCTAAACTCGTGAGTAATTACTATAAATTAATTGCTCCTTGCCCATTACGGGCCGTTTAGACCAAAAGGAGGTGAAAGTGTAATGAGAAAGTACGAAATTATGTACATCATTCGTCCTGGCGTTGAAGAAGAAGCTCAAAAAGCTTTAGTTGAACGTTTTGCAGGTGTTTTAACAAACAATGGTGCAGAAATCATTAACACGAAAGAGTGGGGTAAGCGTCGTTTAGCTTACGAAATCAACGACTTACGTGAAGGTTTCTACATGATCTTAAACGTGAAATCTAACGCAGAAGCGATTAACGAATTCGACCGTTTAGCTAAGATCAACGAAGACATCCTTCGTCATATCGTTGTTAAAGAAGAAGAAAAATAATTGATATATAAGGGAGAGTGGTTCGATTGATGAATCGTGTTATCCTCGTTGGTCGTTTAACTAAGGACCCTGACTTACGTTACACGCCCAATGGTGTTGCAGTAGCTACTTTTACGTTAGCTGTGAATCGCGCATTTGCGAATCAACAAGGTGAGCGTGAAGCTGACTTTATTAATTGTGTAATATGGCGTAAACAAGCAGAAAACGTAGCAAATTATTTGAAAAAAGGTAGCTTAGCAGGCGTAGATGGGCGTCTTCAAACTCGTAATTACGAGGGACAAGATGGTAAACGTGTATATGTAACAGAAGTTCTTGCGGAAAGCGTGCAATTTTTAGAGCCGCGTAATGGCGGTGGGGAGCAACGTGGTTCATTTAATCAGCAACCATCAGGAGCTGGTTTCGGTAACCAAAGCTCTAACCCATTTGGTCAATCTAGTAATTCAGGCAACCAAGGTAACCAAGGAAACTCTGGATTTACGAAGAATGACGATCCATTTTCAAATGTAGGTCAACCGATCGACATTTCTGACGACGATTTACCGTTCTAATACAGTAAATTTGTTAGTTTTAACAAAGAATGGAGGGAATAGACATGGCAGGACGCAAAGGTGGACGTGCGAAACGTCGTAAGGTGTGTTTCTTCACAGCTAACGGCATCACTCGCATCGATTATAAAGATGTTGATTTATTAAAACGTTTCGTTTCTGAGCGTGGTAAAATTTTACCTCGTCGTGTAACAGGAACAAGCGCAAAATACCAACGCAAACTTACAGTTGCAATTAAACGTGCTCGTCAAATGGCACTTTTACCATATGTTGGTGAATAATAGCGTATGAAATGCACAGTAGAGTCGGACTCTACTGTGCATTTTGCTATGCTTTTCTTTTTTGAAAGAGAGGTTAGATGATGAAAAATACGAAATTTATTACTGAGGGTGCAGCGTTGTTAGCGATATATGCAATGTTATTGCTTATATCTATGTATGTTCCGATTTTAGGCACAGTTGTAACATTTGCCTTGCCGTTACCATTTATATTGCTAACGATAAGGTATAAAATATCTAATGCTTTTGTAATTTTTACGGCAGCGCTTTTTATTACTGTTATTATTAGTCAACCGATGAACCTAGTAAAGACAACTATGTTTGGATTAATAGGTATCGTTTTAGGACATATGTATAAAAAACAAAAGAAGCCAGTAGAAATTTTGATGGCGGGGACGCTTGCGTACTTAATTGGTATTATGCTCATTTATGTTGCGAGTATAAAATTTTTTAACATAGATTTAATGAAGCAAATACAAAATATGTTTAATGAAAGTATGGCGCAAAGTGAAAAGATAGTTACTGCTGCGGGCATGCCTATTAGTAAAGAGCAAAAAGAGTTATTTGCACAATTTAATGATGTGTTACAAACGTTATTCCCAAGTTTACTTGTCATGGTATCAGTATGTTTCTCTTGGATTACAGTTATGATATCCAGTAGTGTTTTAAGAAAGTTAAAACATGACGTTATATATTGGCCTAAGTTTAAAGATATACAGTTACCAAAGAGTATTGTTTGGTATTACGTTATATTTATTTTGCTATCAACTTTTATAAAAGTAGAACCGACATCATATTTACATATGGTATTTTCTAACCTATATGTCATATTTGCGTTACTACTAGTACTGCAAGGGCTGACATTTATTGCTTTTCTAGCGCATAGTAAAGGTTTTACGAAAGGGGTTCCTATTATTAGTTTTATTGCTTGCATGTTTATCCCGATGTTGTTTCCTCTTGTGACAATCTTAGGTATAATTGATTTAGGGATTTCATTGCGTTCTAAAATAGGAGGATAAAATAATATTCCTTATACTATTTTAATCTGTATTACTAACTGGAAGGTGAGTTAGTTTTACTTTATAGGAGTTGTATACATGCCTGAATTTTATAAGAAACAGTGGTTTTTATATCCTGTTTACGTATTGGCATTTTTTGTGTTTGTGCTCATTTCAATCCTCTGTTATTTTCATTTAATAATGGGGATAGTCTCCTTCTTTATTTTTTGTATCGTCCTTTTTCTTGTTGTACGATTTGAACTAACCTTTCAAAAGAATTTCGAGAAACATACGACAGATATGATTACAAGGGTAAAGAAAGTAAGTAATGAAGCATTTAACCAGATGCCGATTGGTATTTTGTTATACAATAAGGATTATGGGATTGATTGGGCGAATCCTTATTTATCTTCGTGTCTCGGGCAGCATGCATTAGCTGGATGGCACCTTTATGATGTATCAGAAACGTTACTTCTTTTTATTAAGGGAGAAACTTCCGATGATATAGTCTCTTTAAATAATCGAAAGTTTCGTGTCTTTGTAAGGAAAGAAGAAAAGTTAATTTATTTCTTTGATGTAACGGAACAAACAGAGATTGAAAAGATGTACGAGGATCAACGTACTGTTTTGGCTGTCATTTATTTAGATAATTATGATGAAGTTACACAAGGATTAGATGATCAATTACGTACGAATATAACAAGTCTTGTAACATCAAGACTAAATGAATGGGCCGTTAAGTATGGTGCATATTTAAAACGTGCATCTTCAGAAAGATTCTTCGTTGTGTTAAATGAAAGTATTTTAGCACAGATGGAGAAAGGGAAATTTAGCATTTTAGATCAAGTGCGTGAAGAAACATCTAAAAGGAATATACCACTCACCTTAAGTGTAGGTGTCGGTTCAGGTGATTTACCTTTATCAGAGCTTGGGGCAATGGCTCAGTCCGGCTTAGACCTTGCGCTTGGCCGCGGTGGAGATCAAGTAGCTATTAAGCAAGCAACAGGTAAAGTTAAGTTTTATGGTGGTAAGACAAATCCGGTAGAAAAACGTACTCGTGTACGTGCTAGAGTTATTTCGCACGCATTAAAAGATTTAGTATTAGAAAGTAGTAACGTCATTATAATGGGGCATAGGGCTCCTGATATGGACGCAATTGGCGCTGCGATTGGTATTTTAAAAGTAGCGCAATTAAATGAGCGCAAAGGATATATTGTGCTAGATGAAAATGATTCTGATAAGGGAATTAAGCGTTTAATGGATAAAGTGAAACAAAACGAAGAGTTATGGTCTCACTTTATTACACCAGAACAAGCGATGGAATTTGCAAATGATGATTCATTACTTGTTGTTGTTGATACGCATAAACCTTCAATGGTAATGGAAGAAAAGCTGTTACGCAAGATTGAAAATGTAGTTGTTATTGATCATCATCGCCGAGGAGAAGATTTTATTGAAGATCCATTGCTTGTTTACATGGAGCCTTACGCTTCTTCCACGGCAGAGCTTGTTACAGAATTACTTGAATACCAACCGAAAAATTTAAAAATGACAATGCTAGAAGCAACGGCATTGTTAGCAGGTATTATTGTTGATACGAAAAGCTTTACATTCCGTACGGGTGCTCGTACGTTTGATGCCGCTTCTTATTTACGTTCTCATGGTGCAGATACCGTACTTGTACAAGAGCTTTTAAAAGAAGATATGGATCAGTATTTACGGGTTGCAAAAGCTATTAAAAATGCGTACATTTATACAAATGGAATTGCGATTGCAAAAGTTGATAGTGATGATTACTACGATCAAGTGCTTATTGCGCAATCAGCGGACACATTATTAACAATGACAGGAATTACTGCATCATTTGTTATTGCAAAACGTGGTGAGAATTTCATTGGAATTAGCGGCAGGTCTTTAGGTGAAGTGAATGTGCAGCTAATTATGGAAAACTTAGGTGGTGGTGGGCATTTAACGAATGCAGCCACACAAATGAAAAATGTTACAGTAGATGAAGCTGAGGAGAAGCTTCGATTTGTTATTGATGACTATTTACAGGGAGGCACACAATCATGAAAGTAATTTTTCTAAAAGACGTAAAAGGTAAAGGGAAAAAAGGAGAAGTAAAAAACGTACCAGATGGTTATGCAAATAACTTCTTACTAAAACAAGGATTAGCTGCTGAAGCGACAAATAGCAGTATGAAAACTTTAGAAGCTCAAAAGCGCAAAGAAGAAAAAGATGCAGCAGCAGAGCTTGAAAATGCAAAACAATTAAAAGAAACGTTAGAGAAACTAACTGTAGAATTAAAGGCTAAATCTGGAGAAGGTGGCCGTCTGTTCGGTTCAATCACAAGTAAACAAATCGTAGATGCAATGCAAAAATCACACAAAATTAAACTTGATAAGCGTAAATTTGAAATGGATGATGCAATTCGTGCATTAGGCTATACAAATGTTACTGTGAAATTGCATCCGCAAGTAACAGCAACAGTAAAAGTTCATGTTAGTGAACAATAAAACTAAGGTAAGCAAGGAGGATTGCGTATGAGTGATGTAATGGCTGATCGTACCCCTCCGCATAATATAGAAGCTGAGCAGGCAGTACTAGGTGCTATATTGATTGATCAGGATGCATTAACGTCAGCATCGGAACTATTGGTACCTGACTCATTTTATCGAACGAAACACCAAAAGATTTTCGAAGTCATGCTTGGTTTATCTGATAAGGGGGAGCCGATCGACTTAGTAATGATGACGTCAGCGATGGCTGATCAAGGGTTACTTGAAGAAGTTGGTGGTGTTTCTTACTTAGCAGAATTAGCAGAAGTTGTTCCAACTGCTGCTAACGTAGAGTATTATGCACGAATCATCGCTGAAAAAGCGCTGTTACGTCGTTTAATTCGAACAGCGACTCATATTGTGTCTGATGGATATGAGAGAGAAGATGATGTGGATGGCCTATTAAATGAGGCTGAGAAAAAAATATTAGAAGTATCACATCAAACGAATGCTAAGGCATTCCAAAATATTAAAGACGTTCTTGTAGATGCCTACGATAAAATCGAACTTTTGCATAACCAAAAAGGTGAAGTTACCGGGATACCAACTGGATTTACTGAATTAGATAAGATGACGGCAGGGTTCCAACGAAATGATTTAATCATCGTAGCAGCACGTCCATCGGTAGGGAAAACGGCATTTTCATTAAATATCGCACAAAACGTAGCGACGAAAACGGATGAAAATGTAGCGATTTTTAGTCTAGAGATGGGTGCTGATCAGCTAGTTATGCGTATGCTTTGTGCAGAAGGGAATATCGATGCACAAAGACTTCGTACAGGATCATTAACTTCTGATGATTGGGCAAAATTAACGATGGCGATGGGGAGCCTTTCTAATGCCGGTATTTATATTGATGATACGCCTGGAATTAAGGTGAATGAGATTCGAGCAAAATGTCGTAGATTAAAACAAGAACAGGGTCTTGGTATGATCTTGATTGACTACTTACAGCTTATTCAAGGAAGTGGGAAATCAGGAGAGAACCGTCAGCAGGAAGTATCTGAGATTTCTCGTACACTAAAAGGGATTGCACGTGAATTGCAAGTGCCTGTTATTGCCTTGTCGCAGTTATCTCGTGGTGTAGAATCTCGTCAAGATAAACGTCCGATGATGTCTGATATTCGTGAATCGGGAAGTATTGAGCAGGATGCTGATATTGTAGCCTTCTTATATCGTGAAGATTACTATGACCGAGAAACGGAAAACAAAAATACGATTGAAATTATTATTGCGAAGCAGCGTAACGGTCCAGTAGGCTCAGTAGAGCTTGCATTCGTTAAGGAGTTCAATAAGTTCGTTAACTTAGAACGTCGCTTCGAAGATGGACATGCGCCGCCGGCATAAAGATAGTATAAAAAAGAAACACATTTCTTATAATAAGATGTGTTTCTTTTTTTTTATATAAAAGATAAGGCTTTCATAATGTAAAAATATAATTCTTACGAACGAAAAAGTTTTTTTATAAAAAAATGTTCGCTTTTTGGTTGACTTCTTTTTCCGTTTTGGTACAATTATATTGTTTGAATAGATCGTTTGAAAATTGCGGAGGTGCTTTAATAATGTCTTCAGTAGTAGTTGTAGGAACACAATGGGGCGACGAAGGAAAAGGTAAAATCACTGATTTTCTTTCTGAGCATGCGGAAGTAGTTGCAAGATATCAAGGTGGAAATAACGCAGGACATACAATTGTATTCGGCGGGGTTAAATATAAATTACACTTAATTCCATCTGGTATTTTCTATAAAGAAAAAATTTGTGTAATCGGAAACGGCTTAGTAGTAGATCCGAAAGCGTTACTTGAAGAGTTAAAATACTTACACGATCGTGGTGTAAGTACTGATAATTTACGCGTAAGTAACCGTGCGCACGTTATTTTACCTTATCACTTAAAACAAGATGAGTTAGAAGAAGCAAGTAAAGGTGATGACAAAATCGGTACAACGAAAAAAGGTATCGGTCCTGCATATATGGACAAAGCTGCTCGTATCGGTATCCGTATGGCTGATCTTTTAGACCGTGAAGCATTTAAAGAGAAGCTTGAGCGCAATTTAGCACAAAAAAATCGTTTGTTTGAAAAAATGTACGATACAGAAGGTTTCAGTGTAGAAGAAATTTTCGAAGAGTACTTCGAGTACGGACAACAAATCGCACAATATGTGTGTGATACGTCTGTTGTATTAAATGATGCATTAGATAACAATCACCGTGTATTATTTGAAGGTGCACAAGGTGTTATGCTTGATATCGACCATGGTACGTACCCATTCGTTACATCTTCTAACCCGATTGCCGGTGGTGTAACAGTTGGAACTGGAGTTGGCCCTGCAAAAGTTACTCGCGTTGTAGGTGTATGTAAAGCATATACAAGCCGTGTTGGTGATGGTCCATTCCCTACTGAGCTTCATGATGAAATTGGTCATCAAATTCGTGAAGTTGGTCGTGAGTATGGAACGACAACTGGTCGTCCACGCCGCGTAGGTTGGTTCGATAGCGTTGTTGTAAGACATGCACGTCGTGTTAGTGGTTTAACAGATTTATCATTAAACTCTATCGACGTTCTAACTGGTATTCCAACTCTTAAAATTTGTGTCGCTTACAAATGCGATGGCGAAGTTATCGATGAAGTTCCAGCAAACTTAAACATTTTAGCGAAATGTGAGCCTGTATACGAAGAGCTTCCAGGTTGGACAGAAGATATTACTGGTGTAAGATCATTAGACGAGCTTCCTGAAAATGCACGAAAATACGTAGAACGTGTTTCTGAATTAACAGGAATTCAATTATCTATGTTCTCAGTTGGACCAGATCGTAACCAAACAAATATCGTTCGTAACGTATACGAAGCTTAATTGATATTTTTGAGAAAAAACTCATGTCCGCATGAGTTTTTTCTTATCTTTTATAAAAAAATAAAAAAAGGTATTGCAAAAGATAAAGAAAATATGTTATGATACATCTTGTCGTCACGAAAATATGACGTTGGTGAGTATGAGCCATTAGCTCAGTTGGTAGAGCATCTGACTTTTAATCAGAGGGTCGAAGGTTCGAGTCCTTCATGGCTCACCATTTTATTTTTCGTGGCCCGTTGGTCAAGTGGTTAAGACACCGCCCTTTCACGGCGGTAACACGGGTTCGAATCCCGTACGGGTCATGTTTTTTTATGTTCATTTTTGGTCCCGTGGTGTAGTGGTTAACATGCCTGCCTGTCACGCAGGAGATCGCCGGTTCGACCCCGGTCGGGACCGCCACTTTTGTTTATACCACCATTAGTGGTTTTATATATAGTTTTGGCTCGGTAGCTCAGTCGG
The DNA here is from genome assembly GCF_030757775.1 of Bacillus sp. MHSD_36. Classification (NCBI taxonomy): domain Bacteria; kingdom Bacillati; phylum Bacillota; class Bacilli; order Caryophanales; family Bacillaceae; genus Bacillus; species Bacillus sp. MHSD_36. Next base: position 29,777 of record NZ_JAVBIS010000004.1, read on the forward strand.
TAGAGCAGAGGACTGAAAATCCTCGTGTCGGCGGTTCGATTCCGTCCCGAGCCACTCTCAGGATATTAAGTGGGCCCACTTAATATCCTTTTTATTTGTGTAATTTTACAAAATTGAGTAGTTATTTTAAAATAGAATGAGGAGCCTCTAGCAGTTGAAGCTAGAGGTTTTTCTATAGATCGTATAGGATTCCGTGTAAATGTGGATCATACATGAGTCTGTGAGAATAGAGGAAAAAGTACTTAAGCAAAAGATGCGGTCATATAGGGACATACTATGTAGACATCAATGTGTTTAAGGATATTGACCATATTTTTACCCCACTATTTACTGGGCAGTAAGCCCCCGCCTTAAAATTCAGCGAAAGCAAAGAAGTTAGGTGGGGAGCGGGCTGCCCGTAAAAGCCCAATTGGTGAGGGCTAATAATCAGTGGGTGATGAAGAAAACACCCACCAATTAAAGTTTCACTTTATAAGGAGGAAATAGACGATGATGGGAAAGAAAATTTTAGTAGTTGATGATGAAAAGCCGATTGCGGATATTTTGAAGTTCAACCTAGAAAAAGAAGGTTTTGAAATTGTAATGGCGCATGATGGTGATGAAGCGATTGAAAAAGCGACTGAAGAACAGCCAGATATGGTTTTATTAGATATTATGCTACCAGGTAAGGATGGCTTAGAGGTTTGTCGTGAAATACGTAAAAGCTCAGAAATGCCGATTATTATGCTTACAGCGAAGGACTCTGAAATCGATAAAGTATTAGGACTTGAGCTTGGAGCAGATGATTATGTAACAAAGCCATTTAGTACGAGGGAATTACTTGCTCGCGTGAAGGCGAATTTACGTCGCCATCAACAAGGTGGTGCTGCAGAAAAAGAAGAAAATACGGAAATGGTTATTGGACCAATTGTTATCAATCCGAATGCATATAGTGTAACGAAGCGTGAAGAAAATATTGAACTTACACATCGTGAATTTGAGCTACTACATTATTTAGCAAAACATTTAGGACAAGTTATGACGCGCGAACATTTATTGCAAACAGTTTGGGGTTATGACTACTTTGGAGATGTACGTACAGTGGATGTCACAGTTCGTCGTTTACGTGAAAAAATTGAAGATAATCCAAGTCATCCTACATTAATAGTCACTAGACGTGGAGTAGGGTATTACTTGCGTGACCCAGAGCAGGAATAGTATATGAAGAAAGTCGGTTTTTTTCAATCTATTCATTTAAAATTTGTACTCATATATATGCTATTAATATTGATAGCTATGCAAGTTATTGGGGTATATTTTGTAAGGGAGTTAGAAAAGAGTCTTGTACAAGGCTTTAGAGATTCTTTAACACAACAAACGAACTTATTATCATATAACTTGAAACAAGAGTTTAAAAAGAGTTATACAAAAGCAGAAACAGAGTCAACAGATGAAACGATTAAAACTTCCATTCGAAAATTTGCCTCTGATCGAAAGAAAGATATTCAAGAGGTAAGTGTATTTGATGCGAACAGAAAGCTGCTCGCTATTTCAGATGAGTCAAAGCAAAACAAGGTAAATAGAACATCAACTGATAGAGCTGTTCAGCGGGTATTGGTACAAAAAAAACCAGAAGTGAAAATTGAGAAGGATGGTCGTACAGGTCACCGTGTACAAGTTATGATTACTCCTATTATGGATGATAACAACAAAGATGCACTTGGTGCTATTTACGTTGTTGCATCTATGGAAGATGTTTATAAGCAGATGAAGGATATTAATCAAATTTTTGCGACCGGAACCGTTATTGCATTACTCGTAACAGCTGTACTTGGAATTTTGTTAGCTCAAACGATTACGAGACCAATCTCTGATATGCGAAGACAAGCGATTGAAATGGCGAAAGGAAACTATTCAAGAAAAGTAAAAGTGCATAGCCATGATGAAATTGGACAATTAGCATTATCTTTTAATAATTTATCAAAAAAATTACAACAAGCTCGTTCTTCAACGGAAAGTGAAAGACGTAAATTGTCATCCGTATTATCACATATGACAGATGGAGTAATTGCTACTGACCGAAAAGGGGACATTATTTTATTAAATGATCCTGCGGAAAAGATGCTAAATGTTTCGCGTGAAACGGCGCTCGATCAATCTGTTTTAGAAGTATTAGGGATACAGGAAGAATTTACGCTCGATCATTTATACGAAGAGCCTGATTCCGTTTTATTAGACTTTAGTACGAGAAATGAGCCATATATTTTACGTGCTAGTTTCTCTGTTATTCAAAAAGAGACAGGGAAAGCAAATGGTTTAATAGCCGTATTATATGACGTAACTGAACAAGAGCGTATAGAGAGGGAACGCCGCGAGTTTGTGGCAAACGTTTCCCATGAATTAAGAACGCCATTAACGACGATGCGCAGTTACTTAGAGGCTCTTACGGACGGCGCGTGGCAAGATCCGAATATTGCACCGCAATTTTTAACAGTTACACAAGAAGAAACAGAAAGAATGATTAGACTTGTAAATGCGTTATTGCAACTATCTAAACTCGATAGTACAGAACATCGTTTAATGAAAGAATGGGTCGACTTTACTGACTTCTTTAATAACATTATTGATCGTTTTGAAATGTCTAAAGAGCAAAACGTAAGTTTCAAACGATCTTTCTCTAAAAAATCTCGATTTATTGATATGGATACGGATAAAATTACGCAAGTATTGTATAACATTATTTCGAATGCATTAAAGTATTCACCAGAAGGTGGAACAGTAACATATCGTTTACGTGACCGTGGTGAGTTATTAGAGATTAGTGTAAGCGACCAAGGAATGGGTATTCCGAAAGAGAATGTTGATAAAATCTTTGAACGTTTTTACCGCGTAGATAAAGCACGTTCAAGACAAATGGGTGGTACAGGACTTGGATTAGCAATTGCGAAAGAAATGATTGAGGCACATGGTGGCTCGATTTGGGCGAAGAGTGAGGAAGGAAAAGGGACAACGATTTATTTCACATTGCCAATGGCAGCGGATGAAGAGGACGAATGGGAATGAGTATGGAAAATGTAAAAACAATAGTTTTAATTAACTTAGTTGTAATTAGTCTATTTCTTACTTTTAACTTATGGACGTATGTGCCAGATTCCACGTCTATGCAAAACGCAAAATTTGTACAGGGGAATGAGGGAACTACTCAAACTAAAATCGCTGATGTTGTCCGCCCTACTTCTATCATCGTGCATAAAGATAAAAATCATTACGGGAGCAAAAGAGAGGGAGATATAGAATCAATCTATAGACCTTTGGAAGCAGGGGAATTATATGATTTCAAAGAGATATCGATTGCTAAGGCTGGCTTCCTTTCTTATGTGCATGATGAAGGGAAAATTGAACTTATTTTCCCTACCAACATCCCATTTGATGCAGTTAAATCTATGTTTAGTATGAAAGAAAAAAGTATAGATAAGCCTAAACACTTTAATCGAATTATTCTTGACCCTTCTAGAAGTAGGGATCAAGAAATTAAAATTAATTTTGTTTCCGATGGTGATAACTCTAGAATATATGAAGCAAAATTAAGTGGAGTGTATTTAAAAGATATTGTAAATGCACAAAATCAATTTATAGTATCAGCAAAACCTTATTTTGACTATCAAATTAATGATATGAAAAAGCTATTTTTACCAGATGGAACGACAGAATTAAGTAATATAACATATATTTCATCTAATTTAGCGGTTGATACATTTAAGAATGCTCTTTTTAGTGACCCACGTTATTTAAGCCCTATTATCGAGAAATCGAAAGAAATATTTACAGATGGTATTAGGTCTATGGAGATTGAAAACGATCAGCATATGCTAAGGTATAAAAATTCTTCTGTTTTAAGTGAGAAAAAGCCAGATGATTTAATGCTTTTACAAAAAAGTTTTGATTTTGTAAATGGTCATAGTGGGAGTTTGGATTCATATCGTTTGGACTATATGAATAAAGGACAGACAGTATTCCGCTTACAGGAAGATGGATATCCCGTATTCAATACAGATGGATTAGCTGAATTGAGACAAGTATGGGGATCAGAAGAAGTGATGGAATATGAAAGACCGTTGTTGTCTTTAAATACGAAAGGTGTAGAGCAAAAGGTCACTCTTCCATCAGGTCACGTTGTGATAGCATCCTTAGAAAATAATGCCGCAGTAGATAAAAGATTCATTAAAGACATTGGTATTGGATACAAATTAGCACTAGACGGACAAGTAGCGCGACTACAGCCAATTTGGTATGTGAAGTTTGTTGAAGATGAAGCTGGCAAACAAAAAATATATGAGTGGAGTGAGGGAGGACTAAATGGATTGGGATCGGATTAAAACCATATTTATTGTGACCTTTTTTGTTTTGGACCTCTTTCTCATCTTTCAATTCATTCAAAAGCAAGATAGTAATCAATTGGAGCTTATTGCAGAAACAAAGATAGATCAAGAATTAAAAGCAAACAAAATTACGATGGGTAATTTCCCTAAAGAACCAAAAAAAGAGTCATTTATTAGGGCGGAAAACAAGGCATTTAAAGAAGAAGATGTACAGTCTTTAAAAAATCAAACGGCCCACATACAAAATATGTACAAAATAGAAAGTAAGCTAAAAGAGCCCTTTTTGAATACAAAATCATTATCTAAAGATAAGTATAGTGATTTTTTGAAGAACTATGTATTGGATGGGCAAAAGTATGAGTTTGGTGCGATGAAAGACTCTAAAATTTACTTCTTCCAAAAATATAAAGATAAGCCTATTTTTTATAACGATCAGGCGATGATTGTTGTGGAATTAAATGAAAAAAGTGAACTTGTGTCGTACACGCAAACGATGCTAACTGATTTAAAAGAAATGGGCGAAAGTGAAAAAACGAAACAGCAAGAAATTATTACTGCCCAAACGGCTTTAGAAAACCTATATTTAAAAAATAAAATTCATGGGAATACACATGTAAAAGAAGCGCAAATTGGTTATGCCAACCTTACCGCATCTACTTCTAATAACCAAGTACTCGCTCCAACATGGAATTTAAAAACGGAGCAGAAGCAGGACTTCTTTGTAAATGCAATTGAAGGACAAGTTATGGAGTTAGGTGAAAAGGAAAATCAAGTGGTTGATGAACATACTGGAGTGAGAAAGAATGGGGTTGCATTTTAGTGTACTTGCAAGTGGAAGTACAGGGAATATGCTATATGTAGGAACAGATGAAAAGAAATTACTCGTCGATGCAGGTTTAAGTGGTAAAGCAACAGAGGCTTTATTTAAACAGGCAGAACTAAATATAAATGATGTATCAGGTATTCTTGTAACACATGAACATAGTGATCATATTAAAGGATTAGGTGTATTGGCACGCAAATATGATTTGCCTGTTTATGCAAATGAGAAAACATGGAACGCAATGGAACACTTAATAGGAAATATCCCAACTGAGCAAAAGTTTATTTTCTCAGTTGGTGATGTGAAAACATTTGGTGATATTGAGGTCGAGTCATTTGGGGTGTCTCATGATGCGGCAGAGCCCATGTTCTATGCTTTTCATAACAATAATAGAAAGTTAGCCCTTATTACAGATACAGGATACGTGAGTGACCGTATGAAAGGTGTTATTAAGGGAGCTAATGCTTTCGTATTTGAAAGTAATCATGACGTAGAAATGCTTCGTATGGGACGTTATCCATGGAGTATTAAGCGACGTATTTTAAGTGATGTGGGTCACGTTTGTAATGAGGACGCTGCATTAGCGATGGCAGATGTAATTACAGATGAGACAAAACATATTTATTTAGCCCATTTAAGTTTAGATAATAACATGAAAGAACTAGCACGTATGTCAGTATCACAAGTATTAGAGGAAAAGGGATTTGGAGTGGGAGAAGCCTTTGAAATTCACGATACAGATCCAAAAATGCCGACAAAAATTCAATACGTATAATTCTTCATTTTAGTAAACAATAAAGGTGAATATAGTTGTTTTCAGGAAGATAGGTGAGCAAATATGTCCTTTATTGATGAAGAAAATTATCGTATGAAACGTGCAAGAAAAAAGAAGCATAAAGGTATTGTTATTTCTAGTATAGCAGGAACAATTGTAGGAGCTTCGTTATTTGCATTTGGAGCTCCTTTGTTTTCAAATGATGCAGGCGCGTTTCCACAAGCGGAAGCAAGTGGAAGTAATATGGCCCAAGCGCAAGGAATTAAACAGATTAGCTTTGTGGATGCTGTTGATCGTGCGTCTGAAGCTGTTGTTGGCGTTATTAATATTCAGCGAGATAATTTTTCAGAGGCAGATTCAGAAGCTGGTACAGGATCAGGTGTAATTTATAAAAAGACGGATGGCCAAGCTTACATTGTAACGAATAATCATGTTGTTGCTGGGGCGAATCGTATTGAAGTGAGTTTAAGTGACGGTAAGAAAGTTCCAGGAAAAGTATTAGGAACGGATGTAGTCACAGATTTGGCTGTATTAGAAATAGATGCAAAGCATGTGAAAAAAGTAATTGAAATTGGCGATTCTAATACTGTTCGTAGAGGAGAACCGGTCATTGCGATTGGAAATCCGCTAGGGCTACAATTTTCTGGAACTGTCACACAAGGCATTATTTCGGCTAATGAACGTATTGTCCCTGTAGATTTAGATCAAGATGGACATTATGATTGGCAAGTAGAAGTATTGCAAACAGACGCAGCAATTAATCCAGGTAATAGTGGTGGTGCGCTTGTAAACGCAGCAGGTCAATTAATTGGTATTAACTCAATGAAAATTGCTGCAAAAGAAGTAGAAGGAATTGGACTAGCCATTCCTGTTACTAGAGCTGTTCCTATTATGAATGAATTAGAGAAGTATGGAAAAGTAAGAAGACCATATGTTGGAATTGAACTTAGATCGTTAAATGAGATTCCGAATTATTATTGGTCAAAAACATTACATCTACCAGGCAATGTAACAGAGGGAGTTTGCATTTTAGATGTGAAAAGTCCTTCACCAGGTGCAGATGCTGGTTTACGAGAACATGATGTGATTGTAGCAGTAGATGGAAAACCAGTTCGCGATATTATCGGATTCCGTACGGCCTTATATGATAAAAAAATTAATGATAAAATGACTCTTACATTTTATCGTGGTACAAAACGAGCAACAACAACGGTTAAACTAGGCATTCAAAAGTATTAAAAACAGGAGGGCCTACCTCCTGTTTTCTATTGTAGAAAAGTGAGGTGAAGAATATGAATTTACCTTGTTGTTTAGAACATGTTGAATTAGCTTTAGATATTATTGTGGATGAGTGTGAAGTTGCGCCGGTTATCAACAATGTGGATAACTCGGAAAAAGAGAAAAAAACATGTGAATTTTGTCAAAATGAGGCGACATATGTTGTATCGAACACAGATTCCCACACAATATGTGGGTAACATTTGTGGATATGTGGATAAGTCATGTGGATAACATGTTTGTAAGGTGGGGAATACGTGTGAATATCTCGATTATTTCAATTGGGAAATTAAAAGAAAAATATTTAAAACAAGGTATAGCAGAATACTTAAAACGATTATCGGCATACGCAAAAGTAGAAGTAATTGAATTGCCAGATGAAAAGGCACCAGAAAATTTAAGTGAAGCAGAAATGTTAATTGTAAAAGAAAAAGAAGGCATACGTATACTGGATAAAATTTCTGATGATACGCATGTCATTGCGTTAGCAATAGAAGGAAAACAAAAATCATCAGAAGAATTTGCAGTAAGCTTAGATCGTCTTGCTACATATGGAAAGAGTAAAGTTGCCTTTGTAATTGGTGGATCACTTGGACTAAGTTCAGAAGTAATGAAGCGTTCAAACGAATCTCTTTCTTTTTCAAAGATGACATTACCACACCAATTAATGCGATTAGTATTGCTTGAGCAAGTGTATAGAGCCTTTCGTATTAATCGTGGGGAACCGTATCATAAATAGTAATAGTACCATTCAAACGGCTACAGATGTGGCCGTTTTCTATATTTCCTAAAATAAGTATGTTTCTATTTCTAAAAAAGTATGCTGTAATATGAAGAGGAAAAAGTATAAGTAGTCATAGAAGTGAGGAGTTAAAGGTGAAGAAGTTTAAGAAATTTTACTTGGAGATTACGAGTGTATGTAATCTTGCGTGCAGCTTTTGTCCGCCGACGGAAAGGCAGAAGCAATTCATTTCTGTGGAGGATTTTGCGAAAAGATTAGACCAAATTAAACCACACACAGACTACATTTATTTGCACGTGAAGGGTGAGCCGTTGCTTCATCCGAAAATAGATCAATTGTTAGATTTAAGCCATGAAAAAGGGTTTAAAGTTAATATTACAACGAACGGAACGTTAATTAATAAGAGAAGGCATAGACTGTTAAATAAGCCTGCTTTAAGACAAATGAATTTTTCACTGCATAGTTTTGATGGACACCCAGGTTCACAAGATAAAGAGGGCTATGTAAGAAGTATACTTTCCTTCATTAGAGAGGCAACAAGTCAATCAGATTTAATTGTTTCACTAAGATTATGGAATTTAACGCAGGATAATAAAACGAATGCTGAAATCCAGAAAAATAGAGAGTTATTATCCATCATTGAAAATGAGTTTGGTTTATCTTATCAAATCGAAGAGAAGCTTACACCAGGAAAAGGTATAAAAATTGCGGAACGTGTCTTTATTAATCAAGACTATGAATTCCAGTGGCCAGCATTACATGAAGAAGAGGATGATGGAAGAGGATTCTGTCACGGTCTTCGAAATCAAGCTGGTATTTTAGCGAATGGAACAGTTATTCCTTGTTGTCTAGATGGTGAGGGAATTATTAACCTTGGAAATATTAATACTGACTCATTTTCTAACATTATAGAAGGTGAAAGAGCAACAAACATTGTCGATGGATTTTCGAAAAGGGTTGCAGTTGAAGAGCTATGTAGAAAATGTGGATACCGTAAAAGGTTTGGAAAATAAATATGAAATAAGCCCTCATAAAGCGAGGGCTTATTTTTTATCCCGCATTAACGGGCAGTAAGATCCCCACCTCAAAATTCAGCGGAAGCAAAGAAGTTAGGTAGGGAATCAACTGCCCGTAAAAGCCCGATTGGTTCAACTAATAATCAGTGGGGGATGGACACTCCCCACTGATTAAAGTTTCACTTTATTCTTGATAAGAGCTCTCTAATTCATCAATTAAGGAACCGACGTAAGAAACAGCTTTGCGGATTGCATCTGGTTTTGACATATCTACCCCTGCATGTTTCATTAATTCAAGTGGTTTCATTGTACCACCAGCACGAAGTACATCTAACCAACGATCAACAGCAGGTTGCCCTTCCTCTTTAATCATTTGAGCTACCGCAGTAGATGCCGTAAGGCCTGCGGAATAGGTGTAAGAATATAAGCCCATATAATAATGAGGTTGGCGCATCCAAGTTAAGCCAGCACCTTCGTCAATTTCTACAGAATTCCCCCAGAATGTGGAAATTACATTTGTTTTTATTTCAGTTAAAGTTGTAGCTGTAAGTGCTTCTCCTTTTTCTGCTAGCGTGTATACCCTCCTTTGATATTCTCCCTCAAGTAAGTGAGTAACAAAGTTGTGATAATATGTGCCAAGTAGTTGCAGGATTACCCATCTGCGCATTCTCTTATCGTCATTCGTCGCTAATAAATGCTGGGCTAATAGTAATTCATTCATTGTAGATGGTGCTTCAACGAAGTACATAGATGGACGTACATTCATAATACGCTGGTTTTTATTTGCTAAATAAAAATGACCAGCATGCCCAAATTCATGAGCTAATGTAAAGCAGCCACGCATCGTATTTTGCCATGTAATTAAAATATATGGATGAGAACCATATGGACTTGAACAAAATGCCCCTGTTGATTTCCCTATGTTATCTGCAAGATCGACCCATCTTTCTTTGAATCCTTTTTCGATAATGGAACTATATTCATCCCCGAGTACTTGTAAAGAGTTTTGAATGAGTTTTCCTGCTTCTTCGTAAGTAATTGCTGGATTAAATTCGGGATCTAAAGGTGCGTGTAAGTCGCAGAACAGCATTTCATCGAGTCCTAATACTTTCTTTTTTAAATCTGCAAAACGTCGCATATGAGGCGCTAATTCCTTGTATATAATATCAAGTTGATTGTTATACATTTCAAGTGGAACTTTTTGAGGTTCTAAAAGCATATGAGTAACAGATTTAAATTTGCGTAAGCGAGAAAGTGTCACTTGTTTTTTTACTTCAGTCGCATATGTTGTTGCCACTGTATTCTTATATCGTTTCAAGGTGGAAACAAATGATGAGTATGCTTTCCTACGTATGTCTGCGCTTGGAGAAAACTCATATTTGCTTTCAAATAATGCAAACGATACAGGGAGTTCGTTTCCTTGTTCATCTTGTATGGAGTTAAAATCCATATCGGCTAATTTAGTCATACCGTAAATTTTGTACGGAGAACTATGTACTTCGCCAAGTGCAGCAAGAGCTTCTTCTGTTTCAGGAGAGAGCGTGTGCTGCCTTTTTTGTAGTATGTCTAGTAATGATTTACGGAAAGGTTCAAGTTTGATTTCTTCTGTTAAATATTTTTCAATCATTCCTTCGTCAAATAAGAGGATTTCATTACGGATAAAGGATAGTGCAGTATGTACTTTTGTCCATAAAGCTGCAATTTTGGAGGAGTTTGCTTGAACAACTGGATTTGTACGGTCGGTAGATTCTTTTAAATTTGCGTAGGAGTATAATTTTGTTAACTTCATTTGAAGCTCTTCTTCTAAAAGTAGGCAATGTAATAAAGTAGTGGGGCTAGTGTGTAATTGCCCTTTAAACACATCAAGTTTTTTTACATCGTCTGTTAATACACGTAATGCAGTTTCCCACTCTTTATCAGATTCGTATAAATCAGAGAGGTCCCATGTTAATTCAGTAGGAACTTCTGCGCGAATATGGCGTTTCTCAATTACATCTTTCATATTTTATATCCCCCTTATTATAAGTATATAAAAACATGATACTAGAAAATTCAGTAAAATGAAAATATTTTACATTTCTATATATGAAAAAGAAGGACAAGTATAAAACTGCTTGTCCTTCGAGTTAAATTTAAAAATTAATATACTTTATCACCGTTGAAAATAGAGTTTTTCACGACTACATAATCTACAGTACGAATTGAGTCTAATTTTGTTCCACCAGCGTAAGAGATAGAAGATTGAAGATCTTGTTCCATTTCGATTAAAGTGTCTTCTAAAGAACCTTTATGCTCAACGAACATTTTCTTACCTTCAACGTTTTTCTTTTCGCCTTTTTGGAATTCAGAAGCTGAACCAAAATACTCTTTATAAAGTTTGCCTTCTTTTTCGATTGTTTCCCCTGGAGACTCTTCATGACCAGCGAATAGAGAACCGATCATAACCATAGTCGCCCCAAATCGAATAGATTTAGCTACGTCACCGTGTGTACGAATACCACCGTCAGCGATAATTGGCTTACTTGCAGCTTTTGCACACCAGCGAAGTGCAGCTAGTTGCCAACCGCCAGTTCCAAAGCCTGTTTTAATTTTAGTAATACAAACTTTACCAGGTCCAATACCAACTTTTGTTGCGTCAGCACCAGCGTTTTCTAATTCTCTTACCGCTTCTGGAGTTCCAACGTTTCCAGCGATAACGAAGCTTTCTGGTAAATGTTTTTTAATATGTTGAATCATGTTGATCACAGCATTAGAATGTCCATGCGCAATATCAATCGTGATGTATTCAGGTGTAAGTTGTTCAGTAGCTAATTGCTGTACGAATTCATATTCGTCTTCTTTTACACCAACGCTAATAGAAGCGATTAATCCACGTGATTGCATATCTCTAATGAATGAGATTCGTTTCTCTGGTTGGAAACGATGCATGATATAGAAATAATTGTTTTCAGCTAAGTAAGTTGCGATTCTTTCATCAATAATCGTTTGCATATTTGCAGGTACGACAGGTAATTTAAATTTATGTTTACCTAAAGTGACAGTTGTATCACATTCAGAGCGGCTGTTCACAATACATTTTGCAGGAATTAATTGAATATCTTCATAGTCGAATACGTTTTCCATCATTTACACCCCTAAAATACGAATATTTTATTTTTATTAATAAAAAATGTTCGTCCATAGGATAATTTACATTATTTTCATTAAGAAGTCAAAGGATTTCTTAACATTTTTTAAAAAAGTAGATTTTATATCTGAAAAACAACGTTAAAAACGAATTTAAAATATTTTTTCATTTGTATTGTTCGTTTATAAAAAAGGTTGAATAATTAAGATAATTATACAAGGTTGTATTCTTTTTATTTTTTTGAGTGGATGTAGGATACTATGAAAAGGTTAATGCTAACAATACGAGTAAAAGACGTTATCAAGTAGTTGAACAATATATGAAATGATAAGATTTATTTCTATATAAAAAGATGAATCTGGCATGATTCACCTTTTTATGTGAGGTTTCAAGTATAATAAGTAGGGTGATAGTAACGTATACAAAAGATAAAAATGAAAATAATACAGAATAAAATGAGGTTAATATATGAGTAAAAAAAGTTTTTCTGATTATAAATTAAGTAAGGAAATTGTAAGGGCGCTTACTGGGTTAGGGTATGATCATCCAACAGAAGTACAAGGTGAGGTTATTCCAGTCGCATTACAAAAGAAGGATCTTGTTGTGAAGTCACAAACTGGAAGTGGAAAAACAGCTTCATTTGGTATTCCACTTTGTGAAATGGTGGAGTGGGAAGAGAATAAACCACAAGCATTAGTTTTAACACCAACGAGAGAGCTTGCGGTACAGGTAAAAGAAGATATTACAAATATAGGTCGATTCAAAAGAATCAAGGCTGCGGCAGTTTATGGGAAATCCCCATTTGCACGTCAAAAATTAGAATTAAAGCAAAAGACACATATTGTAGTTGGGACTCCTGGTCGTGTGTTGGATCATATTGAGAAGGGTACCCTTTCTTTAGAGTGTTTGAAGTATTTAGTTATTGATGAAGCAGATGAGATGCTAAATATGGGCTTTATCGATCAAGTAGAGGCAATTATTGATGAATTACCTACAAAAAGAATGACAATGTTATTTTCAGCAACACTCCCAGAAGATGTTGAGAAATTGTCTCGTACATATATGAATTCACCAACTCATATTGAAATTAAAGCGGCTGGTATTACGACGGATAAAATTGAACATACTCTTTTTGAGGTGATAGAAGACGAGAAGCTTTCACTACTTAAAGATGTAACAACGATTGAGAATCCGGATAGTTGTATTATTTTCTGCCGTACACAAGAAAATGTGGATCATGTATATAGACAATTAAACCGAGCTAACTATCCTTGTGACAAAATACATGGTGGTATGGTACAAGAAGATCGTTTTGAAGTCATGGATGATTTTAGAAAAGGAAAATTCCGTTATTTAGTAGCAACAGACGTGGCCGCGAGGGGAATTGATATTGATAATATTACACATGTTATTAATTATGATATTCCACTTGAAAAGGAAAGCTATGTACATCGTACTGGAAGAACGGGACGGGCTGGAAATAGTGGAAAAGCCATTACATTTATAACACCATATGAAAATAGATTTTTAGAAGAGATTGAGAAGTATATTGGCTTTAAAGTTCCAAAGGCAATTGGACCTTCAAAAGAAGAAGTTATGAAAGAGAAAGCTGCATTTGAAGAAAAGATACATGCTAAACCAATTATAAAGAAAGATAAAAATGCAGACATCAATAAAGGTATTATGAAGCTGTACTTTAATGGTGGGAAGAAAAAGAAAATTAGGGCGGTAGATTTCGTCGGTACAATTGCTAAAATTAAAGGTGTTACAGCAGAAGATATAGGCATTATTACGATACAAGATAATGTTTCTTACGTTGAAATATTAAATGGAAAAGGACCCCTTGTCTTGAAAGTCATGAAGACTACAACGATTAAAGGGAAACAACTAAAAGTTCATGAAGCAATTAAGTAAATAAAAAACTATCCACTTTAATAGGTGGATAGTTTTTTATTTATCATTCTTTTAAATCATCCACTAGTTGCTCCGCTAAACGTCTATACATATTACTCATAGTCACGAAGGACGTTAGTAGTAAAAATTTTTCTAGTTTTGTATCTTCTAAGGAAGAAATCTCATTTACTTCTGTAACACGGTTATTTACGTCTTGTTTAAAGCTTTCGATATTGCTTTCAGTAAGAGCAAGATAATTTTTGTATAACGTATTTAATTCGAATGAATCATCATTTAATAATGAGTCATTTATAGTTTCTAATGAACTTTTTATGTCATTAATGGAAAGAGCACCTTTTAATTGATAAATTAGGCTAATTAAAATCATATGCTCTTTTGAATACTTTTTATTTTTGATAGGGATGAATAGTTTCCCTTTTGCGTAATTATTAATCATCGTTTTTGTTAATACTTTTTCATCGTCAGTTCTCGTTGTATCTGCATAAGTATTCTCAAATAGTTGGACAACTTGATCTACATATAAGTCAACATTTGGAATATCCTCAAGTTTAATATTTTTTTCTAAATGCAATGTCTCAAGTAATTCATTTATATTTTCCACGTAGAATCCCTCACTTTTATAACTTAGTGGAACTTAATGTCTAATATATCTTTAAATATGGTATTACGAAACAAATGAATTGTAAATGTTGACCTCAAAAAGAAATATGTATATAATTACATGTAGTTATAGAAACTACATGTAATTATATAAGGGGTGTTATTATGAATACTTATGTAAGGGAACCAGTTAATGCATTTACTCACTTAGGTGGAGCAATATTATCATTTATTGCCTTATTAGCTATGCTTGTGAAAGTTTCTATCAAGATGCCATCATTTGCTGCAATTACAGCTGTTATTTTGTTTGGTATTGGAATGATGGTCCTTTATACGGCGTCAGCTGTATATCATAGTGTTGTGGCCAATGAACGTGTTATTTACTTCTTTAGGAAGCTAGATCATTCTATGATTTTTATATTAATTGCAGGTACATATGCACCCTTTTGCTTAATTACATTAAATTCAGCAAGTGGTTTACTATTATTTTGTTTAGTCTATGCAACTGCGATTTGTGGCATTGTGTTTAAAATGTTTTGGTTTAATTGTCCAAGATGGTTATCGACAGCAATTTATATTACGATGGGTTGGTTAATTGTTTTATTCTTTGCACCGTTAGCTGAGAATTTAAGTGCAGGAGGCATTGTTTTCTTAGTACTTGGGGGCATTTTTTATACAATTGGTGGATTTATTTATGGAACAAAGCCAAAATGGCTAGAGTTTAAATATATGGGACATCATGAAATTTTTCACGTTTTTGTATTATTAGGTAGTCTTGCACATTTTCTAAGTGTATATTGTTACGTAATTTAATAAGAAAAACGCCATATAATAAAAATTATGTGGCGTTTTTCTTATTACTTGCTTGGAATCGTATATGTTATAAAATTATTATGGGATAAAATGTAAGTTTATGTGTTCGCATATTAAACATAGGATAAGAAATATGTGATATACTTTGAGAAGTTTATAATGAATGAAATATGGAGGACTATAATTATGGCAATACTTGTAACAGGTGGAGCAGGATATATTGGTAGTCATACATGTGTAGAATTACTAAATAGTGGTTACGAAATTATAGTAGTTGATAATCTTTCGAATAGCTCGGTAGAATCTATAAATCGAGTGAAAGAAATAACAGGAAAACAATTTAAGTTTTATAAAGAAGATGTTTTAAATCAAGAAGCACTTGACGCAATTTTTGAAGAAAATGCAATCGAAGCAGTTATTCACTTTGCAGGATTTAAAGCTGTAGGGGAATCAGTAGCAATTCCATTAACATATTATCATAACAACATTACGAGCACGTTAGTGCTATGTGAAGTAATGCAGAAACATAATGTAAAGAAGATGATTTTTAGTTCATCTGCAACTGTATATGGTATCCCGGAAACGTCACCGATTACAGAGGAGTTTCCATTAAGTGCAACAAATCCGTATGGTCAAACGAAATTAATGATTGAGCAAATTATGCGTGATGTAGCATTTGCGGATACAGAATGGAGTATCGCGTTACTTCGCTATTTCAACCCATTTGGTGCACATGAAAGTGGACGTATTGGAGAGGATCCAAATGGAATTCCAAATAACTTAATGCCATATGTCACACAAGTGGCAGTAGGTAAGTTAAAAGAATTAAGTGTATTTGGAAATGACTACCCAACGAAAGATGGAACAGGCATCCGTGATTACATACATGTTGTAGACTTAGCAAAAGGTCACGTAAAAGCGCTAGAGAAAGTACTGAATACAACAGGAGTAGATGCTTATAATCTGGGCACAGGTACAGGGTATAGTGTACTAGAGATGGTTGAAGCTTTTGAAAGGGTTTCAGGAAAAAAAGTTCCTTATAAAATTACAGAGCGTCGTCCTGGTGATGTGGCAATATGTTTTGCAGATGCATCAAAAGCAAAACGTGAACTAGGATGGGAAGCAAAACGTGGATTAGAAGAAATGTGTGCAGATTCTTGGAGATGGCAATCAAATAATAAAAATGGCTATTTGGAAGTTTAATATGTAGATACAAAAAATGACCTTTGCATGAGCAAAGGTCATTTTTGTATTTATTTCCCGTTAAGTTTATTAGCTAATTTGGTAAAAAAGGTCCGCTGTTTTATAGGAATATTTGACTGGCAAAATGTATAATAATCAATATCTTTAATGTAAGTAAAGAGCCTAGAAATAGCATATAGGAATGTAATAGAGGATCCAACTGCAAAACTAATGCCGTAACCATTGAATCCAAATGGAAGCAGGATAAGGCTTAATAACAAGTTTGCAAAAAAGAAAATAGCTGATGTTCGAAATGCCCCTTTACGATCCTCAAAGTATAGGAGTAGCAATGTAATAACGAGCACCATTCCATTTGCATAAGCACCAACTATAGTTAGTTGCAGAATAGAGTAATTAAGTGTTGTGTTTCCAGATTGCGAACTAAACATCCATATTATAAAAATAATAAGTAAGGAAAAAATACCTTGATTACGAAGTATACGTTCCATTTCCTGCTTTAAGACAAAGTTCATGGAATCTTTCAATTGTAAAAGCGTATTTAATGTTCCGCCATTGTTTACCGAACCGAAGAACTTTTTATATCTTTCATAAAACCTGGTTTCAATAGATACTACAAAGAAAATATAGGTTGGGATAATACTTAAATACGCCCAGAAAACAGAAGTATCATAAATTTGATGATAAATAAATGTGTCTTCAATATTTCCACGACCGTCTCCAAACCAAATAACAAAATTACATACCCAAATACCCACATTGTAAAATAGGCTTGACCAAAATAACTCTGGATATTTATCTAAATAAGAAAGAAAGGTAAATTGTTCAGTAGCATCACTATTTGGAAACATTCGTACAATAACGATACTTAACCATACTAGTGTAATGAAAGTACCAATTGTAAAAGAAATTAAAAGCAATAGGGCAGATCCATGTTCTAACCCAAGTGTAGGGTGCCAGTAAGCTATTAGGATAATTCCTAATAGGGAAAAAATGGATCCGGTTAAAAATGCCAGTGCAATTGATTGATAATCTTTAGCTGCTGTTAAATAAATGGACTGAATCCAGATAATATTTAAAGCTAAAAATAAAAGCAGCATCACGATTTTATAATATAAAGCTAATGGTGTGAAAAATGCAAATAAAAGCCATAACATAATAGCTAAAAAAAGTGTGATCTTCGTCATTCCTAAAAATGAAGAAAATACTTTATCAGCTTTTTGTTCGTATAAAAGGTCAGCTACATATCTAGTTACAATGAGCTGCAATGCTCCGTAAATAATTTGAGAAAAAATAAAGCAATATGAAATTGAAATAGTGAAAAGGCGCTGTTCTTCAATTGAAATAGAATGAAATAAACTCAAAATGAATCGAATAGTTGTTACTGCTAAAATAACGACTAACCAAGGGCCAGCTGTAACAAATAACGAAAATCCATAAGCTTTTATCCTTGAAGAATAGTAGTCTTCCTGAAATAATTTTTGTAATCGAAATCCTATACCTGCCATGTTTTCACACCCCTTTCTAAATAAAGCTTACGATAACTATCAACAACACCTGATAATTGATAATATGCTTCAATACGATTACGCCCATTGTTTCCGAATTGCTGAATGGATTCAGGGTGGCGATAATACCATTCTAAGTGGGTGGCAACTTGTTCAGGAGATACAGGTGGTACAACAAAGCCACATTGGCCGTAAGGATCTTTATCTTGTCCATAAATTAACTCCTTACAAGAACCAACGTCTGTAACAACCCATGGTAATCCCGATGCCATTCCTTCTAACATAGCTAGTGGTTGTCCTTCAGATATGCTAGTTAATACGAGAATATCTGTTTGTTTTAAGTAATCTTTAATGTTTACTCTGCCAGTCATTATTACATGTTCTTTTAATCCAAGTTGCTGAATTAAATCACGACATTCTTGGGCGTACTCCGGTTCTTCTGTATCAGGACCTAATAAATAGAATATAAAAGGAATATCTTTTTCTAATAATAATTTAGCTGCATAAATCATTGTTTTTACGTCTTTAATTGGCACAACCCGTATAATAGCAGAAATAATGAGTTTATCTGAATTATGTTTTGGCTTACGTAGCCCTTTATAGTCAGATAAAGTAACACCATTTGGAATAATTTTCAGTTTATGGGCCGGAGCACCTAGTTCTTTTTGATATGCACTATTCCGACCGAATAACGTAATCACATCAGTAGCTTGTTCATATGCTTGGTGAGATAAATGATGGAAGAAAGAAACCCATCTTTTTTTGTATTCGATTGGTATCCAAGTTGATTGGAGTATTTCCTCTTCACGTTCCCGAGAATAAATACCATGCTCTGTTAGAATAAATGGTATGTCAGACTTGGCACCAATTGCAGCTCCAAGAAGCCCACCATATCCTGTAGATACAGAATGGATAATATCTAATTCAGGAAAATCAATTTGTAAAATTTGAATGATTGGTGTGAACATAGATCTCCACATCCAAAAGTAATTTAAGAAAGAACCACTACTTTCTTCATACAAATAGCTTTCTTTCACTATTTCATAAAATTCACGGCTTTCGAAGAAGGAATGTAGTGTTCCTAGCTTTTGCTTGTTCCCTAATATTTGTAATGCTTCTGTGTCGTTAGCTTGGAATGTAAACCATTTTTGAAGTATTTGTACTTCATCAGTAGTTAAATTGGTTTTTACATGTTTTGAGTCACTTTCTGATTGTAAGGGAATCATGATTATATCTTTTACATTATTAGGAATTTCATATTGATATTCCTCTTCTGTTTTCACTTGCGGTACGATCGCAAAAATGGTGAATTCATGTTCTTTAAATTGCTGGATAATCATTTGTACCCAGCTTGCTACTCCGCCACTGACAAAAGGATAACTTCCTTCAACGACTAAACCTATTCTCATCTGCTATGCCCCTTTAATTGGAATTGTAGCGTTAGCTTGTTTTAATATAACGCTATAAATTTGTGAATCTAGCTTTGTAACCGTGCCGTATGGGAATGAACCGGTTTTCAATTTTTTCCCTTCTTCCACACGTATAATCGTTGCAGTGTGGTTTGGTAATCCTTTATATGCAATGTGAACAGCATTATCTTCATAAGAAACAGCTAAATCACCAGTTTGATAAATTTTCATGGAAGTAGTTGCTTCGCTTTGTGTCATACTTTTTATATAAGGATATCTTTCACGTATTTCTTTAATTGTCGTTTTATAAGCTTTAAATAATTCTTCCCATGTTAGATTACCCGAGCGTTTTTCGTCAAGGATATCATCTGGATGGACGAAATGTGAGATAACCCCTAAATTTGCGGTAACATCAGCTAAAATAAATTGTTCTTCATCTGGGATAGCATAGCCACTCGTAATACGGGGGAAGTGATAAATGTTTTTGTTGTGTTCATCTGGTCCAAATTCTTGAATTAAACTGCCGTTACTTTTACTTCCCACATATAGAGAAGCAACTGTTTCCATAGTTGGAACTGCGTCGTTTAATGCACTTAATCCAGTTGTATTTATAATATTGGATGGTGGTACATAGGTTTTTAGTTTTTCGTTTGGAAAGAAGTTATACACGAGTTTTTGTAAAGCATCTAAGGAGCTCTCCATATCCTCTTTTGAATTCCATGGAACATACTCAAGTGCTTTATCTACTGGGTCTGGTGGTAATAATAAAGGTTGATGGTTATAGCCATGAATACCGATTTCTCCACCGTGACTTAATAATTCTCTACCAAATAATAAATAGGTATTTCTATTTTTACTTGTGAAATCTTCAAAAGGTGGTGTTACTTTATTTTGATATGTTCCAATTGCAACGCCCGTATATTTAATATCAAGCCCTTCAGAGATATCCTTCATATTTTTCCACCAATGTTTTTTATAAAATTCTTCAACAGAAATTTTTTCTGTTGTTAAGTTTTTTAGTTCTCCACTTGGAATTGGAGATGGGAAGTCATCGATATACATAATCTCCGCGCCAAGTTGTGCTGTAGCGAAAGTCGGAAAAATAGTACCCAGTGATTGAACGAACATACCTCTACCTAATTTATCGTTCAATGCTGTTGTATTCCAATATAAGACCTTTCCCTCACCGTAGTCATTGGTCCAAAGGATGGGGGTATCTTCTGCCGTAATCCAAGTGTTAGTTGTATTCTCATCTAGCGTAATATTCATTGAGCTATGAGTAAACA
This sequence comes from Bacillus sp. MHSD_36, assembly GCF_030757775.1. Taxonomy (NCBI): domain Bacteria; kingdom Bacillati; phylum Bacillota; class Bacilli; order Caryophanales; family Bacillaceae; genus Bacillus; species Bacillus sp. MHSD_36. Next base: position 50,626 of record NZ_JAVBIS010000004.1, read on the forward strand.
ATGGAGAAGAACTTGAGAGATCGGGATAACCAGGGAATAAAACTTCTTCAAAGGTTAATCCTTTTACATCTTTGAAGCCTTCTTTTTTTGTAATACCAAATAATGTGTTCCAGGAAGGATCTGAATCAAGTCGGTTTGCGATAATAATCCTTCCGCCCATTTGCACAAAGTTTTGAATATCAGTTTGTGGAAGTTGCGCCATTATTTCACCTGTAATAATAATCCCTGTATAGGGAGAGGGAGTAAGTCCCTTAATTTCATTAGCTGTAATATCTTTATAGTGTAGGTGTGCGTAATCCATTGCTTTTTTCGTATTAAATTCGACTTGTTGCCCTAATGTATTATCCGTTTTTAAAACGTATAATTGCATTTTCTGTCCATTTTGAGCTACATCTTTTGCTTTGAGTGTTTTAACAGTATCTGTTTCTTTAGTTTTAGGAACAGAAAACTTTTGATAGAAATTTTCTGTTCGATATATAAGGATAGATATAATTAAGAGAAATAAAATGATACTAACAATTCCGATATATACATTAATCCCCTTTTTCAATGTGTGCGCCTCCAAACTGCCTTACAAATAATTGATATTTACGCGGTAGTATATGAACTCTTTTTGCAGCTGCTAGATTATTGATTAAGTCATAGAGCTCATCCCATAACTTTTGCTCATAATATATTTCAAGTAACCCAACGTAACCGTAATATGATTCAGGATAGAAATGAATAAGATTTAAAAATTGTTCTTCAGACTTTGCATATTGTTTTGTATGTAGAAACAGATTTCCAAGGTGGAAAGGGTAAAGAGGTTCGGTAGGGAATAGTTCTACAATTTGTGTAATAAAATTCATAAATTCAGCGATTATTTTTTCCTTTTGCTGATTAGAAAGAAGACCACTGTCTATATATCTTAAATAGTTAGAAACCAACTCTTTTGCAATTTCATTTTGTGGATTTTGTAGAAATTGCTTATTTAAGTACTCGATCTGTTTTTCGTACCGTTCATTTAGTAAATTAATAGTAGTTGCTGCGTAATGTACAGTTTCAGGATCTTTATGGTGAATGGCTTCTTTCAATAAGCCTCCTTCATTGGAAATAGAGGAGGAGCTTAACTGTACAATGAGTTGTTTATGTAATTCAGGCTTATCTAGTTCTAATCCAGAAGAAAATGAAATTAGGTCCATATCTTGTTTTGCAGCTGCCAAAATATCTTCATAATGATCAACTTGAAAGGAAACATACTCAGAGTATTGCTGTAACCACTCGGTTTTGGAGCGTCTTATATTCAGTAATAACATGATTGCTGATACAATAAGTCCGACAAGCGGGAAAAGGAGAGAGATAATCAAGCAAAATTCAATAATTCCTTTCTTATCTTCAGTAATCAAACCTTTCGTAAATCGAAATAAAAGAAAAACCAAAATAGCATAAATAAAGTAAAGAAGGAGTAAAATCATTAGAATATCACTCCTTTAGAAGAAAGAGCGTTTTGTATACGAGTTTGGACTGGTAATAAAAACTTTTCCTCAGTGCCAGGTAATAGAATCATAACTTTTTGTTTGGTCATGCTATAACCGAATATATCAATATCTCGTAAATGATCTTTTAAAATAGAATTTATCATTTCTAAGGAATCTTGTGGAACAGTAAATTCAAAATAGGAATATGGATAAGATAATGTTTCGTAACGTTTCTTTTCTATTTTTAGTAAATGTTCAAATTCATCTTCATAATAAATGCTCGTTTTAGGGAATGTACGATCCTTTTGACTTGATAGCCAAAGATTAGAAGCGTTTTGTAAACGATCGCCCATCCAGCGTAAATACCATGTGAAAAGTTCGAATTGCTCAGAAGTTACTTTTGAAAATTTAATTTCGTCTAATATAATGACGTATTGTACATCATCTTGGAATAGGACGGGACCAACTAAGAGTGGAGCGTCTTGAAAATCCTCTTCTGTACGGAAGAAAGGTCGATTATGCGCTAGAGCATTTTTGATGACTAGCGAAGCATTTTTAACAAAAATGGATTGAGGTAATGTATGTTTACCAGTTTCTGCTCTTAATTTAATACGAAGTGATTGTTTATTGTTATCGACGTGATAGATACCAATTTTTTTTGCTCCGAAATACATTTTTAATACATTTATTCCTTCATCGAGTACAATTTCAGGATGTGTATGATTTAAAGCTTTAAACATATGATACATTTTAGATAAGTGATTATTTGATTCAAGTACACGAGAACGTAGTGTAATACGTGTTTCATCCAATTGTTTCACAACATACTTTAATTCTTTATTTTCGGCTTTTAGCTCATTATTTATCATATGTACATCTTCATACCGTTCTTTTTGTGCAGTACTCATTAGTCCACAACATAAACTAATAACAAGTAAGAAAATCCAATTAATCCAGTAATCTAATGAATAAAAGTACAGTAATATATCATCTTCTTTATATATACCGCTTACAAAAATATAAATCATTGCTTCTAGAAAGGTGAAAAGGGCGATAGATATGCCATACCGGCTAGAAATAATTAATGTAATAAATAAGAGTAAGAAGTATTCATACGTTGGTGTTAGAAAATCAGTTAGTATTGAGAGAAAAAATAGAGCAATAAAGAGAATCGTAGGTTCAATCATTTTTTGTAATAAATTAGATTGTCTATAGTGCATAAAAAATCCCTTCTTTCGTTTGCAAATTTAATTTTGAGGAATAGTACACTGAAATAAAATACATAATTTAAAAGAATTATTTTAAAATATATAATATATGAAGCCCAAATCATTTTATCAACAGAGATGTAGTAAATTCAAGTGAAATAAATTCTAATTTTTGTTAATGTATTGTATTTATTGGAATTTTTATTAAAGATCGACTTTGAAAAAATGTAAAATGTTATTGTATTACTATACTTGTATTAACATTTAAAACGATAGAAAATTACAGTTTTATAGGGGGTAATATTATTATGGAGTGGAAACGTTCCATATGCTTTTTAGCTATATTTTCTTTTATTTTTTCCTCAAGTACATCCGCACAGGCAAATGTCGTGGAACCAGTTTTAAAAAATGTACGAAGTTATAAAATTTATTATGGCGAAGCAAATGAGCAAGTAATTGAGAGACTTTCAAAGTATGACATGGTTATTATAGAGCCATACGCATTTACGAAAGGGCAAGTTCAGCAATTAAAAAAATCAGGAACAGTAGTCCTTGGGTATGTTAGTGTTTTAGAATTAGAATCGTGGCATAAATCGCAAGTAGTTGAATCAGACTATTATTATCGAGACGGTAAGAAAATGAAGGTTGAGCAGTGGGATACATATATTATGAATTTAGCTGATGAACATTACCGTCGGATTGTTGTAAATAAGGTGAAACAGCAAGTTATTGGAAAAGGAATAGACGGAGTGTTTTTAGATACGGCTGGTGATATTGATGACTATTTTTATGATCAGCCAGTTACACAAGGGAAATTTCGCGAAGCATATGTAAATTTATTAAAAGAAATAAAAAGTGTTGATTCTGATTTGCTTCTTATACAGAATTGGGGATTCGACACAATCAAAAATACATCCTTGAATTTTATACATGGTGTATTGTGGGAAGACTTCAATAAACAAGTTATTACGAAAGATGAATGGAGTCAAAATTGGATGCGCTATTTTAAACAACAAAGTAATAAGATTGTAACGTTTACCGTTACTCCAAATACCGTATCTAAAAAATATAGTTCTATAAATGGATTTATTCCTACAATTAATCCGAATGATATTTATGATAAATAGTAATTATTAGGGATGAGGAACTATCAATATTGACTATGAAAGTTTAGGTCAGTAATAGGATTATCTTATAAAGATGAATGTATTACTGACTAGCTCATTCTATAATACTCCATGTGAGAAATTAGTAGGGTGAGATAGAAAAAATGCATTATCCTATTAATTTTTATAGAAATAAAAAACGTAATATCTAAAATAACATCAATACTTGTGTCATGGTTAGAGTACGTTTATAATCAAGGAATCCTATTAATGTTCTGATGGGGTTATTTATGATTGAAAGCGTTTTAAATTTGGTGTTCTTCAAGGTAGGAAGTCTGACTTATTTAGATTGAAAATTATGTATGTAGTTTTAAATAGGAAGAAAAATAATAAAGAATCACTTTATATTGTGGGGAGGTTAAAAGTGTGAAAGGGAAAGACTTTCACACGAATATATATGGGTTACGTAGGATTATTACTTTCGGGTGCAGCGTTATTTTTAAATAGTCTTGTTATATTAGGAAAAGCAGAGATGAAAAGTGCGGGTGTTTTTAATTTATTTGTGGGTGCACTACAAATTATTATTCCGTTCTATTTGATCATGATTTCTGACCAAAGCAATTGGACGGTATATTCATATGCAGCTACTTTCTTATTTGGATTAACCTATTTATATGTAGGTGTTACTTTTATAAAAGGAATGGATAGTAGCGGTCTAGGGTGGTTCTGTATTTGGGTAGCAATTATTGCTTTATTCTATATGGTTGTTTCATTTGTTCAATTCCATGATGTTGTGAATGCCTTAACGTGGTTTATGTGGGCATTACTTTGGTATTTATTTTTTGTATTAAATACACAAAAAAAGAATATCAATCAATATCTTGGAAGAATTGCTTTCGTACAATCATGGGTAACATTGACGTTACCTTCACTCTTTTATTTTATGGGAGTATGGGGCGAGGGGTTCGTATATGAATTATGGGTTTATGTATCTGTAATTTCTATTTTATACTTCTGTTATTGTATTTATAAATATCGAGTACGTTAATATATTTTTTGTAGAAAAGCATGGAATCGTTAAACGAATTCCATGCTTTTATATGTTAGCACTTATAATAGAGAGGTAGTATTTTACAATTTATTAAAATGGGGATGATGAAGTTGAAAAAAGTATTGGTGCTAGGGGGAACAAGATTTTTTGGTAAACATTTAGTAGAAGCGCTTTTGCAAGATGGGCACGATGTAACGATTGCGACGAGAGGAATTATGGAAGATTTCTTTGGAAGTAGAGTGAAAAGACTGATTGTAGATAGAGAAGATGAAAAACAACTAACAGAGCGTCTAGAAGATAAAAGTTATGATATTGTATACGATAATTTATGCTATAGCTCGAATGCGGCGAAGATAATATGTGAAGTGTTACGAGGGAAAACGAAGAAATATGTTATGACATCTTCAATGGCTGTTTACGAGCCAGCAATAGGCTTGTTAGAAGAGAACTTTAATCCGTATGAGTATGCCATTACGTATGGGAATAGGAAGGATTTTACTTATGGTGAAGGCAAGCGATTAGCTGAAGCTGCTGTATTTCAACAAGCAACATTTCCGGTTGTTGCAGTGCGTTTTCCAGTTGTTATTGGAGAAAATGATTATACGAAAAGGTTACAATTTTACGTTGAACATATTGTGTGGCAAGAGCCTATCACGGTGAAGCATTTAGATGGGGAGCTGTCATTTATACATGAGAAAGAAGCAGGGGAATTTTTAGCTTGGTGCGGGATGAAGGACATAGAAGGGCCAATTAATGCTTGTAGTAACGGAGTAGTTTCTACTAGAGAAATGATTCATTTCATAGAAGAAAATACGGGAATAAAGGCACTCGTTCAAGAGGTAGGAGATCATGTAGCGCCTTATAATGAAGTAATTAATTGTACATTACATAATGGAAAAGCTAGTGAATTAGGATTCCCGTTCCGGGAGTTGAAAATAGAGATAGAACAAGTATTAAGTTATTACATGCATGCAATGAAATAATCATAAATCCCCCGGTGGCAATCCGGGGGATCCTGGAGGATTTCGACAATACTAATTTTACATTACCAAACTTACCTTATACGCACGACTAATGCTTTTGTGATTGAATTGCTTGTAAATACTTTTCATTTACCTGGTCCCAGTTCACTGTATGCCACCAATTGGTAACAAATTCTGGACGCCGATTTTGATACTTTAAATAATAGGCGTGTTCCCATACATCGATGACGAGTAATGGAGTCTTCCCTTCTTGCAGAGGTGTATCTTGATTAGGTGTACTCATAACAGTAAGTTCTGCACCATCAAGGACAAGCCACCCATAGCCACTTCCAAAACGGCTAATTGCTGCTTTGGACAGTTGATCTTTTAAGTTGTCAAAGGTATTGAAATAATAATCAATTACTTTTGCAACGTCTCCATTAGGTTCGCCGCCACCTCGTGGGCTCATTACTTCCCAAAAAAAGCTATGACAATAATGTCCACCACCGTTATTTCTGACAGCTGTAACAATTTCCTTTGGTAAAGTTTCTAAATTACATAGTAACTCTTCTAAAGATTTATTATGTAATTCCGTATAGTTTTCTAAAGCGGCATTCAAGTTTTTTACGTATGTTGCATGGTGTTTTCCGTGATGGATAGAAAGTGTGTCGCTATCGATATATGGCTCTAGTTCATCATAGTCATATGAAAGCTTTGGCAATTGAAATGAAGACATGACATTCCCTCCTTTCTCACTAAAAAGTTGGTCTTGGTAAAAATAATTTACCTGAGTCAAAAATACACCTATTTTTTATACAAGTCAATAGTAATCTCTTTAATTTTCTGAAAAATATTACAATAAAAGTAACACTTCGACTTTCATTTGTGACTCTTATTCTTTTTGCTTATACTGTAAAGTAGTAACGTTTTGTTGAAATAGAAGGAGATCGTTTATGAGTAAAACGAAACAATTAATAGAGGAAGCGAGTCAATTTATTACGATTTGCTATAAAGAGCTTAATAAAGAACAATTCATAGAAGAGCGTGTGAAAGAAATTCAAGTTGAGATAGAGAAGACGGGGACGTATGAGCATACATTTGAAGAACTTGTTCATGGATCACGCATGGCATGGCGCAATAGTAATCGATGTATCGGAAGACTATTTTGGAGTAAGATGCACATATTAGATGCACGTGAAGTAAATGATGAGGAAGGCGTATATAATGCATTAATTCATCATATTAAATATGCAACGAACGACGGAAAAGTGAAACCGACAATTACAATTTTTAAGCAATATCAAGGTGAAGAAAATAATATACGAATTTATAATCACCAATTAATTCGATATGCAGGATATAAAACAGAAATGGGAGTGATTGGTGACTCTCATTCTACTGCGTTTACGGATTTTTGTCAGGAACTTGGCTGGCAAGGAGAAGGCACGAATTTCGATGTATTGCCACTGGTGTTTTCTGTTGATGGAAAAGGACCTGTATATAAAGAAATTCCTAAAAACGAAGTGAAAGAAGTACCAATTGAACATCCAGAGTACCCAATTTCATCTTTAGGAGTCAAGTGGTATGGAGTACCGATGATTTCAGATATGCGCTTAGAAATTGGTGGTATTTCCTATACAGCAGCTCCGTTTAATGGATGGTATATGGGTACGGAAATTGGGGCGCGTAACTTAGCGGATCATGATCGTTATAATTTACTTCCGGCAGTTGCGGAGATGATGGAGCTAGATACATCGAGAAACGGTACGTTATGGAAAGACAAGGCATTAATTGAATTAAACGTGGCTGTTTTACATTCCTTTAAAAAACAAGGAGTTAGTATTGTTGATCATCATACTGCTGCACAACAATTTCAGCAATTTGAGAAGCAAGAAGCTGCTTGTGGTCGTGTTGTAACGGGCAATTGGGTGTGGCTCATTCCGCCATTATCTCCAGCTACCACTCATATTTATCATAAACCGTATCCGAATGACATTTTGAAGCCAAATTTCTTTCATAAATAGTTTGTAGTATAGGGCATTTTCTATAAAAATATAATTTTTTTAATTACCGTTATGTAGCAAATGGAAGCCTTTACTATCGGTTATTTTTGGAAGGGGCTTTTTGAACCAAGGAGTTCCTTATGTTATAATCAAATTTCTGTTTCGAAGACCTTATAGAAATATAGGGTCTTTTGTTTTGCTTTTTTATGTAATAGGAATAGAAATTTCCTTTTAAATAAGGGATTTAGCATATTTTTAGGGACAACATAAGCGTGTGTGAAAATGAATGAATTATTATGCTTATATAATTATTATGTTTTGGGTGTAAACAATAAAACTTAATAAAGTTGTTTTTTTAGATTGCTGAGGAAGGAGGAAGTGTAAATGAGGATGAAGAGTCGAAAAACGGATTGGCCTGTATTTCTTATTAGTGGTGGCTCGCTTTTATTATTTGTAATTGCGGTTTTCTTAAATAAAAGTTACGTAGAAAGAGTCATTAATAGCAGTTTTGCAGCTTCAATTAAATATTTTGGTGCCTTTTGGCAGGTTTTGTTAATTGGTACATTTATTGTGGCAATGTGTATGGCGTTTTCAAAATATGGGAGAGTTAAACTTGGGGGATTAGAAAAACCTGAGATTAGTACGACAAAATGGCTTGCTATTATTATGTCTACATTACTTGCCGGAGGTGGTGTTTTCTGGGCAGCTGCAGAGCCGATGTATCACTTGATGACGGTGCCACCAATACATGAAGGTATAACTGCTGGAACGAAAGAAGCGGTAATGCCTGCTTTAGCACAAAGCTACATGCACTGGGGTTTCCTCGCTTGGACGATTTTAGGTACAATTAGTGCGGTAGTTATGATGTATGGGCATTATCATAAAGGCATGCCTTTAAAACCTCGAACGCTTTTATATCCTATTTTTGGAGAAAAATTGCGAAAGAGTTGGCTTGGAACAATGATCGATGTATTTGCCATTATTGCAGTAGCAGCAGGGACGATTGGTCCAATCGGATTTTTAGGGCTACAAGCAAGTTATGGCCTACAAGCATTGTTTGACATTCCTGATGTGTTTACTACTCAATTAGCAATTATCATTTGTGTAGTTGCGGTTTCTACTATATCTGCGGTAACGGGAATTGATAGAGGGATTCAAATTATAAGCGATTTAAATGTTAAATTAGCAATTTTATTGATGGTATTTGTATTATTATGTGGACCAGGTGGATTTATTATTGATTCATTTGTTTCTTCGTTTGGATTTTATATAAATGAATTTATTCCAATGAGCACATATCGTGGTGATATAGGTTGGTTAGGGTCGTGGACAATCTTCTTCTGGGGATGGTTTATTGGGTATGGACCGATGATGGCAATTTTAGTGAGCCGTATTTCAAGAGGAAGAACAATCCGAGAAATCATCGTTGCAATCGGAATTATTGCACCTATTATTACAACGTTTTGGTTTACTATACTAGGGGGATCAGGTGTGTTTTATGAGTTAATGAATCCTGGTTCTATCTCGAACGCATTAAGTGAATCTGGTATGCCAGCAGCTATGATTGCAATTACAGAGCAACTGCCACTCTCTTATATTATTGGACCGGCATTTCTTTTATTAACAGTCTTATTTGTAGTGACAACAGGAGATTCGATGGCTTATTCGATTTCAATGGCAGTGACTGGCGATGGAGATCCTAGAATTAGTTTGCGAGTGTTTTGGTCGCTTATTATGGGAACAGTTGCAGCGATTCTTTTATACATGGGTGAGGGCAGTATTAATGCGTTGCAATCATTCATCGTAGTAACGGCTGTCCCGGTATCCATTCTGTTATTCCCAATGCTATGGCTAGCGCCTAAAGTTGCAGGAGAATTAGCATTAAAACAAGGCATTGTAAAAGAAGAAGACAAAACTAGCTTCTTGTTCCAAAAAGCTAGTAGATCAAAATAAATAATTGTATTTATATAAAAAGAGGAAGCATTTCATTTGAGATGCTTCCTCTTTACTATTTATTTAACTACGATCATACGCTGTACAGTTTCAATCTATTCTAATACTTTATCTTTCGTCTCTGGGACACATAGTAGCATTGTAACTAAACCGATTGGATAGATAATGAAGATGAGAGATAGTGCTCCCATTAAATTTCCACCTGCAGCAAGCAAGCCGATAATAACAGGGCCAAATCCAGCTAAACCGCGTCCCGTTCCGAAAATAAAGTTCTCTGCTGTCGAGCGAGCTTCGGCAGGATAGTTTTCGGCTAAAACTGCTCCGAATCCTCCCATCATGCCATTTGCAAAGAATCCAAGTAATGCACTTCCCCATAACAATAATGTTGAGTCTGTGAATAAGAAGAAGTAAATGAGACAGTATATAGTACCACCAACATAATAGATTGTAAAAGCTTTACGTCGACCAATTTTATCGGCTAGAATACCAAAAGTTGCAATTCCAATTAGCATGCCAATTGTAGAAATAAACATCCAACCGCTCGCCTTTGCTAATGTGTAGTTATACTTATTTGCCAAAATAGTTGGCATCCATGTGAAAATCCCATAATATCCGAAGTTCTGGATGAATGACATAATAATAAGACCAATTGTTGTCATCGTTACTTTTTTATTTGCAAACAACTTTCGAAGTGGGAACTTTTTCATTTGCTTTAGTTGCTCTGCCTCAGTAGTGGTTAAATTACCTTCAGCTTCTTTTTGTAACAACTCTTTTTTGTATCGTTGTTTTTGTTCCCATATTTTTGGTTCACTTAAACTTTTGCGTACATAGACAGCTAGTAGAGCGGGAATGAGTCCAAATAAGAACACAGCTCTCCATCCGAAATGTGGGACTATAAATGCCGGTAGGAGTGAAGCGACTAGTACGCCAAATTGCCATCCAAGTGCCACAACGGATGTTGCCTTTGCGCGCATTTCTTTCGACCATGTCTCAGTTACGATGGCCATTCCAATCCCGAATTCACCACCAACCCCCATTCCAACTAAAAAGCGAAGAATTAATAATTGCCAATAATCTGTTGCGAAATAAATGAGTGCTGTTGCGAGTGAAAATAGTAAGATTGTGGAGGCCATCGTACGGATACGACCAAATAAATCAGCAATAAATCCAAATAAATAAGACCCGATTAGCATTCCTATTGTGGTAGCTAATGTTAAGTTTCCACCTTCAACAGGGCTTAAATGAAATTCTTTTAAAATGTAGACGAGTACGAAAGATAAGAGCAACATATCTAAACCTTCTGCTGCATATCCTAGCGCAGAACCAAATAATGTTTTATATCTTTTCTCTTTCGTCTCCTCTGTTGTTGATTGTACATCAGTAGTGACGTTCATCATTACTCCTCCTCATTTTCTTTCTACAGTCGCTATGGAAGAATAACAAAAGGCCTTCTCACCTGATATGATGAGAAGGCCAAAAATTTATACGTATCCCTAAAAAGGACCATACGTATAGAGTATATTCCGACTTCCTTCTCAACCTCACGGGGTTGGGTTAAAGGACTGTATTATATTACTTTATTTTTAGCACTCTTCTATTGCATTGTCAAATAATGAGGGAATTGTTATCTGTAATATATTTCAAAAGATATTCCATTCTTCTTGACGCACACTTCATTATTTTCCCATAATAAAACTAACTCATATAAAAAGGAATGAATCACAGATGCTAAATTTAGTACTTATGATGATTGAACGTGTCGGACTTATTGTTATTTTAGGATTTTTACTTTCTCATATTAAAACGTTCAGGCGCCTTCTTCATAAGCAAGATGGATATGTAGATAAGTTTAAGCTTATTTGTATTTTTTCAGTGTTTACAATTGTAAGCAATTACACAGGAATTGAAATTGCCGGGAATACAATTATGAAAGAAAATTGGCTACAAGGTGTTTCGTCAGCTAGTACAATTGCGAATACACGTATTATGGGTGTTGGAATTAGTGGGTTGCTTGGTGGTCCTATCGTCGGCATTGGAGTAGGATCGATTGCGGGTATTCACCGCTATATGCTTGGCGGGACGACAGCGTTAAGCTGTGCTATTTCGTCAATTTTAGCAGGTGTTATAACGGGATATATTGGATACATTTTCAAAAAATATAATCGTACAATTACGCCTAAATTTTCAGCGATTTTAAGTGTGTTTATTGTTTCTTTAGAAATGATTATGATCTTATTAATCGTAGAGGATGGGAGTAGTATCGTGAAAACAATTGCTATACCAATGATCCTTGTAAATAGTTTCGGGAGTTTTATTTTACTTTCTATGATACAAGCTATTTTGCGTCAGGAAGAAAATGCGAAAGCCCTACAAACGCATAAAGTATTACGAATTGCTGACAAAACATTACCATATTTTCGCCGCGGATTAACAGAAGATTCTTGTAAACATGTGGCACAAATTATTCACCGCTTTACGGGAACAGATGCGGTATCCTTAACAGATACAGAGAAAATATTAGCCCACGTTGGATTAGCATCAGATCATCATATTCCTTCACATAGTTTAATAACGGGTTTATCGAAAGAAGTGTTGAACACAGGAAAAATAATGAAAGCAAAATCGCGTGAGGTTATTAATTGTCAACATGAAAGCTGCCCTTTGCAAGCGGCGATCGTTATTCCACTAACTTCACATGGAAATACAATTGGGACATTAAAACTGTATTTTAAGAATTCTAACCAGTTAAGTCGTGTAGAAGAAGAATTAGCAGAAGGGTTAGCAAAAATATTCTCTACACAACTTGAATTAGGTGAAGCGGAGTTGCAAAGTAAATTATTGCAAGATGCAGAGATAAAAGCATTACAAGCACAAATTAACCCACACTTTTTATTTAATGCAATTAATACAGTATCAGCTTTATGCCGAACAGATGTAGAGAAGGCAAGAAAGTTATTATTACAGCTTAGCGTGTATTTCCGTTGTAATTTGCAAGGGGCACGCCAATTACTTATTCCATTAGAACAAGAGTTAAATCATGTACATGCATATTTATCTTTAGAACAAGCGAGGTTTCCAAATAAGTATGAAGTGAAAATGTACATTGAGGAAGAGTTAAAGACGACCTTAGTTCCACCATTTGTACTTCAGCTATTAGTTGAAAATGCATTGCGCCATGCTTTTCCGAAAAAGCAACCGGTGTGCCAAGTTGAGGTACATGTGTTTGAAAAGGAGGAGATGGTTCATTTTGAAGTACAAGATAATGGACAAGGAATTGAGAGTGAACGTCTAGGACAATTAGGAAAAATGGTAGTTCCCTCAAAAAAAGGGACTGGAACAGCTTTATATAATATTAATGAACGACTTATCGGGTTATTTGGGAAAGAGACAATGCTTCAAATTGAAAGTCAATTAGAGCAAGGGACAAAAATCTCCTTCGTAATCCCGAAAAAAGTAGGGGAGGAAAAACGGAGTGTTAAAAGTATTAGTAGTTGACGATGAAATGTTAGCACGTGATGAATTGAAATATTTATTAGAACAAACAAAAGAAGTAGAAATAATTGGTGAGGCTGATTGTGTAGAGGATGCATTAGAAGAGCTAATGCAAAACAAACCAGATATTGTTTTCCTAGACATTCAGTTATCTGATGATAACGGATTTGAAATCGCAAATATATTAAAGAAGATGAAAAATCCCCCTGCAATTGTGTTTGCAACTGCCTACGATCAATACGCATTGCAAGCATTTGAAGTAGATGCGTTAGATTACATTTTAAAGCCATTTGATGAAGAACGTATCGTCCAGACATTAAAGAAATATAAAAAGCAAAAACAAATAAAATTAGAAACAAAACAAGAAATAAAGAGTGTAGATGTAACGACGGAGATGCATAAACTAGCACTACCAATTGAGGAATCAATCGTACTTGTAAATATTGAAGATATTATATATGTAGGACTTGTGGACGGAAAAGTGACGGTAAAAACGATGAGGGAAACATATGTAACACACGATACACTTGTAATTTTGGAAAAGAAGTTGCCGCAAGCAAGTTTTATGCGTGTCCATCGTAGCTTTATTGCAAATATTAATCATATTACAGAAATACAACCGTGGTTCAACTCTACTTATAACTTAATTATGAAAGAGGGATCAAAAGTACCTGTTAGCCGAACATATGCAAAAGAACTCAAAAAGCTACTTCGTATTTAAGGAGTAGCTTTTTGCATTTCATCTGCCTATTTTTGTAACTAATTTTATATATTTGACGTTTTATTATGTAAACGCTTACAACTTTATTTATATCTTATACAATAAAGGTACCAAATCGAAAGAGGTGGCCAAAATGAGTACGAAAAAAGTATATAGTTTCTTATCACAAGCATTCATATTTTCAGCTATTATGTTAGTTTCTAATATTATTGCAACACATTTACCAATTCCAATGCCTTCATCGGTGATCGGGTTAGTCATTTTATTTAGCCTACTATGTTTAAAGGTTATTAAATTAGAGCAAGTTGAATCACTTGGAACAGCTTTAACAGGTATTATCGGATTCCTTTTCGTCCCATCAGGTATTTCAGTTATTAACTCTCTTGGTGTAATGGGACAGTATTTCGTACAAATTCTAACTGTAATTGTTGTAGCAACAATTATTTTACTCGCTGTAACAGGGTTATTTGCACAATTCATTTTAGGAAAAGACGATAAAGAAACAAAAGATACAAAAGAATTGAAAGTAGTAAATAAAGGACGCAAGCACGGAAAAGTTGCGTAACCAATTTAGTATATATTGTTTGGAGGGAATGAACATGGCAAGCACAATGACTCCATATTTCGGAATTGTCGTTTCGTTAATTGCATACGGAATCGGAACATTATTATTTAAGCATTCAAAAGGATTCTTCTTATTCACACCATTATTCGTAGCGATGGTATTAGGGATTGTCTTTCTAAAAGTAGGTAACTTTACTTTTGAAGAATATAATACTGGCGGAAAAATGATTAGTTTCTTCTTAGAGCCAGCAACAATCGCGTTTGCAATTCCATTATATAAACAAGTAGACAAGTTAAAAAAATATTGGTGGCAAATTTTATCGGCTATCGTAGTTGGCTCTATTTGCTCAGTAATTGTCGTATTCATTGTTGCAAAAGCAATTGGTTTAGATACAGCAGTAATGAATTCAATGTTACCACAAGCAGCAACAACAGCAATTGCATTACCAATCTCTGAAAGTATTGGTGGTATACCAGCAATTACATCATTTGCAGTTATTTTTAACGCAGTTATAGTATACGCGTTAGGAGCATTATTCTTAAAAACATTTAGGGTAAAACATCCAATTGCAAAAGGTTTAGCACTTGGAACAGCAGGTCACGCATTAGGAGTGGCAGTAGGAATTGAAATGGGTGAAGTAGAAGCAGCTATGGCAAGTATTGCTGTAACAGTAGTTGGGGTTGTAACAGTAGTTGTCATACCGATGTTTATGCCATTCATTGGCTAGTAAAACTTACTTGGAAAAATGAGAAAAGCAAGCTATTTGTAGGACAGATTTCTACTGATAGCTTGCTTTTTATGTTACAGTAGTGGTAAGACCTATTTTAACAAAATGTAAGTTTTCTTAAATCTTTATTAATACTGTGTAGAATACGTTTTGAATTAGGTCATTGTATTGTAAAATAAGAAGTAAGCTACTATAGGGTCTGCTAAGGAAGACATATAATAAGCTTATAAAAATCTTCATATGAATGAATAATTAAAGGTAGAGAAGAGAGAAAAAATCTACTTATTAACGTTTTACTTTATAGGACAGGAGAGAGTACTCGTCGATTATGCAAATAAAAAACCTGTTTCAAAGCAAAGGATTTCAGAGGTTACTCGTATTAGTAATACTTGCTCTCGTGTTATATGGGCTGCAAAGTATGTTGAATTTAATTTTAATTACGTTTATTCTTACGTATTTAATGGATCGATTCCAAAAGTTTATTTCCCGCAAATTAGATCATTTCATGCCCATTAATCGAAAACTCATTATAGCATTTCTATATGTCATGTTAATTGGCGGAATTGCTATTACGCTATTTAAATATTTACCAGTATTAACGATACAAATTTCACAATTGATTTATCAATTTAACGTATTCTTAAGAAATCCACCAGATAGTGAATTAATTAAGTATGCAGTTAATGCTGTCAATCATATGGAACTATCGAAGTATGTAGGACAAGGCGTAGACATTTTGTATAAATCGATTACGAATGTTGGAAAATTTGGCCTTCAAGTGTTACTTTCTTTAATTTTAAGCTTATTTTTCTTATTGGAAAAAGCTCGTATCGTTGCCTTTACCGCAAAATTTAAAGAAAGCCGACTTGCAATTTTCTATACTGAAATTGAGTACTTCGGTAAGAAATTTGCACGTTCATTCGGAAAAGTAATCGAAGCACAATTTTTAATTGCAGTTGTTAACTGTGTTCTATCCGTTATTGCACTATGGATATTAGGGTTCCCGCAATTATTAGGTTTAGCGTTAATGATCTTCTTACTCGGTTTAATTCCAGTAGCTGGGGTTATCATTTCGTTATTCCCGCTTTGTATGATTGCTTACAATATCGGCGGTATTATGTACGTTGTTTATATTTTAGTTATCGTAACAGTCATTCATGCGCTTGAAAGTTACGTGTTAAATCCGAAGTTTATGTCTCAAAAAACAAACTTACCGATTTTCTATACGTTTATGGTATTAATCTTCTCAGAACATTTCTTAGGTGTATGGGGATTAATTATCGGTATTCCAATCTTCATTTTCTTATTAGACGTCTTAGATGTGACAAGTGATGAAATGGAGAAGGAAATCGGGAAAAAAATAAAGTGAAGTAAGAAAAAGCACCGATGCTCGGTGCTTTTTCTTTTATAACATGATGTTCCTTATGCCATACTGTAAGAAGAACATAGAATAGGGGTGAAAGAATGACTGTAAATGAAAAGGTAGAGTTAGCTACATTTGCTGGAGGATGTTTCTGGTGTATGGTTTCGCCATTTGAAGAGATGGAAGGGATTATAAAAGTTGTTTCGGGTTATACAGGTGGTCATAAAGAGAATCCAACATATAAAGAAGTATGTTCAGAAACGACGGGACATTATGAGGCAGTACAAATTACATTTGACGCAAATAAAATGCCGTATGAGGAGTTATTAAATATATATTGGAGACAAATTGATCCGACCGATGTAGGTGGGCAATTCCACGACCGCGGACAGTCTTACGAAACAGTGATTTTTTATCATAATGAAGAGCAACATAAAAAAGCAGAGGCCTCAAAAGAAGATCTTGCAAAGAGTGGACGCTTTTCAAAGCCAATTGCGACAAAAATATTACCAGCTACTACGTTTTATCCGGCTGAGGAATACCATCAAGGATATCATAAGAAAAATACATTTCGCTACGAGTTATACCGTAAAGGCTCGGGACGAGATGCTTTTATTAAGCAACATTGGCCAAAGGATAACGCTCAGTTAAAAGAAAAACTAAATGAGATGCAGTTTTATGTAACGCAGGAAAATGGTACAGAACCACCATTTCGAAATGAGTATTGGAATCATAAAGAAGAAGGTCTTTATGTAGACATCGTTTCAGGAGAACCGTTATTTACTTCTTTAGATAAGTTTGATAGTGGGTGTGGATGGCCTAGTTTTACGAAGCCAGTTATGTCAGCTAGTGTGAAAGAAAAAATGGATGTGAGTCATAATATGACGCGTACAGAAGTGAGAAGTAAGGAAGGGGATTCACATCTTGGGCATGTATTTCCAGACGGTCCAGGACCAAATGGACTTCGTTACTGTATTAATTCTGCAGCCCTTCGATTTATTCCAAAAGAGGAATTAGAGAAAGAAGGATATGGTGATTTTCTAGTCTTGTTTGGAAATAAAAAATAACCTCGCTAACTGCGAGGTTATTTTTTGTTATTTTGCTTTTTTCTTTTTAAATTTGCTTAATACTTCATAAACGATTGGAACAATAAGAAGTGTTAATAACGTTGAACTTGTTAATCCACCAATTACGGTTACACCAAGTCCTTTAGAAATTAAGCCGCTACCTTCAAATCCTAATGCAAGCGGGATAAGAGCCCCAATCGTTGCAATTGCAGTCATTAAAATTGGACGAAGGCGTGTTGCACCAGCTTCTAATAAAGCTTCACGTGTTGATAGACCTTCATTTTCTTTATGAATAACTCGGTCGATAAGCACGATTGCGTTTGTTACAACGATACCGATTAACATAAGCGCACCAATCATTGCAGAGACACTTAACGTTTCACCAGAGATTAATAAGGCAACAAGAGCTCCGATAATTGTAAATGGTAGCGAGAATAAAATTGCGAATGGTGCAAGGGCACCGCCAAACGTAACGACAAGAACGAAGTATACAATGGCAATCGCAGCTAACATCGCTAAGCCAAGTTGCTTAAATGATTCTTCAATATCTTTTGTAACGCCGCCCATAGAAACATCTACGCCAGAAGGAAGATCCATTTTATCTACTTCTTTTTGAACAGCTGCAGATGCTTTTGAAACGTCATCAGATGTAAGTTTTGCACTTACTTCCGCATAAACACGGCCATCGCGGTGTTTCACTGTATTTGAAGTTTCCCCTTCTTTTACAGTCATCACATCTTTCACAGCCACTTCATTACCAAGTGGCGTTGTAAGTTTTCGATTTGTTAAGTCATCGATTGTTTCATAATTTTGTTTTTCAGCTTCTACATATACATTGACGTCTTTACCGTCTTTTTTAATTGTTGTCAGAACAGGGCGATCATGTTGATTAGAAAGTCCCATTCCAATTTGTGCTGCCGTTAGACCCATTTTGCTTAGCTTTTCCTGATCTGCGACTAAAGTGTATTCTGCGTATGTTTTTGCAATACTAGAGTCTATATCTTTTAAGTCTTTGTTTTTCTTCATTATGTTTTGAATATCCTTTACGACAGGCTTAATGTCTTCCGAGCTATCTCCGTAAACGTATAGTTTAATTTCGTTACTACCGCCACTTGCTCCGAAATCTTGGTTTTTCCATTCGCCTTTTCCAGACATCTTCTGTAAATCTTTAACGACCTGTTCTTTCTCTTTTTCGAAGTTTTTCGTGTCGTTATCATATTGCACGAAGAACATTGCCTGGTTTGATTGACCAGGACTCATTGGGTTTTCGCCACCTAATGAGAATTGAATTGTTTTGACGTCTTTATTATCTTGGAAGTGCTTCTCAGCTTTCGTTGCAATTTTCTCAACGTCTTCTAACGTTTGACCTGGTTCAGGATTGTACGTTGCAATGATCATTTTTTCTTCTTCAGATGGTAAGAAACTTACACCGATAACTGGAACAAGTGCAAGACTACCAACTAATAGAAGGATAGCGATACTTGATGTAATAATTTTATGATTTAAAGCCCATGCAAGTATGCGTTTATAAATGTTTGCTAATTTACTTGGTTTTTCTTCATGATGTACTTCTTTTTCCCTCATACTCTCTTTTTTAAATAAAGAGTGAGCTAGCATTGGTACGATTGTAACTGCCACTAGTAACGATGCTAATAAAGCGAAGACGATAGTTAAGGCGAATGGTAAGAACATTTCACCAATCATACCTTTTACTAGTCCAAGCGGTAAAAATACTGCAATTGTTACGATGGTAGAAGACATAATCGGGATAAACATTTCTTTCGTAGCTTCACGAATTAAATCTTTTCCGCGCAGCTTCTCTTCTGATAATGACATACGTCGGTAAATATTTTCAATAACAACAATGGAGTCATCCACAACGCGCCCGATAGCGACTGTCATTGCTCCGAGTGTCATAATGTTAAGTGTAATATCCATTTGCTTTATAACTAATACAGCAATTAATAAAGAAAGTGGTATGGAAACGACAGAGATTAATGTTGTTCGAATATTTCGTAGGAACAGCATAATAATAACAATCGCAAAGATAGCGCCGAAAATAGCTTTGCTCAGCATTGTTTCTACTGATTTCTCAATAGGTGCACCTTGGTCAAATGTTGAAATAATCTCTAAGTCTTTATACTTCTTCTCAAGCTCTTTTACTTTATCTTTTACTGCATTTACGACATCAACTGTATTCGCATCAGCAGCTTTTACGATTTGAATTCCAATTGCTTCTTTTCCATTTGTTCGAGAAATAGATTCAGCTTTTCCGACTTCTTTAATGTCAGCAATTTCGTCTAACGTAACTGTTGGAATTCCGTTCATAGCGGCTGGATTCATTTGCGGCGTTTGTGCACCGGCCCCAGGGTTTTGACTACTTTGACCGCTAGGTGATGAAGGGATAGCCGGTATTTTTAACTCTTTTAATGCTTTCATTGTTGTAATGTTGCCATCTACAACAACTGATTTTTCTGTGTCTTTAAATGTATATAAACCAAGTGGTAAAGATACGTCCGATCCTTTAATTACATTTTTTACAGTATCTTCACTTAAACCTAATTCTTTCATCTTATCTTTCTTGAAGACAAGTTGTACTTCATCTACTTGTTGACCTGAAATTTGAACAGATGCAACACCATCAAGTCCTTTTAATCCTGGCACAACATTTTTCTCTACGTTTTCAGTTAAGGTAGCTAAAGATTCATTTTTACTTGCTACGCTTAATGAAATAACAGGAAAGGCATTGAAGTTTAAACGTGAAACTTTCGGATCCTTTACGCCTTCTGGCAGTTTCACATTTGCGAGTGCTTCTTTAATTTCTGTTTCAGCCTTTTCCATATTTTTATCAAAATCATATTCTACTTGAATAGAAGATGCATTTTGAAAAGATGATGAACTAACAACGTTTACACCACCTAAATTTTGCAGTTGCTCTTCCATCGGTTTTGAAACCTTATCAGCTACTTCTTCTGGTGTAGCACCAGGATAAACCGTGGTTACTGTTACAACAGGTGTTGTAATATCAGGAATTGTTTCCAGCTTCATATTTAGCCCAGAATAAATACCTGCAATGGTAACAATAATGGTTAGTAGCCAAACTGCGAACTTATTTTTTAACGAGAAATTAATGATTTTGTTCATGTTTGCGCTCCCTTTGTATTGTATTGACCAACTGGTCAGTCTAATACATAATATAACTGACTGATTGGTCAGCCGTCAATGAAAAGGGATGGTATAATACATTCATGAAAAGATGCGAGATTAAGTTTAGGAGAGACATAATATGAAAGAAAAAGAGCGTTTAATTATAGAGATGGCTATGAAGTTATTTGCGACTAAGGGTGTAAATGCGACATCAGTACAGGAAATTGTGACCGCTTGTGGCATATCTAAGGGAGCTTTCTATTTATACTTTAAATCAAAAGAGGAGCTTTTATTAGCGACACTTCGATATTATTATGACAAAATCCAAAAGAAAATGCTGGATATTGAACAAGAGTCTTTATTACCACGTGAAAAATTTGCAAAACAATTACATTGTCAGTTTAATGATATACAAAAGCATAAAGAATTTATTATTATGCATGCGAGGGAAAATGCGATTCCTTTTAATAAAGAAGTGGAAGAATTTATGATGCGGATGAAGTTAGAGTCTCACGCATTTTATCGGAATAGTTTATTGTCTATTTATGGTGAAAAGGTTATGCCATATTTATTGGATTTAGTAATTATGGTAGAAGGCATATGCCGTGGGTATTTAGAATTAATTATTTTACAAGCGCCGGAAATTGATTTGTCATATGTCGCTGCTTTTATTTTAAAAAGAGTAGATCATCTAGTTGACGGCTTAGTAGGATCTTCAGAAGAACCAATTTTACATGAAGAAAAGCTTGGAGAATTTCTTTGTAAATCAGGGCTTATTAAGGAGCAGGTTAAGGAACATTTTTTAAAAGAGATTATTGTATTTAAGCGAACTTTAGCTGATCAATTAGAGGATGAAGAATTGCTTGTTACATTGGATGTTTTGGAGGCGGAGATGAGATTGTCTAATCCTAGAATTCCAGTTATCCAAGGGATGTTGTTTAATTTAGAGGCATATCCAGCTTTAAAAGAGTTTCGTTTGAGACTTATGGGCTATTACAATATAAAAAGGTAACAATGATAGTTTTCATTGTTACCTTTTTTATTATTTAGGTCTTTCATCTGAATTCACTAGCTTAGAAGTATCGAAATTCCGTATTTCATTAGAGAAGTTAGTTAATCTTTGTTCGTAATCTTGTTTATTAGTAATCGGTTCAGTTGTCGCTAATTGTTTTACAATCCAATCATTTATATATCTGTAATAATGCGTTTGATCAGACATATAATTAGAAAGATTATACGTAACTTCTTTTTGATCTTGGAAATCATAGAGTTTTACATTTTTTAGTTGTGCTAATTTAGTGTATACTTCTTTTTTAAATAAAATATTTTCCTTTGTATGCTTTGGGTCGTTTTTATCCATAACTACGTGATATGTTACTGGATATGGCGCATAGAAAAATATAAACTGTACTTCTGGGTTTTGTTTTACAAATTCAATAATATTAGAATCAAAAGATTTAAGCATTTGTTCATGATACCAACCATCACTGATTGATTGATAAGGTGTTCCATCAACAACCCTTTTAGCTATATCTACTGAGAATTTTGGCTCGTCATCTCCAAATTTGTATAGCCAATAGGGGTCCTGCGGAGATTTTGTTGGATCTAATTTTAATTTCATATTCTGTAATGCTACTTTTCGAGAATACGGGCTAATTAAATACTGGATATCATTCAACTTATTTGTATCATACATGTAAGTTGGAAATGGTGAAGCACCTTCTGATACCCATTCAGGTTTTCCAGAGAATGAGTATAAATTAAGCTCCCAAATAATATTTTTAACAGTTTTTGAATGAGTAGCTAACTGGGCTGTCATATTTTGCTCCCTAGCTGTTGAACCTGGAAGAGAGCCATTAAAGCTGGTAGTATGAAGTAATTTATTAGCGTCAGGTTCAAGGAAATTTCTTCCCATAGAAGTTCCTACAAATAAGGTATCATAATCCATATGTTTAATAAGTCCAGGCATTTGATAGCGTTCAGTAGCATAAAAATAATCGTTCTTCTTAAACTTATATACATACAATGGGTCAAGCTTATAAACAATAGAGCAAATTATTCCAGATAAAATGAAAAGGAATATAATAAACCAACATATAAAACGTTTATACATATTTTTCACCTACGGTTATTAGAAATTAAAGTATAAGAATGAACTTACACGATTTAAATACATCAAAGAAAGTATAAACATGCTAGCTAATGCAAGAGCATAAATCGGTTTTGGATGGAAAGATTCTAATTTTTCTATAGAATTTTTTGTGAATAATACAATAGTGATTCCAATTGCCAGGTATAAAATAGTTTGGAAGTTAAAATGATCACCAGTCACTTGGAACGGGAATAAATTACAAATTGAATAAATTAAATTATCCATTATAGACACACCAGTTAATGTTTCTGGACGGAATTGAATAAGTGCTGTTTGGATGTGTAAGTAATTTACGTTGAACATGCGATTTAACATAGTTAATGCATCTTCTACAGAAGTAGCTCTGAAGAACACCCATGTTACATGTACAAATCCCATTGTTAAAATCCAAGCAATTAATTTAGGCATTTTTCCACCTAAGTTTTTAAATAATCGATGTATTACAATAGCTAATCCGTGTAAAACGCCCCAAATAACAAACGTCCATCCAGCACCATGCCAAATTCCACTTATGAGAAAAATTATAAATAAATTCAAATAAGTGCGAATTTGTCCTTTTCGACTCCCACCTAATGGAATATATACATATTGAGTGAAAAATCGTCCTAATGTCATATGCCAACGTCTCCAAAAATCTTGAATACTTAAAGATTTATAAGGGGAAAAGAAGTTAATTGGTAGTATAATGTTGAATAACAATGCTGCACCTATTGCCATATCACAATATCCACTAAAATCAAAATACAATTGCAATGTATATGCAAGTGATGAAACCCATGCATCGGTCGTAGATAGTTGATTTACATTGCTAAAGCCAAAATCAGCCCATTGCGCTAGTGAATCAGCAATTACTACTTTTTTAGTAAGACCAATTCCGAATATATAAAGTCCCTTTGTAATATTTTCAATGCTCGGACTTCTTTTAGATTCATCTTGAAATTGAGGGAGGACCTTACTATGATGGACAATGGGTCCTGCAATAAGTTGCGGGAAAAACGTTACGAACAAGCAAAAATCAATAAAATTAAACTTTGTTAATTCCCTTTTATAACAATCTACTAAAAAACCTATCTTTTGGAAGGTAATAAAACTAATCCCTAAAGGCAGTAATAACTTTAATAAGGGTACATCAGTTCCAAATAAGGCATTTATATTATCTAAGAAGAAATCAGAGTATTTAAAGTATCCCAGTAATGTGATGTTAAATACTAAACCCACTGTTAAAAATATTTTTCGGGTTTTTTGATTAATTTTTTGTATAATTTGTTGGCCTATAAATGCGTTTGTAAATAATGAAATTCCTATTAGCAATAAGTATTTCACCTCAAAATATGCATAAAAGTAAAGGGACATACCTATCAAAAAAAGTTTCGCGAAATTTTTGTTAACTTTTTGCAATAGGAAATATCCAATTACTGCTATAGGCAAGAATAAAAGCATAAATTCAAAAGAATTAAAAAGCATAATGTAGCCCCCAGCATTAATAAAATCTTACTCTATAAAAAACGTGACAACAGAACAAGATGTTGTCACGCAAGGTATAGTATAGCATAAAATATGGATAAAAATCTTATATCCATTAATTTTTATTTTGAGACCATTCTTCTACGTTCCAAACCTTTGTAATCCAATCTTCATAAAAGTCCGGTTCGTGACATACAAGGAGAATTGTTCCTTTATATGCTTTCATAGCTTTCTTAAGTTCCGCTTTTGCTGTAACATCAAGATGGTTTGTCGGCTCGTCAAATAATAGCCAGTTACTTTCTTCACCCATTAGTTTACATAAACGAACTTTTGCTTGTTCTCCACCGCTTAATTGACTTAATGGGCGAGAAATATGTTCATTTTTTAATCCGCATTTTGCTAACATTGCACGGATTTGGTGCTGGTCTAAGCCAGGGAATGTATTCCATACATCATCAATGGGTGTTATATTATCCGCTTTAACTTCTTGTTCAAAGTATGCAGGTTCTAAGAAGTCACCAAGACTTGTTTTACCGCTTAAAGGTTTAATTTTACCTAAGATTGTTTTTAATAACGTTGATTTACCAACACCGTTACATCCAACAATAGCAATTTTTTCACCACGTTCAATTGTCATTGATAGTTTTGGTAGTAGCGGATGCGTATATCCGATTTCTACATTTTCACCTTCAAAGACGAAGCGACTACTTGCGCGACTTTCTTTAAATGAGAATTCAGGTTTAATTGCTGTTTCCGGGCGATCAATAAGTTCCATACGGTCAAGTTGTTTTTGACGACTCTTTGCACGACCTGTCGTTGAATAACGAGCCTTGTTCTTTGCAATGAAGTCTTCTTGCTTTTTAATAAACTCGCGCTGCTTTTCATAAGCGTTTATATGTTGATTTTTATTGATTTCTGCTAGTTCTAGGAATTTTTCATATGTCGCTGTATAACGCGTCATTTTTGTGAATTCTAGATGGAAAATAACATCAACACATTTGTTCATAAATTCCGTATCATGAGAAATCAATAAGAATGCATGTGGGTATTCTTTTAAATAATTTGTTAACCAATGAATATGTTCAACGTCTAAATAGTTAGTAGGTTCATCAAGCAATAACACTTCTGGCTGTTCAAGTAATAGCTTTGCAAGCAATACCTTTGTACGTTGTCCACCACTTAGTGCTGAAACATCACGATCTAAACCAATTGCATCAATTCCAAGACCACGTGCAGCCTCTTCAATTTTCATATCTAGTAAATAGAAACCACCTGCTTCAAGTGCATCTTGTATTTCTGCCATTTGCTCAAGAAGTTCCTCTAGTTCTTCTGGTGTAGCGGTTCCCATTTTTTCTGTAACTTCATTTAAAGCTTTTTCCTTTTCAAATAGCGGTAAAAATGCATCCGCTAGTACGTCACGAATTGTACGTCCAGGCGTTAAAACCGTATGCTGATCTAAGTAACCGTAATGTGTGCCTGGTGTCCATTCTACACGACCTTGGTCATGAATAAGCTGACCAGTAATGATATTCATGAATGTTGATTTACCAACACCGTTTGCACCAACTAATCCAACGTGCTCACCTGCTAATAATCGCATAGATACATCTTTAAATAATGTACGATCGCCAAATGTATGTCCTAATTTTTCAACTGTTAATAAGCTCATAGTATCCTCCGTCCAACTTGAAATAGTACCTTGAATCATGATACTAAATTCTTTCATATAATGCCATCATTTCAAAATGTATATTTTTTCAAAAAAAGGTTCGTATTAATTTTCTGAAAATATATAATATAATTGAACAATGGTTAATTAAATGTGTGAGGTATGAAATATGTCGCCAAGGAAAGCAGTTAAACAAGAACTAACAAGAGAAATGATTCAATATATATGGGAATTAACGGGTTCTACGAAACGAGTAATAACTGTAAAAAGAAGAATGATCCAGTTCATTGGTTTGTTTGATAAGCAGATGAAAGAATTTGTGGAAATGCTATATTTGACGGAAGAACCAGTTATATTAAGTGGAGAGAAATACGAGAAATGTATTGGAGAGTTACCAAAAACTTCTTATTATGATGGGTTAAAAGAAACAATTATGTATATGCAAAAAAGATGTAAATAAAGAAGTTAAGTTCCTTTTCATGATTTTGAAAAGGAACTTAACTTTATATTACCTTTTTACCTAATTTTTGTTTTATAAACCCTAAAACGAATCCGCGTATTTGAGGATCAATTACAATTCCGATTATACCGTATAGTATGCCAGTAAGAGTTAAAGCAACTAATGGTGGTAAGTTGATTAATGCAATTCGGTATATACCGTAACTAATAATAAAGGCTAAGGAATTAAATATAATTCCTTTAACTAATAATTGCATGCCTTTACGAATAAAGAGGGTAAATCCGATTAATAGTGTAATTTCGGTAAGGATAGCTGCGGTAGCTGCTCCCATCATTCCATATTTACTACCTAATACAATATAACCTATAATGGCAACAACTAATCCAATAGTCATTGTTGTTGCACGTTTCCATTGCTGGCCAATCGTTGTTAAATTATCGGCTAGTGGATAGTTAATGGATTGTAAAATAACCATAAACGCTAGAATAGCAAGAGCGTCACCAGCGGGAGCGTATTCTTCTCCTAATAAACTAACAATCCAGAAACTTGGATCAGCAATAAAGGGGATAGAAATTCCCATTCCTAAAAAAGACATAAGTTTTAATTCAAAACTTGATAATTTTCTATGTTCTTCAATATTTTTCTCATTACCAAAAGCAAAAAGCCTTGGATAAAAGGCAGCTGCAATTACTCCAGGTATTTGATATAGTACAGCAGGTATTTTAGATGCAGCACCAAAGAATCCAACTTGCTTATATGTTGAAACCTTTTCTAATATAATAGGGCCCAATTGTGGTAAGAGCATAATAATGATTCCGTTGATCGTGAAAATAAGTAGTTGATCTAAAATGCCTTTATCCCAACCCTTATGGACTTTCGTATAACGTATTGTCATTATAAAGGCGATAACACCTGTTACAAGACTAGATACCCCGTACATGGCAGCAACCATCATAAGTGACCATTGGAAAGACATCCCTAGTAATAGGGCAGCAGCAGCTGTTATACCTTGTAGTACAGAAATAATAGCTGTAAATTGCATGCGTTCTGTTACTTGGAAGTAAGCCATTCCAACACCTTGTAAGGTTGCTCCGAACATTGTTGGTAGAACAACCCAATATACCATCGCACGTAAGTAAGCGTCGGGATAGAAGAACTGGGCAAAAATAGCGAAAAGTACAGAAATTACGATAGCTAATATTAAACGAATACGTAGATAACTACTTATTAGCACGCTAATATTAGCACCGCTTCTCGTTCCTTCACGCATAAACGTATGTGTCAAACCTGCATCTGTAAAGTAACAAATAACAGCTGAAACTGCTAACGCAGTTGTAAACATACCGTAATCACTTGGAGAAACATATCTTGCAAAGAAAATTGTTGCAATAGCCAGTACAAAACGGACAGTAATGTTTCCTACAAAGAGGTAGGATGCGTTTTTTAGAATTTTATTTGTTTTCATGAGAAAAGACCTTTCTATTCTTTAGGACCCGGTTAGCTTGTCCTATTTGTAAATTTGATTTGTTCACAGAAAGAGAGAGTATCATTATATTTTCAGTTTAAGAAAACAGAAATTTAATTCGTACAAACCAAAGCATTGCATATAGTTTTTTACTACGCTTTCCATTCTTTGAATAGATTTTGCGGCAATATTTCTTGATATCTTTTTTGATTAATTGAACTTGTGATTTATCTAATTGAGAGTTTCCCTTAATATATATACAAGCGTTATTGATGACTGTATAAGGGAATAAATAAGTCTCAAGAATCTCAATAAGTGACTGAGGGTCTTTTGTAATGAAATCTTGAGACTTATTATGTACCCAGTCCTTCATACGATTAAATACTTCCAGCTCTTTTGTCGTTTTTAATTCATAATCTTTATATTTTGAAGAAAGATTTCCTTCTGATAAGATTCTATAATAAGTTAAGTATTCATCAACATAACATACATTTGTTACACTCATAAGTTTAAATAAAAACTCCAAATCTTCGCCCCAACTACATCCCGGTGTAAAACGAATGTTATGATCCATTACGATGGATCGTTTGAAAATCCAAGTACTTGTTTGAGCAACAACTTGATGTGTTAGGAATGCTTTTGACATATCGCCTTTAATAAAATTTGTTGTATGTTCAACCTTCTCGCCTGTTTCTTCGTAGAAATTCATATAACCACAATAGCACGCGTCCATGTTGTTTTTATGCATACTTTCGACTTGCTTCTCAATTTTAGTTGAATGCCATAAGTCATCACTATCAAGGAAAGCAATATATTCTCCACTAGCATTTTCAATTCCTGTATTACGAGCTACCGAAACACCTTGGTTTTTTTGATGAACATATTTTACTTGCCCTGGGTATTTTTCAGCCAGGTTTTTCACGATAGAAGGTGATTGATCTTTACTTCCATCATCTACAATTACAATTTCAATGTTTTTATATGTTTGATCTAGTATTGACTGCATCGTTTCTTCAATATATTTTTCCGTGTTATACAGAGGTATGACAACAGAAACAAGTTGCTTTTGTTCCATCATAGACTTTTTATCTCCTCAAGTTTTTTATGTCTTGCATCATATATATAAGCCTTTTGAAAGGAAGAAGATTACAAGAACATCTGTATAAGTTTAACGCATATAAACTTTGTAAATCAACTTTCTATTAAAAAGGTGGTGTGAAATGAGATTCTTATGGTTAATTCTCGTATTTTAAACAGTTTTAACATGTCTAGTACATATAAATTCTTATTCATACCATTTTAACTTATTAGTAAGTAGGATATATTTATCGTAAGGATTGTGAAGACGAATAAATTATTATTGAGAATAAAAAACCTCTTAATTTTTTGAAATAAATTAAGAGGTTTTTTATATTAGCTTTGAAATATTAGGTTAGTCTTTATCCGGCTCAGTTGCATTTAATTTTTGCTTTAGTAACGCATAATCTTGCGTTAATGTTACAAGTTGATGATGTTGTTTAGAAATTTTTCTTGTTAGGTCAAAAATTAGGATGAAACAGAATAATAGTCCAAATAAGAATAAAATGGAAGGAGGATATTCTACTTTTAATAGTTTTCCAATCCAGTTTATAATTTTATCGGTAGAACTTAAAATAGCCATTGCAATACAAACAAAAATCCATAAAACAGCATATTTTGTTTCTAAAGTTCCACGACGAATTGAATTAATAATTAATAATAATAATAATAAAATAAAGATGAATGAAAAGGTAATTATAGGCATTTATTATCAACCTTTCACGATTTTTTGCATCAATATAGCAAGACTTACCTTAATCATGTAATATGCAGATTTAAAAGGGGTGATGGAAGATTGTCCACCTTGTCGCTCTTGCATATTTACAGATATTTCATTAATGCGAAGTTTTTTCTTTTTTAAATGAATAAGAACTTCTGGTTCTGGATAATCTTTTGGATAGTTGTGTGCAAAAATTGTAATTACTTCTCGATTGATAGCACGATATCCAGAAGTTGGATCCATAAATGTTTGTTTTGTTAGTAATTTCAATAGGGCAGTAAAATAAAAAATACCGATTCTTCTGGAAATACTACCTTTATATGCTGTTTTTTCTGTAAAACGTGACCCTAGCACCATATCGCATTCATCTTCAGCGATTGGCTTTATAATTTTATATAAATCATCTGGATTATGTTGTCCATCAGCATCGAACTGAATCGCAATATCATATCCGTTCTCATATGCGTATTTATATCCAGTTTGTACAGCTGAGCCTATACCTAGGTTATATGGTAAATTCACAAGGTGAACAGGAAAATCTTTTACGATTTGAGCTGTTTTATCGTGTGATCCATCATTAATAACGCAAATGCTTAATCCTGTAAAATGCTGTTTTAATTTTAATAATCTTGTTAATGTATCTGCAATTGCTTCTTCCTCGTTATACGCTGGAATAATAATTAACGTTTGTGGTATTGAAATTGGTACTTCAATAGTCATTACCGCACCATCCCTTATATACTTAATCATATTATGGTTATTTTAAAACGAACTTTATTTAATATACCATTAATAGTATAACAAAATAAAGGAAAAGCTGGTGCATGATTTTGGGGAACAGATCGAGAATAAAATAGTGATAAATGGTATTTTATATAAAAATACATGCAAGGAAGAAAAACCTATGCATGTATATAGGAGAGTATTGTATTAAATATTCCAAGGTTTATTTAAAGTTAAAACCTCAGCCATTTCTTTACTTTTTAAACGTCCTTTTTTTCTATTTTCCGCGCGTTCTGAACCGGTTGTGTGTAACCAATGTTCTTCCTCAGTTTCAGGAAGTACTTGTGGTACGGACGAAGGTTTTCCATCTTTTATTGCCACAAATGTAATGAAGCAAGTAGCGGCAATTCTACGCTCGCCTGCTAATAAATTTTCTGCGATTACTTTTACGAAAACTTCCATTGAAGATTTTCCTGTATAACATACAAATGCTTCATAACAAACAGAATCAGCTTGGTGAATTGGAGTTAAAAAATCAACTGAATCAATAGATGCTGTTACGCAATGTTTACGACTATGTCTTGCAGCCGCAATTGACGCAATACTATCAATTTCTGCTAATAATTTCCCTCCAAAAAGTGTTTGGTGATTATTTAAATCGTTAGGAAAAACACGTGTTGTCTTAATTGCTTTAGATTCTCGCATGAATTTCTTTTCCATATTTTCAGCCCCTATAGTCTGTTTTCAATCAGAATAATATGTGTAAGCGGAGTACTCATATTAGATATTTAATGAAGTAAAGTGTATTCCAAAAGAGGATTATTTAAACTTCTGTATTTGTATTCATGTAACTGAAAGAAAATTTATTTTATCTAAAATGTAGTGTAAAAGAGGATTCGCTTACATTGCAAGAAAAAAGTAATGACTATGTATTTGTCATAGGAATTTTCTATCAGCCGTGTACCCATCCATGATAGAATCATTTTGTTATGAATGGAAATAGAGGTGCAATGGACATATGAATCATATACAAACAAATTTTTCATCTTTCTTCAATAAAATTACAATCGGTGCAATGCTCGCATTTTTTGTTTATAGTTGTTGGACCGCATTTGAGACAAGTACGCAATTTTTTGGAGGAAGTACAACAAGTGTAACAATCATATTGGCAATTTTCGTCATACTCATTTTGTTAGTGGCATCAATTCTACAATATCGTTTTACAGATAAACAATTTCTTATTTTTCTTATAAGTATATCTATAGTTGTGAGGCTTAGTATGCTGTTATTTGTAGACGCTCCAATAATTGGTGATATGAAAGTGATGTATGAGTCTGCAAAGGGGATTGCAATTGGTAATAATATAGGGACTGTAACTCATTTGCCTTTTATTATATATGAGTCAGTAATTATTCGTATATTTGGTGATACAATATTCGCTTTACAACTATTTAATGTGTTATTTTGCGCAGGAACTGCATTTTTTATTTATCGTATTGCAGCAATGGTTTTTGGAGAAGAATGCGGTCGTATTGCTTCCATATTTTATGCTCTGTATATTCCAAATATATTCATGAGTTCCGTATTAACTCCTGAGTCACTTGCAATATTTTTATTTTATTTTGCTTGTTACATACTTGTATATAAAGGATTAGATCATCCTTATATGTGGGGGTTTTCAGCGATTTTATTTGCATTTAGTAATATGATTTTCCCAATAGGATTATTTCTTCCTATTTTTATTGCTGTATATGTGTTGTTAATTGAACTCTTTCAATCAGCAATGAAGCAAAAAGTATTATTAAAGATGATAGGGATACTTATTCTATTTTATAGTGCTCATTTTGGTGTGAGTTATGGCATTCAGACGATGGGAATGCCGCAATATACGATTTCAAATGAGACGTATGTTCAATCTGTTTTAATTGGAAAAGGTAAAAATGAGGAAAAAATAACAAAGAATCAAAGTATGACAGAGCATATAGATCAAAAGCTTACAGAGATGGAAGAAGAAAGATTTAAACTTTTACAGCCGGTAATTAATCAATTCTCCAGTGAGGGAATACATTCCATTCTATTTAAATATGAAAAACTTATCTATATAGCGGTAACGTTATTTATGTGTATAGCTTTATTACACTTTCTTATTAAGAAACAACAAAATGAAGGATATATGTTGTTCTTATTGTTAATGAGCGGGTACGTATCGTTAAGACTTTTCCGAGTAGAAATGGTATATTACAATCTAATCGTGCCAGCCTTGTTTATTTTGCAAAGCCTTGGTGTTTATATGAGTTACGTGTATTGTCAAAAAATATTCTTCAGAAAATAAAAAGAATCCAGTTTGGATTCTTTTTTTATGGATAGAAGATGAAAGCTAAGAGTCAGCAGGGATAAAATATCTCTACTGACATAAACTTCACTCTATCGATTTAATTCCAGTTGTAAACTATCAGCTGTTAGAGCCATTTTTGAGGAATCGTCTTGAATTCCTTTCATTACTTGTGAAATGGTTTCTAGTTCGTTCTCAATTTTTTTATTCTGTTCTTTCGAGTTAGACATGTCTTTTACGATTTCTTGGAAGTATTGATCCGTTGCAGACATACTATCAGTTCCTTCAGATACGAGAGAGCTAATTTGTTTCACGGAAGAAGAGACACGAATAATCTGTTCATTTGTTTTTTCAACGAGCTTTGTAACGTTAAATATAGATTCTTTCGTTTGCTCTGATAACTTTCTAATTTCCCCAGCTACAACAGAAAAGCCTTTGCCAAATTCCCCAGCACGCGCAGATTCAATTGCAGCATTTAGTGCGAGTAAATTTGTTTGCTCGGCAATTGATTTTACAATATCTATAATTTCGTTAATTTTGTTAGAAATATCGAGAAGTTCCTGCGTATCTGTAATAATCGTTTCCATGTTCGTTTGAATGTATTCCATTCGTTTATTTTGCTCATTTAATTGTTCTTTACCTTTATTTGCTTTTTCTTCTGATGTTGTAGCTAATGACGTACCTGTTTTAGCAATTTCTACAATCGTTTCAGATTTAGCGGTTAACCGCTGAATAGAAGCGCTTGTTTTTTCAGATACAGATGCTAGCTCTGTTGCAATATGCGTAATGGTCATAGCTGTTATTTCTTTTTCTTTTTCAAGTTCTTTTTGCATTCTTTCATATTCAGATTCATAAGCCGCAATAACGAGTTCTTGTTCAAGAGTTAATAATTTATTTATTACGTTTATGGAATAAGAAAAATCGTCAATTGTTGTAATTTTCGTTTTTAAAATCTTCATGATAGAGCGGAATAATTCTTGATAAGCGGCAGTATACCATTTTCTATGTAACCCAATTTGTACATGTCTTTTGGCAATTCTAACACGTTGTTCAATAAAGTCTTCATGCATATCTCCGCTAAATAATTCTTTTATATGTATTTTTAAAGTTTGCTTTAGTTTTGTAATAGAGCTATAACGCTCGATAATCGTAATTAAATTAGGCTGTTTTGTAATATTGGAATAGAATTTTTCAGTAATCCAATCAATTTCTTCATAAATAAAGGGCTGTAGTACTTTTACGATTTGTAAATCTTCTTTTGAAATATGTAGCATATCCATTTGAATTTTTAGTTCAGAATTAGTAGGAACGTTAAAAGTGATTTGTTGATTCTTACTTAATTCAAGTATACTGACGTTTGTTTTACTGTTATGTTTTTTAAAAACCCCAAGCATCGTTCTTCCCCCTGTTTGTAAAGCGTTTTCATTTTTGGTTCTAATATAATTATATATTTTTATATACAATTACTCTATATTAGTGTGTGGAATAGTATATAAATTAAGAGAATTCTATATAGAATTCTCTTAATGGCCTTTATTAATTTTAGCATGTGTTTTAAAGAAAACTGGGAAATGTACATTATATATGACAGTGACAACACGAATAATGAATGTTACTAGTAAACAAACATAGAAAGCCAATACGTGTGCCCCCATTGTATATGTGATTAGGAAACTAATTGCCCCTAAAATAGAAGCGATGGCGTAAATTTCTTTTCGGAATACGTAGGGGATATCTTGAGCGCAAATGTCACGCAAAATACCTCCTCCAATACCTGTAATGACTCCCATTGAAACAACTAAAAATGAGGCGTCAACATGATGTGACATTGCCGCATTTGCACCAATAGCTGTAAAAACGCCTAAGCCAACAGCATCAGAAAGCATAATAACGACTTGCAGTTTATTGATACGCTCAAAAAACATACAAGTAAATAACGCTGATAATACGCTTACGAAAAAGTAAATGGGTTTAACAAATGCGACGGGAGGCAGGTTACCGATCATAATATCACGAATAATACCGCCGCCGAGCGCAGTAGCTACAGCTAAACAAAGGACACCGAATAAATCTAAATCTTTTTTTAAACCAACTAATGTACCAGAAATAGCAGCGGCGATAATGCCAAGAAACGTAAATATGTCGATTAATAACATTGCTGTAATCCCTTCCTCCTAAAGATGTTCCAGAGAAAAAATATACACTAAAGTATTGGAAATAACAATTACTTTTCGCTACATGTAGAAAAACGGATAAAATACATAAAGAAAGCGTTTGAAAATGTTTGGAAAATAGCTATAAAGTAATTTGAAAAAGATATGAAAAGATTAATTTTACATTTTTGGTGTTACCTATTTGGTAAAATGTTACAATGTTAGGTTTGTTCTTTGTATCTGTATAAAATGATAAAAAAATATGTATATACTAACAAAAATAAGGGGATGGTTGTTAGATAGCTTTTGTAAAAATAGGGAGTATAGCTAAAGAACAGTAATTTCTATTACTGATTAATACTTGTCCTGGCTAGTTTTAGCAAGAAAAATAGTTCTCGATTTGAATATGAGTTATGTTATAATTGCTAGGTGTGTTTGAATGATAAAAAATTATGATTAAAAGATAATGTTAAGATTTTGTATGGAGGTCTTGGAATGTTAGCAAATCAAGCTAGGGTTAGATTTGAGCGTTTTTTGCTCTTTTTTATTATTTTACAGCCTGTTTTAGATTTATTAACGTCTCTTAGCATCACTTTATTAAAGTCAAGTGCTACGGTTGGAATTTTAGTAAGATTCCTTATTATGGCTGTTGGTAGTATTTACATTTTAATTCAGGCAAAAGAGAAGGGAAATAGAAAGTTTTTAATTTATCTTATATTATTAGCCGGAGTTTTAGGGGTAGGATTTATTAATAACAAACTAGTTAAGGATCCTATTGTACTTAGTGAAGAAGTTAAATTCGTTGCGAAAGCATTATATATATATATCATGCTGGGATCATATATTTTAGCTTTAAAATCATTGAAAAAGAAAGTTAATATTAGTGATAAGGTTCGAAATAGTATTGTATATTCTACATTAATCATTAACGCAATTATGGTTATTTCTATTTCAACATCTACTGACTTTGGTAGTTATGAATGGATGAAGGTGGGTTCTCGAGGTTGGTTCTATGCAGGGAATGAACTAGGTTCAATCTTAGCTATTATTTTCCCTATTGTGGTACTATATTCTATTCAAAAAACAAAGAGCTGGAAACACATTTTATATTGGATTCCATCACTTTTAATGATTTATTCGCTAATTCAAGTTGGTACAAAAGTAGGGATGGGCTCAATTGGTGCTACGTTAGCGGCAGCAATCGGGATTATTTTACTACAATTATTATTTGATAGGAAAAATCCGAACAAAAAATCCCTTGCACTTAATGCAGTAATTGCTATTG
Organism: Bacillus sp. MHSD_36; assembly: GCF_030757775.1. Taxonomy (NCBI): domain Bacteria; kingdom Bacillati; phylum Bacillota; class Bacilli; order Caryophanales; family Bacillaceae; genus Bacillus; species Bacillus sp. MHSD_36. Next base: position 86,949 of record NZ_JAVBIS010000004.1, read on the forward strand.
TCCTATTAGCTGGTGTAGTTGGAACGTTTAAACAAACGCCATTAGCACAAAATATGGGTATTCACAATAATTATTTATCAGAGCAAAATGTGGCACAGCAAGGTCAAAAAGAAAAAGAAATTAAAGAGAAGCTGAAAAAAGAACAAGAACTTAAAGCAAAAGAAGAAAAGCATCATAAAGGTGAAAAGCCAGAAGAAAAGGCGAAGATAGAAGAGGAAGTTAAGAGAGAGCTTGAGAAAGAGCAAAAGAAAGAAAATCAAGAAAATCTTATTTTCAGTGGACGTCAAGTATATGAAGAAAGACATAAGCAGTTCTTTAAAGAAGCACCAGTGTCACAAAAGTTATTAGGAATGGGTTATGCAGGTAACTTTAAATACAATGAACAAAAGCAGCCAGATCCAAAGCTAATTGAAATGGACTTCCACGATTGGTTTTATGACTTCGGGATTATCGGTTTTGCATTACTAATGATTCCATTTATTTATTATGGCTTAAGAATCCTACTAGTATTTATTACAAGGTTTAAAGAGATATTTAATATAAAATATGGAATGATTGCAGCAAGCTTATTGTTAGCATTAGGTATTGCTTATATTGCAGGACATATTTTTACAGCACCAGGAGTTGGGATTTACTTTGTAGTGGTGTTAGCTTATCTAATTGTAGACTTAGAAATTGAATGATCAAAATAAAAGCTAACTTTTGTTAGCTTTTATTTTTTAGTACAGTAAAATAAAGATAGATGGAAATGTAGCGAGGATTTAAAGGAGGAAAAAATATGAGGATATTGCATATGAATGCAGGAGCAGAAGATGGGGGAGGGAAAACACATATTATTTCACTTCTCGATCAGTTTCCAACTGGTGAAGTAGAATTAGCAGTATTTGAAGATGGAATTGTTGCGAAGGAAGCAAGGGAGTTAGGAATAAAAGTCCATGTGTTTTCACAAAAATCGCGCTATGATTTATCCATTTTAAAGAATATAAGTGAATTTATTAATAAAGAAAAATTTGATGTAGTTCATACGCATGGTCCTAGGGCTAATTTCTATGTTTCTTTAATGAAAAAGAGAATAAAGGCAAAATGGGTAACGACTATTCATAGTGATCCATTTCAAGACTTTACTAAACAAGGCTTAAAAGGTTGGATTTTTACGAAATTAAATTTGAAAGCCTTAAAAAATATAGACTTATTTTTCGTTGTAACAAATAGATTGAAAAAAAGCTTGGCAGCATTAGGTATTTCAAATGAAAAGATGCATGTTATTTATAATGGAATTGAATACGATAAGGAAAAAGCAGAAGGCTATAATAAAAAGGAAATGTTCAATATTGATGAAGATGTATTTACGGCAATCCAAGTAGCACGATTGCATCCTGTGAAAGGACATGAAGTTCTATTTGATGCGTTACAACAAACAAAATTAGAGAAAATTAAAGTATTGTTAGTTGGCGATGGCCCGTTAGAAGAAAATCTAAAGTCATTGGCTACCGAAAAAGGGATTAATAATAAAGTTGAGTTTTTAGGGCATCGTCAAGATGTAAAACAATTATTTGCGTCGTCACATGTAAATTTATTAACCTCCCATAGTGAAGGGTTCCCACTAGTTTTATTAGAAGCGGCAAATCAACGCGTACCATCAATTGTGACTAGGGCTGGAGAAATTGAACCATTAATTGTAGATGAAACGTACGGATGGATTGTGCCAACAGGTGATGGAAAGGCATTAGCATTAGCTTTAGAAGAAGCGTATGATAAGTGGAAAACTGGAGAATTAGCAGCAATGGGGAAACATATTTATGAGCATGCTACTATGAACTTCTCACTTCAAAAACTATATGAAGATACAAAGGAAACATATAAGCAATTAATAGCGAAAAACTTGTAATGATAGAGAGGATAGTTAACTATGGCAGTACAAACAGTTGATATTCTAGGCGTTCCTTTTTCTACAATGAAAATGGATGAAACGGTCCAATATTTAAAAGAACAACTAGAGGTGGAGCGAACAAATACTTTTCAGGTAGTAACAGCAAATCCTGAAATTGTTATGTGTGCAAAAAAGGATGAAACATTCCATCAAACATTATTAAATGCAGATTTAATTACACCTGATGGTATTGGAGTCGTAAAAGCAAGTGGTATGTTAGGTACACCTGTAAAGGAACGTGTAGCAGGTTTTGATTTAATGTGTAATTTATTGGCGAAGCTATCAGAAGAGAATAGACCAGTATCTGTTTTCTTACTTGGTGCAAAACCGCATGTTGTACAAGCTGCAGCAGATCATCTAACGAAGACATATCCAGCTGTATCTATTGTTGGTATACAAGATGGGTATTTTAAACAAGAAGAAGAAGAGAATATTGTTTCTCGTATTCAAGAAGCAAAGCCGGATTTATTACTTGTCGCACTTGGTTTCCCAAGACAAGAGAACTTTATTCAAACGAATAAGCATCGTTTAGAAACGAAGCTGGCTGTTGGAGTGGGCGGAAGTTTAGACGTATGGGCTGGAGAAGTAAAACGCGCACCAAAATGGATTCAAGCAATCCATTTAGAGTGGTTTTATAGATTGTGTAGTAATCCAACACGCTGGCGTCGTCAGTTAGTATTAGCGGAATTTTTAAAAGAAGTCATGCGTTCGAAAAAGTAGCGTCCTATCGCTACTTTTTTATTTGGCCATTTTTGATAAAGTAAGGTTTTTATCATCTATCATTCATTACTCCAGCTGAATTTTGAGGTAAGGGTCTTACTGGGTGCTCAAATAGTGGGATAAGTATTTTGTTTTTTGGGAATGATGAAGGAGAATTTTTTACACGAAAGTATTTTACTTATACAATTCACACATGTAAAATGATGTGTAAAGACAGCTGTATAAGGAGGACTTCTTGTGAGGAAGGTGAAAGAAATTTCGAAGCGAAAGCTACTTGGTATAGCAGGGCTTGGATGGTTATTTGACGCAATGGATGTTGGAATGCTTTCATTCGTAATGGTTGCGCTGCAAAAAGATTGGGGATTAAGTACGCAAGAAATGGGCTGGATAGGCAGCATTAATTCAATTGGTATGGCAGTTGGAGCGCTCGTTTTTGGAATACTATCAGATAAAATAGGACGGAAATCGGTCTTTATTATTACATTATTATTATTTTCTATCGGTAGTGGTTTAACTGCTTTAACGACAACACTTGCGATGTTCCTTGTTTTACGATTTTTAATTGGTATGGGGCTTGGCGGAGAACTTCCAGTTGCTTCTACATTAGTATCGGAGAGCGTTGAAGCACATGAACGTGGGAAAATAGTTGTGCTATTAGAAAGTTTTTGGGCAGGTGGATGGCTAATTGCAGCTCTTATCTCTTATTTTGTTATTCCGAAATATGGTTGGGAAGTTGCAATGGTGTTGAGTGCGGTTCCGGCACTATATGCTTTATATTTAAGATGGAATTTACCGGATTCTCCAAGATTCCAAAAGGTTGAAAAAAGACCGTCCGTTATTGAAAATGTAAAATCAGTGTGGTCTGGGGAATACCGTAAGGCAACAATTATGTTATGGATTCTATGGTTTTCTGTTGTATTTTCTTATTATGGGATGTTCCTTTGGTTACCTAGTGTTATGGTATTAAAAGGATTTAGTCTAATAAAAAGTTTCCAATATGTACTGATTATGACGCTAGCTCAATTGCCAGGGTATTTCACAGCTGCTTGGTTTATTGAACGTCTTGGTCGTAAATTTGTTTTAGTTACGTATTTAATCGGTACAGCGTGTAGTGCTTATTTGTTTGGAGTGGCAGAGTCATTAACGGTATTAATCGTAGCAGGCATGTTACTATCCTTCTTTAATTTAGGTGCTTGGGGTGCATTGTATGCTTATACACCTGAACAGTATCCAACAGTTATTCGTGGTACAGGTGCAGGGATGGCTGCAGCATTTGGTCGTATTGGCGGTATTCTTGGGCCGTTATTAGTAGGGTATTTGGTTGCTTCACAGGCCTCACTATCACTAATATTTACGATTTTCTGTGGGGCTATTTTAATTGGCGTACTTGCTGTAATTGTACTTGGACAAGAAACGAAACAACGAGAATTAGTATAAGGTGAGACTTTAATCAGTGAGGGATTTATTCCCGCGCTGATTATTGGCCCTTATCAATAGCGGCATAAAAAGGCAGGGGGGACCGTGAAGGTTTCCTTTTTTCTGTTTTTTTAGATAAATAATGGTATAGTAAGAAAAAGGGAATGTTCTTTATAAAAGCGAATGTATACAACAAGACATACGGACAAAAGAATTAGGTGGTTGAAGAAATGAAAATTTTACTAATCATGGAAGAAGCAGAAGAGCGAAGAAGTTTAGCTGAAAAATTCACTGAAAATATAAGAAATGTAGAATGTTTTGAAGCAAACACAGGAACAGAATCATTATTTATCATGAAAAAGCATACACCAGATTTTGTTTTTTTGAATTCTAAATTACTAGATGGAACCGGTTTTGAATATGCAAGTTTATTACGTGAAGTAAATTGTTATACGAAATTTATTTTTATGGGTGGGGATATAGAAGAGTCGATTACGGCATTTCGTTTTCAAGCATTTTATTATTTACTACGCCCATTTCGCGAAGAAGATTTGCAATTCCTTTTATATAGAATGGGGAAAGAGCAAGGCGAGAAAGCAAAGAGTTATTTGCGAAAACTACCGATAGAAGGTCAAGAGGGAATTCGGTATATTTTCCCTGAAGATATTGTATATGTAAGTAAAAACAAGGAAAATAAAACGGTTTCAATTTATACAACAAATAATCAGTATATTTCAACATATACACTTCAGGAGCTGGAAAATAAGCTAAATGCATATGATTTTTTACGTGTGCATAAAAGTTATTTAATTAACATGTCATATGTACAAGAGCTAAAACCTTACTATAATGGCACATATAATCTATATTTAGATAAATATGATGAGCAACCGATTCCAGTTAGTCGTAATTATGTGAAAAAACTCCGAAATAAAATTGAATTATAGCAGATAATGCGAATTTTTTAACATGATAAACTAAAAATCCTTCATGATAGGGAGGATTTAAGTTAAATATTCAGAAAATTTAGTACAATCCCACTAAGAAATAGTATTGGGGGGATTGTATGTGAGAACATTGAAGTCGATTTTGCTTTGGGGAGTTATTGCAGCGGTAGGAGCAGGCGCTTTTGGTGTAATAGCTTTATCACAAGGTGAAACTATTAATGCAGTGTGGATCTTAGTAGCTGCGGTATGTGTGTATGCAGTTGCTTATCGCTTTTATAGTAGATTTATAGCGAGAAAGGTATTCGGTTTAGATAATAATCGGCAAACGCCAGCCCATACATTAAATGATGGAAAAGATTATGTTCCAACAAATAAGTGGGTATTATTTGGGCATCATTTTGCAGCGATTGCAGGAGCAGGGCCTTTAGTAGGACCGATTTTGGCGGCACAAATGGGATATTTACCAGGGACAATATGGATTATTGTTGGGGTAGTGGTCGCTGGAGCTGTGCAAGATTTTGTAATTTTATTTGCTTCGATGAGACGGAATGGTAAATCTTTAGGGGAAATGATTAAAGATGAGATCGGTCCTGTTACAGGACTTATTGCAATGATCGGTATTTTAGGCATTATGATTATTTTATTAGCGGTATTAGCATTAGTAGTAGTAAAGGCGCTTGTCGGAAGTCCTTGGGGAATGTTTACAATAGCAGCTACGATTCCTATCGCTATTTTAATGGGAGTGTACATGCGCTACATTAGGCCCGGACGGGTTGGTGAAGGCTCAGTAATTGGAATTATCCTACTTATACTGTCTCTTATTGGAGGGCAGTATGTAGCGGAAAATCCAACGCTTGCAAGTATGTTCACGTTTAGCGGTGAAACGATTGCTATTATGCTTATTGTATATGGATTTATCGCATCAGCCTTACCAGTTTGGATGCTTTTAGCACCGCGTGACTATTTAAGCACATTTTTAAAAGTTGGAACAATTGTAGGATTAGCAATCGGCATTTTAATTGTAGCACCAGATTTACAAATGCCGGCAGTTTCGAAATTTATTGATGGAACTGGTCCTGTGTTCTCCGGAAACTTATTCCCGTTCTTATTTATTACAATTGCTTGTGGTGCAGTATCTGGATTCCATGCTCTCGTTTCGTCAGGTACGACGCCGAAGATGATTGAGCAAGAGGGACACGCACAGCCAATCGGTTACGGGGCGATGTTAATGGAGTCGTTTGTAGCGGCCATGGCAATGATTGCAGCCTGTGTATTAACACCAGGAACTTATTTTGCAATTAATAGTCCTGCAGCACTTATCGGTACGGATGTCTCACAAGCAGCTCAAGTTATTTCTTCATGGGGATTTGCTATTACACCAAATGAACTAAAAGATCTCGCTGTGAACGTTGGAGAGCAAACAATTTTATCACGTACAGGTGGTGCGCCAACGTTAGCGATAGGTATGGCATATATTTTCTCACAAGTAATAGGTGGAACGGCTATGATGGCCTTTTGGTATCATTTTGCAATTCTCTTTGAAGCGTTATTCATTTTAACAACAATTGATGCTGGAACGCGCGTAGGTCGATTTATGATTCAAGATATTTTAGGGCATGTATATAAGCCATTTGGGAAAACGGATTCTACATTAGCAAATGTAATAGCTACAACGTTATGTGTATTAGGATGGGGTTATTTCTTATATCAAGGGGTAGTTGATCCGCTTGGTGGAATCAATACATTATGGCCACTTTTCGGTATTGCAAACCAAATGCTAGCAGGTATTGCATTATTACTTGGAACGACAATTTTGTTCAAAATGGGGAAAAAGGCATATGTTTGGGTGACGCTGATTCCGACTGTCGGATTGCTTATTGTAACAATGACGGCGGGTTATCAAAAGCTATTTCATGAAAACCCTAAAATAGGATTTCTATCTCATGCAAAGGTATTTCAGGGAGCGTTAGATGAGGGGAAAGTGTTAGCACCAGCTAAAAATGTCGCTCAAATGAAACAAATTATTTTTAATGATTATATTGATGCAGCGCTTTGCGGGATTTTTATGATCGTTGTAATTGCTGTGTTAGTTTCTGCAATTCGAATTTGGATTCAAGTATTAAGAAATAAGCCAATGCCGCTAAAAGAGGCACCATATATACCTAGAGATGAAAGTGAGTCGAGAAACTATGCTTAAAAGGTTACGACAAGTATGGGGACAAAGAAAACACTTTATTAGTTTGCTCGTTGGGGTACCAAGCTATGAAACATATGTAGAGCATATGAAGAAGCATCATCCAGAAGAAGAAGTTGTATGTCAAAAACAGTTTTTTGCAGAAGCGCAAGAAGCTAGATTTAATGCAAAGGGTGGAAAGATATCACGCTGTTGTTAATAAAAGGGCGAATTTTCGCCCTTTTTATTTTTGCTGTTTCACGTGGAACAGCAAAAATAAATAAAAAGCTTTGGGAATTATAGGTATTTCGTATACAATAAAATAAGGAAAAGGATAGATAGAAAAGTAAGGAGATTATTTTATGTTAAAGGACTTATTTGTAAATACAACGATCATTCTTTCCTTTATTTTTGTTGGAGGTCAGATTTTAAGAGATAAACCGTTAAAAGAAGGGCTCTCTTTTTGGCAGAAATGTGTAGTAGGTATTATTACTGGAATATTAAGTGTATTGTTGATGTACTTTGGTGTACATATTGAAAATATTATGTTGGATCTACGTTATTTAGCGGTTATTTTGGCAATTATAATCGGAGGTCCGATAGCTAGTAGTATAACAGTTACTATTATTTTGATCACCCGATTATTTTTAACTGAGTATTCTTTAGCCTCTGAATTGGCTTGTTATACTATTATATTGATAGGTGTTGGGGTTACTTTCATTTGGCGGATGAAAGCTTCTATACTTACAAAGTGGATCTGGTTTAATGTATATAGTTTATTTATTTTAGCAGTGCCACTTTCTATTTTATTTAAGGATATATCTATAGTAGCACTATATTTAGTTGGTAGTAGTGTTGCAGCATATATCACATTTATAAGTGCAAATTATGTATTGCAATCCAATGAGTTATTTCAAACGATGAAGCAGTATGCAACGATAGACGCATTGACAGGTTTAGGAAACGTAAGACAATTTGATTTAGAAATGAATCGTCATATTGGTAATAAGCGTATGACAAATGATTCACTTTGTTTACTACTTATAGATATTGATCATTTTAAGTGTGTAAATGATACGTATGGGCATCCTGCAGGAGATGAAGTGTTAAAACAAATAGGTTATATTTTAAGAGAAGTTTCACAGTTCCCAAATTTGGCCTTTCGAAAAGGCGGAGAGGAGTTTGCACTTTTGATACCAAAAAAGGGAATAGCTTATGGAATGCGTACGGGGGAACAAGTTCGTACAGCTGTTGAAAACCATTCATTCCAGTTATTAAATGGGACAAAAATAAAAATTACAGTTTCAGTTGGTATTTCAGTGTATGAAGAATCTCCAGAGCAATTTATTCAAGCTGCTGATGATGCATTATATTATTCCAAAAGAAATGGTAGAAATCAGGTTAGTTCTGCCTCTTAAAGGTAAGATGACCAGAAGAGCTTATAAAAAAACACCCACAGAGAGGGAATATATACACTCTGTGGGTGTTTTCAGTTATATATTAGACAAGTTCTTTTGATGCAACGAATTTACGATATGCACCGTGATGTGTTGGGCCTACGTATTCGTTGATCTTGAATGAATAACGGATAGCAGCTGTGATAAATTCTTTAGCAGTTTTTACTGCTTCTTTCACAGGTTTTCCTTTTGCAAGTTCTGCTGTAATTGCCGCAGAATATGTACAACCTGCGCCATGTGTATTTGTCGTATCAATCTTTTCTGATTCTAGAAGTTCGAATGCTTCTCCGTCATATAGGACGTCGATTGCAGTTTCCGTACCAAGCTTGCTACCGCCTTTAATTAGGACGTATTTCGCACCTAAAGCGTGGATTTTTTTCGCTGCTTCTTTCATGTCTTCAAGAGAATTAATTTTTACGCCACTTAATTGGTAAGCTTCAAATAAGTTTGGAGTTACAACTAATGCTTTTGGAACAAGAACGTCACGTAAGCAATCATTCGTTTCAGGATGTAATGCTTCATCAGCACCTTTACATACCATAACAGGGTCAACTACTACATTTTTGAAATTATGTTTTTCGATTGTTTCTGCAACCATTTCAATAATTTCTACTGATCCAAGCATACCTGTTTTTAAAGCATCTACTCCAACACCTTCAATTGTCGTTTCTAATTGTGGTTTTAATGTAGAAGCTGGGATTGGGAATACGTTATGTGCCCAACCGTTATGTGGATCCATCGTTACGATTGTCGTAAGAGATGTCATTCCGTATACACCAAGTTCTTGGAATGTTTTTAAATCTGCTTGTATACCAGCACCGCCACTTGTGTCAGAACCAGCGATAGTAAGTGCTTTATTTAATGTCATTATGAAAGCCCCCTTAGGTGATATAATGAAAACTATGTTTTCACCATTATATCAATGTTACGAATAAGTACAAAGTGAAAAGTAGATGATTTATGTTAGAGGTTATGTAAAATCTTGTATGTAGGAGACGAATTATGTTTCAAGAGAATCGTACAAATGAATTAGTGATATTAAAAGAAATCGCAGAAACACTAAATACATCAAATGATACATATCATGTATTGCAAGCAGTGCTAGAAAAATTACTTAGTGTAACAGGTTTAACGACAGGATGGATTTTTCTGGCGGATGAAAATGGGAGATATACGAAATTAATCGATTACCAGTTGCCAGAGGCACTTACATATGAAAACAAACGCCCGATGTGTGAAGGGGAGTGTTGGTGTTTACGAGGCTTTGTGGATGGAAAATTAGAGCGAGCTGTTAATATTATTGAATGTAAAAGAATTAATAACGCAATTGAATATAATTGGGGAGATACGGAAGGGATTCTTCATCATGCTACGGTCCCTTTAAAGGCTGGAGGAGAAAAATTTGGTTTGTTAAATGTGGCGAGCCCAGGTAAAACACATTTTTCAGAAGAAGAGCTAGTGTTGCTCCAATCAGTTGCTTTTCAAATTGGAACGGCTTTAAAACGAGCGAAGTTATATGAAAATGAGAAGCGAAGAGCGCATTATTATGTGAAATTAGAAAGATTTATTCAAGTTTTAAGAACGATTCATCAATTTAATATATTGCCTGAAAAAGTTGTAAATCAATTAGGTGAAGTGTTTCAGTGGAATCAAGTCGTATTCTTTATTAGGGAAGAGAAAGAATTATCCTTGCGGGCATCTTATTGCCAGGCAGAATTACAAGAGGATATAACAGAAGCAGCAAAAGAAGCGTTAGAAAAAAGTGAACCAATTTTATTAAATCATCAAACCCATCATAAGGTAGCCTCTAATAGAACGGTTATTGCTACACCAATACAGATTCAAAGTCATATATTTGGTGTTTTATGTGTTAGTTCAAATAATGGTGAATTTGATGTGAATACGATAGATGTACTGCAAGCAATAACAAATCATATTTCCTTTGTGATAGAAAATATAAGATTAAATGAGCAACGACGTGAACTTGTACGAATGGAAGAAAGAAACCGATTAGCAAGGGATTTACATGATTCTGTTTCACAAAAATTATTTTCATTAACCTTTATGACAAAAGGTGCTGAGGCGGTTTTAAAAGGTCAAAATGAAAAGGTAGACCAATCTTTGCATGAGATGCGTGAATTAGCGCAAGGAGCGTTAAAGGAAATGAGGACGTTAATTTGGCAATTACGTCCAGCTGGTTTAGAGAAAGGATTACTACCAGCTTTAAAGCAGTACGGTGAAAGCCTGGGGCTGAAAATTAGAGAACAAGTTACAGGTGTCCGTGATTTGCCACGCGTAGTAGAGGAAGCACTATGGAGAATTGGACAAGAAGCTTTAAATAACGTAAGCAAACATGCGAATGTTAGGGAAGCGACGATTTATTTCAAAGTGACGGAGAAGAATGTATCATTAGAAATAGTCGATCAAGGAAACGGATTTGTAGAAAAGGATATAAAAGAGAAAAAATCACTTGGCATGACTACGATGCGAGAAAGAGTAGAATTAGTCGGTGGAACAATTAAAATTGTAAGTGGTAAGAAAAGGACAAGTGTAAAAGTAAGCGTACCATTATGATGTGAAAATGAGGGAAGTTCGTGAAAATAAAAGTATTGTTAGTCGATGATCATACAGTTGTTTTAAAAGGGTTGGCATTTTTCTTAAGTACGCAGGAAGATTTAGAGTTAGTTGGAGAAGCAAGTAATGGAAAAGAGGCATTAGTGAAAGTAGGGGAGACAAATCCTGATGTTGTACTAATGGATTTATACATGCCCGAAATGGATGGTGTTGAGGCGACAGCGTGTATTAAAAAAGAATATCCAAATGTGAAAGTAATTGTATTAACTAGCTTTTCTGATCAGGCGCATGTTTTACCAGCATTAAGGGCGGGAGCAAGCGGGTATATTTTAAAAGATGTAGAACCGGATCAGCTTGTTGAAGCGATTCGAAGCGCATATAAAGGAAATATTCAATTACATCCCGATATAGCAAATGCCCTTCTCTCTCAAACGTTACCTGTGGAAGAAAAAGAAGATGAACCTTCTATTCAAGTAGATGTGCTAACAGCAAGAGAAAATGAAGTGTTGCAGCTATTAGCGAAGGGGATGAGTAATAAAGAAATCGCTTCTGTTTTAGTTATTACAGAAAAAACGGTAAAAGCTCATGTCAGTAGTATTTTGAGTAAGTTGAATTTATCTGATCGTACGCAAGCGGCGTTATATGCAGTGAAAAATGGAGTTGTATAAGACAAAAGTCGTAAGACCTAGTTCGCCTTTAGAAGGTGGACTTTTTTTATAGAAAGATACGTCTATGTGAGGACGAAATTATCTTGATATAAAGATAAAATACATTTGTAAGCAACAAAACAACAATTACAAGGGATACCTTTTTTGAAAGCATATAACAACATAAGAGTGAGTAGTAGGAGGAAAAAACAATGGCAACAGTTTTATTTGTAAAAGCAAACAACCGCCCAGCGGAACAAGCAGTTAGTGTGAAATTATACGAGGCATTTTTAACAAACTATAAAGAAGCGCATCCAAATGATACAGTAGTAGAGCTGGATTTATATAAAGAAGAACTACCATATGTAGGCGTCGATATGATTAACGGTACATTCAAAGCAGGTAAAGGATTTGACTTAACGGAAGAGGAAGCAAAAGCAGTAGCAGTTGCTGATAAGTATTTAAATCAATTTCTAGAAGCTGATAAAGTTGTTTTCGGTTTCCCGTTATGGAACTTAACAATTCCAGCAGTGTTACACACATATATTGATTATTTAAACCGAGCTGGTAAAACGTTTAAATATACGCCAGAAGGTCCAGTTGGTCTAATTGGAGATAAGAAGATTGCATTATTAAACGCGCGCGGCGGCGTATATTCTGAAGGTCCAGCAGCTGAAGTAGAAATGGCTGTTAAATATGTAGCGAGCATGATGGGCTTCTTCGGCGCAACAAACATGGCAACAGTAGTTATTGAAGGACATAATCAATTCCCAGATAAAGCAGAAGAAATCATTGCAGCTGGTCTTGAAGAAGCAGCTAAAGTAGCAAGCGAATTTTAATTGAAAATACAATCGTCACTCGAAAAAGTAGCATTAACAGGTAAACGTTAATGCTACTTTTTTTATATTTTAAGTTCGTCAGCCAGTTTTTCCAATTGCATTCGATCTTGTATGTAATAGATTCTTCCGTCTTTTTTTAAATAACGTTCTTGGCAAAACTGGTTTAATACATATAAAAGATGGCGGTAGCTGACATTTAAATATTCCGAGGCCTCGGTATGCTTTTCTGTATAACTGTTATTTTGTTCTGTTAATAGAATAAATGCCGCTAAGCGGTTTTCGAATGGATAACTATTATTTTTGGCGTAACTTTCGGTTCGGGTAATTGTTTTTTCACCGATAAATTTGCATAGTTTCTGTAGAAAGGTAGCATCTTGCAACAAAAGATGCTGACAACCTTTAAGAGGAAGCGCTAAGCACATACAATCTTCAATCACTTCCACTGTTTTCGTAACAGATTCTACACCAATTAACCCTAATTCTCCAATGAACGAAGGTGCTTGAATAAAATCAATTAAGGAGACCCTTCCATTTTTGTGACTCATATATATTTTCCCTTTCCCGGAAATTAAGTAATAAAGATAAGGGACATCAACTCCTTCCGTACATATCCTGTCTTTTTTTTGAAAGGAATGTAGTTCAGCATACGGTAAGACGTTAAAGGAAAAAAGAGTATGGAAGTTGTAAGTTTGCATGTAATGAGAGATTTCTTCGCTATTTTTGCTGACTTTCATGTTTTCACCTCATGTTTAGTATGAGATATCTCCTATTATGTTTACAAGAAAGAATGATACGATTTACGTAAATTTATTTTTGTAGAAAAGAGAGTGTGAGGGGTCTATGAAAAAATATAAAACACTGCTATTTGATGTAGATGATACATTGTTAGATTTTCAAAAGGCAGAGAAGTTGGCATTACGTATGCTTTTTGAAGAGAAAGGGATTCCTCTAACGAGCGAGATCGAGGCGCAGTATAAAAAAATTAATAAAAGTCTTTGGGATGCTTTTGAAGAAAGTAAAATAAATCGTAACGAAGTCGTAAATACACGGTTTTCGATTTTGTTTAAAGAATACGGGGAAGAAGTAGATGGGATATTATTTGAAAATAATTATCGCAACTACTTAGAGGAAGGGAATCAACTCATACAAGGTGCATTTGAATTTATAAATCAGATTCAAGGGGAGTATGATTTATATATAGTGACAAACGGTGTTTCTAAGACGCAAGATAAACGTTTGCGTAATGCAGGATTACATTCAATGTTTAAAGATATTTTTGTTTCTGAAGATACAGGTTATCAAAAGCCAATGAAAGAGTATTTTGATTATGTTTTTGAAAGGATTCCTAATTTTTCTCTTGAAAAAGGGCTCATTATTGGGGATTCGTTAAGTGCTGATATTAAAGGTGGATATGTAGCGGGAATTGATACTTGTTGGTTTAATCCAGAAAAGAAATCAAATCATAGTGAGATTGTGCCAACATATGAAGTGCAAAATTTTGAAGAGCTATATGCACTGTTGAAGCAACATGTGTAATAAAAATAGGAGTGGAACTTTTGTCCCTACTGCCTATTTTATTATTTTGTAGTTTCGTTATGTTTTGGGAGCAGAAAGGTAATCTCTATTGGTAATAATAGAGTGAAATTTTAAAAGGTATTTTTCAAATAGATATGGAATATACTTCTTTTATTATGTACATAAAATTCTTTGTATTTAATTTAGAACATTCAGAAAAACTGATTGACATTAGGAAATTATTGCTATAAAATCAACGGTAATTGCATAGTCTTATCAAGAAAAGGTGGAGGGACAGGCCCGATGAAACCTTGGCAACAGCCGTATAACGGAATTGTGCCAAATCCTGCAGGTAATAATCCTGAAAGATAAGAAAGAGCCTTTAGAGCGTGTTTTCAAACTGCTCCTTTCTTGTTTTCAGGAAAGGAGCAGTTTTTTATTTTGTATAAAAGAGAGGAGAATGAGAGATGGGAGAATCATGGGGAAAAGGAACAATTTGTGTGCAAGGTGGCTATACGCCAAAGAATGGTGAACCGCGTGTTTTACCGCTTTATCAAAGTACAACGTATAAATACGATACTTCGGATGATTTAGCAGCCTTATTTAACTTAGAGGCGGAAGGATATATATATACGCGTATTGGAAACCCTACTTTAGCTGCATTTGAGCAAAAGCTAGCGGATTTAGAGGGTGGTGTAGGAGCTGTTGCAACGGCTTCTGGGCAGGCTGCTATTATGCTTGCTGTTTTAAATATTTGTAGTAGCGGAGACCACTTGCTTTGTTCTTCCACAGTTTATGGTGGGACGTTTAATTTATTTGGAGTGAGTTTGCGTAAGCTTGGTATTGATGTTACATTCTTTAATCCGAATTTAACTGCTGATGAAATTGTGGCCCTTGCTAATGATAAGACGAAACTCGTTTATGCAGAATCGCTAGGAAATCCAGCGATGAACGTTTTAAATTTCAAAGAACTTTCAGATGCAGCGAAAGAGTTGGAAGTGCCTTTTATCGTGGATAATACATTAGCAACTCCTTATTTATGCCAAGCATTTGAACATGGAGCAAATATTATCGTTCATTCTACGACGAAATATATTGATGGTCATGCGAGTTCGTTAGGCGGCATTGTCATTGACGGAGGGAACTTTGATTGGACAAATGGGAAATATCCTGAACTAGTTGAACCGGATCCAAGTTATCACGGCGTAAGTTACGTTCAAAATTTTGGTGCAGCAGCTTATATTGTGAAGGCACGTGTTCAATTATTAAGGGACTACGGAAACTGTATGAGCCCATTCAATGCCTATATTAGCAATATCGGTTTAGAAACACTGCATTTACGAATGGAGCGTCATAGTGAAAATGCTCTTGCAGTTGCTAAGTGGCTTGCTAACCATGATCGTATTGAATGGGTGAATTATCCGGGATTAGATAGTAATGAAAATTATTCGTTAGCACAAAAGTATTTGAAGAAAGGTGCTAGTGGGGTTTTAACATTCGGCATTAAGGGAGGATTAGAAGCAGCGAAAGAATTTATCGCAAATGTAAAACTAGCAACTCTCGTAACGCATGTAGCTGATGCGCGAACTTGCGTTATACATCCCGCTAGTACAACACATAGACAATTAAGTGCTGAAGATCAACGTTTAGCTGGCGTTACATCAGATTTAATTCGTTTATCGGTTGGTATAGAAGATGTTTCGGATATTATTACCGATTTAGAAGCAGCGTTAGTCGGAGGCAAACAACATGCCGATCATAATTGATAAAGATTTACCAGCTTGCAAAGTGTTGCAGGAGGAAAATATTTTTGTAATGACGAAAGAGCGAGCAGAGACACAAGATATCCGGGCTTTAAAAATTGCTATATTAAATTTAATGCCTACAAAGCAAGAAACAGAAGCGCAATTACTTCGTTTAATTGGCAATACACCGTTGCAATTAGATGTTCATTTACTTCATATGGAATCACATTTATCCCGTAATGTAGCACAGGAACATTTAACGAGTTTTTATAAGACATTCCGTGATATTGAGAACGATAAATTTGATGGACTGATTATTACAGGAGCACCAGTTGAAACCCTTTCTTTTGAAGAGGTAGATTATTGGGAAGAGCTTAAACATATTATGGAGTATTCAAAAAAGAACGTAACATCTACGCTTCATATTTGCTGGGGGGCACAGGCTGGTTTGTATCATCATTATGGAGTTCCAAAGTATCCTCTTGAGGAAAAAATGTTTGGTGTATTTGAACATGAAGTTCGTGAGCAACATGTGAAATTGTTACAAGGGTTTGATGAGTTATTTTTTGCCCCGCATTCTCGTCATACGGAAGTACGAGAGAGTGACATTAGAGAAGTGACAGAGTTAACGTTATTAGCAAACTCTGAGGAAGCGGGTGTTCATCTTGTTATTGGGCAAGAAGGAAGACAAGTGTTTGCACTCGGTCATAGTGAATATAGTTGTGATACGTTAAAGCAAGAATACGAACGAGATCGTGACAAAGGGTTAAATATTGATGTGCCGAAAAATTATTTTAAGCATGATAATCCAAATGAGAAACCGCTTGTAAGGTGGAGAAGCCATGGAAATCTATTATTCTCTAATTGGCTAAATTATTACGTGTATCAAGAAACCCCTTATGTATTATAAAAAAGATTGTGTAACACGTGGCAACGTTTTCTTTGCAATGATTAACTTATATTTTTCCGAATGTTCGAAAAATATTGTTTTTCGGATTTTTTACTCATATAATTTCATCTAAACACAATTTTTGAGGGGTGGACAGTATTATGAAAGAAATTCAAGTTGGTTTATTAGGTCTTGGGACAGTTGGTAGCGGAGTAGTTCGTATCATTACAGATCATCAAGAGCGACTCATACACCAAGTAGGTTGTCCTGTAAAAGTAACGAAAGTACTAGTACAAAATATTGAAAAAGAGAGAGAAGTAGAGGTACCTTCTACTCTATTAACGCAAAATGTAAATGAAATTTTAGATAATCCCAATATTGATGTTGTCATCGAAGTGATGGGTGGCATTGATGATGCAAAATCATATATTTTGCAAGCTTTACAAAGCGGGAAGCATGTTGTGACTGCCAATAAAGATTTAATGGCGTTACATGGAGCGGAACTCTTAGCGGTAGCAAAAGATAATAAAGCAGATTTGTTTTATGAAGCAAGTGTAGCCGGAGGGATTCCGATTTTACGAAGTATCGTAGAGGGGCTTTCTTCAGATCTTATTACGAAAGTAATGGGAATTGTAAATGGAACGACAAATTTTATTTTGACGAAAATGTCAGATGAAGGGAGAGCATACAACGACGTGTTAAAAGAAGCCCAACAACTTGGATTTGCAGAAGCAGATCCAACATCAGATGTAGAAGGTTTAGATGCTGCAAGAAAAATGACGATTTTGGCTACCCTTGGTTTCTCTACAAATGTAGAGCTTGGAGATGTGAAGGTAAAAGGAATTACTTCTATTACAGAAGAAGATATTGAATACAGTAAGAGTTTAGGATATACGATTAAATTAATCGGTCTTGCGAAGCGAGATGGTGAAAAATTAGAGGTTACAGTTGAACCGACACTACTTCCAAATACACATCCTCTTGCAGCCGTACAAAACGAATATAATGCTGTATATGTGTATGGAGAAGCTGTTGGAGAAACGATGTTTTATGGACCGGGTGCCGGAAGTTTACCAACAGCAACAGCTGTTGTTTCAGATTTAGTAGCTGTAATGCAAAATATTCGATTGGGTGTAAATGGAAATAGTGCGGTATCCCCGCAGTATAAAAAGGTATTAAAAGAGCCAGACGAAATTGTTGTGAAGAAATTTTTAAGACTTCATGTGAAAGATGAAATTGGTGTGTTTGCAAAAATTACTTCGTTATTCTCCGAGCGTGGCGTTAGCTTTGAAAAGATTATTCAAATGCCACTTGAAGAGAAAGGAAAGGCTGAAATTGTAATTGTAACGCATCGTGCGTCTCTTGCTGATTATGATTATATTCTACATACATTGCAATCGTATGAAGAAATAGATTGTTTGAAAGCAAATTACCGAATTGAAGGGGATGCAAAGTAGCATCTCTCACCATAAAACAGAAAGAGCCTATTAAGCAGCTTGCTTAATAGGCTCTTTTCTATTTAAAATCTTCGTACCAACTTGAATAAATGCTTGAATAATCCAGCCTGTTGTAAAAGATAAAATGATTGTTCCAAAATAGATAGGTCCATCTAATAAAAAGCTTAATGTTAAAAATAAAAACGCTAACGAAATTTCTGTTCTTCTAAATGTCCACTTCTTTTTCTCAGCAACTGTTAAAACGAAAGCTTCTTGAGGTGCTGCGCAAAGATTTGTAGAGATGTAAAGACCAATCCCAGCTCCAACAAATAGATTTCCACAAATAAGTGTTATATATTTTGGAAGAGAACGGATAGCGTCCATAATAGTTGTAATGGAGCCAATCCAATCAACAAAAAGAGAAATAAGAACCATTGTTACAATGGTACCAATCGTAATTTGTTTTTTATTCCAAAAGAGAACGATAAGGGTAAAAGCAAAATTAATCATGAAAATCCAAAAACCGATACTAATCCCGAAATTTTGATATAGTGCAATAAAGAAGGAATCATAAGGGCTTAATCCAAAGGAAGTAATTGTCGTCATCATATTAATGCCGATGGCTAGAATGAGTAGACCGCCAATGAAAAATATATATTGTAATTTGAATCGAAGCATAGTTGTATATCCTTTCAAAAAGTATTTGCTAGGAAAGGATATATTGTGGAAAGCTTACCAGGTCAAGGGAGAATTTTTGCGGGGAAGGGGAAAATGAGATGACGAATATAAGGAAGATTGCTGAGCTTGCTGGGGTATCTGTTTCAACTGTTTCACGTGTACTAAATAATCATCCATATGTGAATGAACAGAAACGAAAAAAAATTTTAGCAATTATAGAAGAATTAAATTATACGCAAAATGTGAATGCAATTCATTTAGTGAAAGGAAAAACGAATGTAATTGGCGTTTTATTACCGCACGTAAATGATCAATATTATAGCGCTATTATCGAGGGAATATCAAAGAAAACAGCAAAGAATAATTATAATATGATGCTTTGTCAGACGAATTATAGTGAGGAAAGGGAATTAGAAATTTTGAATATGTTAAAAATGAAAAAGCTTGATGGGGTTATTATATGTTCGCGAGCAAATAGTAAGGAAAAGCTTGAAGAATATACAAAATTCGGCCCTATTGTTATGTGTGAAGAAATCGACTCGAATTTCATTTCGAGTGTGCATATTGATTACTATAAAGTGTTTTCGTGCGGAATGAAAAGCTTAATAGATGCGGGGCATACAAGTATTGGGTATTGCATTGGAAGAAGTAATAGCATTAATAGTCAGAGAAGAAAACAAGCATATGAAGATTCCCTTCAACAGATTGCTGTAACACCGATAGAGGCTTGGAAGTTTAAAGGCTGTTTTACAGTGGAAGATGGGCGTAATGTAATTAGGGAATGGACCCGTATGTCAGTAAAACCAACAGCGTTTCTTGTATCTTGCAACCATATTGCCGCGGGGATGGTAACGGAAGCGAAAAAACAAGGTATTCGTATTCCGGAAGATATTACGATTATCGGTTGTGATGATCAAGATGTGGCAGATATTTTAGACATTACGACGATTTCGTATTGTAGTAAAAATGTTGGTGTGAAGGCATTTGAATTATTATATGAAAAGATTAATGATGGGCAAATCGATGTAAAGCACGTAGAGTTATTGCCAGAATTAGTACATAGGGAAACAACATAATAGATAAGGTTTGAAAATCGCTTTTCAAAATGGCGTTTGGTATAATTATGGACAATCTATGAGGGCTAAAAGGGGTTTTGATATGAGATCAAAAGTAGTAAAAGTAATTCTACTCATTACAATTGCATCTTTCTGTTTATTTGCATATGGCTTTGTTTCAGGTGTAAATGATGTATTAAATCCGAAAGCTTCAAATTTAATTAAAAAGACCGATGTAGTGGCAAAAGAGAAAAAGAAAACGGGAATGTTACAAATCGTTAGTTTAGGTGATTCATTAACACGCGGTGTTGGTGATAAAGAAGGAATTGGTTATGTTGGACGGATGAAAGAAGATTTACAAAAAGATTATAAGCAAAAGGTTGCTCTAACTAACTTAGCGGTTAGTGGTGCGAAAATGCCTGACTTATTAAAACAAATTGAGAGTAGTGGCGCTCAATATTCAATTAAGCAAGCAGATGTAATCGTTTTAACGATTGGAGGAAATGATTTATTTCCAGGTTGGGACTCGCTTGGAAAGATAGATTTAGAAACATACCGTCCTGATACAGAAACATTCCAGAATGAAGCGAAGAAAATTATAGAAGAAATTCGTAAGCTAAATACAGATAGCCCAATTTTTTGGCTAGGTTTATATAATCCTTTTGAAGATGTAGAAGATTTAAAAGGGTCTTCAAACATTGTTGTAGACTGGAATGCATCTTTAGAAAAATTGGCGATAAATAATAAAAATGTGTATATTACACCGACATTTGATTTATTCCAAAACCGTGGGAAAGATTTATTATACTCCGATCATTTCCATCCGAATGAAATAGGATATACATATATGGCGGACCGATTAGTTCAAAATGTTGCGAGTAAATTAAAACTAGAACAAGGAGGGGTAAAATGACGACGATACTTTCCGTACGAAACGTGAAGAAGGTAATTGGAAAGAAGACGATTGTAGAGAATATTTCCTTCGATGTAAAACAGGGAGAAGTGTTTGGCTTCCTAGGTCCGAATGGTGCCGGAAAAACGACTACCATTCGAATGTTAGTTGGATTGATTAAGGAAACAGAGGGCACGATTTCTATCGGTGGTTATTCTATTAAGGAAAATTTCAGAGAAGCGATGCGTCAAATTGGGAGTATCGTTGAAAACCCAGAACTGTATACATATTTAACGGGATGGGAAAATTTAAAGCAATTTGCCCGTATGTTAGGTGGTATATCAGATGAACGTATTATTGAAATCGCTCAAATGGTTCATTTGGATGAAAGAATTCACGATAAGGTAAAAACATACTCACTCGGTATGAAACAGCGTCTTGGCATTGCGCAAGCGCTTCTTGGAAATCCCAAATTGCTCATATTAGATGAGCCGACAAACGGTTTAGACCCAGCTGGGATTAGAGAACTTAGGGGATTTATACATAAGCTTGTGAAAGAAGAAAATATGAGTGTGTTTATTTCAAGTCATTTGCTAAGTGAAGTGCAAATGATATGTGATCGCGTTGCTATTATTCATAAAGGGAAGATGATAACAGTTGCACCAATTGAAGAATTAATTAAAACAGCAAGTGATCGCGTAGAATGGATTGTTACACCAATTCTTAAGGCAAAAGATATGCTAGAAGATGCTGAGGAAGTAAGAGAAGTGAGTATAGAAGGTAATCGATTACTATGCCGCATGAATATTACATCTATAAGTAATTGGAATAAACATTTTGTAGAAAACGGGATAGATGTACATAGCGTTAAGGAACTTGTATTTACGCTAGAAGATTTATTTATTGAACTTACAAGGGGTGAGCAGCATGCATGAATTTGCGAATCTCATTTTAAATGAATCAGAAAAGATTTACCGCAAGAAACGTATTTTTGTTGTCATGCTTATTTTAGCAATCTTGATTCCGCTTTTTGTGTACGCGCAGTATCGTGAAATAGAAACAACACAAAAAAGACTCGGTACAACTGATTGGAAGGTTTCATTACAACAGCAAATTGTTGATTCTCAAAATCGATTGAACAATTCTAGGTTGCCGGAAGAATGGCGTGATTGGCTAAAAGTAAGAGTGGAGCAGCAACAATATTATTTAGATCATGATATTAATCCGATGGCACCAGGTGCACCGACTTTTGTCAGAGCATTTATTGAACAAGGAATTACGTTATTTATTCCGCTTCTCGTAATGATTGTCGCCATTGATATCGTTTCAGGAGAACGAAGTGATGGGACGATGAAGATGTTACTTACGCGGCCGATTCGGCGCTGGAAAATACTCCTTAGTAAGTACGTGACGATGTTATTTTTCATTTCACTCATACTGCTTCTTGTCGGTGTGTTTGCTTACGTATTATCAGGTCTTGTATTTGGATACTCGGGATGGAATTTACCTGTTTTAACAGGTTTTGTTATTGATAAGGAAACGTTAAATACGAATTTTGTACATCTTATTCCGCAGTGGCAATATATTTTGATGGCGTATGGATTAGCTTGGTTTGTTGCCATAGTTGTCGGAACGATATCCTTTATGGTTTCTGTTTTGATTCGAAATACGCCAGCTGGTATGGGCGTTATGTTAGCCGCATTAATCGCAGGTGGTATTTTAAGCTCATTCGCAACGTCTTGGGAAGGTGCGAAATATATTTTTAGTGTGAATTTATCATTAACAGATTATCTATCAGGAAAATTACCTGCATTACAAGGGTTATCGATGGGGTTTTCTTTAATGAATTTAACTGTATGGGCCGTTGTGTCCCTTATTATTTCATTTGTAGTATTTACAAAGCAGGATATGGTGAATTAATTGGACGGGAAGTGAAAGCATGAAAAATGTTTTGAAAAATGATTGGGGGCCATTATTGGCACCGGAATTCGATAAAGAATACTATCTTACTTTAGCTGATTTTTTGAGAGAAGAGTACAGCACACATGCTGTTTATCCGAAAGTAGAAGATATTTTTAACGCTCTAGAATATACAAGTTATGAAAATACAAAGGTCGTTATTTTAGGACAAGACCCATATCACGGACCGGATCAAGCACATGGTTTAAGCTTTTCGGTACAACCTGGTATTAAAACGCCACCGTCATTGCTAAATATGTATAAAGAACTTCGAGATGAATATGGATATGAAATCCCGAATAACGGTTATTTAGTAAAGTGGGCAGAGCAAGGAGTTTTATTATTAAATACTGTACTAACAGTTCGACAAGGTGAAGCAAATTCTCATAAAGGGAAAGGATGGGAGCACTTCACGGATCGCGTAATTAAGCTATTAAATGAACGTGAAAAGCCAGTTATTTTCATATTGTGGGGACGTCATGCACAGGCGAAGAAAAAGTTAATTACAAATACGAAGCACCATATTATCGAATCTGTACATCCAAGTCCACTATCAGCAAGACGTGGTTTCTTTGGGAGTAAACCATATTCTAAAGTGAATACGATTTTAGCTAATATGGGTGAAAGAGAAATTGATTGGGAAATTCCAAATCTGTAAATAAAAAAGGTAGTTAACAGTCGTTAACTACCTTTTTATTATTGTTGTTCGTTCTTTAATTTTGCATCTAGTACAAATGTACCAAATGGGATAACTGATGAAATGAATGCGCCAAGTGCCCATAAAATTGATTTACGGTGTGCGATTGTTACTTGAATTACTGCAAAGATGAATAGAATAAATAGAACACCATGAGCCATGCCTGTAATTTTAACAGCCGTTGCAAATCCTGCGAAATATTTCAATGGCATTGCTACAAATAATAGTAATAGGAAAGAAATACCCTCAACTAGTCCAATTGCTCTTAATCGTCCGATTGGTGTAGATAACATAAAGCAACCTCCTTTAACGTATGCTTGTATATAGTAAATTTGTATTCTTTTTCAAAATAAAATAGTCTATTTTGTTTCATTATATACAAAAAGAAAGTTTACACTACGAGAATAGTGCAAAGTTCAAAATATAGTCACAAAAGCATGAGAATTTAAATAAAAACCTATTTGAAGTATTTGACTTCAAATAGGTTTTATGGGTGAAAATATTAAACAAGCGCTTCTCGTTTTAGTACGAACTTCTCTACAACTTTTGCAACGCCATCGTTCATATTTGTATCTGTTACGTAGTTTGCAATTTCTTTAATATCATCAGGTGCATTACCCATTGCAACGCCAAGACCAGCAAATTCAATCATTGCTTGATCGTTATAGCTATCGCCCATTGCGATAACTTCTTCACGCTTAATGCCAAGCTTTTGGATCAGTTTGTTTAAGCTCGTTCCTTTTGTAACACCGGCTTCAGTAAATTCTAAGAAGAATGGTTTAGAACGCATCACGCTTAATTGGCCTTCTAGTTGTTGTTGTAGTTGCTTTTCTACTACAACAAGACGTTCAGCTTCCTTATTCATTAATACTTTTACTACAGGCTCTTTAACAGCAGCCGTAAAGTCATCTACTACAACAATTGGCATACCAGTAATATCGCCCTCAATTTCAGTATAAGGATTATTTTCTTCCGTTACGATATCATCGCCCATATAAGTATGAATCCATACATCTTCAGCTTTACTAATTTCAAATAGGTTGTGAACGATTTCAGGAGATAGCGTACTACTAAAGATTTCTTCGTTTGTTTTACAGTTAATAATTTTTGCACCATTAAAAGATAGAATGAAACTGCCGTATTCTTCTAAACGAAGTTCTTTCGCTACATTGCGCATACCAAACGTTGGGCGCCCAGAAGCAAGCACAACTTTTACACCTTGCTCTTGTGCAGTCATTAGAGCCTCTTTCGTACGAGGTGAAATAGTATGGTCATCACGTAATAAAGTATCATCTAAATCTAAAACAATCATTTTATAAGTCATATTGAAAATTCCTCTCTTTGTTGAAATAGAAATAAAAATAAAGCTTTATGAAGATATTGGGGAATATATAGTAAGACATCGAACCTCTTTATCCCACATTAACTGCCCGTAAAACCCCCACTGATTAAAGTTTCACTTTATGTGAAGTTAGGAGAAGTTCTATATTGTTAGTATAAATTACCATGAGCGTGTTGCCCATGATAATTTATACTGTTAACTCCTGATTAGCTTTCAATTTATTATTATCGTAACAACTCTATAGGTAGAGTGCAATAATGGAAGTTTTCCAATTTACGATCGTTGTTTTTCTGTTGAACGAGAAAATAGTATTTCGAGCAAAATTGCCATTACAGATCCAAGAACGAGACCGTTACTTAAAAATGACGCTAGAAATGGTGGGAGCGTAGAAAATGCTCCTGCTGGAACGAACATAACGCCGACGCCTGTAAAGATTGAAAGACCCGCTACTTTAAATAATCGTTCTTTATTCTGCACGGTTTCGTATTCGCGGAAGGCAAGACCAATCATGCTTGCAAATACAGGATAAATGGCAGCGTATCCAACTGCGACAGGTATCGCCGCAAAGAATGAAGTAATCTTTGGGAATATACTAACGAGAATAATAAAGCTTGATCCTAACATAAATGGGAGTCGTTTATAAATATTAGTCGTTGCAATAAAGCCTGCTGATCCAGAAATAGCGACAGGTCCAATCGCTGAAAAAAGACCTCCTAGCAATTGATTTATTCCCGTTATAATGCCGGCTTGTTTGAAACGATCTGGTGCAGTATTCTCTTCATATTTAGAAACAACCTTTTGCACAACACGAATGCTTGCTAACATATTTGTTAGAAGTAATAGTGTAACGAAAACGACCGTAATGGCCATGTTCCACTCAATACGAGGCATCCCGAAAACAAATAGAGACGGAAAACGGATTATATCTGTCACAGGCGTTACTGGATTGGATAATCCGAAGCATGCGAATAATATCCAGCCACAGACGATACTGAAAAGAACAGAATATTGCCCAATAATAGGTAGCTTCATGATAAAGAAGGATAGTAAAATAACAATCAGTGATAGAATAAATACGTCAGCTTGTACTTCTGTGTGTTGTCCGTCGAGGCCAAACATTCCCTTTAAGAAGGACCCACTCAGTTGTGCGACAAGAAGAAATAAATATGTTCCAATGACTGTCGGTGTAAAATAACGAACTAGTTTGTCGATAAGTCCAAAAATGCTAAGAATAATACAAATGATTCCGCTTAATAGGAAAGCGTACTGAAGGACCTTAAGTGTTTCAGTGCTGGATCCAAATAATACGACACCTAAACTTGCATAAAGGGAGAAAATCCCCCACCAAAGCCCTGCAGGACCTTCTTGTATAGGAAGTTTATGCCCAAATATAGCTTGCAGTAGGCCAGCAAAGCCAAGAACAAATAATGTTCTTTGGACGAATGCAATAGCTTCAGCACCATCGAGACCGTAACTAGTTGCGACGCTAATTGGTACAATAAGACTTCCAGCTAAAATAAATAGCGCCCATTGTAAGGCGGAAAGAAATGTTTTCATTATATCAACCTCTTTCATAGATTCCGTATCTAGTATATATGTATTTCATTTCCACTGGCAAAGATTGTAGATAGAGAAAAGAGTTGAAACAAGATATGAATGCACGTAGGCAATTATGGATAGCAGTTATATGTATGACATTTGTTGTAATTCTAGGAACGTTAGGATTTATGACGATTGAAGAGATTAGTTTGTTTCAAGCATTTTGGATGACGATGATTACTGTATTGACTGTTGGGTACGGAGATGCCGTTCCCGTAACACAAGCGGGGAAAATATTTGCACTTCTTATTATACCTGTTGGCGTCGGTATTGTTACGTATGCAATTGGTGTAGTGGCAGCTATGATTATTGAAGGGAATTTATTTCATGCAGTGCGGAGGAAGAAGATGGATAAACAAATAGCGCAGTTACAAAATCATATTATCGTATGTGGTTGTGGTAGAGTCGGGCTTCAAGTTGTACATGAATTGCAAGAAAAGAAAATTCCATTTGTCGTCGTGGATAAAGAGGAAAGCATATTAGAGAAGGAAAAACTTTTGTATGTACACGGAGATGCAACGGAAGACCAAGTGTTACATCATGCTGGAATTTCAAAGGCAGCGGGTTTAGTTGCTATCGTTGCAAATGATGCTGAAAATGTATTTATTACATTAACAGCAAGGGGATTAAACGATGCAATTAAAATTGTGGCAAGAGCAGAAAAACCAGAAACCGAAGACAAATTAAAGAGGGCTGGGGCAAATAAGGTGATTAATCCATCTAGCATGGCAGGAATTCATATTGCAAAAGGTATTGCGAATCCGCTAACAGTTCATTATATTGATACAGTACTGTATGGCGTGGAGCAGTCATTTGTAATTGAAGAGATTGCAGTCGGCGAGGGCTCTATTTTAGCTAGTAAATCATTACTCGAGAGTGATGTGAGAAATCAATTTGACGTAACAATTTTAGCGATTTTGAGAAATGGGAATGTTATACATAATCCAACGGGGCAGGAAAAACTACAAGAACATGATATGATAATAGTATTTGGTTCAGTAGAGAAGCTGGGACAATTTGAGAAAGAACTACAAAGTAAGAGGTGACAAGGAATGCAAGTATCGAGTGATAAAATTTTAAATAAAATGGCGAATGAAATTGCAAAAGCAAAAAGCAGTGAAGGACAAAAATCAAAAGAACATGTATTAGTTGTGCGTGCTTTATGCGATTTACTATTAGATGAACAAGTGGAATCTTCTACGTATAGAGAACCACAAATTCAATCACAAATCATCGGATCACAACCAATAACGATGCAACCAATCTCCCCGGTTTCTGATGAGCCAGTATATATAAAAGAAAGTGATGCAAACGGTAATTCTTTATTTGATTTTTAGAAGATAAATCGTTTGGCTTATGTGAAAAAATTGCTTATGATAAAGGTAAAAAAGGGGAATTAAGATGAAAATTTTCTTTTTACTAGGTTGTATCGCGGCAGGGCTATCTGTTGCTTTAGGGGCTTTTGGAGCACACGGTTTAGAAAATAAAATTTCTGCAAAAATGTTAGAAGTTTGGAAAACAGGCGTTACATACCAAATGTTTCATGCAGGTGGACTATTTGTAGTTGCTTTATTGATGGATAAAATTCAATCATCACTTTTAACTACTGCCGGCTGGCTTATGGTAGCTGGGATTATTATGTTTTCAGGCAGTTTGTATGCATTAAGTACGACAGGTATTAAGTTCTTTGGCCCAATTACACCTCTTGGTGGCGTAGCATTTATTGTGGCGTGGATCTTGGTCGGAACTGCAGTTGTAAAAGGATTATAAAAACAAAAGCTGGCATATGCCAGCTTTTTTTATGGTCTTGGAGCATAAGTTGCTTGTTGGCCAGGCAAATACGTAATTCTTTCTGGAAACTCTACATAATCTAAGTAAATCATGAGTAGTAAATAACGTTTCCCTGATTCTGGTTCACTAATTACAATATGATCTCTCCCTGCAGCTTCAATAATTCCCGTATAAGATTGTGTGCCAAGTGAGCTTCCTCGTTCATAGGTCATAACAATTGTTGCCTGTTTACCTTTGTTTAAGCGTAGAATATTTTCGATATAGGATTGTTCTAATGGGAGCATACCCTGAGAAATTGCATATTGTGCCTGGGCAGCTTGTTGCTGCATTGCCTGTTGTTGCTGTTGCTGTTGTCCAGCAGTCATTTGTTGCGGTTGTACATAAGTCCCAGATGGTTGATAAAAACCTGTTCCATAATACGGGTTTTGTTGCTGTGCCATTCAAAAATCCCTCCTTGTTTTCATCCCTTAATATATGCTAGGGCAATCCCCGGCAGATGGCTGGAAGAAGCAGTGCTTTTTGAAGCGACCAGAGTTTTGCTGGTTATACCAAGTTGGTGGACATGCACCTTCAGGCCTAAAAAACCATAAGGCGAAGTTGGCAGGCCAGAAACGTTGTCCTTGAATCGTTCGCCTTGCTAAGGCGATATCTTGTTCTCTCGCACGCTGATAAAAATAACCTTTTTGCGTTGCTTCAAAACCGCCAGGGTTTTGATAAACCATTTGACGTAAATTACGAATACTTTTAAAATCTAAACAATTTCCGCGGACACGATTTACCCCAACGTTTCCGACCATCAACATCCCCTGTTGTCCTTCTCCTTCAGCTTCAGCACGCATCAGTCTAGCTAATAACTTTACATCTTCTTCGTTATAAGCAATAACGCCCATTATGTGTCACCTCTCTTTTTGGAATACCCTGTGGAAAGAGGTTTATCTCTAGATGAAGTGTGTAACAATTACTAGTTCATACGTATGAGGAAAAGGACTCAGATATGACAACCAAACGAAGTTTTACATTGAGAGTGGAAAATAAAAAAAGCTAGCGTGAGCTAGCTTTTTATCATTAAAATACTTTAGACCATAAATTTGAGAAGAAATCTCCAATAGAGCGCATTGATAACACAAACCAGTTTGCTTTTTCAACTTCTTCTGTCGTTTTTGCGGTAACTTTCATACTTTTACTACCGTCTAAGAAACCATATTTATCAGTTGATTCTAAAGTAATCGATCCTACTTTGGCATCTTTCTTAACAGGGGCGACCAAATGTCCATCTTCAGTGAGGGATTTATCTACTTCAGTCCCGATTTTATAAGGGTTTTTACTACCTTTCTTCGCAATTACTGTTATTTCTTTTTCTGGTGTAACAGTGACTTGGTCTTCCTTCCCTTTTACTACAGAGATTGTATTGTTTTTATCCACTTTTAGTTTTTGTTTTTCGAAATTATTAAATCCATATTCAATTAACTCACGAGATTCGGTGAAACGCTCATCCATTGATTTTGTTTTTATAATTACTGAAATAAGGCGTAAATCACCGCGTTTTGCTGTAATAGTGAATCCGTATCCAGCAGTATCAGAACTACCAGTTTTTAAACCATCTGTTCCTTCATAAGAGAAAGCGGCACCTGGCAACATCCAGTTCCAATTTTCCATACGTATTGGTTTTGGATGATTATCCGGGAAGTTTCTAAATCTTTGTTTTGTATCCTCTAGCATTTCTGGATACTTTGTAATCATTGCTTTTGAAAGCATACCCATATCGCGAGCTGACATGGAATTTTCTCCATTCGGATCAGTTCCTTCAGGATATTTTCCTTTTAAGTCAGCGTTATTTAACCCAGTAGCGTTTACAAATTTATATTTCTTTAACCCTAGTTTTTTTGCATGATCATTTGCAAGATTTAAGAAGTTTTTCTCACTGCCTGCAAGAAGCTCTGCTAAGGCAATACTAGATCCGTTTGCAGAGAAGATAACGATAGAATGATATAGTTCTCTTACAGTATATTGACGTCCCTTTTCGAATGGAACGTTAGAGAATTCATTATTACGTGAAACTTCATAAGCGTAATCGGAAATGTTTACCTTTGTATCCCAAGTTATTTTTCCTTCTTTAATTGCTTCTAACACGGCATAAACAACAATTAATTTTGACATACTAGCGATAGCTAGTAATTCATCTGGATTTTGTTCATGCAGTATTTTTCCTGTATCTGCATCAAATAGAAGTGCAGCAGCAGCCTCAATGTGTATTTTTTCTTCGGCATGGGATGTTGTTACTCCTAAGGAAGAAATTGACAATAGAAGCATTAGTAAAATAGATAAGATTTTCTTCATATAGATTATCACCTTCGCATCGTTATTAGCATGTAGCTCGTACCATTTTAGCATAAATTTGGATATAGAAAGGTTACAATTTTGTAAGGAATTTGAAAGGTATTTGTCGATTTTTGTTCAAATTTGCGGAGAAAAGAAGTTTTTTGGAGAGAAATATAGAAGGTAATAAAAAAAGGAACGAATTTCGTTCCTTTTTTACGATTTTATATGTGTAAAAATTTCTCTACTTTTTCGTCTGGTAAAATGTTTCCAACGAAAAATGTTCCAAATTCACCATAACGAGCACTTACTTCATCGAAGCGCATTTCATATATAAGTTTTTTAAATTGAAGAACATCGTCAGCGAATAATGTTACGCCCCACTCAAAATCGTCAAATCCAACAGATCCTGAAATAACTTGGCGCACCTTACCTGCGTACTGGCGACCAATTTTACTATGACTGTACATCATTTTTTTACGTTCTTCCATAGGAAGCATGTACCAGTTGTCATCACCTTGGCGACGCTTGTCCATTGGATAGAAGCAAATGTGATTTGCTTTTGGTAACTCAGGATATAAGCGAGCTAAGATTTGTGGATTTTGGTATGGATCTTCATCAGCTGGAAGGTAGTTGCTTAGTTCAACAACAGATACGTAAGAGTATGCAGGAACCATATATTCAGCTAATGTTGTTTTATTCAATTCTGTCTCAATTTCATTTAATTCTTCCATTGTTGGACGTAAAATCATAAGCATAATATCAGCTTTTTGGCCAACAACTGTATACATCGCATGACTGCCTTTTTTCGCACTAGCTACTTCATTCCATTTTTCAACGACATTTAAAAATTCAGACACAGCTTGTCCGCGTTCGTCGCTAGATAATGTTTTCCATGCAGCCCAATCAATAGAACGTAAATCATGTAAACAATACCAGCCATCTAACGTTGTTGTTGCTTCACTCATTCTATTCACCTCAGTTAATGATAGTTTTACACGTTAACTATAGCATATATAGTTTTAAAATCATCTATATAAAGCCTTGGCGCATAAATTTGTCACATTTAAATTCACTTGAAAATAGGAAGAGATAAGGGTTAAAGAGGATTTATTTCTATGCTGAATTTTATGAAAATATAATCATTTTCATTTTATCTATTTTTTGGGAGCTATAAGTTTAAAATATAGAAGAAAAGCAGTATTCTTAAAGATAGAGTTTTTTTAACATATGTAGGAGGGTTTATTCGTGAGCAACTTATTTACAACAGTAAAAGAAAAAGTTCAAGGAAAAGGCATTTCTATCGTACTTCCTGAAGGAACTGATGAAAGAATTTTAGGCGCTGCAGAGCGTTTAGCAAAAGAAGAGTTAGTAAAACCAATCTTAGTTGGTAATAAAGAAGAAATTAGCGCAAAAGCTGCTAGCATGAATTTAACATTAGCAGGCGTTGATATTTACGATCCAGCTACATACGAAGAAATGGATGCAATGGTAGCATCTTTCGTTGAACGCCGTAAAGGTAAAGCAACTGAAGAAGACGCTCGCAAAATCCTTAAAGACGAAAACTACTTCGGCACAATGCTTGTATACATGGGCAAAGCACACGGTTTAGTAAGTGGTGCAGCTCACTCTACAGCTGATACAGTTCGTCCAGCACTTCAAATCATCAAGACAAAACCAGGCGTTACAAAAACTTCTGGCGTATTCATCATGGTACGTGAAGAAGAGAAATATGTATTCGCTGATTGCGCAATTAACATTGCACCAAACAGCCAAGATTTAGCTGAAATTGGTATCGAGAGTGCGAAAACTGCTGAACTATTCGGTATTGATCCACGCGTTGCTATGTTAAGCTTCTCTACAAAAGGTTCTGCGAAATCTCCAGAAACAGAAAAAGTTGTAGAAGCAACTCGTATTGCAAAAGAAATGGCTCCTGAATTAGCTTTAGATGGAGAATTCCAATTCGATGCTGCATTCGTACCATCTGTTGCTGAGAAAAAAGCTCCAGGCTCTACAATTAAAGGTGATGCTAACGTATTCGTATTCCCAAGCTTAGAAGCTGGTAATATTGGCTACAAAATCGCTCAACGTTTAGGTAACTTCGAAGCAGTAGGACCAATCTTACAAGGTTTAAACATGCCTGTAAATGACCTATCTCGTGGGTGTAACGAAGAAGAAGTGTACAAGTTAGCTTTAATTACAGCAGCTCAAGCACTTTAATTCTATAATGAATTGAAATAAAGACCGTCGCTATAATAGCGACGGTCTTTATTTTTCTAAGCCAAGTGCTTTATTGTTACGATCAATAATACGTTGTAAATTCGTCTCATATAAAGGTATTTCATCTATTGTTAACTGAGATGGTGTTAACTTTGGAGCGAATTGCTGTAATGTTTTTAAAAGGCGCATCATTAAATCCTGTACTGTAATGGTTTCGCCAAGTAATTCAGAAAGTGAAGCCATCGTATTCGGTACAATTTCAGGATACGTAAAGCGTGTTTCTTCCCCTTGAATAGCTAGGTTGTAGAAATCACGAACGAGTGCGGCGCGTTCAGAACCACTTCCTGTAGCGCATAGATAAATTTGGACAGCGACACCGCCGCGAATACGGCGCTGTGAAATACCAGCAAATTTTTGATCGCGAATACTTAAATCGTAGCTACCAGGGCAGTACGAACCAACGATTTCTTTGGCCTCGATTGTAACATCGTAATCCTTTAACATTTCCTGAATTAAATGCCACATTGTATCGTATCCAAGATCAATATCGATACCCTTTTCTGTTTCTTGGAATAAGAGTGATACGTTTAAAACACCTTCATCAAGTACGACTGCAAGTCCACCAGAATTACGAACGATAACATTGAAGTTGTTTTCTTTTAAAAAGGAAATACCTTCTTCCAAGTACGGTAGGCGTGAATCTTGAATGCCAAGAACAATTGTATTGTGATGAACCCAAGAACGCATTGTTGCAGCTGATTGACCATTTCCAATGCTTGTACATAATGTGTCATCCATTGCGAATGACTGCAATGCATGGAATGTTGGTCCCAAACTAGACTGATCTACAATACGCCACTCTGGCTGAGATAAAATGGAACGGGAATTGCTCATATAACTAACCCCTTATCTTTAAAATGACAATCTCTATTATAGCAAAAAAATGAAGAATGGAGTTTTCTCACATATAAAGGGGAAGTTTAAAGATGAAAGAATAAAAAAGGATGCATGTAATGCATCCTTTTTATTCTGCAATTTTTTCTAAATTACCGTTTCGATCCATTCGGAAAGATGTTTGAGAACGTTCTTCGTCATCCATGACTGCCAATTTACGAGCACGGTTCATAATATTCATAAGTGTTTCGTAATCTTCTTGTACAGTATGAGATTGTTTTTCTAATTTTTCTAGTTTCTTTTCTAGTTCTTCATTTCGAAGGATTTGTGATTTAATTTCTTGTTTCAATCTCGTATTCTCGTTTTCAAGAGCTGTCACTTTTATATTTGAAGATCCGACTGTTTGTAAAAAATAAATAACATCTTGCATTGTCATAGAGCCTTTTGCAGCAGGAACAGTAGTTTCTTTATATGGAATAGCTTCTTTATACTGTACAACTGATTCCTCTTGTACAAATTCCTCATAATCAGCTATCGAATCTGAAGCTGGTGGTGTATAAAGTAAACGTTTTTTCGCTTGTTCACCACTTGCAGCACGCATTTTATCTTTACGATGTTTTTTTGCTAGTTGAAGAGCTTGTTCATAGCTATAGCGAACAACAGCATTCCAACGGAAACCACAGGCAGCCGATGTACGATTCAACCTGTCTCCTACTTCTTCAAATGCATTTAATTGCGTACTTCCTTCTCGAACGTGACGAAGTACAGTTTCAGCAAGTAATAAATCATCCTCATCCGTCCAAGCATCTTGTCTTACTTTCATAGATTCAACTCCCTTTCTTTTTATGAACTTCCTATTTTTATAATGGGCAAAAAAATGAGCTTTTATACAAAGCTTTTAAAAATATGGTAGATTTCGATGAAAGGTATAAATTTTGCCAAGAATGACGGAAGCTTCTGTAGGAGAGCATATAAATATGTAGCATTATATGAGGAAAGAGCGTCGAAAGGAAACTTGCAACGAGCTTCAAAGAGCGGTAAAATACCATTTAGTGTTTATTTTTAAATGTACTTGAGAAAAGTTTAAAATAGAGGAAGTGTTATATAATGGGAAACGAATTTCGTGTGTGTGATGATTGTCAGGCAACGAACATTAAAACGTTGATTCCGAAGTTAAAAAAGGTAGACTCATGTGCAAAAATTGAAGTTGCATGTCAGTCTTACTGTGGTCCTGGTCGTAAAAAATCATTCGCATTTGTAAATAACCGTCCAGTTGCGGCTCCAACAGAAGACGAATTAATTGTAAAAATTGAAGCAAAGTTAAATAAGTAAGAAAAAGAAGAGTGAACAGATTACTCTTCTTTTTTATGCCCATAAGAGGAAGGATTTATTCTGTGAAAGCTTAATTGATGATGATAATAGATAATGACAGATAGGCGTTATCTATTTATTAAGGTCTCAACCTATATGAATTTGTATTTCAAAATAATAGTTGACAGTCTTTGGAAGCGATAGGTAGAATAGAAGGTGTCTGATTCTGAGAATCATTATCAAGAGAAGGACGATTCATTTCATTTTTTTTATTACTATTTGAGAATAAATTTCATTTCAATAAATTAAACATATGTTGTTGGTTAGGATGGTTGAGGGATGGAAGCGAGCGCAAGGAGTATAGAA
Source organism: Bacillus sp. MHSD_36 (assembly GCF_030757775.1). Classification (NCBI taxonomy): domain Bacteria; kingdom Bacillati; phylum Bacillota; class Bacilli; order Caryophanales; family Bacillaceae; genus Bacillus; species Bacillus sp. MHSD_36. The sequence goes on from NZ_JAVBIS010000004.1 coordinate 122,357, forward strand.
CAGCAAGATGTGAATGTTAAAGAGATTAAGAGCAGGCCGCTCATTGCTTCTATTATTTTAGTAGCAGGTACAATTTTGTTAGCTTTAAGCATGGCATTATCTATTTCGTTTGGTGCTGCAGATATTAGTTTAAAGACTGTATGGCAAGCTGTATTTCAGTTTGACGGTTCTATTACGCATCATAACGTAATTCAAGAACTTCGCATGCCTAGAGCGATAGGGGGCGTAGTAGCAGGTGCCTTTTTAGCAGTATCAGGGGCAATTATGCAAGGTATGACGCGAAATCCACTTGCTTCCCCATCGTTAATGGGGATTACAGATGGGGCTGTATTTGGAATTGCAATTATGTATGCATTCTTCCCTAATTCACCTTATTTAATGTTCGTTATCGCATCGTTTATTGGTGCTGCGTTTGGAGCGAGCATTGTATATGGAATTGGATCTTCTTCACCAGGTGGATTAACGCCTGTGAAATTAGCTTTAGCAGGTGCAGCAATTAGTGCTTTATTAGGGGCCATTTCATCTGGAATTGCGCTATATTTCAACCTTGCCCAAGAGGTGAGTATGTGGAATGCAGGCGGAGTTGCTGGCGTGAAATGGGAGAGTATTAATATGTTAGTACCGATTGGTCTAGTTTGTCTCTTAATTGCAATTATGATGTCGAGGTATATTACAATTTTAAGCTTCGGTGAAGAAATTGCGATTGGACTTGGTCAAAATACGACATTAATTAAATTTATCGGGACAGTACTTGTTCTTGTGTTAACAGGTTCGGCGGTTTCTATGGCAGGGTCGGTTGGATTTGTTGGTCTTGTAATCCCACATATGACTCGTTTCCTTGTAGGCTCAGACTATAGATGGGTTATTCCATGTTCTGCGGTCTTAGGCGGGCTATTAATTGAATGTGCAGATATGTTATCTCGCGTTATTAATCCGCCGTTTGAAACGCCAATTGGGGCAATTACAGCACTAATTGGGGTTCCATTCTTCCTCTACTTAGCACGTAACGAAGGGAGAGGAAAAATGTGAGGACAAGTGTCTTAACAAAAAAGAATATTTCCATTTTAACAATTTTAGTAGGATTAATCGTTACTGTATTTTTAGTGAGTTTAAATACAGGGACATTTAAAATACCGCCAATGGACGTATTAAAGTCATTGGTTGGACTTGGTGCTGAAGATCAGTCTGTTATTTTATTTGAATTCCGTATGCCGCGTATGGTTATTGCCATACTAGTTGGATCTGCTTTAGCGATGTCAGGGGCGATTTTGCAAGGGTTATCGCGAAATCCACTTGCTGATCCAGGTATTATCGGTATTAACGCTGGAGCGGGGTTAACAGTCGTTATCTTCGTTTACTTCTTCTTCGGGAAAGTTGGAACTGGTACATTTTTATCTGTATTTATCCTCCCTTTCTTTGCATTAGTTGGTGCGATATTAGCAGCGGTTATTATTTATTTACTAGCATGGAAAGACGGCGTTTCATCAACGAGATTAATACTTGTCGGTATCGCTGTTGCAGCCGGGTTTGGTGCTGTTAGTTTAATTTTTTCTATGAAAATGACATCTAACGATTTCCGTTTTGCTACGATTTGGTTAGCAGGAAGTCTATGGGGCACAGATTGGAAGTTCGTACTAAGTGTACTTCCATGGATGGTTATTTTCTTGCCACTTGCTATTAGTAAGGCTCACATATTAAACGTAATGAACCTAGGCGACTCCACAGCAGTTGGCCTTGGTGTAAATGTAGAAAAAGAAAGACGTAAATTATTATTTATTGCAGTTTGTTTAGCTGGTGCATCTGTTGCTGTTGCCGGAGGAATTGGTTTTATCGGTTTAATGGCTCCGCATTTAGCGAGGCGCCTTGTTGGTGGTAAACATCAAATTATGCTGCCTACCGCCGCGCTAATAGGAACGTTTTTACTTTTATTCGCAGACGTAATTTCAAGAAGTGTGTTAACAACTTCAGAAATACCGGTCGGTCTTGTTATTTCTGTAATTGGTGCACCATATTTCATATACTTACTTATGAGGACAAAATAAAGGGAGGCTTTTTGTATGGCAACTTTAGCAGTTGATGCGGTATCTGTTGGCTATAATGAAGGGTTAATTATTGATGGATTAACAGTTGAAATTCCGGAAGGGAAAATTACAACAATTATTGGACCAAATGGTTGTGGGAAGTCCACATTATTAAAAACGGCTTCTCGTATTTTGAAGGCGAAAAAGGGTACTGTTTATCTTGACGGAAAAGCAATTGAGAAACAGCCAACGAAAGAAATCGCAAAGAAAATGGCAATTTTACCACAGACTGCAGAAGTGCCAACTGGCCTTACTGTGTTTGAACTCGTTTCATATGGACGCTTTCCTCATCAAAAAGGGTTTGGAACATTGAAAGAAGAGGATTATCGCTACATTCATTGGGCACTTGAAGTGACGGGAATGACAGAATTCGCAAATCGTCCAGCAGAGGCGTTATCAGGCGGACAACGTCAACGCGTATGGATTGCGATGGCTCTTGCACAAGGGACAGAATTACTCGTATTAGATGAACCGACAACGTACTTAGATATGGCTCATCAATTAGAAGTATTAAACTTATTGAAAAAGTTAAACGAAGAAGAAGGTAGAACGATTGTTATGGTTATCCATGACTTAAACCATGCTTCTCGTTTCTCTGATCATATGATTGCATTAAAAGCAGGTAAGTTAATGAAACAAGGAACGCCAGACGAAGTAATGACGAGTGAAACACTTCGCAGTGTATTTGAGATTGAAGCTCAAATTGTTCCGTGTCCAGTAAACTGTAAACCAATTTGTTTAACATATGATTTAGCGATGATTAGTAATCAATTGCGTAAAAAAGCATAAGTAGAATCCCCCTCGTAAAGAGGGGGGCTTCTAATGGACGTTGAGCTTCTTATTAGTAAATAGGAAGTTGAACACCCGTTAGAACGGGGCATAAACAACAATTAATCAATATATATTTATTAATTGTTAATCTTGTTTCTTATAGTTCACTGTAACTTATAAGAGAAATACAGCTAGAAGGAGTGGGAACATGAAGAATTTTAAAATGGCGTTATTAGCAATGGTACTAGTCGTTACTTCTGTACTATTTGTAGCTTGTTCTAACAAAGAAGAGAAGAAAGCAGATGCGAAGGATGCAAAGACTGAAGAGCGCACTGTACAACATGCAAAAGGGGAAATTAAAATCCCTGCAAATCCAAAGAAAATTGCTGACCTTAGTGGTTCAACAGAAGAATTATTAATCTTTGGTATGAAACCAATCATTACTGCTAATACATCTCAAGAAAAAATTGATGCACATATTGAAAAGAAATTAAAAGACGTAAAACCAGTTGGTTCTGCTTGGGGCGATAAAATTAACATCGAAGCAGTAGCTGCTGCAAAACCAGACTTAATTCTTGTAAACAATCGTCAAGAAAAGATTTATGATCAATTATCTAAAATTGCACCAACAGTTATGTTAAAAACTCCATTAGACCAATGGCGTCCGAAATTTGAAGAAGTAGGTCAAATCTTCGGTAAAGAGAAAGAAACAAAAGAATGGTTCAAACAGTATGATGAAAAAGCAAGCAAATTACATGATAAAATCGTAGCGAAAACTGGCGATGCTAAATTTATGAAAATGGCTGCATATCCAAATGCTTTCCGCGTATACGGTGACTATGGTTACGGTAGCGTAATCTTTAACGATTTAAAATTACCAGCAGTTAAAGGTACACCAACTGATAAACCTTTAGTGCAAGTACAAAAAGAAGCTTTAATTGATTACAACCCAGATTACTTATTCGTATTTACAACTGGTGACGGTTCTCAGCGTCTAAAAGAATTCCAAGAAGAATCAATTTGGAAAAATATGAACGCTGTTAAAAATAACCACGTATTTACAATTAAAAACGAAGACTTAAACAAAGGTTACTTCCCTCTAGGTAAAGAAATGATCTTAGATGAAGTTGCTGAATTCGTTTTAGGTAAATAATATATAAAGAAAAAATCACTTTTACCGAAGTAAAAGTGATTTTTTCTTTATATAAGGGCAATTAATATAGTCTTTCATTTCTTTCTGTTTCCTATTTCGTTTATAATATATAGTAAGAATGCAGTAAAGAAAGGGGGATGTCGGAAGGTGGTATATTTAAACGACAAACTCAGCGAAACAAAAGTGTTTAAAGACCCGGTACATAAATATGTGCACGTGCGCGATCGTGTTATTTGGGATTTAATCGGAACGAAAGAATTTCAACGCTTGCGCCGTATTAAGCAACTTGGAACGACATTTTTTACATTTCACGGTGCAGAGCATAGTCGCTTTACTCATTCGTTAGGTGTATATGAAATTATTCGTCGTATGATTGATGATGTGTTTGATGGCAGACCGAACTGGAATGCTGAAGATAGATTGTTATGTTTATGTGCGGCATTACTTCATGATGTCGGTCACGGCCCATTTTCTCATTCGTTTGAAAAAGTGTTTTCATTAGATCATGAGAAATTTACGCAAAAGATTATTGTTGGAGATACGGAAATTAATCGCGTATTAAGTCGTGTGGATAAAGATTTTCCGCAAAAGGTAGCCGATGTAATCGCAAAAACATCTACTAATAAATTAGCGATTAGTATGATTTCTAGTCAAATTGATGCAGATCGTATGGACTATTTGTTAAGGGATGCGTATTTCACTGGCGTAAAGTATGGAAATTTTGATATGGAACGTATACTGCGTGTCATGCGTCCGTATGGGAATCAAGTAGTCATTAAAAATAGTGGTATGCATGCTGTTGAGCATTATATTATGAGTCGTTATCAAATGTATTGGCAAGTATATTTCCATCCAGTCACGCGCAGTGCCGAAGTTATTTTAACGAAGATTTTACACCGTGCAAAGTCATTGCACGAGAAGTATTATACATTTAAAAATCATCCGGTACATTTCTATTCTTTATTTGAAGAAGAAGTGACAGTAGAGGATTATTTAAAGTTAGACGAGAACGTTATGTATTATTACTTCCAAGTATGGCAAGACGAAGAAGATCCGATTTTAAGTGATTTATGTCGCCGTTTTATGAATCGAAACCTATTTAAATACGTAGAGTTTACAGATAAGCATGGTTTAGATAATTGGATGGAATTAAGTAGCTTATTCAAAAAGATTGGACTCGATCCAGAATACTATTTAGTAGTTGATTCAACATCAGACTTACCGTACGACTTTTACCGTGCTGGTGAAGAAGAAGAGCGTCTGCCAATCTTACTTCTCATGCCAAATGGAGAGCTTAGAGAGCTTTCACGTGAATCGGATATTGTTGAGGCGATTACTGGTAAGAAGAGAAGGGATCAAAAACTATTCTACCCGCATGATTTAATCTATGAAGATGGAAGAAAAGGAAAATATAAAGAGAGAATCATCGAGTTACTAGAAGGGAAAAAATAAGAAGCAGCTAAGCGCTGCTTCTTATGAAAAAACTTGAAATTATTTGTCGCTTAAGCGTTTTCCGCCAACTGCATAATGGTTTTTAGACATTTCTTCGATGAAAACAACGATGTTTTCTTCAGGAGCACCAGTTGTTTCGCTTACTGCTGCTGTTACTTTCTCAGCAAGAGCTTTCTTTTGTTCCTCTGTGCGTCCTTCTAGCATTTTCACTGTTACGTATGGCATATATAATCGCTCCTTTTATGTAAGTTACACTCTTATTATAGCGGATTATGTGGAAGAACAATCGAAAAAACAAATAATTTCTTTTTTGATATATGGAAGAGGAGATGAATTATGGACCAGTTATTTAGATACCCGTTGCACCAAATTCCGTTGGTAGCAATGGCCATTATTATCGCATTATCAGTGCATGAATTTGCGCATGCATATGTTGCATATAAATTTGGAGACGATACAGCAAAGAGGCAAGGTCGCTTAACTTTATCACCGATGGCACACTTAGATCCTATTGGGATGATTGCAGTGTTAATTCTTGGTTTTGGTTGGGCAAGACCAGTTCCTGTTAACCCGTACAATTTTAAAAGGCCACGTCTTGCAGGGATATTCGTTTCAATCGCAGGACCAATTAGTAACTTAATTTTAAGTGCAATTGGTTTAATTATTTGGTATAGCCTATTAACATTTGGCGTATTAGACTCAATTCCATTTGCAGTAGCAGATACGTTGGCTCAATTCTTCAGAATTTTTATTATGCTTAATATCGTACTACTTGTATTTAACTTATTACCAATTCCGCCACTTGATGGATATCGAGTTGTGGAAGATTTAGCACCAGCAAATATTCGTGCGAAAATGACACAGTATGAAAAGTATGGAGCAATAGCGTTATTAATTCTTGTTATTACACCGCTTAGCAATTATACAATTCAACCTATTTTCAATATTGTCATTCCATATGTATTTGTATTTTTAGATAGTATCATTGCGCCTATCTTTGGCCTTTTATAATCATTAAGCGAGGAGGAATTTACATATGACAGAGAAAAAGAAAAAAATCGGTTTTAATATCGTGAAAAATGATTCAACAGATGGACATGGTGGTTTTGGCGTTGGGGCATTAAGTCTAGAAAATATTTCACCTGTATTTGTCGATGTACTAGAGAAAACAGCGTTTGTTGATATCGGTGCGATGCATGCACGTAGTACAGTCGAAAAAGGTATTAAGTTTTTAACAAATAAAGATGAAGTTCCAAACGGAAAACCATTTTGGCTTGTGTGGGTAACGATTGAAAGAACGGCTACAGGTGCGTACTACGCAGGTGTAACAGCTTGTGAAATGACAGTCGACCGTGAAATTCGCCGCGGATATAAATCACTTCCAGAGCACGTAAATAAAATGGATAAATCATTGAAGCGTCACATTATGGTTGACCATATGGACGAATCGTCTAAAAAAGTACTTGGTACATTCTTGAAAGAACATAATGAAGCGATTTGGAACGAATCTAGTGAAGAATTGCGTCGTGCATTATTAAGTGAATAAAAAATAGCTGACGGATGCCCGTCAGCTATTTTTTTTTACCAAGGAAGATATCTTTTCCACCAACTTGTTTTTTTCTTTTCTTCAGTTGCCTTTTCAAATTCCTCTTTATCATCGACGTGATCCATACAATATTCAGTTGGTTCTGTACCTTTTGCAAAATACATTTTCACTGAAATTGGACAATTTTTTGTAGCGATTTTTCCGTTTTCAGGGTTAATATCGACTGCAACGACGTCACTTGGCTGTTTAAATTCTTTTTTAGGTTGTCCATCTAAGCCTTTTTCCATCGTATCGGTCCATATTTTTTTCGCATATCCTTGCTCTGCTACGTTTGAAATCGATTTAGGTTGATCATATCCAACCCATACGCCAGTTACGATTTGCGGGGTAAACCCAATCATCCAACTATCTGTTTCAGTAGAACCAGATTTTCCAGCATATGTTCTTGATAGTTTAGATAACATCGACTGACCAGTTACAGCAGCATAACTGCTTAGTTTTTTATTAAACATGCCCGTCATCATTTCTTCCATCACAAACGCTTTGCTCTTATCGAGAATTTGTTTACTCTCCAAATGAGCATCGTATAGCATATTTCCTTCATGATCCATAATGCGGCGAATGAAAATCGGTTTTACTTCTTTTCCACCATTTGCGAACATGCTATAAGCGTTAACCATTTCAATCGGTTTTACAGGAGATGTACCGAGAGCAAGAGAAGGGACGTCTTTTAATGCACTCTTAATTCCGAATTGTTTCGCCGTTTTTGTAAGGATGTCTTCGCCTAAAAATAAATTTGTCTTCACGGCATATACGTTATCAGAGACCGCAAGAGCTTGCGCCATTGTTACAAAATCGTCTGCATAATAGTCTTTGTAGTTTTTCGGTTTATACTTTGAAATACCGTCACCTAAAGTGAAAACAGTGTATTCGCTTTTTAAGCGCGTAGCAGGGGTAAATCCTCGTTCTAATGCTGCATAATATAGAAATGGCTTAAACGTAGATCCAGGCTGGCGAGCGGCCTGTGTAGCCCTGTTAAATTGGCTCGTATTATAATCAGTCCCGCCAACAAGGGCGGCTACTTCCCCTGTTTTTGGATTCATAGAGACGAGCGCAGTTTGTATGTTTGTTGTGTCAGGTATGTGATCTTTTACAGCTTGCTCTGCAACCGATTGTAATTTAGGGTCTAGCGTTGTATAAATACGCAAGCCTCCTTTTTGTAAGGCTTGTTCGTCTAATCCGACATCACGAAGAAGGGAAGCTTGTACAGCATCTTGGAAATAAGGCGCAACCTCTGCCACTTTTTTCGTATCTAATGAGGCAAAAGTTAGTGGCTCTTTCTTCGCTGAAGTTGCTTGTTTCTTCGTAATATAACCTTGCTCTACCATTTCATCTAATATGAGAGATTGTCTTCCTTTCGCACGATCTTCTTTTAAAAAGGGAGAGTAGACACTAGGTCCTTTCGGGATACCTGCGAGCATGCTAGCTTCTGCTAACGTTAATTCTTTTGCAGTTTTATCGAAATATAAACGGGATGCAGCTTCGATTCCGTAAGCACCATGTCCGTAATAAATTGTATTTAAATATCCTTCTAAAATATGATTTTTATTATAATTCACCTCAAGGCGAATTGTGTACATTGCTTCTAATAGTTTACGTTTCCACGTTTTATCATGATCTAAGTATAGGTTACGAGCATACTGTTGTGTAATCGTACTAGCACCTTGGACTTTTGCCATCGCTTTTAAATCGGCAACAATGGCACCAGCAATACGTTTCATATCAAAGCCATGATGTTTGTAGAATCGTTGATCTTCAATAGATAGTGTCGCCTCTTTTACATAAGGAGAAATTTCATTGAGAGATACATTGTAACGTTTTTGCATTTCATTACTTTGCCCTATAACAGTGTCATCATTAGCGTAAAAGACACTTGTTTGCGGGACAGCAACAGGAGGAGGTCCCATAATTTTTGCAACTATAATAATAACAAAAAAGGAAAAAACGAAAAAAAGAACCGAAGAAAACATTACGGTGAAGAAAAGACGTTTATATTTTTTAAGTTTTGGATTCATAGTTTGATTCATCTTTTTCAGCCCCTCATCATACAAACATTATTGTATTAGTATTGAGGGTTTTCGGTTATTTTAAACAATGAAATTTTGAAAACAAAAAGCTCCTTCAATTAAGAAAGGAGCTCAAAGGCACGTGCTGGCCAATCGGTAATAATGACATCTACACCATAATCAATCATAGTTTGTAAATCTTTGTATTCGTTAATTGTATAAGGGCGGAAAACGTACCCTTGTTTTTGCGCTAGTTGAACAAATTCCTTTGTAAGTAGTTGGAAATTTGGATGTAAACCAGTTGCTTCTCTAGTTTTTGCTTCGGCGATAGGATCAGCAAGTGGTGTATCATATAAAATTGCCCTTGGGATTTCAGGAGCTATTTCTGCTAATAATGAAACAGAGGCGTGGTTGAATGAAGAAAATACAATTTGATTAGACAGATGGTATTCTCGAACGAGAGCAACAACTTTTTCTTCAATATTTGGATAGTGGATAACATCTGTTTTTAACTCAATGTTGAGCTGTAACTTTGTTGTAGATAACCAAATGAATACTTCGCGTAACGTCGGAATTTTTGCTTCATGGAAAGAAGGGTCTTTATGACTACCAGCATCTAAAGCTTGTAATTCCGCTACTGTTTTTTCAGAAACGTGGCCTATGCCATTCGTTGTGCGATCTACCGTTTCATCGTGAATCACAACAAGTTCACCATCTTTTGATAGGTGGACATCAAGTTCAATTCCATGGGCGCCAATGCGTTCAGCTTCTTGGAAGGCAATCATCGTATTTTCTGGATGTGTTCCTTTTACCCCGCGGTGGGCGAAAATAAGTGGTTTATTCATACGGAAATCTCCTTATCGTTTCTTTTCTTTCATTATGAAACTGCTTTTGGAAAAATACAATTGAATAGGATAAACATTTACAAAAGTCTAACAGTTGCACAAAAGTTAACGTTAACGTAAAATGTAATAATCGAGTGAAGGGAGGAATAAACATGTATAAAATTGATGAAGTCACAAAGCAAGTTGGTTTAACAAAACGTACACTTCGTTATTATGAGGAAATTGGTTTAATTCATCCCCCTGAACGTAGTGAGGGGAACATTCGCCTGTATACAGACGAGGATATCGCCAGAATTAAAAAAATTGTGGAAGCGAAAGAAGTGTTAGGAATTACGCTTCAAGAGATGCAGTATTTCTTATCGTTAAAAGAAAGAATGGAGCAAAGAAGAAATAGTGAGAATCCTCTTGACCGCGAAGTGATTCAAGAAATTAAAGAGATGCTTAAGCAACAAGTGCAAACGCTAGACGGAAAAATGGAGCAAATGCAGCGTGTAAAGGCAGAACTTGAAGATAGCTTACATCGTGCCGTGACATTTTTAGAGAGCACAAAAGGAGAATGATCAAGATGGAGAGCAAACAAAAATTAGGGAGATTGATTACAGTGGTAGCTACCTTCCTTGCCTTTTCGGGTATAGGGGTAGTCGACCCAATTTTACCAAGCATCGCTGAGCAAATTGGCGCATCCCATTGGCAAGTAGAGATGTTATTTACAGCATATATTTTAACAATGGCGATTATGATGTTACCAGCTGGAGTATTCGCATCGAGATTTGGTGATAAACGAATGATGACAATTGGTCTTGCGATCGTGACTGTATTTGCGTTTATATGTGGTATATCGCAAACGATTGCTCAATTATCTCTTTTCCGCGCAGGATGGGGATTAGGAAATGCGATGTTCTTCGCAACGGCGATGACATTATTGATTGCATTAAGTAAAGAAGTTCATGAAGCAGTAGGATTGTATGAAGCAGCTATCGGTTTAGGGATGGCAGGAGGACCGTTATTAGGCGGGATATTAGGTGGGCATTCTTGGCGTTACCCATTTTTTGCGACGAGTATTTTAATTTTTTTAGCATTTATTTTAGTTTTCTTTTTTGTAAAAGAACCCGAACGAAAAGTGAAGCGTAAAGCAGCAGGTGTAGGGGAATTACTTAACCTGGTGAAGTATAAACCGTTTATGCAAGGTGCGATTTCAGGAATGTTATACTACTACGGATTTTTCGTTGTGTTAGCATATTCACCACTTATTATGCATTTATCTGCTATTCAACTAGGATTTGTATTTTGTGGATGGGGATTAGCGTTAGCTTACGGTTCTGCAATTTTAGCCCATAAGCTAGAAGGTAAATATGAGCCAAAAGCATTGTTGAAAGGTAGTTTACTCGTATTTGCGCTTTTCTTAATCGCACTATTCTTTGTGAAAGTTATGTGGTTACAAATTGTATTAATTGTTCTATCAGGGTTAGCATCTGGATTAAATAATGCATTATTTACAAGTTATGTAATGGATATTTCACCTTATGAAAGATCTGTTACATCAGGCGTTTATAACTTCGTTCGTTGGTTAGGTGGCGCAATTGCTCCAATCTTATCGGGGATCATTGGTCATACTGTTTCACCGCAAAGTCCGTTTTTAGTCGGTGGAATTGTTGTGTTAGTTGGTTGCTTAATGCTTTTAATTCCGATTCGAAAACCGGTAGAAGTAGAGAGAAAGGCCCTTTCTTAGGAAAGGGTTTCTTTATACGTATATATTGGAACCCTCTGACTAAAATATATTTTCGGTATTTTTGTACTTTTAACTATACTTTTTGGATGTTTTGTTTTATTTTTGTTAGGGGACATTAATGATGTCCCTATTATAAATTTGCATTGAAAGGCGTGATTGTACGATGGAACTATGGTTCACTGAAAAACAAACAAAACATTTTGGGATTACGGCGCGTATTAACCGCACATTACATACGGAGCAAACAGAATTCCAAAAACTAGATATGGTTGAAACGGAAGAGTTCGGAAACATGCTTATTTTAGATGGCATGGTTATGACAACAGAAAAAGATGAGTTCGTTTATCATGAAATGGTAGCGCACGTACCTTTATTTACACATCCAAACCCTGAAAACGTATTAGTTGTTGGTGGCGGTGATGGCGGTGTTATTCGTGAAGTATTAAAACACCCAAGTGTAAAGAAAGCAACTCTTGTTGAAATCGATGGAAAGGTAATTGAGTACTCTAAACAATACTTACCATCAATTGCAGGTGCATTAGATAATGAGCGTGTAGAAGTAAAGGTAGGAGATGGCTTCCTACACATCGCAGAGAGCGAAAATGAATATGACGTAATTATGGTAGATTCTACTGAGCCAGTAGGACCAGCGGTAAACTTATTTACGAAAGGTTTCTACGCTGGAATTTCTAAAGCGTTAAAAGAAGACGGTATTTTCGTTGCACAAACGGACAACCCTTGGTTTACACCAGAATTAATTACAACTGTGTTTAAAGACGTAAAAGAGATCTTCCCTATCACTCGTTTATACACAGCGAACATTCCAACTTACCCAAGTGGCCTTTGGACGTTCACAATTGGATCTAAAAAACACGATCCATTAGAAGTAAGTGAAGATCGTTTCCACGAAATCGAAACGAAATACTACACAAAAGAATTGCACAATGCAGCATTCGCATTACCGAAATTTGTTGGCGATCTAATTAAGTAAGAAAATCGTATCGAACAAATAAAGTGTAAGTAGCTCATTTAAGGTGTTTGTCCAGAAGACTTGAACATGCTAGCTACTTACACTGCTGTAAAGAAAATCGTCTTCTTGTTATGAAACAGAAGACCTGGTAAATCGAGAAAGAGGAGCAATGCGCTCCAAATTTGAGAAATAATGAAAGGTTGGGATACCTTAAGTTCCACATAAGGAGGAAAAGAATATGCGTTTTGATGAAGCTTATTCAGGTAAAGTATTTATTAAAAGTCATCCAAGTTTTGAAGAGTCAAAGGTAGTTATTTACGGGATGCCTATGGATTGGACAGTAAGTTACCGTCCAGGTTCTCGCTTTGGCCCTGCACGTATTCGTGAAGTATCAATCGGTCTTGAAGAATATAGCCCATATTTAGATCGTGAACTAGAAGAGGTAAAATATTTTGATGCGGGTGATATCCCATTACCATTCGGAAACGCACAACGCAGTTTAGACATGATTGAAGAGTATGTATCAAAACTTTTAGATGCCGATAAGTTTCCACTAGGTCTCGGTGGTGAGCACTTAGTGTCTTGGCCAATTTTTAAGGCAATGGCAAAAAAATATCCAGATTTAGCAATCATCCATATGGATGCTCATACTGATTTACGTGAGTCGTATGAAGGGGAACCTTTATCCCACTCTACGCCTATTCGTAAGGTGTGCGATTTAATTGGTCCGGAAAACGTATATTCTTTCGGTATTCGTTCTGGAATGAAGGAAGAATTCGAATGGGCAAAAGAAGTAGGTATGAACTTATATAAATTTGACGTATTAGAACCGTTAAAAGAAGTATTACCGAAACTGGCAGGACGCCCAGTCTATGTCACAATTGACATTGACGTATTAGACCCAGCTCACGCTCCTGGAACAGGAACGTTAGAAGCTGGAGGTATCACATCTAAAGAATTATTAGATTCCATCGTGGCAATTGCAAATTCAAATATAAATGTAGTTGGAGCCGACTTAGTAGAAGTAGCTCCTGTCTACGACCATAGTGATCAAACACCAGTCGCAGCAAGCAAATTCGTGCGGGAGATGCTGCTCGGTTGGGTGAAGTAAAAGCGGAGGCAGCTCGCTCAGAATCGCAGGTCATTGGAACGCTCGACCGAGAAGCGCTTTTGGCTTCGACCGAGAGTGTGAAATGGCCGGAGATTCTAGCTGCTGTAGCTGGATAAAACAAGGGCCTCCTATATGAATAGGGGGCCCTTGTTTTGGCGATATGTGTCGGTAAGTCAATATATTTAAAAAATCGCCGATATAATTTTATTTATCTTCACGCGACATAAAAAAGAGCTATTCTCAAGCGATGAGAATAGCTCTTTTTCTTATGCAACCTTCTCTTCCGAAGTAATGCCGCGAATTTCATCAGCAGAGCGAATTGGATATTTACGGAACACGATTGATCCGATATATCCAACAATCGTGGTAACGATTCCACATAATACAGCAGCAATTGTTACCTTTACAACGTCATTAAATCCGAATAAGACAAGAAGTCCTGGGATTGGTGATGCTGTTCCTGGCGCATTATTAACGAGCTGGAACAGAGATGTAATAATACCAGCAAGTGCACCGCCAACGAAGTTCGTTGCATAAATTGGAATTGGATTTGCTGAAACAACATCGGCTTGTGTTAAAGGCTCGATTGCTACAGCAATTGTATCTTTCTTTGAACAAATCTTTAGTCGTTTAAAGAAAATAAAGTTCATTGGGGCTGAGGCTGCTACGGCAAGACTACCAATTGCCATTGGTAAACCTGTTAATCCAAGCATTGCAGTGAGTGCCATAGAACTTAATGGAGAGGTAGAAATAACTGTTATTAATCCACCAAGCATAATACCCATAATGATAGGACTTTCTGTAGTTGCAACTGAAATCATAGAACCGATTTTACCGAGCGTTGCGTTCACGAGCGGGTCCATAAGCATTGCCATTCCGCGTGAGATTGGTGCAGCAATAAATAAAATTGCTAAAAACTCTACACCAGCCGGTAATTTCTTTTCGAGAAATTTCACGACGAAAGCACAAACGTATCCAGCGAAAAATCCTGGTAAAATACCGAATCCGCTAGTAGCGATACCGATTAAAACAGCATATACGGGTGAAACACCTATTGCTAGTGCGACTAAAATCGCGGCTGCGACACCGCTCATACTACCAGAAGCTTCTCCTACTGATTGTAAAAAGTCATTATGAAACATTTCTCCACCAATATAACGGTGAAATGCTTCAATAAGAAAACTTGCGATTGCTGCATTAGCTAAAGCACCCATTGCTTTCATGCCGTAAGGAGCACGGTAACTAAAAAGTGTAAATAGACAAAGTACAACAAGTAATAGTGCTAAACCTTGCAAGATAGCCATTTGAAAACTGTCTCCTTTGATTTTTGTAATAAAAATTTGTATCATTCAATAATAATATAAAAGTTCATGAAACGGAAAAATTTTTTATTGGGAAATTACTATAAGGTGAAAATGCCTTACAATAATGTAAGGAAAGTGTAAGGCATTTAGATAGAGTATAGTATGTCATTTTTCGTATAATACAAGTATAGATATATGACTAGAGAGAAAGAAGTGCAAACAGGAGGATCATGTATGAAATTGGTAATTAAAGTTTTAGCTGTATTCGCCATCATTTTAGGTGGAACAGCGTATTATTTGAACACAAAAACAGAAGGTGTACATGCTTTTGTAGACAACTTCTTTTCAAATAAAGAAATACAAGATTATTATGCGGTTATAGATAAAGGTGAGAAAAAAGACGGTGAATACTTGTATACATTTAAAGGGTATACAGAGGATGGAAAGTTACAAGTTGTGAAAAGAATGATGAACCGTGAATTGCATACAGGGGCGTTTATAAAAATTTATGCAAAAGGTATGCAAGGAAAAGGATGGGCTGAAATCCCCAAAGAATCAATTCCGCAAAAAGCGTTGGAAAAAATAGAAAAACGATAAAAGGAGCGACTCATTCGCTCCTTTTTTAGTGCGTTAAAATAGTGATAGATGTTTTTTCTTTGTTAGAAATGATTTTTACACGCCCGCCAATTGGGAAAGTGAAAATCGGGGTTGTATGCCCGAAACTTGCGTTTGCAATGATAGGGATATGTGCAAGTTCAAGCTTTGAAGCAATCATTTCTTGTATGTCTTCTATCGTACATTCTGCACCTTTTTGCATCTTTCCTATAACGATACCTTTTATGTACTCAAAATCTTGCTGCTGCATAAGGGAATGTAAATAACGATCAAAAGTTTTAAGGGTAGCTGTACCAGTTAAACTATCCTCTTCAAGAAATAAAATTTTGCCTTTTAAATTTGGCATATATGGTGTACCTTGCAGTAAACTCAATGTGCTCATATTACCACCGATAATCTCCCCAGTTGCTTCGCCTTCATGAATTGAAACATATCCTTCATTTTTAATAAATTCTCGATTTTCCTGATCGATGTACCAAGAATCATCGCTCCATGTTTCAGATGACAGGACTTCAATAGGCTCATTAGAAGTTAAGCATTTTAAAAAGTAATCGTTCGTATACTCGAGCCCTCTCTCCATTCCAAATGAAGAGAAATGGGGCCCTGAATATGTAATGAGACCTGTTTTTGCGTAGATGGCATTATTTAAAGCGGTAATATCAGAATAGCCACAGAAAAATTTTGGGTTTTCTCGAATTAAATCATAATCGAGATGTTTTAATAAACCATTAGAGTTATATCCACCAAGTGTCGTCAAAATAGCTTTTACATTCGGGTCTTTAAATGCTTCGTGAAGGTCGTGAACACGTGAAGAAATAGAAGAGGAAGCAAATCGATCTATCTCATCAGCGTATGTTGAGAATGTGACTTGAAAGCCCATGTCGGTTAATCTTTTTATAGCAAGCTCTTGATTCGGATTTGAGACGATACTTAAACTACAAGATGGTGAAATGACTCTAATTTCATCACCTTTTTTCAATTTTGTTGCTAGCACTTAATTCACCTCTCGAAATGAAAGAATATTTAGATTTAAAAAATATTTTATCATATGAAATAAAGTGAAAGTGAATTATTTTTTGAAATGGAGTTTTCCTGATTTTTCAGCAGACAGACAGAGGTTTTTTTTGATATGATAGGAAAAGTGATTTATTATAAGTAGTATTTAATATCTATAACATTTGAAAGGTGTGCAAGACGTGGAGAAACAACTTGCAGGCTTGCCGGTACACGTTCATTTCGTAACAGAAATCCGTGAAGGGGCGAGGAAGGAAACCGTTGCTTTTGAAGCAAATGGTCAATACTATGTAAAAGGTCAAGGTACATACGTAACATTCCAAGAGCCGAACGAACAGGGCGAAGTGAAAACAATTATTAAAATTCAAGATGAACAAGTTCTCATTATGCGTTCAGGTGCTGTTTCTATGCGTCAAACGCATGTGAAAGGTGAATGGACAACTGGTACGTACACGAGTGAACTTGGTACGTTTGCATTGCAAACGAAAACTGATAACGTTCTTTTTAAATGGTCGGATGAAAAGAAAAAAGGACAACTCTTCTTAACGTACGCATTGCTTCTAAGTGAACAAGAAGCTGGCAGATATACAATTACAATTAATTTGAAGGAGGCAAAATAATGAATTCCTTAGAACAAGTAAAAGGATTAATTAAAGAAGAAATTCAAGCTGCTGTATTAAAGGCAGAATTAGCAACAGAAGAACAGATTCCAAACGTTGTATTAGAATCTCCAAAAGATAAGACAAATGGTGATTTCTCTACAAACATGGCAATGCAACTTGCGCGCGTTGCGAAAAAAGCACCTCGTATGATTGCAGAAGAATTAGTTGCAAACTTCGATAAAGCAAAAGCTTCTATTGAAAAAATTGAAATCGCAGGTCCTGGTTTCATTAACTTCTACATGGATAATAGCTACTTAACAGACTTAATCCCAACAATCGTTAATGCTGGTGAAGCTTACGGTGAAACGAATACTGGTAAAGGTGAAAAAGTACAAGTTGAGTTCGTATCTGCGAATCCAACAGGTGATCTTCACTTAGGGCATGCACGTGGGGCAGCAGTAGGTGACACTTTATGTAACCTATTAGCAAAAGCAGGATACGATGTATCTCGTGAGTACTACATTAATGACGCTGGTAACCAAATTCATAACTTGGCTCTTTCTGTTGAAGCTCGTTACATGCAAGCTTTAGGCTTAGAGAAAGAAATGCCAGAAGACGGATACCACGGTGCAGACATCATTGCAATCGGTAAACGTTTAGCAGAAGAATTTGGTGATCGTTATGCGAAAGCTGATGAAAAAGAAAGCTATGAATTCTACCGTGAGTACGGTTTAAAATATGAATTAGCAAAACTTCAAAAAGACTTAGAAAGCTTCCGCGTTAAATTTGATGTATGGTTCTCAGAAACATCATTATACAAAAACGGAAAAATCGATCAAGCGCTTGCTGTATTAAAAGAGCGCGAAGAGATCTTTGAAGAAGATGGAGCAACTTGGTTCCGTTCAATGACTTACGGTGACGATAAAAACCGTGTATTAATTAAAAATGATGGTTCTTACACGTACTTAACGCCAGATATCGCGTATCACCGTGATAAATTAGAGCGTGGTTTCGATAAGTTAATCAACATTTGGGGTGCTGACCACCACGGTTACATTCCTCGTATGAAAGCTGCTATTCAAGCGCTAGGTTACGATAAAGAAACACTTGAAGTAGAAATCATCCAAATGGTACAACTGTATCAAAATGGTGAAAAAATGAAGATGAGTAAGCGTACAGGTAAAGCAGTTACACTTCGTGAGCTTATGGAAGAAGTAGGCGTGGACGCAATGCGTTACTTCTTCGCAATGCGTAGCGGTGATTCTCATTTAGATTTCGATATGGACTTAGCTGTATCAAAATCTAATGAAAACCCAGTATACTATGCACAATATGCACATGCTCGTGTATGCAGTATCCTTCGTCAAGGTGAAGAGTTAGGATTAGCTACAGGCGGAGATGTGAACTACAAACTTGTTACTTCTGAGAAAGAAGTAGAGTTACTGAAAAAACTTGGTGAATTCCCAGCAGTCGTTGCGGATGCAGCACAAAAACGTCTACCACACCGCATTACAAACTATGCATTTGAATTAGCAGCAGCATTACACAGCTTCTACAATGCAGAAAAAGTATTAAACCAAGATAACGTAGAATTAAGTAAAGCTCGTTACGAATTAATGAAAGCAGTACGCACTACACTTCAAAACGCACTAGCAATCGTAGGAGTATCTGCACCAGAAAAAATGTAATTAAGGAAAGGCGGAAGCGGCTCGTTCAGAATAGGAGGGGGATGGAGCTCCTGACAGAGAGGCATACTTTGCCTCGGAGGAAGGCGCGAAGCCACCGAGTATTCTAGCCGATTTTCGCTTTTAGTAAAAGGCAATCACACGATGTTGTGATTGCCTTTTTTTATTGGAGTTTTGTTATATATGATACGAAGAAGTAATAAGAAAATAGAAGGAGAACATACGATGAAGGCTATGAAAAAGCAAAAGATAACAGTAGTTGTCATATTTGCAAGTGCAATGCTTGTATTACTGAGCGGTTTTGCTTTCGTTCAAACGTTAGATGATATGTGGAAAGCTGGTGATATATATTTAGAAAGTGAGAAGCAAGGAGAGACAAGTTATGAAGCAAAATTCTCATCATGGGATATTGCTGGTAAAGATATTGAAATTCAGTACGAGAAAGATACAGAAGTGACATTTTCTTATGAGACAGATGCAAAACGCGGTAATTTATGCTTTAGTTTGTATGAAAGACAAGGGGAAGGGATAAAAGAGCTAAAGGAAATTTGTGAATCGAAAAAAGGTACTTTCAAAGCTACATTGAATGCAAATGAAAAATATGTATTAAATATAAGTGGCTTAATGGTGAAAGATGGATTTGTGAAAGTAAAATGGAAAGAGGAATAAAAGGGGCCCTGTAAAAGGACCTCTTTTCTATTGGATAGTATACGTAACAGAAAAGCTAATAGGACTATAGTAAACGTAAGGCGCATGGAATTGAACGTACATATTTCCATCTGTTTTTGCAGTGAAAATTCTGCCGTACCCATCAGAATAACGTCCGATAAGGTTATGGTTTGAGTCATAAACACTGTAACTAGGAGTTTTACTGTTAGGTTGAATTGTTAACTCTTGTCCCTTTTGAAGGAAAACAGGTTCTTGTTCAGAACTACTTCCAGTTTGCAAAGAATAAAATTTTGTAAAGCTTTGTTCTTGAGTGGCAGCAGCAACCTTTGTTTCAGGAATAAACGCAGTAGCTCCAGTAATTCCCGCTAAAGTTAACACACCTGCTAAAATCATTTTTTTCATAGTAGAAAAAGCCTCCTTATTAGTTGTAATCATTTTTGTTACAGTTAATATTGTATATGATAATGAGTAGGAGGAAATATGCTTTTATGCATATATATATTTTCTCAATAAAAGACCACTGATACCAATCAGTGATCTTTTAAATGATTAAGCAGCTTTTTGATTTGTTTGAGTAACAGGTTTTTGAAGGGTATTATAAACACCAGTTCCAATAACCTCTAATGCCATTTTCATACGTTCAGGTGAAATGTTTTCTAGCACATTATCTTGAGGTGTATGGTATACCCTCTCAATATGATAGATTAATGGATTCCAACTATCGACACCCATCCAGATGAATAGGGCGGCCGGAATACCAACTTCAGCAAATGGCACGTGATCACTAGAGCCAAATTTCCCTTGCAGTACGAGGTCATTATTTAATTGTTTACCTGCTTGTAAGGCTGCGTCTGTTACCAGGTTTGGAGAACCGTTAGGCGTCATAGCATATAAATTCTTTGCTTTATCGTAATTTGTTGCAACCATGTCTGCATTAAAGACACCTAAAATTCGATCGCGTTCTTTTGGGGGCAGACTATTAACGTAATAATCGGAGCCAAGTAAGCCAGTCTCTTCAGAACCAAAAGTAATAAAACGGATTTCTTTATCAGTTTCTACATTTTGAAAAGCGCGTGCTAACTCTAATACTAACCCTGTACCAGAAGCATTATCATTCGCTCCAGGTGCTCCAACTACGCTATCATAGTGTGAACTTACAACGACAGCTTTTTCATTACCTGTACTATTTTTAGGTTTCTTTTTAGCGATGACGTTTAATGATGTTAAATTAGATTCATGTCTTGCTTTTAGGGAAAGAATTGTTGTCCCTTTTTTAGCAATTTCCTCTTTAAATGCATTTCCTTGCGCATAAGCAAGACCAAAGACAGGGATAGATTGCTTTTTCGTTAGGCGGGGATTGAAGGTTTGTCCATAATTTCCGCGTCCCCCAATTAAACTGTATAAAAGAACCCCTTTTGCTCCTTTACTAACAGCATTTTCAACTTGTTTATTGTAGTCTGCAAATGTTGTTCCTCTTTCAAATAGAACAATTTTCCCGTTTACTTCATTTGGGATATCCTCTAATTTTGTTCCACCTTGAACAAAGATAAGAGGAGCTGTAACAGCTTCTGTAGAAATTAGTGCGTTAGGAGCAGCACCAGCTTGCCAATTACGCTTTGTGGATAATGATGATTCCATAAATCCAACGTATTGATCAGGTACTTGAAATGGTTGATATTCTACTTCATAGCCCATTGATTTAAGCTGCATACCAACGTAGCGAGAAGCCCATTCTTCTGATTTTGTCCCACCAGGGCGAGGACCAATTGTTTCGGATAAGAAACGGATGTGTTCGATGGCGCGGCTTGCATCAACTTGTTTTGTGATAGGTAAAGTTTGTGTGAGTTCTGACGTGGAACCAGCTTTGGCTTGTCCGACTGGGGCTAAGCTAACAGCAAGTGATACAGCAAGCAAAGAGCTTACTATTTTTTGTTTCAAAGATTTTTTCATTTTTCCCTCTCCTATTCTTCTATTCTCTCTGACTGACAAAAGAAGACGGATAACGACTTCATTTTAACTTTACTCACATATATTTTCAATATTCTGACATTGAGAAATAAAAAACGATGTATGCATATTTGCATATTTTTGATGGAGACATGTATGCTATCATTTTAAATGAAGGTTCGCTTTCTGCTTGGAAAGCTCCTACATTGCATGAATCTAGTGTACCCAAACTTTAGATTATGTAGAGAAAAGAATCCACTGTAGGGTTTCTTTTCTCATGTTTGAATCATGTGATGATAAATATGTTTCCGCATTTCATACTTATTATCAGTGATATATGTAAGGCATCCATATGAAAATACGAGGCTGTTCAAAGGTTTTCCGTACTTTTGGACAGCCTCACCCCGTTAAAAGGACGATACTCTATGTATCGTCCTTTTTTGCATAAAAAAACACCCAATCAAATGTTCACTTGATTGGGTGTGAAAAACTATTAATAAGGTTTTTTTCGTTTTGTAGCTAAAATACTTAACAATCCAGCTAGTAGAAGTACGATACCTACTGTTTGAGTAGAATCCTTTTTGTGACCTGTATTTGGAAGTTCTTTACCCGTATTTCGGTCATCTTGCTGTTTGTTTATTTGTGTTTCGGGATTTCCTTTTTCTAGTTCTTCGGAAGTTCCTTTACCAGGCGTTTCGGGATTTCCTTTTTCTGGTTTTTCAGAAGTTTCTTTTCCTGTTTCCTCTTCTTTATTAGGAGGAGTAATTGGTTTATCATCTCCACCTGATGAAGAATCGATTTTTTTATTTGAAACTGTAATTTGTAGTGGTGTAGCTTGAGCTTTTTCAATTGTAAAGTTTATTGGTGATGCATCTAATTGATAGCCTGTAGGAGCTTTTGTTTCCACTAATTGATAATTACCAGGTTTCAAATCATTTACGATTAATTTACCATGTCCGTCTGTTTTTAAACCTTCTCGTACTACTTTTCCGTCTTGATCTAAAATATTGAAAATGGCACCTTCAAGTGTTCCATTGTGATCCATATCAACTTTAGTTAACTCCATTGCACCTGTTGTTAAACTATTTAAAGCTGTAACAGAAGTAACTTGAGATTGTCCTTTCGTAATTGTGAAAGGAATTGGCTTAGCGCTTAAATCGTATCCAATAGGAGCTTTCGTTTCGATAAACTGATAGTCTCCCGGACGTAAATCAGAAACAGAAATTTTTCCATCTTTATCAGTAGTTAAATTAGAACGCAAAACATTGCCGTTCATATCAACGATTTTAAAGATAGCCCCTTCAAGAGTAGAGCCGTCAACATCGTCGACTTTAGTTAGTTCAACAGCGCCTTTTGTTAAGCTATTTGTAGCAGTAACAGAAGCTTTAGCTGTTTGACTCTTTTCAACAGTAAAGTTGATAGGATTTTGATTTAAGTCGTAATGAGTAGGAGCCTTTGTTTCAACGAATTGATAGTCTCCCGGACGTAAATCAGAAACAGAAATTTTTCCATCTTTATCAGTAGTTAAATCCGAACGCAAAACATTGCCGTTCATATCAACGATTTTAAAGATAGCTCCTTCAAGAGTAGAGCCGTCAACATCGTCGACTTTAGTTAATTCAACAGCGCCCTTCGTTAAGCTATTTGTAGCAGTAACAGAAGCTTTAGCTGTTTGACTCTTTTCAACAGTAAAGTTGATAGGATTTTGATTTAAGTCGTAATGAGTAGGAGCCTTTGTTTCAACGAATTGATAGTCTCCCGGACGTAAATCAGAAACAGAAATTTTTCCATCTTTATCAGTAGTTAAATCCGAACGCAAAACATTGCCGTTCATATCAACGATTTTAAAGATAGCCCCTTCAAGAGTAGAGCCGTCAACATCGTCGACTTTAGTTAGTTCAACATCGCCTTTCGTTAAGCTATTCGTAGCAGTAACGGAAGCGATTTTTTCTTGTCCTTTATTAACTGTGAACTTAATAGGTGTTTCGTTTAAGTCATAGTGATTAGGAGCTTTTGTTTCAATAAAATGATAGTCTCCTGGTGGTAATTCATCCACAACTAAACGGCCGTTTTTATCAGTAGTTAAATCAGTACGGACGTCGTGTCCATCCTTATTAACAATTTTAAATACCGCACCTTCAAGTGTTGTGTTTTCTTCAATATCATCCACTTTAATTAACTCCACACTACCTTTCGTTAAGCTGTTCGTAGCTGTAACGAAGACATGTTTTGTTTGACTTCTTTCAATTGTGAACTTAATAGGATCTTCATTTAAGTCATAATGTTTCGGAGCTTTCGTTTCAATAAATTGATAATCTCCAGGTTGTAAGTCTTTAGCGATGATTTTTCCATCTTTATTGGTAACTAAATTCGTGCGAATGTCGTTACCGTTCATATCAGTAATTTTAAATACCGCGCCTTCCAGCGTTTCTTTCGTATCTAAAGAGTCAACTTTCGTTAATTCTACGCCACCTTTAGTTAAGCCATTTTTAGCAGTAACAGAAATGTGAGTTGGCTGGCTTTTCTCGATAGTGAAAGGAATCGGTTTTTTAATTAAATCATAATCTTTCGGAGCTTTCGTTTCCACGAATTGATAATCTCCTGGACGTAAATTAGAAGCAGAAACTTTCCCGTCTTTATCAGTAGTTAAATTCGTGCGAACAACTTTCCCTTTCGCATCAATGATGTTAAATACTGCATCAGAAAGTTTTGTATCTGGATTTATATCATCCACTTTAATTAATTCAACAGCACCTTCAATTAAGCTGTTAGTAGCAGTGACTTGTAGCTTCTCTGCTTGGCTTTTCTTAATTGTAAATTTAATCGGTGTAGCATCTAGTTTATAGTGCTTAGGAGCCGTTGTTTCAATAAATTGATAGTCTCCAGGGTGTAAATCAGGAATAGTAACTTTTCCGTGCGCATCTGTCGTAATGTCAGTGCGAACGTCATTACCGTTCATATCAACAATTTTAAATACTGCACCTTCAAGAGCTGTACCGTCGATATCATCCACTTTAGAAAGCTCTACCGCACCTTTAGTTAAACTATTTTTAGCAGTAACAGAAATCGGTTCGGCTTGTCCTTTTTCAATAGTGAAAGGAATCGGTTCTTTATTTAAATCGTAGTGTTTCGGAGCTTTCGTCTCGACGAATTGATAATCACCTGGACGTAAGTTAGAAACGCTAATTTTACCTTGTGAATTTGTAGTAAGCTTCTCGCGAATTACAGTACCCTTCATATCAACAATGTTAAATACTGCACCTTCAAGTGTAGTGCCATCGACGTCGTCTACTTTAGTAAGTTCCACGCCGCCTTTTGTTAAACTATTTGTCATAGTAACAGTAGCAACATCTTTCTGGCTTTTTTCAACTGTAACTACAATTGGTTTTTTGTCTAAATCATAATGTTTCGGAGCTGTTGTTTCGACAAATTGATACGTACCAGGACGTAAGTTTTCAACAGTGATTTTTCCTTCACCGTTCGTTTTTAAATCTGTTTTAATTACAGTTCCGTTTTGATCTAGTAAATTGAACACAGCATCGGCAAGTTTTGTTTGATCGTTTAAATCATCTACTTTAATTAATTCGATACTACCTTGTTTTAAACTATTTTTAGCAATTAAAGAAAGAGTTTTCTTCTGTCCTTTTTCAATAGTGAAATGGATTGGTGTTTCATCTAAAACGTAATGCTTCGGAGCTTCTGTTTCGATGAATTGGTAATCACCAGGACGTAGGTCGTTAACTTCAATTTTTCCTTTACTATTTGTAACTAGACCTTTATGAATTACAGTACCCTTCATGTCAACAATGTTAAATACTGCGCCTTCAAGTTTAGTGCCATCGATGTCATCTACTTTAGTAAGTTCCACTGCACCTTTTGTTAGAGCGTTTTTAGCCGTAACATGAAGCGTTTCAGTTTGGCTTTTCTTAATTGTAAATTCAATCGGTTTTTTATTTAAATCGTAATGTTCGGGAGCAGCTGTTTCAATAAACTTATACGTACCAGGACGTAGATTTTCAACAACAATTTTTCCTTCAGCATTTGTTTGCAAGCCTTCTTCAACTACTTCTCCGTCTGCATCTAATAAATTAAATACAGCATGAGCGAGCTTCGTATCA
Source organism: Bacillus sp. MHSD_36 (assembly GCF_030757775.1). Lineage (NCBI taxonomy): Bacteria > Bacillati > Bacillota > Bacilli > Caryophanales > Bacillaceae > Bacillus > Bacillus sp. MHSD_36. The sequence goes on from NZ_JAVBIS010000004.1 coordinate 148,035, forward strand.
GTATCAATATCGTCAATTTTTGTTAATTCAACGCTACCTTTTTTCAACGTGTTTTTCCCTGTAACAGGAATTTTTTTCGTTTGGTTTCGTTCAATTTTAAATGGAATTGGTGTTTCATTTAATACATAATGTTCAGGAGCAGCTGTTTCAATAAATTGATAGTCTCCAGGACGTAAGTCAGAAACAGAAATTTCACCATTGTCATCTGTAACAAGATTTGTGCGAACTTCTTTACCATCCATATCAACAATTTTAAATACTGCATTTTTCAGCATTGTACGATCGATGTCATCTATTTTTGTTAAAATGACACCACCTTTCGTTAAGCTGTTCGTAGCGGTAACATTAATATTTTCTTTTTGACTTTTTCCGATAGTGAACGGAATAGGATCTTTCCTTAAGTCATAGTCTTTCGGAGCTTTTACTTCAATAAATTGATAGTCACCAGGACGTAAATCAGAAGCAGACACTTGACCATGTTCATCAGTAGTTAATCCTTTACGAACAACCTTTGTCGTATCATGAGCATCAACAATGATAAATTCTGCGCCTTCAAGAGTAACGCCATCAACGTCATCAACTTTTGTTAAAGTAACGCCACCTGTAAGTAAACTATTTGTTACAGTGACAGGGACTGGAAGATCATCCTTGCTACCTTTTTTAATTGTGAACTTAATAGGTGTTTGATCCAATTTATAATGTTCAGGAGCAGCTGTTTCAATAAATTGATAATCTCCTGGTGCTAAATCAGGAATGACTATTACTCCGTAATCATCTGTTTTTAAATCTTTCGCAATTTCTTTGCCAGTTGCGTCTTGTAATGTGAACACCGCGCCGGCAAGAGCGATACTACTCTCCACATCATCTTCTTTAATAAGTTTAACCTTTCCTTTCGTTAAACTATTTTTAAATGTAAGTGGAAGAAGTTTTTGTTGTCCTTTTTCGATTGTAAATTCAATTGGTTCTACATTTACATCGTAATAAGTTGGAGCCTTTGTTTCGATAAGCGTGTAGTTACCAGGACGTAAGTCATCTACAACTAACATTCCTTTACTATTCGTAACAAGTTCCGTACGAACAACTTCATTTGTATCTCTATTAACGATTTTAAATACAGCACCTTCAAGAGTTTCCTTTTCATCTGCAGCATTCACTTTTGTTAATTCAATACCGCCTTTTGTTAAGCTATTTTTAGCAGTAACAGTAATTGGTGAAGTTCCTTGACTTTCTTTAATCGTGAACTCGATAGGCTTTGTATTTTTATCGTAATACTTCGGTGCTGTTACTTCGATAAATTTATAATCGCCAGGGCGTAAGTCGGTAGCGATAGCTTTACCATCCGCACCAGTTTTTACATTTTCGCGAATGACTTTCTTTTCATCATTAGCATCAACAATTTTAAATACAGCACCTTCAAGAACTGTACCATCGATATCATCAACTTTCGTTAATTCAACATCTCCTGGTTTTAAAGCATTTTCAGCTTTCACAAGTAGAGTTTCTTTTTGACTTCTATCGATTGTAAATTCAATCGGTTCGGCTCGTAAAACGTAATGTTCAGGAGCAGCTGTTTCAATAAATTTATACGTACCAGGACGTAGCTTATCAGCTTTTGTTTTTCCATCAGCATCTGTAGTTAAGTCAGTACGAACTTCCTTGTTATTTACATCGACAATTTTAAATACGGCACCTTTTAGAGGTTTTTTATCACCGAATTCATCAACTTTTAATAATTCAACTTCGCCTGTTTTTAAACTGTTTTTAGCAGTAACAGTAGCAAAAGACTGTTGGCTTTTGTCGATTGTAAACGGAATAGGATCTTTGTTTAATATATAATCCTTAGGAGCTTCCGTTTCAATAAATTTATACATGCCAGGCTCTAAGTCTTTAACAGTTACTTTACCATCTTCGCCAGTTTTTATATTTTCGCGAATGATTTTCTTTTCATCATTAGCGTCAACAATTTTAAATACAGCACCTGCAAGAGCTGTACCATCGATATCATCAGTTTTTGTTAAAGTGATACCACCTTTAATGAGGTGATTCGTCGCAGTAACAGTAACTGCGTCCTTTTGACTCTTTACAATTGTAAACTCAATTGGTTTTTTATCTATGTCGTAATCTTTAGGCGCTTTTTCTTCGACAAATTGATAGTCTCCAGGTCGTAAATCTTTTGCTTCGATTTGTCCTTGATCATTTGTCGTTAATTTTTCATATCCGCGAATTACATTGTTATGTCGATCGCGTACACTGAACTCCGCCCCTGCTAAAGTTTTTCCATCTTTATCGACTTTTGTTAAAATGGCCGATCCTGGAATCAAACTGTTTGTTGCAGTTCGGTATACTACAGTCGTTTGATCTTCTTTGATTGTAAATTTAATAGGTGTACTGTCTAATTTATAATGCTCAGGAGCTGTTGTTTCTTGTAAGTAGTAAGTTCCTGGTTTTAAATTATCTACAGTAATTTGCCCTTTATCATTTGTTGTTAATTTTGCGTGTTCTGAAATTATATTTTTATCTTTATCTAATAGTGTGAAAATGGCACCTTGCAATGTTACGTTTTTGTTCAGGTCATCAGACTTTGTTAAAACTACTTTCCCGACAAACTTCTTATTTGCAAGTTTATATGTTGTAGTTTCTTGTGTACCAAGTTCAACAATTTTTCCTTGTTTTAAATCCCAGCTAATTACATAGCCTTCAGGAGCTTTTGTTTCTTTTAATAAATATTTATCGCGTTTTAAGTTATTAAACTTAGCGATACCGTCTTTGTCTGTTATTATTTTACGAATAACGGTTTTCCCTGTACGATCGTATAAAGTAAACTCTGCCCCGGCCAATGGTGCGTTCTTATCATCGTTATCTACCTTTATAATTTCAAGGTTTCCACGACCTGTAGTAGCAGATCCTCCGCCTGAACCGGAAGACATTCGTACTTCAATCGTTTCGGTAGTTTCTGTATTTGTTACTGTTAACTTATTGCCTGTGATTTTTGCTTTATTACTTACTTTTTCTTTATCGTCTGCATTAATAAATGAACGATATTCTAAAATATAAGCTCGATTAATTTTCTTCAAGAAAGCAATTTCAAAATGTTGCTTTCCGGTATTATTGTCTGTTGTTATTTTGAGTTTATAGTCTGTTCCTTGTTTTAGTTCATTTGCTGTATCTTTTGTTACATTTCCATAGTAATCGACAGTTGTAGGATATAAGTGGAACGAATCTTCCACAAGTACTTGATTGTCTGTTGGATCGTCTGTTACAACTGCGTCTGCAATGGTCGATTGGCTTTCATTGATTGCAATACTCCAATTAATATAGTTGTCGTCTTGCACAGCTTTTTTTGTAACGAAGCTACCACCTTTATTAACGTGAGTGTCACCTTTAAGAGTGTTTACAATTTTAGAGCCATCTTTCAACTCTGCCTCATTTTTGTAGGTACCTTGGATGAGTTCACCATCAAGGCTCGTTTTAAAGATAATATAGTAAGGTGAATTAATTGATTGTTTGAAATGAACCTTTAGGGTATTTTTATTTTTCTCTGTAGGTTCTTCAAGTTCATATTGCTCAGTCGGTACAGCATTACCAGGTCTTGCATTATCTGGACTTCCATTTAAAATCATATCGCGCACTTCAATGGATCCTGGTACTAACTTTTGTTTATCTTGTATTACGTCTATAACATAAGGATCTTTAATCTCAACATTATTATAATTAAAGCCTATTATCCAAGTGATTTCTTTCGTTTGGGCGTTATAAGAACCATATTTATATCCATTTGCCTTTGTGAAAGTATCAGGATCAAAATTCGCTTCAACTTTATTTGATTGTTTGTTGGAATCTGCATCTACCCAAGATAGGTCACCTGTATTTTTAAATGAAGTTTTACCACTTTCTAATTGGGTATAGTCAAAGTCTGTTGTATATTTTACGATTAATGTTTTTGTCATATTAGACTGATATGTACCTATAAGGGTAACTTTGAAACCTTTATCTGTTACATCTAAAACATAGTCAGTCCCATCTTGAAGGATATAATCTCCGTCTTTAATTTCTAGTTTCTTATCTTTTAATTGTAAGCCACCATGATCAAAGGTATCTGTAATGATCGCATTGTTTAATGGATAGTTGTTATTATTTACTGTAATTGTCCAGGTTGTTGTTTTGTCTTTATAGTTTGTTTCAGCTTTATTATTAGATTTAATAATATTTTGCTGCTTGAAGCCAACTTCATTTTCTTTACTTGAACCATTATCAGCTGTAACTGTATTTTTTACTTTTCCATCTTTTATGACATTACCAGTTGGCTTTGTTTTATAGGAAATTACATAAGCACTATTAATATCCTCATTAAACTGTAAGTCGAATCCATTCTTCTTGTTACTTACAGTGTAATTATTAACAGTATCTCCTGTTACAAGCCTTCCATTATCATCGTAGGAAGCGTTTTTCACAACGATAGAATTTGCATCAAGTTCATGTGTATCGTCAAAAATATCTTGTAAAAGTGCATCAGTTTTTTTGATATTTTTTTGATCACCGTTGTAAGTAATTGTCCATTCAATCGTTTGCGTCTTTGGATCATATTTACTTGTTTTGTTTAAATGTGTACCACGAGAAACCGTTACAGTAGAGCTTGCGTTTTGTTGTTTTTGATTATCACTCGTTATCGTAACGTTATTTCGAAAGTCTTTTACATTTTCATCAGTAATTTTTGTGGCATATTCGATTTGGTATGCTTTACTGATATTCTCCTTAAAAGCAATCTCCAATTTTGAACCATCTGATGAAATAATTTTGTAATCTTCTGGATCGGCTTCTTTACCACGTGTTGCGTTCCCGTTAACATCAACTTCTAAATAATAAACTTTAATAGAATCCTTATTTAAAGTTGTACCTTGTGGGATGTTATCTTTAAAAACAGCGTTTTTAAGATTTTCTTTCGTTTTGTTCATCTCTACTGTCCAATTAATTTCATTTGTATTAATTGGCCTATCAGGTAACCCTTTTTTATTTGTAGTTGTTTGTACATTGGGCTTAAAGTCAACTGTAATAGAAACATCTTTATCTTTAATTGGGAAAGGAATTTCTTGTGTTGTTGTACCTTTTATTTCAGCCTTATTAAATTCTGTCTTTAATTGTAAGTTACCAACAATATCTGGATGTTCTTCAACATAATCGTTGAATGTCATTGTGACTTTTCCATCCTTTGTAACAGTAAAGTTACCAATAGGGTGGTTTTCATTATCATATAACGGACTGTTAATTGTATTGTAAATCTTAAAGTGTTTAGGAAGATCAAAAATATAGTAATCTCCACTTTTCACATTCATTGATTTTAAAAGTTCCCATGTAAACTCAATATTGGCAGGGGAATCTGTGCTTGGACGGTTATCCTCTGTAAATGGTTTTCCGTCTTTGTCCGTCAACTTTACACCCGTTAAAATGTTTGTTGTTATTTGCTTTGGACCTGAGTTTATATTCTCAGTAGGGTCGCTTGCTAGCTTTTGTTCTGAGTTGTCAGTAGCAATTTTAGCTGCTGGATTTTGTTCCGGATTGTCAGTAGCAATTTTAGCTGCTGGATTTTGTTCCGGATTGTCAGTAGCAATTTTAGCTGCTGGATTTTGTTCCGGATTGTCAGTAGCAGGTTTAGTTGCTGGATTTTGTTCCGGATTATCAGTAGCAGGTTTAGTTGCTGGATTTTGTTCCGGATTATCAGTAGCAGGTTTAGTTGCTGAATCTTGCACTGGTTTATTAGTATCCTGTTCGGTGCTATCTTCTTTAGAATCTTCTACTTGAACAGGAACTGTTATAGGTTGTACCATTGTTCCTAAAGGAAAAGCGATTTGAACTGATTTTTCTCCAGTTTTTAAAGTTGGGTTAAAAACAGTATCAATTTTAATTTTTCCTTTAGCATCTTTCGAATTTTCTACTTGATCATTAAATATTAGTTTTAATTTATTATCTTTAGCTGTTAAAAAATATTGACCAATATTTTTTGGACCTGTTACTAAATCTCCTTGCAAATCTTTAGATATTTTTAATGCAAGTGGTATTTGAATTACTGCTGTATCGTTTGCATGTACAACTCGTTGATCCTTTATTGACCAAGCATATTCTACTTGAATGGTTGATCCTATCTTTATTAAGTTGTTAGGATTTTTTGCTTCGTCAATAATGTGATCCGTTACATCTTTCATCTCAACAGTGTCAAATAATGAAGTTTCCTGTAAAGTCTCAGCTTTTGCCTGATTGTACGGGAAACTAATAAACTGTGAAAATAGTACAAATACAATTAAACATATATTGAAAAGTTTTTTCATTTTGCCTCCTTTGAACATTCATTTGTTCACTGAGGAATATATTCCACATGAACAAATGGAATATAAAAAAAGTTAATTGTTATAAAGTCTTTGTTGCTACTATCCCTCCGTTTCTATGTACGTTCTCTGACAGAATAAATGTTTAACCAAAGGCATATATAAAGTAACGTAAAAATCTGGAATATACATAATTCGACAAAAAATGTCGAAAGTATGCTGATAAAAGGAACGATATCAGACCTTTATATACAAGAGCATTTTCTTGTGAATGTGTTATGAACTGGATAGTCATAAAGGTAAGTTTTACGATACATGCTAACCAAAGTAATGTATCCCAAGTTAAAAGTTTGTTTTTTGCTTTAAAATTGTGTGGAAAAAATCTGAATAGGGTTGATTTTGGTTAGGTTGAAGACAATATGCACTTTGAAAATATTCATTCATGTAATATGAAATTGGGGTAATTGTATCTTAAGAATGTCACTTATTACATTTATGAAAATTAACTTTTTGCCTAGAGAGAGTTGTACAATTTGTGGACCGAAGTTAACATGGTACAGTTCCTTTTCGGATTTAGTGGAATATAAGTTATTTATAATATTCGACTAAATCATTGCTGCGGTCATTTTTGAAGCTGTTTTACATAATAAAAAAGAAGGTATCCCTTTTGATAATAGTGTTATCTTCTCTAGAAGATGATTATGAATAACCTTCGCTAAAGATTATATACTTAAATGATAAAGAGTTCAACAGCGGTTTAACAAACATTTTCCGAAAATTAAAAATGACCGTTTTAGTAGAAAAATTCTACAAACGGTCATTTTTAATTTTATATTTCTGTTAAAATTATCGGTTCACCGCGTGTTACGACAACGGTATGTTCACATTGTGCAACAAGGCTTTTATCAGGTGTAACGAATGTCCAACCATCATCGCCACGTTCGATAATGTGATCAGCTTTCATAGAAATGAATGGCTCTACAGCGATAACTAAACCATCTTTTAAAAGCGCATTATCCATTGGGTCAAAATAGCTTAAAATGTGGTTTGGTGCTTCATGTAAACTAAGACCGATACCGTGACCAGTTAAGTTTTGAATCACATTGTATCCATTTTTATGTGCGAAGTTTGAAACAGCACGACCAATTTGATTTTGCTTTGAACCAGCTTTCACCTTTTTCATTGCTGCCCAAAATGCATCAACAGCTGCTTGGCAAAGCTTTTCTTTTGCTTCATCTTCTCCAAGTACAAATGAAATACCTGTATCTGCATAATAGCCATCAAGTGCAGCAGATACGTCGACATTTACTAAGTCGCCTTCTTTTAATACGCGATCTCCTGGAATACCGTGAGCAACTTCTTCGTTTACACTGATGCAGGTTACACCAGGGAAATCATATTCTTTTTCAGGTGCAGAAATAGCACCGTGCTCATCTAATACTTTTTTACCGATCAAATCAAGCTCTTTCGTTGTCATACCTGGCTTCGCTTCTTTTTTCATTTCTTCACGTGCAAGCGCAACGATGCGGCCGATTTTTCGTAAGCCTTCTAAATCTTGTTCATTACGAATAATCATGAAAACCACTGTCCTTCCTCGAATATATATCTTACCCGATTGTATCATGTTTATTTTCGTCCTGCTACTCGCTTGCAGTATGCGGATTGATTCCTCTCATAAAGAATACATGACAATTGTCATATCGATGTCATGACGCATCATACTGTTTCCTAAGTTTTCCAAGTAATACAATGTAAATATAAGAAACAGCGGGGGTGGAGAGATGGAAAAGATTATTGAAGTAAATGGTGTTTCTAAAACATTTAAACATAAAAACGCAGTAAGTAACGTTTCATTTCATGTGAATAAAGGAGAAATCGTAGCACTACTTGGACCGAATGGGGCAGGGAAAACGACGACGATGTCGATGATGCTTGGATTAAAGGATCCGACGGAAGGAACTGTTTCTATATTTGGAAAGAGTCCAAAGCATAGAGATGTTCGTAATAGCCTCGGTGCGATGTTACAAGAAGTAAGTGTCATTGATAGCATTACGGTGGACGAGGCAATTGAGTTATTCCGTAGTTATTATACGAATCCTGTAGCGAAAGAAGTGTTACTACAGTTATCAAATTTAGAATCAGAGCGAAAGCAAAGATGTGAGAAGTTATCAGGTGGTCAAAAGAGAAGGTTAAATTTTGCGCTCGCACTTGCAGGGAATCCAGATTTGCTATTTTTAGATGAGCCGACAGTAGGAATGGATATTATGTCTCGAAGAACGTTTTGGGAAACGATTCGAAAGTTAGCGGGTGAAGGGAAAACGATTATTTTAACGACGCACTATTTAGAAGAAGCAGATGCATTAGCAAATCGTATTTTATTATTCGCAAATGGAAAGATTATCGCAAACGGTACGCCAGATGAGATGAAAGCGACGATTTCACAAAAAACAATTACATTTTACTCGAAGGAAAGTATTCCTGCAAAATTATTAAAAGAGTTACCAAGCGTAACAGAAGTACAATTAAACGAAGGTAACTTCACTTTAATAACTGAAGATACGGATGCAACTTTAAAAGCAATTTATGAAAAGAACTTACCTGTAACAAATATTTCAGTTGAACGTGGAAGTCTTGATGAAGCATTTGAACAGTTTATCGCAAATCAGAAGGGGGAAATCGCATGAAGGCTTTATGGATGCAATGCAAAATAGAGATTTTACGTACGTTCCGCAATAAATTATTTATCTTTTTCTCATTATTAATGCCAGTTATGTTTTACTATATTTTCACTAATGTTATTCAAGTGCCACAAAATGGAGATGCGTGGAAAGCGCATTATTTAATCTCAATGGCGACGTTTAGTATTGTAGGGACTGCACTTTTTAGTTTCGGTGTAAGGATTTCTCAGGAAAAGGGGCAAGGGTGGACACATTTGTTGAAAATTACACCACTTCCGGAGGGAGCTTATATAACAGCAAAGATCATCGCTCAAACAGTAGTGAATGCTTTTTCAATTTTAGTTATCTTTATCGCAGGGATATTAATTAATCATGTTGAGTTAACAGTAGGGCAATGGATTGGTGCTGGATTATGGTTGTTGTTAGGTGTAACACCATTTTTAGCATTAGGAACAGTAATAGGTTCTATTAAGAAGGCGGATGCAGCAGCGGGTTTAGCGAATATTTTAAATATGAGTTTAGCTGTAATTGGCGGTCTATGGATGCCAATCGAAGTATTCCCGAAAATATTAAGATCTATCGGTGAATGGACACCAACATATCACTTCGGAAGTGGTGCATGGGATATTGTAGCTGGAAAATCGATTGGTTGGGAAAATATCGCGGTATTAGGAGGTTATTTCCTTATATTTGTTGTAATATCAATATATATAAGAAAAAGACAGGAAGCGGTATAAATGATAGAGAAGAAGAGGATTGAGATTTTTCCGAAACATATGGGTTTCTTTCCGTATATGTTTCTCGTGTATTTATTATTTCCGATTTACCATTTATCGCAGGCGTCAGGGTGGAAGCTTGTAATTGGAAGCGGTATGTTGATAGTTTTCATTATCACATACCGTCAGCTTTATTTTGTACAGAGAACGTTTGTTTTTTGGGCATGTATTCAAATGGTACTCATTTTTTTATTTGCTTTATTTTACAACCCCTTCATGATATTCTTTGGTTTTTTCACAGCAAGTGCGATAGGGTTTGCACCAAATAAGAAAGTGTTTCGAGTGTTGTTAAGTTTGTTAGCTGTAATGCTTGGAAGTTTTATATTTGTAAATATGAATCAAATAACAACTACGAGTTTAGTAAATATTGTTCCGATGTTTATTTTAATGCTACTTACACCATTTGGAATGCGTAATTTTAATCAAAAAAAGATGTTAAGAAATCAATTAAACGAAGCCAATGAGCAAATTAAAGATTTAGTGAAACGTGAAGAGCGGCAACGAATTGCAAGAGATCTTCATGATACGTTGGGGCATACGTTATCACTTATTACTTTAAAGAGTCAGCTCGTGGAGAAATTAATTGTAAAAAATCCGGAGCGTGCAAGTGAGGAAGCAAAGGAAATTACACAAACATCTCGTACGGCTTTAAAACAGCTAAGGGAATTAATTTCTGATATGCGTATGATTACAGTAGAAGAAGAGCTTGAGCAAATAAGGGCAATCTTACAAGCGGCTAATATCGAATTAGAAGTGAAGCAGGAAGCAAGTTCGAGTTCGTTATCACCTATTGAACAAAATATTTTAGGAATGTGTTTACGTGAGGCTGTGACGAATGTTGTAAAACATAGTAAGGCGACAAATTGTACAGTCTCTGTATTAGAATCACAAGGTGAGCTAATTTTGAAAGTAGAAGATAACGGAATCGGTTTAGCAGATCAAAACCATGATGGAAATGGCATTCGTGGTATGAAGGAGCGCATTGCTCTTATTGATGGATTTGTTGAACTGTGTACGATCAATCCAGGGACACTATTAATAGTAAAAGTTCCGGTTGTTATTAGAACTGGAAAAGATGAGGTGAGGGCATGATTCGAATTATTATTGCAGAAGATCAGCGAATGCTTCGTGGTGCATTAGGGGCCTTACTTGATCTAGAAGACGATATCGAAGTAATTGGGCAAGCTGCGAACGGGGAAGAAGCGCTAAAACTAATTGAATCGCTAAAACCCGATGTAAGCATTATGGATATTGAAATGCCAATTCAAAGCGGATTAGATGTTGCGGAAACATTAAAGAAAGAAAAATCAGCATGTAAGGTGATGATTTTAACAACATTTGCGCGCCCTGGTTATTTTGAACGAGCAATGAAAGCTGGCGTACAAGGATATTTATTAAAGGATAGCCCGAGTGAAGATTTAGCTGCATCGATTCGTAACGTAATGAAAGGAAAGCGAGAAGTCTCTCAAGATTTAATGTTCGGCTTATGGCAGGAGCAAAATCCGTTATCAGATCGTGAAAAAGAAGTATTGCTACTTGCAAAAGAAGGAAAGACGGCAAATGAAATTGCGAAGGTACTTTATCTTTCACCTGGAACAGTGCGTAATTATATTTCTGAAGTATTAACGAAGCTCGATGCGAAAAATAGAATTGAGGCCATTACAATTGCAGAAGAAAAGGGATGGATATGAAAAGAAGTTTACCTATGAGTGGTAAGCTTCTTTTTTCTTATAAACAAGTATTTCAATAGAGAGTTTCGTCACAGTCACATCGCTCAGGATTTGAAGTATATCGCGTAATATAGATTTTACTTCATTTTTCGACAAAAAATTTGTTATAGTAAGATTAGGTTGTTGATCTGAATTTTGGACAACTTTACCACTAATAGTTGTGATTACTCCATTTTTATCTACTTTTACAATAAGATCTTGTCCATATACTTTATAGTTTTTATATGTTTGTGCAAGGCGAGCTTCGGTTTGATTTTCTTTTGTTTCTTTATTTGTAGGTTGGAAATCTACATTTTCTTAGTAGTGACTTGTTCTTGTTGAGCTTTAGCCACGTTTACCTCACCCTTTAAATGTTTTTTGCAATATTCTCTTTCGTATCATTTTGAGGTTTTGTTAATTTCCCAATTGTTAAACCAGGCTGAGCATTTTCAACTTTTACTTCACTTTTATCTAATTCTTGGGCATGAATAGCTTTTGTTGATAAGGAGCAAAGGAGACCGAACGGAATGAATGCACTGGCAAGTTTTCTCTAATTCATCTATAAAACTCCTAATTATTGTATGTGGGATGAATTGTATTAAGAATTTGCCGAATTTTATATATATATTATGCATTATTTCATATCAAAAATTGTCGAATTCACATTATTGTAGTGGTATGACAACTTAAAAAATTAGATTGTTATAATGGGATGGTGAGTAAGTATGCACGCAGAAAAACTAGGAAGTGAAATTAAGAAAATTAGGGTGATGAGAGGGTTAACACAAAAGCAGTTATCCGAGAACATATGTCATCAATCGGAAGTGAGCCGAATTGAATCAGGCGCAGTATACCCAAGTATGGATATATTGCAAGGTATTGCAGCAAAGTTACAAGTTCCCATTATTCATTTTTATGAGGTACTCATTTATTCAGATATCGAGAGAAAAAAACAGTTTAAAGATCAAGTCATTATGCTGTGTAAGCAAAAAAAATATAAAGAGATTTATAATAGAGTATGGAATGAGCTGAAAAAGGAAGAATATCATCCTGAATTCCAGCAGTTTCTTCAATGGCAATATCATGTAGCAGCTTACATATTGAAGAAAATTGATTATGAATATTGTATTTTAGAATTAAAAAAATTATTAAACCAACAATTAGCTGGAATAGACGTATACCAAAATCTTTATATAGAGAATGCAATTGCAAATATTTATGCTGAAAATAATTATTTTAAGAAAAGTATTGAGTTATTTGAAGATATATTAAAACAATTAGAGACATTGCATGATAATGAAGAATTCGACGTGAAGGTAAGATATAATCATGCAAAAGCATTATACTTAGATAATCAATATGAACAAGCCTTGTATCAAGTGAATAAGGCGATTGAAATATCTTGCCGAATTAATAGTATGGCATTAATTGGACAGCTGTACTATCAAAGAGGTGAATGTCTAGAAAAGTTGGAGTATGATGAGGCAGAGATTGAAGATGCATATAAGAAAGCAAGTTTCTTTTTTGATATATTAGAAATGCATGCATATAAAGAGGCGATCGTAAATAAAATCAATCAATGAATAACCCAAAAAATGGATATGCATAATTGCATGCGGTATGGATAAATTTTCATGATATATTAAAAGAAAAAAATGTGGGTGATGGAATATGAAAAAATTACTTATTGGTAGTTTATTAACGTTAGCAATGGCATGGGGTATTTCATTAACAGATACAGCTTTAGAGAAAAGCCAAGTAATTTCTCATAATGATCAAGAGGTACAATTAGCTTCGGACCTACCTTTTGAATATTAAAAAACAACCGTCTTATCTAGACGGTTGTTTTTTTGTGGAGTAACATCCAAACATCTTTACTAGAAACAGGCTTGCTAATAAAGAATCCTTGAATGTTGTCACAGTTTTGTTCATATAAAAACTTCCATTGTTCTTCTGTCTCTACTCCTTCGGCAATAACTTCTAAATTTAATTCTTTTGATAGTGTAATAATGGAAGAGATAATCGCTTCTTCTAAAGGACTAGTTGTAATGCCGCAAATAAATTCCCGAGCAATTTTTAATGTATTAATTGGATATTTTGTTAAATAAGCTAAAGAACTATAACCCGTTCCAAAGTCATCGATTGAAATTTGAATACCGAGATTTTGAAGCTGTTCTAGTTTTGCAACTACAGATTGATTTTGATTAATTGCAATGCTTTCCGTAATTTCAATATCTAGTGCTTCTGGTTTTAGTTCTGTTTCTTCTAACACTTTTGAAATGGTTGGGATTAAATTTGTATGGTTAAATTGAACAACAGATAAATTCACACCAACTTTTAAGTGAGAAAAACCTTGATTATGCCACCTTTTTGCCTCTAAGCAAGCGGTACGTAAAATCCAATTTCCAAGCTCAATAATAAATCCGGTTTCCTCAGCTAGAGGAATGAATTGAGCGGGCGATACGATGCCGAGTTTTGGATGCTTCCAACGAATTAATGCTTCAAAACCGATAATTTGTTTTGTTTTTGTGCTTACTTGTGGCTGATATTCCAGGAAAAATTCATTTTGTTGTAATGCTTTTGTAAGTTCACCTTCTAAGAATTGGATTTCATTTTGGGCGATACTTATTTCTTTTGAGAAGAAAACAAATCTGTTTTTTCCATTTGCCTTCGCGCGATACATAGCCATATCAGCATTTTTCATTAATTCAGTAACATCGGTCCCGTAATCAGGATACATGGCAATTCCGATACTAGGTGTAATAGACAGTTCTTCGTCTTTAATGAAGAATGGTTTGTTTAAAACAGTTAAAATCTGTTCCGCTATAAAAGCCGCACTTTTTTCTGAGTACATATCTGGTAATAGAATTGTAAACTCATCTCCACCTTGACGAGCAACGATATCTTTTGAACGCAAGCAACCACGTAATCTTTTTGCTACTTCAATTAATAATAGATCTCCGACATCGTGACCAAGTCTATCGTTAATTTTTTTGAATCTATCTAAATCAAGGAACATGACGGCAACATCATTCGCGCTAGTTTGAGCTGTATTTAAAATGTTTTTTAAATCTTTTTCAAACTTTCGGCGATTTGGTAATCCAGTAAGTGCATCATGAAATGCTAAATGTTCTACTTGTTTTTGCTTTTCATATAAAGTTGTAATATCACGTGCTATGCCGAACATCCCAACAACTTCTTTGTTTATGAAAGTAGGGATGAGTGTAATGTGAAGGTAATAGTAATAGCCTTCGTTTTCTTTTGTACGAACTTCTAAAGTTTGTGGCCTACCTTCTTTTGTTATTTGTAAAGCTTTCTTTAGTAGATCATGGTCTTTTGAATCAATGAAGTGTAGAAGAGAATAGCTTGCTACTTCACAATAGTAGGCGGTAAACAAGCTTTCACATGCCTTATTAGAATGTTGAAAAATACCATTCATATTTAAAGAGAAAACAGCATCGGGATGATCTTCAAATAAAGATTTATAGCGTTGTTCACTTTTTGATAATGCGAATGCACCTTCTTCAACTTCATCTTCTAGTTGTGTAGTCAGCTGTTCATATGTATCGATTAATACTTTATTATCTTTCCACATGTAAAGTTGTCGTAAGAATAAAAAAATAAGTGATAATACGAGACCGATTAACATGAACTTATCATCCCAAGGTTGAATGATAATAAAGGAAAAAGTAATGATTATACTAAAATACGGTAATATAAAGCGCACATAGTCAAATCGATAATATTTTGTTTTCGTTTCATGTTGCATTGGTTTATCCAAAATGTATAGTATGGACGATAAACAGATTAATAAAATGGAAGCAGTATGTATTAAATAAGAGAATTCAGCGGAAGTTTGCATTCCTTTGTTTAACTGGAATAGCTGTATATATCCGTAAACGAGAATGATAGTAAAACCAATAATTAATGAAATTCTACTAGAAGAATATTGTTCTCTTCTATACAGGCTAATAACGGCGTAAATGACTAATGATTGTGCGACAAAGTATCCAATTAAAATCCACGTGCCCTTTGTTAGCATACTGAAGCTTGAAAGATCCAAAATAAAAGTTAGGGTAAAATAAATATTCATAATAACGATAAAGATGCTATCGAATGAAAATTGAGCAAGGCCCCTAATAGAGTAATGTTTTATGAATTTTATAGTAAAGCCAGAAAAGAGTAAAATATACTGGATGATGAAAAAAGGTAGTGCTTCATATGAGAATATGACTTGAGTGCATATAGAAAGTGAATCAAGAAATAAAGTTATCTCCATAGCCAATCCACAGAGGCAAGTGCATAATAATAACACCCAAAATAATTTATCGCCGCGCTTCATCTTCTTAATTGCTTTATATGAGCAATAACAAGAAAAGACTGCAGCAAAACAAAATAAGAAAAGGATTCCAATTTCTTTTATATTCCATTTATCTGGAATAAAGAATATCCAAAGAGAAAATATAAAAATATAAATTATGACAAATTGTACATACTTTTTTTGATTAATCATATTATGACTCCATTTCAATAAAGTTGAATCTTAGGGGGAAAATGCTAATTTAAATAATAGCATATAAAATAGGAACATTTTTACTATAAGAATTACTTTTTGAAAAAAAGGCGCAACATTACAATTTACCATTGTAACGTTGCGCCAGTTGTTCTTTTCATTCCTCTTATAGAAGAAAGTTCAGCTATTAATTGGAATAGTGCTAAATCTTTCTGTTTACTTTCAATCATAATATCGAAATCATGATTGATTTTTTTTGCAATGTGTAAGAAAGGTTTAATAAACTCTACATTAATATATTCAGCGTGAGCCCTAAACTCTTTTTCTGATTTAGGGGAGGAAATGTGAACTTTAGGAATGATATTTGTATGTGACCAAGTTTCAAAAATTGCAGGAAGTAAATCTTCTAGCGGTTCCTCGCAAAGGTTAGCCATGTGATGATGATAATCAAATACGAAAGGTATCTTTTCTTTTTGGCAAATAGATAAAGTTTCAGCAGTTGTATATGTTTTATCATCGTTTTCAAGCGTCATTTGCTTTTTTATATGTGCAGGAAGTTTTTTTATGTTTTCATGAAAACGTCCAACCGCTTTTTCTTTATTTCCATAGGCACCACCTACATGGATGTTAATATAAGAAGAATCTGCAATTCCTATTGCATCTAATACTTTATGATGATAGGTCATATCTGTAATAGCGTTAGTTGTAATATGTGGCTTATCGCTTGTAAATAGCGTAAATTGATTTGGATGAAAACTTACTCGCAGATTGTGTTCTTTAATTAATGCCCCAATTTTACGCCAAAGCGGTGTGAACAACCCGATGTAATCGAACTCGACTTCGGGATGTGTTGCAAGTGGGACGATGGAAGAAGATAAGCGATATAATGGAATTTCATGCGCTATATTGTAATGAAGAATACGTATTGTATGCTCAAGATTCTGCCGTGTAACATCGTATAATTTATCTTCTCGTTCTTGCTTACTAAGCTTTTGAAAGCTTGTAAATGTCATCGTTTTAGCCGGAGAACAGTCCCAGAGTGCCATTGCATGTGAGACATATCCGAAACGCATAATCATAATGAATACATCTCCTTTATCCATTATCTTTCCTATAGAAAGAAAGCAAGTATCGTGCCTACCCATTCTTTTCCTCTATCAATAAGAGAATGCGGGCTAACATCCTTAAAGGAAAGTAATGACGCATTTTCTAGATCTTCATGGAATTTATTTTTTACTGTTTGTATAAAATGTTTATCATATAAAAGGCAGTTGATTTCATGGTTACTGTATAAACTTCGCATATCAAAGTTTGCAGTTCCAATATCACAAATATAATCATCGGCTATAATAACTTTAGCGTGAAAAAACCCTTGTTGAAATGCGTAAATATTGCACCCAGCTTGTATTAACTTGCGGCAATATGGGAATTTTGCTTCGCGAACAAGGGCGTGATCCGCTTTTTCTGGAACAAGAACCGTGATTTGAACCCCACGTTGTCGCGCTTTTAATAATGCATTCATAATTTTCTTCCCAGGAATGAAATATGGTGTACCGATAAAGAGTTCTTTTTTCGCACTTTTGATTAAATATAAAAATGTACTTTGCAAGTAGGCACCATCAGTAGGGATAAAACGATGCAGAATGATTCCTGGTTGTTGCTTAGGAAAATAAAGAGGTGAATTTAATAAATTTTGGTTCGTATCGTCGAGCCAATCATGTAAAAATTGCTTTTGTAAATCTTGTATTCCTTCCCCTGTAAGGCGTAAATGATAATCGCGCCATAATCCTAATTTTTGATTATGTCCTAAATATTCTTCTCCAATATTAAACCCACCAATATAACCAATTTTTCCGTCAATAACTGTAATTTTTCTATGGTTTCTTTGATTTGCAGAAAAGAAGAGAAAAGGAAACCTTACTTTATGACAAAATGAAAAAGAGACCCCATGTTTTTGCAAGGAATGAATTGCCTCGTTTGATAAATGGTGGCTTCCTAATCGATCGAGTAAAAGTCTTACTTCAATCCCTTCCTTTGCTTTATCGATAAGTAACTTTAAAAATTCACGGCTGATTTTATCGTTTTTGACAATGAAGAACAAAACGTGCACATGGTGCTTCGCCTGTTTTATATCAGTAAATAGGGCGTCATACAAATCTTTTCCGTATGTATAAAGGTGAAAATCACTTTGACGTAAAGGGAAAGAACGAGAACGTACACGCTTTAAATGAACAATTCTCCCATAAGAAAAGTCGATTACAATCCAGAGAGCGATGCCTATTAATAAGAGAGATAAGAAGAACATGAGTAAATTCCCTCCTTCACGGTCTTTTCACCAGCAGTTTTTATAAATTAAAGTTTCACTTTATAGTTTCACCGAAAAAAACAGCTTTATTAAAAAATATGTTGTTGTATAACAAAAAACTGTTGACTGAATGCTCACTCATTATATAATGAAGGTAGGAGATAAAATTCAGAAAATTATATGTTTTCGAAGATTCTAAAAAATAAAGAGGGCTTACAAAGAGAGGGGTAGCATAAAAATGAATAGCTTACTGATCATTAATTGGCTGGCTGCCATTGCTGTTATTGCTTATGCGGGATATCTGTTTGTGTATCTTATACGAACGAGGATGGCCTACATACAGTTAGGAAAAAAGATTGAATTTGACCGTCGTTTTAAAGAGCGTTGGGATCTCCTTAAGGTCAATGTCTTCGGTCAGAAAAAGCTGCTGAAAGATAAAAAGAGCGGCATTATTCACGTTATGTTCTTTTACGGATTTATTCTTGTCCAATTTGGAGCAATTGACTTCGTTTGGAAAGGACTCGCACCAGGATCACATCTTCCACTTGGACCACTATACCCTGCATTTACATTCTTCCAGGAAATTGTCACACTTGTTATTTTAATTGCAGTCTTTTGGGCTTTTCATCGACGTTATGTTGAGAAGCTAGTTCGTTTAAAACGTAATTTCAAATCAGGCCTTGTTCTTATCTTTATTGGTGGCTTAATGGTATCTGTGCTACTCGGTAATGGAATGGGAATTATATGGCACGGCGAGGAGCTTTCATGGAGTGAACCAATCGCTTCTGCAATCGCTTACGTTTTCTCGGGAATAAATGAAACCGTAGCCATTTCTGTGTTCTATTTCTCTTGGTGGGTGCATTTACTAATTCTGTTAACGTTTTTAGTTTATGTTCCACAATCAAAACACGCGCATTTAATTGCAGGACCAGCCAACGTATTCTTTGGCCGTCTTTCAAATCCAGGGAAGCTTGAAAAGATTGACTTTGAAGATGAAACACAAGAAACATTTGGTGTTGGTAAAATAGAAGACTTTAGACAAAATCAGCTTATCGATTTATACGCTTGCGTAGAGTGTGGTCGTTGTACAAATATGTGTCCGGCAACAGGAACAGGGAAAATGTTATCGCCGATGGATTTAATTTTAAAACTTCGCGATCATTTAACTGATAAAGGAGCAGCAGTGACATCGAAAGCACCGTGGGTTCCCGTAGTTGCCTTTAATAATAAACAAGGAAACCAGTTAGCGATGATGGCATCTGGGAAAGGGCAACAGGAATCAGCAGCTACAGCACTCGCTTACGATCCGAGTTTAATTGGAGATGTTATTACAGAAGAAGAGATTTGGGCTTGTACAACGTGTCGTAACTGTGAAGATCAGTGTCCGGTTATGAATGAGCATGTTGACAAAATTATTGATTTACGCCGCTATCTCGTTTTAACAGAAGGAAAGATGGACGCGGAAGCGCAGCGTGCGATGACAAACATCGAGCGTCAAGGGAATCCGTGGGGTCTGAACCGTAAAGAGCGCGAAACATGGCGCCAAGGTGATGATGAAGTAACAGTTCCAACTGTGAAAGAAAAATCGAAAGCTGGCGAGGAGTTCGAATATTTATTCTGGGTTGGTTCAATGGGATCATATGATAATCGTAGTCAGAAGATTGCGATCTCGTTTGCGAAGTTGATGAACGAAGCAGGCATTTCATTTGCGATACTTGGTAATAAAGAGAAGAACTCTGGAGATACACCGCGCCGACTTGGAAATGAATTTGTTTTCCAAGAGATGGCGACAAAGAATATCGAAGAATTTGAAAAAGCAGGAGTGAAGAAAATCGTTACGATTGACCCTCATGCTTATAACACATTTAAAAATGAGTATCCGGACTTTGGCTTGCAAGCAGAAGTCTATCATCATACAGAACTGTTAGCTCAGTGGGTGAAAGAAGGACGCTTAAAACCTGTTCATGCTATTGAGGAAACAGTTACGTACCATGATTCCTGTTATTTAGGAAGATACAACGAAGTATACGAAGCGCCACGTGATATTTTGAAAGCGATTCCTGGCGTGAACCTTGTAGAAATGGCACGTAACCGTGAAACGGGAATGTGCTGTGGAGCAGGTGGTGGCTTAATGTGGATGGAAGAGACAGCCGGTTCACGTATTAACGTTGCTCGTACAGAACAAGCATTAGCTGTGCAACCATCCATTATCGGTACAGGTTGTCCATATTGCTTAACGATGATTAGTGATGGGACGAAAGCGAAAGAGGTAGAAGAGAATGTTCAAACGCTTGATGTAACAGAGATTTTAGAACGCTCTGTTATCGGACAGAAGAAAGAAGCTATGTAATTTGCAAGCATGAATACAACTTTAGAGAGAGGTGCAATCATTGCACCTCTTCTCAACGTAACAATGCCGAGCGAGCGCTCGGTTCTAAAAAAAGAAATGGGGGAAGAAACATGAGTAAAACAGTTATTTTAAGTGCTGCAAGAACACCGGTTGGGAAATTCGGAGGATCTTTAAAAGATGTAAAAGCAACAGAACTTGGAGGAATTGCAATTAAAGCAGCGCTTGAAAGAGCGAACGTTTCTGCTAGTGATGTTGAGGAAGTTATATTTGGCACAGTTATTCAAGGCGGGCAGGGACAAATTCCATCGCGCCAAGCTGCGAGAGCTGCTGGAATCCCTTGGGAAGTGCAGACGGAAACAGTGAATAAAGTTTGTGCATCAGGGCTTCGTGCGGTTACGTTAGCGGATCAAATTATTCGTACTGGCGATCAATCATTGATTGTAGCTGGCGGTATGGAGTCGATGAGTAACAGCCCTTACATTTTACGCGGAGCAAGATGGGGATACAGAATGGGCAACAACGAGGTTATTGATTTAAATGTTGCTGACGGTTTAACATGCGCATTTTCAGGTATACACATGGGTGTTTATGGCGGAGAAGTTGCGAAAGAAGACGGAATCTCTCGCGAAGCGCAAGATGAATGGGCATATCGTAGCCATCAACGTGCAGTTTCAGCACATAAAGAAGGACGTTTCGAAGAGGAAATCGTGCCAGTAACGATTCCACAAAGAAAAGGTGATCCGATTGTCGTTGCAAAGGATGAAGCACCACGCGCGGATACAACGGTTGAAAAGTTAGCAAAATTAAAACCTGTATTTGATAAAACAGCGACGGTGACAGCAGGTAATGCGCCAGGCCTAAACGATGGTGGTGCTGCACTTGTATTAATGAGTGAAGACAGAGCGAAACAAGAAGGAAGAAGGCCATTAGCAACAATTTTGGCGCATACAGCAATTGCAGTGGAATCTAAAGATTTCCCGAGAACGCCAGGGTATGCAATTAACGCATTGTTAGAAAAAACAGGAAAGACAATTGAAGACATTGATTTATTTGAGATTAATGAAGCATTTGCAGCGGTAGCAATTGCAAGTACAGAGATCGCGGGAATTGACCCAGAAAAATTGAATGTAAACGGCGGCGCAGTAGCGATGGGACACCCAATTGGAGCAAGTGGAGCGCGCATTATCGTTACATTAATCCATGCACTTAAGCAACGCGGTGGCGGAATTGGAATTGCTTCGATTTGTAGTGGTGGCGGTCAAGGCGATGCGGTGATGATTGAGGTTCATTAATTTACGGCGAGAAAACGATTCATTTATTACAGAATTATATTAAGGGGGAAGAAGAAATGAGTGTACAAAAAATTGTTGTAATTGGTGCAGGACAAATGGGATCAGGAATTGCACAAGTATGTGCAATGGCAGGATACGATGTGAAGGTACAAGATTTAAAACAGGAGCAATTAGATAGAGGGTTGGCTATCATTACGAAAAACTTAGCGCGCCAAGTAGAAAAGGGGCGCATGAAGGAAGAAGAAAAGGAAGCGACATTAAACCGTCTTACAGTAACGCTTGATTTAGATTGTGTGAAGGAAGCAGACCTTATTATTGAAGCAGCTGTTGAGAAAATGGATATTAAAAAGAAAATCTTTGCGAATCTAGATGAAATCGCTCCAGAACACGCAATTTTAGCGACGAATACGTCATCTCTGCCAATTACTGAAATTGCAGCGGTAACGAAGCGTCCGGAAAAGGTAATCGGTATGCATTTTATGAACCCCGTTCCGGTTATGAAGCTTGTTGAAATTATTCGTGGATTGGCTACAGATGATGCAGTATATGAAACGATTGAAGATATTACGAAGAAAATTGGGAAAGTACCAGTTGAAGTAAATGATTTCCCAGGGTTTGTATCGAACCGCATTTTATTACCGATGATTAACGAAGCAATTTATACATTATATGAAGGTGTAGCGACGAAAGAAGCGATTGATGAAGTAATGAAACTCGGTATGAATCACCCGATGGGTCCTTTAACGCTCGCTGATTTTATCGGTTTAGATACATGTTTATACATTATGGAAGTGTTGCATGAAGGTTTAGGTGATAGTAAATATCGTCCATGTCCATTGCTACGCAAGTACGTAAATGCAGGATGGTTAGGACGTAAAACAGGTCGTGGTTTCTACGTTTACGAATAAATTCCCCTTTGTTACAAAATAGTGGTCTTACCAAATTGTTAAAAGGATATATAGCAAATGGAGGCGGCGTATATGAACTTTCGTTTTAATGAAGAGCAACAGATGATGAGGAAAATGGTTCGAGATTTTGCGCAGAAGGAAATAGCACCCTTTGTTCCTAGTATGGAACAAGGGGTGTTCCCAAAAGAGATTTTGCAGAAGATGGGTGAGCTTGGATTAATGGGAATTCCAGCGCCTGCAAAATACGGCGGTTCAGAAATGGATTTTATCTCTTACATTTTAGCGATTGAAGAAATTTCAAAGGTAAGTGCAACAGTTGGTGTAATCTTAGCTGTACATACGTCAGTTGGGATGAACCCAATTTTATATTTTGGAACAGAAGAACAGAAAGAGAAATATGTTTCTAAACTTGCGACTGGTGAATATTTAGGCGCATTTGCATTAACAGAACCGAATGCAGGATCAGATGCAGGAAGTTTGAAATCAAGAGCTGTAAAGAAAGGCGATCACTACATTATTAATGGATCGAAAGTATTTATTACAAATGGCGGTGAAGCAAGTACATACATCGTATTCGCTTCTACAAATCCAGAGGCAGGAAAAAGTGGGATTTCTGCATTCATAGTAGAAAAAGATACACCAGGCTTAATTATTGGCAAAGATGAGCATAAAATGGGACTTCTCGGTTCTCGCACGGTACAGCTTACGTTCGAGGACATGAAAGTGCCGGCTGAGAATTTACTTGGTGAAGAAGGACAAGGATTTAAGGTAGCGATGGCGAATTTAGATGTTGGACGAATTGGAATTGGAGCGCAAGCATTAGGAATTGCAGAAGCGGCGCTTGCATGTGCAATTGATTATGCGAAAGAACGTGAGCAATTCGGAAAGCCAATTGCGGCGCAGCAAGGGATTGGCTTCAAACTTGCAGATATGGCTACTAGTGTAGAAGCGGCGCGATTACTCGTATATAGAGCGGCATCGTTAAGAGCACAAGGACTACCATGCGGTAAAGAAGCATCTATTGCGAAATTATTCGCTTCTAAAACAGCTGTTGAAGTTGCGATTGAAGCGGTGCAAGTATTTGGTGGATACGGTTATACGAAAGACTATCCAGTGGAAAGATTTTTCCGTGATGCGAAAATCACGCAAATATATGAAGGAACGAGCGAGATACAGAAACTGGTTATTAGCCGAGCTTTATAAAAGCACAAGGGGGAGACGGGCATGCATTTTAAACTATCAGAAGAACATGAAATGATAAGAAAAATGGTTCGAGACTTTGCTAAGAACGAAGTAGCACCGACGGCAGCTGAGCGGGATGAAGAAGAGAGATTTGATCGTGCAATATTTGATCAAATGGCCGAGCTTGGTTTAACCGGTATTCCGTGGCCTGAAGAATACGGTGGAATTGGAAGCGATTACTTGGCGTATGTAATTGCTATTGAAGAATTATCGCGTGTATGTGCTTCTACAGGTGTAACATTGTCTGCACATACTTCGCTTGCTGGTTGGCCAATTTTTAAATTTGGAACAGAAGAGCAAAAGCAAATATTTTTACGACCGATGGCTGAAGGGAAGAAAATTGGCGCGTACGGCTTAACGGAGCCGGGATCTGGATCGGACGCCGGTGGAATGAAGACGATTGCTAAAAGAGATGGAGACCATTATGTATTAAATGGATCAAAGATCTTTATTACAAATGGCGGTATTGCTGACATTTATGTTGTCTTTGCGTTAACTGATCCTGAATCGAAGCAGCGTGGAACGAGTGCATTTATTGTAGAAAGTGATACACCGGGATTTTCAGTTGGGAAGAAGGAAAGTAAGTTGGGGATTCGCTCTTCGCCAACAACTGAAATTATGTTCGAAGATTGCCGTATTCCTGTAGAGAATTTACTAGGGGAAGAAGGACAAGGGTTTAAGATAGCGATGCAAACATTAGACGGTGGTCGTAATGGTATTGCGGCGCAAGCGGTTGGTATTGCACAAGGGGCTTTAGATGCTTCCGTAGAATATGCGAGAGAGCGTCATCAGTTTGGGAAGCCGATTGCGGCGCAGCAAGGAATTGGCTTTAAACTTGCAGATATGGCAACGGATGTGGAGGCGGCGCGTCTTCTAACATATCAAGCAGCTTGGCTGGAATCGGAAGGGCTTCCTTATGGGAAAGAATCAGCGATGTCAAAAGTATTTGCAGGTGATGCAGCGATGAAGGTGACGACTGAAGCGGTACAAGTATTTGGTGGTTACGGTTATACGAAAGACTATCCAGTAGAGCGTTACATGCGAGATGCAAAGATTACGCAGATATATGAAGGAACACAAGAGATTCAAAGGCTCGTAATTTCTCGTATGTTAACGAAGTAGGATCAAAGGCGTAGGTATTTTCCTACGCTTTTTCCTTCCCAAAATAATAGAGAGAGGTGAAGAGGATGGTTAAACATAATGTACATGCGTCCGTGAAAGATGAAAAATTAGTCGCTTTAAGGCGTGAGCAAATGATTAAAGGTGCAGTGCAATTGTTTAAACAAAAAGGATTTCCGCGTACAACAACGAGAGAGATTGCAAAGGCGGCTGGATTTAGTATTGGAACGCTTTATGAATACATTCGTACAAAAGATGATGTTTTGTATTTAGTTTGTGATAGTATTTATGAACATGTAAAAGAAAGATTAGAGGAAGTAGTTTGTACAGAAAAAGGAAGTGTAGAAAGTTTAAAGATAGCAATAACGAATTACTTTAAAGTGATGGACGAATTACAAGAAGAAGTATTAATAATGTATCAAGAGGTACGCTTTTTACCGAAAGAATCACTCCCATACGTATTAGAAAAGGAGTTTCAAATGGTAGGAATGTTCGAGAATATTTTAGAACAGTGTACGGAAAATGGAACATTTACATTAACTAAAAAAGAAATACAGCTTCTTGCACATAATATTTTTATACAAGGACAGATGTGGGGATTTAGACGTTGGGCGCTACAAAAACTGTATACGCTCGAAGAATATACAGAAATGCAAATTAGGTACGTACTGCAAGGAGCACATATGCTTCCGAAATAAGGAATGGACAAATTATAATTTTATTGCTATATAAAGTTTCCCGTTTTTTTTGTAGCATATTTGTGCGACTTTTGTTTATAATGAATAGTATGGATTTTTTTAAGCAGGCCGTTATATATAAGGTTATATTTGATGAAAGGAAGTGCCGCATAAGTGGATTTTAAGCAATATTCACCAGAAGAGCTAAAAGAATGTTCAATGATTGAAGTTGTACATAGCGTTTTAGGGGATAAAAGACAAGCAACGACATTCAATGAGTTGGTTCAAGAAATCGCTCAAGTGCTGGGACTATCTCAAGAGCAAGTTAATGCGAAACTCGCACAATTTTATACAGACTTAAACATCGATGGACGTTTCATTAATTTAGGAGAAAATCGTTGGGGGCTACGCAGCTGGTACCCATACGAGCAAATTGATGAAGAAATCTTGCCTCAACCAAAACCGAAGAAAAAACGTAAAGTTGAAGAAGACGGTTTTGACGACTACATTGAAGAAGATGAAGACTTCGACGATGCAGACGTAACTGAAGACGAAGAAGATGATGTAGAAGATTTGGACAAGGTTCTTGAAGATGAAGACGGAGATGACGATGATCTTGATGATTTAGATGAAGATGATGACGACTTCGCCGAAGAAGAACTTGAGTATGATGAAACTGAAGAAGAAGAAGAGGAAGAACTGTAGTTCTTGACTTTTCATTATCGTCCATGTAGAATCATTTTTGGGCTCTTTAAAAAAGGACGATAATACTTTTAAAGTGTAAATATAAAAGAAAATTGCTCCCTACTTATTACTTTTTGTGATGAGGGGAGCAATTTTCTTTTTTGTTTTTTGTTTAGAAAATAAAAAGAGTCTAACAATAAGATGGATACAGTGTTATCTACATACGTTGCGCTTTGCAACGGTGATTATATAACAGCAAAGTAGAAGGGAGCTTTTTCATGACTAAGTATATTTTTGTAACAGGCGGTGTAGTATCGTCTTTAGGAAAAGGTATTACAGCAGCATCTCTAGGAAGACTTTTAAAAAATCGCGGTTTAAACGTAACGATTCAAAAGTTTGATCCATACATTAACGTAGACCCAGGGACTATGAGCCCATACCAACACGGTGAGGTATTCGTAACAGATGATGGTGCAGAAACTGACTTAGACCTTGGTCACTATGAGCGTTTCATCGACATCAACTTAAACAAATACAGCAACGTAACAACAGGTAAAATTTACTCTTCAGTTCTTCAAAAAGAGCGTCGTGGTGAATACCTAGGAGGAACAGTTCAAGTTATTCCTCACATTACTAACGAAATTAAAGAGCGTGTATACCGTTCTGGTCGCGAAACAAACGCGGATGTTGTTATTACAGAAATTGGTGGGACTGTTGGTGACATCGAGTCTCTACCATTCTTAGAAGCAATCCGTCAAATTAAGAGCGACATCGGTCGTGACAATGTAATGTACATTCACTGTACGTTAATCCCGTACTTAAAAGCAGCGGGTGAAATGAAAACAAAACCAACGCAACATAGCGTTAAAGAGCTTCGTAGCTTAGGTATTCAACCAAATATTATCGTTGTTCGTACAGAAATGCCTGTTTCTCAAGACATGAAAGACAAGCTTGCATTATTCTGTGACATCGATACAAAAGCAGTTATCGAAGCACGCGATGCAGATACTTTATATGCAGTTCCATTATCTCTTCAAGAGCAAAATATGGACCAAATCGTTTGCGATCACTTAAAATTAGACAATCCAGCTGCAGATATGACAGAGTGGACTGCGCTAGTTGAAAAAGTACGTAATCTTTCTAAGAAAACAAAAATCGCTCTTGTTGGTAAATACGTAGAGCTTCAAGATGCATACATTTCTGTTGTAGAAGCACTTCGTCATGCAGGTTACTCTTTCGATACAGATGTAGAAGTGAAATGGGTAAATGCTGAGCACGTAACACCAGAGAACGTACAAGAATTAGTAGGAGACACAGATGGTATCCTTGTACCAGGTGGCTTCGGCGATCGTGGTGTAGAAGGTAAAATCGTTGCAATTCAATATGCTCGTGAAAACAAAGTTCCATTCCTAGGAATTTGCTTAGGTATGCAACTTGCATCGATTGAATTCGCACGTAACGTATTAGGATTAGAAGGAGCTAACTCTTCTGAAATCAATCCTGACACACCTTATGCAATCATTGACCTATTACCAGAACAAAAAGACGTAGAAGACTTAGGTGGTACACTTCGTCTTGGTCTATACCCATGTAAGCTTTCTGAAGAAACAAATGCTTACAATGCTTATAATGAGCCGGTTGTATATGAGCGTCATCGTCATCGTTATGAGTTCAACAATCAATTCCGTCCGGATATGGAAAAAGCAGGATTTGTATTCTCTGGTACAAGCCCAGACGGCCGTTTAGTTGAAATCATTGAATTGAAAGATCATCCTTGGTTCGTGGCAGCACAGTTCCACCCAGAACTTGTTTCTCGTCCAAACCGTCCACAACCATTGTTCCATGACTTCGTAAAAGCGTCTATTACGAATAAAGAGAGCAAGTAATAAAAAAAGCGCCTGAAATAGGGCGCTTTTTTTAATATTCATTTAACATTTCATCGATTGTAAATTTGATTCCGTGATACGCAAATAAAGCTACAATTAAACTTGGAAATCCGTAGCGATTACCTTCATCGTCTGGAATAAGCCCTTTTAACAGCTTTGTATCAATATGTACATCTGTATATTGTTCTAGTGATTCAGTACCTTCTTGAATAGCAGAGATGCCGACAATAGAGTGTCCATCTGCTTGCAGTTTTTTTGCTATTGCCAAAACTTCTTCATCTGTTGAAAAACGGCTAATAAGAAGTACACGATCTGCAGAAGTTACCTCTACTTCTTTATCATTTTCAAATAATCGTTTTGCTTGCTTCATCGGTTCAGCACCGAATAGTGCTTCAGCAACAACGCCCTCCATCTCATTTGTACCATGTAAATAAATAAAACCTTCGCCAACTAATGCTTGAGCAAGTAGACGGGCGCTATCTTCTATATTCATTTCTTCCTTTTGAGAAACTCTGGAGAAATAACCACTTAATTGGGTTGAAAAAATTTTTAACATAATGATACTCCCTTCGTACATGTTTACCGGCTTTCATTATAGTTTATTTTTTTAGAAAGGTGAAATCGAATGGTGGCATAACAAAATAGGAAACGGTAAAATAAGAAAGAATAGGAAGGAATTTGCCAAAGAATATCGAAAATTAATCGTTAAGATATAAGAAGCTTTAAATCTTGTACTTACACAGAAAGGTTGGGAGTTATGGAAGGGAAAATTTTAATCGTTGATGATCAATATGGCATTCGTGTGTTATTACATGAAGTGTTCCAAAAAGAAGGTTATCAGACATTCCAAGCAGCGAATGGATTTCAAGCTTTAGATATCGTGAAAAAAGATAATCCAGATTTAGTTGTGTTAGATATGAAAATTCCAGGTATGGATGGTATAGAGATTTTAAAGCATGTAAAAGAAATTGATGAGAGTATTAAAGTGATTTTAATGACTGCTTATGGAGAGCTTGATATGATCCAAGAAGCAAAAGATTTAGGTGCTTTAATGCATTTTGCTAAACCATTTGATATTGATGAAATTCGTCAAGCGGTGAGAAATGAGCTCGCTGTAGAGGCTTAAAAATGAATTTTTTATAAAAAATATGGAAAAAAGCGTTTACATGGACTATTGTGCAGGTGAATACGGTTGAGTTTTTGAGTACAAGTTGTTATCCTATTGAGTGTAGAAAAAAGTCCGGTATGTAGATATACATATTTTACCTTATTCTGGTCATACTACCAGCGATAAGAACTTATCGGATACAAAAAACGTTTTTTAGGAGGATTCACCATGCCTTTAGTTTCTATGAAAGAAATGCTAAACAAAGCACTAGAAGGAAAATACGCAGTTGGTCAATTCAACATGAACAACTTAGAGTGGACTCAAGCTATCTTAGCTGCTGCGGAAGAAGAAAAATCTCCTGTAATCCTAGGTGTATCTGAGGGTGCAGCTCGTCATATGACTGGTTTTAAAACAGTTGTAGCTATGGTTAAAGCTTTAATCGAAGAAATGAACATCACTGTTCCTGTAGCGATTCATCTTGACCATGGTTCAAGCTTCGAAAAATGTAAAGAAGCAATCGATGCAGGTTTCACATCTGTAATGATCGACGCTTCTCACCACCCATTCGAAGAAAACGTAGAAACTACTAAAAAAGTAGTAGAATACGCACACGCTCGTAACGTATCTGTTGAAGCTGAGCTTGGAACAGTTGGCGGACAAGAAGACGACGTAATCGCTGAAGGCGTAATTTACGCTGACCCAGCAGAGTGTAAGCACCTTGTTGAAGCAACAGGTATCGATTGCCTAGCTCCAGCTTTAGGTTCTGTACACGGTCCTTACAAAGGTGAGCCTAACTTAGGATTCGCTGAAATGGAACAAGTTCGTGACTTCACTGGCGTACCTTTAGTATTACATGGTGGTACTGGTATCCCAACTGCTGATATCGAAAAAGCTATCTCTTTAGGTACTTCAAAAATTAACGTAAACACTGAGAACCAAATCGAGTTTACAAAAGCTGTTCGTGAAGTATTAAACAAAGACCAAGAAGTTTACGATCCTCGTAAATTTATCGGACCTGGACGCGACGCTATCAAAGCAACTGTTATTGGTAAAATGCGCGAATTCGGTTCTAACGGTAAAGCGTAAGAATAAAATTCCGTTTTGGAAACCGTCTACTCTTTTAGACGGTTTCCTTTCGTTGTATAATGAAAGCGTGAACAAGTCTAAAGATTTTATCATTTTGTTTTTGAAATAGAAAATAATGTGCATAGTCCTATTAATAAATGTGATAACGTATCTAAATCGATAAAGTAAATTCGATGAATAGTTAATCTTTATCTTTTTGTATTACAGGAGAAATGAAGATAATGGTTTCCTATTCATTGAGTGTTAGGGTGGAAAGAGTGATTGAGATTCTTAAGGGGAGCTTTCTATAAAAATATAGAAAGTAAATACATTCACAAGAAGGGAGCTCAATATGGAAAAATTGCTAATTGAAGGCGGAAGAGCTTTAAATGGAACAATCCGCGTGAGTGGTGCAAAGAATAGCGCCGTTGCACTAATTCCAGCGACAATTTTAGCTGATACTCCAGTAACTATTGGTGGTGTCCCTAATATTTCAGATGTGAAAATGTTAGGAGACTTACTAGAGGAAATTGGAGGAAGAGTAACTTATGGACAGGAGGAAGAGATGGTAGTCGATCCTTCTGACATGGTTGCAATGCCTTTACCAAATGGAAAAGTGAAAAAATTGCGTGCTTCTTATTATTTAATGGGTGCGATGCTTGGCCGTTTTAAAAAAGCTGTTATTGGGCTTCCAGGTGGATGTCATTTAGGACCGAGGCCGATTGATCAACATATTAAAGGGTTTGAAGCGTTAGGTGCACATGTTACGAATGAACAAGGTGCTATCTATTTAAGAGCAGATGAACTACGCGGGGCGCGTATATATTTAGATGTTGTTAGTGTAGGGGCTACGATTAATATTATGCTAGCAGCTGTACGAGCAAAAGGTAGAACTGTTATTGAAAACGCAGCGAAAGAACCAGAGATTATTGATGTAGCTACATTGTTAACTAGCATGGGAGCACGTATTAAAGGTGCTGGTACAGATGTAATCCGAATTGATGGTGTGGATTCTTTGCATGGTTGTCATCATACAATTATTCCAGATCGCATTGAGGCGGGTACGTATATGATTTTAGGTGCTGCGTCAGGAGGAGAAGTGACAGTTGATAATGTTATTCCTCAGCATTTAGAGTCAGTTACGGCAAAGTTAAGAGAAGCTGGTGTCCAAGTTGAAACGAACGATGACCAAATTACAGTGAACGGTAATAGAAAATTAAAAGTAGTTGATATAAAAACGCTTGTATATCCAGGTTTTCCAACAGACTTACAACAGCCGTTTACAACACTTTTAACAAAGGCGCATGGAACGGGTGTTGTAACGGATACAATTTATGGTGCGCGTTTTAAACATATTGATGAATTACGTCGTATGAATGCACAAATTAAGGTAGAAGGTCGTTCGGCAATTGTAACTGGTCCTGTTTTATTGCAAGGGGCAAAAGTGAAAGCAAGTGATTTACGAGCTGGAGCGGCCCTTGTTATCGCAGGGTTAATGGCGGACGGAATTACAGAAGTAACCGGACTTGAGCATATCGATCGAGGTTATGAAAATATAGTAGACAAGCTTAAAGGGCTTGGCGCGAACATTTGGCGCGAACAAATGACAAAGCAAGAAATTGAAGAGATGAAGAACGCATAAGTGATACTTCCGCAAGGGGGAAAGCGAAGCATCACTACTTGCGGAAGTACACTTTATAGAAAAACGCGGTTCACAAAATACGGCAGAAATATAAAGGCTTAAAGGAGAGGGATTATCGTGGAAAGAAGTTTATCTATGGAGTTAGTACGTGTAACAGAGGCTGCAGCTTTATCATCAGCGCGTTGGATGGGACGCGGGAAAAAGGATGAGGCAGACGGTGCAGCAACATCAGCTATGCGTGATGTATTTGATACAATTCCGATGAAAGGTACGGTTGTAATTGGTGAAGGTGAAATGGATGAAGCGCCAATGCTATATATCGGAGAAAAATTAGGTACAGGATATGGCCCACGTGTAGACGTTGCAGTTGATCCTTTAGAAGGGACAAACATCGTGGCAGCTGGTGGATGGAATGCTCTTGCTGTTATTGCAATTGCAGATCATGGCAATTTGTTACATGCTCCTGACATGTACATGGATAAAATCGCGGTTGGCCCAGAAGCGGTTGGGGCGGTCGATATTGATGCGCCTATTATCGATAACTTACGTGCAGTTGCAAAAGCGAAAAATAAAGATATTGAAGATGTTGTAGCGACAGTTTTAAACCGTCCACGTCATCAAGCGATTATTGAAGAAATTCGTAAAGCTGGTGCTCGCATTAAATTGATTAATGACGGAGACGTAGCTGGCGCAATTAACACTGCATTTGATCGTACAGGTGTAGATATTTTATTCGGCTCTGGTGGTGCGCCTGAAGGTGTATTAGCAGCAGTTGCATTAAAATGTTTAGGTGGCGAGATTCACGGGAAACTATTACCGCAAAACGAAGCTGAATTGGCGCGTTGCAAAAAGATGGGCATAGACGACATCAACCGCATCCTTCGTATGGAGGACTTAGTAAGAGGTGACGATGCAATCTTTGCAGCAACAGGTGTAACAGACGGAGAACTATTACGCGGCGTTCAATTTAAAGGTAGCGTAGGAACAACACAATCTCTTGTTATGCGTGCGAAATCAGGCACAGTACGCTTCGTAGACGGACGTCACAGTTTAAATAAAAAACCGAACTTGGTTATTAAGTAAAAAGCGTAAGCAGCTCGTTCAGAATGGGAGGGGGATGGAGCTTCTGACGTAGAGGCGCTTTTTGCCTCGTAGGAAGAAGTGAAGCCACTGACCATTCTAGCTGCTGGAGCTGGATTAAATAAAAAGTGCAAGCGGCTCGTTCAGAATTGCAGGCTATTTGGAACTCTCGACCTTGAAGCGCTCTTTGCTTCGAGTGAGAGAGTGAAATGACCGGAGATTCTAGCCGCTGGAACTGGATTAAGTAAAAAGCAGAGGTGGCTCGTTCAGAATGGGAGAATTGAAGCTCTCGACTATCCTAGCTGCTGAAACTAGATTAAATAAAAAGCGAAGACGAATTTTCTTGTCTTCGCTTCTTGTATTTGTGTTTCAACGTATTGATTAAAACTAGATAAAAGGGTTACAATAGTGAATATTACCCTACTTGAACTTATTGCCTTTCATTATTAATTATTTGCCTTCCGTATTTTTTCCCTTTACCCATGTGAAAAGAGAATAATGTTAAAGTGTGGTGTCTGAATGAATTTGTCAATTGCAGCATTAGAAAACATGAAATTAAAAGAGTTATACGAGCTTGCGAAGGAATTTAAGATTTCGTATTATAGCAAATTAACGAAAAAAGAGTTAATCTTCGCCATTTTAAAAGCTCGAGCAGAAAAAGAAGGCTTCTTCTTCATGGAAGGCGTATTAGAAATTATTCAATCAGAAGGATTTGGATTCCTACGTCCTATCAACTACTCTCCAAGCTCAGAAGATATTTATATCTCAGCTTCGCAAATTCGTCGTTTCGATTTACGTAATGGAGATAAGGTTTCTGGTAAAGTACGACCTCCGAAAGAAAATGAACGCTATTTTGGATTATTACAAGTTGAAGCTGTAAACGGCGATGATCCAGAGTCAGCAAAAGAGCGTGTGCATTTCCCTGCATTAACACCATTATACCCAGATCGCCAAATGAAGTTGGAAACGGAACCGAAAAAGTTACCGACACGCATCATGGATTTAATCGCACCAGTTGGATTTGGACAACGTGGTTTAATTGTCGCGCCTCCAAAGGCTGGTAAAACGAGTCTATTAAAAGAAATCGCACACAGTGTTACAACAAATCATCCGGAAGCTGAATTAATTGTACTGTTAATTGATGAGCGTCCAGAGGAAGTAACAGACATTGAACGTTCTGTTAAAGGAGATGTTGTAAGCTCTACTTTTGATGAAGTACCAGAAAATCATATTAAAGTAGCAGAACTTGTGTTAGAACGTGCAATGCGCCTTGTAGAACACAAGAAAGATGTTATCATTTTAATGGATAGTATTACCCGTTTAGCGCGAGCTTACAACCTTGTTATTCCGCCAAGTGGTAGAACATTATCGGGTGGTATCGACCCAGCTGCCTTCCATAGACCGAAGCGTTTCTTTGGAGCTGCTCGTAATATTGAAGAAGGCGGTAGCTTAACGATTTTAGCAACAGCGCTTGTTGATACAGGATCTCGTATGGACGATGTAATTTACGAAGAATTTAAAGGAACTGGAAATATGGAACTTCACTTAGATCGTTCATTAGCTGAGCGTCGTATCTTCCCGGCAATTGATATTCGCCGTTCTGGTACACGTAAAGAAGATCTATTAATTCCGAAAGAACATTTAGACAAGCTATGGGGTATTCGCAAAACAATGCGCGATACACCAGACTTTGTTGAAGGTTTCTTACGTAAACTTCGTCAAACAAAGACAAATGAAGAATTTTTACAAAACATTGTTGCAGATTCAAAAAGATATGTAACAACGAAGTAAAGGGAAAAGATTGGGACTCGCTTATTTTGTGGTAAGCGAGTTTTTTATGTTTTTTAGGTGATGTTAAAGAGAGATGAGTGGAAGGGCATGAGTTGGCTCTGATTTAAGTTGATGGCGGCTAGCATCTCCGGTCATTTCACTCCCTCGCTCGAAGCAAAAAGCGCTTCAAGATCGAGAGCTTGAAGTATCCTGACTTTTGAACGAGCCACTTGCGCTTTTAAATGATATCCAGTTCCGGTGGCTTCGCGTCTTCCTACGAGGCAAAAAGCGCTTCTATGTCAGAAGCTCCATCCCCCTCCCGTTCTAAACGAGCCGCTTCTGCTTTTAAAATTAAAAAGACAAAAACAGGTAGTTGCAAAATGAAGTTAGCCTTGTTATAATTTCATCATATGTGTTTCATCAATATAGTTGTGTATGCAGCTGAAGATGAAAAACTCTGTTTCGAAAATGATTCAGGGCGGAAGGAGATGAAAAGAATGAAAGCAGGAATTCACCCAGATTACAAGAAAGTTGTATTCATGGACACAAACACAGGCTTCAAATTCTTAAGCGGATCTACTAAAGGATCTAACGAAACTGTTGAGTGGGAAGATGGTAACACTTATCCATTACTAAAAGTTGAGATCAGTTCTGATTCTCACCCATTCTACACTGGACGTCAGAAGTTTGCTACTGCAGACGGACGCGTTGACCGCTTCAATAAGAAATACGGTCTTAAGTAATAAAAACATAAAACAGGCAAGTGTATCTATTCGCTTGTCTGTTTTTTTTGCGAAAATATTATACCTTTACCCTACTTTTAACGAAAAAGTAGATGAAAGGAGAGCTTCATGTACTTAATAAATCAGAACGGTTGGATTGAAGTGATTTGCGGTAGTATGTTTTCTGGTAAATCAGAAGAGCTTATCCGCCGTGTGCGTCGTACGCAATTTGCGAAACAACATGCAATTGTATTTAAACCATGTATTGATAATCGCTATAGTGAAGAAGACGTTGTATCACATAACGGATTAAAGGTAAAAGCAGTTCCTGTTTCAGCTTCAAAAGATATATTCGAACATATCACTGAAGAAATGGATGTAATTGCAATCGATGAGGTGCAATTCTTTGATGGGGACATTGTGGAAGTGGTGCAAGTATTGGCAAATCGTGGCTATCGTGTCATTGTAGCTGGTTTAGACCAAGATTTCCGTGGTCTACCATTTGGACAAGTTCCTCAGCTGATGGCGATTGCTGAACATGTAACAAAACTACAAGCAGTATGTTCTGCATGTGGATCTCCAGCGAGTCGTACACAACGATTAATTGATGGAGAACCAGCGGCATTTGATGATCCGATTATTTTAGTCGGGGCTTCAGAATCGTATGAACCACGCTGTCGTCATTGTCATGCAGTTCCTACAAACAAAGATAAGTAAAACTCGCTGCACAAGGCGGGTTTTTTTCAGAATAGAGAGTGTGAGTGGTGTGAGCCGCTTGTGCTTTTAAATATAATTTGCGTTTTTTTGAGTAAGTACCATATACTATTTGTATTAGATACTAGGATGTAGAGGTGAATGATGTGTTAGATCGTTTGCAAGCTGTAGAAAATCGTTATGAGAAGTTAAATGAATTGTTAAGCGACCCAGAGGTTATTAGCGATACAAATAAGCTTCGTGAATATTCAAAGGAACAGTCTGATATACAAGAAACGGTAGAGGTGTATCGTGAGTATAAAGATGTTCGTGAGCAATTAAAAGATGCGAAAGCAATGTTAGAAGATAAGTTAGACGCAGAAATGCGTGAAATGGTAAAAGAAGAGGTTTCTGAATTAGAAGGACAAGATAAAGAGTTATCAGAGCGTCTGAAAATCTTACTTGTACCAAAAGACCCTAACGATGATAAGAACGTTATCGTTGAGGTTCGTGGAGCTGCTGGTGGCGACGAGGCTGCTTTATTTGCTGGTGACTTATACCGCATGTATAGCCGTTACGCTGAGGTACAAGGTTGGAAAACGGAGATTATCGAGGCTAGCTATACAGAGTTAGGTGGATATAAAGAGATTATCTTTATGATTAACGGTAAAGGTGCTTTCGCGAAGCTGAAATTCGAGAATGGTGCTCACCGTGTACAACGTGTTCCTGAAACGGAATCTGGTGGACGTATCCATACATCTACAGCAACTGTAGCTGTATTACCAGAGGCAGAAGAAGTAGAAATTGATATTCATGAGAAAGATGTTCGTGTTGATACATTCGCTTCTAGTGGACCTGGTGGACAGAGCGTTAATACAACGATGTCAGCGGTACGTTTAACGCATTTACCGACTGGTGTAGTTGTATCGTGTCAGGATGAGAAATCACAAATTAAGAATAAAGAAAAAGCGATGAAAGTATTACGCGCACGTGTTTATGATAAGTTTAGACAAGAAGCACAAGCTGAATATGATCAAAACCGTAAACAAGCTGTTGGTACGGGTGATCGTTCAGAGCGTATTCGTACGTATAACTTCCCGCAAAACCGTGTTACAGACCATCGAATCGGTTTAACGATTCAAAAGCTAGATCAAATCTTACAAGGTAAGTTAGATGATTTCATCAATGCCTTAGTGATGGAAGATCAGGCTCAAAGGATGGAGGCAGCTGAGTAATGCGTGTCTATGAAGCCCTGAAATGGGCTTCTTCTTTTTTACAGGAGAATGGACGAGATGAAAATGCGGGAGAAATTGTCCTTTGTCATGTATTAAAGGTGAATAGAACAGGATTATTGATGAACATGCGTGAAGAAATAACTGCGGAACAAGAAGTAAGTTTTACAGAGTTTATCCACAAGCATGTAGAAGGTATTCCGATTCAATATATGATTGGTCATGAAATGTTTTATGGAAGATCGTTCTTTGTGAATGAAGAAGTATTAATACCAAGACCAGAAACAGAAGAGCTTATAGTGGGAGTGTTAGAAAGAATCGAGCGCCATTTTGGTGATGAGAAACTACATGTAGCAGATATCGGTACAGGTAGTGGAGCGATTTCGATTACGCTTGCTTTAGAAAATAAAAATCTTCATGTGTATACGGTAGATATTGCACAGGAGTCGATTGAAGTTGCAAAGGAAAATGCAAAAACTTTGGGCGCAGAAGTAACGTTCTATCACGGTGATTTATTATCGCCATTTTATGAAACAGGTCAAAAGCTAGATGTTGTTGTTTCGAATCCTCCATATATACCAGAAGAGGATTGGCGTGGCCTTTCTCCTGTGGTGAAAGAGCATGAGCCAAAGAGAGCACTTGTTGGCGGTGAAGACGGATTAGATTTTTATCGCCGTTTTATGGAAGAGTTGCCGAATGTGTTGCAGAAGAAAGCAATTGTAGCATTTGAAATTGGAGTAGGGCAAGGTGAGGACGTGAAAGAGCTGTTACAACAAGCTTTTCCACATGCTCATGTTGAGGTTGTTTTTGATATCAACGGAAAAGATCGTATGGTATTTGCAGAGATGGAGTAAGGTTCACACCTTACTCTATTTTTTATGGGAAAAATTATATAGATTTTGAATTTAATAGTTTAGAAACATGAAAGTCTGTCCACACTGTTTGTAGAAGGGACGGTGGAGGAAATGAAAAAACAAGTTATTGCTTATCTTCTTCTATTATTAATTGGTGCACAGTTACTTGTGCAGTTTGGATATATGAAAGCTGATGCGAAAGGGCCTTCAGTTATTCCGAAAGAGGCCGTTCGATTACGAATTTTAGCAAATAGCGATTCAGATAAAGATCAGGCGTTAAAGCGTAAAGTGCGTGATGAAGTAAAAGCACAAATTGATGGATGGGTAGCGGATTTAACTTCATTTGAAGAGGCGCGTAAAGTCATTCAAAGTCATATTCCAGAAATCGAAAAAACAGTGGCAAATACGTTAAAGAAAGAAGGAAGTAAAGATTCATTTCAAGTGAAATTCAGTAAAAATGTAAAATTTCCTACAAAGGTATACGGGAATTTTATTTATCCGGCAGGGGAATATGAAGCCGTTTTAATTACAATTGGGGAAGGTGAAGGGGCGAACTGGTGGTGTGTATTGTTTCCACCGATGTGTTTTTTAGATTTTTCAAGTGGTACAGCTGTAAGGAAAGAAGAACATGTTGTGAAGGCTGAATCTCCTGAAGAGGAGCAAGTAAAACAAATAGATGATGAAGAAGTAGTAAATGCAGAAGAGAAAAAAGAGGATGAGGTGAAAGAAAAGAAAGCTGTAAAGCAGGAGGTCGCAAAAAAAGTAACAGCTTCTGAAAAGAAAGTAGTAAAAAATGATACAAAAGTAGAAGAACAACCTGTAAGTAAAGAGGAAACAAAAACTGTGGAAAAAGTGGAGAAACCTGTGGAACAAAAACAAGAAAAACAAAATGAGTACGTAAAAGTAGAGGAGGAAGAAGAAAAGCCAGAAGTTAAGTTATTTATTGTAGAAGCTTTTACATCTTTATTCTCTAAATAGTACTATTCGTAAATCCCTCCTCATATATAAAAAAGAGGAGGGATTTATTATGAAGAAGGTATATTTTGCGACGAAAGCGGATGTGGAAAGATTGCATTCTTTTTTCGGACAAGCTAACAAAAAAGATGATAAAATAAATGAGTTGTACGCGCAATTTATGATTTTGGAAGAGGCAGAAGAAATACGAGCTGTCATCGGATATGAACAAAGTGAAGAAAACGCACTTATTCGTTCTTGTTTATTCACACCTAATGTGGATAAACAGACTTTCTTATATTTTTTCGAAACGTTTTTGCAGTATATGAAAGAAAAAAATATTCGACAATTGTACTTATTAACAAATCATCCACAATCTATAACGATATTTCAGTTTTTTGACTTTGTTACTATAGAGAAAGAAAGCGTACCAGAGGGAATTCGACAGTTAGAACACTTTTGTAAAAATATAAAAGAGCCAAACGCAATAATACTAAATTGTCAGCTATTCACAAAGTTATCCACGGATTAATTAGGTTTATCCACATTTTGTGGATAAACCTTGTTTGTCTTTTGGATAAATATCATAGTAAACTAAAAATAGACAAGTATTTCAGGGTAGAAAAGGACGTGGGAAAAAATGCATACAAATATGTGGGTTGTGGATAATGTTGTGGAAAGAAAAAAATATTATCCACAGTTACAAGAAGCAGCAAAATTATTAAGAGAAAACGAGGCGATTGCCTTCCCTACCGAAACGGTATATGGACTGGGTGCAAACGCAATGAATGATGAAGCGATTGCGAAAATCTTTGAGGCGAAAGGAAGACCAAGTGATAATCCACTGATTGTCCACATCGGTACAAAATCGCAGTTAGATGGGATTGTGAAGGAAATTCCGCCAGTTGCTGAGAAGTTGATGGAGCACTTTTGGCCAGGACCGTTAACAATTATTTTGCCTAGAAAAGAAGGGATTTCAGAGAAGGTGACGGCAGGACTTAATACGGTTGGAGTAAGAATGCCTGATCATCCAGTAGCGCTTGCTCTTATTGAAGAAGCAGATGTACCTGTTGCAGCACCGAGTGCGAATCGTTCTGGGCGTCCAAGTCCGACGTTAGCGTCTCACGTATATGAAGATTTAAATGAGAAAATCGCAGGTATTGTAGATGGTGGTGCAACAGGGGTAGGTGTTGAATCGACTGTAATTGATTGTACGAGCGCTGTTCCAACGATATTACGCCCAGGTGGGATTACGAAAGAACAATTAGAAGCGGTGATCGGCACGGTTTCTTTAGATCCAGCTTTAAAGGATGAGAAGGAAAAACCGAAATCACCTGGAATGAAATATACACATTATGCACCGAAAGCGCCACTGAGTATTGTTGAAGGTTCACGTGAATTTATTCAACGTCTTGTGGATGAGAAGAAGAAAGAAGGATTCAAAGTAGGTGTATTAACGACAGAAGAGTATCAGCACGTATATAGTGCGGATGTTGTATTGTCTTGTGGTGTTCGAAGCGATTTAGCTAGCGTTGCGACTAAATTATATGATGTACTTAGAACGTTTGATGCAAGTGAAGTGGATGTTATTTTTAGTGAATCATTCCCGAATGAAGGAATAGGGAATGCCATTATGAATCGATTAACAAAAGCGGCAGGACATCAAATTATTACTGAATGATAAGGTACGATTAGCAAACAGAATATTTCTCCTCGGATAAGCATATTTTGAAGTAGCACGTCCGAGGAGGGACATGAATGACGTTTGAACAGCTAATACCTTTAATAATTATGGCATTCGCCTTAGGGATGGATGCGTTCTCGGTAAGTCTTGGTATGGGAATGATGACCTTAAAGGTAAGACAAATCCTGTATATCGGTGTGACGATAGGGATATTTCATATTATCATGCCATTTATAGGGATGGTATTAGGTCGTTTTTTATCAGAACAGTATGGAGACATTGCACATTTTGCAGGTGCTATTTTATTAATCGGATTAGGATTCTATATTGTATATTCATCTATTTTGGAAAATGAAGAGACTAGAACAGCCCCTATTGGAATTAGTTTATTTGTATTTGCATTTGGTGTTAGTATAGACAGTTTTTCAGTAGGTCTTAGTCTTGGTATTTATGGGGCACAGACAATTATTACGATATTACTTTTTGGGTTTGTTAGTATGTTATTAGCGTGGACTGGTTTATTAATTGGGAGACATGCGAAAGGTATGCTCGGTACATATGGCGAGATAGTAGGTGGTATCATTTTGGTTGGATTTGGATTATATCTCCTTTTTCCTATATAATTTTAAGGAGGAGGGCGCTATGAACAAGTTATTGGAATGGTATATTCGATTTGTAACTTTCTTTCCTAGATGGTTACGACTGCTTGTTATTTGGGGTATTATTTTGCAAATTTCAATTTTAGGTTGGATGAAGTTAATTCGCGAATGGTAAGATAGCTCCTTTCTGTACATAGTTTTGTTTGTACTATACTCATTGCGCTAAAAAATTCCACATATAGAAAGGATGAGATGGATGACGAGATTGAAGCAAGTTTTTGGTATTGTTATTAGTTTTTTTGTATTTTGGTTTAGTATGCTCGGTGTACAAATGTTTGCTGAGTTTTTGGATATTGAGTCATTGAAGTTTGTTGCGGGAAAAACGGAGGCAGCGCGTGCTTTTTATTCTCCATACCCGTTTTTAATTGTTTTTCTAATTACATTGCTTTCCCTTTACTTCTTCGTAATTAAGCTTGGGAAACCGAAAAAAGAGAAAGTACCTACTTTAGAAGAAAAGAAGGAAGAGTTACAATAATAAAATCCCCTGCTAAAAAGTAGGGGATTTTATGTTTGCGTGATGGACGTAATTGATTGCATTCAGTATTTAGTTATATCCAGCTCCAGCGGCTAGAATGGTCGGTGGCTTCGCATCTTCCTACGAGGCAAAAAAGCGCCTCTACGTCAGAAGCTCCATCCTCCTCCCATTCTGAACGAGCCGCCTCCACTTTTAAATATATCCAGCTCCAGCGGCTAGAATGGTCGGTGGCTTCGCATCTTCCTACGAGGCAAAAAAGCGCCTCTACGTCAGAAGCTCCATCCTCCTCCCATTCTGAACGAGCCGCCTCCGCTTTTAAATATATCCAGCTCCAGCGGCTAGAATCTCCGGTCATTTCGTTCTCTCGCATGAAGCAAAAAGCGCTTCAAGATCGAGAACTCCAATGCCCTGCGATTCTGAGCGAGCCGCCTCCGCTTTTAAACATTATCCAGTTCCAGTGGCCAGCTCTTCGCATCTAAGAACCTCCCGCACTAAAGGTAAAAAGCACCTTTTGTGCGAGAGAACCTTAGCTGGTCAGAGCTAAACGGGCCACTTCCACTTTTAAACGGGCCTTACCAACTCAAATTGTTCTCCTAGTTTTGCGTAGTTGTGTCCTGCTAGGCGGCTTACTGGTTTGAGTCCCTCTGCGTGAATGCGACCTTTTTCGTATAGGTGTTCTGCGACGTGGAAACGAACGACGCGTCCAATTAGTAGATCACAAGCTGGTGAGTCTTCTGTTCCACCAAGAGGGATTGCGCGTTCTAATACGCATTCCATTCGAATGTTTGCTTCTTTTACACCTGGAACGGAGATGACATCACTTTCAATTGGTGTTAGTTTTGCCAGTTCAATTTCACTTTCATTTGGCGGGAGGTTAGCTGCTGTTTCGTTAATTGCTTCTACGTAAGATTCATCAGAAATATGTACGACAAACTCTCCTTTTTCAATTGCATTTCGAGAAGTGTCCTTTCTTTCTCCTGCTTTTCGTTGCACAGAAACTGAAATAAGTGGTGGATTTGCAGCAACGATGTTGAAATAACTGTATGGTGCGCCATTTAATACGCCGTCTTCTGTTACAGAAGTAACGAATGCGACAGGGCGTGGAATGATACTTCCCGTTAATAATTTGTAATTCTCTTTTTCCGTTTGTTCGTTTGGATTAATGGATAACATGATTGAAATCCCCTTTCTAAATATGACGACTTATTGTTTGTTTACAAGATGTTAGTGGAAAACTCCTGCTGAAAATAATATTTTTATTACATAAAAAGAACTTACTTCAATTGTAATGAAGTAAGTTCCGTTTGAAAAATCTTGAAACTGAGATAAATATTACAGTAAAACGTATGCGCCAGGTCCGATTAAAGCTACACCAATCGCAACAGCGATTAACATTAAATTGTATTCATATCCGTTTTGTGTCACCCAGTAACCATTTTTTCCGTGAACAGTGAAGATTGCCATTAACATTGTTCCAACGATAAACAACGAACCGACTGCAATGAAAATACCTGATGCAAATAAGAAACCGCCTAGTAATTCAGTTGCACCAGCCATAAATGCCATAAATACACCGGGGCGTAAACCGATTGATTCCATCCAGCCACCTGTTCCTTTTAAACCGTAACCGCCGAACCAACCAAATAATTTTTGAGCACCATGACCCATGAATGTAATACCTATAATAAGACGAATAATAAGAAGACCGAAATCCATCATTTAAAAACCTCCTAAAAGTTATTAACTTACCTTACGTAAGTAATAATAAAATAGTTACTTACTTTAGTCAAGTGGATTTTGAAAAAAGTTTGAAATAAAGTGAAACTTTAATCAGTAGGGGCGGTTCATCCCTGCTGATTATCAGCCCTCATCAATCGGACGTTTACGAGCAGTTGATCGCCTACCTGAATTTTTGCTCTAGCTGCGCTTTGATTTGGAGATGTTACTGACCCGTTAACGCGGGGTAAATTTTACAAATTAACAACAAAAAACAAAATGTAGTAAAGATCTCTAGACAAGTTGGGTGAAAAAAGAGAAAATATAAGTAGAAGTTAACTTCTTATTGTTATTCAGACAATCAGAATTGACTGGAATTTTGTGAGACGCTACAATAAGAGTCTAGTAGTAATAACGTAATTTATTTCGAAAGCGTTTTTACAGTATAATATTCGAAGTATGAGGTCTTACGTTTATTCAGATCTTTAATAGAGATTGCCCTATAAACTTTTAGGTAAATTATAAGGAGGACTATCCTATGTTTAAAAAATTATTCGGTCTTGGTTCAAAAACAAATGAAGAAACAATCGTAGCTCCATTAACTGGAGCAGTGAAAAATATTGAAGAAGTACCAGATCCAGTATTCGCTGGTCGTATGATGGGTGACGGTGTTGCAATCGATCCTACTGAAGGTGTAGTTGTATCTCCAGTTGATGGCGAAATCGTACAATTATTCCACACGAAACATGCGATTGGAATTAAAGCGAAAAACGGTACAGAAATTTTAATCCACGTTGGATTAGAAACTGTAAAA
Organism: Bacillus sp. MHSD_36; assembly: GCF_030757775.1. Lineage (NCBI taxonomy): Bacteria > Bacillati > Bacillota > Bacilli > Caryophanales > Bacillaceae > Bacillus > Bacillus sp. MHSD_36. The sequence continues at coordinate 192,959 of NZ_JAVBIS010000004.1, forward strand.
ATGGAAGGCGAAGGTTTCGAAGCTCACGTTTCTGAAGGACAAGCTGTAAAAGCTGGAGATAAATTAATCTCATTCGACTTAGAATTAATTCGTGAAAAAGCGAAAAGCACAATTACTCCAATCGTTATTACAAACACAGATGCAGCTGAGTCTATTAAGACAACGGTAGGTGTAACTGCTACAAAAGGTTCAACAGAGGTAATGAAAGTTACAATGAAATAATAAGTATTAAATGAAAGGAATCCGTTTCATATGAAATGGATTCCTTATTTTGTTTTGTAGTCTGTTCCTTATGTATGGTAAAATACTTTGGGCACTTGGAAATAGGGTTTCACATATATGTGGATAAGGCGCATTTTTCTTAGAAAAAATATAAGAGAAATGCGCCTTTCGTATATTCACATTTCTTTTGTTCTATTTTAATTTACGCTATGATAAAGTGAAACTTTAATCAGTGGAGGAGGTATCCCACTGATTATCAGCCCTCACCAATCGGGTTTTTACGGGCAGTTAGTCTCCCAGCTAATTCCCTCGCATTCGCCAAATTTTGAAGTGGGAGTCTTACTGCCCGTTAATGCGGGGTAAAAGATAGGAAATAGAGAAAAGGGGTGGGTTTAAATGAAACGAGTATTATTTGTTTGCACTGGAAATACATGTCGTAGTCCGATGGCTGAGGCGTTACTGCGCCATCATGGAGAAGGTAAGTTTGAAGTGCAATCTGCTGGTGTTTTCGCCTATCCTGGAAGTGATGCGTCGGTACATGCAAAGGAAGCCTTAGCTGAAAAGGGAATTGCGATTGATCATGCCGCGCAGCAGGTAAACGAAGCCTTAATTGATTGGGCAGATATTGTAGTAACAATGACGGAAAACCATAAGCAAATTGTCCTTGGGCATTATCCGAGTGTTGAAGGGAAAATAGATACATTATATGGAGTAACTGAGGGGACAAGTAAGGATATTTCAGATCCATTTGGCGGATCTCTCTCTATTTATAAAGAAACGCTAGAAGAGATGGAAAAACTTGTACAAACTTTACTGAAAAAACATTCAGAGGGTTGATGTTTCGTGTATAATACGATATTGGAGATCACTTCATCCCATTAAAGGATCGAGTGAGAAATGAAGATAATGGATTGAAAATTTGGAGGGGTAAAAATGAAAGTAGTAGTAGCATCTGATCACGGCGGTATGAATATCCGTAAGGAACTTGTAAGTTTATTAGAAGAGTTAAATATTGAATATATTGATTTAGGTTGTGAATGTGAAGCTGGTTCTGTTGATTACCCTGATTTTGCGTTTCCAGCAGCGGAAATGGTAGCGAATGGCGAAGTAGACCGTGGTATTTTAGTTTGTGGGACAGGCATCGGTATGTCAATTGCTGCAAACAAAGTAAATGGTATTCGTTGTGCGTTAGTTCATGATACTTTCAGCGCGAGAGCAACGAGAGAGCATAACGATACAAACATGTTAGCAATGGGCGAGCGTGTAATTGGTGCTGGTCTAGCACGTGACATCGCAAAAATTTGGTTAACAACTGAATTCGAAGGTGGCCGTCACGAAAACCGCGTAGGAAAAATTAAAACTTACGAAGCAAAGTAATAGATTCTAACTAGAAGCAGTAGGAAATATAATTTGGTGAACCAACCTGTGAAAGGAAGAGGCGTAATGACAGAAATCGTAAAGGTAAGAGAACAGCTACAAAATTCACTCTCTGATTTCCAAGAACAAGCTTCGCTACAAAATGGTCAAATTTTTGTAGTGGGGTGTAGTACGAGCGAAGTGCTAGGAGAAAGAATTGGAACATCAGGAACGATGGAAGTAGCAGAGGCGATTTTTTCTGAGTTAAAACAATTTCAAGAGCAAACAGGTATTGAGTTGGCGTTTCAATGTTGTGAGCATTTAAACCGTGCTTTAGTAGTTGAGAGAGAATTGGCGATGAAATATCCATTTGAAATTGTAACAGTTACGCCTGTTAGATCAGCAGGTGGTGCATTAGCAACATATGCTTATCACAATTTGAAAGATCCGGTAGTAATTGAGTTTATTAAAGCAGATGCGGGGATGGATATTGGTGATACATTTATCGGTATGCATTTAAAGCACGTAGCTGTTCCGGTTCGTACTAGTGTGAAGGAAATTGGAAATGCACATGTAACGATGGCAACAACACGTGGAAAACTAATTGGTGGAGCACGTGCTGTTTATGCGGCGGAGGAAGAGACTGTCACTTGCCGGTAAAGTTACGAATAAGGTATGTTGTCTGACTTTATCATAGCAGAAAGAAAAGACCGATTTTCGGTCTTTTTTTTCTTTTATGATATAGAAAGACATGTTAGAATGTAGTTGAAAACATGAAGGTTCGAAAGAATTACAACCTGAATTTTCGTTTTTTCTGAATAAATGAGAAAAAACTATTGGGAATCGATGTAATTCGTTCAGAAAAGGGGGATTTTGGTGGATCATTTAAAACGTCAAGATGAAAAGGTATTTGCTGCAATTGAGGCAGAACTAGGAAGACAGCGCACAAAGATTGAGCTAATTGCTTCGGAAAACTTCGTAAGTGAAGCAGTAATGGAGGCGCAAGGTTCTGTTTTAACGAATAAGTATGCTGAAGGATATCCTGGAAAACGTTACTATGGTGGCTGTGAACACGTAGACGTAGTAGAAGATATCGCACGTGATCGCGTAAAAGAAATTTTCGGCGCAGAGCACGTAAATGTTCAACCACATTCTGGTGCACAAGCGAACATGGCAGTATACTTCACGATTTTAGAGCAAGGCGATACAGTACTTGGTATGAATTTATCTCATGGTGGTCACTTAACACACGGAAGCCCTGTTAACTTCAGTGGAGTACAATATAATTTCGTAGAATATGGCGTGGATGCTGAATCTCACCGTATTAATTACGATGATGTATTAGCAAAAGCGAAAGAACATAAACCAAAATTAATCGTTGCAGGTGCAAGTGCATACCCTCGTGTTATCGATTTCAAACGATTCCGTGAGATTGCAGATGAAGTGGGCGCATACTTAATGGTTGATATGGCACATATCGCTGGTTTAGTAGCGGCTGGTTTACATCCAAATCCAGTACCACATGCACATTTCGTTACTACAACAACACATAAAACATTACGTGGTCCACGTGGTGGTATGATTTTATGTGAAGAGCAATTTGCAAAACAAATTGATAAATCAATCTTCCCTGGTATTCAAGGTGGTCCACTTATGCATGTAATCGCAGCAAAAGCTGTTGCATTTGGTGAGGCACTTCAAGATGATTTTAAAACATATGCACAAAATATCGTTAACAATGCGAATCGCTTAGCTGAGGGTCTTCAAAAAGAAGGGCTTACACTAGTTTCTGGTGGAACAGATAATCACTTAATCCTGATTGATGTTCGTAACTTAGAAATCACAGGTAAAGTAGCAGAGCACGTATTAGACGAAGTTGGTATTACAGTAAACAAAAATACAATTCCATTTGAAACAGCAAGCCCATTTGTAACAAGCGGTGTACGTATCGGTACGGCGGCTGTAACATCTCGTGGTTTCGGCTTAGAAGAAATGGATGAAATTGCATCACTTATTGCTTACACATTAAAAAATCATGAAAATGAAGCTGCATTAGAAGAAGCACGTAAGCGTGTAGAAGCGTTAACGAGCAAATTCCCAATGTACACTGATCTATAATAGATTGAAGAAGACTGCTAAGACGTAATGGTTTTAGCAGTCTTTTTTTTGGACATATATTGTTCTTTAAGTATGTATACAAATGATGAATAAATTTTGGCGATATAATGAAGGATACAGCTCCCATAATTGGTAAAGATACTAGATAGATTCATCGTAAAATCATGATTTTGCCAAATTTGCCCTTGAATATTAGTAACGTTTTCTTTACAATCGTAAATAGTGTAAAAAAGCGTGCAAACGCATGAATATCATCTAAAGGAGAGATTCACATGGGAAAACTGTATGTATTTGATCACCCGTTAATTCAACATAAGATTACATATATTCGCGATAAGAATACAGGTACGAAAGATTTTCGTGAATTAGTGGACGAAGTAGCAAGCTTAATGGCTTTTGAAATTACTCGCGACCTTCCACTTAAAGACATTGAAATTGAGACGCCTGTAAGCAAAGCGACAACAAAAGTGATCGCTGGTAAAAAACTTGGTTTAATTCCGATTTTACGTGCAGGTTTAGGAATGGTTGATGGAATTCTGAAATTAATTCCAGCAGCAAAAGTAGGACACGTTGGTTTATACCGCGACCCTAAAACATTGCAACCGGTAGAATACTATGTGAAACTTCCAACGGATGTAGAAGAGCGCGACTTTATCGTACTAGATCCGATGCTAGCAACAGGTGGTTCTGCAGCTGAAGCAATTAACTCTCTGAAAAAGCGCGGTGCAAAGCAAATTAAATTAATGTGTATCGTTGCGGCTCCAGAAGGAGTAAAAGTAGTACAAGAAGAACATCCTGATGTTGATATTTATGTAGCAGCATTAGATGAGAAATTAAATGACCACGGATATGTAGTGCCAGGTCTTGGTGATGCTGGTGACCGTTTATTCGGAACGAAGTAAGACAACTGACGAGAGGGGATTCCCCTCTCGTTTTTTTGTACCTTGATGAGGTAGGGGAGGGGGATAAATATACATAGTGTATACAACATAAGTTGTATACACATCACATATAATATAGAAGTCTTACGTCTAAGGAGCACTATATTATGGAAGGAAAGCGTTATATCGTAAAAATATAATAGTGACAAACTTGTGAACATTTCCTTCTATTATAATGAGAAAACTGTTAGAAATTGCATATCTCTAACCAGTATTTAGAAGGGGAACGTTTTCATTTTTGGGAGGAAATGACTAATACTCAAATTTTTTGATTTTTTACGATTTCTCGTTGACACTGTTAATACCCTATTGTATGCTAACAACGGGGATAGATGGTAGGGCTTTCAGTGACAAAATTACATCTATTCCGTGACGAAAATGTAAACTTTTTGTTTTGTATAGGATTTATGCAAAAAAATGAGTTATTATTAACACATCGTGAATGAGGGTTACATATTGGAGGGATGAATCCTTGCAAAAAAACGATCGCAGCCATATAAAAGCTTATGCTTTAATGTCAGGTATTCTTGCTCAGTTAGTCGGTTCTATTCTTGTTGGGATCTTTGGTGGGCAGTGGATTGATAATAAGGTTGGAACGTTTCCGTTGTTTCTTATTATAGGGTTATTACTCGGATTAGGAACAGGGGTATACGCAATGATTCGACTCATTCGACATTACTATTCGGGAGAGCAATGATGATAGACGTACATGGACTTGTCCAAAGACAAAAGAAATATATGTACTACTTGCTTGCGCTTCTAGTGCTAGGATGGGGATTCACCTCTTACAAGGATGTATTTCTTGGGCTGATTATCGGGACGATTTTCAGTTTTCTTAGTTTGCGCATCATTGCACGTAGAACAGACAAGCTGTTGGATCGCGTAACAAATGGAGAAAACGTGAAGTTTAAGGCAACAGCGGTAAGTACATATTCAAGATTCGCCACGATTGGGTTATTAATTTTATTTGCAGCCAAATATCAAGAGTTAATTGCGATGTGGGGCTTAGGTGTAGGATTGCTGACAGGATACCTTGTCATGATCATAGATTTTCTTTATTTAGAGTATAAGAGCAGGGAAGAGAGGTGAATTACTAGTGGAACACGGTAGATTAGTTGAATTTCTAGGTTTAACGTTCGATTTGTCGTCAGTTATGATGGTTACTGTAGCAGCAGTTATTGTTTTTTTAATCGCTGTTATCGGAACTCGCAGCTTAGCTCTTCGCCCAACAGGAATGCAAAACTTCATGGAATGGGTGTTTGACTTCGTGAAAGGGATTATCAATAGTACGATGGACTGGAAAACAGGTGGACGTTTCTTAACGCTTGGCGTTACGCTTATCATGTTTATCATCGTATCGAACTTCCTTGGTTTACCATTCATGTATTCAGCAACTGAAGCTGGCGAACATATTGCATGGTGGAGATCACCAACGTCTGATCCAGCAGTTACATTAACATTAGCCGTGATGGTAGTTACCCTCACCCATTATTATGGAATTAAGATGAAGGGTACGAAAGAATATGTAAAAGGTTATTTCCAACCTATGAAATTCTTATTCCCATTAAAGGTTATTGAGGAGTTTGCTAACACATTAACGTTAGGTCTTCGTTTATTTGGTAACATTTATGCAGGTGAGATCTTATTAGGATTACTTGCTAAGTTGGGTGGAGCATCATTCCTTGGCGCATTAGGTGCACTTGTACCTATGTTAGCGTGGATGGGATTCAGTGTATTCGTTGGTTCAATCCAAGCATTTATTTTCGTAATGTTAACGATGGTTTATATGGCTCATAAAGTAAGCCATGACCATTAATATAATTTAAGTAAGAAAAAAATTATTTTTTTATAATACAAAGGAGGACAAATTAAATGAGTTTAGGTGTAATCGCAGCTGCAATTGCAATTGGTTTATCAGCATTAGGTGCAGGTATTGGTAACGGTCTTATCGTATCACGTACAATCGAAGGTGTTGCTCGTCAACCAGAATTAAAAGGCGCGCTTCAAACAATTATGTTCATCGGGGTTGCTTTAGTTGAGGCACTTCCAATCATCGGTGTAGTTATTGCTTTCATCGTAATGAACAAATAAGGGAGACTCCCCTTACATAGATGGCGAAGAGTGTTTTTCCGAACTTTCTTCGCCATTGCTTTATGAATGAAACGTATGTCTTTTTTTTTCATATGATCAATTTAGATATTTTGAAGGGAGTGAATCCTTGTGCCAACTTTATTATTAGGTGCTGCCATTCCATTTGGAACGATTGCTTATACATTGTTCATTTTCTTACTTCTATTAGTAATGCTACGCAAATTTGCGTGGGGTCCTTTAATGGGAATTATGAAAGAACGTGAAGAGCATGTTACTAATGAAATCGACGCTGCAGAAAGAAGTAATGCTGAGGCGAAGAAGTTAGTAGAAGAACAACGTGAAATGTTAAAACAATCACGTGTTGAAGCACAAGAGTTAATCGAAAGAGCGAAAAAGCAAGCTGTAGATCAAAAAGATGTTATTGTTGCTGCTGCGAAAGAAGAAGCAGAATCAATTAAAGCATCTGCTGTACAAGAAATTCAACGCGAAAAAGAGCAAGCAATTGCTGCTTTACAAGAACAAGTTGCTTCTTTATCTGTTCAAATTGCTTCTAAAGTAATTGAAAAAGAATTAAAAGAAGAAGATCAAGTGAAGTTAATTCGCGATTATATTAAAGAAGTAGGAGAAGCGCGATGAGCAATGGGATTGTAGCAAAACGTTATGCTGTCGCTCTTTTTAAAATTGCTAAAGAAAAACACGTATTAGAAATGTTTGAAGAGGAATTACGCCTTGTACAAAACGTTTATGTAAAGAACGGAGAACTACATAGCTTTTTAACGCAACCGAACATTTCAAAGGAACAAAAGAAAACGTTTCTTGCAAACGTATTCGGATCTGTTTCTGAATCTATTTTAAATACGTTATATATTTTAATTGATAACAAACGCATTGATATCTTACCTGAAATTGCAGATGAATATGTTGTTCTTGCTAATGAAGAACGTAACGTAGCGGACGCAACTGTATATTCTACTCGTCTTCTATCAGAAGAAGAGAAGCTTAACATTGCAGAAGCATTTGCAAAGAGAACAGGAAAAGATGCAATTCGCGTAAAAAATGTTGTAGATGAAGATTTACTAGGCGGCATTAAAGTACGTATTGGAAATCGCATTTATGATGGAAGTTTACAAGGAAAATTAGCACGTATTCAGCGTGAATTAATGAAGAATAGATAGGGGTGAAGCACATGAGCATCAGAGCTGAAGAAATTAGCGCACTGATAAAGCAACAAATTGAGAACTATCAGTCTGAAATCGAAGTTAGTGATGTTGGTACAGTTATCCAAGTTGGTGACGGTATCGCGCGTGCTCATGGTCTTGATAACGTTATGGCTGGTGAACTTGTAGAGTTCTCTAACGGCGTTATGGGACTAGCACAAAACTTAGAGGAAAATAACGTAGGTATTATCATTTTAGGACCTTACACGGAAATCCGTGAAGGTGACGAAGTTCGTCGTACTGGTCGCATCATGCAAGTACCAGTAGGAAAAGAACTAATTGGTCGTGTTGTAAACCCATTAGGTCAACCAGTTGATGGTTTAGGCCCAATCAATACAACAAACACTCGTCCAATCGAAAGTCCAGCACCAGGTGTAATGGATCGTAAATCTGTTCATGAACCACTTCAAACAGGTATTAAAGCGATCGATGCTCTTGTACCAATTGGCCGTGGTCAACGTGAGTTAATCATCGGTGACCGTCAAACTGGTAAAACAGCAGTTGCACTTGATACAATCATTAACCAAAAAGATGAAGATATGATTTGTATCTACGTAGCAATCGGACAAAAAGAATCAACTGTACGTAACGTAGTAGAAACACTACGTAAGCACGGTGCATTAGAGTACACAATCGTTGTAACTGCATCTGCTTCTCAACCAGCTCCATTATTATACCTAGCTCCTTACGCTGGTGTAACAATGGGTGAAGAGTTCATGTACAATGGTAAACACGTATTAGTAGTATATGATGACTTATCAAAACAAGCAGCAGCTTACCGTGAGCTGTCATTACTATTACGTCGTCCTCCAGGTCGTGAAGCTTACCCAGGGGATGTATTCTACTTACATTCTCGCTTATTAGAGCGTGCAGCAAAATTAAGTGATGCAAAAGGCGGCGGTTCTTTAACTGCACTACCTTTCATCGAAACACAAGCAGGGGACGTATCAGCTTACATCCCAACAAACGTAATCTCGATTACGGATGGACAAATCTTCTTACAATCTGACCTATTCTTCTCTGGCGTACGTCCAGCGATCGATGCGGGTACTTCTGTATCTCGTGTAGGTGGATCTGCTCAGATTAAAGCAATGAGTAAAGTATCAGGTACACTTCGTCTTGACCTTGCATCTTACCGTGAGTTAGAAGCGTTCGCTCAGTTCGGTTCTGACCTTGATAAAGCAACTCAAGCGAAACTAAACCGTGGTGCTCGTACTGTTGAGGTATTAAAACAAGGATTACACAAACCGTTACGTGTAGAGAAACAAGTTATCATTCTTTACGCTTTAACACGTGGATTCCTAGATGATATCCCAGTAGTAGATATCACTCGTTTCGAAGAAGAATTCCATGCTTGGTTAGATTCTAATGCGACTGACTTATTAGAAGAAATCCGCACAACTAAGAAACTTGCGGATGACGACAAATTTGCAGCAGCAATTAATGGATTTAAAAAAGTATTCGTAGCTTCTGAATAATAATAAAAAGTGAAGCCGACTGTTCAGCCACATCGGCTAAGGTTCTTTCTCACAGAAGGTGCTTTTTACCTTCTTGTGGGGAAGGTTCTTAGACGAAAGGGGCTAGGAGGCGGAACTAGATTAATACAAGCGGAAGCGGCTCGTTTAAGCCGCTGCAGCTAGAGAGTATATATATAGGCATCTCAATTTCTGAGATTGCTGACGGTTATGTAAAGGAAAAGAGTAGGTGCACCTATTCTTTTCCTTCAATCATGAGCAAGAATATCTTGCAACGTAGATTAGGAAGAGGATTCTTACTAATCGTGCCAACTTCCGGAAAAAAGGTGGTGAAAACCTGTGGCATCTTTACGCGATATAAAAGCGAAGATTAACTCGACAAAGAAAACGAGTCAAATTACGAAAGCGATGGAGATGGTATCTGCATCTAAGTTAAACCGTGCAGAGCAAAATGCTAAATCTTTCGTTCCGTATATGGAAAAGATTCAAGAAGTAGTAGCGAGCATTGCGCAAGGAAGTAAAGGAATTAATCATCCGATGCTAAATGCGCGTCCTGTAAAGCGTACAGGATACATCGTTATTACATCTGATCGCGGACTAGCAGGTGGTTATAACAGTAACGTATTACGTACAGTAAGTAACGTAATTCGTGAACGTCATAATATGGATTCAAACCAATATTCAATTATTGTGCTTGGACGACTAGGACGTGATTATTTAAAACGTCGCGGCTTTAACATCATTGATGAAGTAGTTGGACTATCTGACCACCCATCATTTACTGATATTAAAGATCTTGCTTCTCGAGCAATTGCGATGTTTGCAGATGGTGCTTATGATGAGCTGTATATTTACTACAACCATTACGTAAGTAAAATTTCACAAGAAGTAACGGAAAATAAAATTTTACCGCTTACCGATGTGGCGTCTGATAAACCGACGACAGCTTATGAATTCGAACCTTCTGAAGAAGAAATTTTAAAAGTACTATTGCCACAATACGCAGAAAGCTTAGTGTACGGTGCATTACTAGACGGTAAAGCAAGTGAACACGCAGCGCGTATGACAGCAATGAAGAGTGCTACAGACAACGCAATGGAAGTTATCGATTCACTTACACTTTCATTCAACCGTGCGCGTCAGGCAGCGATTACGCAAGAAATTACGGAAATCGTTGGTGGAGCAGCAGCGTTAGAATAGTATTAAAAGGCAGAAGCGGTTCGTTCAGAATGAGAGGGGGATGGAGCTTTTGACGTAGAGGCGATTTGTGCCTCTTAGGAAAAAGCGAAGCCACCGAACATTCTAACCGCTGGAGCTAGATTCAATAAAAAGCGGAAGCGACTCTTTCAAAAGAGTCGCGTAAGCTATAAACCAATAAAAAATGAAAAGCTAGCTGCTCGTAGAAAGTTGGCTAATTAAAAGAAAGCTAGGAGGGAACCCGATGAATAAAGGGCGCGTTACGCAAATCATGGGTCCGGTTGTAGACGTTAAGTTTGATGGCGGAAAGCTACCAGAAATCTACAACGCCCTTACGGTAAAACAAAGCAACGAAAACGGAAGTATTAACTTAACATTTGAAGTTGCACTTCATTTAGGTGATGATACAGTTCGTACAGTTGCGATGTCTTCCACAGATGGACTTGTTCGTGGCACAGAAGTAGAAGATACTGGTAAACCAATCTCTGTACCAGTTGGTGATGTAACACTTGGTCGCGTATTTAACGTATTAGGTGATGCAATTGACTTAGATGGTGAGGTTCCTGCAGATGTACATCGTGATCCAATTCACCGTCAAGCACCTGCATTCGAAGAATTATCTACTAAAGTAGAAATTCTTGAAACTGGTATTAAAGTAGTAGACTTACTTGCTCCTTACATTAAGGGTGGTAAGATCGGTCTATTCGGTGGTGCCGGTGTAGGTAAAACAGTATTAATTCAGGAATTAATCAATAACATCGCACAAGAGCACGGTGGTATCTCTGTATTCGCTGGTGTAGGTGAGCGTACTCGTGAGGGTAATGACTTATACCACGAAATGAGCGATTCAGGCGTAATTAAGAAAACTGCGATGGTATTCGGACAAATGAACGAGCCACCTGGAGCACGTCAACGTGTTGCATTAACAGGATTAACAATGGCTGAGCATTTCCGTGATGAGCAAGGACAAGACGTACTTCTGTTCATCGATAACATCTTCCGTTTCACGCAAGCAGGTTCTGAAGTATCTGCCCTTCTTGGTCGTATGCCATCTGCGGTAGGTTACCAACCAACACTTGCAACAGAAATGGGTCAATTACAAGAGCGTATTACATCTACAAATAAAGGATCTATCACGTCTATCCAAGCGGTATATGTACCAGCCGATGACTATACGGATCCAGCACCAGCTACAACGTTCGCTCACTTAGATGCAACAACAAACTTAGAGCGTCGTTTAACACAAATGGGTATTTACCCAGCCGTAGATCCATTAGCATCTACATCTCGTGCACTTTCTCCAGAAATCGTAGGGGAAGAGCATTATGAAGTAGCTCGTCAAGTACAGCAAACTTTACAGCGTTATAAAGAGCTTCAAGATATCATCGCTATCTTAGGTATGGATGAGTTATCTGAAGAAGATAAGTTAGTTGTACATCGTGCTCGTCGTATTCAATTCTTCTTATCTCAAAACTTCCACGTAGCTGAGCAGTTTACAGGTCAAAAAGGTTCTTATGTACCTGTAAAAAATACAGTTAGCGGATTTAAAGAAATTCTAGAAGGAAAATATGATGACCTTCCAGAAGATGCATTCCGCCTTGTTGGTGGCATTGAAGAAGTTATTGAAAACGCGAAGAAAATGATGGCGTAAGGCCTTAGGAGGGACGAAGTATGAAGACATTTCCAGTCAGTATTGTAACTCCTGATGGACCGGTTTACGAAAAAGAAGTAGAAATGGTAAGCGTAAAAGCAGAGAGTGGGGAAATGGGGATCTTACCGGGTCACATTCCAACTGTTGCACCATTAAAAATTAGTGCAGTTCGTCTGAAAAATGGTGGACACACTGATTATGTAGCGGTAAGCGGTGGCTTTATCGAAGTTCGTCCAGATAAAGTAACTGTATTATCATCATCTGCTGAAGAAGCAAACCATATCGATATCCATCGTGCAAATGAAGCGAAGCGTCGCGCTGAGCAACGTCTGCAAGATAAACAAGCACATGTTGACTTTAAACGTGCAGAAATGGCATTACAACGTGCTGTGAACCGTTTAAACGTTTCCGATATGAAATAAAAAATCCGTAAAGGCTTTGCCTTTACGGATTTTTTTATGTTGTTTATGGATAATTTTACAAAAATGGTATAATTATATTGTTGCTCGTATAAGTAGAGAATGTACAACAATTTATAAAGGGGATGAATAAATGATCGGTGAAATGAAACGAGAAGCATTGCACTCTTTAAAAGGAAATTGGGGACTAGGTGTTGGATCAACGATTTTATATTTTATTTTAAGTTATGTTGTTTCAATGGCTGCAATGCTTATACTTTTAATTCCAGGAATTATTATATTTTTCTTATTTGCTGTTTTAGTAGGTTCGGTTGAAGAGGAAACAATATCAATTGGAGCAGGCGTTACATTCGGGATTTTTTATTGCATTATGATAATTTTAGGTAACGCATCGTATGGGATTACATCATACGGTTATACAAATGTATTTTTACAGATTAGTAAACGAGAAGATGCTAAAGTAGATTACTTATTCGAGGGATTTCGTGGCTTTAAAAGAATGATGAAAACAATGTGGGCAATGCTTGCGATTTTATTATATACAGGTACATGGATTCCGATGTTGCTAGTAGCCTTATTTGCATTTTTAGGTGAAGAAGGAAATACATCGTTTGCTATTGCTTTCTTTGTATTATTGGCTATTTCAATCGTTGGTATGATTGTGATGTACTTTTCTTATGCGCTGACGTACTATGTTATGGTTGAAAATCCAGAGTATAGTGTGTCACAGGCGATGAAAGAAAGTAAGCATCTTATGAAGGGGCACAAATTGGATTTGTTTCTGTTATGGCTGAGTTTTATAGGTTGGGCAATTTTAGCGATTTTTACACTTGGAATAGGCTTTCTTTGGCTTAGCCCGTATATGAGTACAACGACAGCGCATTTTTATCGCCATCTTTCAAAAGATCAATTGTAGTAGGAACATGCTATACTAATAGAGTTATTACGTATAGGAGGAAAAGTATGATTAGTGATTTAAAAGGAGAAGCGCTAGATTCATTAGAAGGAAAATGGGGCTTAGCTGTTGGGGCAACATTACTTATTTCGATTCTCACTTCAGCTTTTAGTTTTAGTATTAAATTCATTTTCTCTCAGGTTTGGGATTGGAAAGAAGTAAATAGCTCACTTTCAGTAGATGTTATTTCAATATTGATGATAGGTCCATTAACGTTAGGTGGCTATTGTTTAGCACTGCATATCATTCGTGAAAAAGAAGCGCGTATCGGGCATATATTCAGATGGTTTACAGAAGGAAGTAAGTTTATAAAGTCATTTTTATTATATATAGTAGTGAACATTTATCTTTTCTTATGGTTTTTACTATTTATTATTCCGGGCATTATTAAATCATTTTCTTATGCGATGACGTATTTTATAATAAATGATCACCCTGAGTATTCTATCAATCAAGCTATTACAGAAAGCCGTCGTATGATGGATGGGCATAAGATGGAGTATTTCATTTTATGTTTAAGCTTTATTGGCTGGTTTATATTAAGTTGTATTACACTCGGGATTGGGTTTCTATGGCTAATTCCATATTTTTATACGACGTCAGCAGCTTTTTATGAAGAGATTGCAGAGGAATATTACGAGAAAACAATTCCGACACTATAAAGTGGGACATCCCACATTGATAATTTGTTTTATAAAACCCCCAGTATGAGCTATTGGTTCATACTGGGGGTTTTTTGTAGGAACTTTATAAATTGATGACTCGTAAGTGGTTTACTGAAATAGTAACCTTGCATATACTTACAGTTGTTTTTTTGTAGAAATTTAAGTTGTTGTTCTGTTTCAATTCCTTCAGCAACGACAGAAAGATTTAACGTATTTGCAAGGGAAAGGATAGTGGAGACGATAGCTCTTTCTTCAGGACGGTGATCAGCGAGTTGTGTAAATTCTCTCGGTACTTTTAATGTATCGATAGGGAAAATTGATAAATAAGCGAGAGAAGAATAGCCGGTACCGAAGTCATCAATGGATGTTTGAATACCATATTCCTTTAATTGTTTTAGTCTTAATAACGTTTCTTTTTCATCAATCATCGCAATTCGTTCTGTTAACTCAAGTGTTACATATTTGGGATCGATGTTAAGGTCTGTTAGTATTTGTGAAATGTTCTCGATTAAATTATCTTGCTGGAACTCCTTTGCTGATAAGTTCACACTTATTTTTAAATCTGTATAGCCAAAAGTATGCCATATTTTTAACTGGCGACAAGATTCTTTTAATACCCAATGACCGAGTGGAATGACCTGCGGAGTCTCCTCTACAATTGGAATGAACTCACATGGCGGAATGTCACCTAGGAGTGGGTGTCTCCAGCGTATTAATGCTTCAGCTCCAATAATTTTTTTCGTCGTAATATCAATTTGTGGTTGATAAACGACATAAAACTCTTCGTTTACTAAAGCGAGTGGTAAATCTTTTTCAATTCGAGCTTTTCGTTCCATTTTTTTATACAATTCTTTCGTGTACAGAGAGCTACCGTTTTTTCCTTTGTTTTTTGCTTCATACATGGCCATATCGGCATGCTGCAAGATTGATAATGGATCTTCACCTGCTTCAGGATATATTGCAATCCCGATGCTTGGTGAGATTTTTAAATGTTGACTTTCAATTTCGAATGGTTCGTTCATGTCTGCTACAATCGCATCAGCTATTTTTTTTACATCTGGCCTTTTTTGATAATTCTCAATAAGGATTGTGAATTCATCCCCAGCTAATCGGGCAAGTTTCATATTTGGTGTTGCTATTCTTTCAAGTCTTTTTGCTACTGCAATTAATAGAAGGTCTCCCACCCTATGACCGAGGGTGTCGTTAATAACTTTAAAGCGGTCTAGGTCGAGGAACATAACAGCAAAAGGCCTTTTTGATATTTTGGATCGAGCAATTGCTTGTTCTACATATTGATGAAATGCACGACGATTTGCAAGCTCTGTTAATGTATCATGGTAGGCTAGAAAGTTAATTTGTTCTTGCTGTTGTTTGCTTTCCGTAATATCTTTAATCATTAAATAAACGCCAGAAATATGATTTTTTAAAAAGATAGGAACAGCTGTAACATGCAAGTAGTAAATATCTCTATTTTTATGATACGCCCGTACTTCTAAAGAAATAGATTTTCCCTTTTTTACGCGATGGAAGGCATTAATAATCTCTTCCAAATCTTCTTCATACGTAAGTGAATAGTATGGTTGTTTTAATAATTCATTCGTTTGATAACCGAGTAAAGTCGTACCAGCGTTGTTCACGTTGAGAAAATTACCGTACAAGTCTAATGTAAAAATTGGATCTGGATGGTGCTCATATAAAGATTTAAACATTTGTTGGTTATGGTATAGTTCATTTTTTTGTTCTACTAAATCTTCTGTACGTAGTTCAATTTGTTTTTCGAGTTCTGAGTTGAATTGCATTTGAGCTAGTAATAATACTTTATTTTGTTTTCGCACTAAACTATGGCGTATGAGAACGAAGGAGAAAGTTATCATAAGCCCAATTACTACGATAGGTGCAAAAACGTATTCAACTAGTATAAACAAAATAAGCATGACTACAGAAATATAAGGTAACGATAATCTGATCGATTCACCAAGTTTAGGTGTTAATAGTACTTGCTCGTGTCTTTCAGGTTCTTTTGTATGCAGGATACAGGCGATTGCTACTAGTACTAAAGTTACTTGATAGAGAGGAGTAACTGTAAACATGGAATACTCAGGTGTGAAGTATTTGATATAAGCATAAATCGCATCTGCAGTAGCATATAAAATTAAAGCACTGCCAAGAAGCGCACCAACTTTTTTTGATAATAAGGATAATGGCTTGAATAATAGATTGATTCCTATGAGAAAAAAGAGTAAATCGGCCATTGGATAGGTAAGTTGAACAAATATGTCGATATAGGATGTTGAAGAAATGTGAATGGTGCGTTCAATAAGTAAGTAGTAACTTAAAGTGAATTGTGCTGTAACGATAATACAAATATCACATATCATAAAAAGCTTTTCTAATAAATCACGGTTATAAATGATTTCATATAGAAAGGCGAATGCAAAGCTAATTAAAAAAAGTAGGTAAAAAAAGTCGGACGGATCAACGAATGTATAGTAGTCCTTTAAAATTAAACGCTGATAGGCAACGATAATATCACCAATGAAATAAGAGAGGGCTCCAACACATAAAATGGTCCAAAATAAACGAGGTAACCCTTCTTTCTTGTTTGAAAAATAAAGTATATAACTACAAGCGATAATATCAATGAATAAAGTACTCATTCCAATTAATATTTGAAAAGGAAATGAGTATTCATATAGAAAAGGCATTGCCACATAATGAATCGCTACAGATAACAATATGATGCTTATAAGAATACTTACATGTGTTTGTTTTTTCATTTATCTCACCCACGGTATATACATATAACTTCCTCTTTTGATTTTTTATTGTTTCTTGAAAAGTATATATAATTTCTATACTTATTTTACACAGGTATAGCGAGTTCTAAAAATAGATTTTAATAATTCCCGTTTCTGTCCCCAACATATCGACATAGGAATTTGAAGTTTGCTATAATGATTAAAATAGTTGCATTATTTAGAAAAATTTAAAAATAATAATTACTGCAACTAGGACATATTGTTTACTAAGTGAACTTGTTCTTAATTCAGGGGGGAGGGTTTCACAATGGTAAGTGTATATGAAAATAGTTATATGATCGTTTTGATTTTCTTGCTATTAGGCATATTGCTGCCGGTAGTGGCTCTTACATTAGGAAAGATGCTGCGCCCAAACAAACCAAGTGCAGCGAAAGCGACGACGTATGAGAGTGGGATTGAGCCTTTTCATGATGCAAATATTCGGTTTCATGCTCGTTATTATATTTTTGCTTTATTGTTTGTCATTTTTGATGTAGAAACTTTATTTTTATATCCATGGGCTGTTGCATATGACAAGCTCGGTTTATTTGCACTGATTGAAATGCTCATCTTTGTTGTAATGTTGCTAGTTGGATTAGCGTATGCTTGGAAAAAGAAGGTGTTACAATGGTTATAAATTTTGAGGAGTTACATCCAAATGAGCGAGCGGAATTAGAACGAAATATCTTTTTTTCTACATTGGAACAGTTGAAGGGATGGGCACGGAGTAATTCTTTATGGCCGATGACATTCGGACTGGCATGCTGTGCAATTGAAATGATGGGGGTAGGTTCATCGCATTACGATTTAGATCGATTTGGGTCATTTTTTCGGACTTCACCAAGGCAATCGGACGTTATGATTGTATCGGGAACGGTAACGAAGAAGATGGCTCCTATTGTTAGGCGTTTATACGATCAAATGCCTGAACCAAAATGGGTTATTGCAATGGGATCTTGTGCGACAGCAGGTGGCCCATATGTAAATTCGTACGCTGTTGTGAAGGGCGTGGATCAAATTGTACCAGTTGACGTGTATATTCCTGGTTGCCCACCAAATCCAGCTGCTTTAATTTATGGAATTAATAAATTAAAAGAAAAAATTCGTTACGAGGCAAAGACGGGAAAGCAGGTGACGAATAAATGAGTGATCTAAACAAAGAATTAGAGGACTTGAAAAGAGAAGCAGCTAGGCGTGCGAAAGAAGAGGCGAGAAAGCGTCTCGTTGCGAAACATGATGCAGAAATAAGTAAACTTGAGGAAGAAAATCAGGAAAAAGAGAAAGCGCTACCAAAAAATGACGAAATGACTGTGGAAGAAGCAAAACGACGCGCAGCTGCGGCCGCAAAAGCAAAAGCAGCGGCGTTAGCGAAGCAAGAAAGGGAAGAAACAGAAGAGGTAAAGGGAGAAGAAAAGGCAAAAGCGAAGGCGAAGGCAGCCGCCGCAGCAAAAGCAAAAGCAGCGGCGTTAGCGAAGCAAAAAAGAGAAGGAACAGAAGAGGTAACGGAAGAAGAAAAGGCAAAAGCGAAGGCGAAGGTAGCCGCCGCAGCGAAAGCAAAAGCAGCGGCGTTAGCGAAGCAAAAAAGAGAAGGAACAGAAGAGGTAACGGAAGAAGAAAAGGCAAAAGCAAAAGCGAAAGCTGTGGCGGCAGCCAAGGCAAAAGCAGCGGCGCTAGCGAAGCAAAAGGCCGTACAAGGTGATGGGGATTCAGGCGATGAAAAGGCGAAGGCAATTGCAGCAGCAAAAGCAAAAGCAGCTGCGGCTGCAAGAGCGAAGACAAAAGGCGCTGAAATTAAGAAGGAAGAGGAGCCGAAGCCAGAAGAGCCATCCGTGAATCAACCGTATTTAAATCAGTATGTTGAAGTTATTAAGGGGAAAGTAGGAGAGGATACGTTAGTAGATTCCTACATTAATAAACTTTCAAAAGATGTGCCAACTCTTGTGGTCGAGACCTCTAAATATTATGAAGTAATGGAGTTACTGCGATTCCATGAGGGACTTGCATTTGATTATATGTCAGAGCTACATGCGACGGATTTTGTGACACATATGGAAGTGTATGTTCATTTATTTTCATATGGAAAGAAACAGTCAGTAGCGGTAAAGGTGAAGCTGGATAGGGAAGCGCCGCAAGTGGAATCGGTGACAGCGCTTTGGAAAGGAGCGGATTGGCCAGAGCGGGAAGCCTATGATTTGCTTGGCATTGTATTTAAGGGACACCCGAATTTATCGCGTATTTTAATGCCTGATGATTGGATAGGACATCCGCTTAGAAAAGATTATGAACCGTATGATGTGGAGGTGTAGCTAAATGATCCGTACGGAAGAAATGCTTTTGAATGTAGGTCCTCAGCATCCAAGTACGCATGGTGTGTTCAGGCTTGTTATTAAGATTGACGGGGAAATTATTAAAGAAGCTACACCGGTTATTGGATATTTACATCGCGGGACTGAAAAGATTGCAGAGAGCTTACAGTATACGCAAATTATCCCTTATACAGATCGAATGGACTATTTATCGGCCATGACGAATAATTACGTCATTTGCCACGCTGTAGAGACGATGATGGGGCTTGAAATCCCGGAGCGGGCTGAATACTTGCGGGTGCTTGCGATGGAGCTTGGAAGGATTGCTAGCCATCTCGTTTGGTGGGGGACAAATCTTCTGGATATAGGAGCAGTTAGCCCGTTTTTGTACGCGTTTCGTGAGCGCGAGATGATTATTAATTTATTAAATGAATTATGCGGTGCCCGGCTTACTTTTAACTATATGAGAGTCGGCGGTGTAAAGTGGGATGCGCCGGACGGTTGGATTGAAAAAGTGGAAGAGTTTGTTCCGTATATGAGGGAGCAATTGGCAGGTTACCATGATCTCGTTAGTGGGAATGAGATTTTCTTAAATCGTGTAAAAGGCGTTGGGATATATAGCGAGGAAGATGCGATTTCGTATTCTTTAAGCGGAGCGAATTTACGATGCACCGGAGTAAACTGGGATCTTCGCAAGGATGAACCGTACTCCATTTACGACCGTTTTGATTTTGATATTCCTGTTGGGAGTGTGGGGGATGCTTGGGATCGTTATGTTTGCCGCATGAAGGAAATTGAGGAATCGTTAAAAATTGTTGAGCAAGCTGTCCAACAGTTCCCGAAAGAAGGAGCAGTACTTGCGAAAGTGCCGAAGATTATTAAGGCGCCTAAGGGGGAAGCATTCGTCCGTATAGAGTCGCCGCGCGGAGAGATTGGTTGCTATATTGCTAGTGACGGAAAGAAAGAGCCATACCGCTTGAAGTTTCGTAGGCCGTCTTTTTACAATTTGCAAATTTTACCGAAGTTATTGAAAGGTGAAAACATCGCCAATTTAATTACGATTTTAGGTGGAGTTGATATTGTACTTGGGGAGGTTGATGGCTAATGATTGAAACGCTCTTACAATCACCTTCAAGCTGGACGAATTTCTTCATTTTTTTCGGGTTAGCGGTGCTTCTACTATTTGCGGTTCTTGGCTTCGTTACATATGGTATTTTGGCAGAGCGGAAAGTGATGGGCTTTATGCAAGGGCGGATTGGGCCAAACCAAGTTGGGGGCCGGTTCGGCTTACTGCAAACGGTAGCCGATGTTTTAAAACTATTATTGAAAGAAGATAGTATTCCGAAGGCGGCAGATAAACCGTTGTTTATATTAGCACCTGTCATTGCATTTGCACCAGCATTTATGGTGCTTGCAGTCATCCCATTTACTGATAAATTTCAGTTCGCGGATATTGGTGTAGGCTTACTGTATTACATTGCAGTTTCTGGCATTACGACGATTGGGGTTGTGACCGGAGGATGGGCATCAAATAATAAATACTCCCTTTTAGGAGGGATGCGTGCGGCGGCGCAAATGATTTCTTATGAAATTCCGCTCGTAATGAGTGTAATCGGGGTCGTTTTGTTAGCGGGTAGCCTAAATTTAAATGAAATCGTAGCAGCACAGGAGAATGTTTGGTACATTTTCGTGCAACCAATCGGTTTCGTCGTGTTTTTAATCGCAGCGGTAGCAGAGTTAAATAGGACGCCGTTTGATTTACCAGAAGCTGAATCAGAGCTTGTTTCTGGATATCATACGGAATACTCAGGGTTTCGCTGGGCGTTTTTCATGCTTTCAGAGTACGTATATTTCTTCGGGATGGCATCTTTAATTACTGTGCTCTTTTTAGGTGGATGGAATCCAGTAATGTTCCTTGGATTTATTCCAGGTGCCGTATGGTTTGCTTTAAAGTTTAGCAGTGTAGTTTTTCTATTAATTTGGTTCCGCGTTACGTTTCCGCGTATAAGAGGTGATCAGTTAATGGAGTTTGGCTGGAAAGTATTATTGCCAATTGCACTTGCAAATATTTTCTTAACGGCATTGATTAAGGAGTTATTCTTCTAATCTATGAGGGGGGTGCCAGTAAGAGATGAAAGGACTATTTAAAGGATTAAAATATACATTAAGCAATTTGAGCAAGAAGAAGGTGACTTACGATTATCCGAATCAACCGTTGCCACTGCCAGACCGTTTTCGAGGGATTCAAAAGTTCTATCCGGAAAAGTGTATTGTTTGTAATCAGTGCTCTAATATTTGTCCGACAGACTGCATTCAGTTAACGGGGAAAAAACATCCCGATCCTACGAAAAAAGGGAAAATTATCGACACGTACGATATTAATTTTGAAATTTGTATTCTTTGTGATTTATGTACAGAAGTTTGTCCGACAGAGGCGATTGTTATGACAAATAACTTTGAGCTTGCGGAATATTCACGTGATGACTTATTTAAAAATTTGCAGTGGCTTGACGAAAACGATGAAAACGTCAGGAAGGAGAATAAAGCATGAATGGCGAGTTTGTAGCATTCTTTATACTATCCTTGTCTGCAATTGTTGGCGGCGTTCTTATGTTGAACTTAACGAAAGTCATGCATATGATGCTCGCTCTCGTTCTAACATTTCTCAGCATTGCAGGTTTGTACTTTCTTTTATCAGCTGAATTTATCGGAGTTGCACAAATATTACTTTACTCGGGTGCGATTACAATTATTATGATTTTTGGCATTATGTTAACGAAACATAACGCAGAAAATGAATCGCGTCTTACTCTTCGAAAATGGATTATCTTCTTTGCGGTTGTAGCATTTGGAGCAGTTATGTATTTCGCTGTTAACAATATTGATTTTGCAAATGAAAGCGCACAAGGAAGTTTACCTCTCCATGAAAAAAACACACTTCAAATCGGTACACTTCTCTATTCAAAATATATTATTCCATTTGAGTTAACCTCAGTTATTTTACTTGTAGCACTTGTTGGCGCAATTATTCTTGCGAAGAAGGATGAGAAAGAGGAGGATTCCAATGAGTAGCGTGCCTGCTTCTGCGTATTTAACGCTTGCGATTATTTTGTTTTGCATCGGTTTGTTTGGAGCTTTAACGAAGCGCAATACAGTGATTGTATTAGTTTGTATTGAATTAATGCTGAACGCAGCCAATTTAAATTTAGTAGCGTTTAGTAAGTTAGGTTTGTTCCCAAATTTAACAGGGCAAATTTTCTCCCTGTTTACGATGGCCGTAGCAGCAGCGGAGGCGGCGGTAGGACTCGCTATTTTAATTGCTTTGTATCGTAATCGTACGACAGTTCATGTAGATGAAATGGATACGCTCAAAGGATAACATTGTGACCGAAAAGGGGGAAGGAAACAATGATCGATTATGCATGGCTCATACCGCTTTTCCCGCTTGTTTCGTTTTTGTTATTAATTATATTCGGGAAGAAAATTAGAGAAGGAAGCAGTGTACTTAGTATTTTCCTCGTCTTTCTCTCCTTTATATTTGCGGTACTTGTATTAATAGAACGGTTTTCGACAGTACCAGTAAAGCATAAGTGGGTATGGCTTAGAGCTGGAGATATTGATATATCATTCGGCTTTGAAGTGACTGCATTAGGGGCTTTAATGCTGTTTATCGTTACGCTTGTGAGTTTACTTGTACATGTATATTCGAAAGGTTATATGAAAGGTGAGGAAAGATTACCAACCTTTTATGCCTATTTAGGGCTCTTTACATTTGCAATGCTAGGGCTCGTTATATCACCGAATTTATTACAGCTTTATATATTTTGGGAGTTAGTAGGACTCGGTTCATTTTTACTCATCGGTTTTTATTTCTTTAAAGAAGAAGCGAAGGCTGCTGCAAAAAAGGCCTTTATTATGACTCGTATTGGTGATGTCGGTTTATTTATTGGGATGATCATACTTTTTTGGCATGCAGGTAGTTTTGAATATGATGCAATTTTTAGAGCAATTCATACGGGGGACCTTACCCCTACGATGATTACAATAACAGCGATATTAATTTTTATCGGTGCAATGGGGAAATCAGGTCAGTTCCCGCTTCATACGTGGTTACCAGATGCAATGGAAGGTCCGACGCCTGTTTCGGCACTGATTCATGCGGCGACAATGGTCGCAGCTGGCGTATATTTAGTGGCGACGATGTTTCCGTTATTTTCAGCAAGTGCGGTGGCGATGCAGACGGTGGCAATCGTTGGAGCTTTCACTGCAATCTTTGCGGCTTCCATCGGTCTTGTACAAACGGATATAAAGAGAGTGCTCGCTTATTCTACAGTTAGCCAGCTCGGGTACATGATGCTTGCGCTGGGATCTGCTGGTTATGTAGCAGGTGTTTTCCATTTGACGACACACGCCTTTTTTAAAGCGCTACTATTTTTGGCAGCAGGAAGTGTCATTCATGCGGTGCATACGCAAAATATTAATAAAATGGGCGGCTTACAGAAGAAGATGAAAATAACGGGTGCCTTATTTTTAATCGGTACTCTTGCAATTAGTGGTGTCCCACTCCTTTCCGGTTTCTTTAGTAAAGATGAAATTTTAGCAGCGACTTGGATGAACGGCAATTACGTTTTATTCATCTTAGCAGTAATTGCAGCATTCCTAACAGCATTCTACATGTTCCGGCTATATTTCCTTGTCTTTACTGGGGAAGCGAAGACGAAGGAAGATGTGCATGAATCGCCCCGCATTATGACGTATCCAATGATCGTTCTCGGGGTCCTTGCGGTAGTAGCAGGTTATATAAATACACCGTGGTTTGGGACATTTCTCGGGGATTGGCTTACGAAAGATGTAGCATTTAAAGCGCGAGAAGCACACGGACCTTTTTGGATTATGATTGTAGCGACGCTCGTTTCATTTGCAGGAATTGCTCTCGCATATTTCATATATGGCAAGAAATCTATTTCTAGAGATTGGGCTGGGAACGAAGAAGCCCCTCTTTATAACCTTTTGAAAGAAAAATATTATGTGGATGAACTATACAATATGACGGTGCTTCCTGTTACGAAAGGAATCGCTCATGTACTTCGCTTATTTGAGGTGTATGTAGTCGAAGGAATTGCCGTTTTAATAGGGAGTGTAGTTAAAGGGTTAAGTGGAATCGGGTCTAGACTCCAAAACGGAAATGTACAAGTGTACGGGACTGTAACAGCTGTTTCACTTGCAGTACTCGTCATTATTTTGCTCTATACGGGAGGGGATTTACGATGAATGATTTGTTATTAACGTTCTTCATTTTTTCCCCGCTTTTAGGAATTCTCTTACTTGCCGTAACGCCGAAAAAAGAATCGCGTACAGTGCGAGCGCTCGGTTTATTTGGAACGGCGCTTCCATTTGGAATCGCTATTGTCCTCGCTTGTACATACGCTTCTGGCAAGAGTTTATCGCTATTTGATGAGAAAGTGAAATGGATTAAATTCGGAGATTTTTCAGCGGTGGATAAAAGATGGTTTTCCATTTATTATGAGCTTGGTATTGATGGTTTAGCGCTCGTTATGATGGTGCTGACGGCCCTGCTAGCGATGCTTGCAGCCATTGCAGCATTTACGATTAAAAGAAATTTGAAAGCATTTTATATGCTATTACTCATGTTAGAAATAGGGATGCTCGGCGTCTTCGCTGCTCAAAATCTAATGTTGTTCTTTATCTTCTTTGAAATTACATTGCCACCAATGTTTTTATTAATTGGGAAGTGGGGGAAATTGTCGAGTGAAAAGGCTGCTTATAGTTATTTAATATATAACGGTATTGGCTCCGCTATTTTGCTCATTGTTTTCTCGGTTTTATTCGCGAAAACAGGTACAACGAATATGACAGAGCTTAAAGAAATATTAACGAGTGTAGGTGCTGGGGGAGGAATGGCTGTCTCAAGTAGCTTACAGTTCGGCTTGTTTCTTGCTATAATGATTGCTTTTGCGATTAAACTCCCCGTTTTCCCGTTACATCGCTGGATGGTCAATGTGCATATTGAAGCGCATCCGGCTGTAGTTATGCTTCATGCAGGTGTTTTACTGAAGATTGGAGCATACGGTATAATCCGCTTCGGACATGGGTTATTCCCGGAATACTTTCGCGAATTTGCAACGCTCATTGCGATTTTAGGAGTCATTAATTTATTGTACGGAGCCTTCTTAGCACTCATCCAAACGGACTTCCGGAAGGTACTTGCTTACTCTAGTATTTCGCATATGGGCATTGTATTAATGGGACTTGCGGCTTTAAATGCACCCGGTACACAAGGAGCGCTATTCCAAGTCGTGTCGCACGGCTTAATCGCTGCCTTGCTCTTCTTCCTACTCGGCGTTATAGAACAGCGTTTTGGAACGTCGGATATTACAGCGCTTGGCGGACTTGCAAAAAGTGTACCAGTACTTAGCGGATTCTTCTTAGCGGGAGGAATGGCATCGCTTGGATTGCCAGGAATGTCTGGATTTGTTAGCGAGTTTCTCGCCTTTCTCGGTTTATTTCAAGGGGAGCCGGTTATTGCAGCAGTCGGTGTGCTTGGCATCATTTTAACCGCTGTATACGTATTAAGAGCAACACTGCAAGTAACATTTGGTAAGAAAGAGTGGGAAGCGAAAGCTGATATACACGGATGGGAGTATGTCCCGATTTTGCTGCTTATCTTCTGCATTATTGCAATTGGAGTAATGCCAGAAATACTAGGGGATCCGCTTCAAAATACATTGAAAACATTGGGGGTGAAGTAGGATGGATATGAATACGTTACTTAGCTTATCATGGCATCTCATGGTGCCAGAATTCATTATTCTAGGAGCTGCCATCCTTCTTTCCGTATGTGATTTGTTTTTTAAGCTGAACCATAGATATGTAGCGCTTAGCGCAATCGCAGCTATCGTGTTAGCAATCGTTTCATTAATTACGCTATACAGTGAACCAGCGGGAGATATTTTAAACGGATCGTTTGTGTTAGATGGGTTTTCAAAAGGATTTAAAACGTTGTTGTTAGGCGGGGCGGCGCTCATCTTATGCACTGCAATGAGTGATGACAAGAAGAATCCCATTGAAGATAAGGGAGAATATTATTACTTATTTTTAATGGCACTTCTTGGGGCTATGTTTATGGCTTCTAGCGTTGATTTCATTACACTTTTCGTCGGCTTAGAATTGCTTTCACTTTCTTCCTACATTTTA
The DNA here is from genome assembly GCF_030757775.1 of Bacillus sp. MHSD_36. Taxonomy (NCBI): domain Bacteria; kingdom Bacillati; phylum Bacillota; class Bacilli; order Caryophanales; family Bacillaceae; genus Bacillus; species Bacillus sp. MHSD_36. The sequence goes on from NZ_JAVBIS010000004.1 coordinate 219,585, forward strand.
GTAGGAATACGAAAAAAGAACCGCGCATCAAATGAGGCGGCAATGAAATATGTCATTAATGGAGGAATCGGAACGGCAATTACGCTCTTTGGAATGAGTTATTTGTACGGTATTACAGGGTCAACCAATATCGTGGAGATGCAAAAAGTATTCGCAGGAGAGCTTGCAGGTGGTATTCAGTTATTGTTAGCTCTCGCCTTTCTACTATTACTCGTTGGACTCTCGTTTAAAATTGCAACAGTACCGTTTCATATGTGGGCACCAGATGTGTATGAGGGAGCGGCTACACCTGTTACCGCTTTTCTAGGGACGATTTCTAAAATTGCAGGGTTCCTACTCATTATTCGTCTGTTCCTCATGGTTTTTGCAAGTGTATCGGTGCAAGGAGACATGCAATCTTTATACGGACGTATGAGCATATACATCGCTGCATTAGCGAGTATTACGATGATTATCGGAAACGTAGTCGCATTAAAGCAACATAACGTAAAACGCCTGTTTGCCTATTCGGGAATCGCACATGCGGGGTATTTACTCGTTCCGCTTGTCGCATTATCACCATTTACGATGGATAGCATGTGGTTTTACATGCTTGCGTATATGCTGATGAATATAGGCGCATTTGCGATTATCCACGGCTTAATCTTACAAAGTGACAAAGAAAATATCACCATTTTCACTGGATTATATAAAAAGTCGCCATTTACAGCGATCGTAATGACGATTTTTATTTTATCGTTGGCAGGGATACCAGGAACAGCTGGTTTCATCGGGAAAATTAACATCTTTTTAGGTGCACTTCATGTAGAGCCAGCTCATTACGTATTAGCTTCGATTATGATGGGAACGACAGTCATTTCATTCGTATATTATTTCCGTATTTTACAGCAAATGTTTTTCAGAACGGGAGAAGTAGAAGAAAAGATTCGTTTGCCATTTAATATAAAGCTTGTAATGAGTCTTTGTGCAATTTCTATTGTAATACTGGGAATTATGCCGATGATTGGATACAATTTCTTTTATGAATATTTTCCATTAATGAAAGATTTCTTCTTTCTAGGGAACATGGTACAATAGTGAAAAATAAAAGGTGTGGAGTCGTTACTCTGCGCTTTTTATTTTGTGTGAATTACAATTGAAAATGCATTTAGGTATACGCTTTTAAAGAGAAAATTACGATGTAAAATGTAAGATGCTTATTTGTATTTGAAAAAGTGTGGCTCCTACTTATTATGGTATCGTTTTTATATGATTTCGTAAGTAGTAGCTGGGTAAAAAGGGGTCGATTTGTTGGCACATCTTTTAGGGCAACAAGCACTGATTGCCATTGTTTCGCATTTATTGTTTATTACCATTACGTGGTGGGCCTTACAAGGTATCCACATTGAGCGTTTAATGAAGCCTGGAAAGGTAATGCAGACGAGAGTATTACTCATCCTAATTACAATTGCAATTGGGACATCTGTAAGTAACTTTTTCCTTGATTATTTAGGCTATTCAAAGAGTTTAACGTATTTAGTAAAGTAAGTGTATAGAACCTTATATCTCCGTTAACAATGGGGATAGGAGGGGATGAAATTGAAGCTTAAAGCCATTCTTATTGTTGCACTTAGTGTTGTTTTATTTTTGGTTGGATATAGAGAGATGAAACCGATCAGCGATGAACAGAAAATGGAGAGCATGATTGCATCCTTAGAGAAAAATGATGCTAAAGTAGAGAAATGGTCATGGTTAGCACGAGAAACAAAAACAATTTCTAATATACATACGTTTCAAAAGTTGTTAAACGATGTAAAGGGCAAGGCGAATATTCAAAAATGGGAATTAGAGCAATCTCCAGATGGATATAAAGCTACATCCTATAAAAAGTTCGCTTCTCATGAAGAACGAGTAGTAGTAACTTGGAGTAAGGAAAATACTAAAGAAAACACTTTCATTATTTTTGAAGTGAGTGGGGCGAAATGGGACCCGAAGTACATTCAAAAAACAAATAAAATTTTTAGTGAAAAACCTATAATTTACACTTGTGTTCAAGGTGTACTGAATGATAAGATTGAAGGTGTTTTGCAAAATAAAACCAATCAGTTTTTGAAAGATCTTTCAGCAAGAGCGATCGAACAGATAGAAGAAAGAGCATTTGTGTCAGTCTCCGCATACAATAAAAAGTGGGATGACGCTCTTTCAACAAATAGAGAGAAAATAAATGTGCAAATAGCAATACGTTCTACAGACAACAAAGATACAATTGTGGTTGGCACACCGATCATAACTTCTGAGTATTGAGTGAATAGATACTGAAAAAAGGACACGGAGGGGAATAATTTGGAAAAGATCATCGTCCGTGGCGGAAAGCGGTTAAACGGCACAGTGCGTGTTGAGGGCGCAAAAAATGCTGTATTACCTATAATCGCTGCAGCCCTATTAGCGAGTGATGGAAAGAATGTACTATCTGAAGTACCAGTTTTGTCTGATGTATACACAATTAATGAGGTATTACGTCATTTAAATGCTGAAGTCGTATTTGAAAATAACCAAGTAACAATCGATGCTTCTAAAGAACTAAACATTGAAGCACCATTTGAATATGTACGTAAAATGCGTGCATCTGTTCAAGTAATGGGACCATTACTTGCGCGTAATGGTCGTGCTCGTATTGCACTTCCTGGTGGATGTGCAATTGGTTCACGTCCAATTGACCAACATTTAAAAGGCTTCGAAGCAATGGGAGCAAAAGTACAGGTTGGTAACGGTTTTGTTGAGGCATACGTTGAGGGAGAACTAAAAGGAGCTAAAATTTATTTAGACTTCCCAAGCGTGGGCGCGACAGAAAACATTATGTCTGCAGCTACATTAGCAAAAGGGACAACAATCCTTGAAAACGCAGCGAAAGAACCAGAAATCGTTGACTTAGCTAACTTCTTAAATGCGATGGGAGCGAAAGTACGCGGAGCTGGAACTGGAACGATTCGTATCGAAGGCGTTGATAAATTATATGGTGCGAACCACTCTATTATTCCTGACCGTATTGAAGCGGGAACATTCATGGTTGCAGCGGCAATTACTGGTGGAGACATCTTAATTGAAAATGCTGTACCTGAACATTTACGCTCAATTACAGCGAAGATGGAAGAAATGGGTGTTAAAATTATTGAGGAAAACGAAGGTGTACGTGTTATCGGCCCAGATAAGTTAAAAGCGGTTGATATTAAAACTATGCCTCATCCAGGTTTCCCAACAGACATGCAATCACAAATGATGGCATTATTACTACAAGCTGATGGAACAAGTATGATTACAGAAACGGTATTCGAAAACCGCTTTATGCACGTTGAAGAATTCCGTCGTATGAATGCTGATATTAAAATCGAAGGTCGTTCTGTTATTATGAACGGTCCAAACAGCTTACAAGGTGCTGAAGTAGGCGCAACTGACTTACGTGCTGCTGCTGCATTAATTTTAGCTGGTTTAGTATCAGAAGGTTACACTCGTGTAACTGAATTAAAGCATCTTGACCGTGGTTATGTAGATTTCCATAAGAAATTAGCTGCATTAGGTGCAACTATTGAACGTGTAAACGAAAAAGTAGAAGAAGTGAAAGAACAAGAAGTTTCTGATCTTCACGCTTAATTGAAATAGTCTCTACGTCTTTTGACGTAGGGGCTATTTTTTTGGGTTATTACTGTTATAGTCAAGAAATTCTATACTTATGCACGTACCATTAAAAATATTTAGAAAAGTTTCACTTTATACAGGTCCCCTTAAGTATGTTCTAAAAGAAAGAGTTGTTCCATAAGAATGAATGGAGTAAAGCTTTTTTATATTGGGGGAAATAAGATGAAATTTTCAAAGCCACTTTTTATTACAGTAGCGCTTCTCATAGCGCTCGTTATCATTGTACCTGCTGCTCTTGTTATTCCGTTTGCGAAAGCAAAAGTAGGGGAAGAAGCAGCTTCTAAAACTCCTCCAGCGATAGAAAGTATACCAGCTCCAGGGAAAGTGGATACAGCGGTTCAGGTGGCTGTATATCGCGAGAAACAGAAAAAAGTAGAAACATTACCTATGGAGGAGTATGTGACCGGCGTAGTAGCTTCTGAGATGAATGCCAGTTTTGAAATAGAGGCGCTAAAGGCGCAGGCATTAGCAGCGAGAACATTTGTAGTCCAGCGTATGCTAAGCGGAGGTAAGAAAAACAATGCGGACGTGACAGATACGGTGAAAGATCAAGTGTACAAAAGCAAAGAAGAATTGAAGAAACAATGGGGCAATAACTACGAAAATAATTTGAAGAAAATTGAAGAAGCTGTTTCGAAAACCGCAGGACAAGTTTTAACGTATGATGGAAAACCAATCTCAGCATCCTTCTTCTCAACGAGTAATGGCCGGACAGAAAATGCGGCTGATTATTGGGGAAATGATTATCCGTACTTAAAGAGCGTAGATAGTCCGTGGGATCAAGCTTCTCCGAAATTTACGAGCGAGCAAACCTTTACGGTAGCTGACTTTCAAAAACGTCTCGGTGTGAAAGTGCTAGCAGACGGGAAGGTTGGAAATATTAAAGATCTTACGGAAGGAAAGCGCGTAAAGGATGTAGCATTTCAAGGGAAAACATTAACAGGAAAAGAAGTTCGTGAAAAGTTAGACTTACGCTCTTCTGACTTCACTTGGAAACAAGAGGGAGATAAAATCGTCGTTACAACGAAAGGCTTCGGCCACGGCGTCGGCATGAGCCAATACGGAGCGAACGGCATGGCAGCGGAAGGTAAGAAATATACAGATATCGTCGCTCATTACTATAAAGGCGTTGAAATAAAGACGATGAATGATTATGAAGGAAAATTGATGGTGAAGAAGTAGGATACAGAATAGACCGTCCCAAGAGGTATATTGGGACGGTTTTTCTTTTTTTGGTAGATAAGTTATTTTTGTCTAATCGTAGATATACTTTAAAGTGTAATAAGTATATTTGAAAACCCTCAATGTTCAGCGGTGAGAAGATATAGAGGCTGTTACCTTGTTTTCACCCTTTTTATGTTTTCATAGTTTTATAATACGTTAAAATGCTGTATGAAATATCATAATTTTCCATTAATTGTTTGGTATAATAAGATAAAAAGCATTTGGGGGAGACAAAATGGCGTTACTCGAGTTGAGACAATTAGGGAAGACGAACCAGTTACCAGCAGTTGAACTGAAGGTTGAAAAAGGACAGTGTGTTGTTTTGCAATGTAATAACCATACAGCGAAAGTGTTGCACCGCATTATTATTGGTGAGGAAGAAGCTTCAACTGGCAATGTGCTATTTGAAGGTGAAGCAATTGGAAAGAGAAATTATTCACGTATCGGTTTTTGTTTTTTGAAAGATGAAGCATACGACCGTTTGAAGGTAAAGGAATACTTCAAGTTTTTAATAGGACTTTATGAGTCAAATATGAGCACGGAAGAAGTCGTACAATATGTCGGCCTCTTAGATAAATTAAACGTTAAAATAGAAAAGTTATCATTTTCAGAGAAACGTCGCCTTCATATTGGGCGTGTTATGATTCATAATCCAGACTTAGTTATTTTGGAAGAGCCAGAGCAAAATGTAGATACAGAAAGCACGATTATTATCAGGAAATCAATTATGAAAATGAAAGAGCAAGGAAAGGCAATTTTTATTACATGTTCTTTCTTATCAGACGCTCTTTCGTTAACAGAAGATGTATACATATTAAATAATGATGGTGTGAAAAAAGTAGAAATTGAACAAGAAGAAATTGAAGAGGTGGATGAAGAGAAGGTTGTTCAAATGATTCCACAAATGAAACTTGAAAGAATTCCAGCGAAAGTGAACGATAAAATCATTTTACTCGATCCGATGGAAATTCATTTTATTGAAACGCAAAACGGAGTGACACATATTCATGTGCGTGAAGGGGATTTCGTATGTGCATTAACATTAACTGAACTAGAATCGAGATTAACAGGGTTCGGATTCTTTAGATGTCATCGCTCGTACCTTGTGAATTTACAAAGGGTACGAGAAGTGATTACGTGGACTCGTAATAGTTTTAGTTTAATTTTAGACGACGAAAGAAAAAGTTCAATCCCGCTTTCAAAAGGGCGAATGGATGAATTAAAAGGTGTGATTGGGCTATAAAAATTGCTCCAATAAGCTCAAAAAACGATTCATTCACCGGTAAAAATACTCCTTTTATCGGTATTTTACTGCGTAAACCCTTTGTTTTTCATATGATTGAGTCAAGAAAAGCGAAACAAACAAAACGAAAAGCGCTAAAGCGACTTTCATCTATAAAAGAAAAAACAAAGGGGATGACGAGATGACATTGGCAATTGAAATGAAAGATGTAATGAAAAGTTTCAATGAAAAAACAGCACTTCGAAATGTAAATATTGAAGTGAAGCAAGGAGAAATTTTTGGTTTCCTCGGACCGAGTGGATCTGGGAAAACGACAACAGTAAAAATTTTAACTTCTCAATTACTTCATAGCGTTGGAACGGTAAGGGTACTAGGAAAAGATATTACAGGGCCAAGCAGCATCGATTACAAACGAATTGGTATTTTAACAGACAACAGTGGCTTATATGAGAGACTTAGCATTTATGATAACTTACTATTATTTTGCGACTTATACGATTGTAAAAAAGAACGAATCGATGAAGTGTTAGCACAAGTAAATCTATTAGATGATAAAAAAATACCAGTAAAGAAACTATCAAAAGGAATGAAGCAGCGCGTTACACTAGCAAGAGCAATCCTTCATAAACCAGATATCCTCTTCTTAGACGAACCAACATCTGCACTTGATCCAGTTAACGTACAAAACATTCATAAAATCTTAAAAGACTTAAATAAAGAGGGAACGACAATTTTCTTAACGACGCACAACATGGAAGAAGCAGAGACGCTTTGTAATCGCATCGCCTTTCTGTGCGGCGGAGAAATTGTAGCGCTTGATACACCGGAGAACCTTCGCTTACAATACGCGAAAGATCAAATACAAGTCGTATTAAAAGATAAGCAAAAAGAAGTCGTACAAAAAGATGAATTAGGTGCAAAACGTATTTCAGAATGGATGAAAAAAGGCGAATTGCTATCGATTCACTCACATGAACCAACGCTAGGCGATATTTTTATTGAAGTTACTGGGAGGGGATTATAATGACATTTTCAATGAGACGTGTATCAGCTATTTTTAGAAAAGAAGTACAGGATTTTAAGACAAATTCACAAGTTTTGTTAATGGCATCTTTACCAATTATATTTGCATTTATATTTAGTCGATTTGGAGAAGGACAGGCAGGAGTTGGCATCATTATTTTAATGTCCTTTCTATTTGTTGCAGGATTTGTTCAATCAATGGTAATTGCAGAAGAGAAAGAAAAACATACGTTACGTGTGTTAATGCTATCACCGGCTTCTTCTGTTGAAGTTCTTCTTGGTAAAAGTATATTAACAGCATGTTTAACGTTAGGTATTTCCATTGTAAACTTATTCATTCTAGATCAATTAAGTGGAAATCTCTTATTGCTAGCACTTATTTTCTTATGTGGAACAATTCTATTTATCTTAATTGGAACAGTGATTGGATTACTAGCTGAGTCTGTCCCGCAAACATCACTAATTGGAATGCCGATATTAATGACGATGTATTTAGCTGTACAATTTGAACCAATGGTTGAAAATAAAATGATTAAGACAATGATTAGTTATCTTCCAACATCTCATCTTGAAAAAGCAATTAAAAGCTTAGTGGAGGGTGCTGGGTTTAGTAGTATTAGTGGAAATATGCTAAATGTTGGAGTATGGCTTATTATTTCACTTATTGCATGTTTAATCGTATATAAAAAGAAACAATTGGACTAAAAACTGAGCTGAAACGCTCAGTTTTTTCTTTTTTCAATCATTTCCTCGGAAATTTTACAATTCCTATACATATTTTTACAGATTTTGTCGAAAAGTAATTAGTTATACGTTGTATAGGATACGTGAATATTGTTCAAAATGATTGCTGAGGTGATGATGGAATGCGAGGAAGAAATAATAAAAAGTCGCAAAAGGTAGTACATTTATTTCAAAAAAGATGGGTGTTTCCGGCACTGTACATTGCTTGTGCAGCAGTAATTTTAATGGTTGCGTTATGGTTCCAAGGAGCTAATACGAAGAAGACTCCGAACCAAGATCAAGCAACACCGTATACACAATCGGAAGATCCAGCAGTACCAGTAACGAAATCTTCAGAAGTAGTGAAAATGCCAGCTGCCACGAGTGTGGAAGTAGTCGTACAGAAGAAGTTCTATGAAGATGCAGCAACTGAGGCGGAACAAGAAAAAGCACTTGTCTTTTATAACAACACATATTCCCCGAACAAAGGAATTGACATTGCTGCGAAGAATGGAAAAGAATTCAATGTTACAGCTGCTTTAAGTGGTACAGTAACGAAAGCTGAAAAAGATTCACTTCTTGGTTATGTTGTAACAGTTGATAGCGGAAATGGTGTAGCAGCTTCTTATCAAAGCTTAGGCAGTGTAAAAGTAGAAAAAGGTGCACGAGTTGTACAAGGTGAAGTATTAGGAAAATCCGGTCTAAGTGCAATGAATAAAGAAGCAGGTTCTCACGTTCACTTTGAAGTACGTAAAGACAATGTGGCTGTGAACCCTGAGCGCTACTTAAATAAATCAGTAGCAGAAATTAAAGCTGATGCAGGTGCTGCAAAGGCAACGAACGCTTCTGGTAAAAAAGCTGAAGACAAATCTCAAAAAGAAGAGAAGTCAACGAGCACGAAACCAGAAAATAAAACAGAAGACAAGTCTCAAAAAGAAGAGAAATCAACAAGCGGTTCGACTAGTGACAAAAAAGAAGAACCGAAGAAAGAAGAAAAATCAACAAATGGTTCTACAGAATCATCTAACAGTTCTTCTTCACAAGAATAAGAAAGTGAAAAAATCAGTTCTCACTAGAGAGCTGATTTTTTTATTTCTACCCCGCATTAACGGGCAGTAAGACCCCTACTTCAAAATTCAATGAAAGCTAAGAAGTTAGGTCTGGGGTCAACTGCCCGTAAAAGCCCGATTGGTGAAGGCTAATAATCAGTGGGAAATGGCGCCCACTGATTAAAGTTTCACTTTATATAAAAATACTCAATTTCGAGAAAAAAATTGCAATAACAAGGAAAAATGACGAGATTCTCGAATATATATTACAAAAGGGAGGGGATACTGTGTCATTTTTGTTTGTTCTGTCGACTGCTATTATTTTATTGTTTGTTTTATTTACTTTATATTATTACATTGCTGGTAAAAAAGAAGTTCCCCACCATCAGTTATTAGAAGAAGAGTTTGAACGAGAAGAATGACGCCTTATATATAAGGTGTCATTTTTTTTCGCCAAAATAGTCACTGTTAACGTATTTCTCACAAAAAAATGTAATTTTTCTTAACTTAGTCCGCAAAAATAGTGAACATGTAGCATATATCAGTAGTGCGGGCAATACAATGGTATAAACCAAAGCAAAGAGAGTGTTTGAGGTGAGAAATCGTGAATCATTTCATTATAAATCCAAGAATGTTTAACGCTTACAAACAGCACTCACACTTACTTCTAAGTCGTATGCAGCGAGGCTCATTTCACACTTCTCACATCCAATTTAGGGAGGCGAGTGGTGTGCACGATTACATCAAAGAGAGAACTATCAAGATTGGTAAGTATATCGTGGAGACAAGAAAGACAGTGCGTGTCATTGCAAAAGAATTTGGGGTATCAAAGAGTACAGTCCATAAAGACTTAACGGAACGTCTACCAGAAATTAATCCAGAGCTCGCAAATGAAGTGAAAGAAATTCTTGATTATCATAAGTCTATTCGTCATTTAAGAGGCGGAGAAGCAACAAAACAAAAGTATAGAAAAGAAGATGTAGAAAAGCCGGTACGTCAATAAATATGCGATCGTAAACATCCCGTTTCGATTCGGTAATATTTTTCAGAAGAATTCTTTTTGTGAATATTACGTTTCTGTTAAATTTATGATAAAATCAGAAATTAGGTGTAAAAGAATTCGGGTGTAACCTGATTTTGAATATCGAGGAGGAAAAAACGGGAATGTTTGCGCGAGATATCGGAATTGACCTAGGTACGGCTAACGTATTAATCCATGTTAAAGGTAAAGGTATTGTATTAAATGAGCCATCTGTTGTTGCTATTGATCGTAACACAGGTAAAGTATTAGCAGTAGGTGAAGAAGCAAGAAGTATGGTGGGACGTACGCCTGGTAATATTGTAGCAATTCGTCCACTTAAAGATGGTGTTATCGCAGATTTCGAAATTACAGAAGCAATGTTAAAGTATTTCATTAACAAATTGGACGTAAAGAGCTTCTTTTCAAAACCTCGCATTTTAATTTGTTGTCCAACAAATATCACATCAGTAGAACAAAAAGCAATTCGTGAGGCTGCTGAACGTTCAGGCGGTAAAACAGTATTTTTAGAAGAAGAACCAAAAGTAGCCGCAGTTGGTGCTGGTATGGAAATCTTCCAACCAAGCGGTAACATGGTTGTTGATATTGGTGGAGGTACAACAGATATCGCTGTACTATCTATGGGTGATATTGTTACCTCTTCCTCTATCAAAATGGCTGGCGATAAGTTTGATATGGAGATCTTAAACTACATTAAACGTAAGTATAAGCTATTAATCGGAGAACGTACTTCAGAAGATATTAAGATTAAAGTTGGTACAGTATTCCCAGGCGCACGTAGCGAAGAGCTTGAAATTCGCGGACGTGACATGGTAACGGGTTTACCACGCACAATTACAGTATGCTCTGAAGAAATTACAGAAGCATTAAAAGAAAATGCAGCTGTTATTGTACAAGCTGCAAAAGGCGTACTAGAGCGCACACCACCAGAATTATCAGCGGACATCATCGACCGCGGTGTTATTCTAACAGGCGGTGGAGCTTTACTACACGGTATCGACATGCTTCTAGCAGAAGAACTAAAAGTACCAGTATTAATTGCTGAGAACCCAATGCACTGCGTTGCGGTTGGTACAGGCATTATGTTAGAGAATATCGATAAATTACCACGTCGAGCTTTACGATAAAGTGAGGAGAACTAAGGTGTAAACCTTAGTTCTTTTTTTGTATTTTTATTTTTCTATTTCGATTTATTGAGAAAATAGAAGAAAAATAAAGAAAAACGTAGGATATAGGTAAGATATTCATATATATGGTTAAATTTAATATTTCCTTATTTGAAAACGTTTATAATATAATGAGTCGAATACGACATTAAGGCAAATCATGTTCAAATACATATTGCCTTTCCCTAATCTGGGCATACACTCTTTTCTACCTCCGTGTCAGTTGCAAGTATATGCAGCTATTTTAAGGGAATAGAGTGTGTGCATTTTTTTTATAAATAGGAAGTAAAGTTTCACTTTATAATGACAAACAATAAACAAAATGGGATAATAAACAATATGTCCAAGTGGTAAGACCAATATTACAAAAGGGGCGATTGTTATATGCTAAATATAGAACAAATTAAAGAAATTATTCCTCACCGCTATCCATTTCTACTTGTTGATAAAATATTAGAAGTAGATGAAGGAAAAAGAGCAGTTGGAATTAAAAATGTATCCGCAAACGAAGAATTCTTTAACGGACACTTCCCTGACTATGCAGTTATGCCTGGTGTACTTATTGTAGAAGCATTAGCACAAGTCGGCGCTGTTGCTGTATTAAAGAAAGAAGAAAACCGCGGAAGACTTGCTTTCTTCGCAGGAATCGACAATTGTCGTTTCAAAAAACAAGTACGCCCAGGTGATCAACTTCGTCTAGAAGTAGAAATGACACGTGTACGTGGTCCAATTGGAAAAGGAAAAGCAATCGCAACAGTAGATGGTGAAGTTGCATGTGAAGCTGAAATTACATTTGCGATTGGTGATAAAAAAGAATAGATGTGAATTAAAAAAATTCTTCTGCAATAGGCGGAAGAATTTTTTTAATTCATGTATTTTTTGTTCGAAATATTAAAATGCAGATTAGTCAGAATTATCATTGTAAATGAATGGAAATTCATATATAATGACGCTATAAATATCTTGAAATTAAGATGAATGATAGCACGATAAAAATAGAGACGCGGTTGTCACATTATGAAGGTTATGAGATAGGACAAAGCTTATGATGATTGGTTATGATGAATTGTAGAGGAAAGTGATGGGGAATTTTAACAGTGTTAGTAAATGAAAAATGGGCGTAGCATATCGGACATAGAGAGATAAAGGGGAAAGTGTCGCATTTTGAAAAGAGGAGATCATACCATGTTCGGGAGAAAAAAAAGAAAACCATTACGACAATTAATTACGCATAAAGAGCCTAAATCACGCATCACAGAACAATACCGTAACATTCGTACAAATATTGAATTTACATCTGTAGATAATCATATTCGTTCTATTATTGTTACTTCGGCAGATCCAGGTGATGGGAAAACAACAACAATCGCAAACTTAGCAGTTGTTTTCGGTCAACAAGGAAAGAAGGTTTTATTAATCGGAGCTGACTTGCGTAAGCCGACGCTTCAAAACTTATTTGCCATTCACAGTTCAAATGGATTAACGAACCTATTATCAGGACAAGCAAAATTGATGCAATGCATTCAAAAAACAGATATAGAGAATGTATACGTAATGACGTCAGGGCCAATCCCGCCAAACCCAGCTGAATTATTAGGCAACCGGTTAATGGACGAGCTATTACTAGAAGCATATAGTATGTTTGATATCATTTTAATTGACACACCACCGGTTCTTGCAGTTACCGATGCACAACTACTTGCAAACAAATGCGATGGAATCGTACTTGTCGTACGCAGTGAAAAAACAGAAAAAGACAAAATTGTAAAGGCGAAGCAAATATTAGATAAAGCATCAGGCAAAATGCTTGGTGTCGTTTTAAATGATAAAAGGGAAGAAAAAGAGCAGTATGGTTATTACTAAAATATGCAAAGGCCAACAAAAATTTTTGTTGGTTTTTTGTTTTCTGAAAATTATTTATCAAGTTACACAGTGTAAAAAGCATGATAAAATAAAAATTTTGGAAAATGATTGGAATGTGTTGTCAGATTTAAGATTATTTTGTAAGATTAAACTTGTTTCTTGTGAACAAATATAGAACTGAATTATTAAAAATAAAAAATGTAAGATTTATATGTTATAATTTTTCCTATGTGCAAATTTTAGAAAGTTGGAGGAACTTATGGAAGAAACAATTAGTTTAAAAGATTTATTTCATATCTTAAAAAAACGTTTAGCAATGATCCTCGTAATCGCCTTTGGTGCAGCTATTGTAAGTGCTATCATTAGCTTTTTCTTCATGACACCAATCTATCAATCTTCAACGCAAATTCTTGTTAACCAGAAGAAACAAGAGGGATCGATGATTCAAGCTGGTGAGGTTCAAACGAATATTCAATTAACGAATACATATAAGGTTATTATTAAAAGTCCAGTAATCTTAGACCAAGTAAATGAAAAATTAAATTTAAATATGACAGCGCAAACTTTAACAAAGAAGATTAATATTGCGAATGAAAAGGATTCACAAGTAATCTCTGTAACAGCTGAAGATAAAGATCCAAAATTAGCTCGTGATATCGCAAATGCAACGGCAGATGTATTTAAAGGTGAAGTTGCAAAAATTATGAGTGTTGATAACGTAACAGTACTATCTAAAGCAGAAGTTGCAGAAAATCAATCGCCGATTAAACCACGCCCAATGTTAAATGTAGCAATTGCTTTCGTTGTTGGTTTAATGGCTGCGGTTGGTCTTGCATTTTTACTAGAATACTTAGATAACACAGTAAAAAAAGAAGAAGATGTGGAAAACTTACTTGGCTTACCGGTATTAGGGATTGTAGCTCGTATGGATGAAGAAACAATGAACGTGAAATCACACGCTCCATCATCAAGAAAAGTGAGGGGACAAACAATTGGCTCTTAATTTATTTAAAAAGAAAAAGAATCATCGTCAACGTCGTCAATTAATTGCTCATCAACAACCGAAATCACCAATTTCAGAACAATATCGTAATATTCGAACGAATATTGAATTTGCAGCTGTTGATAAAAATATCCATTCATTAATGATAACATCTGCGAATCCGAGCGAAGGGAAAACGACAACGACAGCGAATATGGCAGTTGTGTTTGCTCAACAAGGAAAGAAAGTATTATTAATTGATGCAGATATGCGTAAACCAGCTATGCATCAAATGTTCCAAGTAGATAATATTTTCGGATTAACGAATGTATTAACACATAGTGAACGTCTAGAGAAGTGTATACAAACAACAGCAGTTGATAATTTACACTTTTTAGCATGTGGGCCAATTCCGCCAAATCCAGCGGAATTATTAGGTTCAAAATCAATGAAAGAACTTCTTGGACAAGCATACAGCATGTACGACTTAGTTATTTTTGATATGCCACCAATTTTAGCTGTAACCGATGCACAAATTATGGCAAATGTATGTGATGCTTCTATTCTTGTCGTACGTAGTGAAGCGACAGAGAAAGAAACGGCTGTAAAAGCAAAAGGATTATTAGAGTCCGCAAAAGGTAAATTGTTAGGCGTTGTTCTGAACGATCGTGAGCGAGAACACGGCTTATACTACTATTACGGTGCAAACTAACTTAAAAGTGAGATATGGCAAGAACATATCTCCTTTTTTCCCTTGAATATGAGATAAATCTCATATTCAAGGGAAAAAAGGATCTTTATACGAGAGGGAGGGTGAAAAAATGATTGATTTACATTGTCACATTTTACCTGGTATCGATGACGGTGCACAAACAGTAACAGATAGTTTAGTGATGGCGCAAAAGGCAATAGAGGAAGGGATTCATACAATTGTCGCAACACCGCACCATCAAAATGGGAAATATATAAATGATCGTACCTCAATTATTCATCAAGTAAAACAACTAAATGATGAACTACAACAACATAATATTCCACTTACTATTTTACCTGGGCAAGAAGTCAGGTTATATGGCGATTTATTAGAAGACTATGAAGCTGGTAAAATCGTTACTTTAAATGAAACAAATAAATATATATTCATTGAATTTCCATCGAATCACGTACCTCGTTATGCAGAACAACTATTATATGAACTGCGTGTAAAAGGAATGATTCCAATTATCGTTCATCCAGAACGTAATGCCGAGTTAATCGAGCGGCCAGATAAGTTATATAACCTTGTAAATAAAGGTGCATTAACACAAGTGACAGCAGGTAGTTTACTTGGGAAATTTGGCAAGAAAATTAAAAAATTCTCACTACAGCTTGTAGAACATAATTTAACGCATATGGTCGCTTCAGATGCACATAACACAACATCAAGAGGATTTCATTTGGCGGAAAGTTACGAATTAATTGAAAAAGAATTCGGAATGAGTGTTATGAGTGATTTGAAAGAAAATCCGTATTTAATCATTAGCGGCAAAGCAATTTATAAGGAAGATCCAGAACAAATTCGTCGTAAAAAATTGTTCGGTATTTTTTAAATAAAGAACTGGTGATGTCTCCTAACCGTTATCAACGGAGGCACTCGGTCGTGCTGTGGGTAGAAATTTTTATTTCGAACCTACCTTAGACGCTTGTCGTCGGGAGTATGACGTGAGGATGGGTTAGATGCCCATAATTTATTTACGGTAGAAACTCTACCTATGGAGTTATAACTATGACTCCATAGATAGGGTTTTTGTTATTGTTACATATGGATATAATAATATATTTTGGGGGTACTAGATTTGAAAAAAGTAAGAAAAGCAATTATTCCAGCTGCGGGACTGGGGACGAGGTTTTTACCGGTAACAAAGGCAATGCCGAAAGAAATGTTACCAATTGTTGATAAACCAACAATTCAATACATAGTAGAGGAAGCAATAGAATCAGGAATTGAAGATATTATTATTGTGACTGGAAAAGGTAAACGTGCTATTGAAGATCATTTTGATCATTCCTTTGAATTAGAGCAAAGCTTACTAGAAAAAGGGAAGCATGAGATGCTAGAAAAAGTACAAGCTTCTTCAAAAATTAATATTCATTACATAAGACAGAAAGAACCAAAAGGTCTAGGGCATGCAGTATGGTGTGCACGTAAGTTTATTGGAAATGAACCATTTGCGGTATTACTTGGTGATGATATTGTTCAAGCAGAAACACCTTGTTTACGTCAATTGATGGATCAATATGAAGGTACACAATCATCAGTTATTGGGGTACAAACAGTGCTTGAAAACGAAACACATCGTTATGGTATTATCGATCCGATTGAACAAAGCGATCGCCGTTATCAAGTACGTCAATTTGTGGAGAAGCCAGCTCAAGGAACTGCACCATCAAATTTAGCAATTATGGGACGTTACGTATTAACGCCAGAAATCTTTATGTTCCTTGAAAATCAAGAAACAGGTGCTGGTGGGGAAATCCAATTGACAGATGCAATTCAAAGATTAAATGAAGTTCAACGTGTATTTGCTTATGACTTTGAGGGTACGCGTTACGATGTTGGAGAGAAGTTTGGGTTTATTAAGACAACGATTGAGATGGCGCTACAAAATGAAGAATTAAATGTAGAATTAATGAAGTATATGAAGGAGCTTGTAAAAAAGGAAGAGTTAAATTCGTAAGAGAATGTCCTTTTTTATTATGAATAAGATAAGAATTATATAAAGAAGGGAACATGTATATTGAGTTATCGAAAAAGGCTCTCATTATTAATTTTATTAGATTCATTTATCGTATTAACTGCCGTGTATTTAAGTTATTGGTTTATACATCCAAATGTATTAAACAAAATTCCTATGACAGTAGTTATTAGTTCTATTACATTATTGTGTAGTCATCATATTTTTGCTGCCATTTATAAGCTATACAATAAGGCATGGGAATATGCAAGTATTGGGGAATTAAAACAAATATTTAAAGCAATTACACTTTCCATTATTGTAACAGCAATTGTGCAACAAATTATAAATCACGATATTTATGTTCGAATTTTAGCAATCGCATGGATGTTACATTTACTATTAATTGGTGGTTCTCGCTTCGTATGGCGTATGTTCCGTGATACGTATATTACAAAAGCTGCTGATAAAAAACGAACACTAATTATTGGTGCAGGTTCAGCAGGGACAATGGTAGTACGTCAATTACAACATAATAAAGAAGCAGACCTATATCCAATTGCGTTTGTTGATGATGATAGGAATAAACAAAAATTAGAGATTTATAATGTACCAGTTGTCGGTACAACAAATCATATTCAAGAAATTGTGGAAGATAACGACATTGAACATATTATTATCGCAATTCCTTCTTTAAATAGAAATCAAATAAATGAGATTTTTGAGAAGTGTAGAAAAACGAAGGCGAAAACGCAAATTGTACCAATGCTTGAAGATCTTTTAGATGGAAAGGTTTCCGTTAATGAATTCCGAGATGTACAAGTGGAAGATTTGTTAGGGAGAGAGCCAATCCAATTAGATGATGCAGGAATTGGAGAAAAAATTGCTGGTAAAACAATTTTAGTAACTGGTGCTGGTGGATCAATTGGATCAGAAATTTGCCGTCAAGTAATGAAGTATAAACCAGCAAAAATCGTACTTTTAGGACATGGTGAAAACAGCATTTATAATATCGAAATGGAAATGCGAGTTACCTATAAAGATATAGTTGAAATTACGACAGAAATTGCTGATATTCAAGATCGTCATAAAATCTTTGAAATCATGAAAAAACATCAGCCATATATCGTATATCATGCAGCGGCACATAAACATGTACCTTTAATGGAACGTAATCCTGAAGAGGCTGTAAAAAACAATATTTTTGGCACAAAAAATGTAGCAGAAGCTGCAGATACATTTAAAGTAAATACGTTTGTTATGGTTTCTACAGATAAAGCTGTAAATCCAACGAACGTAATGGGGGCTACAAAACGATTTGCTGAAATGCTTGTTCAACATATGGCGTCTGTAAGTACGGGTACACGATTTGTAGCTGTTAGGTTTGGTAATGTTCTTGGAAGTAGGGGAAGTGTAATTCCTCTATTTAAGAAACAAATTCAAAAAGGTGGTCCTGTAACAGTTACTCATCCTGATATGATTCGTTACTTTATGACAATACCAGAAGCTTCTAGGTTAGTAATTCAAGCTGGTACATTAGCTAGAGGTGGAGAATTATTTGTTCTCGATATGGGAGACCCAGTAAAGATCGTGGATTTAGCTAAAAACTTAATTACCCTTTCGGGGTATTCTATTGAGGAAATTGGAATTGAATTTACTGGATTAAGACCAGGTGAAAAAATGTATGAAGAGTTATTAAATGAGGGTGAAATTCATCCAGAGCAAATATTCCCTAAAATTCACATAGGAAAGGCTGTTTTAATGGATCAAGCAATTCTAAGACAGTTTATGAATGATTTTGAAGGAATTAGTAAAGAAGAAATAAGAGAACGATTATTAGATATTGCAAATAATAAAGTTAATCTAAACAACTAATTTAAGGGAAGGAAGTTTTTTAAATGGGAGACAGAATATTTCTTTCATCACCACATATGAGTGATGAAGGTTATGAAATGCATTATGTTAAGGAAGCTTTCGATACAAATTGGATTGCACCACTTGGGGAAAATGTAAACGGATTTGAAAGAGAACTAGCCGAGAAAGTTGGTTCTAAAGAAGCTGCAGCACTGTCTTCTGGGACAGCTGCAATTCATTTGGCTTTAAAAGCAGCGGGAGTAGGGGAGGGAGATATTGTTTTCTGCCAAACACTTACATTCTCAGCTACTGCCAACCCCATCATTTATCAAAATGCTACTCCCGTTTTCATAGATAGTGACTATGAAACTTGGAATATGTGTCCTAAAGCTTTAGAAGAAGCTTTTAAAAAATATCCGAACGTAAAGGCAGTTATAGTAGTTCATTTATATGGTCTTTCTGCGGATATGGATAAGATTGTTGGACTTTGTAAAAAATACGATGTCACTTTAATTGAAGATGCTGCAGAATCTTTAGGAACGTACTATAAAGGGAAGCATACTGGAAGTTTTGGTGATTATGGTATTTTCTCTTTTAATGGAAATAAGATTATTACAACCTCTGGTGGTGGTATGCTCGTTTCTAATAATGAAGAAAGAGTTTCAAAGGTAAGGTTCTGGGCTACTCAAAGTAGAGATCAAGCAAGACATTACCAACATAGTGAATTAGGTTTTAACTATCGCATGAGTAATGTGGTTGCCGGTATTGGTAGAGGACAGCTTAAAGTGTTAGATCAAAGGGTTCAGAAGAAAAGATACATATTTGATTTTTATAAGAGAGAATTAGAAGGGCTTGAAGGTATTGAATTTATGCCTGGTAATAAGTGGAATGAACCAAACTATTGGCTAAGTTCTATGACACTAAACGGTAAGATTCGCCCGATTGATGTAATGGAAGCTCTTGAAAAAGAAAATATTGAATCTAGACCAGTTTGGAAGCCAATGCACTTACAACCATTCTTTGAGAAATATGATTTTGTTGGTACAGATATATCAGAAAGACTTTTTGAGAATGGTGTTTGTTTACCAAGTGATACAAAAATGACGGATAAAGATTTGGCTAGAGTAGTAGAGATTATTAAAGGATTGTGGTTGAAATAATGAAGAATTCTAAAGGAAGTATTTATGGGAGATTTATAAAGAGACCAATGGATTTCATTCTTTCTTTGATTGCTATTCTTGTTCTTAGTCCGGTTTACTTAATAGTTGCGTTGCTTGTGAGAATAAATCTTGGGAGTCCAGTGATTTTTAAACAGGAAAGGCCTGGTCTTAATGAAGAGATTTTTATGATGTATAAATTTAGGACAATGACAGATCAAAGAGATGAAAATGGGGAGTTACTGCCCAATGAGATGAGATACACTAGATTTGGAAAGCTTTTGAGAAGTACAAGCTTAGATGAATTACCAGAGTTATTTAATATTATTAAGGGTGATATGTCAATTATAGGCCCTCGGCCTCTATTGGTTGAATATTTACCTCTCTATAACTCTCATCAAAAGCGTAGACATGAAGTTAGGCCAGGTTTGTCCGGCCTAGCACAGGCAACAGGAAGGAACTCTTTATCTTGGGAAGATAAATTTGACCTCGATGTCAAATATGTAGAAAGTGTTAGTTTTAGCAATGACATTAAAATTATTTTGTTAACTATTAAGAAAGTTTTCGTACGTGAAGGAATTAATTTCAATAGTAATATTAAAGACACAAAATTTAAAGGTTCACAAAAAATTGGCATAAATAAAAATGAGGTTGGAAAATGAAAGATCTAGTAGTTATTGGAAGTGGCGGTTTTAGTAAACAAGTAATTGAAATTATTGAACAGTTAAATTTAATAAATCCAGAGTATAAGCTATTAGGGATTGTAGATGATAATAAAAGCTTAGTTGGTACCGAAGTTTTAGGATATGAAGTAATTGGAGATACGGATTATATTAAGCAGTTGTCAAAACAACAAAAAATACATGGTGTTATAGCAATTGCTGATGGAGAAATAAGAGAGCATATTTCAAGAAAGTTAAATGATGTTCAATGGGTAAATTTAATCCATCCAAGTGCGGTAGTTAGTAATTATACAAAACTTGGAGAAGGAAATATTATATGTGCAGGTGTTGTTATTAATCCTGAATGCAAGTTGGGGAATCATTCGCATATTAATATAGGATCAACTTTAGGTCATGATGTGTTGATATTAGATTATGTAACAGTTATGCCTGGAAGTAAGGTATCAGGAAATGTTAATTTAAAGTCAAAATCCATGGTTGGAACAGGTGCTACGATAATACAAGGCTTAACCATTGAGGAAAATGTAGTATTAGGTGCGGGGACTGTAGTGACGAAAAATACTAAACCAAATTATTTATATGTTGGGGTTCCTGCAAAGGAGAAGAAAACCTTAGTAAATTCCTAAATTCTAGGGCTTAGTTATCTAATGAAATAACGGTATGGGTATTAGTGGAAAAGTTGGATTTTTTCGACGCATATATAGAGATTGGGTGAAAAAAGTGAAGGACATTTTAATAATAGCTCACTTTACACAAGTACCAGGTGAGGTAGGCAATGGGAGATTTAATTATATAGCAGAAAAGATAGATAAACAAAAGGCCAATGTTGAAATTGTAACAACAAATTTCTCACATAGAACTAAAAAGCAACG
This sequence comes from Bacillus sp. MHSD_36, assembly GCF_030757775.1. NCBI lineage: Bacteria > Bacillati > Bacillota > Bacilli > Caryophanales > Bacillaceae > Bacillus > Bacillus sp. MHSD_36. The sequence goes on from NZ_JAVBIS010000004.1 coordinate 240,849, forward strand.
AAATGTAACAAATGAACAGAAACAAAGTATAAGCTATAAGCTAACGATGCTAAAAGAACCAGGATACACTAAAAATGTTTCATTTAAACGTTTTTATAGTCATCATGTAATGGGGCGGAATTTACGAAAATACTTAAGTAATAGGAAAAAACCTGATGTTATTTATTGTGCGGTTCCTTCATTAGATGTAGCAAAGACAGCCGCGAAATACGCGAAAAAACATAACGTTCGGTTTATTATTGATGTTCAAGATTTATGGCCAGAGGCATTTAAAATGGTATTTAATGTCCCAGTAATTAAGGATATTATCTTCTACCCAATGAAAAGAAAAGCTGATTATATTTACTCAACTGCAGATGAAATTGTAGCAGTTTCTCAAACTTATGCTGATAGAGCACTAAAGGCAAATAATAAGGATATAGATGCTCTCGGGATTTATCTAGGTACCGAATTAGCATATTTTGATAATTTGGCTGAGCAGAATAAGCTAACAGATAAACCTAATAATGAAATGTGGCTTGTTTATATAGGAACATTGGGACATAGTTATGATATTTGTAGTGTAATAGATGCCTTGAAGATAGTAAAAGATAAAGGGATAAACAATATTAAATTTGTTGTCATGGGAGATGGACCACATAAGTCTAAATTTGAGGCTTATGCTAAACAGCTTGAGGTAAATGCGGTGTTTACTGGTAGATTAGGGTATGATAAGATGGTCGGAATTTTGAAGTCTTGTGATATAGCGGTGAATCCAATAAATCAGGGATCTGCAGGCAGTATTATAAACAAAGTAGGTGATTATGCGGCTGCAGGCTTACCTGTATTAAATACTCAGGAATCTAATGAATATAAAGAACTTGTAGAGGGTTACAGGGCAGGATTTAATTGTATAAATGGTTGTGCATTAGATTTATCTGAAAAACTTATTGCTTTAATTAACGACGAGAAATTAAAGAGAGAGATGGGAAAAAATAATCGTAAACTAGCAGAAACTTTATTTGACAGAGAAAAAACATATAATAAAATAAGCAATTTAATGGGAGAGGAACTAAGTTGAATATTGTATACATTTCCTGCCTTTCTGGAAATAAGGCAGCAGGGTTTACGTACAGTGTGCCCGCTCAAATAGAAAGTCAAAGCCGAATTGATAAAGTTTTTTGGTATAATTTGAACTCTACATATAAAAAAATGATAATAAAAACATAAAATATGGTAATACTAAGGATTTTTCTTCGAAAAAAATATCGGAGCTCCCTGCCCCTTATAACTCTCCGGATTTAGTTGTATTCCAAGGAGTTTATTTTATAGATTACTATCTAATTTCAAAAGATCTTGTTAAACGCAATATACCATATATTATAATTCCAAGGGGCTCATTAACAAGAGGGGCTCAAAAAATTAAATCTCTTAAAAAGAAAATTTCAAACAAATTAATTTTCAACAAATTTATAAAGAATGCACGTGCTATCCAGTACTTGAATCAAGCAGAATATCGAGATTCTGGTGATTGGTGGAATGAAAATCATTTGATAATTCCTAATGGTACTTATGTCAAAACAATAAAGAATACTTTTAGGGAACGTTCTCCCTTAAAAGGAGTTTTTATAGGAAGATTGCATGTTTTTCATAAAGGGATAGACTTACTTATAGAGGCTTGTGCAAAACTAAAGAATGAAATAGATGGAGTTATTCAAATTGACATTTATGGAAAGGATCAAAACGGCTCAAAAAATGAGATAACTAATTTAATTGTTAAACATGGTTTAGACAATATTATAAAAGTGAAAGATGGAATTTATGATAGTGAAAAAGAAGCTGTACTTTTGGATAGTGATTTTTTTGTTTTAACTTCAAGATTTGAGGGACATCCAATGGGCTTAATTGAGGCATTATCATATGGATTACCATCTCTTGTAACGACTGGCACAAATATGGCTAAGGAAATTGAAAGCAATAATGCAGGATGGATTGCTGAAACTGAAATAGAGAGTATAGTTATAGCTATAAAAAGACTTATTCGTGAAAAAAGTGAAATCGAAGAAAAAGGGAACAGTGCAATAGAACTATCTCGAAGTTACGATTGGGATGCTTTAGCCCAAAAAAGTCATAGTGTGTATAATAAATTAATTAAAAAAGATAACTAAAGTGAATAGCGTAATTAAGTTTAATTATTTGATAGAATACTAATTTATAAAAGAAGTATAGTAAACATAATTAGCGTTAATTGTATGTTATTCCCTTTATTAATACAAGCCTTAGTGATACAAAAGTTTTAACGTTGTAGCATCTATTGATAGAAATCTGAAAATGGGGAGAGTTAAATTGTACCTTACCGAAAGAATTATTTCTCTTTTTACCTATGTGCTAATACTTTGGATAATGTGTTTTTTAATATCTAAGCTAGGAAACAAATATATAGGTAAAATATTATTTTTTTATACATTAATATTATCTACAATGTCTTTCTTTTTTGTTCCATCTTCGGGAGCAGATTTATATAGATTAATACCAATAATGCACATTTGGGGGAGTTTAAATTCCATTGAGCTATGGAATGAGATGTTAAATTCTACAACCCCAATTAACTTGTTGTATATGTATTTAATCGGTAAAACTAAGATAGATGGTTTACTGCCTGCTCTTACAGCGTTTCTTTTTTATAGTAACGTTTTTTATATACTAAAAAAAAGTGTTATTAGGTATAAGGTGTCTTCAACTGATGGAGCGCTCATACTGTTTTTTTTCATGTCTTTAGGTGTATTAATAGAAGTTATTTCAGGGATAAGGACAATGCTTGGATTTTCGTTTGTAGCTGTTTTTGTTTATAAGGAGATGGTTGAAGGTAAGTCTATATTTAAGAATATAGTATGGTATGTATTGGTATCATTGATACATCCTGCAGTATTGGTATTAGTAATAATTAGATTTGGCTACCTTGTAATTGAAAAGAGTAAAAATAATTATCAGAAGTTCTCGAAGGTTTTATTTGTGCTAATTGTAATACCGATTTTATATATCTTTGGTAGGGAATATCTTTTAGCTAGTTTTGAAAAAACTAAAGATTACGTATCTTCTGGAACTTATTGGTATTTTTGGGAGTATTTAATAGGAGGGGTAAGCCTATTATTTATATTCTATTTAATTTCTTTAACAGCTAGGTTTATTAAAATAGAGGGTGATTTACATAATATACAAAAATTATTAGTTTTTTGTAAATATATTGCTGTACTACTAATTGTATTCTCAATTGAATATAATACTTTTCACAGATTTGTAATATTTTTGTCTATTATAGCAATTCCACTACTTGCATATGTACTAGAATCGAGTCGGTATAACAAAATAATAAAAATTAATTTTAGACAGTTTGTTTTTATTCTCTCTTGTATAATTCTTTTTATAGCTTGTACTCGTGGAAATCTAACTAGTTTTAAGTTTTTGTACCTGCTGAGCTATACCCTTAATTGAGAAATTTGGTAGATTAAGTTTTGCTTTGTTTGTTTTTGTTTTAGTGGTGGTATGTCCATGTACCACCATATTTTATGGTGAGAGCTGTCATTCAACATAATAATAAAAACAGATTAGTCATTTTCTTTGTAGGTTTTTCTGTCTACCTGCTCTTTTTATAGGGGACGAGTAGTCAAAAGTATGTTCTTTTAAAATAATAGATACAAAAATAAAGTGTATAAACAATTCGATATTATTATCCAAAAGGAGAGAAATATGAAATCTTTATTAATCAAGTTATTTCAAATTATACCCGATTCGTTATATTTGAAAATTATATTTTATAAAAATATAAGAAAAAATTTAGATTTAAAAAACCCAAGAACATTTAATGAAAAGCTGCAATGGTTAAAAATCAATGATCGTAATTCTGAATATACAAGATTAGTTGATAAATATGAAGTTAGAAATTATATTAAAGAGAAAATTGGTGAGAGGTATTTAGTTCCACTAATAGGGGTCTGGAAAGATGCTTCTGAAATAGATTTTGAAAAGCTGCCCAAGCAGTTTGTATTAAAATGCAACCATGATTCCAAAAGTGTAGTCATTTGTAAGGATAAAAGTAAAATCGATGTACAAGGGATAGTTAAGAAACTTAATAGTCATTTAAAGCAAAATGCTTATTATTATGGAAGAGAATGGCCATATAAAAATGTTAAACCCCTTATCATTGCCGAAAAATATTTAGAAGATCCAAGTAATCAATCTTTGATTGATTATAAGGTTTTGTGTTTTAACGGCAAAGCAAGGTTGATTCAAGTTCACAGTAATAGAGGTTCCGAAAATTACACACAGGATTTCTATGATTTAGAATGGGATAATATGGGTATTTCTCAAGGGATCAAACTCACTGAAACTCCTATGGAAAAACCGAATTTTCTTGATGAAATGATTCATTTATCAGAGATTTTAGCAACAAATATAATCCACGTAAGGGTCGATTGGTATTTTGTGAATGGACAACTTTACTTCGGGGAAATGACTTTTTATGATGGTTCAGGGTTTGTACCTTTCTTAAATGAGAAAGATGATATCTTATTGGGGGATATGATTGATTTAAAAAAGTGAAATGAAAAGAAGTATTAACTGATATTGATAACTCGTATAGTAATGAAAATATTTTATATTATATGAGGTATCGATAGCGTCAATTTATGGTGAGGAACTTTCAATTGGTGATAATTGTGTTATTAGTGCTGGATGTATAATTAATTGAAAAGTACCATCTAATGCATTAGTCACGTCACGGGGGAGCGATATAAAGGTCAAATTATTACAATAGGAGTAAATCTAACAGAAATATTAATTTATTTGAGAGGATATAAACGTTTGCGTAGTAAGAAGATATTACTTAATTCATCAATAGGTTTGATTCGTGAAGCCGTTAATATGGTTTGCGGCTTTTTACTTCCATGGCTAATTATTTCAAATTTTGGTTCGAATTATAATGGATTGACTGCTTCAATATTGCAATTTCTAAACACTATTGTTTTACTAAAAGCGGGAATAGCAGCGGTTACTAGAGCAGCACTTTATAAACCATTAGCAGAAAATAATATTACAAAAATTAGTGAGATTTTATATGCGACAATGCTTTTTATGAAAAAGATTGCCTTAATTTTTGCGGCTTGTTTAATATGTTTTGCTTTTGTATATCCGTTTATTATAGATGGTGAATTTGGATGGTTATTTACTTTTAGCCTCGTTTTAATTATGGGTGCAAGTACTGTTATTCAGAACTATTTAGGTATCACATATCAGATGCTCTTATTAGCTGATCAACGAAATTACATTTATTCTATAATACAAATAATAACAATAATATTAAGTACTATTGTTACAATAATTATAATAAACTTGGGTGGTTCTATTCATATTGTTCAATTGGGTATTACTGCCGTTTATACTTTGAATCCGATATTATTAATACTTTATGTCCATAAACATTATCATATTATAAAAAATGTGACTCCTGATCTATCTGCTATTTCTCAAAGATGGAGTGCTTTTACACAGGAAATAGCTGTATTTGTCAACAATAATACTGATTTGGTTATTTTGACTATTTTTTCAACAGTGTGGCAAATATCCGTATATACAGTTTACTATTTAGTTGTAAATGGTATAAGAACACTAATACTTACCCTTTCTGGAGGAATTGGAGCAGCATTAGGTAATATGATTGCGAATAAAGAGGATAGGGCGCTTTCGGAAAACTTCCGAATATATGAGTTTTTCTTATTTACTGCAGCTACGATTGCCTTTACATGTACAGCTCTACTCATAGTTCCATTTGTTATGGTTTATACAAAAGGGGTTAATGATGTTAATTATTATAGGCCTTTATTTGGTTATATGGTATCGGCAAGTATGTTCTTTTATTGCATTAGAATTCCTTATGATGATTTAGTTGAAGCGGTTGGACATTTTAAAGAAACTAGAAACGGTGCTATATTTGAATCATTAATGAATATAACTATTTCCATAATCTTTGTGCAAAAGTTAGGGCTTATTGGTGTAACAATTGGGACTTTATGCGCTATGGTATTTCGAACATTTCAATATGCGTTATATTCCTCAAAACATATATTAAATCGTAGTATAAGAGTAGTTATAAAGAGGCTACTTTCTTGTATTGCTGAGGTTGCTACAATAGTTTTCTTAGTAAGCCTTATTCCTAGCTTTGAAATAAGTAATTATTTTATGTGGGGATTGCGTGCTATTGAAGTTTTTATAATTGCTACAGTTGTAGTCTTTTTCTATAAATTTATATTCTTTAAAAGTGATTTATTATTGTTCATGCGTAAAATAACTATAGCGATTCGTAGAATATGACAAGAGGTTTTTTGAGAAATTAGTTCGATAAGAATTGAAAACAGTATTTTTTATTAAGAAAGTATGTTTATTGAAATGTATTTCTAGCATGTAAGGGGTAAGCCAACTGAAACATTACCAATTGGTTTATCTTTTATTATAAAGAATTACTTTATAGAGATGTTTCTCTTATAAAATCGGAAAATAGTCATTGTGACTTACTTTTTGCAGGCGCAACATTGTGGTTGGGTGCTTGTTATGAGTCGAGGTTTATCGATTTATAAGTTTTTTGTAAATATGGGGTAGTTCCAAGCTTTATTTTGAATACCATGTATATGAATTGGTAAGGAAACTAAAGTTAATTATTTCTTAAAAGTGCTCTATCTTTTCAGTTATGGGTATCGGTTATTTTTCAAGTCTAGTCAAATAGTATTAATTTGGAATCCTAGTGAACCAATTTTTGTTGCTATAGTACTGTGAAATTAATAAACTGATTGTTAAATAAAAGCCCTATTCCAATTATTATTGAAAAGGTAAATAAGCATAAAAATAAAGGGCGGTGTAATAATGTACAAAATAGCAGTAGCAGGAACAGGCTATGTTGGTCTAGTAGCAGGGGTATGTTTTGCTGAAGTTGGTCATCAAGTAACTTGTGTTGATATTGATGAAAAAAAAGTACAATTAATGAAATCTGGCATTTCTCCAATATATGAGGCTGATTTAGAGAAGCTAATGCAGAAAAACTATACAGCTAGCAGAATTAATTATACAACTGATTATAAATCAGCATATAAAGATGCTGATGCCATTTTTATAGGTGTAGGAACTCCTGAACAAGCTGATGGTTCTGCGAATCTTTCATACATTGCGACTGTTGCAAAACAGATTGCTGAAAGTGTAGAAAAAGATTGCCTTGTTGTTGTAAAATCCACTGTTCCAATTGGAACGAACGATAAAGTTGAGCAGTTTATTCAAGACTTTTTAGTTAATGATGTGAAAGTAGAAGTAGCATCAAATCCAGAGTTTTTAGCGCAAGGTTCTGCTGTTCATGACACGTTATATGCAGAAAGAATTGTTATCGGTACAGAAAGTAAATGGGCTGAAGAGATATTAACAAACCTTTATAAACCATTTCATTTACCTATCGTTTCAGTTAATAGACGATCAGCTGAAATGATTAAGTATGCATCTAATGATTTCCTTGCTCTTAAAATTTCTTATATGAATGATATTGCAAACCTTTGTGAGTTGGTCGGAGCAGATATTCAAGATGTTGCAAAAGGCATGAGTTTTGATGAGCGTATTGGCAGTAAGTTCTTAAACGCAGGTATTGGTTTTGGGGGATCATGTTTCCCTAAAGATACTAAGGCATTAGAGTATTTAGCAAGACAAAATGGTTATGAGTTAAGAACAGTAAAAGCTGCAATTGATGTGAATAAAGATCAAAAGACTTTATTATACAAAAAAGCGAGTCAAAGATTAATTACTTTTAACGGTCTTAAAGTGGCGGTATTAGGTTTGACATTTAAACCTGGTACAGATGATTTAAGAGAAGCTGCATCTCTCGAAAATATTCCTCTACTACTAGAGCAAGGTGCAGACATTTATGCGTTTGATCCAGTCGGTGCCAATAACTTTGCGAAAGTGTATCCAGAAGGAAAAAATAAAAATGGAAATATCACATATGTTACAGATGTTGAACAGGCATTAGAAGGGGCAAATGTTTGCTTTATCTTCACCGAGTGGGGCGAAGTGAAGGCGTTAACTCCAGAGATGTATAAGAAGTTAATGAGAACACCATTAATTTACGACGGAAGAAATATATATGATGTTCAAGTAATGCAAGAAGTGGGAATAGAATATCATTCTATTGGTAGGAAATCAGCAAGTAGGGACTATATGAAGGAGTTGAATAATATTGAATTACAAACCTCTAGATATTAGTAAAAAATATCTTATTACTGGGGCTGCGGGTTTTGTAGGATACTTTCTTTCTAAAAAGCTACTAGAACAAGATTGCCAAGTAATAGGTATTGATAATATAAATGATTATTATGATGTGAATCTTAAATACGCTCGTTTAGAGAACCTTAAACCATATAAGAACTTTACTTTTATTAAAGGCGATATTTCGGATAAGGATACAATTAATAAACTTTTTGAAGAGTACAAGCCAAATATTGTGGTGAATTTAGCTGCGCAAGCTGGTGTGAGGTATTCAATTGAAAATCCTGATGTATATATTCAAAGTAATATTATTGGTTTTTATAATATTATTGAAGCATGTAGACATTATCCAGTAGATCATCTTGTATATGCATCATCTAGTTCAGTTTATGGTGCTAATAAAAAGGTACCGTTTGAGGAAACAGATTTTGTGGACAATCCGGTATCACTTTATGCATCCACTAAGAAATCAAATGAGTTAATGGCACACACGTATAGTCACTTGTACAAGATTCCTGCAACTGGATTACGATTCTTTACAGTATACGGACCAATGGGGCGCCCGGATATGGCTTACTTTGGTTTTACAAATAAATATTTCAATGATGAATCCATTAAGATATTTAATAATGGTGACTTTGAAAATGATTTATACCGTGACTTTACTTATATAGATGATATTGTTGAGGGGATTCAACGTCTTTTAAGCAATCCACCTATAGAAGATGTAAAGCATACAGTATTTAATATTGGCAATAATAACCCTGAAAAGTTGATGGTATTTATTAAAGCATTAGAGAAAGCCTTGAGTAACTCCTTAGGAAGAGCAGTAGAGTTTAAAAAAGATTTTGAGCCTATTAAGCCAGGAGACGTACCAGCTACTTACGCATCAACGGATTTATTGCAGGAAGCTGTGGATTTTAAACCTGAGACATCTATTGAAAAGGGGTTACAAGAGTTTACTAATTGGTATGTAGATTACTATAAAGTAAAATAATTAAAAGCCTACGGTACTTGAATGATAATATACTAGTTATAGAATATCATTCCTAGTATAATAGACTAAATTAGTATTTGTATTATCGGGGGGAATCCAGAATAATGGAAAGAAGAGGTCTATCGCAATGAAAAAGAAAATCCTATTATGGATACTAGGGGTTATAGGAGTAATGATTATAGGTGGAGGAATCTATGCTTATAATGTGTACTCAAAAGTCTCAAAGACATTAGAAGAAGTTCATAAACCCTTAAAGCGTGATGAAGGTAATAAACAAGAAGAAAAAATTAATAAATCTGAACCAGTATCTATCTTATTAATAGGAGCCGATGAACGCGGTGAAGATAAAGGTCGCTCAGATTCTTTAATGGTCATCACGTTAAACCCTAAAAATAATTCAATGAAAACAGTAAGTATCCCACGTGATACATATACAGAAATCGTTGGAAAAGGGAAAAGTGATAAAATTAACCATGCCTATGCATTTGGTGGCGTAGATATGTCTGTTGCGACAGTAGAAAAATTCTTAAATGTTCCTATCAATTATTATATTGAAGTGAATATGGAAGGTTTTAAAGACATTGTTGATGCGGTTGGTGGTGTGGATGTAAATAATGATTTAGAGTTTTCTCTTGAAGGGAAGCACCTTCAAAAAGGAAATATCCACTTAACAGGTGACCAAGCCCTAGCATACACACGTATGCGTAAGGAAGACCCTCGTGGTGACTTCGGACGTCAAATGCGCCAACGTCAAGTGATGCAGGCTGTTATTAAGAAAGGTGCAAGCTTCTCTTCTTTATCAAGCTATGGTGATGTGTTAACAGCGATTCAAAAGAACGTGAAGACAAACTTAACGCAAGATCAAATGTTTGATATGCAAAAGAATTATAAAGATTGCTTGAAAAATAGTGAGGATATTCAAATCCCAGGTGACGGTCATAAAGCCGCTGATGGTATTTGGTACTACTACGTTCCAGATGCAGCAAAACAAGATTTAACGAATAAGTTAAGAGCGCATCTTGAAGTGACTAAGTAATATGTAATAACCCAACTCCTTTGGTAGGAGTTGGGTTTATTTTTGCGTGAATTTATATTAGTATTATATGTTGTGAGAATAATAGATGAGGTGAATCGATGAATAAGAAAGCAGTACTTGTCCTAGTTATTTTTGTATTGTTTGTCGCTTCGGTTGTGAGTGGTAAATTGTACTGGAATAAGAAAGTTGCGAATGCAACAGGGCAGACGAGTGAAGTAACAAAAACAAAGGCTGAAGTGAAAGATAGCGGAGCGAAGAAAGAAGAGAAAAAACAAGATGCGAAGTCATCTTTTAATGAAGCATATGCGAAGAATTTGCCAGATGCAGTGAAAGAGAAGTTAAAGAAAGCTACTGAGGATAAAAAGGCAGTGAATCTTGTTATTGTTGGTGATGAAGCTTCTTCATCTGAAAAAGGTGCTTGGGCAGCTAAGTTAACGGCTAATTTAGAGGATGCTTACGGTAAAGGTTTATGGAATGTGACAGTCAAAGAATATAAGGGTGAAAGCACAGAAGAGTTAATCGCAAATAAGCGTGATAAAGAGATTGCGAAAGAAAATCCAGATGTGATTTTATTCGAGCCACCATTTATTACTGACAATGGTAAGACTGGTAATGGAAACTCAGTTCCGAGTACGCAGAAATTTGTACAGGCACTTTCTACTAGTGCAAAGGGTGCTACGATTATGATTCAACCACCAAACCCGGTGTATGGTGCGAAGAATTATCCGAAAGCGATTGAAGCGTTAAAACAATTTGCGATGCAAAATAATTATACATATATTGATCATTGGGGAGCGTGGCCAGATGCAACAACAAAGGCTATCCTACCATACTTAAAAGAAGAGTTTGGTTTCCCAACTGCTAAAGGTCATGAAGTTTGGGCACAATATGTAACGGATTATTTTGTAGCTAAATAATAAAAGGGGAGAGGGTATCGTCGACAAAATATGTTCGACAATACCCTCTCTTTTTTTATAGGATTTTTGCTATACTAAAATGTACTTATAATACGAGATGGAAGGAGGAGAATAATGAAAATACTTGTAGTTGATGATGAATCGAGTATTCGTAATTTGATTCGGATGCAGCTTGAGATGGAAGGGTATGAAGTACTTACGGCGGCTGATGGGAGAGAAGCTTTAGAGAGATGGAATGAAGGGCCGGATGTTTTGATTTTGGATGTTATGCTTCCAGATACAGATGGGTATGAGTTGCTTCGTTTGTTCAGGGAGAAGGATCGAGATATTCCAGTACTCATGTTAACAGCAAAGAGTCAGATGAATGATAAATTGCTGGGGTTGCAGCTTGGGGCAGATGATTATGTGACGAAGCCATTTAATTATGCGGAACTTATTCTTCGGGTTAAGAATATGACGCGGCGCGTGAAGAAGAAAGAGGTAACGGTAAGTCATGAAGTAATCGGAGCGGGAGAGATAACGATCTGTCCTAAGGAAAGAAAAGTGCATGTGAGTGGAGAAGAAATTCAGTTGACGTACCGAGAGTTTAATTTATGTCAGTTGTTTGTTTCAAATCCGCAGCGTGTATTTATGCGAGATGAGTTACTTGAGAAAGTATGGGGGTTTGAGTATATCGGAAATACGAGAGCGGTTGATATTATGGTACAAAGACTGCGGAAGAAGTTAGGGAATAGCGGGGAATATATTAAGACAATTTATGGCGTCGGCTATAAACTGGATTGTTAAGTGGTGATGGTATGTCTTTAAAAAGAAATATGGTGTTTGGAATAGTTGGACTGTTAATCCCGATTTTTGTTCTTTTGTATGCAGTTGTTTATATTACGTTAGAAAAGAATATGTATCATAACGTAGCAAATTCTTTGGAGAAGTTAAGTGTAGAAGCACAAATTTATACGATGAATTATTTAGAGAAGGAAGCAGAGGTCGAGACGCTCGGTCCGAATTCACTTTTAATTGCTTCGTATTTAGCGAAGCGTATGGATGTCCGTGTACAGATGATTGGGAAGAATGGAGATGTTGTTGCGGATACGCAAAAGGGAGCACTTCTTCACCGGAATATTGATATTGAGAGTTCTTTGAAGGGGAAGAAATCATATGTTTTTGAAGAGGGAGACCCAGCTCCAATTCTTTTATTTTCAAGCCCGGTATATTATGGAAACGATGTCATTGGAAGTGTTCGGTTTATAAATGAGTTAACGGGTGAGAAGGAAGTTTTAACAAATGTCGGTTGGACGTTCTTAATGACGTCTCTTTGTTTAGTAGCTGCGGGTATTTTCTTTGCGATTCGTTTGGCAAAGTCTCTTCATAAGCCAATTGACCAGTTAAGGCAAATGGCGCAACGGCTTGCGAATGGTGATTATAAAAGTAAGATTGAGCTAAATGAATATGTGGAAATTGCTCAGCTTTCAGCGTCTTTTAATGCGATGGCTGATGGAATTGAACTGCATATTAAGCAATTGAAGGAGGAGAAAGAGAAGCAGAAAGATTTCTTAGACCGTATTACACATGAGCTGAAAACACCGCTAACGGCGATTATTGGCTATGTGGATTTAATTCCAAAGTTAAAGGCGAAGGAAGATGTACAGGAGAGCCTGCGTTATGTAGCTGTAGAAAGTGAGCGGTTATTATCACTTGTAGAGGAATTACTTAAGTCTTCAAAGTACGGGACGAGTACGTTTGAAGTGTCACCTACAGTTGTGAATATAAAGGAATTAGCTGAAGAAGCAGTTTCAATTGTGAAACCTCGCCTGCAGAAATTTGAGATTGAAGTGATAAGTGAGTTACCGGATGTACATGTTGTTGCGGATTTCGATAAGACGAAGCAGATCTTCTTAAACGTGCTGGATAATGCGATAAAATATAGCGATGCTACACAAATTCGGATGAATGTAATCGTAAATGAACGTGAGGCGAAGGTTTTTGTTCATGATGATGGTATTGGTATAGATGAAGGTGTGCTTGCGGAGTGGAATGGATCATCAGGAGGGAAGGTACTTCCTTCTAGTTATGGGAATGGTTACGGTTTGTATATTTGTCAGGAGATTATGAATAAGCAGGGCGGAAGTATGCGAATTGAGAGTAGTGAAGCGGTTGGTACTACAATATTTATTACATTCTTACTTCCAAGACGGATGGAAGACATAAAACACTTGAAAGCGGTTAAATGATACATTTATGAAACAATTATGCGGTATTTTCGAAACAACGTTTTTTTATCTTGGAGGTAGGCAGAAATGAAAAGGCTATCATTTCAAATTCTTATGTTTGTTCTTTGTATAATCTTTTCTCTTATTTTGTTTTATGTGATGGAGAAGCAAATATACAATCGAATCACAATAGTGAATGACAAACAAACTGTTTTACAAAGAGTGAATGAATCCCTGCCTACCGAAATGAAGGTTAGGCATGAAAAGTGGGGAGAAATTGTTATAACGGATGAAGTTCGTTTGCATACGATTGTTTCATTCTTTGACCGAATTCAAATAGAACCGAGAGAAGCTAAGAGTCAAGAACAAGTATTTACTGGAGAAGTAACGTACTTGAATGGACAGAAACGTACTTTTGCAGTAGGTGACTTGTTCCAGTACGGGGCTGATATGTACGGAAAGAATGGTACGGATCCAATGATTTCAGCATTTCAAACGTATTTGTTAAGCCTGTATTACACGCCAGAACGTATTCATGACTTTTTTGCGTCAGCACAGGATGTCATAGTACGTCAAGGTGATGTAGAACGTACGATGAATCTTACGCACATACTTGATTCAATTCGGTACGCAAAGCAAATTACAGATTACGGAGAAATACAGACATTATTACAATCACAGAATGAACCGATCGCTTATATTACCGCTTATAAAACTGGTAAGCGTATAAAGAATGAGCGTGAAGACATTCTTACTATTTCTGTATATCCATCGTATTTTGTTGTGCAATATCTCGGTGATAATAATGGGAATGTCATGTATATGAAAAGCTCCCTCGCAAATGTATTTGTAAAGGAGAATGTGTCATGAGAAAGATAGCCTTTTTCTTCTTTTTGCTAGTAATTGGAGGAGCGATGTCTAGTTGCTCTCGAGATACAACCTCTATTAAATATAATAAAAATGGTCTCCCTATTTTGGATGATCGTCATCTTGTTGCGTATGTGGCAGCTCGCGAGGAAGTTGGTGAAGCGTTGCTTTCGTCATTCTGTAAGCCACGCGGCTGTACGTATGAATTTATTCGTCTTTCGACAGAAGAGCTTCTTCGGAGGGTAGAAGAGGAAGCTGGAAATCCGAAAGCGGATATTATTATTGGCGGTACGGTAGATGCGCATCAAATGATGAAACAAAAAAATCTATCTATTCCTGTTACGAGTCAGCACGCGAACCGTATTCCAAAAACTGTTACAGATAAAGACGGTTATTGGTACGGTTATGAAGTGGAGAAGCTAGCAATTGCGATCAATAAAGAGCGGTGGAATGAAGAAATAGCACCGCTCGGACTTCCTTATCCATCAAGGTGGCAAGATTTATTAAATCCAGTGTATAAGAGAAAGATTGTGATGCCAGATCCAAATGTCTCAGGAACAGCATATACGTTTTTTCAATCACTTATTGATACTGTAGGTGAAGAGGAAGCGAAGGAATATGTTAAGAAACTCGCAGGACAAGTTGGTGAAGTAACGGTGAATGGTTACATGCCGGTAGAGCTTGTTGCGAGCGGCAAGTATATGATAGGCATCAATTTCATGGGAGATCAGAGAATGCTTCAAAAACAAGGCTTTCCAGTTGTAAGTATCGTACCTGAGCAAACAGGGTTATCTGTTAATGCGATTTCGAAACTAAAGCGTGCACCGAATGGTATTATTGCGGATTTATTTATTGATTATTGTTTATCAGAAGAAGCGGGTCACATTTTAGAAAAAGTTTCGTTTGGCGTACCAACAATGTTTGCGAAGAATGAGAAAGAAATAGAAGGACAGCCGGTTAGAAGAACGAACCAAAATATATCAAATAGCGGAATAATCGAGATATGGAATAGACAACGTCTCTCTCAGAAGTGAGAAAAGGAGACGAAAGAATATGTTTAAATGGCTCAAGCCAGCACCTGCAATTGAAAGATTGCCAGCGGATATGATCGATCGTGTATATCGATTACTACGTATTCGTGTGTTAATCGGGATTTCAGTTGGATATGCTGCTTATTATTTAGTTCGTAGTAACTTTACGTTATCAAGTACGTATTTAGTACAAGAATATGGCTTTAGTACGGCTGAAATTGGTCTACTAGGTTCAGTAATGGCAATTGTTTATGGATTTAGTAAGTTCTTTATGGGGAATTTATCAGATAAAGCTTTCGCCCAGCGCTTTATCGCAGTCGGTTTATTCTTATCAGGGCTTGTGAATATTTGTTTCGGTTTTGCATCTTCATTTGGAATGATTGTTACATTACTTGTCCTAAATGGTATTGTACAAGGTATGGGAGCACCCCCTTGTAGTATCGTTATGACGAAATGGTTCTCAAAGAAAGAACGTGGTACGAAAACAGGTCTTTGGAATATTTCACATAACGTTGGCGGAATGCTTGTACCACCACTTGTCGGAATTGGTGTAGGTATTTTCGGTGAAAACCACTGGCAAGGCGGCGTGTTTATTTTCCCAGCTATTATCGCAATGGTAATTGCAGTTCTTGTTTGGATTAATGCGAAGGATACACCAGAATCAGAAGGTCTTCCTCCAATTGATGAGTATCGTAATGACTATGAAAATCTTGAAAAAGCAGATAATGCTAACAAGATGTCACCAAAAGAAATTTTAATGAAGTATGTAGTGAAAAATAAATTTGTATGGTTCTTATGTATTGCGAATGCATTTGTTTATTTAATTCGTTTCGGTGTTATTAACTGGGTTCCACTTTATTTAACGACAGTTAAAGGTTTCTCAAAAAATGAAGCACACGCGGCGTACGCAATCTTTGAAGGTATGGCAATTCCAAGTTCATTAATCGTTGGTTTTTTAAGTGATAAATTATTTAAAGGAAAACGTATGCCATTATGTATCATTAGTATGGTCGGAGTTGTTATTGGTACGTTTGTATATTGGCAAGCAACTAGCATACTTGTTGTAAGTATTGCTGTTTCTATTATTGGTTGTTTAATTTATGTACCACAGTTCTTAATCGGTTTAAGTGCGATGGAATTAGTACCGAAATTTGCAGTAGGTACAACAGTTGGTATGTGTGGTCTGTTCGGTTATGTAGGCGGAAGTCTTGTAGCAAACGCAGCAATCGGTGTTATTGTTGATCGTTCTGGCTGGGATGGTTGTTTCATTTTACTATTAACAGGTGCAATTTTATCGACAGTCTTCTTGTTCATCGTTCAACGTGGACATGAAAGAAAAGCTCCTAAAGCAGCTTAATATTTTGTTCGAAAAGCTATCCAATTATTATTTTGGATAGCTTTTCTTATATGAATATAATCTTTCCTTAAATCTATCTTAAAAGACAATATGTCATATTTCTAATCATTGGAATTTTTGTTACAATATAAATGAATGTGTAAAACTTTGTAAAAAGAATGTAATAATATGTAATTTGTTTTCAGAAAGTTTTATACAATTTTTATATTAAACTATTAAGTTATAAAAGGAGAGAGAATATGGTACCAAATACGGTTCGTACTCCAAACAAGAAGAAGAAGTGGATTATTATTGGGGTTATTGCACTAATTGTTATTGTAGCAGCAATTAATATTTTCGTAATGCAAGGTAAGAAGAAAGGCGCAGCAACGTCTGCTGACGCTGTAAGCTTTGAGAAGGTAACGGAGCGAAAGCTTAATAATACGAAGCTGATTTCTGGTCAGGTGAAGCCTGGGAATATTGAAAGTTTCTATGCGGATCCGGCCAAAGGAAAAGTAAAAGATATTGAAGTAAAAGAAGGACAAGAGGTAGAGAAAGGCGCGAAGTTATTCTCTTATGATAATGAAGAGATTAATTTGCAAATGAAGCAAGCAGAGCTTGATCAGAAGATGGCTGATATGCGTTATGATCAAGGGAAGAAGAAGATTGATTCGCTGAAGAAAGAAATTAAGAAAGCGAAAGATAGCGGAGCTGGGAAAGAAGTAACAGATCCGATGGAAGAGCAAGTAAGTGAGCTGGAGATAGCTCAAAAGACAACTGATCTTGAGAAAGAAAAAGGGAAGTTACAAAAAGAAGAGTTAAGTAAAAAGCAGAAAGAGCTTACGATTTATAGTAATTTTGCTGGTGTCGTTCAAAAGTTAGACAAGGATGCGGCGCAAAGTTCATCTCAAGCGTTAGGTGGTCAAGGGAAAGCATTTTTACAAGTAGCTTCTAAAGATCCGTTCCAAATTCAAGGGACGTTAACTGAGCTTCAAAAATCACAAATTCAAAAGGATCAAACATTCACTGTAACTGCGAAAGCAAATAATAAGAAGAAGTGGACAGGTAAGATTACAGAGGTAAGTGAATTCCCAACGAGTGCAGAGATGGCGCAAGCTGGTGGTATGGGTGAAGCGACCCAAAACATGTCTCAATATACATATAAGGCAAGTCTTGATAGTCAAGATGGTTTATCTCCAGGCTATCATGTTTCTCTGCAAGTAAGTTTAGAGAATAAGAAGATGATTGCTGTTCCGACTAAGAGTATTGTAGAAAAAGATGATGATGCATTTGTTTATGTTGAGGATAAGGGAAAGCTTCGTAAACAAAATGTGAAAAAAGGTTCTACTGATGGAGACTGGACAGAGGTTGTAGAAGGCGTAACAGTGGGGCAAAAGGTGGTTAAAAATCCTTCCGACGATGTGTATGACGGAATGGAAGTGAAAGAGAAATGATTACGTTAAATCATATTGCTAAAACGTATTATCAAGGAAAATTGGCAGTACCGATTTTGCACGGTATTAGTTTAACGATTCAGGGCGGTGAATTCGTTTCGATTATGGGACCGTCTGGTTCTGGTAAATCAACGCTTATGAATATTATCGGTTGTTTAGATCGTCCAACAGAAGGCGAATATATGCTGAATGATGTGAATATCTTAACAGCAGATGAGTCAAAACTTGCATTAATTCGTAATGAATATATTGGTTTTGTGTTTCAGCACTTTAATTTGCTGCCGCGTCTTTCAGCAGTGGAAAACGTTGAGCTTCCGCTCGTTTATGGTGGCATAAAGAAGGCAGAGCGTCGTAAGCGTGCTTTAGAGGCGTTAGGTAAAGTTGGATTAGCAGATCGCGTGCATCATTTACCGAATGAGTTATCAGGTGGACAGAAGCAGCGTGTAGCAATCGCAAGAGCGATTGCGAATAATCCAACATTCATTATGGCCGATGAGCCGACTGGTGCGCTTGATACGAAGTCTGGTGAACAAGTTATGGATATTTTCACGAAGCTTAATGCAGAAGGTACAACGATTGTTATGGTTACACATGAAGAGGAAGTAGCAGCGTATTCTTCCCGCCGCATTGTATTGCGAGATGGGAAAATTACAGAAGATAGAAGGTGTGCGGTATGAGTTTACTAGATAGTATAAAAATTGCCCTATCTTCTATTTTAGCTCATAAACTGCGTTCAGCTCTTACGATGCTCGGTATTATTATCGGGGTAGGTTCTATTATTACTGTCGTTGCGATTGGGCAAGGCGGGGAAGCGATGCTGAAGTCGAAATTCGCAGGTTCGGGTGGTAATAATCTGATGCCAATTCAATTTAAAGCAGATATTAATGATGAGTTTAATATGGGCGGGCATGAAATACCGAAGTTAACGGAAGAAGATATTATGGAAGTAAAACAAGTAAAGGATGTATCCCACGTTATTACAACAAATCAAGGGATGGAGATACTTGATGTAAATGATAAAAAAGCAAATCTAAATATTATTGGTCTTGATAATGAATATTTTGCAGTTAATAAAGTAAAGATCGTAAAGGGACGTACTTTAAGTGAATCAGATATTACTCATGCAAATAACGTTATGATGATTAGTACAAAAACAGAAGAAACTTTATTTAAGGACGTAAACCCAGTTGGACAAATTATTGAGATGAAGGGACAGCCAATGCAAATTATTGGTGTGTATAAATCTGATAATGAATTTATGGGATTTGAGATGGAAGAGGGATTAATCCCACTTACGTTATGGCCTGTTTTATACGGAACAGATGATATTCAAAATATCGCAATTCAAGCTAAAAATGTAGACGATTTAGAAGCAGCTGGGAAACAAGCTGTTGATGTATTAAATAGTCGTAAGCCAAGTGAAATTCCAGGTAAATATGAACTGGTTAACTTAAAAGAATTCCAAGAAAATGTTTCTAAAGTAACTAACATCATGACAATGATCATCGGCGGTATCGCGGGTATTTCATTAGTCGTTGGTGGTATTGGTGTTATGAACATCATGCTCGTATCTGTAACAGAACGTACGCGTGAAATTGGAGTACGTAAAGCACTTGGAGCGACGCGTAGTAAAATTTTATTACAGTTTTTAATTGAAGCAGTTATGTTAACACTTCTAGGTGGTTTAATTGGAATTGGTCTTGGATATGGCGGGGCCTATATCGTTTCCACATTTGCGAAATGGCCACCACTCGTTTCATGGGAAGTTGTCGTTGGAGGCGTACTGTTCTCTATGACACTTGGTATTATCTTCGGATTAATTCCAGCAAACAAAGCTGCGAAATTAGATCCAATTGAAGCATTACGTTATGAGTAATTAATAGTGTAGTAGAACTACACATTACCGTTCTAGTGGGCGGTTCGTGGCCTCTGTGTGAGGAAGTGAACCGCCCGTTAGAACGGGTTATATACATAGAAGGAGGCGTTATAATGGAAACAAATATTAATACGCAAGATGTAGGTTCGAAAAAGCCGTCATTATTAGGGATGATTACATCTCCAGGTGAACAGTTTGAGAGAATGAAGACGAAAAGTCCAGTATGGGGGGCATTTTTCCTTTTCATTATATTAACAGCTGTAATTGCAGGGATTAGCATGTATCAAGTAGTAAATCATCCTGGTGTAATGGGTGAGGTGCCTGATGCCGAAGCGGCTAAAGTTGTTGGTTACTTCGGAATAGGAGCAGGTATTATTGGTGGGCTATTTGGTACTGCGATTTGGTTCTTCATTGCGGCAGCTATTTATAAAGTGATTATGATGTTTATGAGTAATGATACTTCATACATGAAATTATTATCTATTTATGTCTACACATATACGATTTCAATTTTAGGTGCAATTGTGAACTTTATTATTAGAATGATTCTTGGTGGAGATATTGAAACTTCTTATACAAGTTTAGCAACTTTATTTGAGTCAGGTACAGTTGCTCATGGTGCTGCTTCATCATTCGAAGTTTTCAATATTTGGGCATTAGTTGTAATGGGATTAGGATTACATATTACGGCTGGATTAAGTAAAAAACAAGCAACAATTTTAATTATTATTTTCTTTATTCTTTCAGTTGGATTTAGTAGTTTAAGTGGTCTAGCTCCAAAATTTGGTGCATAATTTGTTCTTTTAGAAAAAGGTGGCTCTTCGGAGTCACCTTTTTTATTTTTACCTCTATTTCAAATACCACCAACAAAATTTCAAATACTATCTAGTGTAATTTTAAATTCTGTCGGTAGTATTTGAAATTACTCACAGTGAAATCACTTCTTTATTTTTATATTGTGGAGGTACCGGCGGAATAACAAAGAGGTATACCTTTTAGAAGTGGGTACTGTGTGAAACCAGCGACTTTTAAAGAGGCAGTTGTTTTGTATGAAGGAATGATTGTGAATCAAATAAAGAAGTTAGGTATTTATCAAGATCATGAAGAGTATTATCAATGTGGTTTAATTGGTCTTTGGCATGCGTATGAAAGGTATGATGCGAAGAAAGGAAGTTTTCCTGCATATGCAGTTATAACGGTGCGTGGTTATATATTAGAAAGATTGAAGAAAGAGTTTGCGGTGCAAAAAAAGTGTGTATGTGTAGGAGAGTATGAGGATATCTTTCATTTTGAAGATATTGAAATGAGAGCGAAGGATTTTATGAGTGTGCTAGATGAGAAGGAGAAGTACATTATTTTTGAACGTTTTTTTGTAGGGAAGACAATGGGGGAGATCGCTACTGAGATGGAAATGACTTATTACCAAGTGAGATGGGTGTATCGGCAAGCGCTTGATAAAATGCGAAATAGCTTAAGAGGATAAATAGTATCATAAGAATGGAAGGCAAGGGATATTGCTTTCCATTCTAATTATTTTATTAAGGTAATAAATGTAATAAGAAGTTTTTGAATTGCAGTGAATCTTGCATGTTCATACGTGCTAATACGTATCCAGCTTTTAATAATTGTTGCTTTAACCTATGAGGACTGATATGTATGGTTGTAGTTGTGCCATTTGAAAAATAAATGGTAGCTTTTTTACTCTTTTTGAAATACTCTACGTAATTTATATGGTTATAAAACAGCCATATACAGTTTGGAGAAGAAGGAGATTCCGTCGGGAAAGCACAAATGTATTCTCGATGATTAATTGGAATCGGAACATTTTGTTTGAAATGAAATTTTGTTTGAACTGCTTTCCGTCTGCCTTGATAAGTAGAGTGAACATTGGCTAAACAAGATTGCTTGATGAGTTGGAGAGCAGTTTGACAGGAGTAAAGATGGTTCCCACTACTGTCAATCATTTTCGTGCGATAAGAAGGGTGCTTGTATGGTTCCAGCATCATTGTAGAATTAGAAATAATAATAGCGTTTTCTTCATTCATAAATTTGATTCCCCTTTTTAAAATGATAATGTTTCTCAATATGATTATATACGAATTAAGTAAATTAATTGTTAATATTCCGTTTTATATTGTAAATTTTGTCTATTCGTTTACAATCAATAGATGTTAGTCTTTCTAATTTGCATCGCTTGTACATATATATGAAAATAGAAAAGAGTAGGCGGTGAGATAGTATGAAGAAAAAGTATATTATTATGGCTCTAGTTGTTGTTCTTCTAGTATATTTAGCAAATAGTAATCCGAGTAAAGGTGAATATACGGACTGGGCAGCGAAGCAGTTTATGAAACGTAATGATGTAAGTAAGAAGCTAGACGAAGTTCAAAAAGAGAATGAAGAGGGTCTCCTTGGCGATTTAGCATCGGCTGGTAAGAAGTTGGCGAAAAAATATGTTGAGCCACAAGTTGGATTATTAATCGATCATTATACGAAGCGAGATGATTATATATTCTTCTCAACATATAAGACTGAGTTCGATATAGGCGAAGAACACTATAAATATGTATGCGTCGGTTTTTCCAAAATCTTTATTCCAATTGAAATGCCGAAGAAAAAAGACGAATCTGCAAAATGATGCAGATTCGTCTTTATGTTTATAAGGTAATGGAAACCTCAGATACATTCCTTTCTACGAGACGGGCTCCTTTTTTTCGGGTATTATCATTGATTGATGAAAATACAGATGAGGCAAGGATGGTATCCATTACTTGATTTACGACCTGTGCATCAACGGGTGTGATCGGTTTCTCGATAGAGAAGACGACTGTTTTTCCATCTTCTTTCGCGAAAATTAATTCTAGTACTTGCATACGTTGTTTCCTCCTTTTTATTTATCGTGTAATCAGCGGGGGATGCCCCACTGATTACAGTTCTACCTTATAGGTTAGAAAGGTCTGATGTGCTAACAAGTTGTATAGCGTGAAGTGGTGATGCTTGTAAGGAAGCAAGAGCACGTGCTACGTTTTGTACTTGTTCTAAGTTTGCGTTTGTTTTAACACGCTTAAATTGTTTGTTCTTGAAAACTGTTTTTCCGTTCTTATCTAATCCATTGTTTAAGACAAGACGTAAAGTTAAATCCATTACGATTGTTTCGACTGCCATGTTTATCACCCCCTTTCACTATATAAATAGGGTTCAAATGTCATGTTTTGGCGTGAAATTTATTCTTTTTTTTGGTACTCTTAAAAGACTAAGAGAGGGGTTTCGGAAGAATGAATCGTAAATGGTTATTTTGGATTCCTGTTTTACTATGGATGGGGTTGATTTTCTATTCCTCAGCACAACCGTATAAAAAGCAGGATATGCGCTCGGATATTGAACAATATGTAAATGTGGAGTTTGTAAAAGAGCATTTCTCGTGGGTATCTATCGATTATGGCGGTGGTACACCTGTTAGCATTGCAAATAAAGGTGTAGGCGGATTTATTGAGTTTTTCCTTCGTAAAGGTGCTCATTTTATGGTGTTCTTTATGCTCGGGTCATTGATATATTATGCTTTTCATCGATCGGGTTATTCGAGAAAAAGGTGTTTCCTATACGCTCTTCTTTTCGTTGCGGGATATGCAACATTTGATGAAATTCATCAATGGTTTACGGGAGATCGTACACCGATGTGGCAAGATTCATTACTGGATACGTGCGGCGGATTAACAGGGATTATAATAAGTAATTGGTTTTGGAATAGAAAAAGGAGCTAGTCTTTTGAGATTAGCTCCTTTTGTTTATCCCGCTATTCGCCGGGGGCTGATTAAAGTTTCACTTTATACACCAAGTAATTCTTTTAGCTCGTCTGTAGATAGTTCGGTCATCCAACTATCGCTTGTAATGACGGCGTTGTTTAGTGATTGTTTTCTTTCTAACATTTCATCAATTTTTTCTTCGAGTGTCCCCGTTGTAATAAGTTTATGAACATGAACGAAGCGTTTTTGACCAATACGATATGCACGGTCTGTTGCTTGGTTCTCTACAGCTGGATTCCACCAACGGTCGTAGTGAATGACATGGTTGGCAGCGGTTAAGTTTAAGCCAGTTCCACCTGCTTTTAACGATAAGATGAAAATGTCATACGTTCCGTTTTGGAACTGCTCGATCATTTTGTCACGTTCTTTCTTCGGTACACTACCATTTAAGAAGAGGACGCGCTGACCGAAATGTTCTTCTAACACACTTTTTAGCATGTTCCCCATACCGATGTATTGCGTGAAGATTAGACAACTTTCATTTTGATCTTTTATATTTTCAATGAGTTCCATTAGTGTGCTCGTTTTCATGGAACGTTCGATGATATTTTTTGGTTCTGTTTCTTTTAAATAAAGAGCAGGGTGATTACAAATTTGTTTAAGTTTGTTCAGCATGAGTAATATAAATCCGCGTCTTTCAATCCCGCTTAATCCTTCTACATTTTGCAACGTATCTTGAACAAGTTGTTCATATAAGGAAGCCTGTTCTCCAGTAAGTGGACAGTAAGCTTTCTGTTCTTGTTTATCTGGTAAGTTTAATGCGACTGTTTGATCTTTCTTCGTACGACGCAGTAAAAACGGCGAGATAAATCGTTGAACTTGTTGGATTTTTCCTTCGTCACGGTCCTTTTCGATTGGTGAGACGAAGCGGCGCTGGAATTGTCCTAAGCTGCCAAGATATCCGTGATTAATGAAGTCGAAAATAGACCAAAGCTCGGCAAGTCGGTTTTCCATCGGTGTCCCAGTTAAAGCGATTTTGTGATTTGCTTGCAAGTTTCGGACTGCTTTTGACTGTTTCGTATGTGGGTTTTTAATATTTTGTGCTTCATCCAAAATAACAGCATCCCAGCATAACGTACTAAGTTCTTCCTCATCAAGCTGAGCTAAGGCATAAGATGTTAATACAACATCTGCTGATTGAAGGAAGTCTTTAAATGATTCGCCTTTCGCCCGATTACTTCCATAATGTAACTGAACACGTAAATTTGGTGCGAAACGTTCAAATTCTTTTTGCCAATTTCCAAGAACAGATGTCGGTGCCACGATTAAGGCAGGGCCGGTTTGGAGATTGTTCTCTTTTATATATAGTAAGTAAGTGATCGTTTGAATGCTTTTTCCAAGTCCCATGTCGTCAGCTAACAATGCGCCGAATCCAAGTTTTCTTAAATATAATAACCACTCAATGCCATGTTGTTGATACGGGCGGAGTGTAGCATGTAGTGAAGAAGGGACATCTACTTTTGGAATATCTCCAATGTGCAATAGTTTTTGGAATAGCTCTTCATAATATCCATCTAGTTCGATTTCAATATCGGTAAATGGACTATCTTCTTCTACAATTTCTGTTTCAGCCGTGTTTGATAAATGTTGCTGAAGGACATCTTTCATTTCGAGTCCATATTTATCGGCACGGTTCATGAGCTTTCGTACTTCTTCAATAAAGGCTGGGTCCAGTCTCATCCATTGACCATTTATATTGAATAATCGTTTGTTTTGTTCAACGAGTTCGAAAAATTCGCTTTCTGATAAATCGATGCCGTTCGTTGAAATGCGCCAGTCAAAATTAACGAGCGTATTCATACCGAAGAAAGATTGCGTTTGCGTCGCATTTTGCTTCAGTTGCACACGTAATTTTGGTTTTGTCGCTTTTAAATTTTGCCACCATGATGGTAGTAAAATCGTAATACCTGCAGCGAGTAATTCGTTACTTGCTTCTGTTAAGAAGTTCCACGCTTCTGTTTCAAAGAGCTCGCTTCGGAATGTATCTCCTTCTTTTAACCATGGCACGAGCTTACTGAAACCTTCTTGTGTTTCAAGAATACGCTCTTCATAATCGTGCCAGCGCTTTGGTAAAGAATCGATGTTTTCATATACATATATGCGATGAGCACCACGCTTTGGTGTAATAATCGTTTCAAGCTTCCACATTTCAAATTCTTCTTGCGGCTCTTGTAGCCGTAGTCCGATTGTAAAGGGAAGGTCATCTTCAATGTAACCAATTTTTCGAAGCCAATCTTCTTCATGTAGCGCTGCATCCAATTGTCTTTTCGTAAAGTCGTAATGTTCATAAAGTCTCTTTGCATCTTCCCATCCGTCGTTTGAACGGTTATCTTGTAATATGCTTTCATTTACCGCAGCCGAGAAAAGAGATGCCAATGTGCCATCTTCGATTGGAGTATTTTGAACTTTCCAAGATGGTTGTTTAGGCCAACGCTCCATATCAGGGACGAAGCTACCGCTGATGAAGGCATCCCATAATTCGTTCGCATCTTCCGTAAGTGCTGTAATAGGGCCGTTCATTTGAATATGGGAAAAGGAGTTCATCGGTTTATTAGCGATGTATTCAAATGCTTGTGCGTTTGTTAGCATAACACCTTGTTTTCCTTCAAAGGTTGCTTCTTTTAGAAACGTGCCGTAGAAGGAAGTGGAGTGCCATGTAAATGCATTTCGTTTCCAACTGGTTACGGATAATGGAGTACCGCTGTCATCTTCTCCCCAAAGGAACCAACCTTGACTAACATGCTGGAGCCTAATTGTTACTTTAGTTTGATTGATCATCGATTAATTTTCCTTTCCGTAATTCCTCTTGTAGTGCACGCAAACGTGAATGTAAGTTTGCGATGTGAATAATGAAGGCATCCCATTCATCGGTACGCTTTAATCGTTTATATAATGTACGTAATTTCTTTAAGTAACGAACTGCACGTCTATATGATTTACGATTTCGCTCTTCAATGGCCTCTACGGCAGCAAGATGATAAAGAGGAAGTGCTGCTTCTGGTGCTTCCTTTTCAATATCTTTCAGCGGCTCTTTCAAAAGTTCAATTGCTTCAAACCCATGTAAGAGCTGAAGTTCTGTCCATGTATGATACTGCTTTTTCGCGAGTACGTATTGCTCATAGTTTGCGAAACTATATGGTAATAGCTCTTGTAAAATCATTTCGAATCCAGCTTGTTCATTTGTATGAGTTGCATACGTTTCATACATGATGACAAATAAGCGAACGATATCTTTTATGAAAATTGTATTTTCTTGCTCATGTATTGTTTTTTTCACTTGTTTATACGTAAAGGAAAGCCAGTTTTTTGCACGATCCCATTTCATTGTATTTAACAACTCTTCTAACCAATAGAAGTACAGACTTACAACAGAAGGAGGTTGTTTCTTTAGTAAGTCCATCGCTAATAGGTCTTCATCATTTAAAAACAGTAGATGAGAAGATGCCAAAGCCTTGGAAAGTGGATTGATTTTTGTATCGATTCGTTTTTCTTCTTCATGTAGTTGCTCTTTATTGTGTAACAGTTCACTCCATATGTGACGATAAATAAAGAATCTCTCTTGCGTATAAGCGTCGGTGGAGAAGAATACTTCGTGAACGAGACGAGCTGTTTCTTGCAAAATTGCTTCAGAATCTGAAGGAATCGCTTCTGATTGTAAGTCCCGAACGATAGATTCCACTTTATCTACAAATAGGCGAACGACGTTAACAGGCTGATGATAAGAATACGTTTTATTTGCTTCGAAGTCCTGAATTTCTTCTAATAATTTTTGAAAACAATAAAGCGCTGCATGTAATCTGAACAATTCATGTATCACAACGATACGCGGAGCCTTCCGCTCAAGTTTCGTATAGAAGTCCGTAAAAATACTCATAAGAAAATACATTTGCTTATAAGTAAGCCGAGCTTGTTCTTTTTTAAATGAATCATATTCGTTATCAAAATAGGATTGCCAACTTTTATAATCGGTGTCTTCAAAAGCTGATGATTGCAATACTTGTCTTGCAGTTCGAATAGGAGGAAGAGAAGGTTTCGTATTATTTTTAAATAAAGTTAATACATCTCCTACTTGCCCGAAACTAGACGCTGCAGATAGTAACACAGCGAGCATATGCTCACATTGCGTTGGGGCGAAGCAATCGCAATAGCTTTCAGCTACGTTACGAATCGGGATATGGACACTATATACGCTGCCTTCAGCATCTACAGTTCCTGATAGCGTATAACCATCAAAGTCAACGTTGTAGACAACACCACTACGATATAGGTGCCGAGCTGTAGCGACATGTTCCTGATCAGCTGTTTGCTGTGGATCTAGTCCTTGAACGAACTCATTCGCAATCATCATAATTTCATCTTTCGTAATTGAGTGTTGCAGCATAATATTCCTCCGTACACATATTTCTTTCCTCTACCATTATAAACAAAAAATGCTCAAAACAGAAAAAATGAAATTTGGATGCTTGTAGTGTAACTATGAATGGAGATGGACAGGTGTTGTTCAATATTTTTGAACGACACCGTTTTTGTTGTTAAATTGATAATTCGTTACAAATCATTGATATATTTTTCGCTACTCGTGTTCAAGAAGGAAAAGTAAAAAGGATATCACTTAGCCGAAAAAATATGGCGAGGTGATATCCTTTTTACAATTATGAGCGCGTTTCCTTTACTATCGCTTGTACATATGGATCATGTAATATTTGTTCTATAATGGGTAACATGTTTTGTTCAAATGGAATGTCGATAGGGAATGGCTTTTGTGAGCCTGGTTTGATTCCATATTGGACAAGTTTGTAATGTGTATTTTCTTCAGACTTGAGCACAATTAATTTATAGCGATTGTCATCACCAGCGAGTGAAAAGTCAATGGAAGTAGCGTCGTATGTTACTTCATCTTTATATATATACGGTTTTGGTGTACCGATCCAGTCTACTTTTGCTTGTACATTCATGGGCATAGCCTCCTTTATAGCTATTATAAAAAAATAAAAGCCAGCTCTCAATAAAGAGAACTAGCTTTAGCAGTCATTGGTTATTTTAAAATTTTCACTTTAACAGTTTTGCGGCCCCATTTTTGAGCAGCACTATCTGATCCAAGTAGGATGTCGATACGGTTACCTTTAATTGCACCGCCAGTATCTCCAGCGATAGCTTCTCCGTAACCTTCTACCCATACTTTAGATCCTAATGGGATTACTTTCGGGTCAACAGCGATCATTTTCATGTTAGGGTTCGCTGTTAAGTCATGACCCATTGCAGTTAATACACGGCCACCGTATGTGCCACCGTTTTCGCTCGGATGAGCTGTATATGCTGTAGCTACAACTGTTAACTCACGACCACCAGAAGGTGTGTTAGTTTCAGCAGCTTTTACAGCAGGCTTAGCAGCTGGTTTTGCTTGTGCTACAGGTGCTTTAGCTGGTGCTACAGCTTTAGCAGGAGCAGGTTGTTCTTGTTTCTCGATAACAGGTGCTGTACCTGTTAAGAAAGGAACGTGAACATAAGCTGTTTTCCCGTTATATTCGAATTGTAACCACTCATTTTGTACTTGGTTCGTTGTTTCGATTACATCGTCTTTCTTAAGCGTCCCAAGAATTTCTGAGTTTGTGTTCGCTTCAGCACGTACGTTTAATACGTTAGCTGTTACGTAGTAGATGCTTTTTGTGAACTCTGCACTTACGAATGCGTCTTTACCATCTAAAGTGATTTTTGACCATCCGTTTTCTGTATTTTGTACATCTATTTTATTACCGTTTAGTAATTTACCGACAACTTTTGATTCAGTAGTAGGGTTTTCGCGTACATTTAGTACGTCTGTTGTTACAACAGTTTCTGCATTAGCAGATGATGTGAAAATCCCAAGACCAAAAACTGCTGCTGTTGCTATTCCAATTAATTTTTTCATGATAGCCTCCATTGCGTTTGTTTTCGTGTCCTCATTATAGCAACAGATTTTTTCGGATTTGGGGAAAACACACAATTACAAACCATTCGTAATAAGTCGTTAACATCCTGTAATATAACAAAAAATGTAGGAAAGCGTTTTTCATTCTATATGATTAGTAGGTTTCTACTTATATTCAAAATATTTAATACAACATAATTTTTTCGGCGTAAATAAAAATATTACAGTAGTGTTACATGATGTTTACTAAACGATTACATTCCTTGAGTATTTTACCGTTTTATGGGTAATATAGTTATATAAACATAAACATTTCGTTTGTGAAACTATAAACACATGCTATATACTAGCAAAAAAACCGCATAATTGTTACAACAAAGAAAGGGTTGCAAGGAAGAAAAATGCCCTTTTTTAAATCTGTAACACATCCTTTTTGGGGAAAACACATTCCCATCCGCATTTTTCTCGCACAATTCGACAGCAGTATTTCGATCTTATAGCTCTTGCAGAGTGAAAAGATTATACGGAAGGTAAGGCTGTCCATAAGAATTCTAGTTGATGAAGGTGAAAGTAAGAAAATCACCGTAAAATTATAGTTTTCTATCCGATTTTACATATCGGAATTTATGTTATTTAAAAAAGTAAAACCTACGAAGGGGGATTTGATGAGGAAACTGACAAAAACATTCATCGTTTCATTAACATTATGTATTGCATTTACAATTTGGGGGATTATTCCCGAATCTATTATTGGAAAAGGTAGCTTAGGAAATGTAACAACCGCAATTCAAACTGCATTAGTTAGTAAGTTTGGATGGTTTTATATTATTTCTGTTTCTATTATTTTAGGTGTGTCTATCTTTTTAATTGTTTCGAAATACGGTTCTATTCGTTTAGGTAAAGATGATGACGAGCCTGATTATAGTTATATGACATGGTTTGCTATGTTATTTAGTGCTGGTATGGGTATCGGTTTAGTTTTCTGGGGCGTTGCCGAACCATTAAACCATTTGTATGCACCTCCGTTTGGAGAGAGTGCAACTGAGGAAAGTGCACGTCTTGCACTACGTTTTTCATTTTTCCATTGGGGATTACATCCGTGGGGACTATATGCATTTGTAGCACTTTGTATTGCTTACTTTACTTTTAGAAAAGGAAAAGCAAGTACGATTAGTGCGACAGTAGGTCCGTTATTTAAAGGCGGGGACCATGGGCGTATCGCTCATTTATTTGATGTGTTAGCTGTTTTTGCGACTGTATTTGGTGTTGCGACATCATTAGGTCTTGGCGCAAAACAAATTGCCGGTGGTGTTAGTTATTTAACATCTATCCCGAATTCATTAACGACTCAGTTAGTTATTATTGCAATCGTAACAGTGTTATTTATGTTATCTGCGCAAACAGGTCTTGATAAAGGAATTAAATATTTAAGTAATACGAATATTATTTTAGCGTTTGCACTTATGATTATTGTATTGTTTGCAGGTCCAACAAACTTTATTATGAATTATTTCACTTCAACGATTGGTTCTTATATTCAGGAATTGCCAAGCATGAGTTTCCGTTTAAGTCCATTAGATGAAGGTGGAAACCAATGGATTCAATCGTGGACAATTTTCTATTGGGCATGGTGGATTGCATGGTCACCTTTCGTAGGTACGTTTATTGCTCGTGTTTCACGAGGACGTACTATTCGTGAGTTTGTTATCGGTGTGTTACTCGTACCGACCGTAATTGGTGCCCTTTGGTTCTCTGTTTTCGGCGGAACTGGTATTCATATGGAGTTGTTTGGTGATGCTCATATCTTTGAAAAAGTGAAAGAGATGGGAACAGAAGTAGGATTATTCGCTATGTTTGATCAGATGGGAAGTTTTGGATCAGCTTTATCTGTTCTAGCTATTCTTCTTATTTCTACATTCTTTATTACATCTGCAGATTCAGCGACATTCGTTTTAGGAATGTTAACGACACATGGTAGTTTAAATCCACCAAACCGCATTAAAATGATCTGGGGTATCGTTTTAGCAGCCCTAGCTTCTATCTTATTATATATAGGTGGATTAGAAGCACTGCAAACGGCAGCTATCATTGCAGCATTCCCATTCGTCTTCGTTATTTTCTTTATGATGGCAGCATTATTTAAAGAGTTACAAAAAGAAGGGCGTATGAAGCGTCATAAATAATAGAAGGAAAAAGAGCTGATTTTGTATCAGCTCTTTTTTATCTCGCTTTAATGGGCAGTAAGACCCCCACCTCAAAATGCAGCGAAAGCAAAGAAGTTAGGTAGGGGGGCGGGCTACCCATTAAAGTCCGAGTGGTGAGGGCTAATAATTAGTGGGGGATGAAGAAAACCCCCACTGATTAAAGTTTCATTTTATATAGAAGGAATTTTAATTACAGGTTAGGGAAATAAAATACTTTACTATGTGAGTAGTATGCCTTTTATGCGAAGAAAAATCGGTACATTTCGACAATATTCGATATTTTGCGAACTCTATTTGTATTTTTGACAAAAAATTGTCGGAAATGTGTTGTCACGTTTATGTATATGTGCTATATTATTTCCTGTAAGCGATTTCAAATAGTTTTAAAGCGCATTCAAGGGGGACATCTAGAATAATGAAACGTTACGAAAGAAAGTGGAAGCATATTTGTTTGAAACGTGTGGCACATCGTAGTGTCCAAGAAAGCACGGAACCTAAGACTGAAACGCGCAAAGAACAGCAAGAGAAGCAATTGGTTCTACAAAAATAGCAATCACTTTTTCGTATATAAATGAAGGTCGATCGTTCGTTGGGGGATGGACGTGAAATTACTTTCAGCTAAGGGGTATTGTCTGATATATATAATTTATACGGCAATAAATAAGCACAGAGCATACGGCGCTCTGTGCTTATTTTTATCCCGCTTTAATGGGCAGTAAGACCCCCACCTCAAAATGCAGCGAAAGCAAAGAAGTTAGGTGGGGGATGAAGCCCCCACCACTGATTAAAGTTTCACTTTATTTATCTTTTTTGAATCGAACTGTTTTATCCCAGCCAATGACTTGCTTCTTGCTCTTTGCACGTAAGTATAAAATTAAGCTGCGAATGAATAAGTACGTAAAGAGCTGTGCGTACGTAAAGTACATAATCACACTAATAAAAATATTAGTTGGTGTAAAGGTTCGTTCCACACTCTGGGCACTAAATAATTGAGAAACATATGTAATATATGCGACATACCACATAAATAGTAGCGGGATGCTATATTGAATTTGGAATATCCCGAGTAACCCAATTACAAACCAAACGTTCGAAATGATTAAGAATAACCAAAATACAACATACACTAAAACTTGTTGTAAAGAATGGACGAGAAGTTTTCCTTTAAAGAAACTTAATGAAGAAAACATTTTTTCTAAAATGTACAAGTTCCCTTGGAGCCAACGTGTACGCTGCTTAATAAGGATTTTTAAATGTTCCGGTTCTTGTTCCCATGTAATTGATTCCGGCACAATCGGTAAGAGATAGCCCTTTTGTGTAATACGTAATGTTAATTCAGCGTCTTCTGCAATTGCATAAGGATCATAGCCGCCAAGTTCTTCTAATGCAGAGCGACGAAGAAGCATGTTTGTTCCTGTTAGTGAGCCTGTTTGGAATAGTAGCCAGCGTCCGGATTGCATAAGGAGCTGGAAGATTTGAAATTCCAACGAAATCATTCGTGTTAGCCAGTTTCTGTTTTCATTTACAGTACGAACGTGACCAACAGCTCCAACAGCATCTTCAGTTGTTTCAGCGTGTTCTACAAGCATTCGTAGTGCATGTGGTTCAGGCTGATTATCAGCGTCATACACACAGAAGTATTCGCCATCTGAAATACTAAGACCATAGTTTAATACACGTGATTTCCCTTTTGGTTCACCAGGCGGAACACGAATGTGACGAATATGAGCATAAGCTTTGTCAAAATCATCACCAATTTCAGGTGTCTCATCTTGTGAGTTATCGTTTAATAAATAAACAGTTAGTTTACCTGGATATTCAATCTTTGCCATCGCCTCTAAAGTATCTTTAATAACAACCCCTTCATTGTGGGCAGGTATTAAAATATCGACGCTTGGATAATGTTCTAGCGTACGATCTTTTCGTTTACTATTTCGGTGAACTAAACCTGCGAGTGTTAAGAAAGAATAGTAAACGAGTAAGCCAGAGAATAGAAAGGCTGTAAAAATAAGTACATACTTAATCGAAAATGTAATGCTAATCCAAAATACGAGTACACAAAATAGAAGGAATAAAAGAAGTATAACGAGTGTCATCATAATAACGTCTGTCCTTTGTTCCCAATTTGCTCGCGTGAAATTTTTATATCTTGTATTGCCTCAGCAGCAAGCCATTGCTCCATTTTTGGTTTTAGGCGGTTCATTACAATGTCAGCACCGGTTTCATTTGTGTTTTGTAATAGAATAACTAGCGTATTAGTATCGTATTCAGCAGCAAGGTCAAAGTCAGCTCTTACCGTTCCAACTAATAATGAAGCTACGCGATCCATAACACTTTCTTTCGTATATTTACTAAAGGAAGTGAAGTCAAAATAAATCATAACGCCTGTTTCATTACGACGATTCATTGCATTAATTAATAATGCTTGTCGTCTTTCAAATTCTTGTCTTGTTAATAATTTAGATTCGCCAATGTATTGTTCTAACATTCTCACACGTTCAGTTAATTCTTTATTTTCATGAATAACTTTCTTTAATAAATGAGTTGAGATATATACAATGAAGAAGTTTGCTGCCATTAGGAAGTGAGTAATAATGTATTCCCATTGTTCTGATGTGCTCCATAAGTAAAGCCATGCTTGGTAGAATAAGTAGAATACCGAAGTAATGGTTCCTAATATGAAGAGAACAAATGCAGTTTTATCAGGCAAAAATAGAAATAGTACATTAACAATTACATATATGATTGTAAAAATGAGAGCATGCTCATATTGCGTTACATGTACGGTTGTAAAATAAAATAAAATTTGTAAAATCCACATAGAGAGGACTTTATAGAAGTTATCTTTCACAAAACTTTCCTCCTTAAAGATAATTCATGCAAGGATACTTGTAGTATGCACAATTATTAAGAAATAGACCAAATGACTACATTATTTTGGAGAGCAACAACAAGTAGTATCCCTCTTTTGCAAGAAAAAATAAACAGACTTGATAATTATTGTATCATAATGTTTTTATATTTCGACATAAAGTATTTAATATATATTGAAAAAATAAAGAGCTTAATAAAAAGCCCCCCTCTTTAGAAAGAGGAGGGGCTTTGTGTTACTTTTATAGGAACATCATACCTGCAACTGCTGCATTTAAGAAGTTAGCTAATGTACCAGCGATAACTGCTTTAATCCCGAATTGTGCAATTTGTTTACGGCGAGTAGGAGCTAATGTTCCTGTTACACCTAACTGAATTGCGATAGAAGAGAAGTTTGCGAATCCACAGATTGCGAATGTTAAGATTAAGTTTGTTTTTGCAGAGAACTCTGCCATGTGTGGTCCTAAGTTTGCATATGCAACGAATTCGTTGATTGCAAGTTTTTGACCGATAAAGCTTGCTGCTTGTACCGCTTCACCAGGAGAAACTCCAATTAAGATTGCAAATGGTGATAGTAAGTAACCGAAGATTAAATCAAGGCTAAGTTTAATATCGAATAAAGAGCCAATTAATCCTAATAGACCATTTAATAAAGCGATTAATGCGATGAAAGCCATTAACATTGCTGCTACGTTAATAACAAGTTGCATACCTTCAGATGCACCACGTGCCGCTGCGTCAATAACGTTTGCATCTTCACGTTCTGTAGAAAGTTCAACGTTATTATCTACTTTTTCTGTTTCTGGCATAATTAGCTTCGCAATTAATAAACTTGATGGAGCCGCCATAATTGCTGCTGCTAATAAGTGTTCTAACGGAATACCCATTGCTGCATAACCGACAAGAACTGATCCAGCAACAGCTGTCATACCGCTTACCATAATAGTGAAGAATTCACTATTTGTTAAACGTGCTAAGTAAGGCTTGATTAAGATTGGAGCTTCAGTTTGTCCTAAAAATACAGTTGTTACTGAGTTTAAACTTTCTGCTTTAGAAGTTCCAAGAAGTTTGCTTAATGCGCCACCAACGACACTAACAAATTTTTGCATAATACCGAAATGATATAAGATTGCTACTAATGAACTAATAAATACGATTGGAAGTAGTGCTTGAATGAAGAAAACAAATCCCCAAGGGCCTTTTGCGTTGACTAAATCTCCAGCAACGAATTTAATTCCCTCGTAAGAAAAATTAATTAATCCTTGAACGCCATCTGCAGCGTGTTTTAAACCTGCTTTTCCGGCATCCCAGCGTAATACGATAAATGAAAATGACATTTGTAATGCTAGCGCGATTAAAATTGTGCGCCAATTAATAGCTTTGCGGTTGGAAGATAGTAAGAAAGCGATTGCTAGTACTCCAATCACGCCGCCAATTCCCCATAAAAGATTCATGCAGTGTATGCTCCTTCCTCATAGTAAAAAAGTGTATAAACCGGTTGTCTATACGTTTACGAATATAACATCTTAAGTAACTTATCATAATGGACATCAGAGGTCAAACGTCTAACGAAAAGTTTAAATAAAAAGAAAATTCTTTAAAAAAACACATATAAAATAAATAGACATGAAATAGGTTATGTTTTTTATGTAAAAATATACATTATGATAACGTTATGGGTCATTATTGTAGAATATAGTGTATGAAATAGAAAAATAGATACATTATTTTTTCGTGAAAATAGGTTATACATATTAAAAAGAGCCTTCTAGTAATCTAGAAGGCTCTAAAAATATAACTTAAGGTGCTTTTGTGTATCCTAAGAAATGACTCTTCCAATAAGAGTTACTTAGTGAAGCAATTGCTACACCTTTATCTCCAGCTTGGATAAATGATCCGCCCCCAAGATAAATACCCATATGAGAAGGACCTGATTTATAAGTATTTTGGAAATAAATTAAGTCGCCTGGTTGTGGGCTTGAAGTTTTTGGTAAGCTGCTCCAATATCCTACAACACTTTGGCGGCTAATGTTATGGCCAAATTTCTTAAATACGTGATAGATATAACCACTACAGTCAACACCGTTAGCAGAAGTACCGCCCCAAACGTACGGTACACCTTGCATTGATTTTGCATATGCAAGTATAGAAGAACTGTCACCGCTATTATTGCCCGTATTATTGTTGTTATTATTTTGATTGTTATTTTGGTTATTGTTAGGCTTATTATCTACTGCGCCACCAACTGGTGTTTTAGAAAGGTAACGTGTTCCGATGTAACCAGTTTGACCATTGTAGTTAATTTTACTCCATCCAGAGTTTTCAGAGATTACTTGAACCTTTTGTCCTTGTGGAAGTGCGCCTATGATTCTATAATTTGTACCTTCGCCGCTACGTACGTTTAATGCAGAAGCATTAATGTAGTAGTCACCAATTGCACCTTGATTAGGTTGTTTTGGTTGCTCAGGAGTAGTAGTGCCACCTTTAACGAATTTCATGAACTCGCTACTAACATAGCCTGTTTTTCCTTGATAGTTAACTTTAAACCAGCTACCTTCAGATCCAATTACATTTAATGTCGTACCATTTAATACGCCACCAATTACACTATGGTAAGTAGCAGGGCCTGTTCGAACGCGTAGAGATGTTGCATTAACAACGTAAGTACCACCTGTTTGAACAGTTACATTATTGTTTTGATTATTATTTTGGTTGTTTCCTTGTGTAACGTTATCGCTAGAACCGCCTTTTGTTACGTAGTCTTTGCTTACGTAAGCTGTTTGTCCAGCATAATTGATTTTGAACCAATCTTGAACTTCGCCAACAACTTGTACGACTTGTCCTTTTGTAACAGAACCTACAGTTGTGTGAGAAGTGCTAGGACCTGTACGGACACGAAGGGAAGATACATTTACTGTATAGTTTCCGCTTGCTGGTTTTACAGATTCTTGGTTGTTATTATTCGTATTGTTGTTTGAAGAACCTGCATTAGAAGAAACACCAGATACGAATTCGCTACTTACATAGCCAACTTGTCCATTATGATTGATTTTCACCCAACCATTTTCTTGGCCAATTACGTTTAATGTTTGTCCTTCATATACACGTCCTGAAACAGAACTAGAAGTGTTAGGAGCGGTACGTACACGTAATACATCAGCAGTAACTTTATTCTTTCCACCTGTTGTACTTACATTAGAATTGCTTGCTCCATTTTTTGATACGAATTCGCCACTAACAAAGCCTGTTTTACCATTAATGTTAATTTTGAACCAACCATTTTCTTCGCCAATCACGTTTAAAGATTGACCGTTATAAACGCGAGAGATGATGTCGTGAGAAGTACTTGATCCTGCACGAACATGTAATACGCTAGCATTTACCGTATAAGATGAGCTGTTTGATGCATAAGCTTGGACAGTTGTAGCAGCTTTTTGTGTATTTTGTTCAGGGGCAGCTTGAACACTATCAAGTGTAGGGGCTGCTCCTCCTGCTACAGACACTGCCGCAAGACCGGCAAGGTATTTTTTCATAATTTGTCGATTCCTTTCTGTCTGTAATGTAGTGAAGAAATATTTACCAACTGTTAAAAATTCTAAAGAGCATGTCGATTACTGTCAAGACTTATGCGGTAATCTTAATATGACAAAAAGATTACAAAAAAAAATCAAGGCATAAATCTATACCTTGATTTCCATTTAAATACATATATTGAATGTAGAAAGTGTAGAAATGATTTGTGTTTAAGAAGATGACATATTGGAGTGTAACAAGCTTTGAGAAAATGACCTTTGCAGCATTTTTGTGATAGGGCCAACTTGGCCATCTTGGATTGCGGTTCCATCAAGGTGAGTCATTGGCAAAATTTCAATCGTTGTTCCTGTAAAGAAACATTCATCCGCTTGATAAACATCACGAACGCTGAAAAGTTCTTCTTGTACAGGAATGCGAAGGGTCTTCGCTAAAGAAAGGACATATTGACGAATAATACCATTTAAAATAAGGTGATTAGCTGGATGTGTGTAAAGAGTTCCATTTTTGATTAGAAAGAAGTTCGAGCAGCTTCCCTCAGTTACAGTACCATTTCGTACGAAAAGAGCTTCTTTACAACCTTTGCGTTCCGCTTTCGTAGCAGCTAATACATTGGGTAATAAATTTAATGATTTGATATCACAGCGTAGCCAGCGCGTATCCGGTTCTGATATAGCACGTACACCATATTCAATCCATAACGCTGGTCTTTCTTTCTTTGTAATATAGGCATAGATTGTCGGAGGGACGTCATATGAGAATGTATGGGTACGAGCTTGTACACCACGAGATACTTGTAAATAAATCGTTCCATCTTCGTGGAAATTATTATTTTCGATTAGTTTATAAAGTAGGATAATCAGTTCTGCTTTTGAGAAAGGAAGTGTTAATTCTATTTCTTCCATGGAGCGATATAATCTTGTGATATGCGGATCTAATAAGTGAAAGTTCCCTTTATATAGGCGAATAACCTCGTAGACACCATCTCCAAATTGTAAGCCTCTTTCTTCGAGCTCTATGTACGTTTTTTGTTTTGTTGTATCAATAACTGCATCATTCCAAAGTACAAATCTTTCATATGCCAATTTTCGTCCCATCCTTTCGTAAGTACATAAGTAAAGTGAAACCTGAATTCATTTGGAATAAAAATCACTATAGTAATTTTTATGTAAGTACTTCTTTACATATGACGTATATGTATTTGTAAATGGTAGAGAAGTAGTGGTGATTTAGAGCGTTTTGTATATACAAATTCGAAAATAAGAAATAAGAATCCTGCCTTTCAATAAAAAAAAGCAACATTCTTATGGAATGCTGCACAAGGAGGGTAGCTATCTTTCATAGGGACATCGTCTTATTGAATGTTTTGTGTATGGAAACAAAACATGTTGAAAGACAATTATAAGAAAGTAGAAATAAACGATTCACATATTTCTTTAAGGGATCTTCTTACAGATGAGAGATAAGAAATATAGAGAACCTCGTTTACATATTTTATTATAGAGATTTTTCGTTAACTCCATGTGAATATTTAGTAAAGGTTATGTAATGTTAAAGTTAATGAATATAAGTAAGTGTATGGAGAAATATAAAAAAAGAGGCTGAGATTACTCAGCGCTCTTCTTTTCTTCTTTAATAGCTGTCTTTACTTCACCAGTTTTGGTCTTGTTACTTTCAGAGAAGCGAAGTAAGTCACCTTCAATGATTTTGTCAGACATGTTCAATTCATTTTGGGCACGATCAATGAGTGGTTGAGATTCTTCTTTTGGTAGCTGTACAACTTCACCAGTAGTACGGTCGTAGAATGTACTGTTCGTGTACATGTACTTATCTGTAACGAAGCTACCGTCACGAAGAACAACGAATCCTTTATTTTCTGGTGAGAATACATCATGACCAAATTGAATTTGATTTGTAGAATCTACACCAAGTAAGTTTAGAATTGTTGGTTTAATGTCAATTTCACCAGTTGGTTTTGAAATTGTTTTACCTTCTTTTTGACCTGGAACGTGAATAAACATCGGTGTTTTTTGCAAGTTCATATGGTCAAATGCAGTGATTTCTTCTTTTCCTAGGAATTGTGCCATTGCACGGTTATGGTTTTCAGAAATACCGTAGTGATCACCGTAGAATACGATAATTGAGTTGTCGTAAATGCCTTCTGCCTTTAGACGCTCAATAAAGTGTTTCATTGCTTCGTCTAAATAGCGAGCAGTTACCATGTAACGGTCAAATACGCCATCGCCAGAATTATATTCATCGATTAATTTCGTGCTGTCATCATAAGTGAATGGGTAATGGTTTGTTAAAGTAAGGAAGCGAGTGTAGAACGGTTGCTTCACTTCTTTTAACATATCGATAGATTGATCGAAGTATTCGATATCTTTTAATCCCCAATTTAATTTTGTTTCTGGTGTAATCTTGTAGTCAAGCTCGTTGTAGTAACGATCATAACCAAGTGCCGGATACATAATGTTACGGTTCCAGA
This sequence comes from Bacillus sp. MHSD_36, assembly GCF_030757775.1. Classification (NCBI taxonomy): domain Bacteria; kingdom Bacillati; phylum Bacillota; class Bacilli; order Caryophanales; family Bacillaceae; genus Bacillus; species Bacillus sp. MHSD_36. Next base: position 281,646 of record NZ_JAVBIS010000004.1, read on the forward strand.
ATGTTGCGTTGTTCGCGTGGAATACTGATGTGTGATATCCTTGCTCACGTAAAATTTCTGGAGTTGCTGTATATTCATTATTACCGTGTGTGAAGAATACGGCACCACGGTCTAGCGGATACATTGAAGTATCTACTAAGAATTCAGCATCTGATGTTTTTCCTTGCCCAGTTTGATGGAAGAAGTTATCAAAGTAATAACTTTCTTTCGTAAATTGGTTTAAGAATGGTGTAACTTCTTGTCCGTTAACTGTTGCACCAATTAAGAATGTTTGTAATGACTCAAGAGAGACAACAATTACGTTTTTCCCTTTTGCAGTACCAAACATATTTGGATCTGGTTTGCTTTGTATTGTTTTTACATAGTTCTCTGTTTCCTGTAATTTACTACCGTCAGCAAAGGCTTTTTGTGAACTTGATTTTGCTTGTAAGCCAAGATCATACACTTGGTGTACATATAAACCTAAGTTTTTAACAAGCATAACGCGGTCGAATGAACGTGTTAATAATTCAGGACGCTCAGCTTCTGCCAGTCCTAAGTTTGCGAAGAAAATAGCAACTGTTGACACGAAGTATAGGGAACGCATTGGGCGTGCTACACGTTCTGTCGGTGCAAAATTCTTCATCTTCTTCAATAAAATGAAGAATACGATAATATCAGCAAATGCAAGGATGATTTTGTAGTTAAACAATTCTTTCACACTAGAACCTAAACTTCCAAAGTTAGATGTTTGTCCTAGTACTGGTAAAGTAACGAAGTCATTATAGAATCCGTAGAACATTACGTTACCAACAAGAACGATTGTTAAAACAAAATTAATTCCAAGTGCTATATAGTTACGTTTTTTCCCTTTTGCAAATAATGCAAGACCAACAAGCAGTAATGATGCTGCTAATGGGCTAAGGAATAAAATGAATTCTTGCATGAAAGATTCAAGTTTTAAATCAAAGCTTGTGCGTGTAATAAGGTACGTCTTCAGCCATAAAGCTAAAGCTACGAATACAGTGAAACGCACATTTTGAAATTGTGATTTCAAAGTTTCTTTCATTCATTTCCACCCTTTCTCTATCAGGCTTGGTCGATTTTGGAGCGAAAAATGCTAAAATAAAAAATACATAGTTTTCTTGGCCATAATTAGAGGTTCTATATTCACCCATATACGACTATAACTATGCATACCCTTTTAGTTTTTTGTGTTACTCATAAGCATAACGTCATTTCTGTATTATACAACAAAATTCATTTCTGAGAAACACTATAACATTTTACATTTTTTGTATGAGATTTGTCACTACCAGAGAAAACTTTAACATTCGTTTATATGCCCGTCAACTAGAAAATATAACAAAGGTAGAGCAGAATGTTAAGTGAAAGTGAAATTTTCTTGTTGAGAAATAAGAAATGACAATGGGTAATTGGTTATCTAGAAACCTATTATATGAAGGGAAGTATGTGAAAAATTAACGAACACTTGTTCTTTTTCGGTTTATTTGCTACAATGAAAGTTCATTGATAGATTATGTGTAATTTTGATGAACTTTTACTGATAACATATTGTAGCTTATTTCTTTTAAAAAATAGGGAGGCTTTTACATGGAACAAAAATTTTCAGTTGAAGCGTTTTGGAAGAAAGTGAAACATGTTGCAAAACAAGCAGGACAATCGGTTATTTATGCAAGTTTATTATTGTTTTACGTTTTGCAGAAACCGGATGTTCCAAAACGAGTGAAAATTATTGTAATTGGAGCACTTGCTTATTTTATTGCACCGATTGATGCGATTCCAGATTTCGTTGCTGGAATTGGTTATACGGATGATTTAGGGGCGTTAATGGCTGCGCTATTACAAGCATCGTTATACGTCAATGAAGATGTGAAAGATAAGGCACGAGTGAAGTTGGCAGAATGGTTTGGTTCGGATATAGACACATCCTTTATCGATCAGAAATTAGATCAATAGGTGAGAACTGTCATGTAGTGACAGGGCAAACGTAAGCGAGGAAGTGCATTATGCCATCAGGAAGAACGCATACGAAAATAAACTTAATATCCCTTCCGGTTGTTTTGTTTATGCTCTTTTCGTATGGATTAACAAATTTTGATTTTTTATTAACTTTTGCAATTGGTTTTCTAGTAGGTACTACATTTTTAACACCGGATTTAGATACGTATAGTAATGCGTATAATAAATGGGGATTCCTGCGTATATTTTGGTATCCGTATAAGAAGGTTATGCCGCATCGCTCCTTCTTTACACATACAATTATACTTGGTGATGTAATACGTATTGCATACATGTTAATTGTGTTTTCTCCGTTTTTATTCCTATTAAATATAATTGCGTTTGATGGGAATTTAATAGAAATGACAAAGGAACATGAGGTTGAAATTGTAACGTTCGTAATGGGAATTGTTGTAGCAAGTACGCTTCACATTATAGCGGATAAAGTGAATACGCGCCGCAAAAAAATGATGAGAAAAAAGAAAAAACGCAGAAGATAAAAAACGTCCCAAAAGATCTTTTGGGACGTTTTTTCTTATTAAAAGGTTGTCGTATCAATGTGCTGTTTTAATCAAACGTTTGTTTAAACTTAATCTTTCAGTACTTTAATGCCTTTTACGATGTTCCAAATGAAGTAGTATAAGCTAATAATGCCGCAAATACATAAGACGATCATTGTTCCAATGCCAAGTGTTACGTCTGGTTGATTTGATCCGACCCCCATAATCCCTAGAATAATAATGCCAATAAATGACGCGATGCTTGGAATGATGTGTGTCCATAGAGCGCGTTTTGCGTGTGGTTTCGTTTCAGAATCGCCCACAATCCACACAATGATAGGGAATAAGATAGGGGCAAATAATACACTAAAGTATGATAAAGCTGCTAATATTTTGTTTCCGTTCATATATATCACCTCATAAATAATATCCGTTGTTATACCTTTATTATGCAGGAAATGTGGCGAGCTTCCTATCGATGAACATTACAAAAAGGTGACGTTTTTGTAAGATTTCTATGTTAAATAATAAAATTTTCAAAAAAATCTTTTTTAATGGAATTTGTTGTGATAAAATTAATGAAAACGTTTTCTTGAACGTTTTTTTATTTTAGGCTTAAAGGTATGATGACCTGATAGTCTATTGATGAGGTTATTCTATTTAAAAGGGGATTCTTTAGGGGGAGAGAACAATGAACACATGGACACAAGTTTATGATCCGTTCGGAAACATTTGGATTTCGGCAGCGGTCGCACTTATTCCGATTATCTTTTTTTTCTTAGCGTTAGCAGTTTTCCGCATGAAGGGGTATGTGGCAGGATTTATTACAGTTGTACTTACCATTTTAGTGGCATTATTCGCTTATAAAATGCCGTTCACAATGGCGATGGCAGCGACTGGATATGGTTTCTTATATGGACTATGGCCAATTGCTTGGATTATCATTATGTCGGTATTTTTATATAAAATATCTGTGAAAACAGGTCAATTCGATGTAATTCGTGCATCTGTATTATCCATTACGAATGACCATCGTTTACTCGTTATTCTAATCGGTTTTTCATTCGGGGCATTTTTAGAAGGAGCAGCAGGATTTGGTGCACCAGTAGCGATTACAGCAGCGCTTCTTGCAGGTCTTGGGTTAAATCCTTTATATGCAGCTGGTCTTTGTTTAATCGCAAATACGGCACCAGTAGCGTTCGGAGCGATGGGAATTCCAATTACAGTTGCTGGACAAGTAACAGGTATTGATCCACATAAAATTGGACAAATGGCTGGGCATCAATTACCGTTCTTATCATTATTTGTTCCGTTCTTTATCGTATTTTTAATGGATGGATTTAAAGGGGTAAGACAAACATGGCCTGCTTTATTTGTAGCGGGTAGCTCATTTGCAATTACGCAGTTCATTACAGCGACATTCTTAGGACCAGAACTTCCGGATATTACGTCAGCACTTGTAAGTTTAGTGAGTTTATCGCTATTCTTAAAAGTTTGGCAGCCGAAAGAAATTTATCAGTCTAAACAAGCAAATAGTGAAGTAGCTGCGACAACGATGGCAACATCTATGCCGAAACTAACAGTAGGGAAAGTTGTAAAAGCATGGTCTCCATTTATTATTTTAACTGTGATGGTAGTCATTTGGAGTCAAAGCTTCTTTAAAGCGTTATTTGCTCCAGGCGGCGCATTGGAAAGCCTCGTGTTTAAGTTTGAAATTCCAGGCTTACACAATTTAGTAATGAAAGCAGAGCCAATTGTAAATAAACCGACGCCTTACGAGGCAATTTTGAAGTTTGATGTATTATCAGCAACAGGAACAGCAATCTTAATTGCTTGTATCATTTCTATCTTTATTTTGAAAATGAGCGCAAAAGATGCAGTAGCGACATTTAAAGAAACATTAAATGAGCTTAAAATGCCAATTCTCTCGATCGGATTCGTATTAGGATTTGCATTTATTGCAAACTATTCTGGTTTATCTTCTACATTAGCGTTAGCGCTTGCAGGAACTGGTGCACTATTCCCGTTCTTCTCACCATTCCTGGGCTGGATTGGGGTATTCTTAACAGGTTCTGATACGTCAGCGAATGCACTGTTCTCGAATTTACAAGCGATTACAGCACAGCAAGTCGGTGTATCTGAAGTACTTCTCGTTGCAGCAAATACAACGGGTGGTGTAACAGGAAAAATGATTTCTCCGCAATCGATTGCAATTGCTTGTGCGGCAGTCGGACTTGCTGGAAAAGAATCCGATTTATTCCGCTTTACAGTGAAGCATAGTTTATTCTTCGTAATTATTGTTGGTATTATGACGTATGTACAGGCATATTATTTAACGTGGATGATTCCATAAACAACAAAAGAAATAAACTTTGCATTTTTCAGATTATCGTGTATGATGGGAAAGTATTGAAAATTAAATCAGTGATAAACTAGGGGTGCCTAACGTATGCGTAGGCTGAGAGAGAAGCGCGTGAACTTCTTAACCCTTTGGACCTGATCTGGCTCGTACCAGCGTAGGGAAGTTAACGGCTTTACATAATGATGTCTTTATGAGCCAGGTCCTTATTTTTTTATGGACCTGGCTCTTTTTATTTTGGCATACGCTGGCCATATCTCGTCCTTGTCACGTACAGGGGGGCAACAAAGGTTATGAAACAATCTGTTTCATCTGAGCAAATTGAATTGAAATCAAGTTTACCAGGAAGTAAGAAAGTATATGTGGATGGGCCACGCGCGGGTATGAAAGTACCGATGCGTGAGATTGAACAAAGTGAAACGAACGGCATTCCGAATCCGCCAATTCGTGTATATGATACGAGTGGTCCTTATACAGACCCTGCGTATAAAGTGGAGCTGGAAAAGGGGCTGCAGGCGCCGCGCCACTCTTGGATCCTAGAGCGGGGAGATGTAGAAGCATACGAAGGGCGCGAAGTGAAACCAGAGGATGACGGTGTGAAGGTGGCTTCGAAACATACACCTGTTTTCCCGCAGATGGGTCGCAAACCGCTTAGAGCGAAACAAGGTGCAAATGTTACGCAAATGCATTATGCACGTAATGGCATTATTACGTCTGAGATGGAATATGTTGCGATCCGTGAAGGAGTAGAGCCTGAGTTTGTTCGCAAGGAAATCGCGGAAGGTCGAGCAATTTTACCAGCGAATATTAATCATCCGGAAGCAGAACCGATGATTATCGGACGTAACTTCCACGTGAAGGTAAATGCAAATATCGGAAACTCTGCTGTATCTTCTTCTATCGCAGAAGAAGTAGAGAAGATGACGTGGGCAACGCGCTGGGGTGCAGATACGATTATGGATTTATCTACAGGTAAAAATATTCATACGACACGTGAGTGGATTATTCGTAACGCGCCTGTACCAGTTGGAACTGTACCGATCTATCAAGCGCTGGAGAAAGTAAATGGAATTGCAGAAGATTTAACGTGGGAAGTGTATCGTGATACGTTAATTGAGCAAGCGGAGCAAGGCGTTGATTACTTTACAATTCACGCGGGCGTATTACTTCGCTACATTCCGATTACCGCAAAGCGTACGACAGGTATTGTTTCACGCGGTGGTTCGATTATGGCACAATGGTGTCTATTCCATCATAAAGAAAACTTCCTGTATACTCATTTTGAAGAAATTTGCGAAATTATGAAGCAGTACGACGTTTCGTTCTCTCTTGGAGATGGATTACGTCCAGGTTCGATTGCAGATGCAAATGACGAAGCGCAATTCTCTGAGCTTGAAACACTTGGTGAATTAACGAAGATCGCTTGGAAACATGATGTGCAAGTGATGATTGAAGGACCTGGGCATGTACCGATGCACTTAATTAAAGAGAATATGGAGAAAGAACTTGATATTTGTCAGGGCGCGCCGTTCTATACACTTGGGCCGTTAACGACAGATATTGCACCAGGTTATGACCATATTACATCCGCAATTGGAGCTGCGATGATTGGCTGGTTTGGAACGGCGATGCTTTGCTATGTAACGCCGAAAGAACATTTAGGTTTACCGAATAAAGATGATGTACGCACAGGAGTTATTACGTACAAAATTGCAGCGCATGCGGCTGACCTGGCGAAAGGGCACAAAACGGCTCATCAGCGTGATGATGCACTTTCAAAAGCTCGCTTTGAATTCCGTTGGCGCGATCAATTTAATTTATCTTTAGATCCTGAACGTGCGATGGAATATCACGATGAAACATTGCCAGCAGAAGGTGCGAAAACAGCTCATTTCTGTTCCATGTGCGGACCGAAGTTTTGTAGTATGAGAATTTCACATGATATTCGTGAATATGCGAAAGAAAATGATTTAGAAACGACAGAAGCAATTGAAAAAGGAATGAAAGAGAAAGCGAAAGAATTTAAAGAAACAGGTAGTCATTTATACCAATAATATGTTACACCTCTTTACTTGATTGATCACACTGTAGTACCTAACTTAAATATAGAAGAAGCCCGCTTTGCTAAGACGGTAGCAAAGCGGGCTTCTGTCGTTTATCCCGCATTAACGGGCAGTAAGACCCCTACCTCAAAATTCAGCGGAAGCAAAGAAGTTAGGTGGGGGGGCAACTGCCCGTAAAAGCCCGATTGGTTCAACTAATAATCAGTGGGGGATGAACAAAACTCCCACTGATTAAAGTTTCACTTTATAAGGCGAAGAAGAGATGTACCCAGTAGAATAAGAGGAATAATGTGACGACGGTTGTGAGTGGGATAACGATAAGGGATACACTTAAATAGTCTTTCCATTTTACTTTAATTTTGTTTTGTTTCAGGATATACATCCAAATGAGGGAAGCTAGCGTACCGATTGGTAATAGTAGTGAACCGATGTCACTACCAATAATGTTTGCGAGATAGATCGTTTTTAAAGTGATTGGATCTAGTCCCATTTCTGTTAATGTGATTGTCCCAATCATAAGTGCAGGGTGATTATTGAAGATGTTCGAGAGGAGGGAAACAAGTCCACCCATTGTAAAGCTCGCGTAAAGTAAATGCTGGTTTACAACTGGCTCAAGCCATTGTACAAGCGCTGCTGTTAACCCTGCGTTGTGGAGCCCGTAAATAATGACATACATAGAGAAAGCGAAAATTAAAATGTGCCACGGTGTCTTTTTCAAAATGTCGACAGGATTCGTTCGTAAGTAGTACCATCTCCAGATGAGAAGAATGAGTGAACCGAGTACGGCAACAATTTCAATTGGGATGGATAAGAAGGATGCAACGAATAGAAGACAGCGCATAAGGAAGACGAAGCCTAATACTTTTAGCATGAATCTTGTCCGTTTCTGTTTCGTATCAACTGAATTTGTTCCTTTTAACGGATGGAAGTTTTTCGTGAAGAATATTTCTTCGATATCATATGAAGAAATAGGCAATTTTTTTGGGAGTTTTTTCTTTAAAACTGTATACATAAGCCATGACATAAACAATAGTCCTAATGTTGCTGGTACAAACATCATCGCTGTGTGCATATAAAGAGTCATATGAACGATATTTAATGCGATTAAGTTTACGATATTACTTACACCAATTGGTGCGCTAGATGCAGTAGCGATTAAAGCACCGCTTAATAAATAGGGGATTTGTTGATGCGGTTTTAATTGAAGGTTTTTTAGAAGAAGAATTAAGATTGGAGTTGTAATTAAAATACTACCATCGTTATTAAATAAAAGAGTCATAAGAAAACATAATAATTGAATATACCAGTATAAACGACGACCAGAGCCTTTTGCTAAGTTTGCAAGTTTTGCTGCTGACCAGTGGAAGAAGCCAAAGCTTTCTAATATAACCGCCATAACGATGGTCGCTAATATTGTTATAGAGGCACCACCAATTTTACTAACAATGTCTATGACGTCTGGTTTGGATACAATTCCAGTAATCAGAATAATACCAGCGCCAATTGCTGCTGGCCACGCCTCATTTAAACCGCGAGGCCGCCAAAAGATAACGATCATCGTTAAGAAGAAAACAATAATAGTAATCCATATTTCAATGCTCATATTTAACCTACCTTTCTATTTTCTCTTGAACAAATATAGCTTGTCTCAAGTATGTACTGGTAGTATATTCAGCAAAGAATAGGAAGAACTAGGCGTATGATGGTATAAAGTGAATATGTGTTTTTCAAGCGAAAGGACAAGTGTCACGAATAGTGAAATAACTATTGTGAGAGGAGTCTATAAATTAGGGGGACAGTAAGATTGCAAAGGAATTTTATATGGGCGATTATGGAGATCTATCGGCGTAACTCAAAATATATTAGTGATTTTTAAAATATATCAACTTGTCGAAAAAACATGACAAAAGGAGCCCATTCCAAAATTCCTTTTGGAACAGACCCTAATGCTATATTATTTTTCCTTCAAAAAAGTTCGATCTTTCAAGAATAAATTCCAGAAGAAAATAAATCCTGGTAATAAAATTGCAATCCCAATTGCATATAGAATAAGCAATGCATAGAATGTTTCGACCGTTGTAAAGCTTGTAAATACAGTTACATCAGGATAAATAATATATGGTAAATGTGCAACACCGTAAGCGTAACTTGCAAATGCATATTGAGCGACGACTGCTAAAACGGCAATGCGAGGGTATCCTAGTGAGTCATACTTCTTGTTTGTCCACCAAAGAGAAGAGTACCCGATAACGAATAAAACGATAGAAACTGTAAACCATGGGAACTGCTTTATGAGTCCTTGCATAAGCCAGTGTGTTTCTGGGTCCATTACAACGAGAGCGATAATCGCCGTAACGAGTGTTGCAGGACCAAGTATGATGGCGTTTCTTCTATAAACTCTATACGAATCTTCTGAACCTTGCTCTCTCGCAAAATCAGCAAGAAAGAGAGAGGAGAGAAATAGTTCCGAAGTTAGCCCAAAGAGCATATAACAGTAGATCACTGGGCTAGAAAGAAGCTTTCCATACAGGAGTACTTCTTTTCCTTCAGACATTGTAATATAAGCCCCCTCTGTAACGGGTAAAACGGTAATTAATAAAGCTGGAATTAAGAGCCCGGTAATACCTGAAATAACCCGAAGAAGATGCTGATATTTTGGCAGAGAGTAAGCAAATACCATGAATGTACTGCGAATTGCAATGAGTATTAAAATTAACATAACTGGTACGAACATGACTGTCGCAAGGGTGAAAGCTGCTTTCGGAAAGAAACCGAGAAAAGCGACAACGACAAAGACGAGAAATGTATTTGTTACTTCCCAAGTTGGTGATAAGTATCGGTTGGCAAGCTTAGCAGCGAGTGTTGGATGTTTTGCGTATACCATGCCCCAAAAACCTGCCCCAAAATCGATGGACCCTAATATACTGTAAACGAAAATAAGGGCCCATAAGATGATAATTGCAATACTTTCCTCATGCACGAGAATCGCCTCCTTCGTGATGTAAATCATTTGTAAGCGGATGTTTCTTAAAGAATGTCCGTAGTACAAAAACAGTTAAAATACCGAGTCCAATATATAAAATGATGAATAGAATGAATAAAGGACCGACAAAATCAGCGCGTGTAGAAGCGTCGACTGTACGTTGCATACCATATATTGTCCACGGTTGACGACCGCTACAGCTAAAAATCCATCCAAATTCAATGCCGAGCATCATAATTGGTCCACACGCAGCAGCTCCCCAAAGAAGCCACTTCGGTAATTCTGCACCTTTTTTCCGATAAACAAAGTACCAATATAAGAGGGCAATTGCTGCAACTGCAAAGGTGAAGGCAGCGGTGCCGACCATTAAATTGAATAGTGTATGTGTATAAAATGGTGGCCATGTTTCTTGTGGAAATTCCTTTAGCCCCTTTACGACGGTGCTAGGGTCTAGTCCCACTAGTAGACTAAGCATGTTCGGAATTTCTAGTGCATAGTTTAGTTCAAGTGTATTAGGATCTACAACGCCGCCAATTGATAACGGTGCATGTGATGTCGTTTCAAATAAAGCTTCAGCAGATGCAAGTTTTTCAGGGGAATGCTTATGTAAGGCAATTGCCGATTCGTGTCCCGAAAGCCACATCGTAGCACCTGTAATAAATGTCACAACGAGTCCTAACAGCAGTCCTTTTTTATGATACGCCACTTCACGTTCACTTAAATTCTTCTTTAATAATTTAAATCCAGCGATAGAGGCAATGACAGCAGCTCCAGTTGCGTAGGCTGTAATCACAACATGGAATGCGCTCGTGCCAAAACTCGGATTAAAGAAAGCTTTCCACGGATCAACGTTAAAAACTGATCCATCTGGCCCCATTGAAAAGCCTGCTGGTGTATTCATCCATGTATTTGCTGATGTAATAAGCACGGCAGATGCCGTGGCACCAATCATGACGAAAAATAATGAGATTAATCTCATGAATGGAGGGAGTTTGTCAGCTGCATATACATAAATGGACATGAACAAAGCCTCTAAAAAGAAGGCGAAAATCTCAATTTGAAAGGGAACAGAAATAACCTGCCCAACAATTTTGGCAAAACCAGGCCAAAGAAGTGAGATTTGTACACCAACGATTGTTCCAGTCGGAATTGCTACACCGAGAAGGATGGCAAACGCCTTCGTCCATCTTTTCGCCATAATGGCGTAGTCGGAATCTTTCTTCCAGTGATAGAGTATTTCACTTATAAAAATCATCAATGAAAGCCCGACACCAAGTGTTGCAAAGATAATGTGGAATGCTAATGAAGAACCGAAAAATGCTCTTGCTAATGTTACCGTATCCATATGTAAACTCCTCTTCTTTTTTGCCATTATTTTCTGATTGAATTGGAAGATTTATTCAAAAAAACTACCAAAAATATATATGTATTTAAAAAGTGGATATGGTAATATGATGTTTGAATATTCTAAATAGAAAGAAGTTAATGTTTAATAATATTTTGTTTGTTTTTTAGTAAGGAATATTTTATAATCTTTTATGCGAACATAAGTTCTGATTTTCCGGGGTGAAGAAGTTTATGTGAAATGGAGAGGATGTTTTATGTATCCTGAAGTCATTAAAAAGATGGCATTTTCAAAAGAGCATAGAGATTTATTATTGAAGCTGTATAATAAAGAGATTACGCGTCGGGAGTATGATCGACTTGTGGAATCGCTATATAGACCTTCTAAAGAGGCTTGTGAGGGATAGAGGAACGGGAGACAATCTAATAGATTGTCTTTTTTAAATTTGTGTATGTTCTGGTAAAATTAAGGTTAGCCTTAATAGGGAGGTGAAAGGATTGCGGAAACGTTTATATATAGGGGTTGGGGTTGTTCTCTTAATCGCTTTAGGTGGAATTGTATTTTGGTCAGCTATACAAGGAAACCGTACAGAACATTTTATTTTAAGACATATGGTGAATGAAAATGGGACGCTTGCTACATATCGTTTAGCGGATACAAAGGCAGGCACGGGTGAAGCGAAGGGCCGTGAAGCTTTATCGGAATCAGCAGGACTATGGTTACAATATACACTCGATAAAGACGATCAAGCGTTATTCGATGAACAAGTTAAGGTTATTCAAAATAACTTTGTACATAAGGATCAAATCGTTATATGGAAAATCTCTGAAAAGGGAGAAATACAGTCCGCTACGAATGCACTTATAGATGATCTGCGTATTATAGAGCAATTATATCGTGCTTATGAAATGTATAAGGAAGAGCGTTATAAAAACTTGGCAGATCAATTAAGTGAAGCTGTAATTCGTTATAATAAGAAAGATAATTATTACGTTGATTATTATGATGCAGATGCAGGGAAACAAAATAACTTTGCAACTACATCATACTTAAATCCGCACGCATTCTCCTATATGAAGAAGTACGGCAAAGTTTCTGCTCAGCAATATCAGGAAGTCGTTCAATTTTTAGCCGATTATCCAAGGCATGGCTGGGCATTCCCGAAAGAGTATAAAGAAGATGGCACATTTACGTACGATAAAGAAGTGAATCTAATTGATCAATCATACGTTGCCTATCACCGGAGTCTAGGTGGCCTTTCATCAGATGCTTACTTGGAATTTATAAAGAAGAAATTTCAGGAGGATGGAAAGCTATACGGTCGTTACGATTTAGAAACGGGAAAACAAACTGTGAATTATGAATCACCAGCTGCTTACGGATTAACGATTATGTACGTACTACAAACAGGTGATACAAAGTTTGCAAAGGAATTATATGATCATATGGTTACATTTCGGAATGACAATGTATTTAGTAGATATTACGGTGGATACGTAACAGGCGAAAATAACAATACGCATATTTTTGATAATGTACTACCACTTTTAGCGGAAATGGAATTAGAGAAGAGCAAGAAATAGAAGGTGCCATCCTTTTGAGGGGGCACCTTCTATTTGTATCGTTATTTATCGATATAATTTTACGTCCTAATATTGGAGAAGTAGTCAATCACAAACTTACGAAATTGCTGAGCAGTTTTCGATAAGTAGCGTTTTTTCGACCAACTTAAACCGATAGTTCGCTCGCAATTTGGTTCAATAATACGTAACTTATTTAATGCCAAAGTAGAGTTTTTTAATAAAGTTAAACTTGGGACGAAAGCGATGCCGAGACCTTGCTTAATAAGATCGCTAATTACGGTTGGTTCATCTACTTCAAAAGCAATATGTGGAGTGAAGCCAGCTTCCTTGCAAAATTCATCTGTTAAGTGCCGAAATCCGTAACCAGTGTTCATACTAATAAACGATTCGTCTTTTACTTCATGCAGATGGATACTGTCGCGTCCTGATAAACGATGACCTGAAGGGACGACTAAGAAAATTTCTTCTGTAATAAGTGGTTCCCACATAATTTCCTCGCCTTCAATTGGCACAGAAGAAATGCAAAAGTCAATTTCTATATTATCTAGTTGTCGTTTCATAGAAGGAGTAGATGCGAGAAACTGTTGGAATCGAACGTTAGGATGTTCTAGTAAAAAAGAACCGAGTAGTTCTGGTAATATTCTCGGAATAGAAACTGCCAGTGTAATAGAGCTTTGTTGTAATTCAGCTAAATCTTTAATTTCTCGTTCACCTTCACTTAATTCATGAAAAATGCGATCTACTCGTTTTAAAAATACTTTCCCAAAAGAGTTTAATGTAATCTGTCGACCTTGGCGATCAAATAGCGGGACACCTAAGTCCTTTTCTAATCTAGCGATTGTTTTGCTGAGGGAAGGTTGTGCGATATGCAATTCTTCAGCCGCTTTTGTCATATGTTCTAATCGTGCAACTGTTTGAAAGTATTTTAGTTGAAGAAGTTCCATTTTGACTCTCCTTTCTATAGACCAAAAGGAATGAATTGATAATTAAAGATGTATTATACAGTATGGAAAGTGACGTGTATAGTAAATCTGTTAAACCATTGTAATGGTGTAAAATTAGGAGAAGGAGTATGTTTCATGAAGGGAATTCAACTTATATTTAAAGATTGGAAAGCGATGTGGCACCATAAACATGGACGTATCGCTTTAATTTTTTTATTAATCGTTCCTTTAATTTATTCAGGATTCTTTTTAGCTGGATACTGGGATCCATATGGAAAATTAGATAAATTGCCTGTTGCGATTGTAAATTTAGATAAGGGTGCTGCGATGGATGAAAAAACAATTCATGCAGGAGACGATTTTGTAAAAAATTTAAAAGAGAATAAGGAACTAGCTTTTCATTTCGTATCAGAAAAACATGCTGATGAAGGACTAAAAGAAGATAAGTATTATATGGTTGTTACGATTCCAGAGGATTTCTCTCAAAAGGTAAGTACACTAATGGATGAGAAACCAGAGCCAGCGCAGCTGCAGTACAAAGTAAATCCGGGTAAAAACTTTGTAGCAGCTCAAATTGGAACGACAGCTGTTGAAAATATGAAAACAAAAATCTCAAATAGTATTACGAAATCTTATACAGAAGGCGTCTTTTCAAAGTTTCAAGATTTGGCACAAGGGCTGGGTGATGCAAGTGATGGCGCTAAGAAGTTACATGAAGGAACGACAGATGCAAAAAATGGAGCAAATCAGCTTGCAGATGGCATTCATCGTTTAAGTGACGGGACATCGAAATTGAAAGAGGGAAGTGACAAGCTTGCATCCAGCCAATCTGCCTTAACAGGGGGAGCAAATGAGCTAAGTCAAGGAGCGACATCACTTCATAGTGGTATGGAATTACTAGCGCAAGGTGAAAAAACTTTACAATCAGGAGTTAGTGAATTAAGTGCTGGTACAAATGAATGGATGAACGGAAGTGAGAAACTTGCTGAAGGGCAAGTGAAGGCGGACAATGCAGCGAATAGTGTAAAACAACAACTAGAAGAGTATGTGAAAAGTCATCCAGAAGTGCAGCAAGATCCTGCTTTTCAAAAGATCATTGCTACTTCTAATGGATTAGCTAAAGCAACAAGCACTTTAAATAATAGCCAACAACAATTGACACAAGGTGCGAAGAAGATTGCAGATGGTCAGCATAAGGTTGAAGAGGGCATGAATACATTCGGAGTTAGGTTAAATGAAGCTACTACTGGAACGAAAAAGATTGCAGATGGTGCTGCGAATTTAGCTAATGGATTTACGAAGTGGGGAAGTGGATTTACATCATTACAAGAAGGAGTAAATCACCTTGCGAGTGGCGGAACAGAGCTAAATCATGGTGCTGATCAGTTAACGAACGGACTTGTTAAACTTGATGATGGCGCGAAAGAACTTTCTACGAAATTGGGAGAGGGTGCAGAGAAGATAGCGGATGTTCGCAATGATGATGCACGCAATACAATGTTCTCAGAACCGGTTCAATTAGTGAAGTCGACAGTTTCTGATGTACCGAATTACGGTTCAGGTATTGCACCATATTTCTTATCACTTGCATTTTATGTTGGCGGAATTATGGCATCGAATATTTTACCACTTGGCCGTAGACAAAATATGAAGGTAAGCGGAACGGTACATTTTATTAATAAACTAGGATTGGTATATGTAATTGGACTTATTCAAGCATTACTAGTAGATGTGGTTGTGCTAGGAGTTATGAAATTAGAAGTTGCTAGTGTGCCACTTTTTGTTTTATCAAGTATTGTTATTTCCTTTACGTTCATGACATTTATTCTCATGTTAGTAACGGTATTTGGTCTCGTTGGAAAGTTCTTAGCGGTAACGCTTCTCGTCTTGCAATTAGCGACGAGCGGAGGTACTTTCCCAGGAGAATTAAATATAGCTGTCCTTAGCAAGATTGGACAATTTCTCCCAATGTCCCATTCTCTTAGAGGGCTACAAGATGTGATTTCTTTAGGAGATTGGTCGCAATTACAAATGCAAATTTTAATATTATTATGCTATCTCGTTGTTGCCGGCGGAATTGCTTGGATCACGAGTCATATACAACATAGAGAAACGAATACAGAACAAGTCTCTTAAAATGAAAGAAGCTATCCGATTTTTTCGGATAGCTTCTTTTTATTTACGTTCCATTACCGCAAAATAATTATTTTCGTTATCAGCAAAGTTGAATGCTCTACCTGTAGGTAAATCTACAATTTGTCCAACTGTAACGTTTTTCTCAGAAAGATCTTTATACAGTTGATCTAAGTTATTAGAGAAGAACATAAGTGAAGGGGTATGTAAGTTTAATTCAGGTTGCATCTTTGCAATTAACGCTTTATCGTGAAGGACGATGCTTGTGCCTGCTTCTTTCGTTGGAGCGATTTCAATCCAGCGAAATCCTTTTCCGTTATTTTCTTCAGCGATGATTTGGAACCCTACTTTTTCTGTCCAAAATTGCACTGTTTCGTCTTGGTTATTTACATATAACATAATTTGTCCAATTTGATTAATCATAGGTATGTCCTACTTTCTTTTCTTGTATGGAATTCTATTATATCAAAGATATGGTTTGAATACTTTTTCGTCATTTTTCCGAAGGACAATCTTAACCCATTTCATATTTGCCCTAGGAGAAGGTCCTGTAATCCACGTATGAAATGGTAGTGTGCTGCAAATGACCATTGCTGAAATCGAGATTGTGGCCGTAATTGTAAATAATAATAGGCTATATAATATGGTGTTTTCTTGCAGTGTAAATAAAGAAAGAAATTTTGTACATAGTTGCAAGAAGAAAAGGTGAGCTAAATAAGCACCATATGTGTAATTCCCGATAAAGCGTAAAGCTTTATATAAGAAACCGCGTCGCTGTACAATTGTAATAGACAACACGTACAGTATAATAATTTCGCATACGATATATAAAAACATAGACGGTTTTAAATAAGTCGAAACGGTTAAATGAATAGAGTTTGCTCCGTAAAAACTAAATAACTCATAATTGATGAATAAAAATAAGATGAAAAATAATATTGTAATAAGCGGGATATGTTTTATGACAAATGTACGCCACGCTTTTAGTGCAACAGCAGCGATTCCTCCCATGACGAAATAGAATGAGTAGAAGAAGAAGGAACGGTCTGTATAATGTAAAATGGTTGAGCTAGTCAATTTCTCTCCATTAAAAATGTAGTGAGAAGAATACCACATTAAGAGGAAATATAGAGAAGCAAAGACGGTCATATATTTATATATGTCTTTTTTATTTTCTGTTCGTTTTTGAAACCAATAAAATAGCGTGCATAGTAAAGGGAACAATAAGTGAATCTGGAACATCATAATTACGTACCAAAGATGGGGTGCTGCTGTTCCGAGTAATAAACTTTTTATTCCGCTTTGTAGTGTAATCATATCGTTTGTTGTTAATAAATAAAGAATAGACCAGAAGAAATAAGGAATGAGTAAATGTGCGGCTTTTTCATAAATATATTCTGTGTAGGCGAGTTGCTTCGTATATTGCCGAATTAAGTGAAAGCCGACGATAAATATGAATGCAGGTGCTGAAAATTTTGCAAGGTTAAATAGCATGCCCATAATGAGGGATTGCTCAAGTAAAACATTTCCTTGATTCATTGTATATAATAAGGAACTTTGCAAAACGACAGCGAGGAATGCAATGCTTTGCAAAACTTTAAATTCTGGTGCGCTTTGGGTCATTAGGTACATCTCCTTTTCCATACATGATTATAGTACGGAGAATGGATAATGAGTGTGGAATATTTGTGAAGGTTTTAACAAATTTGTGGCGGAATAGATTATATCGACGATTTTTCGGATATATCGTTCATAACTTCAAATATATCAACGATTTTTTCGATATATCGACTTATTAACAAATAACGACAAAAAGAGGATGCTCAAAACGAGCATCCTCTTTCTATTTATTAAGCAAATTTGTTTTTGATCCAGTTCTTACCTTCTACAAGGCGAGCTGTCATTACGGCACAAGCGTTATCTGCTGTTACGTTTAACATCGTTGCAGGAGGATCAATGATTGTACTGATTGCTGCGATAATTGGCAATGCTTCTGGCGGGAAGCCATATAAAGAAACGATTAACATTTCACCAATCATACCGCCGCCTGGAATAGCGCCCATTACTGTTCCTACTAATAGAGAAACAACAAGTGCGATTGCTAATGTTTTCGGTCCTTCGAATTCCATGTTGAAAATACCGAATAAGAAAGCGATCTTTAATACGCCGCCTAAAACAGAGCCGTCTTTATGAAGTGTAGATCCAAGAAGGACAACTGTTTCACGAACGTCAGACGAGATACCCATTTTCTTCGTTGCTTCCAAGTTCGCTGGAATACTCGCAGCACTACTACAAGTTGCAAGTGATGTAACTGTAGGAGAGACCATGTTCTTCCAAAATACTTGTACACCTTGTTTGCGACCTGCAAGGTATGCATAGAACGTGAAGAATACAAAGAAGTAAATGAGAGACGCTGGATAGTATACCATTGCTGCTCGGAAGTAAGTTCCAAGAAGTTGTGGTCCAAATTCACCAACTAATGCTGCGAAATAAGCAGCAAGTCCGATTGGAGCGTAGTACATAATGAAAGATACAACTTTCATTGAAATTTCTGCACCAGCTTGTAAGAATGTAGCGAATGGCTTTCCTTTTTCACCAACTGCTGAAGTTGCAACCCCCATTAAAATAGAGAAGAAAATAAGAGCTAACATATTTTCACGAGATAGTAACTTCGAGAAGTCAGATACTGTTAGAATACCGACAATTTGATCTGCAACACTAACTGCTTTCTCAGCTTTGTCAGGTTGTGTTAGTTCTAATACAACACCTTGTGCTGGCGGGAATACTTTCACGACAATAATCATAAAAATAGCAGCTAAAATACTTGTAAATAAGAAAGTCCCAGCCATACTAGACATAATTTTACCGAAACGTTTTAATCCATCCATATTAGCAATAGATGATGCAATGCTAAAGAACACTAACGGTACAACAATCGTAAACATTAAGTTTAAGAAAATGTCACCAAGCGGCTTTAAAGCAACTGCATCGGTACCCATGAAATAACCAATGAAACCACCAATTAGGATAGAAGATAATAAAATAAGTGGAAAGCGATATGCCTTCATAAATATATCCTCCTATCAATAAAAAAAATCATACTGAATTATTATAGCGAGTTAGCGTCCTCTTTACTAGGAGAATAATGATAGATGGAATAGCGTGAAAACCGAGAAATTTTTGTTTTTAAGCTCGGCATACAGCAGGAAATCTAGACATATATATTTGTAACCTAGTGGTGGCAAAGGATGCACCATAACTTAGGTTTGGAAAAAGGGGGAGGGGAAAAGGGATGAATATTTTACTTTGCTGTGCAGCGGGAATGTCTTCCAGTTTAATTGTTACGAAAATGGAGAAAGCAGCAGAGGCAAGAGGGATAGAGGTAAAGATTTGGGCAGTATCAGGTTCTGAAGTAACTAGTCACATAGATGAAGCTGATGTACTTTTACTTGGACCGCAAGTACGTTATTTATTACCGAAAATGAAAGAGTTATGTAAGGAGAAGGGAGTACCTGTTGATGTCATTCAATCTGTCCATTACGGGCTTTGTAATGGAGAAGCTATCTTGCAAGCAGCTTTGTCAATGAGACCATGAGGAGAGTGGGATAGATGATACGGTTTTTAGAGAAATATGTGATGCCAGTAGCAGGGAAGGTTGCAGAACAGAGGCACTTACTAGCAATTCGTGATGGACTTGTATTGACGATGCCTTTCTTAATTATAGGATCAATTTTTCTTATTATTAGTACATTACCAATCCCCGGGTATAATGAATTCATGGCAAGTTTGTTCGGGAAAAATTGGAACGTAGCATTAGGGTATCCAGTTAGTGCAACTTTTAATATAATGGCTTTAATAGCCGTTTTTGGAATCGCTTACAGACTTGGAGAATATTATAAAGTGGATGCTTTAGCATCTGGGGCATTGTCACTTGTGACATTTTTACTTGCAACTCCATTTCAAGCTGCATATATCGTTCCGGGTACGAAAGAAAGTATACTGGTAGATGGAGTAATTCCAGCGGCATTAATGGGAAGCCAAGGTTTATTTGTAGCGATGATTATTGCAATTATATCTACTGAAATATACCGATTTCTTGTGCAGAAAAAGATGATTATAAAGATGCCTGAGACAGTTCCACCAGCAGTAACACGTTCATTTGCAGCACTTATTCCTGGATTTATTGTTGTGACAGTTGTTTGGATTATTAGATTAATCTTTGAACACACTACTTTTGGTAGTATTCATAATGTTGTAGGGAAGTTGTTGCAAGAACCACTGAGTGTACTGGGTGCTAGTCTTTGGGGAGCTGTTATAGCGGTTATTCTCGTTCATGTCCTTTGGGCATGCGGAATTCATGGGGCTACAATTGTAGGCGGTGTCATGAGCCCAATTTGGTTATCGTTAATGGATCAAAACCGAATAGCTTTTCAGGCCGGGCAAGATGTACCGAATACAATTACAGCACAGTTTTTTGACCTATGGATTTATATGGGTGGATCTGGCGCCACACTTGCTTTAGTTGTCGGAATGTTATTGTTTGCGCGAAGTCAGCAATTAAAAAGTTTAGGACGTTTGTCGATTGCACCTGGTATTTTTAATATTAACGAGATGGTGACCTTTGGTATGCCAATTGTCATGAACCCACTGTTACTAATTCCATTTATAGTAGTTCCAGTTGTATTAACGGTTGTTTCTTATTTTGCAATGGAATGGGGATGGGTAGCCCGTCCAAGTGGAGCTGCTGTAACATGGACTACACCTATTCTATTTAGCGGATATTTAGGGTCGGGCGGAAAAATTTCAGGTGTTGTTTTACAACTTGTGAACTTTGCACTGGCATTCTTTATTTATTTACCATTCTTAAAAATATGGGATAAACAAAAATTAGCGGAAGAAAAGGGGGCATAAAGAACTAAAATGGATACGGTAGAAACGAAGGCCTTTCACTTAATCTTACATGGGGGAAATGCGAGAAGTTGTTCAATGGAAGCAATTGATTGCGCAAAGCGTGGAGAATTTACAGAAGCGGAAGCTAAATTGCAAGAAGCGTTGGAGGAATTAAAAGAGGCGCACCGTGTACAAACGGAGCTCATCCAGAAAGAAGCTGGTGGGGAAAAGACCGAAGTTACGCTTCTGATGGTGCACGCGCAAGATCATTTAATGAATGCAATTACGGTGAAGGAATTAGCGAGTGAGTTTGTAGAGTTATATAAGAAAATGTCAGCGACTGAATGAACCTTGCGTATGCAAGGTTTTTTTATTTCATGAAATAGAGGGTAAAAATAATAAATTATTTTTCACTCAAAAATTTTTTTAGTGTTTTTTTTGTTTTAAATACAACTAGACAACTAAACACTAATCTATTTTCATACAGTTATGTGTTAAAAGCGTGTTGTTTTATAACACACTGTGTGTTTTTTGAGTGACACACTAATTGAAAGCGTTAACACACAAAGAAAATGCTCGAAAAAGCACTGATTTTAGTGGTTTTAAAAAGTTGGCACGCTACTTGCATTAATAAATAGCGTAAAGAAAAATAAATAAAACATAATTTTTTTATACTACACAAGGGGGATTTTCAAATGAATATTTTATTATGTTGCTCAGCAGGGATGTCTACAAGTTTACTAGTTACAAAAATGGAAGCGGCTGCAAAAGCTCGCGGTCTAGAAGGAAAGATTTGGGCTGTATCTGGGGATGCAGTAAAAAACAATATCGATCAAGCAGATGTATTATTACTAGGACCACAAGTTCGTTACATGCTGTCTTCAATGAAAACGCTTGCCGATGAGAAAAACGTTGGAATCGACGTTATTAATCCAATGCACTACGGCATGATGAATGGAGAAGCAGTTTTAGATCACGCATTAACACTTAAAAAATAATTAGGGGGGAAGCGAAATGCAAAAATTTATTGCATTTATGGAGAAATATATTGTTCCTGTCGCTGGTAAAATCGGATCGCAACGTCACTTAGCTGCGATCCGTGATGGATTTATTGCAGTTATGCCACTTATTTTAGTTGGTGCACTGGCATCACTAATTAATGGTTTTCCATCTGAAGCTTTCCAAGATTTCATGAAAGGTTTGTTTGGTGAAACGTGGAAACAAGTTGGCGGTGGAATGTGGACTGGTTCTTTTGCGATTCTAGCACTAATCATAGCATTTACAACAAGTTATAACTTAGCAAAATCTTACGGCGTTGATGGTTTGTCAGCAGGTATTATTTCATTTGGTGCGTTAATTATTCTTACGCCAACAACACCGAAAGAAGGCGGATTGAACTTAGCTTGGACAGGTGCACAAGGGTTATTCGTAGCAATCATTGTGGCACTCCTTGTTACTGAGGTATTCCGTTTCTTTGTACAAAGAAATATTACTTTTAAAATGCCTGATGGAGTACCGCCAGCAGTTTTAAGATCTTTCGCAGCTATAGTTCCAGCGTTTGTTATCTTAACAGTAGTTGCAGGTATTCAATTAGCAGTGAAATTAGCTGGTACAAGTGTTCATGAATTTATCTTTAATACGATTCAATCACCACTGCAAAGTTTAGCAGGGACATTACCAAGTGCAATTGTCATTGTACTCCTTGTTCATCTTCTTTGGTTCTTCGGTTTACATGGCCCAAATATCGTTGGTGGTATTATTGAGCCATTATACTTACCGGCATTAGAGAAAAACATGAAGTTATTCCAAGGTGGCACATCTGCATTTGATGTTCCAAACATTGTTACAAAACCATTCTTTGATACTTTCGTATATCTTGGTGGTTCTGGTGCAACATTAGCGTTCTTAGTCGTTGTGTTAATTGTAGCAAAAAGTGCACAATTACGCGGTGTATCTCGTCTATCAATTGGACCTGGTGCATTCAACATTAACGAACCAGTAATCTTTGGTACACCAATTATTTTAAATCCAGTTTTATTCTTGCCGTTTATCATAACACCAATTGTATTAGTAATTACTTCTTATACAGCTATATCTATGGGATGGGTACCAAAAACAGTTGCGATGATTCCATGGGCAACACCACCAATTATTAGTGGTTATCTTGTAACAGGTGGACATCTTTCAGGTGCAATTCTACAGTTATTCAACTTTGTAATTGCGATGGTAATCTACTATCCATTCGTTGTATTATGCGACCGTTCTGTTGTTCGTACTGAAAAAGCAGCAGCACAAGGAAATAACAACTCTGTACCTATGTAACATAGTAATTGTTCTCACAGACAACATGATCTGTGAGAACAATTACCTTTATATCATGTTCAAAAAGATGAAACCCATCTACAAGAACACCAAACTATCATTCATAAAATAATAATGTAATAGAAATGTTCAAACTGAAGGGGTATTTCAATCGGTTGAACCATAATAGAGAGGGCGGTAATTATGATGACTACAGCAGAACAAATTCCATTCCAATTAATTTTAAATAGTGGTAATGCACGAAGCTTTGCGATGGAGGCACTTCAATTTGCCAAACAGGGGAAAATGGCAGAGGCTGATGAAGCGATGGTAAAGGCGAAAGAAGCGATTAATGAAGCGCATCATTTCCAAACAGAGCTCATACAATCAGAAGCAAGAGGAGAAAAAACAGAGATTAGTGTCCTTTTAATTCATGCACAAGATCATTTAATGAATGCGATTACAGTAAAAGAATTAGCAGCAGAATTTATTGACCTTTATAAAAAATTAGAAGCGGAAGGGGAATAAAGCATGACTGGAATTAAAATTGCTACAATCGGCGGTGGATCTAGTTATACACCAGAGTTAATTGAAGGATTTATTAAACGTTATGATGAGCTTCCTGTTCGTGAAATTTGGTTAGTAGATATTGAGGCAGGAAAAGAAAAGTTAGAAATCGTTGGCAACTTAGCGAAACGTATGGTAAAAAAATCTGGTTTACCAATCGAAGTACATTTAACGCTTGATCGCCGCGAAGCATTAAAAGATGCTGATTTCGTAACGACGCAGCTTCGTGTAGGTTTATTAGAAGCTCGTGCAAAAGATGAAGCAATCCCATTAAAATATGATGTGATCGGTCAGGAAACGAATGGTCCTGGTGGTTTATTCAAAGCATTGAGAACGATTCCTGTTATTTTAGATATTTGTAAGGATATGGAGGAGCTTTGTCCGAATGCATGGTTAATTAACTTCGCGAATCCAGCAGGTATGGTAACAGAAGCTGTCCTTCGTTATACAAATATTCAAAGAGTAGTTGGTCTATGTAATGTTCCAATCGGAATTCGCATGGGTCTTGCAAAATTACTTGAAGTAGATGCAAGTCGTGTTCACGTTGATTTCGCAGGTTTAAATCACATGGTATACGGATTAGACGTATATTTAGATGGCGTAAGTGTAATGGATCGTGTGTTGGAGCTTGTAACAGATCCAGAAAAGCAAATTACGATGGAAAATATTGCAGCGCTTAACTGGGAGCCAGACTTTATTCGCGGCCTTCGCGCAATTCCATGCCCATACCACCGTTATTACTACAAAACACGTGAAATGTTAGAAGAAGAGAAAGAAGCTTCAGTTGAAAAAGGTACACGTGCAGAAGTAGTAAAACAATTAGAAAATGATTTATTCGAGTTATATAAAGACCCGAACTTAGATATTAAACCACCACAATTAGAAAAACGTGGCGGCGCTTATTATAGTGACGCAGCATGTAGCTTAATTACGTCTATTTATAATAATAAAGGTGATATCCAGCCTGTTAATACACGAAACAATGGAACAATTGCAAGCTTGCCACATGATTCGGCTGTTGAAGTGAACTGTATTATTACGAAAGAAGGTCCAAAACCAATTGCAGTTGGAGATCTTCCAGTACCAGTTCGCGGTTTAGTACAACAAATTAAATCATTTGAGCGCACAACAATTGAAGCTGCTGTTACAGGGGATTATCATAAAGCGCTGCTTGCTATGACAATTAATCCACTTGTACCATCAGATAAAGTGGCAAAACAAATTTTAGATGAAATGTTGGAAGCACATAAGGAATATCTTCCACAGTTCTTCAAAAAGGTAGAGAAATAAAAGCGGCGCTATTTAGCCCGCTTTTTTTATTCTATCTCACTTTATTAGGAGGTATTACGATGATTAAGTTAATTGTAAACGCAGATGATTTCGGTCTTACAGAAGGTACAAATTACGGCATTATTGATGGACATATAAATGGACTTGTAAATTCAACGACGATGATGATGAATATGCCAGGAACAGAGCATGCGGTACGTTTAGCGAAAGAGCATAACCTACTCGGAGTAGGCGTACATCTCGTATTAACAGCAGGAAAACCACTTCTTGGAGACGTACCATCACTTGTAAGTAGCGATGGGTTGTTTCATAAACAAAGCGTCGTATGGGAAGGGAAGGTAAACCCAGAAGAAGTCGAGCGAGAATGGACTGCTCAAATTGAGAAATTCTTATCTTACGGATTAACACTAACTCATTTAGATAGTCATCATCATGTGCATGGGTTGCCAATCTTGCACGATGTTCTTGAGAGATTAGCGGCTACATATAATGTTCCGATTCGTCGTTGTGAGAAAGAGCGAGCAGTACGCCCATTTTCTGACGTATTTTACAGTGACTTTTATGCGGATGGTGTGACGGAAGATTACTTTGTGAAGTTAAAAGAAAGAGTACAAGATGAACAAACGGTAGAAATTATGGTTCATCCAGCTTATATTGATCCAGAGCTTGTGAAACGTTCTTCTTACGTAATGGATCGTGTGAAAGAATTGCGCATTTTAACAGAGAGCAAGTTACCTGAAGGAATAGAACTTGTGAAGTTTTAATAGAAAAACGACGGCTATATCATGCCGTCGTTTTTTCTATTTACAAAATGGATAGAATATATCCGCCAAAGGCTCCGAGTATAACGATAACCCAAGGTGGTGTTTTCCAAAAAGCGAGCAAGCAAAATAGAAGAGACGCAAAAACAAAATCTCCAGCGTTCATAATTGTGCTTGTCCAAATAGGGTCATAAAAGGCAGCAATTAAAATACCGACAACAGCGGCATTGACTCCAAGTAGTGCGCCTTGTATGAAAGATATTTTTCTCACACTGTTCCAAAATGGTAGAACACCAATAACGAGCAAGAAAGCAGGAAGAAAAATCGCAATTGTTGCAAGTATTACCCCAAGCGTCCCATTTAACACTGCTCCTATATAAGAGGCGAATGTAAATAGTGGTCCTGGTACGGCTTGTGTTAATCCGTATCCAGCTAGGAATTGTTCTTTCGTCAGTATTCCATTTTGTACGAACTCACCTTCAAGAAGAGGTAGCACGACATGTCCGCCTCCAAATACAAGTGCACCAGAGCGATAGAAACTATCAAATAAAGCGATGTAATAGGAGAACGGTCTTAATATTGGTAGCAGCAGTAATAGTCCGAAGAATAAGATGAGACAAGAAACTGCTATCTTTTTTGAAATAGGTACTTTTATATGTTGAGATTGGCTAATTGGTTGGTTGCGGTATAAAACCCAGCCGATAAAGCCAGAAGTTATAATGAGGATAACTTGTGTCCAACTACTTGGCCATAATAAGGCGATTGCGGCAGTTATAATCGCAATCGTCGCACGATTTCGGTCTGGTGTTAATTTTTGTGCCATTCCCCATATGGCATGAGCAACAATAGCGACTGCTACAAGTTTTAGACCATGAATCCAGCCAGCACTTCCAAGATCGAACTGATTAAGGAATGAGGCGAAGAAAACTAAAACAAGCACAGACGGTAAAGTGAATCCAATCCATGAAATAATAGCTCCTAATACCCCGCCTCTTAATAATCCAATCCCCATACCAACTTGACTGCTAGCAGGACCAGGGAGGAATTGACATAGTGCTACTAAATCTCCATAGCTTCGTTCATCCATCCATTTTCTTTTTTGTACATATTCGTGGTGGAAATAGCCGAGATGGGCGACAGGACCACCAAATGAAGTCAGCCCTAATTTAAATGAGACGAGAAAAATCTCTAATAATGTGTGAAAAGTGTATTTGTTTTTTTCCAAAACAACCTCCGAGAATGTGTTTTCTAAATGCATTATACAGGAGGTAGTAACGCAAAAGGAACGATTCTAATGTAAAGATTGTGTGAATCTTTTCTTCGTAATTCACACTTGAAAAAGTCATAAATGATTATGTATAAACCATAAAGTAGTAGAAGTAGTGCTGGGAAATTTATATGAGGAGAATGCCCGTATGACAACACATTTCTTTGCGAGGTTAACAGGCAAGAGGGAAATACCTCCTGTAAATACAGAAGCTTTTGGCGTAGCAGAGTTTATATTTAGTGGTGATTTAAAGAAATTGCAATATCGGGTCATATTGAAAAACATCGAAAAAGTTACATCATGCCAAATTCATTTAGGGAAAGCGGATCAAATTGGCCCAGTTGTTTTAAGTTTATTTGGTCCGTTAAAGCAAGGGATTAGTGTAAATGAAGGAGTCGTTACTGGTGTAGCTAATGTGGGAGATTTTGAAGGGCCGTTACAGGGGAGAGCGTTTGACAGCTTACTGCAAGAAATCGTGCAGGCGAATGTATATGTAAATGTTTATACGAAGTCTAATAAGAAGGGCGAAATCAGGGGAAGAATCAGGAAAGTAAGGAAGTAGAAAAAAGGCTGTCCATATTTTGGAACAGCCTTTTCTGCTATAAGGTGCAAATTTTAGCGATTATTGCCGGTAAATCGATATATATTGAAAATCGCTAATATAATCCAAGTTACAGTCGATATACTAAAGAACTGCCTCGATTAATTTTTTGCAGGTTGATTTTTAATGAAAAAGTCCATAACATAAAACACTTCGTCATCAGGTATTTGTATTTCAAACGTATTTTCAATCGGTTGCAACGCCTTTTTCACCTTCATATACATCCAGTATTCATCTTGTCTTCGTTTCTCTTTATCTGGATGAGGGAGAAGGCTTTCTCCTTTTTGAAGACGGTCAACCATACAGCTCATATGCAGAATAACACCCATTAAACTGTCAGGAGTTAGCTGTAAGGAAATTAATTCTTGAATTGTATTTAATGCGTAACGAATTGTTTTAATAAGTAGGGCTCCGTCGTTACGCTGCATTTGTTGTTCAAGAATATCAGCCATTTTTGCATATGTTTCTTCATACGTAATTAATTCTTGAATTGGCTGAATCGCTGTGTAGTTTACAATGTCTTGGAAATGATACGTTAAGCATGGCACCTGCACATCGAAATTCGTGACGATACAAATGATATTCCGCTCTTTTTTTATGTTCTCAATCATTTTCGTTAAATCTTTTTCATGGACGATACTAATCGGAATGATTTCAATTAAGTCTTTGTCAAATCGCAAATAGTTCTCCAACATTTTTTGAATAGCTAAAGCACTGCCTTCCCCAGTTAAACAAGCTGTCAAAATAACAGATTTCATTGGTGATAGTGGCTTTTTCTTTTCTTCTTGTACGTTTAAGTAAAACGGTGTTAAGTTCTTCACTGTTTCGTATAATGCATCTAACGAGTAGCCAAGCTGAGCTTTTCGAGCAGCTTCTAGTGCATGTGGAGTGCTCGTCATGGAAAGAACACGTACCGGAATTTTGAACTCAGTTTCTAATATATCACCAATATAAGCGAGAGATCCCATATCAACAAGTAAGAGAAGCCCGCTTACATTTTGGAGTGTTTTCATATACACTTTCACACGCTCTAAGAAGTCTTTTGGTGATTCATGTAACGGCATATCGATACCGGTTACTTCGTCAATGCCGAGCAGTTCGTTTGCGACGTTTGCCATTTCTGTTGCTATGCCGTTGCCGTGCGCTAATATTAATACTTTTACTTCTGTTTGTGAGGCAGGAATTGGATCAACAACGAAGAACATTGTTAAAAAGCCTGCTTCATCGATAGGCATTGTTATTTGTAATTCGTCTTCCAGTAGTTGAATGCATTGCATTGCTACGGAAAAAGCTTCTTTATATTTCGTACGAATTTGATTTAATTGTGGGTGATGAATTTGTTTTCCAGCTTGTAAACGTTGTAGAGTTGTCTGTACATGTAAACTTAAAGCGAGAAATACTTTTTCATCAAACGTCTTGGATAAATGTTTTTCAGCAAGTTCTGCAATTCTTTCACAAACGGAAACGATATTACGATCCACAATTTTAAAAACATTTTCATGACTTGTCTTTTTTGACATTTGGTTAAAATATTGTACGAAAAAGCTTTGAATATCATTTTCGATTAGTAATTCTAATTCTTCCTCTTCAATACCACGAGCTTGAAGTTCTTCATATTTATAATCAATATAATCGTAAATAGAAGATTGCTTCTCATTTTCTGCTTTATGATTACTCCAACCTTCATCACCTGTAAATATAAATGTTTCATTCGGTATTTGGTATAGATGACGGCTTTTTCTTTCAATGAATAGCCCTTCTTTCATATACCAAGGTAAGTCTGTACTTGAAACATAGACAGAATCACGTTTCTTTGTCACGAAGTCAGAATAGGCTTTCGCACAGGCAATTTGTACATCCGTTTTTAATTGACCGATATTATTGGGACAATTGTAAAAGACGAAAGCACGCATTGCATTCGGGCTAACGTGAATTTCTTTTCGCAAGCGAATTGCTTCATTTGTGAAAAATAGTTGCAGCAAAGCAAAACGTTCTTTATGTGTACGCTCACGAAGTGGTGGCAGCGTGACAGTCATCGGTATACGTCTTGTAAATGTTTTTAATAAAAATGAATTTGGTTCTTCTGTTGTTGCAGTAATGATTAATACTTGTGCTTTACGTTCATTTTCTGTTTCTCCAAGGCGGCGGTATACTCCGCGGTCAATAAAGGTGAAAAGCATTTCTTGTCCCTCTGGAGGAAGGCGATGTACTTCATCTAAGAAAAGGATCCCTTCATGTGCTTTTTCAATTAACCCTTTTTGATCACTTGCCCCTGTATAAGCTCCTTTTTTAATCCCAAATAATTGTCCTAGTAATAGCTGTGGATTATTTGCGTAATCAGCACAGTTAAAGACGATAAAGGGTGCATTTTTAGGAAGCTGTTCAACCTCAATTGCATATTCGTGCATTAAAGAAGCAAACATGGATTTTCCGACGCCTGTTTCTCCGAGCAGTAAAGTATGCATACCGTTTGGAGGATAGAGAATAGAAGCTTTCGCTTTTTCAATTGCGATTTTAAGGCTCGTATTTTCAACTGCAAATGTATCTAATGAAGTCACTTCTTTTGAATGCGTTTCCAACGAAGCGTTCGTTTCTATATAAAAACGAACAGGACGCGTATTTGTTTTTAATAAACGTTTATCTTTTACAAGTTTGTTTAAGTCGCTACTTACATTGGCGCGATCTAATTGCAGAAGGGTAGCGAGTTCTAATGCGGTTACACCTTCTGTATACTTGCCTTTTTGTATTGCGTTAAAAATGAGATCTATTCGTTTCATTTCTATTCACCTCGAAACTTCATCACTATTTAAAATTTTACACAAAAATGGGAAGGGTGGGAAGAGAAAAATAAAACAGCTTTAGCATATAGGCGCTAAAGCTGTTACAATCTTGTGTCTTTCCAAAAGTTTACTTCGAGATGAGAAGATGGATTATAGGGAAGAAGTTTATATCCTTGTGACTGTAAATAATCAATTACCTTTGGAAGTATTTGTACAGTTACACTCGAATCATGCATTAAAATCACTTCGACTTGTTCATCGCTCTGATTACGTACTCTTTCTAGTATGGCAGAAGGATTGTCATAGCTTTTCCAGTCATATGTATCGATTGTCCAATCCCACATTTTATACTGGGCTGATACAAGTGCATCACGGTAATTCTTTTTTAAGTAAGGCATGCTACCATACGGGACACGAACGAGATGTGAATTTAATTTTGTAACTTGCTGAACGATGCTTTGTGTTTGTTCCATCTCTGTAATTAAAGCAGATGGATCACCAGTGTAAAGGCGTTTTACATCGTGTGACATACTGTGAAGTCCGATATAATGTCCGTCTTTAATCAATCGTTGCATTGTCTTTTTATAATGTGGCACTTTTCCACCAATAACAAAGAAAGTTGCTTTTCCGTTCTTTTCTTTTAAGATGTTTAAAATTTGCGTAGTATATTTGTTTGGTCCGTCATCAAATGTTAAGTACGCGATCTTTTGGGTAGAAGGGGTAGTTTCGGTATTTGGATGATGTTCAGCAGGGGGAATAGTAGTCGCTCCTGCATGAGATGACGCGTACATAGTAATTGTTAAAAATAAAATAATGTATTGAAATACTCGCTTGATCATAACATTCACCCTCAGTTTGACAATCAAGATGTAAAAAAGAAAATATAATCCTTTTCTTATTATGTATATCTTTCTCCAATAGTGGAGCTCTCAAACAATCTATATTTTGGAAATATAAAATGATGAATAAAAAATAGCATCCTCTTATAAGAAAGAGGATGCTATTTGAATATTTCATAATAGTAAAGGCTATACTACAATTAGTCTTCGCGTTTTTTCACTTTTTTATAAAAGGAAATAATTGGTTTGTAACGTTCATGTACAAGCCCGATTACTTCAGCAATAATCTCTGTAAAGAAGATTAAAACGAAAAGAAGAATAATGGATAACCATAATGTTGCACTAGAGAAAATGATTGCATTTACACTAAAGAAAATACCGAATGCGTATATAATTAGTACCGTTTTACGATGAGAGAAGCCCATTGCAAGTAGACGGTGATGTAAATGCGATTTATCTGGTGCTGAAATAGGTTTTTTATTTACGATACGGCGGATAATTGCAAATGTCGTATCAAATACAGGTACGCCTAAAATGATAACTGGAACGATAAAACTGAATAACGTTACACTTTTGTATAATCCAAGTAACGATATAACAGAAATACAGTATCCTAAAAATAGTGCGCCTGTATCTCCCATGAATATTTTTGCTGGATGGAAGTTGTAGAATAAAAATCCAATTGTACTTGCTAATGTAATTAATGCTAGTGGTAAGATAATAGCAGCTCCAGTGCCCCATGGGCTAGTGAAGGCCATATATGCTAGCGTTGCAAGTACGATAGATGAAATACCAGCAGATAATCCATCTAAGCCATCAATTAAGTTGATTGCATTTGTAATACCTACAATCCAAAATACTGTAATCGGATAAGCAAGCCATCCAAGTTCAGTATCCCCGAGGATTGGGATGTATAATACTTGCACTAATAATCCACTTTTTACAATCATAATGGCAACTAGTAGTTGTCCACCGAATTTTACCTTCGCAGATAACTCGTACATATCATCTAAAATACCGATGATTACAATGATAATCGCACCTAGCGTTATCGATAACATTCTTTGTTCGTATAAGCCGCCGACAACAAATCCTACAGCTACACCAATAAATATCGCTAACCCGCCAAGACGAGGCATGATCTTTTGGTGCACTTTACGAGCGTTTGGCTTATCTGTTGCTCCTATTTTAAAAGCTAACTTAATAACTAAAGGAGTAACGACGAGTACAGTGATGAAAGATGCCAAAATGGCATAAATCACTTGTGAGTCCATGAATACCCCACCCTTTTATAGTCTAACGTAATTTTTTTAATGTATTTATCTGAAAATTATGATGTTTATTTACAGGCTCATAACATATGGTATCACAAAAAGATTAGAATTCAATCTTTTTTTCTTTGTATGGTAAATGGGAGTAGATAGAATATATGACAATGGTATACAGAATGTTGAATCGTTTGAGAAGTTTAATCGTATCGGAATTTAGAATATGACATTTTTTCTTTTTCTTTGATGATGAATACTTTTATTTCAATAGTATAAGTGTTACACGTAGAAATGAGTAAGTTCCGTGTTAAAATGTGGGAATTTATCTCGCATGTACGGGTAGTAATGTTCAAGCCCTTAAAATTTAGTTGGAGGAAAGAAATTAGATGGGAGTATTCATTCCTGTAAAATCTAAATTGGTTTAACAAATCATTAATGAAGGTTGTTTAATTTTACAAAAACTTAAAAAAGAATGGAAAAAGGAATTCATATAATAAAGAAGTAAAAGAGTTTTCTCATTTTTAATGTGAGAGGGGGAAGCACAGGGGGAATTCTATATATTCGTATATTTTCTATTGCATATTCCTGTGCGAAAAGGAAATGAAAATTACGATAATAGGTACCGGATACGTTGGATTGATTACAGGAGTAGGCTTGGCAATGCTAGGCCATTCAGTCACATGTTTTGATATAAATGATGGGAAAATTGAACGGATAAAACAAGGAGATCTGCCTATTTATGAAGCTGGTTTATATGAACTAATACAGGATGCATGTGAGAATAATCGTTTAACTTTTACAACGAGTAGAGTAAAAGCATTTAACGATGCAGAATTTATATTTATTGCAGTTGGGACACCATCTTTATTAGATGGGACGGCGGATTTAACATATATTCGAAATGCTTGTGATGATATCGGAACATATACGACGAATGACATTATTGTCGTGACAAAAAGTACGGTCCCTGTAGGAACAAATGATGTTATGAGGGAGTGGATTGAGGAGAGATTACAAAATAGATATGAATTACATATCGTATCGAATCCAGAATTTTTACGGGAAGGTTCAGGGATTTACGATTTTTTTCAAGGAGATCGTATTGTAATTGGAGCAGATAACGAGGAAGCAGCGCGAAAAGTTGAGGATTTATATAGTGAATTACATTTGAAAACGTATGTTACAGATATAAAAAGTGCCGAGATGATTAAATATGCATCGAATGCTTTTTTGGCGACAAAAATTAGTTTTATCAATGAAATTTCAAATATATGTGAGAAAGTAGGAGCTAATGTATTAGACGTTGCACAAGGGATGGGAATGGATAAGAGAATTGGTGCGTCTTTTTTGAATGCTGGCATTGGTTATGGAGGATCGTGTTTTCCGAAAGATACGAAAGCCCTTGTGCAAATTGCAGGGAATGTGGCACATGATTTTCGCTTGTTAAAAGCCGTCATTGAAGTAAATAATAAACAACAGTTGTTATTGATTGAGAAAGCGAAGAAAGTAATAAATATGAATAAGAAACGGATTGCCGTGCTAGGGGCGGCATTTAAACCGAATACGGATGATATAAGAGACGCACCGTCCCTTATTATGATACAAGAATTATTGAATATAGGGGCGGATGTAGTTCTATATGATCCGAAGGCGATTCACAATATGAAAAATATCTTTGGGGAGACTATACAATATAGTGAATGTATAGATGAATCGATTAGAGGAGCGAGTGCGGCTTTTATCATGACAGAGTGGGAAACAATCAGGGCTTATCCGTTAGAAAAGTACGCACAACTTATGAGAGAACCTATTTTATTCGATGGAAGAAATTGTTATACTAATAAGGATGTTGAGAAACAAGGAATAGATTATTATTCTGTTGGAAGAGAAAGTGTTTGTAAGAGGGATTTTTCCATTAGTCGTTAAAAAGGCATGTATTCATGTATATTCTTATATGTCATAATAGAATTTGTAACTAGTGAAAGAAAAGAGGCAATGAAATGACTGAACGTTTAAAAGTAATGACAATTTTCGGGACACGTCCAGAAGCAATTAAAATGGCACCTCTTGTGTTAGAGTTGCAAAAACATCCAGAGAAAATTGAATCGATTGTGACTGTAACAGCGCAACATCGTCAAATGTTAGACCAAGTATTAAGTATCTTTGGAATTACGCCAGATTTCGATTTGAATATTATGAAGGATCGCCAAACTTTAATTGATATTACAACACGTGGTTTAGAAGGTTTGGATAAAGTAATGAAAGAAGCAAAGCCGGATATTGTACTTGTACATGGTGATACAACGACAACATTTATTGCAAGTTTAGCTGCTTTCTATAATCAAATTCCAGTAGGGCATGTTGAAGCAGGACTTCGTACATGGGATAAATATTCTCCATACCCAGAAGAGATGAACCGCCAATTAACAGGCGTAATGGCAGACCTTCACTTCTCACCTACAGCGAAATCAGCGACGAACTTACAGAAAGAAAATAAAGATGAGTCACGTATTTTCATCACTGGAAATACAGCGATTGACGCACTCAAAACGACTGTAAAAGAAACATACAGCCATCCTGTATTAGAGAAACTTGGAAATGATCGTCTTGTACTTATGACAGCTCACCGTCGTGAAAACTTAGGAGAGCCAATGCGTAACATGTTCCGTGCAATTAAACGTCTTGTTGATAAGCATGAAGACGTACAAGTTGTGTATCCTGTTCATATGAACCCTGTTGTTCGTGAAACTGCAAATGATATTTTAGGCGATCATGGCCGCATTCATTTAATTGAGCCGCTAGATGTAATTGATTTCCACAATGTTGCAGCTCGTTCATACTTAATGTTAACTGACTCTGGTGGGGTACAAGAGGAAGCGCCATCACTTGGTGTACCAGTTCTTGTTCTTCGTGATACAACAGAGCGCCCAGAAGGTATTGAAGCAGGTACATTGAAATTAGCAGGAACAGACGAAGAGACAATCTTTAGTCTTGCGGATGAATTGTTATCAGATAAAGAAGCTCATGATAAGATGTCGAAAGCATCTAACCCATACGGTGATGGTCGTGCATCAGAGCGCATTGTAGAAGCAATTTTACAACACTTTAATAAGTAAATAAAAAAGAGCCAAATCATATGCGATTTGGCTCTTTTGTTATTGCTGATTTCTCATAATCCACTCTGCATGAGCATTTGTGGAAGGAGGAGGCTCAGTTGGTGTTTTATTTTGATTTTGGTTCGTTTCTTTCTTTGCTTTTTCGCTAGAGTTAGAATTTGATTCCGTTTTTGTTGTTGGATTTTCTTGAGTGTTTGCTGTTTCTCCTAATTCTTTTTTAATTTCGTTACGTACTGCCTCTACACTGATTGGATCTGGAAGGAAGTAATAAATACCACCTATTTTTTTGTCTTCTCCTTCAAGTTTGAACGTTTGCATTGTAGAAGGATCAAACCCAGAAAGTTTATTGTAAAGAGCAAGGCCGTCTGAAATAGGAATGTCAGTTTTTATAAATTTTCCAACGACTGATGTTAGATCTTTAATTTTAAATACGGTAGAGGTGGAATTTAGTTTCTGAGCAACAGCAGCCAGCAATTGTCTTTGTCTAGCAGCCCGACCATAATCACCATTTGGATCTTGCTTTCGCATACGAACGTAAGCGAGTGCTTCTTCACCATTTAATTCTTGTTGCCCTTGCTTAAATTCGATTTTTTTGTAGTAATCTACGTCAGAACGCTCCCAAAAATCGAAGGGGACATCAACAGTAACTCCGCCAACAGCATCAACAATACCTTTAAAGCCTTGGAAATCAATTTTAAGATAATGGTCTACAGGCACTTTTAGAAAACCTTCGACAGTTTTGATTGCCATTTCTTCTCCGCCATAAGCGTGCGCAGCGTTAATTTTGTCCTCTTTATTCTTTCCGACAATTGGAACACGACTATCACGAGGGATACTCATAAGCGAAATCTTCTTCGTTTTCGGATTGACTGTTGCAAACATTAATGAATCTGTACGACCGTTTTGACCGTCTGTCGCATAATCTTCTATACCCATAATGAGAACTGTAAAAGGTTCTTTTGTAATTTCTACATCTTCGGTTCTTAAATCCGATTTTTCACGAGTAAAACCACTATACATCCCCATGAGAGAAGAGTAAGAATTTAATACATAAAGTCCTACACTGCCAAATAAGAATAAGAAAATAAGGAAGATGAAAAACTTTCTTCTTCGTTTCTTTTTTATTCTGCTATTTTGGAGATGATAATAACGTTCTTCCATATATAATCTCCTTAGTTCATTTGTAGGGAAGTAATTCACTACATTAATCTTTAAAGGTGATAATATAGTTATTCTTAGATAACATCTTGTTCTAAGTACAACATATCTCCTTCTGTAATTGTACATTTCCCATTTGTTAATTCAATCATCCAATCTGTGAATGGTTGTTTTCCATCTTCTTCTACATACGTATCAAATGTGACATTTTCGAGATAATGTATATCTTTAATGGCATATTTTGAATTACGTAATTCATTTTCAATTTTGCCAAGTAATGTGTAATCAATTTCGGTCTGCATAACACGCATGAGTTTTCGCTCGACAACACCGACGTGATTAATACCTTCGCTTGTACATTTTCCATATACGCGAATTAACCCACCTGCACCAAGTTTGATGCCACCAAAGTAGCGAGTAACGACAACGACGGTATCTTTTAAACCGCGTTTTTTTAGTACCTCTAACATAGGTACACCAGCTGTACCACTAGGTTCGCCATCATCATTTGCTTTTTGGATTTGATCTTGTTCGCCAATTAAATAAGCGGAACAATTATGTGTCGCATTCCAGTTTTGTTTTTTTATTTTTTGTATAAATTCTTGAGCTTCTTCTTCGGTTGTAGCTCGGCTAATGTAACAGATAAATCTTGATTTTTGAATGACAATTTCGTGTTCACCGCAGTCTTTGATTGTTAAATATTGTAATAACACTCGAATACGCCCCTATCTACCAAAGTGACTAGTACTTTACATTTTAAAAGCGAGCGTTTTTATATTCAAACATTTTTTATAAATAAGTTAAAATTTTTGGGGAGTATTTCACCTTTTTGTTGTAATTTGTCAAAATGGTGAGTATAATTTCAAGCCGGTATTTTTATGTATGGATGCACCATTTTTAGTTTTCGTGTAAAATTAGGAAATAAAAACTTTTTTATAAGGCAGGTACGAAAATGAAAACAGCTATTGTTACTGATAGTACAGCGTATATACCGAAGCATATTCGTGATGAACTCAATATATATATGATTCCATTAAACGTCGTGTTTGGAACGGAATCTTATCAAGAAGAAGCTGAAATTTCAGCAGATGATTTTTATGTAAAAGTACGTGAGCAGGAAGAACTTCCGAAAACTTCTCAACCAGCAATCGGAAAGTTTGTTGAGCTGTATGAAGAATTATCTAAGGATTATGATGCGGTTATTAGCATCCATCTTTCAAGTGGAATTAGTGGTACATATCAAACTTCAACGACAGCTGGACAGATGGTAGAGGGTATTGATGTATATACATACGACTCTGAAATAAGTTGTGAAGTACAAGGGTTCTATGTGCGTGAGGGCGCAAGGCTAGCAAGCGAAGGAAAGGATCCGCAAGAGATTATCGCTCGTTTTGACGAGATGAAGCAAACGATGGACGCTTATTTTGTAGTAGATGATTTACACCATTTACAACGTGGAGGACGATTAAATAGCGCCCAAGCTTTCATCGGTAGTTTGTTACAAGTGAAGCCCGTTTTATATTTTAGAGATAAAATCATTATTCCGTTTGAAAAGATTCGTACGCGTAAAAAAGCGTTAAAACGTATTGTTGAAATTTTTGATGAGCAGGCAAGTAAAGGTGTACCTATGGAAGCTGTTATCATTCATGCACAACGTGAAGAGGAAGCGAATGAATGGAAGGCTGAATTAGAAGCAAAATATCCTCATGTCACAATCCGTACAGGTTATTTTGGTGCTGTAATTGGTACACATTTAGGTGAAGGTGCATTAGGTCTTGGATGGTATACGAAGTAATAAAGATATAAAAAGCTCTCTTTTTGAAGAGGGTTTTTTTACGGATATTTTACGTGGAGTTGACAAGTTAATATTTGGAAATGGTAAAATGTGCGTAAAATAAAATAATGAGGAAAGTTTTATAACTTACTTTTTACAAGAAACTATATTATAATAGAAGAGAGGTGAAACATATGGAGCATAATTCTTGTTTATGTCCAAAGTTTGAGTCAGCTTTTACTTTGCTTAGTAAGAAATGGACTGGCTTAATTATTAAATCTTTGCTTGAAGAGTCAAAACGTTTTAGAGAAATCGCAGATATTATACCGAATATGAGCGATCGTATGTTGTCAGAGCGTTTAAAGGAATTGGAAAGCGAAGGCATTGTAGTTCGTAATGTTTATCCAGAAGTACCAGTTCGAATCGAGTACGGCTTAACTGACAAAGGGAAAGCATTAGAAAGTGTTATGGATGAGGTCCAAAATTGGGCTGAAAAGTGGATGAAATAACGCTTTGATTTCATTCGTATTAGTATATGTAATAAAACGTAAGGGAAACCTTGCGTTTTTTTCTTTGCTTATAAAAAGTA
Source organism: Bacillus sp. MHSD_36 (assembly GCF_030757775.1). Taxonomy (NCBI): domain Bacteria; kingdom Bacillati; phylum Bacillota; class Bacilli; order Caryophanales; family Bacillaceae; genus Bacillus; species Bacillus sp. MHSD_36. Next base: position 320,758 of record NZ_JAVBIS010000004.1, read on the forward strand.
TTTAAAATTCTACACATACATACAAAAATATGCATATTTTGCGATAGTGTTACATATAATATTACATTTGTTTTACAAAAGCGTAACATTAGCAAAAAAAATCCCGAATTATGGTATAAATTTTATAGGTTATATACGGAAAAAGAAAAAAGAAAGCGGTGTAAAAAATACAATGAAAAAGCTAAAAATGGCATCTTGCGCATTGGTTGCAGGGTTAATGTTTTCAGGGCTAACACCAAATGTATTTGCAGAAGATAAAATTGCTGACGTGAAATCACAAATTAATACACAAAATGATACTTTACATAAACAACAACAAGAACGCGATGAATTACAAAAACAAATGAACGACTTAAACAAAACAATTCAAGGTTTGGATAAGTCTGTTCAAGAGAATGCTTCAAAACTTGATGAAACAACGAAAAAAGTTGCTGATACTGAGCAATTAATCGAAAAGAAAAATAAAGATATTGCAGAATTACAAACGAAAATTGCAAAACGTGAAGAGTTATTAAGAAAACGTTTAGTTGCACTTCAAGAACAACCAAACACAAATGTTGTAACAGAAGTTCTTGTAAACTCTAAAAACGTTGCAGATTTAGTTGATCGTTTAACTTCTGTTTCTAAAATTCTTGAGTCTGACGAAGATATCATGAAAACACAACAAGAAGATCAAGCGAACGTGAAAAAAGATGTTGAAACGGTAAAAACAAAGCAAAAAGAATTAAAAGAAGCACAAGCTCAAATTGAAACTGCTAAGAAAGAACTTGACGCTGAAAAAGCGAAAAAAGCAACAGCGGTAAACGATTTAAGCAGTAAAATGGATACAGTTGTAACTTCAATGACAAGTACGGAAGATCAATTGAAGGATCTTGAAAAACAAGCGTTACAATTACAACGTATTGCTGAACAAGAAGCACAAGAAAAAGCGGCACAAGAAGCTGCTGCTCAAAAGCAAGCAGAACAAGCTGCTAAAGCTGCGCAAGCTCAGCCAGCAGAGCAAGCTGCACCTGCAGCACCAGCAAACAATGGTGGACAAGCTCAGAAAGAAGAGCCTAAAAAGGAAGAAACTAAAAAAGAAGCACCTAAGCAAGAAACAAAAAAACCAGAGCCAGCACCAGCTTCAAATGCGGGTGGCGTAATTGGTAAAGCGCAAGGTTACTTAGGCTTACCGTATGTTTGGGGAAGTGCATCTCCATCAAACGGTGGTTTTGACTGTAGTGGATTCATTTCTTACATCTATGGTGTAGGACGTCAAGACGTTGCAGGTTACTGGAATTCAGTTTCTAAAGTAAGTAGCCCACAACCTGGAGATTTAGTATTCTTCCAAGGTACTTATAAACCAGGTCCATCTCACATCGGTATTTACGTTGGCAATGGCCAAATGATTCATGCTGGTGATAAAGGGATTGCTTATTCTAGCTTAAGCAGTAGCTACAACCAAAAACATTTCTTAGGATACGGTCGATTCTAGGATTTATAAACGAATAAAACATGTATATAAAGTCGATAGCTTACTATTTTATAAGTAGGTTATCGGCTTTTTTGCGTTTTTACGAGATTATAAGAAAGGTTTATAGTAATGCTGGAGGTGAGTGCTAATGCTTGCTGGAAAGCAATTACTATTAGAAGAACTCTCTTCAGATTTACGGAGAGAATTAAGTCATATGGAAAAGGAGGGAGAGGTTGTATGTGCACAAGGTGTAATGAAGAATGCTTCTAAATATACATGTCAGCGCTGCGGAAATATAGAGCAACGACTCTTTGCATCATTTTTATGTAAAAGGTGCAAAGAGATATGTACGTATTGCCGGAAGTGTATAACGATGGGGAGAGTTAGTGAATGTGCTGTACTCGTTCGTGGAATTTATGAAAGAAGCGGGGAAAGGGGGACAAATCCATTACAGTGGAATGGGACTTTATCTATTGGTCAGAAGTTGGCGGCACAAGGTGTTATGGAAGCTATTAAGCAGAAAGAATCTTTTTTTATTTGGGCTGTATGCGGCGCTGGGAAAACAGAAATGTTATTTTACGGTATTGCAGAGGCCCTTCAAAAAGGAGAAAGAGTTTGTATTGCAACACCAAGAACAGACGTTGTACTCGAATTAGCACCGAGATTACAGGAAGTGTTTCCTAGTATAAATGTAGCTGCTTTATACGGAGGGAGTGTAGATCATGAAAAAGATGCAGCGTTAGTCGTTGCAACGACTCATCAACTGTTACGTTACTATAGAGCATTTCATGTCATGATCGTAGATGAGATTGATGCCTTCCCCTATCATGCGGATCAAATGTTACAGTATGCAGTGAAACAAGCGATGAAAGAGAAAGCGGCACGTATTTATTTAACAGCAACTCCCGATGAAAAGTGGAAGAATAATTTCAGAAGGGGTAAACAAAAAGGGGTCATTGTCTCAGGACGATACCATCGTCATCCGTTGCCGGTTCCTCTATTTAGCTGGTGCGGGGATTGGAAGAAAGGCCTTCATCATAAAAAAATTCCTCGAGTGTTACTACAATGGTTAAAAATGTACGTAAACAAAAAGTATCCTATTTTTTTATTTGTTCCTCATGTGCGGTATATAGAAGAATTGAGCCTGTTATTGAAATCGCTGGATCATAGAGTGGATGGTGTACATGCAGAAGATCCGATGAGAAAAGAAAAAGTAGCAGCGTTCAGAAAGGGAGAAATTCCGTTATTAGTTACAACGACAATTCTAGAGAGAGGGGTAACTGTGAAGAACTTACAAGTGGCTGTGTTAGGGGCGGAAGAAGAAATTTTTTCAGAGAGCGCGCTCGTACAAATTGCGGGCCGAGCAGGTCGTAGTTTTGAAGAACCGTATGGTGAGGTCGTTTATTTTCATTACGGTAAGACGGGGGCGATGGTACGTGCGAGAAGGCATATTCAAAGTATGAACAAAGAGGCAAAAGAACAAGGATTAATCGTTTAATGCATTGCCTACTGTGTGATGAGTATATGTCGGAAACAGTTAGTTGGTACACCTTCTTTGTAAAATCCCCAAAAAAATATGTATGTGATAGATGTGAGCGGAAACTTTCCTATATTATAGGAGAGATTTGCAAGGAGTGCGGGCGACCTTTAGCGAACTTATCTTCCGAATATAAAGAAAATGATGTTTGTATGGATTGCGTGAGATGGATCGATGAAGAGAAGTATCGACCTTTTAAAAATCGTTCTTTGCACTTGTACGATGATGAGATGAAAGAAATAATAGCACAGTTCAAGTTTCGAGGTGATGCGGAGCTAGTTCGTATTTTTCATCAATCCTTTCGAGAGTTATTTCAAAAGTATTTTATGAACGTTTCAGTTATTATTGCTGTTCCGCTTAGTAGAGAACGGGAATATGAACGTGGTTTTAATCAGGCAGAGTTATTGGCAACTTGTTTACCTGTCAACATTTCTTATCCATCATTAAGAAGAAGGGAAACAGAAAAGCAAAGTAAGAAAACACGTAGAGAAAGGCTTTCGGGAAGTAATCCTTTTTATTTTCAGGGAGAAGAGATGTTTCATGGTCAACACATTTTACTCGTCGATGATGTATATACGACAGGAATTACAGTGCGACAAATTGGAAGTCTTTTATACAATAGAGGAGCTAGAGAAGTTTCTAGTTTGACGCTCTGTAGAAGTTGATCTGTAACTGTCGAAAGAGATAATAAAAAGACGATAAGTCTTCTTTGACTTCGTAAGTTGTCATTCGTTATAGTCAAATTATGGGGCAAATGTCCTGATTTTTAGAGTGAAGGGAATGGAATGAACATGCAAGGAAGAGTGAAATGGTTCAATGCAGAAAAGGGATTTGGGTTTATTGAGCGTGAAGACGGTGATGATGTGTTTGTTCATTTTTCTGCGATTCAACAAGATGGATATAAGTCATTAGAAGAAGGGCAACAAGTAGAGTTCGACATTGTAGATGGCGCACGTGGACCACAAGCAGCTAATGTTGTAAAACTGTAGGGATATTGTTTTTGGGGAGAGAAAGCTGCAGTTGTGGCAACGTTATATATATGTAGTAGAACCTCTTGTTTGTTACAAGAGGTTTTTGTTATGAATTAAGTTGTCAAAAAGTTGTTTCTTTTCTGTAACGAATTGTCCACAGTTATATTCGTTATTCACGATGTTAATAGGATAAAATAAAGATAGAAACGATGCATCTTTTCATTTCAACAAAAAACGATAAAAAAATCGCAATTCCACTAATTTTTTTAAAAAAGTTAGAAGGAGTTTTTAAGCCAGTGTCGAAATTATAGTACATAGGCTTGAAAGGAGGAATTCATCTATGAAATTCAACATTCGTGGTGAAAATATTGAAGTAACTCCAGCATTAAAGGAATATGTAGAGAAAAAACTAGGTAAGTTAGAGCGTTATTTTGATACATTCCCAGAGATTAAAGTTAATTTAAAAGTATACTCTGACAAGCAACGTGTCGAGGTAACAATTCCATTTACTGATTTATTACTTCGTGCAGAAGAAACTAATAGCGATATGTACGCTGCTATCGATTTAGTAGTTGATAAACTTGAGCGACAAATTCGTAAACATAAAACAAAGGTAAATCGTAAGTTACGTGAGAAAGGTTCTATGAAAACGAACTTTATCCTTCCAGAAGCAGTAGCTGTTCTGGATGAGGTAGAAGAGGATGAACTAGAACTTGTACGTACAAAACGATTCGATTTAAAGCCGATGGACGTTGAAGAAGCAATTCTACAAATGGATATGCTAGGACATAATTTCTTCGTCTTCACAAATGCTGATACAAACGAAACAAACGTTGTATATGGCCGTAAAGATGGGAAATATGGTTTAATCGAAACTAAATAATAATTCAAAAGTGCAGCCGGAATGGCTGCGCTTTTTTTGCTGAAAATAGATTTCTACAAAAAGTTTCCTTAATTTAGAACGAGACATTCGGCTGATTGTTGTCATAGTTATAAGACAAGTGTTACAATTATCATTAGGTATATACATTTTAGTTTTTTTAATTAGGAGAAAAATTGGCATAACATATATTTGATTTTTATAACGACTGATTGTAATAGAGAAAAAGAAAAAACAATCGGAAGTTTTATTTTAATAAAAAGAGGAGCGTATTTCCTATGATCGGTATTTTAAAAAAGGTGTTTGATGTAAATCAACGCCAAATTAAACGTATGCAGAAGACAGTTGAGCAAATTGATGCACTAGAGCCATCTATTAAGCCATTAACTGATGAACAATTAAAAGGGAAGACGCTTGAATTTAAAGAACGTCTAACAAAAGGCGAAACAGTAGATGATCTACTACCTGAAGCTTTTGCGGTTGTTCGTGAAGCTGCGACTCGTGTTCTTGGAATGCGTCCGTATGGCGTACAGTTAATGGGTGGTATTGCCTTACATGAAGGGAATATCTCTGAGATGAAAACGGGTGAAGGTAAAACGTTAACATCTACATTGCCTGTATATTTAAATGCTTTAACAGGAAAAGGGGTTCACGTTGTTACAGTCAACGAATACTTAGCACAGCGTGATGCAAGCGAAATGGGACAACTTCATGAGTTCCTAGGCTTAACGGTAGGAATTAACTTAAACAGTATGTCACGCGAAGAAAAACAAGAGGCTTATGCTGCTGATATTACGTATAGCACAAATAATGAGCTTGGATTCGATTACTTACGTGACAACATGGTTTTATATAAAGAGCAGTGCGTTCAACGCCCACTTCACTTTGCTATTATCGATGAAGTCGATTCTATCTTAGTCGATGAAGCGCGTACGCCACTTATTATTTCTGGACAAGCTCAAAAATCAACAGAGTTATATATGTTTGCAAATGCATTTGTTCGTACGTTAGAGAATGAAAAAGAATATTCATTTGATGTGAAAACGAAGAATGTAATGTTAACAGAAGATGGTATTACGAAAGCCGAGAAAGCTTTCCATATTGAAAACTTATTTGACTTAAAACATGTAGCGCTTCTTCACCATATTAATCAGGCACTTCGTGCGCACGTTGTTATGCATCGTGATACAGATTATGTTGTACAAGAAGGCGAAATCGTAATTGTAGACCAATTTACTGGTCGTCTTATGAAAGGTCGTCGTTATAGTGAAGGTTTACACCAAGCTATCGAGGCAAAAGAAGGCGTAGAAATTCAAAATGAAAGTATGACGCTTGCGACAATTACATTCCAGAACTATTTCCGTATGTATGAAAAATTATCTGGTATGACTGGTACAGCGAAAACAGAGGAAGAGGAATTCCGTAACATTTACAATATGAACGTTATTGTAATTCCGACAAACAAACCGATTATTCGTGATGATCGTGCTGATTTAATCTTCAAATCAATGGAAGGTAAATTTAATGCTGTTGTTGAGGATATTGTAAATCGTCATAAACAAGGACAACCTGTTCTTGTTGGTACAGTTGCGATTGAAACGTCAGAACTTATTTCGAAAATGTTAACGCGTAAAGGCGTACGTCATAACATCTTAAATGCGAAAAACCATGCGCGTGAAGCAGATATCATTGCAGAAGCTGGTATGAAAGGTGCTGTAACAATTGCGACGAACATGGCGGGTCGTGGTACAGACATTAAGCTTGGAGACGATATTAAAAACATTGGTTTAGCAGTTATCGGTACAGAGCGTCACGAAAGTCGTCGTATTGATAATCAGTTACGTGGTCGTGCTGGTCGTCAAGGAGACCCTGGTGTTACGCAGTTCTACTTATCAATGGAAGATGAACTAATGCGCCGCTTCGGTTCTGATAACATGAAATCTATGATGGATCGTCTTGGTATGGATGATTCTCAGCCGATCGAAAGTAAAATGGTTTCTCGTGCAGTAGAATCTGCACAAAAACGTGTAGAAGGAAATAACTATGATGCACGTAAGCAGTTACTACAATACGATGATGTACTTCGTCAGCAACGTGAAGTTATTTACAAACAGCGTCAAGAAGTAATGGAATCGGACAACTTACGCGATATTATTGAAGGTATGATGAAATCTACAGTAGAACGTGCTGTTGCACTTCATACACAAGAGGAAATTGAAGAAGATTGGAACATTAAAGGTCTTGTTGACTACTTAAATACAAACCTTCTGCAAGAAGGAGATATAAAAGAAGAAGAATTACGTCGCCTTGCTCCAGAGGAAATGAGCGAGCCAATTATCGCGAAATTAATAGAGCGTTACAATGAGAAAGAAAAGCTTATGCCAGAAGAGCAAATGCGTGAGTTCGAAAAAGTTGTTGTATTCCGTGTTGTAGATACGAAATGGACAGAGCATATTGATGCGATGGATCACCTTCGTGAAGGTATTCATTTACGTGCTTACGGTCAAATTGATCCACTTCGTGAGTATCAAATGGAAGGATTCGCAATGTTCGAATCAATGATTGCTTCTATTGAAGAAGAAATTTCTCGTTACATTATGAAGGCTGAAATTGAACAAAACCTAGAGCGTCAAGAAGTTGTTCAAGGTGAAGCTGTTCACCCATCTAGCGATGGCGAAGAAGCGAAGAAAAAGCCAGTTGTAAAAGGTGACCAAGTGGGCCGCAACGATGTATGTAAATGTGGTAGTGGTAAAAAATATAAAAACTGCTGTGGCATTGGGAAGTAATATAGGGCGGTAGCCTAGGCTACTTTGCAAACTTTTACATCAAAAATGTATAATTAAGAAGGATTAAACTCTCTCCGTCATAAGTGGAGAGAGTTTCCCTTGTTTTCATACGAAAGTAACAGCAATTACATAGAGGTGAAGGAAATGGAATTAGTAGAAATTAGACAGGAATTAGAGAAAATGGCTAAGAGATTAGCGGCTTTTAGGGGGTCTCTTTGACCTCTCTACTAAGGAGAAACAAATTGCAGAATTAGAAGAGAAAATGATGGGCGCAGGATTTTGGGATGACCAACAAGGCGCACAAGCTGTAATTAACGAAGCGAATGCACTGAAAGATATGGTTGGAAAGTTCCGTCAGTTAGATGAGACGTTCGAAAATTTAGAAATCACGCATGAGCTTTTAAAAGAAGAGTATGATGAAGATTTACATGAGGAGCTTGAATCAGAAGTAAAAGGCTTAATTCAAGAAATGAATGAGTATGAGCTGCAATTACTACTAAGCGACCCTTATGATAAAAATAACGCGATTTTAGAATTACACCCAGGTGCTGGTGGAACAGAGTCACAAGACTGGGGTTCTATGTTACTACGTATGTACACACGTTGGGCTGAAAAACGTGGATTTAAAGTAGAAACGGTTGATTATTTACCAGGTGATGAAGCTGGTATTAAGAGTGTTACTTTATTAATTAAAGGTCATAACGCTTACGGTTATTTAAAAGCAGAGAAAGGTGTACATCGTCTAGTGCGTATTTCACCATTCGATTCTTCAGGTCGCCGCCATACATCGTTCGTATCTTGTGAAGTTGTTCCTGAGTTCAATGATGAAGTTGAGATCGAAATACGTTCGGAAGACTTAAAAATTGATACGTACCGTGCAAGTGGTGCAGGTGGACAGCATATTAATACGACAGACTCAGCAGTTCGTATTACACATACACCAACAAACACAGTTGTAACATGTCAGTCAGAGCGTTCACAAATTAAAAACCGTGAGCATGCGATGAAAATGTTAAAAGCAAAATTATATCAAAAGAAATTAGAAGAGCAACAAGCGGAGTTAGATGAAATTCGCGGTGAGCAAAAAGAAATCGGATGGGGTAGCCAAATTCGTTCTTACGTATTCCACCCATATTCTCTTGTGAAAGACCACCGTACAAATACAGAAGTTGGTAACGTACAAGCAGTTATGGATGGAGAAATTGATCCATTTATTGATGCTTACTTACGTTCTCGCATCTAATAAGCTAATTGAAAAAAGCCAACAAAATTGTTGGCGCATGTTGAGGATATAGAGGATATAAAGAGTATTATTTTATCTATATGGATGAACTACAGAGGAAGAGAAGTTGGAAACGACAACTTCTCTTTTTGATGGGATTATATGTAGCATACAATGTTGTATATTGTTTTGTAAAAAGTAGAGAATAGTAAAACAGAGCGGCAATAGAGTAAGACTTTATACAGAACTTTTTTAATTTCTCGTTCAAAAAGGATTCTTTATAGAAGTTTATAAGTCGTTCACAGAATTGAAACAACTTATAAAAGCTTTATATCATTAGGGTTCTCACGGTATTTTTGAAGAATATGAAATATACCTTAGTTTTTCTATATAAAGATAATGCTTATAATGAAAATGAGTGTGTTAGGAATGAAAAGAATATCAACAATGGGGAGCGATAGAAGTGAAAAAGAAATTGTTGGCTATTGCACTAGGAACATCAGTCGTTTTTGCTTTAGGAGCGTGTGGAAATAAAGAAGAGAGTAAGTCTTCGAACCAGTCTGCAAGTACAGACAGTGCAGAACAAATTTTCCAAAGAAGTTGTGCTGGATGTCACGCAACAGATTTATCAGGTGCAACTGGACCTGACTTAAGAAAAGTAGGCGGTAAGTACGACGCTGCAGATATCGAAGAAATTATTAAAAAAGGTCGCGGTTCCATGTCACCAGGACTTATTCAAGGTGAGGATGCGAAAAAAGTAGCTGAGTGGTTAGCTGAACATAAATAAAGAGAGTAAAATAGACGAGTTGGTTATATAGCCAACTCGTTTTCCTTTTTGTGGAATGTAACATAACTGTAACAAAAATGTATCCGAATTGGAAACCGTTTGATGTTACAATGAGGTTTGTAGAATTTTGCTGAAATATATTACATAGAGTAGCGTTGCTAATAAAAAGCATGAATGGAAGCTACCTTCAACAAGAGTAGTTAAGTGAGAATAAAGTTTTTATTTTCAGATGTACAGAAAAGTATTTCGAAAAAATCATTAAGTATTGGGTGATAAATAATGATAAAAATGACGAATGTTTATAAGGAGTACCCGAATGGTATGAAAGCCATTGCTGGTCTTACAGTTAACATTAAACAAGGTGAGTTTGTATACGTAGTTGGACCGAGTGGAGCCGGTAAATCTACATTTATTAAAATGATGTATCGTGAAGAGAAGCCATCTACAGGATCTATTAATGTAAATGGTCTTACTATCGAGTCATTAGCAGAAAGAGACGTTCCATATTTCCGTCGTCAATTAGGCGTAATTTTCCAAGACTTTAAATTACTACCTAAATTAACAGTATATGAGAATGTTGCGTTTGCCTTAGAGGTAATTGAAGAAGAGCCAGATGCAATTCGTGAGCGTGTAACAGAAGTTTTAGGTCTTGTAGGTCTTGAAGATCGTGCAGACGCACTTCCAAGTGAACTTTCAGGCGGAGAGCAGCAACGTGTTGCGATTGCGAGAGCAATTGTTAATAGACCAAAGGTTGTAATTGCTGATGAGCCAACAGGTAACTTAGATATTGAAACAGCTCTTGATATTATGAAAATTTTCACGCGCATTAATGAGCGTGGTACAACGATTGTTATGGCGACACATAACGCAGATATCGTAAATACAATCCGTCATCGTGTAATCGCGATTGAAGGCGGAAAAATTGTTCGAGATGAGATTGAGGGAGGATACGGATATGAAGGCTAAGACCCTTAGTCGACATTTGCGAGAAGGTGTAAAGAATCTATCACGTAACGGATGGATGACGTTTGCTTCTGTTAGTGCAGTAACAGTTACATTATTACTTGTAGGTGTCTTTTTAACAGCGATTATGAATATGAACCATTTTGCGACGAAAGTAGAGCAAGATGTAGAGATTCGTGTACACATTGATCCAGCAGCAAAAGAAGCTGATCAAAAGAAATTAGAAGATGATATGAGTAAGATTGCAAAAGTAGACTCTATTAAATATTCTTCTAAAGAAGAAGAGTTAAAACGTTTAATTAAAAGCTTAGGCGATAGCGGAAAAACGTTTGAGTTATTTGAACAAGATAACCCACTTAAAAACGTATTCGTTGTAAAAGCAAAGGAACCAACAGATACAGCAACAATAGCGAAAAAGATTGAAAAAATGCAGTTTGTAAGTAATGTTCAGTACGGAAAAGGTCAAGTTGAACGATTATTTGATACTGTAAAAACAGGTCGTAACATCGGGATTGTGTTAATTGCGGGTCTTTTATTCACAGCGATGTTCTTAATTTCTAATACAATTAAAATTACAATTTATGCTCGTAGTACAGAAATCGAAATTATGAAACTTGTAGGTGCAACAAACTGGTTTATTCGTTGGCCGTTCTTATTAGAAGGATTATTCTTAGGAGTATTAGGATCAATTATTCCAATTGGCTTAATTCTAGTTACGTATAATTCACTACAAAGTGTGTTTAACGAGAAACTTGGCGGAACAATTTTCGAACTTCTACCATACAGCCCATTCGTATTCCAATTAGCTGGTTTACTAGTGTTAATCGGTGCTTTAATCGGCATGTGGGGAAGTGTAATGTCAATTCGTCGCTTCTTAAAAGTATAAAAAGTTGCAAACATAATTCGTACAAGCTTATCATATAGTAGAAATAGGTAAAGGCATCACACACTGTGTGATGCCTTTTGCTACACCACCTGTGTGTTTTGGAAAGGGGAATTCCGCATTGAAACGTAGAGTTGCAATTATTGGAATGGTTGTTGCATTTTTAATTGGTGCTGGCGGAATGTTTGCAGGTATGTCTTTATTTGGGGTTAACCCAGCAGAAGTAACGCAAACAATTTCGAGTGGAAACGCTAGCACTGCGCAAGGGAATTTGGCAAAAATTAATGAGGCGTATGCACTAATTGATTCACGTTATGTGGAAGACGTGAAAGATGAAAAATTAGTCGAAGGTGCAATACAAGGCATGTTGTCTACGCTGAAGGACCCTTATTCCACGTATATGGATAAAGAAACGGCGAAACAGTTTAGTGAATCGCTTGATCCTGAGCTAGAGGGAATCGGGGCTGAGGTGAACAAAACGGACGGTAAACTTATTATCGTGTCTCCAATTAAAGGCTCACCGGCAGAAAAGATTGGAATTAAACCGAATGACCAAATTTTATCTGTAGATGGAAATAGTGTGAAAGATTTATCCCGTGAAGAAGCGGTATTAAAGATTCGTGGTAAAAAAGGAACGACTGTTGCGATTGAAATTAAGCGTGCAGGAGTAGCTGATCCGATTGTATTTAAAATTAAGCGTGAAAAAATTCCGATCTTCACAGTGTTTAGTTCTGTGAAGCAAGAGAGCGGAAAAGATATCGGCTATATGCAAATCACTTCCTTTGCTGAAAATACGGCGAAAGAATTTAAGGATCAGTTAAAAGAGTTAGAGAAGAAAAACATAAAAGGCTTAGTGATTGATGTACGTGGTAATCCTGGTGGCTACTTAAATAGTGTAGAAGAGATACTAGGGGAAATTATGACGGATAAAAAGCCGATGCTACAAGTAGAGCAACGAAATGGTGAGAAGAAGAAATTCTCTACTGAACTGAAAGAGAGAAAACCATATCCAATTTCAGTATTAATTGATAACGGAAGTGCTTCTGCTTCAGAGATTTTAGCAGGTGCGCTAAAAGAGGGAGAAGGATACAATTTAGTTGGTGAAAAAACGTTTGGTAAAGGTACTGTTCAGCAAGCCGTTCCATTTAAAGATGGTAGCAACATTAAATTAACGATGTTTAAATGGTTAACACCGGATGGAAACTGGATTCATAAAAAAGGAATTGCGCCAACAGTAGAAGTGAAGCAACCAGATTATTATCATGCGACACCAATTCAAATTGAAAAGACACTTTCATACAATTCAAATGATGTTCAAGTAAAACACGCGCAAGAAATGCTTAAGAGTTTAGGATATGTACCAGGACGTGAAGATGGATACTTTAGTAAAGAGACAGAATCAGCGCTGAAAGCATTCCAAAATGCGAATAAGATGGATGCAACAGGACAGCTGGATAAAAAGACAGCTGAAGCGATTCAAACGAAAATTATTGAAAAAATCCGTTCTGGAGAAAATGATCTACAATTACAGTCAGCATTAAAATTAATAGCGAAATAAAGTGAAACTTTAATCAGCGGGGGGTTCTTCATCCCCCACTGATTATTAGTTGAACCAATCGGACTTTTATGGGCAGTTGATCCCCTACCTAAATACTTTGCTTTCGCTGAATTTTGAGGTGGGGGTCTTACTGCCCATTAAAGTGGGGTAAAGTGAAATACAGGCAGTTTGCTGCCTGTATTTTTTTGTGTTAAACAAACGTTTGTCCAGTTATGATAATATAAAAAGAAAGAATGATATAAATGGTGGTGAATGGGTTCATGGAGGCATGGATTTTTGAAATAATGCGGGCGGTTGGACGTTTTTTCTTACACCCTGCTGTCTATGTATTTTTAATAAGTAGTATCTTCGTTGGATACGTACGTATGCTACGGGAACGAAAGGATTTTTCCTTTAAAGTTTATGATATTTGGTTTGAATTGCGAACATCTCTATTCGCAGGAGTTAAATACGGATTAATCGTATCTATTATTACAATTGGACTTGGACTTGTTGTTTCCAAAGCTAGCTTATGGGTCATCTTACTTTGGACGCTTCTATTTGGATTAACTGCTATGTATCGATATTTATCAGCAGCTTATACGTTTAGTATCGCAATTGTATGTGTTCTATTATCTTCTAAGCTACCAGTTTCCTTCTTACAGCTTGGAGAAGGTGAAGAGAGTACAATCGTATCTCTTGCTATTTTGCTAGGCGTTATGCTCGTTGTAGAGGGCTTACTGATTTCTAAAAATGCAGTAGGATATTCGACGCCAAAGATTAGGAAGGGGAAGCGCGGATTAAAGGTCGGTTTACACGAATCGAAGCGTTTATGGATCGTTCCTATTTTTATTCTTGTACCAGGTGACGCGGTAACACAGTTTATTTCATGGTGGCCTGTCGTTTCAATCGGTTCAGATACATATTCTCTATTCCTCGTTCCATTTTTAATTGGATTTATGAGAAGGATTAGAAGTTATGAACCGACGGAAGCCTTATTATTTACAGGAAGACGTGTGTACGGATTAGCAGGACTTGTGCTTGTTTTAGGAATCGCAAGTTATTGGTGGCACGTACTTGCAATTATCGCAATGGGCGTTGCAATGCTTGGACGTTTCACAATTTCCATGCAAGAGAAAATTGCGGATGAAACAAGACCAGCATACTTCGCTGCACGTAATGATAGACTCGTTGTATTGGATACAATCCCGAATACAATTGGGGCAGAGCTGAATTTACTCCCTGGAGAAATGATTACGAAAGTAAATGGAGTCATTCCAAGAAGCGCCGAGGAATTTTATGATGCACTTCAAACGAAGACGACAGGAGCATTTTGTAAGTTAGAAGTATTAGATACAAATGGAGAGCTTCGCCTTGCCCAAACGGCATTATACGCCGGAGGACATCACGAATTAGGTATTGTGTTTGTTCAGCAGGAGCATGAATGGGATTCAGAAGCTATGTAATAAAAGTGGGTATCACCTTGTGGTGATGTCCCTTTTTTGTTTGGACGGGATTGATAATAAAAAATTATATAGGCGATTATTCAAATGTATCGAATTTCTGGAGAAAAACGCCAACTATCGCAAACCTTCTTTTGAAGTTTCATAGACGGATAACTTGAATAATTATTTGATAATGGTTATCATTTAGGGAGTCTTTTTAATTTTGAAAAATGGGGGGAAGGTATGCTACGTAAATTTTTGTCTTACTATAAACCGTATAAAGGTTTATTTATACTCGACTTTTCTTGCGCAGTTGTCGCAGGGTTATTAGAACTTGGCTTTCCGCTTATCGTAAATCAATTTATTGATAAGTTATTGCCAGGGCAAAACTGGACGCTTATTTTATGGGCTTGTTTCGGTTTACTTGCAGTATATATGTTAAATGCGGGCTTACAATATGTTGTTACATATTGGGGACATATGCTTGGTGTTAACATTGAAACGGATATGAGGCAGAAATTATTTGATCACATTCAAAAGCTATCATTCAGATTTTTTGACAATAATAAAACAGGTCATTTAATTTCACGTCTTACAAACGACTTAATGGAAATTGGTGAAATTGCTCACCACGGGCCAGAAGATTTATTTATTGCCGTTATGACTTTAGTTGGGGCATTTTCATTTATGATGATGATCAACTGGAAGTTAGCGCTATTAACGTTCTTCGTCATTCCATTCTTATTATGGTTAGCGCTTTACTTCAATAAAAAAATGACAGGTACATTTAGACGTTTATTCTCAGATGTTGCTGATTTTAATGCATGTATTGAGAATAACGTTGGTGGTATCCGCGTTGTACAAGCATTCGGAAATGAAAAGTTTGAGAAAGAGCAATTTGCTGTGAACAACGCTCGTTTCCGTACAACGAAATTAATGGCATATAAAATTATGGCGTTAAATTCATCGATTAGTTATATGCTTATGCGTCTTGTAACACTTTTCGTCTTAATATGCGGAACATGGTTTGTTTTGCAAGGTGAATTAACGTACGGTGGATTTATCGGATTCGTTCTATTAACGAATATTTTCTTCCGTCCAATTGAAAAAATTAATGCGGTAATCGAAAGCTATCCGAAAGGGATTGCTGGTTTTAAGAGATATGTAGAGCTTCTTGAAACAGAGCCAGATATTGTAGACGCTAAAGATGCGATGGAAGTTAAACATGTACATGGTGATATTCAATATAGCAACATTACGTTCGGATATGAAAATAAAGAACCGATTTTAAATGATATTAGTTTGAAAATACATGCAGGGGAAACAGTTGCATTTGTTGGACCATCAGGAGCTGGGAAAACGACTTTATGTAGCCTGTTACCACGTTTTTATGAGCAATCATCAGGATCGATTCAAATTGATGGTATTGATACGAAAGATATGACATTATCGTCACTTCGTAAGCAAATCGGAATTGTGCAGCAAGATGTGTTCTTATTCTCTGGAACGATTCGCGAAAATATCGCTTACGGAAATTTAAAGGCGTCAGAAGCGGAAATTTGGCAGGCGGTAAAACGTGCGCAGTTAGAAGACTTAATTTACTCACAACCAGACGGTTTAGATACCGTTATCGGTGAGCGTGGCGTGAAACTTTCAGGTGGACAGAAGCAGCGTCTAGCGATTGCCCGTATGTTCTTGAAAAACCCGCCAATTTTAATACTTGATGAAGCAACTTCTGCACTAGACACAGAGACGGAACTAGCAATTCAAAAATCGCTTGCAGAATTAGCAGTTGGTCGTACAACGTTAGTTATCGCTCACAGACTTGCGACGATTAAAAATGCGGATCGTATCGTCGTTGTAAATAAAGATGGTATTGCAGAACAAGGTTCACATGATGAATTAATTGAACAAGGCGGAGGATACAGCAGGTTATACGAAGCGCAGTTCAGTTCATAAATATAATTTCTACTGAATTAGCACATCATATAAGTAGATGGAAATCTCATATGGGAGGCTATAAAGTATGATTGTAACAACAACGTCTACAATTCAAGGAAAAGAAATTATTGAGTACATTGATATCGTCAATGGAGAAGCCATTATGGGCGCGAATATCGTTCGTGACCTTTTCGCCTCTGTTCGTGATGTTGTCGGTGGTCGTGCTGGCGCTTATGAAAGTAAATTAAAAGAAGCGCGCGACATCGCAATGGAAGAAATGAAAACTTTCGCAAGACAAAAAAATGCGAATGCAATTGTTGGTATCGACGTGGATTACGAAGTAGTTCGCGAAGGGATGTTAATGGTTGCGGTGAGCGGGACTGCTGTTCGTATTTAAAGTAAAAGGCCGTGCATTAGCACGGCTTTTTACTGTTATTGATGCTATTCTATGTCGAAGTGTCAATATTTCTTGGGAAATGCGGAAGGCCTTGTCGATATATAGGGAAGACATTAGAGCGCTTCTTGGCATTTCCGGATTTGAATTAATAATGTTTCATATTCTTGTTCGAGAGATGAGATATCATCGTGATGATTTGGTATGGAAATTCGACCAATGATTTCTGTTAGTTTTGTTTGTAATCGTAATAGTTCTTGTTCAGTAACGTTTACAGAATCCCCAGTTGTTCTTTTTGTGTATTGCTCGTAATTACCGTGGAATACTCTAGGTTCACTCTCATCTACTTGTAGAATATGGTCTGCAACAGAGCGAATAAAGGCACGGTCATGGCTAATGAAAAGTATTGTGCCAGGATATTCTTGTAACATGCTTTCTAATTCTTCTTGTGTCGCTAAGTCTAAGTAGTTTGTCGGTTCATCAAGCAGAAGCATATTATAGTTTCCTAAAAATACTTTTGCGAGTGCAACCTTCATTCGTTCACCTCCGCTTAGAACGTGTACAGGTTTATGAACATCTTCACGGCGAAATAGGAGTCTTGCAAGTATTGTGCGAACGAATGCTTCTGTATAGTTTGTTTCTTCTAGAACGTTTTCCAAAATGGTTTTATCTGTTTGTAAAATTGACAATGTTTGTTCGAAGTATCCAATTTTACAACTTTTCGAAAGCTGCATGCCACGCTCATTTGCAAGAAGCATGTTGAACAAAGTTGTTTTGCCGCTTCCGTTCGCTCCTAAAACAGCAAGCTTTGCACCAGGAGCAATAGTTCCATTCATATTTTTAAATAGTGTACGGTCGCCTACTTTCTTTGTTGCTTTATTGAACTGTACTGCCACTTTACTATGAATGGGTGCATGGTATTGTACGTCAAACTGAGCTTGAGAGAAATCTTTTGGCTTTTCTTTCTTTTCTAGTTTTTCGAGACGTGTTTCTAATGCTTTTGCTGCTTTGCTAACCTTTTCTTGCCCATGAGCCCCACTTAATTTATACAGTTTAGATTCAGATGAACTGAAACGTGTTGGGATTTTTGTCATGTTAGAAGCACGTTGCTTTCTTTGTAAAATGGACTGCTCTAAACGATTTTTTTCTTGTATATATTGCTCATATTCTGCTTGTTTTTGTATTCGTTCACGTTCTCTTTGTTTTCGATAGTTGGAATAATTCCCTTTATACTCTTGAATCATGCCGTCTTCAATTTCAATAATTTTGGTACATATATTATCTAGGAATTCGCGATCATGCGATATTAAAACAAGTGCCCCTTTATAAGATAAAAGTGCCTTTTCTAATTGCTCTGTACCGGCCATATCTAAGTGGCTTGTTGGTTCATCAGCAAATAAAATGCCTGCATCTTGTTCGAGAGCATGGGCAATCTTTAGCCGCATTCGTTCACCGCCGCTCATTGCATCTGTAACGTTTGAAATACTCCATTTTCCTTTTGCGAGAGAAGAAGCGGTTTCCGGTAATTCCTCACTAAGCTGAGGAATGATGCTGATAGAACTATGATGAGTTACTATGCCTTTGTCGGCTTCTATTTCTTTACTTAATATTTGTAATAACGTAGATTTACCAGCGCCGTTGACTCCGACAATTCCGATACGGTCCTGCGCTTGAATTTCCAGTGATGGTAACGTAAATAGTGTGCGATCACCAAAGCTTTTTTCAATATTACGTGCGAATAAAATAGTCATAAAAAAACCTCCCTAGTTTCACTAGAGAGGATAAACGTCGCCCTTGCATGTAAAAATCGTACATAAATAAACGATTTTTCACATGATCGTTTCGAAAGAAAGTATCGACAAATGGACAGACTAATTCCCTGCTAGTTTTCATCATTTTTTGTTCACTATTTGTGATGGATGAAATAAATAAGAGAATTAGAACTTCATTGGTCAAAGTACCTTCCTTTCATTGTATGCGCATACAAAATGGTTTGTCAAACTTATTTCTGTTTATGATTTTTGAATTCGTTATTATACAATTGTACTTTTGCCAGCGCCTTAGCATCGTTTTTGATTTCGTCTAATCCATTCGCAGACCCAATGATATATCCTTCAAATGATGAACCAACAAAATCAAAGATGTATTGGAACTGGGCGATAAGCGGTAATGCTTTTAGTTTCGGATTATCGCCGCCAACGATAACAACGTACATTTTTTTGCCTTTCATTTTTTCTTTGAAATGAAGGGATGTATCACGCAAGCTTTGTGACCAGCGATCGATGAAGTTTTTCATATGACCACTCATCCCGTACCAATATAATGGTGTAGCAAAGATAATTGTGTCGTGCTCTAACATGCGCTTGGTTAACTGCTCGTAGTCATCATCTACAGGTTGGAACCCTTCTGCATCATGACGCTGATCTGTAATAGGATAGACTGTGTGATCACGTAAATAAATTTGTTCTGTTTCAATTCCATCAATCATCATATGTGTTAAAGCTTCCGTATTTCCATTTTGTCTTGAACTGCCGTGTATAACAAACATGTAATCATTCCTTTTCTTTTGCTTTTTTTAGGAGTGAAACGTGTTTTTGCAAATTCGTTTGAATATTGGAAAGCAATGAGATTTGCTTTGTTACTTCATTAAGTTTATCTTCATAAAGCGTAAGGATGCTGCTGCACGGATTGTCGTACAAGTGCGGTTCAATTTCAAGGCAGCGCAGCATCCTTGCCGTCTCTTCTAAATTTAAGCCAATTTGTAAGTACATTTGAATAAGCTCCACTTTTTTGATGGCACTTTCATCAAAATCACGATAGCCATTTGCGAGGCGCTTCGAAGGGAGTAATCCCTTTTCTTCGTAATGTCTTAGTGATCTTTCGCTAACGCCAGTTTCTTTTGATAACTCCCCGATTCGCAATGTGTTTCACTCCTTTTACATGTATTGTAAACCTTCACACTAATGTGAAGGTCAACTTTGTTTTTTCGCAAAAGAGTCTACATGATTTAAAAATACTTGAATAGCTTTAGATGGGATAAAATATTTGCCGCGCACGATGGAGAATGGACGGATGAGTTGTTCGTCTGGAACTTCGACGTGGAATAGTTCTTTTGCCAGTAGCTCTTTCCGTACAGTCCAATCAGAAAGGATAGCGATGCCAAGCCCTGCACTAACTGCTTCCTTCACGCTTTGGATACTACTGAATGTAAAGAATCGTTTCATTTTTAAATGGTGTTGATGAATAAAACGATCGCTATAAGCACGTGTACCAGAGCCACTTTCTCTTAATACCCATACTTGATCTTGGAGTGAGCTTTCATTTATTTCATTTGTGCGGAGCAGTGGATGATTTGGCGGAACGACGAGCTTCATTTCATCTTGCATAAATGTTTCAACGTCAACGTCGGCGTATATGACTTGCCCTTCCACTAAGCCGATATCAATTTGATTAGAGCGAAGACTTTGCAAGACGTCTTCTGTATTTGAGATAAAGGTATGAACTTCGACGTGTGGATTTTCATTCGCATAGTTAGCGAGTATTTTTGGAAGTAAGTATTCGCCAATTGTAAAACTAGCACCGATGCGTAGAGTTCCTGTTACAACGTTATGTAGTTCGTTAATTTCTTGTTTCGCATCTTCGTAAAGAGAGAGCATTTGCTTTGCATGTATATATAATATGTTTCCAGCCTCTGTCACTTGAACGTGCTTCGGGGAGCGCTGAATAAGTGTAGTTCCAAATTCATTTTCTAAGTTGCGAATATGCATACTTACGCCAGGCTGTGAAAGGTTTAATAATTCTGCTGCACGGGAGAAGTGCTTTTGTTCCACGACAGTAACAAAAATTTTTAAAATGTCTACGTTCATGTAATGAGATCCTTTCGTTTTTCTTTCATCTTATCATAAGTATTTTTGATGATAGAGATTAAATATTGATATTAAACTTATTATAGAAACTCTCTTATAATGTAAGTAGATAGAACATGCATGTTCCAATACGATTATTGGAGTGGTACAAAGTGGAACAAACACTTGTTATACAAAAGAAGAAGCGTTTTGGATTTTCGCAAGGAATTGGGATTACACTATTAATTGCAATTGCGGCGAAATATTTAGCAGAGCTTCCGTTTTTAAATATTATGGGACAATTAGTAATTGCTATTCTAATTGGGATGGTTTGGCGTGCGGCAATTGGAGTTCCTCATGATGCAATTGCAGGGACAAACTTTGCGAGTAAGAAGTTGCTTCGCCTCGGGATCATCTTACTTGGAATGCGATTAAATCTTGTTGATATTGCGAAGGCAGGGCCGAAAGTATTGGTCATCGCAGCGGTTGTTATTACATTTACAATTTTCGTTGTATACGGACTAACGAAAGTATTTAAGGTAGAGAAGAAGCTTGGAATTTTAACAGCATGCGGGACAGCAATTTGCGGCGCGGCTGCGGTCGTGGCAATTGCACCGCAAGTGAAAGCGAAGGATGAGGAAACGGCGGTCGGCGCAGCGATTATTGCAATTTTAGGTACAATATTTACACTTATTTATACGCTATTATACCCAGTACTTGGCTTCTCGCCGTACGGTTACGGCGTATTCTCAGGTGCGACGCTGCATGAAATCGCTCATGTCATCGCAGCTGCGGCGCCAGGAGGAAGCACGGCTGTAGACATCGCGGTTATCGTGAAGCTAACGCGCGTAGCGATGCTCGTACCAGTAGCAATTTTAATTGGCTTATGGTTTGGTAAGAGCGAAGGAAGCGAGGAAAAAAGATCGTGGCGCGATCTTCCAATTCCATGGTTCATCTTCGGATTTTTAGCGATGAGTGCAGTTCATTCGCTCGGTATTATCCCAGAAGTTGTTGCCGGCTATATTGTTGTTATTGCTTACATGCTTATTGCAATGGCGATGGCGGGGCTTGGTTTAAATGTAGAGTTTAAAACGTTCCGTAAGTTAGGAAGCAAAGCATTCGTGGCGGGGCTGATCGGTTCGGTTTGCCTTTCTATTCTTGGATACGTTCTTGTATATGCGTTAGGATTTATGTAGTAGGGCGGAGAAGCTGTTCCCAAAGGTATTTGGGAACAGCTTTTTCTTATGATTATAGGGCTAATGATGTCGATATATTTAAAAAATCGCTGTTATAAATTAAATGACTCTTGTACTTTGTTAGAGAAGATGTTCAGTAAGATGGTTTTCTAAAATTTGTAAAGATATCTTTACTTTCGAAGGTGGAACCTATGGGTGTGAAAAATACAATAAAAGAGTTAAGAAAGCAAAATCATATAACGCAAGTTGAAATGGCAAAGGCGATGCAGGTGACGCGGCAGACGATTGTGGCGATTGAAAACCATCATTATAATCCGAGTCTAGAGTTATCGTTAAAAATCGCTAAATATTTTGGAATGAAGGTGGAGGAAATATTTACGCTAGAGTAAGGGGAGAAAAAATGAATGAATAAGTTTGAGAGATTTCAATTAGATTATACGTTTAAATATATAGGGATTGGTTTTGGTTTATTAATAAGTGTGGCATCGACGAGTGTGTTAGCAACAAGGAATAGATAGAAAAAGGGGAACTGGGATGGGATTACCGGTATTATGTGTCGCTACGGCTATTTTTGCTTTGTTTTGGGGAATGCAGAACTTCTCTCGTAATCCAGTACCAAGTATTTGTATTATGCTCGGTACTGTAGGTTTATCGTATTATTTATTAGTTTCAGCTCATTATCATAAAACAGCAACGAGTGTTGTTGTTGGAGCACTTATTTTATTTTGTGGGCGTGCTGTACAAAAAGGATTATTTCCGTAAAAGCTGTTTATACAAAGAGTATAAACAGCTTTTTGTATTTTTTTACAAAAGGCTTGAAAGTGACGTTACGTCATCTTTTATAATGAAGAAGAAGAGGTGATGGTAGTGATTTCAATACAACAATTGACGAAAGAAACAGGGGTAACAGTACGTACATTACGTTACTATGATCAAATAGATTTATTAAAGCCGAGCGGGAAAACAGAAGGCGGGCATCGTTTATATAGTGAAGCTGACGTAATAAGGCTGCAACAAATTTTATTTTTAAAGGAAATGGGATTTTCATTAAAAGAGTCTGCGAATATGTTAGTAAAAGGTGAGCTTAATTTAAAGGATTCGCTTGAAAAACAACTTCGATTTGTACAGGAAGAACAAAAGAAATTCAATCGAATGGAGCGTGTTTTACAAGCTGTTGTTTATTCGGTAGATGTAGAGGGTGAACTTGATTGGAAAGTTATGTTCGAACTGATTCAGCTTTCGAAACAGTCATCTCGTATACGTGAAATATTTCAAAATGAAGTATTTTCAAAGGAAGAACAAAAATTGCTTCATAATTTGCCAAATATGAGTGAAGAAGATCCGAATGTTTTAGAGTGGGTAGATTTATTAAAGCAATTTCGCACTTTTATGAAAGAGGGCAAAGAAGTCGTGAGTGATGAAGTACAAGGGGCAACGAAGAGATTAATGCAGAAGTGTTTAGAAATGGCCAATGGTGATGAAGCGTTTTTAGATAAGTTATGGGAAGTTAGAAAATCGAAGGAAGATTCACAGAAAATGAGCATGTATCCAATCGAAGAAGAACTTTTATTATATATGGATGAAGCTTTTCGTATATATGATGAAAAGGAGAAGGGTAAATGAGTATACTTGTAGAATATCGCTGGTATTTTTTAATTGGGGCAGAGATTGTATTTTGGTTATCAGCTATCGGTTTCTTTTTACTCCGTTACGGATTTCGTTTGAAGAAGGCAAGCTTTATTATGGGGATTGTACTACTCGTAAATGAAGTATTCATTTTAACCTTAGGAGTAGTGGACTATTATCAAACAGGAAAGTTCTCTAACTTTCAAATCATTACTGTAATTATTTTATTGTATGCAGTTTTCTACGGGAAAAAGGATTTGAAGAAGCTTGATATATTTGCGCAAAAGCTAGTTGCGAAATGGCGGAATGAACCAGATCCTATTATTGAAGAACATATAGAATTAACAGGTATGGCTTATGCGAAGCAGGAAATAAAAAATTGGGTATTGCATCTTGTTTTATTCGTTGTTGTGCATATTTTCTTTTTCTTGGCGTATGGGCTTACTCCATTTGAACAGTGGGGCAATTGGTTAGAGTCAGGAATCGTTTTAAATAAAGCTGCAAGTCGCGTGAGCCAAGTGTGGGCGATTATACTTTTAGTGGATGCAGTTATTTCATTTTCATATGTTCTTTTCCCGAAGAAGGAAAAAGGAAAAGAGAAGCTACTTTCATAGAGGAAAGTAGCTTTTTTAGTATACCAATAGTTTGTATAGGAGAGGATGACAGTAGGAAAGAGAGCTAGTTTTATATGTCTATTTGAAATGAATTAGGATTTTAATTAGTGTGTTGTTTACTTTCTGTTCATGTGGGAGAAGGTTTGATAAGGAAGGAAGTGTGCTTTCCTTCCTTTTTCTATGTATATATTGTCGAAAACTTTACCGAATATCTGTTCGTTTTTTTAGGTTTTTTATGGGCATTCGTGGTAAAATAATAATACAGATTTTTATGAGGAGGTCGGATCTTACGTGGAACATCAATTTGAAATTATTTCAGCATATTCCCCACAAGGCGATCAGCCGGTAGCTATAGAGAAGCTTGTAGAGGGAATTAATAGTGGAAAGAAAAAGCAAGTGTTGCTTGGAGCGACAGGAACGGGTAAGACATTTACGATTTCAAATGTCATTAAAGAAGTGCAGAAGCCAACACTTGTCATGGCTCATAATAAAACGTTAGCAGGACAGTTATATAGTGAGTTAAAAGACTTTTTTCCAAATAATGCAGTTGAATATTTTGTTAGTTATTATGATTATTATCAGCCAGAAGCATATGTGCCACAAACAGATACGTTTATTGAAAAAGATGCACAGATTAATGATGAAATTGATAAATTGCGTCACTCAGCAACGTCCGCATTATTTGAACGGGACGATGTAATTATCGTGGCGAGTGTTTCGTGTATATATGGTTTAGGTTCTCCAGAAGAATACCGCGAGTTAGTTGTTTCACTTCGAGTTGGTATGGAAAAGGACCGCAATCAATTGCTTCGTGAACTTGTTGATGTACAGTATGGACGTAATGATATTGATTTCAAGCGTGGTACATTCCGCGTGCGCGGAGATGTAGTTGAAATCTTCCCGGCATCACTTGACGAGCATTGTATTCGAATTGAGTTTTTCGGTGATGAAATCGATCGTATTCGCGAAGTAAATGCGTTAACAGGTGAAGTATTAGCAGAACGTGATCATGTAGCAATCTTCCCAGCATCTCACTTCGTTACACGTGAAGAAAAAATGAAGGTCGCTATTGAAAATATAGAAAAAGAATTAGAAGAACGTTTAAAGGAATTAAATGATAATGGCAAGTTGTTAGAAGCACAGCGTATAGAGCAACGTACACGTTATGATTTAGAAATGATGCGCGAGATGGGCTTTTGTTCAGGGATTGAAAACTATTCCCGTCATTTAACACTTCGTCCAGCGGGTGCAACGCCGTATACGTTATTAGACTATTTCCCGAAAGATTTCTTAATCGTTATGGATGAGTCACACGTATCAGTGCCGCAAGTAAGAGCAATGTATAACGGGGACCAAGCGCGTAAGCAAGTGCTTGTGGATCATGGATTCCGTCTGCCATCAGCTTTAGATAATAGACCGCTCACATTTGATGAGTTTGAAGAGAAAACGAATCAAGTGATTTACGTTTCGGCAACGCCAGGACCGTACGAGTTAGAGCAGTCGCCAGAAGTAATAGAACAAATTATTCGTCCAACAGGGCTTTTAGATCCACCTATTGATATACGACCAATTGAAGGGCAAATTGACGATTTATTAGGAGAGATTCAAGATCGCATTGCAAAAAATGAACGTGTATTAATTACGACTTTAACGAAGAAGATGTCAGAGGATTTAACGGATTACTTAAAAGATGTAGGAATTAAAGTGAACTATCTTCACTCCGAAATTAAAACGTTAGAACGTATTGAAATTATCCGTGATCTTCGCCTCGGTAAGTTTGATGTTCTTGTCGGTATTAACTTGCTGCGAGAAGGATTAGATATTCCGGAAGTATCACTTGTCGCTATTTTAGATGCTGATAAGGAAGGATTCTTACGTTCAGAGCGTTCATTAATCCAAACAATCGGTCGTGCAGCACGTAATGAAAACGGCCGCGTTATTATGTACGCAGATCGTATAACGAGATCGATGGGAATTGCGATTGAAGAAACGCAGCGTCGTCGCACTATACAAGAAGCTTACAATAAAGAGCATGGTATTACGCCGAAAACGATTCAAAAAGGCGTGCGTGATGTGATCCGTGCAACGACAGCAGCTGAAGAAACAGAAACGTATGACGCAGCGCCAGCTAAGAAGATGACGAAAAAAGAGCGTGAAAAGACAATTGCAAAGATGGAAGCAGAGATGAAAGAAGCAGCAAAAGCGTTAGATTTCGAGCGTGCAGCTGAATTGAGAGATTTACTATTAGAATTAAAAGCGGAAGGGTGAATAGAGTGAGCATGAGCAAGGATTTTATTGTTGTAAAAGGTGCTAGAGCACATAACTTAAAAAATATTGATGTAACCATTCCGAGAAATCAGCTTGTTGTTGTGACGGGATTGTCCGGTTCAGGAAAATCATCATTAGCGTTTGATACGATTTATGCAGAAGGGCAGCGCAGATACGTAGAATCGTTATCTGCGTATGCGCGTCAGTTTTTAGGACAAATGGATAAGCCGGATGTAGATACGATTGAAGGATTGTCACCAGCGATTTCAATTGATCAAAAAACGACGAGTCGCAATCCACGTTCAACTGTCGGAACGGTAACGGAGATTTATGATTATTTACGTTTATTATTTGCGCGAATTGGTACGCCGATTTGTCCGAATCATGGCATTGAAATTACATCACAAACAGTAGAACAGATGGTAGACCGTGTTCTTGAATATCCTGAGCGTACGAAATTACAAGTGTTAGCCCCTATCGTTTCTGGGCGTAAAGGTGCACATGTGAAAGTGCTTGAAGATATTAAAAAGCAAGGATATGTTCGTGTACGTGTTGATGGTGAGATGCTGGATGTATCTGAAGAGATTACGTTAGATAAAAATAAGAAGCATTCTATTGAAGTTGTCATTGACCGTATTGTTGTAAAAGAAGGAATCGCAAGCCGTCTTGCGGATTCACTTGAAAGTGCATTAAAGCTTGGCAGAGGCCGTGTGTTAATCGATGTAATGGGAGAAGAGGAACTTCTATTTAGTGAACATCATGCTTGTCCACATTGTGGTTTTTCAATCGGAGAATTAGAGCCGCGTATGTTTTCGTTCAACAGTCCATTCGGAGCATGTCCTTCTTGTGATGGACTTGGTTCAAAGTTAGAGGTAGATTTAGAACTTGTTATACCAAACTGGGATTTATCATTAAATGAACATGCGATTGCGCCTTGGGAACCGACAAGCTCACAATATTACCCGCAACTTTTACAATCTGTATGTAATCATTATGGCGTTGATATGGATGTGCCTGTGAAAGATATACCGAAAGATTTATTTGATAAAGTGTTATACGGAAGCGGTGAAGAGAAGGTTTATTTCCGCTATGTAAATGAATTTGGTCAAGTAAAGGAAAATGAGATTTTATTTGAAGGTGTTATTCCAAATATTGAACGTCGTTATCGTGAAACGAGTTCTGATTATGTTCGTGAGCAAATGGAAAAGTATATGGCAGAGCAAGCTTGTCCGAAGTGTAAAGGTGGACGCTTAAAGCCTGAGAGTTTAGCTGTTTTCGTTGGTGGGAAAACGATTGCTGACGTAACGAAGTATTCTGTTCAAGAAGTACAGGAATTCTTCTCAAATGTGGAACTAACGGAGAAACAACAACAAATCGCTCATTTAATTTTAAGAGAAATCCAGGAGCGCGTTGGGTTCTTAGTAAACGTCGGTTTAGATTATTTAACGTTAAGTCGTGCCGCAGGAACATTATCAGGTGGTGAGGCGCAGCGTATTCGTTTAGCGACGCAAATTGGTTCTCGTCTTACTGGCGTACTTTACATTCTTGATGAGCCCTCTATCGGTTTGCATCAGCGTGATAACGATCGTCTTATTCGTACATTGCAAGAAATGCGCGATTTAGGTAATACGTTAATTGTCGTTGAACATGATGAAGATACGATGATGGCAGCTGACTATTTACTTGATATTGGACCTGGTGCAGGTATTCACGGTGGACAAGTCGTATCAGCAGGTACACCAGCTGAAGTGATGCAAGATGAGAATTCGTTAACAGGGAAGTATTTAAGCGGTAAAGAGTTTATTCCTGTTCCACTTGAAAGACGTAAAGGTGACGGAAGAAAAGTGGAAATTGTCGGCGCAAAAGAGAATAACTTAAAGAATGCGAAGATGTCATTCCCGCTTGGTACGTTTGTTGCGGTAACAGGTGTATCTGGTTCCGGGAAAAGTACGATGATTAATGAAGTACTGTATAAATCGTTAGCGCAAAAGTTATATAAAGCGAAAGCGAAGCCAGGTACTCATAAAGAAATTAAAGGCCTTGAGCATTTAGATAAAGTAATCGATATTGATCAATCACCAATCGGTCGTACACCACGTTCTAACCCAGCGACGTATACAGGTGTATTCGATGATATTCGTGATGTGTTTGCACAAACGAATGAAGCAAAAGTGCGCGGATATCAAAAAGGACGTTTCAGCTTTAATGTAAAAGGTGGACGTTGTGAAGCGTGCCGTGGTGATGGAATTATTAAAATCGAAATGCACTTCTTGCCAGACGTATACGTTCCGTGTGAAGTGTGTCATGGTAAACGTTACAACCGTGAAACGTTAGAAGTGAAATATAAAGATAAAAACATTTCTGAAGTGTTAGGGATGACAATTGAAGATGGAGTAGAGTTCTTCGCTAATATCCCAAAAATTAAACGTAAACTTCAAACGCTTGTAGATGTTGGGCTTGGTTATATGAAATTAGGGCAACCAGCTACGACGTTATCTGGTGGTGAAGCACAGCGTGTGAAATTAGCTTCTGAATTACACCGTCGTTCTACAGGTCGTACGTTATATATTTTAGATGAGCCAACGACTGGTTTACATGCACATGATATTGCGCGTCTTCTAGAAGTTCTGCAACGCCTTGTTGAGAGTGGTGAGACGGTACTTGTAATTGAACATAATTTAGATGTAATTAAAACAGCTGATTATATTGTTGACCTTGGACCAGAAGGTGGGGACAAAGGTGGACAAATCGTTGCGTCCGGAACGCCGGAGCAAGTAGTGAAAGAAGAACGCTCGTATACAGGTAAGTATTTAAAAGAGATTTTAAATCGTGATAAAGCAAGAATGAAAGAGAAAATAAAAGAAGTAGAGTTATCTCAATAAGTGTATTACTAAAAACCGGGTGGCATTTCCACTCGGTTTTTAGTTCATAGGGGGAAAAATGGATTTTTTAGATGCTTTGAGAAAGAAAAATATGAAAGTAAGAGAGTTTCAAAGTTGGGGTGTATATTTTCGGAAGCGCTGGGAGGATAACTTTGCAAACCATGTAAGTGATGAGGAAAAAGAAGATATTTTTCTTTACGAAGATAAGTATGGATGTGGGTATCTTTGGCACATATTTAGTTATGAGAAAAAGAAGTGTTTAGAGGGTGAAGAAGCGGAGAACGCGTTTCATAATGAAGTGAAAAAGGATTGCTATATATTCTATCAACATTGTGATGATGTACTGCTAATAAAAGATGCGAGTTTATTACATCTGAATGATATATTGTGTGAGACGGATGATATGTATAAAGGCGATATCTATATTGTAGGCAAAGAGTTCACTTGGACTTTTGTAAAAACGCATGAACATAGATGGTGTGGTCCCTATTTCACAAAGAGATGTTGGTAGGTATACAAGCAGGAAGAGTAGAATAAGTTGATATAAGTATTTGTATGATACTTGCGTTTCTTATCTATTAGCGTATGATGAAATATATATGTCAAAAGGATGTGTAAGAAAATGAGATGGATTGTATCACTTCTTGTAAATAGCGTTGTGTTAATCGCTGTATCGGGACTTTTAAAAGGGATTGCACCAGACGCGTTTTACGTAGCAAATATACAAACTGCAATTATTGCGAGTATTATTTTGGCTGTTTTAAATGTGTTTGTAAAACCGTTTTTAATTTTAATTACGCTACCGATTACTGTTGTAACTTTCGGTTTCTTCTTAATTGTAATTAATGCGATTACGTTAAAAATAGCAGATTCATTATTAGGAGATGCATTTAATATATCAGGGTTTGGTGTAGCGATTGTTGCGGCAATTTGTATTTCAATCTTTAATATGATTATTGAAAAAGCAATTGTGGAACCTCTATATGAAAAAAAGAGAAAATGACAAAAAGAAAAACATTTCATGATATGTATGAAATGTTTTTTTCTATTTATTAGAAACCGTATTTCTTGTTTCCAGAAAAAAATGGTACAATATCCGGTAGAATGAAATTTTACATCAAATGAGACTGAACCCGCAGCGGAGTGGAGGTTTATACATATGCCGAAAGTAAGGACAAAAGATTTAATTGAACAGTTTCAATTGGAGTTAATAAGTGGTGAAGAAGGAATTCATCGTCCAATTGATACAAGTGATTTATCACGACCTGGAATTGAAATGGCAGGATTTTTTACATATTATCCAGCTGATCGCGTACAGCTTCTTGGAAAGACGGAGCTTACATTCTTTGACACATTAACGTCAGAGCAAAAACAAGAGAGAATGAAAGCGCTTTGTACTGAGGAGACGCCATGTATTATTGTAACTCGTAATCAAGATGTACCAGATGAGTTATTACAAGCATCACGTGAATCAGGCATGCCTTTATTACGTTCTGCTCAAACGACAACAAGATTATCAAGTCGTTTAACAAATTATTTAGAAGGTAAGTTAGCACCTACAACAGCTGTACATGGTGTGTTAGTAGATATTTACGGCGTTGGTGTTTTAATTACAGGTCAAAGTGGTGTCGGTAAAAGTGAGACAGCTCTTGAGCTTGTAAAACGTGGTCACCGTCTTGTTGCGGATGATAGTGTAGAGATTCGCCAAGAAGATGAAGACATGTTAGTCGGAAGCTCACCAGATTTAATTGAGCATTTATTAGAAATTCGTGGTCTAGGTATCATTAACGTTATGACGTTATTCGGTGCAGGGGCAGTGCGAAATTATAAGCGTATTACACTTGTTATTAATCTTGAAATTTGGGATCAAAAGAAAAATTACGATCGCTTAGGTCTTGATGAAGAGAAGATGAAGATTATTGATACAGAACTTACGAAGATTACACTTCCAGTTCGTCCTGGTCGAAACTTGGCTGTTATTATTGAAGTGGCAGCGATGAACTTCCGTTTAAAACGTATGGGAGTCAATGCAGCACAGCAGTTCTCTGAACGATTAATGAGTGCGATTGAGTTAGGAAATCAGGAGTAAACTTTGGAGAGGAGGTCATACATATGCTGCTAGGTTCTGTACCACAGCTTGACCGTGTAGCTATCCAACTTGGGCCGTTTCCTGTTTATTGGTACGGGATTATTATCGGTACAGGTGTGCTATTAGGTCTTTGGCTAGCAACTCGCGAGGGAGAAAGGTTAGGTATTCCAAAAGATACATTTGTTGACCTTGTATTAATTGCAGTACCGATCGCTATTCTATTTGCGAGAATGTACTATGTTATTTTTGAATGGGAATATTACGCGCAAAACCCGAGTCAAATTATTAATATTCGTCAAGGTGGATTGGCGATTCACGGTGGTTTAATTGGGGCTGTTATTACAGGGATTCTTTTTGCGAAACGCCGCGGGGTTTCATTCTGGAAGTTGGCTGATATTGCTGCGCCAAGTATTTTACTAGGACAAGCAATTGGCCGATGGGGAAATTTTATGAACCAAGAGGCACATGGTGATGAAGTAACGAGACAGTTTTTAGAAGGTCTTCATTTACCGGATTTCATTATTAATCAAATGTACATTGATGGTGTGTACTACCACCCGACGTTTTTATATGAATCATTATGGAATTTTGCGGGAGTAATTCTATTACTTGCATTACGCAAAGTGAACTTACGCCGCGGGGAACTATTCTTCACATATTTAATTTGGTATTCAGTAGGGCGCTTCTTCGTAGAAAGCTTACGTACAGATAGTTTAATGCTAGGACCACTTCGTATCGCACAAGTAATGTCAATTGGACTTGTTGTTATTTCTATTATTTTCATTATTGTGAGACGAAAAATGGGGCAAGCTGATAAAAGATATTTGGAAAATTAGAGAAAAGTAGCATCTTATTATGAGATGCTGCTTCTTTCATATTCAGGAAAGCGAAAGGACTAAGGCAATGAGAATAAATACAGTGTTATTTGATTTAGATGGAACTTTAATTAATACAAACGAACTTATTATTTCTTCTTTTTTACATGTGTTACATACATATTATCCAAATCAATATAAGCGTGAAGATGTATTGCCATTTATCGGTCCGTCTTTACAGGATACTTTCAGCAAGATTGATGAAAACAAAGTTGAAGAGATGATTACGTGCTATCGTCAATTTAACCATGATTATCATGATGAATTAGTAGAAGAATATGAAACTGTATATGAAACAGTTCAAGAGTTGAAGAAGCAAGGTTATAAAGTTGGGATTGTTACAACGAAAGCGAGACAAACTGTTGAAATGGGATTAAAGTTTTCGAAGCTGGATGAATTTTTTGATGTTGTCGTGACAATTGATGATGTAGAGCATGTGAAACCTCATCCGGAGCCACTTCAAAAGGCACTTCAGTTATTAGATGCAAAACCGGAAGAAGCATTGATGGTTGGGGATAATCATCATGATATTGTTGGTGGACAAAATGCGGGTACGAAAACAGCTGCGGTTTCATGGACACTGAAAGGTAGAGCGTATTTAGAGGCTTACAAGCCGGACTTTATGTTAGATAAAATGAGTGATTTACTACCGATTTTGTCTAATATGAACCGTTCATAAAGGTCCAAGTAAGTTAGTAGGGGCGTATTTCCCTACTTTAGTAGAGGAGCGAGCTAAGTGCGACGGACAACGCGCTATCCCGTTGCGGGAGAGAATTCATTATGGAATGTGTATAAAACAGTGTCTTTTTGGAAGGTAATGAAGAATTTTATTATTATCCAGATCGCTCGTTATACACCATTTTTATCCGTCAAGAATTGGCTGTACCGCACATTTTTACGGATGAAGGTAGGAAGGAAAACATCGTTCGCGCTTATGGTAATGCCGGACATTATGTTCCCAGAAAAGATAACTGTGGGAGAAAATTCAATTGTTGGATATAATACAACGCTTTTAGCACATGAATATTTAATTCGAGAATATCGACTTGGAGAGATCGTCATAGGAAATGAAGTGATGATTGGAGCAAATACAACGATATTACCAGGTGTGAAAATTGGAGATGGCGCGATCGTTTCAGCTGGCACACTCGTTCATAGAGATGTACCAAGTGGCGCTTTCGTGGGTGGAAATCCAATGCGTGTTATTTATACAAAAGAAGAAATGGATGCTAGAGAAGGTTGATACTAAAAATGTAACATTTCTCTTCTTTTTTAATGCATAAAAAGGAAATAATTGAGTATAATATACTGTTTTGTTTTTTACGGAATCGTTTATACTTATAGATAGAAGAATGTGTGAACGAAGAAAACAAAAAACTGGAGGATATATGGGGAAAAATCAAAGAATATATAAGGAGAACGGACAAGTTATCTCTTTTAATCAATTAGCGGACTTCTTTTATAAAAAAGGGATGAGGGCCTACAAAGGACAAAAATTGCAAGATGCAATTAAATATTTTCGAAGAGCGGCACAAAGTGAGAAGGAGCCGTTTATTTTATGCCAATTAGCAACAGTATTATCTGAGGCTGGTGAATATCAAGAATCGAATCAAACCTTCTTAAAGTTAGTTAGATCTAACCCTGAACTTGAACAATGCTATTATTTCATTGCAAATAACTATGCATATATGGGGCTATTTCAGCAGGCAAAAAAATATGCGGAGCGTTATTTAGAAGTTGCGGAAGAGAAGGAATTCGTTGAAGATACATTAGAATTACTTGAAATTATGGAAGAAGAAGCGATGGGTGCAGAAGAGATTGAGGATGAAGATGATTTAATTGTTATGCAGGAAGAAGCGAATCGTTATATTCGTAACGGACAATTGGAAGAAGCAATTACTACATTAGAAATTGTTACGAAAGATTATCCGGAATTTTGGTCGGGGCATAATAATTTAGCCATTGCGCATTTTCAATCTGGCAATGTAGATAAGGCACTAAAGTTAACGGAAATGATTTTAGAGAAAAATCCTGGTAATATACATGCGCTCTGTAATACGCTTATTTTTCTATATTCAATTGGAGAGCATAAACAAGTAGAAGCGTTAGCTGCTCAGTTAGTTGCAGTATATCCAATTTCATTTGAGCATCGTTTGAAACTAGGAACGACACTTGCAACAATTGGTCATTTTGAGCATGCATATAAATGGTTCAAAGTATTAAAACGTCAAGGATACGAGGGAGACGTTAGTTTCTATTATTGGTTTGCATATTCTGCATATATGATGGAAGATCAGCAAGTAGCGGAAAAAATGTGGCAACATGTTGTAGAATTACACCCTGATAAAAAGGGAAAAGAGCCGTGGAATGCGCTAAATTTAGCGGATGAAGGACAAAATGTGTTATTTGAAGAATTACGAAAATCATTTCAGCAAAGTGCGACGCTAGAGGAACAAATGCTAGCTTTATATTTGATGAACGAATTATCAACGCCGGAGAAGGTAGGATTCTTCTTTGATGTAACGCAAGCGAAGAATGGCGTTCCAATCGTATCGCAACTTGCAAAGTATTTCTTTTTACTTAATAGCCATAAGAGCATTCCAGCTGATTTACAGCAATTTGAACAGTGCGCGCGAATTGCGGATGCTTTATACAATTATACGAAAAAAGATGATGAATTAATCGAAGAGTGTTTACAATTTTGGTTCTGTACGTTCATACGTTTATATACATCTGGAGCAGTTTTTACAAATGTATACGGCTGGTCAGCTGCGGTTGAATATATCGTACGCAGCGAACAAGGAAATAAGATGACACAGTCGGAACTTGGAGATGTATATAATGTATCTGTAGCGACTGTTCGAAAGTATGTGCAGACTGTTAAACGTACGCACACATAAGATAAGCAAATCATTGGGAAAAAAATGATGCTAACAGTATAATGAGGGTAACTTAATTGTGTAGGAATGAATAGGAGTGAATGGTGTGTCAGAAGAAAAAATTTATGATGTCATTATTATTGGTGCAGGACCAGCTGGTATGACAGCTGCAGTATATACATCTCGTGCGAATTTAAGCACATTAATGCTTGAGCGTGGTATTCCAGGTGGCCAAATGGCAAACACAGAAGATGTAGAAAACTACCCAGGTTATGAGTCTATTTTAGGACCAGACTTATCAAATAAAATGTTCGAGCATGCGAAGAAATTTGGTGCTGAATATGCATACGGTGATGTGAAAGCAGTCATCGATGGTAAAGAATACAAAACAATTATTGCTGGTAAAAAAGAATATAAAGCACGTGCAATTATCGTTGCAAGCGGTGCAGAATATAAAAAAATTGGTGTGCCAGGCGAAGCTGAACTTGGCGGCCGCGGTGTATCATATTGTGCAGTATGTGACGGCGCATTCTTTAAAGGAAAAGAACTTGTAGTTATTGGCGGCGGAGATTCTGCTGTTGAAGAGGGTGTGTTCTTAACACGCTTTGCATCAAAAGTAACGATCGTTCACCGTCGTGACACGCTTCGTGCACAGAAAATTTTACAAGATCGTGCTTTCCAAAATGAGAAAGTAGATTTCATTTGGAACCACACGATTAAAGAAATTAACGAAGCAAGTGGTAAAGTAGGAAGTGTAACACTTGTAGACGTAAATAGTGGAGAAGAGAAAGAAGTCAAAACTGACGGCGTATTCGTATACATCGGTATGTTACCATTATCAAAACCATTTGTTGAACTAGGTATTACAAACGAAAATGGTTACCTTGAAACAAATGAGCGTATGGAAACGAAAGTTCCTGGTATTTTCGCAGCTGGAGATGTTCGTGAAAAAATGCTACGCCAAATTGTAACTGCAACAGGTGACGGTAGTATCGCAGCACAAAGTGCACAACATTACGTTGAAGAATTATTAGAAGAACTAAAAACTGTATCAGAAAAATAAGGGATAACATACCTTTTGAGAAGAAAGCTACAGCTAGGAGCTTTCTTCTTTTTTGTGTGAAAATGTCAAAGTTTTGTCAAAAAATATCAGGATTATAAGCTTTCTTATTGATATACTGGACTTTACGGAAAAATCACTATAAGAAATGAGGAATTTATTCAGCATGGAATGGCGTAATGTATATCGTGGATTTTGTATGGGCGTTAGTGATTTAATTCCTGGTGTGAGCGGCGGTACAATCGCTGTTGTGTTAGGGATTTATGAACAATTGCTTGCAGCAATTAGTGGGTTCTTTAGTCGTGAATGGAAAAAACATTTAGGATTTTTAATTCCCCTTGCAGCTGGTGTGGCAGCAGCGTTTTTAACGTTAAGTCACGTTATTAAATATTTACTTGAAAATCATTATGAACCGACTCAATTTTTCTTCCTCGGTTTAATTATTAGTATATTACCGATGTTAATGAGGGAAGCTGATGCAAAGTCATCGTTTAAAGGTAAGCACATTGTTTTATTAATAGTTGCAGCAATTCTTGTTGCAATCACAGCTTTCTTTAAACCAGATAAGACAGCAGATCCAATTACAACGTTAACAATTTTAAATGCAATTGGTTTGTTTTTTGCAGGGTGGATGGCTAGTATGGCTATGTTACTTCCTGGAATTAGCGGATCATTTATTTTATTAATTATTGGTGTGTATCCGACAGCAATTAATGCTTTAACTACACTGAACTTACCTTTAATCGTAGTTATCGGTGCTGGTGTTATGGTAGGATTTGTTGTAAGTAGTAAAGGAATTAGTTTCTTATTAGATCGTTATAAAAGTATGACATTTGCGGCAATTATTGGACTTGTTATCGGCTCGATTGTGATTGTGTTCCCCGGTATTCCAACTGGTGGATTCTCAATTATAAGTTCGATTATTACCTTTATTTTAGGATTTGCGATTGTTACTTATTTCGGTAAGAAGTAAGGGTTAGAGTCCCCTTGGCGATAAAAGTCGTTAAGGGGATTTTTCATGTTATTCATTGAAAGTCCAGGCATTTACATTGCTTGTTATAAAAAGCTTTTTTAAAATTGTTGAGTAGCAGTGCTTAGCGAAAGGGGACTGGCTCCTTCGTTGTAGCAAACTGTTTTTGATAGTATAATGAAATGAGTATGCAGTGAGAAATTTACTGCAAGTAGCTGAGGTGAAGAAACATGCAAAGAGTGACAAACTGTGTGTTAATTAGAGATAATGAAGTACTCTTACTCCAAAAACCTCGCCGTAATTGGTGGGTTGCACCAGGTGGGAAAATGGAGCGTGGTGAGACTGTAAGAGATTCCGTTGTTCGCGAGTATCGTGAAGAAACAGGTATTTATTTAAAGAACCCAGCGTTAAAGGGGGTCTTCACCTTTGTCATCCAAGAAGGTGATAAAGTTGTTTCTGAATGGATGATGTTCTCCTTTTTAGCGACAGATTTTGCAGGAGAAAACAAACTAGAGAGCGAAGAAGGCATCATTGGTTGGCATACATTTGATAAAATTGATGATTTAGCAATGGCACCAGGAGATTATCACATTATTGATTATTTAATTAAAGGAAATGGCATAATCTACGGTACATTTGTATATACCCCAGATTTTGAGTTGCTTTCATATCGATTAGATCCGAGTTAAACCGTCAAGGAGAGGATACGATGACAGAGAATAATGATATAAAAATGGTAATTATTACAGGAATGTCTGGAGCAGGAAAAACAGTAGCTTTACAAAGTTTTGAAGATTTAGGATATTTCTGTGTAGATAATTTACCACCGATGTTATTGCCAAAGTTTATTGAGCTTATGGCGGATTCAAAAGGGAAAATGAATAAAGTAGCACTTGGCGTTGATTTACGTGGCCGAGAATTTTTCGAACATTTATGGGGAGCACTTGATGATTTATCAGAACGTACATGGATTATTCCTCATATTTTATTCTTAGATGCGAAAGACAGCACGCTTGTAACTCGTTATAAAGAAACGAGACGTTCGCATCCACTTGCGCCAACTGGTTTGCCGTTAAAGGGAATCGAGATGGAGCGCAGCTTATTAACTGATATGAAGGCACGAGCGAATATTGTGCTTGATACATCGGATTTAAAACCGAAGGAATTACGTGAAAAGATTGTTCACCTGTTTTCAACTGAAACTGAGCAAGCATTTCGTGTAAATGTTATGTCATTTGGATTTAAGTACGGCATTCCAATTGATGCAGATTTAGTGTTTGATGTTCGTTTTTTACCAAATCCATACTACATTCCACATATGAAGCCATTAACAGGACTAGATGAAGAAGTTTCATCGTATGTGCTGAAATTTAATGAGACGCATAAGTTTTTAGAGAAATTGACGGATCTTATCACTTTCATGCTGCCTCATTATAAAAGAGAAGGTAAGAGTCAACTTGTAATTGCAATTGGATGTACAGGTGGGCAGCATCGTTCTGTTACGCTTACAGAATACCTTGGGAAACATTTGAAACCAGAGTATAGCGTTCATGTATCTCATCGTGATGTGGAGAAGAGAAAGGGCCATTAAGGGATGAAAAAAGAGAGAAAACCTAAAATTGTTATCATGGGAGGCGGTACTGGACTTTCTGTATTATTACGAGGATTAAAACAATATCCAGTTGATATTACAGCGGTTGTTACAATCGCTGATGATGGTGGCAGTTCAGGTAGATTACGTGATGAGCTAGAAATTCCACCACCAGGTGACATTCGTAACGTACTTGTTGCGTTATCGGATGTAGAGCCACTGGTAGAAGCTTTATTTCAGCATCGTTTCACAACGGGAGATGGGCTGAAAGGTCATGCGTTAGGAAATTTATTGTTGGCAGGTATGACCTCGATTACAGGAGACTTTTTCCACGCGATTACGGAAACGAGCAAAGTGTTAAATGTTAGAGGACGTGTATTACCGGCAGCGAATCAAAGTGCAGTACTGCATGCGGAACTAGAAGATGGAGAAATTGTAACAGGTGAATCAAAGATTCCTTATTACGGGAAGAAGATTAACCGTGTCTTTTTAACTCCAGAAGATGTAGAGCCGTTACATGAAACGTTGACTGAGATTAAACGAGCTGATTTACTTGTTTTCGGCCCAGGAAGTTTGTATACGAGTATATTACCGAATTTAGTTGTTAACAAAATTGGGGATGCTGTTCTTGCTGCAAAAGCGAAGAAGGTATATGTGTGTAATGTTATGACGCAAGCTGGTGAAACGATGGGATATACTGCGTTTGACCATGTGCAGGCGTTACATGATCATTTAGGTAAACCATTTATCGATACCGCAATTGTAAATAACCGTGATATTCCTTGTGAATTACGTCAGTTATATGAGGAAGAAATGTCAGGACCAGTTGTAGTAGATGAAGAACGTTTTGCTGAAAATAATATTGATGTTATCCAAGATCAATTAGCGAAGTATGATGACCGTGTTGTAAGACACGATACATTAAAACTAGCTTCTATTTTATATTCACTGTTGTAGATGTGCGTTGCCTCGTTTGAGGTAACGCTCCTCATTTCATATAGGACAAGATTTTTGTTCCATAATAATCGTATAAGGAGGTGTTGGCTGTGTCATTTGCATCAGAAACAAAGAAAGAGTTGACGAATCTAGAGATGAAGGAATGCTGTGAGAAAGCAGAGTTATCAGCGTTACTTCGCATGAACGGATCGCTTTCTTTTTCAAATCGTCGTCTATCTATCGATATTCAAACGGAGAATGCGGCAATTGCAAGAAGGATTTATACGCTTTTGAAAAAAGGATATGACGTGACGGTAGAATTACTTGTTCGTAAAAAAATGCGATTGAAGAAAAATAACGTATATATCGTACGACTCGTTGAGAAGTCTCGCGAAATATTAGCTGATCTTCATATCGTGCGAGATGACTTTTCATTTATTCGAAATATATCACAAGAATTAATTGAGAAGAAATGTTGTAAACGATCGTATTTACGCGGTGCATTTTTAGCAGGTGGTTCAGTAAATAACCCAGAAACATCATCTTATCATTTAGAGATCTTTTCGTTATATAAGGAACATAATGATGCTATATGTGAATTGATGAACGGATTTGATTTAAATAGTAAGACGTTGGAAAGAAGAAAAGGGTACATTACGTATTTGAAAGAAGCGGAAAAAATTACAGAGTTTTTAAATATTATAGGTGCTCATAATGCGCTTTTAAGATTTGAAGACATTCGAATCGTACGTGATATGCGTAATTCTGTAAATCGTTTAGTGAACTGCGAAACAGCTAATTTAAATAAAACAATTGGTGCAGCGCTAAGGCAGATTGAAAATATCCGCTACATTGATGAGACGGTTGGTCTTGATATATTGCCAGATAAACTACGAGAAATTGCGCAACTACGAAGAGATTATCAAGATGTAACATTGAAAGAGTTAGGTGAGATG
This sequence comes from Bacillus sp. MHSD_36, assembly GCF_030757775.1. NCBI lineage: Bacteria > Bacillati > Bacillota > Bacilli > Caryophanales > Bacillaceae > Bacillus > Bacillus sp. MHSD_36. The sequence goes on from NZ_JAVBIS010000004.1 coordinate 361,344, forward strand.
GTATCCGGGGGGAAAATTAGTAAATCGGGTATTAATCATCGTTTGCGTAAAATCGATGATATTGCAGAGAAATTACGCGCGGGGGAAACGGTAGCAAAAAAATAAGAGGGTAAAGGGGAAATGGAGCTGTGGTTCAAAAAAGAGTTCAGGTTTCATTAAAAAACGGTTTACAAGCACGTCCGGCTGCGTTGTTTGTACAAGAGGCAAATCGCTTTCATGCGGATATCTTCATTGAGAAAGATGGAAAGACAGTAAATGCAAAGAGCATAATGGGGATTATGAGCTTAGCAATTGGAACTGGTAGCATGATAACAATTACAACAGAAGGTTCAGATGCAGAAGAAGCTTTAGAAGCATTAGCTGCATATGTACAATAAGAAGCTATCGCGCATGTGCGATAGCTTTTTTGTTTTGTTGGGGTGTGGGGGAAAGTATGTAGGGGGCGTGTGCTCGTCGAGGATTGTCGGTAAGTCGATAAGTTGTGTCGAATCGCCGATATAATTGGAGTTACGGTCGATATATTTGAAAAATCGCTGATATATTTAGGTGGGGTATGTGATTGCAGAAACCCCACTATAAAAAAAGCGCCCTATTATAGGGCGCTTCCGCTTTAAATCTATCCAGCTCCAGCGGCTAGAATCTCCGGTCGCTTCACCCCTTCATTCGAGGCAAAAAGCGCCTCGGAATCAGGGGCTCCATCGCCCTACGATTCTGAGCGATCCGCTTCCGCTTTTAGTTGTATCCAGCTCTAGCGGCTAGAATGGTCGGTGGCTTCGCTTCTTCCGACGAGGTAAAAAGCACCTCTTTGTCAGAAGCTCCATCCTCCTCCCATTCTGAACGATCCGCTTCCGCTTTTAGTTATTAACGATTTGTAAAGATCTTATCGATTAAACCGTATTCTAAAGCTTTTTCTGCTGTCATGAAGTTGTCGCGGTCTGTGTCGCGTTGTAGTACTTCAAGTGGTTGACCTGTGCGGTCAGCAAGAATTTGGTTTAGTTTTTCACGTAAGAATAGGATACGTTTAGCAGCGATTTCGATTTCAGTCGCTTGACCTTGTGCTCCACCAAGTGGTTGGTGAATCATTACTTCACTGTTTGGAAGTGCATAACGTTTTCCTTTTTCACCAGCTGCAAGTAAGAATGCACCCATAGATGCAGCCATACCGATACAGATTGTTGATACTTGTGGTTTAATAAACTGCATTGTATCGTAAATTGCCATACCTGCTGTGATAGAACCACCAGGGCTGTTGATATAGATGTGAATATCTTTTTCTGGATCTTGAGATTCCAAGAATAAAAGCTGGGAAACGATTGAGTTAGCTACGTTGTCATCAATTGCGCTACCAAGCATAATGATGCGGTCTTTTAATAGGCGAGAATAAATATCGTAAGCGCGTTCTCCACGATTTGTTTGTTCAATTACTGTAGGAATTAAATTCATCTGTTATTTCCTCCTTCTAAAGCTTTCTTAGTCTTATAATACAATTATGGTCAATAAAGGTCAAACGAAACAACTTTAAATCAAAAAAATATGTAGTTGTACCATGAAATATTCGCTATGTTTTTGAAATTCCCTGCTTATGTATCTTCAACATCATAACCGAATTACATAAATTTAAACGTTATAAAAACTGTAGAAAAAAAGAAAAGAACGCCTTTTTACTGAAGCGTTCTTCCGATATTTATTCTTTTAAAAGATAGGTTACTTTATTTAAAATCTTTTCGATTTGTTTCGCGTTTTTACTATACATTTCGCTCGCTGATTTCGACTTTGTTTCTAGGGAAAATAGTTCAAGATCAGCATGACATTTTTTTAAAGATGCTAATAATAAAGGTTTGTTTTGAGGAGACGGCATTTGTAGTTTGTCATTATAAATGTCGATAGTAAGCTGTCCATATGAATCAACTTGACCGAGAAAGACATTTTCGATGACAACACCGAGTTTTTCTAATTCAGAATGTAACCAAGCACGGTTATGCCCACTAGAGGATAAAGGTTCGTCTAATATATTTCCATCCATAATAACAGTTTGTGGTTCTTTTTCGTTTGCTACTTTTAAGCCGATGTCTTTTGCTGTAAGAGGTTGGCGATCCTTCTTTAATAATACATTTAATTCTCCACTCGGTTCTAGTACAGCAAATTCAACATCAGCTACGCTGAAGGCATCTTTTCCACGAAGAAGTTCCAGTAATTCGTCACTTGTATATTTTTCTTTCTTTAAGTTGTCTTCGAGTATCTTTCCATCTTTTATTAATACGGTAGATTTCCCTTCAAAGAAGTCCCGAGCTGCTTTGTTCTTTAAAGAGAGGATTCCTGTTAAAAAAGGTACCACAGCGAAAATGAGTATCGCAAAGACGCCGTGAAAAAATTTTGAATCGAGCCCTGTAGATACTTGGGCAGCGATGTCACCGATTGTCATCCCGGCTATGTATTCAAAAAAGGAAAGCTGAGAGATTTGTCTTTTCCCTAACCATTTTGTAATAGCGAATAAAATAATTAATATGAATACAGAGCGAAGAATGACAAGTGTCCATTCCGGTAGGTGAGACATAGTCATTTCCTCCAGTCTACTTAAAACCCTTTATATTGAGGTTCTTCACGTTCTAATACTGAAACTCTATTCTGTAAATCAGCGATGATACTGTCCATTTCTAACATGCATTCATGAAATACACGTTTTGATTCCTCATCCTGTGAATGTAGTGAAAGGGAGCTTAAACTTGCTTGAGCGCCCCTTACACTAGCAAGACAGGTTTTTACGCTAGCAATAACTGTCATACAAACACCTCTTATCCTTTCGGTTTGAATAGCAGAGCTCCAATGAATCCGAAAATAATAGCTGCTGATATACCAGCGCTCGTTACTTTAAACATTCCAGTAATAACGCCAACGATGCCGTGTTTTGCAGCTTCTTCCATTGCGCCGTGAACGAGGGCATTACCAAAGCTTGTAATAGGTACAGTTGCACCGGCACCTGCAAAGTCAATTAATGGTTCATACAGGTTAAAGCCGTCTAGTATAGCGCCGACAACAACAAGTGTTGCCATTGTATGAGCAGGGGTTAGTTTGCCGACATCAAACATAAGTTGACCAATTACACATATGAGTCCACCAATGACGAAAGCCCAGAAAAAAATCATTGCGTTGCACCTCCAAATTCAATCGAAACGGCGTGAGCGATACACGGAATCGTTTCTTCTTGTTGGAATGTAAGTGGAGATAGTAAAGCGCCTGTCGCAACGACAAGTATTTTTTTGAACTCTCCTCTTTTCATTCGGTTTAATAAATGACCGTAAACGACTGTTGCGGAACATCCTGGTCCACTAGCACCAGCTATGACAGGTTGTCCCTCTCTATAAATGAGTAGCCCGCAATCTTGAAACTGTTCGCTCGTTACTTTCGTTCCGTGTTTATGTAGTAAGTCATAAGCAATTTCGCGTCCTACATGTCCGAGATCGCCTGTTACGATTAAATCGTAGTAAGAGGCATCAATTTGACGTTCACGTAAATGAGCTTCAATTGTATCGACGGCAGCTGGAGCCATTGCGCCTCCCATATTAAACGGATCTGTTAATCCCATATCGACCACTTTTCCGATTGTGGCGGATGTTACCTGGGGACCGTGCCCAGTATCGCTTAAAATAGCAGCTCCGGCTCCGGTTACTGTCCACTGTGCAGTAGGTGGCTTTTGTCCACCATATTCGGTAGGATAGCGGAATTGTTTTTCTACAGCAGTGTTATGACTTGATGCCCCGGTTAATAAATATTTAGCACCTTTTGCATTTACGATACTTGCCCCAAGTGCTAAACCTTCCATAGAAGTAGAACAAGCACCGAATAATCCGAGATAAGGAGTGCCTAGTGTACGGCAAGCAAAACTTGTAGGGGTAATTTGATTAATTAAATCTCCTGCGAGTACGAATTGAATATCGTCTTTACGAAGCTTAGCTTTTTCAGTAGCGCGGCTACAAGCTTCTTCAAATAAAATTTTATGTGCTTTTTCATAGGAATCCTGTCCGAGCCATAAATCTTCATGAAGGATATCGAAGTCTTCTGGAATTTTTCCTTTTGCTTCAAATGGCCCGCCAACGACTCCTGTCGAAATAATAACTGGTTTGTTTTCAAATACCCACGTCCGGTGTCCTTGTAACATTTATAGCCCTCCCCATTGAACGAGAATCGTTTTAATAAGTGCGATGACGAAAGCCGAAAATACACCAAATAAAATAACAGAACCAGCTAATTTGAACATGTTACCGCCAACGCCAAGGACAAACCCTTCCGTCCGGTGTTCGATACATGCGGCGATAACAGAGTTACCAAATCCAGTGACAGGTACAGCTGTCCCAGCACCTGCAAACTGACCGAGACGATCATATACACCGAACCCAGTTAGTAACATCGAGATGAAAATAAGAGTTGCGACTGTTGGATTTCCCGCTGAGCGTTCAGTGAAATCAAAATATGTGATATAAAACGTAGAAATGAGTTGTCCGATGAGGCAAATAAAACCACCGACGAAAAAGGCTTTAATGCAGTTTTTCAAGACAGGACGCTTCGGTTCACGTTCTTGTTCGAATTTTTTATATTCCTGTTGTACAGGGGTTAAGTTTTTATCTTTACTAGACATTGCGATCCTTCCTTTTCTATTCGAAAGCGTTAAGTGTTAGATTCCATTTCTGATCCGATAAATTTTAACTGTTTTTTGATTTCATCTTTAGATATTTCTTTTTTCTTGATTCTGTTTTCAAGCTTTTCAAGTAACATAAAGATTTTTTTATCTGTACTAACACGAACATCGAAAGTGGGATATTCATCACTTAATTGCTTTTGAAGTTTCTTGCGTAAAGGTTTTAATCCAAATCGTTCATGATGTTCAGGCTTAACTGCTATGTAGAGATCTAAATTTGAATTCACTGCAGCGCTTTTTATAATTTCATCCATAGCGATAGCTTTTTTCTTTGCTTCTTGCGATATAGATTGATTAAAGGATTCTGTACTCATCTTTGTTAATTTAGGTCCTTTTTCTTTCTCTGTTCGCTTTGCTTCTTCTTTCTTTACCTTTTTATCTAATGGGCTGTGATCACATCCGGTAAAAGAGCTAAATAGAAGGGCAAATAATGCGGTTATGAGGCCGAGTTTTCGCATGATTATCATTCCATTTCTATTGCAATATGTAATGTGATAGAAAAAGGATGACTGCATATCATCCTTTTTCTATTTCACAGCATGACGAATTCGTTATTGCTGTGAGTATTGTGGTTCTTCTTGTTGGACTTCTTCAACACGTGGGTTTAAAGAATCGATAATCGTTTGTGTTTGCTGCGCAGCTGTTTGGAAAAGTTGCTTTGCTTGTTGGTTATCCGTATCAAGAGCGAATCCCTCTAAGCTAGCTTGTGCACTTTTTAATCCAGAAACAGTTTGCTTTAGTTTTGTAATTACAGTCATTGAATGAAGCCCCCTTTGGAATATCAATTCAAAGATTATAATTTGTGAGTTCGGGTGAATTTATGATTGGAAAATTTAGGTGTATTACATATATGGATTACAATTTTGTAATGAATATGTAAGGATAAGCGATAGTGGAAAAAAACTTTTTCTCCTAGAATAAAGAGAGTAAAGCAAGTTAAAAGGATGTTTGAAGGAGAGGAAAATGAAGAAATTATTATTAGGTGTAATTGGACTTTTTATATTAGTTATTGGTGTGGCAAGTGTTTCTCATAATGAGATAACAGATAGATACAACCCGCTTGTGAAAGAGGATTGGTTATATGTAAAAGCGAAAGAATCTGGCCGACTATCCAAAATCGGAGAGGTAGCTGGGGATTATAAACTTACTGGTTATTACGTTTCGGGCGAAGGAAGAGACGTTAAGTTTTATGCACCTCGTGGGCTTCGAGAAGGAGCATATGTAAAGGTTAAAACGAAAGGCGAATATATTGAAACATACCAAGAAGTACAGCCAAACGAAATTCCAAAAGAGATTAAAGTGAAGCTAGATAAATAAAGTGGGTCAGAATTGCCTCCTAAATGTAGAAATAAGGAGGCTTTTTTATTTGGAAAAAAAGCGTATATATAATGTGCTATCAAAGAGTTTTTATTGATTTAAATGGTTTTTATTGCTATTATTATGAAGAGAAAATGAAGTGTATTTTATAATCATGCGCCCATAGCTCAGTCGGATAGAGCGGTGGTTTCCGGTACCACGTCTGCCGGGGGTTCGAATCCCTCTGGGCGCGTCAAAAAGTCCTAACTTACGTTTTGTAGGTTAGGACTTTTTTTATTTTCCTCTTGTTATATCTGATAATAAGATTTACTATTAGTACTTGATAATAATTTTTGCAACTTATTATTTTCTTTCAATATTATTCAAATTTCGGTTGTAAGTTGTAAATCTCATTAATACATATAAATTAATAATATTTTGGAATGGGTGTCTGCGTGAGGATTCTCCTTTTACCAAACTTATTGTACAATAGAAACAAGGGGGAGATTAGTTTGAAGGCAAGTCTTTTACAAGAACAAAGCTTACGTTTGGCAATGACACAAGAGTTAAGGCAAGCGATTACAATGCTCCAGTATAATGTACAAGAATTATCGGAGTTTTTGTATGAGCAATCGTTAGAGAATCCCCTTATTGAGTTAGGTGGTTTTGAGAGGGAGAAGAAAAAGAGCTCTAACGCAAGTAAAAGTACCGGCAAACAAGTCGAGAATCAGATGGAAATCTACAGTGTGGATTCTACAACGATTCAGCAACATTTATTAAATCAAATACAGTATTATAAAATAGATGAAGAAGAGCGAAAAGTAGCTTCTTTCATTATTATGAACATGGATGGAAATGGGTATTTACAAGAAACGAACGAAGAGTTAGCGGATCTCCTTTCCGCACCGATTCATGTAGTTGACCGCTCTGTAGAGCTTGTCCAATCACTTGAGCCAGCAGGGGTAGGAGCGCGTAATATTCAGGAATGTCTAACTTTGCAATTGAAGCGCTTACAAAGGCGGAACGGATTAGCAGAAGAGGTTGTAGAAGACCATTTCGCTTATTTCGTGAAGAAAGATTGGCGAAAGCTCGTTCAAGTTCTGAAGTGTAGTAATGAGGAGTTGCAATCGGCGGTGAACTGTATTACGTCATTACAGCCGAAACCAGGTCTTGCGTTTTCTTCTGATAAACCACTCTATATTGTGCCTGATATGGCGGTGAAAAAAGATGGCGATCGTCTCGTTTTACAAATGAATGAGAGGAATATGCCGAGAATCGAAATTCATTCTGAATATAGTGCGCTTCTTAATAATAGTGAAAGCGAAGTAGCATCTTACGTATCGGAAAAGTATCAGCATGTGCAGTGGATTATGCGTAGTTTGAAACAGAGAAAACAAACGCTTCTGCAAGTGATGACCATTATTATGGAAAAACAACGTGATTTCTTCTGGAAAGGTCCGGAGTATTTAAAGCCACTTGCTTTAAAAGAAGTAGCAGAAGAGTTAAGTGTGCATGAATCTACAATTAGCCGTGCAACGCGAAATAAATATGTGCAAACACCACACGGTTTATTTGAGATGAAATCGTTCTTTAGTAATGCCGTTTCAACTACTGAGGATGAAGCAGTTTCTACAAAACGTGTAAAACAATTTATTCAAACGCTTGTTGAGGCAGAGAATAAGAAAAAGCCACTTTCAGATCAAAAGATTTCAAAATTGTTAGAGGAAGAGCATGAAATCGTTATTTCTCGAAGAACAGTAGCAAAGTATAGAGAACAAATGCACATTCCAGCGTCGTCATTACGAAAAACGATCGGATAGGTGAAGAAGATGAAAGTTGTACTGTATACAAAAAAAGATTGTGGCCTTTGCGTGAAGGCGAAACAAGTTTTACAGGAAGTACAATGTGAATATTCTTTTCAAATCGAGGAAATAGATATATATGAAGATAATGACCTTTTAGAAAAATACCACTTAATGATTCCGGTTGTAGAAATAGACGGAAAACAAGTAGAATATGGTCACATTCACAAAGGTGTCATAATAAACTATATAAAGAATGCAGTTAAGAGTTGAATAAGTTTCTATCTCCTGTTACAATAATACACGTAGCAGGGATTATTTTTTTAACCTACGTGGGACGCAAAATGTCACTACGGGACGTAAAGTGACCACGAGGAAAAGTGAACCAATGTAGTGAGGAGAAAAGATATGCGCTCATGGATTCAGAACACAAAAAAATTATTACCTGATCTGCTACCTGTTATGCAAACGAGAATGCAGATTCTTCAATACATTAGGCTCATGCAGCCGATTGGAAGAAGAAACTTATCAGCAAGTCTCGGTATGACAGAACGAGTATTGCGAAGTGAGGTTCAAGTTTTGAAAGAACAAAACTTAGTTCACGTCGCTTCTTCTGGAATGACTTTGACAGAAGAAGGAACAGCTTTAGTTCTTGCTTTGGAAGACTTTATGAAAGAAATTTCCGGGTTAAAGGTTTTAGAAAAGCAACTTAAGGAAACATTAGACTTGGATGAAGTTTTCGTTGTCCCTGGTGATAGTGATGAATCACCTTGGGTCAAACTGGAGATGGGCCGTGCTTGTGTGACTTGTATAAAAGACCGTCTGACAGCGAATAATATCGTTGCTGTGGCTGGAGGAACTACGCTAGCTGCTGCTGCGGACATGATGCAGCTTGATTGCAAAGATTTACATATGCTATTTGTCCCAGCACGTGGTGGAATTGGAGAAGGCGTCGAATTAGAAGCCAATACCATTTGTGCCAAAATGGCGCAAAATACGATGAGTAATTATCGCTTATTGTATGTTCCAGACCATGTTAGTAGCGAAGCATATGCGTCTATTGTGACAGAGCCTTCCGTGAAAGAAGTTCTTGAGTTGATTCGATCTTCCAATATCGTCATTCATGGAATAGGTGATGCGTTAACAATGGCACGTCGCAGAAATACTTCGGAAGCAGATTGGTTAAAGATTCAAGCAAGCGAAGCAGTTGGCGAGGCTTTCGGTTACTACTTTAATGAACAAGGAAATGTTGTTCATAAAGTAAGAACAGTTGGTATGCAACTTGAGGATTTACAAAATGTATCTCACGTTGTTGCAGTCGCTGGAGGTTCTTCAAAGGCAAAGGCAATACAGGCTGTAATTAAACAAGGGCACACTTCAATTCTAATTACAGATGAAGGTGCAGCAAAACAGTTAACAAAGGGTATTACCCTTTAATATAATCCCCCAAGGAGGAAATTCAAATGACTAAAATTGGTATTAATGGATTTGGACGTATCGGACGTAACGTATTCCGCGCAGCTCTTAACAACTCTGAGGTAGAAGTAGTAGCAATCAACGACTTAACAGATGCTAAAACATTAGCTCACCTTTTAAAATATGACACAGTTCACGGAACTTTAAATGCAGAAGTATCTGCTAACGAAAACAGCATCGTTGTTAACGGTAAAGAAATTAAAGTTATCGCTGAGCGTGACCCAGCTCAATTACCATGGAGCGACTACGGAGTAGAAGTAGTAGTAGAATCTACTGGCCGTTTCACTAAAAAATCAGACGCTGAAAAACACTTAGGTGGATCAGTTAAGAAAGTTATCATCTCAGCTCCAGCTTCTGACGAAGATATCACTGTAGTTATGGGTGTTAACCACGAACAATACGATGCAGCTAACCACAACGTAGTATCTAATGCTTCTTGTACTACAAACTGTCTAGCTCCATTCGCTAAAGTATTAAACGAAAAATTCGGTGTAAAACGCGGAATGATGACAACAATTCACTCTTACACTAACGACCAACAAATCTTAGACTTACCACACAAAGATTTACGTCGTGCTCGTGCAGCAGCTGAAAACATGATTCCAACATCTACTGGTGCAGCTAAAGCTGTAGCATTAGTATTACCAGAACTTAAAGGTAAATTAAACGGTGGCGCTGTACGTGTTCCAACTGCTAACGTTTCTCTAGTTGACCTAGTTGTTGAACTTGACAAAGAAGTAACAGTTGAAGAAGTAAATGCAGCATTCAAAGCAGCAGCTGAAGGCGAATTAAAAGGTATCCTTGGATACAGCGAAGAGCCATTAGTATCTATCGACTATAACGGATGTACAGCTTCTTCTACAATCGATGCATTATCTACAATGGTAATGGAAGGTAACATGGTTAAAGTACTTTCTTGGTACGATAACGAAACTGGTTACTCTAACCGCGTAGTAGACTTAGCAGCTTACATGACTTCTAAAGGTCTTTAATTCTTAATTATATAAGCTATCAATGACAAAACGAGGGAGAGGGTTTGTTCCCTCTCTCTCTTCTTTCGTTTTAAAAGCAAATGTGTTAAGCTTTTGAGTGGGTTTTGTCAATCCTAACTAGTAGTCGGAGGGAAATCCAATGAACAAAAAATCAATTCGTGACGTAGATTTAAAAGGTAAGCGTGTATTTTGCCGCGTTGACTTCAACGTACCTATGAAAGAAGGCAAAATTACTGATGAAACTCGTATCCGTGCAGCTCTTCCTACAATTCAATATTTAGTAGAGCAAGGTGCGAAAGTTATTTTAGCAAGTCACTTAGGCCGTCCAAAAGGTCAAGTAGTAGAAGAAATGCGTTTAACTCCAGTGGCAGCACGTTTAGGCGAGCTTCTTGGTAAAGACGTTAAAAAAGCAGACGAAGCATTCGGACCAGTTGCACAAGAAATGGTTGCAGCAATGAACGAAGGCGACGTATTAGTTCTTGAAAACGTACGTTTCTATGCGGGCGAAGAAAAGAACGATGCAGAATTAGCGAAAGAATTTGCAGCTCTTGCTGATATCTTCGTAAACGATGCATTCGGTGCAGCTCACCGTGCTCACGCTTCTACAGCAGGTATCGCAGACTACCTACCAGCAGTATCTGGCTTATTAATGGAAAAAGAGTTAGAGGTACTTGGAAAAGCACTTTCTAACCCAGAACGCCCATTCACAGCTATTATTGGTGGTGCGAAAGTAAAAGATAAAATCGGTGTAATTCGTCATCTATTAGACAAAGTAGATAACTTAATCATCGGTGGCGGACTTGCTTACACATTCGTTAAAGCTTTAGGTCATGAAATTGGTCTATCTCTATGTGAAGACGACAAGATCGAACTAGCTAAAGAATTTATGCAACTTGCAAAAGAAAAAGGCGTAAACTTCTACATGCCAGTTGATGTTGTAATCACTGAGGAATTCTCTGAAACTGCAACAACTCAAATCGTTAATATCGATTCTATCCCTTCTAACTGGGAAGGCGTGGACATCGGTCCTAAAACACGTGAAATTTATGCAGATGTAATTAAAAATTCTAAGCTTGTTGTATGGAATGGACCAATGGGTGTATTCGAAATGACTCCATTCTCACAAGGTACAAAAGCAGTAGGACAAGCATTAGCAGATGCAGAAGGTACATACTCTGTTATCGGCGGTGGTGACTCTGCAGCAGCTGTTGAAAAATTCGGTATGGCTGATAAAATGAGCCACATTTCTACTGGCGGCGGTGCGTCATTAGAATTCATGGAAGGTAAAGAGCTTCCAGGTGTCGTTTGTCTTAACGACAAATAAGTAGCAGCCAAAGAAAAAGGACGGTGCAAAGCATGCGTAAACCAATTATCGCAGGTAACTGGAAAATGAATAAAACTCTATCTGAAGCAGTTAGCTTCGTAGAGGAAGTTAAAGGTCAAATCCCAGCAGCTTCAGCTGTTGATGCAGTAGTTTGCTCTCCAGCTCTATTCTTAGAGCGCCTTGTAGCAGCGACTGAAGGAACTGATTTACAAGTAGGTGCACAAAACATGCACTTCGAAAAAAATGGTGCATTCACTGGCGAAATTAGCCCAGTAGCACTTAGCGACTTAAAAGTAGGCTACGTAGTACTTGGCCACTCTGAGCGTCGTGAAATGTTTGCTGAAACAGATGAGTCAGTAAACAAAAAGACTATCGCAGCATTTGAACATGGTTTAACACCAATCGTATGTTGTGGTGAGACTTTAGAAGAGCGCGAAAGCGGAAAAACATTTGATCTAGTAGCAGGTCAAGTGACAAAAGCACTTGCAGGTTTAACAGAAGAGCAAGTTAAAGCAACTGTTATCGCTTATGAGCCAATCTGGGCTATCGGTACAGGTAAATCTTCTTCTTCTGCAGATGCAAACGAAGTATGTGCGCACATCCGTAAAGTTGTTGCAGAAGCTGTTTCTCCAGCAGCTGCAGAAGCTGTTCGTATTCAATACGGCGGTAGCGTAAAACCAGAAAACATTAAAGAGTATATGGCACAATCTGACATCGACGGCGCTTTAGTTGGCGGTGCTAGCTTAGAGCCTGCTTCGTTCTTAGGTCTTCTGGGGGCGGTAAAATGAGAAAGCCAACAGCTTTAATCATTCTTGATGGTTTCGGACTACGTGAAGAAACTCATGGGAATGCTGTAGCACAAGCTAAGAAACCTAATTTTGATGGTTACTGGAACAAATTCCCTCACACAACGCTTACAGCTTGTGGTGAGGCGGTAGGTCTTCCAGAAGGTCAAATGGGTAACTCTGAGGTTGGTCACTTAAATATCGGTGCTGGCCGCGTAGTATATCAAAGCTTAACACGCGTAAACGTTGCAATTCGTGAAGGTGAGTTCGATCAGAACGAAACGTTCCAAAGTGCAATTAAAAGCGTAAAAGAAAAAGGTACTGCACTTCATTTATTCGGTTTACTTTCTGACGGTGGTGTGCACAGTCACATGAACCACATGTTTGCTCTTCTTCGCTTAGCAGCTAAAGAAGGCGTTGAGAAAGTATACATTCATGCATTCTTAGATGGCCGCGATGTTGGACCAAAAACAGCACAAGGTTATATCGATGCAACAAATGAAGTAATTAAAGAAACAGGAGTAGGACAATTCGCGACTATCTCTGGTCGTTATTACTCCATGGACCGTGACAAGCGTTGGGATCGCGTAGAAAAATGTTACCGTGCTATGGTGAATGGTGAAGGCCCTACTTATAAATCAGCAGAAGAGTGTGTAGAAGACTCTTATGCAAATGGTATCTACGATGAATTCGTATTGCCGTCTGTAATTGTTAACGAAGATGACACGCCAGTTGCAACAATCAATGATGATGATGCAGTTATCTTCTATAACTTCCGTCCAGACCGTGCAATTCAAATTGCTCGTGTATTTACAAACGAAGACTTCCGTGAGTTCGATCGTGGTGAAAAAGTACCTCACATTCCTGAATTCGTTTGTATGACACATTTCAGTGAAACTGTAGATGGTTACGTGGCATTTAAGCCAATGAACCTTGATAACACATTAGGTGAAGTTGTTGCGCAAGCGGGATTAAAGCAACTTCGCATCGCGGAAACTGAAAAGTATCCGCACGTTACATTCTTCTTTAGCGGTGGTCGTGAGGCTGAATTCCCAGGAGAAGAGCGTATCTTAATTAACTCACCGAAGGTTGCAACATATGACTTGAAACCTGAAATGAGCATTTACGAAGTAACGGACGCTTTAGTAAATGAAATTGAAAATGATAAACATGATGTTATCATTCTTAACTTTGCGAACTGTGATATGGTTGGCCATTCTGGGATGATGGAACCAACAATTAAAGCAGTAGAAGCAACTGACGAATGTTTAGGAAAAGTTGTAGAAGCAATTCTTGCAAAAGATGGTGTAGCACTTATTACTGCTGACCATGGTAATGCTGATCAGGAGTTAACTGCTGATGGCGAGCCAATGACAGCTCATACAACTAACCCGGTTCCTTTCATCGTTACAAAAAATGACGTAGAGCTTCGTGAAGGTGGTATTTTAGGAGATATTGCCCCAACAATGCTTACACTTTTAAATGTGGAACAACCGAAAGAAATGACAGGTAAAACAATTATTAAATAATTTGCTTATATAAAAAGGAGAGAATTTATTATGTCAACAATTATTGATGTTTATGCTCGCGAAGTCCTTGACTCTCGTGGTAACCCAACTGTAGAAGTAGAAGTTTACACAGAAAGCGGCGCTTTCGGACGCGCTATCGTACCAAGTGGTGCATCTACTGGTGAACACGAAGCAGTAGAATTACGTGACGGTGACAAATCTCGTTACCTTGGTAAAGGTGTTATGAACGCAGTAAACAACGTTAACGAAGCAATCGCTCCAGAAATCGTTGGTTTCGACGTAACTGACCAAGCTGGTATCGACCGTGCTATGATCGAATTAGATGGCACTCCAAACAAAGGCAAACTAGGCGCTAACGCTATCCTTGGTGTATCTATGGCAGTAGCTCACGCAGCAGCTGACTTCGTAGGTCTTCCATTATACCGTTACCTTGGTGGATTCAATGCAAAACAATTACCAACTCCAATGATGAACATCATCAACGGTGGTTCTCACGCTGATAACAACGTAGACTTCCAAGAGTTCATGATCTTACCAGTTGGTGCTCCAACATTCAAAGAATCAATCCGTATGGGTGCTGAAGTATTCCATGCACTTAAAGCTGTATTACATGACAAAGGTCTTAACACTGCAGTAGGTGACGAAGGTGGATTCGCTCCAAATCTTGGTTCTAACCGTGAAGCATTAGAAGTAATCATCGAAGCTATCGAAAAAGCTGGTTACAAAGCTGGCGAGAACGTATTCTTAGGAATGGACGTTGCTTCTTCTGAGTTCTACAACAAAGAAACTGGTAAATATGACCTTGCAGGCGAAGGCCGTACTGGCTTAACTTCTGCAGAAATGGTTGATTTCTACGAAGAGCTTTGCAAAGACTTCCCAATCATCTCTATCGAAGATGGTTTAGACGAAAACGACTGGGATGGTCACAAATTATTAACTGAGCGTATCGGTGATAAAGTACAATTAGTTGGTGACGACTTATTCGTAACTAACACTCAAAAACTTGCTGAAGGTATCGAAAAAGGTATCTCTAACTCAATCTTAATTAAAGTTAACCAAATCGGTACTTTAACTGAGACTTTCGAAGCTATCGAAATGGCTAAACGTGCTGGTTACACAGCAGTTGTATCTCACCGTTCTGGTGAAACTGAAGATGCTACAATCGCTGACATCGCAGTTGCAACTAACGCTGGCCAAATCAAAACTGGTTCTATGAGCCGTACTGACCGTATTGCTAAGTACAACCAATTATTACGCATCGAAGACGAACTAGGCGAAATCGCTGTTTACGATGGTATCAAATCTTTCTACAACATCAAACGATAATTGTAGAAAATAACGACAGACCGTGAGAAATCACGGTCTGTTTTTTTGTTAAAATTGCTCATCCGTCATAAGTGACATGAAATGTTTAAAGAAGCGGTTATAATCAAAATCAATTGCGATTTGATGAATCGGCCGATCAATAAATGGTTTAGATTCTCCTAAAGAGCGGAATTCTCCAATGCTTGTTCCTTGTGCATAAGATTCTGTCATGACAACGATAGGTGATTTGTGATACGTAAACATAGAGTTATCAAGTAAAGCGAGTATTGGCATTGTGTCATGAAAGGGGCTTCCCTTTAAATGCGGTAGGGCATCTTTATAATATCCGTAGTAATAATGATCGAATAACGGTTTGATGAGAGGGGCCTTTCCTTTTGCTTCAATATATTCAGCCATTTCTGGTGTAATGATGGAATACTGGGTGACGTTTAATGGATAGATGTACATGTTAGGTGAAGATTGAAGGACTATATTAGCGGCAGCAGGATCACCATAAAAGTTTGCTTCAGAAATAGGTGTAACATTACCGGGGTGCAAAAAGGCACCACCCATTACGTAGTAAGATTTAATTTGCTTCATTAGCTGTTTACATAGGATGAATAAAATGGCGAGGGAGGTAAGTCTTCCT
Source organism: Bacillus sp. MHSD_36 (assembly GCF_030757775.1). Classification (NCBI taxonomy): domain Bacteria; kingdom Bacillati; phylum Bacillota; class Bacilli; order Caryophanales; family Bacillaceae; genus Bacillus; species Bacillus sp. MHSD_36. Next base: position 377,195 of record NZ_JAVBIS010000004.1, read on the forward strand.
AAACTTACAATGATTAATTCATCTTTATACTGTTCAATAAGAGGAATAACTTCGAAAAAATTCTCCATTTCTCCGTTAGTCACATTCTCCTTTGGAATAATTGGCCCGAGCCCTTGTTTCCCATGTACATCCGTAAAGAAAGCAGGAGGGGCACCAGTAAGCGGTTGTTCTGAACCACCAAATATCTTAATATTTCTATTTTTTGTTTCGCGCTTAAGAAAATGAGCATTTTGTACAGCCATTTCTTTTGGAACATTGCCGTAATCAGCAACAATGCCGATGATTTCTATTTCATCAATAAAGAATGCTAAGAGGAGGGCCATCGCATCATCAATCCCAGGATCACAAAAAATAAGAACTTTTTTGGGCATATGTTCACCACCTATCTTATTTATCCCACTTTAATGGGCAGTAAGACCCTCATCTCAAAATTCAGCGAAAGCAAAGAATTTAGGTGGGGGGCGGGCTGCCCATTAAAGTCCGATTGGTGAGGGCTGATTAAAGAACCCCCCACTGATTAAAGTTTCACTTTATATATATGTAAGCGTAAGGATAAAAAGATTATTTTATTGAAATAACAACCTTATAAATTCAGAAAATAAAAACTTTTTATATTAGGTCAAGGTTTTTGACTTAATTTCTACGCAGAAATCCAGTCATATCAAGGTTGTAAGCGTCTAACATAGGCTGTTTTTGCTGTCAAGTTGATAAATTGCAGCTTTTTACAATTTATACTATGATAAAGATATTAACAGAAGATCGTATAAACATGAGGGATGATGAACATGAAATTTACAAAGATTCTTGTCCAAATTGCTGCTCTTTACGTTTTCTATATGGTTGGAACTTGGGTACAAGAAATGTTAAATATTCCGATTCCAGGAAGTTTGATTGGGATGTTCCTCTTACTTGTTTTACTTAGCCTAAAAGTTCTTCCAGTGAAATGGTTCGATTTAGGAGCAGAAACACTCGTTGCTATTATGCCGTTTTTATTAATTCCGCCAACGCTTGGCCTAATGAATTACGGTGCTTTTTTTATGAGTAAAGGAATTTCTCTTTTCATTACAATTGTAGCGAGTACATTTTTAATTATTATTGTCGCAGGACATACAGGACAATATCTTGCGAATAGAAAGGAAAGAGAGTCGCGATGAGCCAAATATTAATCGGAATCGGTTGGGTTCTTTTTACGGTGCTATTATACCAATTATCTAAAAAAATCTATAAATTATTTCCAACACCATTCACCATTCCAATGCTTGTAGCAACAGGATTAATGGCTTTCTTATTTATCATGCTTGATATACCATATCAACATTATATGGAAAGTGGTGGCGGCTGGATTGCAAAACTGCTCGGACCCGGTGTTGTAGCATTTGCAATTCCTCTTTATAAACAACGCCACGTTCTTCAAAAGTATGTTGTACCGATTGCCGGTGGCGTATTAGTAGGTACAACAGTTGCCATCGCGAGTGATTTTGCTATTGCATCACTTATGGGAACGGATAAAAGCTTAATTTTATCTTCTTTACCAAAATCAGTGACAATGCCAGTTGCGATGAGTGTTTCAGAGCAAGTAGGTGGTGTACCGTCATTAACGGCAGCATTCGTTGTTATCGCAGGTATTACTGGAACGATTACCGGCCCGCTTTTATTGAAATGGAGCCGTGTTACAAACTCTGTTGGTAAAGGTATTGGATTTGGATGCGCTTCTCATATTATGGGTGTTATGAGAGCGATGAAAAATAATGAACATGAAGGTGTTATTGGATCGGTAACAATGACATTAACAGCAATTTTGACATGTTTGCTTGGACCTTTATTTGCAATGATGTTCATGTAATAGAAGAAAAGCGAGAGCAACCCTATAGCTCTCGCTTTTCTATAGAATTTATGCTACAGTTACAATAACTGAATCTTTGTAGGAGGTACGCCAAGTGCATACGTTATTATCAGTTTTACTTATTATTGTATCGATTTTAATGATTGTTATGGTACTTATGCAATCTAGTAATAGCTCAGGCCTTTCAGGTGCAATTTCAGGCGGTGCGGAGCAATTATTTGGTAAGCAAAAGGCACGTGGAATTGAAGCGGTATTAAACCGTATTACAATTGTTTTAGCTGTATTGTTCTTTGTATTAACAATTGGTGTTACGTACTTCAATTTATAGAATTGAAAGAAGAAGCGTTAGTAAGTTGTACTAATGGTTCTTCTTTTTTGTTATTTGAAAAAAGTTTCTAATTAGATTATAGAAATATAAATATGGTACACTAGATATAGAAAGAATACGACTAGATTACAGAAGAGAAAGAGGAGAAGTACATGATGAAATTAGCATCTCCGAAACCATTTACATTTGAAGGTGGAGACCGCGCTGTTTTATTACTACATGGATTCACAGGGAACTCAGCTGATGTACGTATGTTAGGGCGTTTCTTAGAAAAGAAAGGCTACACTTGTCATGCTCCAATTTATAAAGGACACGGTGTACCACCAGAAGAGCTTGTTCATACAGGTCCTGAAGATTGGTGGCAAGATGTAACAGAGGCATATCAGCTTTTAAAAGATAAAGGCTTTGAGAAAATTGCTGTTGTTGGATTATCACTTGGCGGCGTATTTTCTTTAAAATTAGGCTATACAGTACCGGTTTTAGGTGTAGTGCCAATGTGTGCACCAATGTATATTAAGAGTGAAGAAACAATGTACCAAGGTATATTGGCATATGCCCGCGAATATAAAAAGCGTGAGCAAAAATCACCAGAGCAAATTGAGCAAGAAATGTTGGAATTCCAAAAGACACCGATGAATACATTAAAAGCATTACAACAATTAATTGCTGACGTGCGTAACAATGTGGACATGATTTATGCCCCAACATTTGTTGTACAAGCGCGTCATGATGAAATGATCAATACAGATAGTGCTAACATTATTTATAACGGTGTAGAATCAACGTTAAAAGACATTAAATGGTATGAAGACTCTACGCATGTCATCACACTTGATAAACAGCGTGACGAGCTACATGAGGATGTATATAACTTCTTGGAGCAACTAGATTGGTAAGATCTAGTTGCCTCTTTTTTTCATAAGGAATTTTTTGTGAAAACTGTAAAAATCATAAGGGGAGTATTGAAGTTTCGCTTTATACATCCCCTATCTTTCGGATACACTAAATAATATAAGGTTTTAAAGGAGGTATTTTTGCTTGGAAGAAATCACACAAGAACATATTGATAAGTTGTTATTATTTATGAGAGAAGAAGCGTATAAACCGTTAACGATACAAGAGTTAGAAGAGGCTTTTGGAATTGAAGGTTCTGAAGGCTTTAAAGATTTTGTAAAGGCACTTGTAATGATGGAAGAGAAGGGGCTTGTTATTCGTACGCGTAGCAACCGTTACGGTCTTCCTGAGAAGATGAATTTAGTACGTGGTAAGTTAATTGGACATGCACGTGGCTTTGCATTCGTTGTACCAGACGAGAAGAAAACAGGAGACGATGATCTTTTCATCCCACCTACAGAGCTAAACGGTGCACTTCATGGCGATACAGTATTGGCACGCCTTAGTTCTCAATCGAGCGGTTCGCGTCAAGAAGGTTCAATTGTACGCATTTTAGAACGCGGCACGAAAGAACTAGTTGGTACATATACAGAATCGAAAAACTTTGGATTTGTTATACCTGACAATAAGCGCTGGACGAGTGATATCTTTATCTTGAAAAGCGCATCAATGGGTGCTGTAGAAGGTCATAAAGTAGTTGTGAAAATTACGAGTTATCCAGAGAATCGTTTAAGTGCAGAAGGTGAAGTTATTCAAATTCTAGGTCATAAAAATGATCCAGGAGTAGATATTTTATCTGTTATTCATAAACATCATCTACCTTTAGCGTTCCCTGAAGAGGTGATGGAGCATGCAAACAGTGTACCAGAAACGATTTCAGAAGAAGATTTAAAAGATCGTCGTGACCTGCGTGACCAAATGATCGTAACGATTGACGGTGCAGACGCGAAAGATTTAGATGACGCTGTTACAGTAACGAAGCTTGAGAACGGTAACTATAAGCTTGGCGTTCATATTGCGGATGTAAGTCATTACGTTCAAGAAGGTTCTCCAATTGATGTAGAAGCAGCGGAGAGAGCGACGAGTATATATCTTGTTGACCGTGTAATTCCGATGATTCCGCACCGTCTATCTAACGGTATTTGTTCATTAAATCCGAAAGTAGACCGTCTGACATTATCTTGTGAAATGGAAATCAACAATTTAGGTGACGTTGTAAAACACGAGATTTTCCAAAGTGTAATTAAAACGACAGAGCGTATGACGTATGCTGACGTAAGAAGCATTTTAGAAGATGAGGACGAAGAATTAATTAAGCGCTATGAGCCGCTTGTACCGATGTTTAAAGAGATGGGGCAATTAGCACAAATCCTACGTGAAAAACGTATGCGCCGCGGTGCAATCGACTTTGACTTTAAAGAAGCGAAAGTATTAGTAGATGAAGAAGGAAAACCAACAGACGTTGTTATGCGTGATCGTTCTGTATCAGAGAAGTTAATTGAAGAATTTATGCTTGTTGCGAATGAAACAGTAGCAGAGCATTTCCACTGGATGAACGTACCATTCATGTACCGTGTCCATGAAGATCCGAAAGAAGATAAGTTAGAGCGTTTCTTCGAGTTTGTAACGAACTTCGGATATTCAGTAAAAGGACGTGCAAATGAAGTACATCCTCGTGCGCTGCAACAAATTCTTGAAATGGTGCAAGGACAGCCTGAAGAGGTAGTCATTTCAACAGTTATGCTTCGTTCCATGAAGCAAGCACGTTACGATGCGGATAGCTTAGGACATTTCGGTTTATCAACTGAGTTCTACACGCATTTCACATCACCAATTCGTCGTTACCCAGATACGATTGTTCATAGATTAATTCGTGAATACATCATTAACGGTAAAGTCGACCATGAAACACAAGCAAAATGGCGTGAAAAATTACCTGAGATTGCAGATCATTCTTCTAATATGGAACGCCGTGCTGTTGAAGCCGAACGTGAAACAGACGAAATGAAAAAAGCAGAGTATATGGTTGATAAGATTGGCGAAGAGTATGACGGTATGATTAGCTCTGTAACAAACTTCGGTTTATTCGTAGAGCTTCCAAATACAATTGAAGGTCTTGTACACGTTAGCTACTTAACGGATGATTACTACCGTTATGACGAGCAGCATTTCGCAATGATTGGAGAACGTACAGGTAACGTATTCCGCATCGGTGACGAAATTACCATTCGCGTTATTAACGTAAACAAAGACGAGCGTGCAATCGACTTTGAAATCGTTGGCATGAAAGGTACGCCTCGTCGTAAGTTCAAAGATCGTCCAGTCGTGATCGAACAGCCAAGAACAGGCAGAAAGAAACGCGGTGGACGTAGTGAGCGCAGTAATGAGCGCGGCGGAGAACGTGGCACAGGAAGAAAATTTGACCGTGGTGGCAAAGGAAAAGGAAGAGGATCCGCTTCCGCCTCAGCATCAGCTAGCCAGCCAGGGAAAAAAGATGGTAACGGCAAGAAGAAAAAAGCATTCTTCGAAAACGTACCAGGATTCAAGAAGAAAAAGAAAAAGCGTAAGTAAGAAAAGAGTGGCTTCGCTTTGTTGAAAAGCGGGGCTTTTTCTTTTTTATTGGTGGCTTGAGAGCGAGCCACTTTCGCTTTTTATTAACATTTGTTACAATAGTAAAAATAGAGGAGGGACGTTATATGCCAAAGGGTACAGGTAAGGTTATTGCACAAAATAAAAAAGCTTTTCATGATTATTTCATCGAAGAAACATACGAAGCAGGGCTTGTCCTTCAAGGAACGGAAATTAAGTCGATTCGCGCTGGACGCGTGAACTTGAAAGATGCATTTGCTCGTGTACACAATGGTGAAGTATGGGTTCATAATATGCATATTAGTACGTACGAACAAGGGAATCGTTTCAACCATGATCCGCTTCGCACGAGAAAGTTACTTCTTCATAAAAAAGAAATTGAAAAGTTAACAGGTGCTTCAAAAGAAACAGGCTATGCATTAGTTCCAGTTAGAATCTATTTAAAAAATGGATTTGCGAAAATGGCACTTGGTTTAGCAAAAGGTAAGAAACAATACGATAAGCGTCACGATTTAAAAGAGAAAGAAGCTAAACGTGAAATTGCTCGCGCGTTCCGTGATCGTCAAAAGATGTAATACAGATATTTACATTTGTAAAACGGCGCGCGTATGTTATAATAACTTATGTAAGATTGTTGCACATTGAAAAACAGCTCTTAGTAGCTATCACGAAATTTTCTTCGTATGCTCCATTTTTATCATGGGGACGTTACGGATTCGACAGGGATAGTTCGAGCTTAGGTTGCGAGTCGAGGGGATCGGCCTCGTTAAAACGTCAAAGCCTATAATTGGCAAACAAAACAATCTTTCTTTAGCTGCTTAATTGCACTAAAGGTTCCTCCCTCCATCGTCCATGTGGTAGGGTAAGGGACTCAAACTAAGTGGACTACGCCGGAGTTCGCCGTCTGAGGACAAAGGAAGAGAACAACCAGACTAGCAACTTGGAAGCCTGTCGATAGGCTGAAGAGTTCGCGAAATGCTAATATATCGACTACACTCGTAGAAGCTTAAGTGCCGATATTTTTGGACGTGGGTTCGACTCCCACCGTCTCCACCAATACATATTTGGTGGTTTTTTATTTTGTATGATATGAACCATAACTTTGCCAGAGTGGCGAGGTTATGGTTCTTTTTGTTTTGTAGTTTTATAAAATGCTTAAGTTGATGAGACGGTACCCCCGAAACAGAAAATGAAGAGATAGTTGTAGATACTATAGTTGCCCTTAATGATAAAATAATATGTATTTAAATCTTCATATCCTTTGTGTTTCTATTCATATCTATTGTAAGATTATATAGAGTTCTCCTAATAAGCTGTCATAATGGCTTTTTTTAGGGGTTTCATACTTATAAATCTTAAAATATTTTTTCGAGATAATTTTTTATGCAACTAAGTTATATTGAAGTAGAGGTGAACCATCGGTGAGGCAGGTGTTAGTAATTAAGAATGAACGGTCTTTAGCAAAGAAAATCGTCAGCGGTTTAACGCAAGAGGGCCATTTCATTTTAAAACTTCACAATGAAAACCAAGGTTTAAATATAGCATATGAACAAGATTGGGATATTATCATATTGGATTGGGATTCATTAAGTATATCGGGACCGGAAATTTGTAGACAAATACGACTTGTTAAAACGACACCAATCATTATTGTGACCAACAATATTTCTAGCGAGGATTGTATAGCAGGGTTACAAGCAGGAGCAGATGATTATATTAGAAAACCATTTGTGAAGGAAGAATTAGTAGCAAGGGTTCAAGCTATTTTAAGGCGAAGTGACTATACCCAGCAAAATGAGACAAACTTTTTTCAGTTTAAAGATCTCTTTGTTGATGCATCTAGCAATATTGTGAAAAAAGGTGGCAAAAATCTCTCGCTTACGAAGCGCGAGTACGATTTACTTGTATTTTTAATTAAGAATAAAAATACAATATTAAGCCGTGAAATGCTTTTGAACCAGGTTTGGGGATATGACGTAGTAGTAAATCCGAATGTAGTAGACTTATATGTTGGGTATGTAAGAAAAAAGCTAAAGTGCGAGAAGAAAGACAGATATATTCAAACGATACATGGCAGAGGCTATTCAATGGTTGAATGATACAAATAAGATAATAAAATAGTTTCTGTGAAATATTAGCTATTACTGGGTGTATTTTGTAAGGAAAGGGCTCTGTCTCGCATACGTTGAGACAGTATTTAATGAAGGTTAATCAACAGTCCAGAACGCACATATTACTTTTTATACTTGATTTCATGAATTCACACCATTCACAAGATTTTCACAGAATTAATGACTATACTTATTTACAGGATGTTCAAATGAAAATGATTATCAATAGCAGTTTGGGTACATAAAAGATACTGTCTAATTTAATCTATCGATATTATCATTTTCGAACTAAATTACATTATAAGGAGTATATGTATGAAAAAAACTATGCTTTTAAAATTAGTAAGTATTCTAGCAATTTTCACTTTAATGTTAGTAGCTTGCTCAGATTCAGGTAAGGAAACTTCGAAAGCTAATAATAAAGGTGATAGTAGTGATAAACCAAAAACGGTTGAAATCACTGATGCTCATGGAACTGTTAAAGTCCCTGTAAATCCAAAGAATGTAGTTGCTTTAGATAATAGAACGTTTGAAACATTATCTGATTGGGGAATTAAATTAGCGGCTGCTCCAAAGGATGTAATGCCTGCAGATTCAGCATATGTAAAAGATAAGTCAGTTCAAAATATTGGGAATCACCGCGAACCAAATCTTGAAATTATTGCAGCGGCAAACCCTGAACTTGTAATCGTTGGTCAAAGATTTGCTAGCCATTACGAAGAAATCAAAAAATTAGTGCCAAATGCAGCTGTTATTGATCTTAATGTTGATGTTTCTGAGAAAGCTACTAAGCCTGGCGAAAACTTAGTAAAAGGACTTAAAGATTCTACAACTACTTTAGGAAAAATCTTTGATAAAGATAAAGAAGCTAAACAATTAGTAGCTGATTTCGATAAATCTATTGAAAAAGCAAAATCTGCTTATAATGGAAAAGATAAAGTTATGAGTGTTATCGTTACTGGTGGAAATATTGGTTTTGCTGCGCCGCACTCTGGTCGCGTTTGGGGACCGATGTATGAAATTTTCGGTTGGACTCCAGCACTAGAAGTTTCTAATTCTACTGCAGGTCATAAAGGTGATGACGTTTCTGTTGAAGCTATTGCACAAACAAATCCTGATTGGCTATTCGTATTAGATCGTGATGCTGCAACATCTGATGCTGCTAAGTCAGCTCCTGCTCAAGATGTTATTTCTAAATCACCAGCTCTTCAAAACACAACTGCTGTTTCTAAAAAACAAGTTGTTTATGCACCAGCAGATACTTACACAAATGAATCAATTCAGACTTATATAGAGTTATTTGGAAATATCGCAAAAACTTTAGCTAAGTAGTGTAAAGGGGTATGAAACAGTGTCAAAAAATATGATTTCTAGGGTTGAGAATATTTCTCAACCCCAGTTTTATAATCACAATAAAATATGGACAAAACCTTTTATAATAGCGGTTATAGTTGTTATAATTTTAGGGATTATATCACTATTTACTGGAGTTTATGATATACGTGGACAAGAGGACGGAATGGAGATGTTTTTCATTACTCGTGTTCCGAGAACAGTTGCATTAATGCTTACTGGAGCTGCAATGGCGATGGCAGGGCTCGTCATGCAATTAATTACCCAGAATCGTTTTGTTGAACCTACTACAACGGGGACTATTGAATGGTCAGGCTTAGGCCTGCTTTTTGTATATTTATTATTCCCTGCCCCGACTTTAGTTCAAAGGATGACTGGTGCAATCATTTTTTCTTTTATAGGAACTATGATTTTCTTTTTATTTTTAAGAAGAGTTAAACTTCGTTCGTCTTTAATTGTCCCGATTATTGGACTGATGCTTGGAGCAGTTATTTCTGCAGTGTCTACGTTTATGGGACTCCTTTTTCAAATGACGCAAAGTATTGAAACTTGGTTCGTAGGTTCATTTGCTACCGTTCAGGTGGGAAGATATGAATATTTATGGCTGATTGTTATCGTTACTTTGTTTATTTTTATGTATGCGAATAGATTGACTTTAGCTGGACTAGGAGAAGATGTCGCAACAAGCCTTGGCGTTAATTACAATAGAATTGTTCTTTTTGGGACTGGCCTTATCTCTGTTGCTGTTGGAATTGTTGCAGCTGTTATTGGAAACTTACCTTTCTTAGGACTAATTGTTCCAAACATTGTTTCCATGTTTAGAGGAGATGATCTTAGGAGTAATTTACCTTGGGTATGTGTCATAGGAATGGGGACAATCACTGCCTGTGACATCATTTCTCGAACAATTATAAAGCCGTTTGAATTACCAGTCTCTCTAATACTTGCATCAGTGGGAGCAGTCGTATTTATCACTATTTTATTGAGAAGAAGAAAACCAAGGAGGCTACGATGATTACATTAGACTATAAAAATAAAGAAAATGTCGAAGTCGATTCTAGCCTTCATAATGAAAGTAGATCAGCTAGTGCTTTTCGTTCTAAGAAGGAAGCAAGACGATATTGGATTGTACTCATAACATTGATCGCTTTCGGTCTCCTTTCTTCATACGGACTTTTAGTTTATAACAATCCAGTTCCGATAGATTCCCCTTCTTTTATCCCAGTTGTTAAGAGAAGGATAGTAGCTATTGTTGCGATGATTATTGCTGCAGTTTGCCATAGCTTGTCGACAGTTGCTTTTCAATCTATTACGAACAATAAGATTATTACTCCTTCGCTTTTAGGTTTCGAATCGCTTTATTCAGCAATTCATACGAGTACAATATTCTTCTTTGGTGCTAGTGCATTAATAAACTTTAATGGAATTGGATCGTTTTTATTCCAAGTTGTTGTTATGGTCTTGATGAGTTTGATACTTTATGGATGGCTACTTTCCGGTAAATACGGGAATTTACAACTTATGCTTTTAGTTGGAATTATTATTGGTACTGGACTGAATTCTGCATCAACTTTTATGAGAAAGCTACTTGCGCCTTCAGAGTTTGATATTTTACAAGCGAAATTATTTGGTTCTGTTAATCATGCGGATCCTGCATATTTTCCTGTTGTAATTCCTATGATTATAATTGTAGCGTTATTAATTTTTGCTCATTCTAAGAAGTTGAATATTTTATCACTAGGAAAGGATGTTGCTACTTCCTTTGGGGTTAAATATCAACCTAGTGTAATTTATACGCTTGTATTAGTAGCTATTTTAATGTCCATCTCAACTGCTCTAATTGGACCACTTACGTTCTACGGCTTTTTAGTAGCAACTTTGAGTTATCAGGCGGCGGCAACGTATGATCATAGATATATTTTCCCAATGGCTTTTGCTATAGGATTTTTAATAATGACGAGTGCATACTTTTTAATGTATCATGTATTCAATGCTCAAGGTGTAGTTTCAGTTATTATTGAATTATTTGGTGGAATCATATTCTTAACTATAGTTTTAAGGAAGAGGGCTTTATGATAAAAATCGATAATGTTAAAAAGTTCTATACTGATAAGGTGAAAATAGGACCTTTGGATATTGAAATACCGAAAGCGGGCTTTACTTCTTTAATTGGACCAAATGGCGCTGGAAAGTCTACGACACTTTTGATGATTGGAAGACTTTTAGATATGGATGAAGGTCAAATTCAAGTAGCGAATATGGATGTTTCTGAATCAAAATCAAAAGACTTAGCAAAAGTTTTGACTATATTGCGACAAGAAAATCATTTTGTAACGAGGCTTACTGTTAGACAATTAGTTGGATTTGGGCGCTTTCCATATTCGAAGGGAAGATTAACGAAAGAAGATGAGGTTATCATTTCTAAATATATCGACTTTCTAGATTTAACTAGTTTAGAGAATAGATATTTAGATGAGCTTTCTGGTGGTCAAAGACAAAGGGCATATGTAGCGATGGTATTGTGCCAAGAGACTGAATACGTGCTGTTGGACGAGCCTCTGAACAATCTCGATGTTGCACGTTCTGTTCAAATGATGGAGCATTTAAGACGTGCGGCTAATGAGTTTGGAAGAACAATTTTGACTGTTATGCATGACATAAATTTTGCAGCTAAATACTCTGATAAAATTTGTGCTATGAAAGATGGACAAATTGCTGCTTTTGGCACAGTAGAAGAGGTAATGGACCCAACACTTTTGACAGATATTTTTGAAACAAAAATAGAGATTATTAATGGTCCTTATGGGCCGATTGCTGTTTATTAGTTATAAAATGTATACTGTAGCTGCTGTCTATATTTTGTAGGCAGCAGCTTTTTTATCTGAAGAATTAACAAATCTTTTATCAGCGCTTCAAAAGCTAACGAAGGTAATTGAAGAGCTGTAGTGGTTGTTACATGTAAAAAAGCATAAGCTGACAAAAACGATCAGCTTATGCTAATTCATATTTCGAATATAAAAAGTGGAGTTTTAATCAAACAAATTAAAAACTAAATTGTGGTTTCATATCACCTGTATAAGGTTCATGTTCAACAAATACAGTGATGTCTTTCCCTGCTTGGTCTTTACCAGTTCTTTTATACGTAAATTTCTTATTATTGAGTTCAGTAAGTTCAAGAGCCGCACCATATTTATTATTTCCAATTGAAACATGGGCTCTTATTTTATTTTCATGCACAACATCGAAGTAGCCATAGTCACCGCGGCTTTGGCCTGTTTCGCTATTGAAGAACTCATATTTATTAGATTTGTCATCGAATTTTGCTAGACTTATAAAATTCGAATTAAACTGTGTCACATCATTACCAGCTTCATCTAATACTTTTGTTCCGTGCCAAAGGGTTCCGCCTAAAATCTTATCTCCATCAACGTTTTTAACGATATCGCCTGTAGTTGTGTTCAGCTGCTTGTCCGGATCAGTGAAAGAAAGCTCTTTTTCTTTATATGGAACATGTTCAACGAAAACTTCTACATCTTTACCGTTAGCATCTTTCCCCATTCGTTTATAAGTAAATACATTCTTATTTAGCTTTGTCATATCAACAACAGCTTGATATTTCATTGATTCTGAAATTAATATTCTCTTCTTCCCATCATTTGTGATAAAGAAAGTTCCTTTATCGCCACGACTTGCACCTGTTTTAGCGTCAAAGAATTCATATCTTCCTGACTTTGCATCATATTTCGCAAGGCCGATGAAGTTTGCATTTTCTTTTGTTAAGTCATTCTTATCTTTGTCTAACACTCTTGTACCTTGCCAATTTGTATCGCTAAGAATGTTAGCCATTTTTTGTCCTTTCGTTAACTTATTTTCCTTTTTTGTTTCTTTAGCAGTTTGTTCTTGTTTCGGTTTACTATGATCTTCTTCGGCTTTCGTACCAACACACCCTGTTAGTGCTAGTGTGAATCCGAGCAATATAGATGATAGTGCTTTCGTTTTTTTGTTCATTTTTATCGTCTCCTTATTTTATGATTTTAAATAGTTCGTCTTTCTAAATGTAATTACTATGCTTATTATGTTAATGGCCGAGTATAAACTGCCTCTAAATAAAACATTAAAAAAGGATAAACTAATTCCTAAAATTTTTTCATACTTATAAAAAGGTCTTTTACATGAGGTGAATGTAAATCTCTCATTTTGAAAACGGCGTAATTAAATGGGCAGATTCATATTATGTTTACAGTGCGATTTTAGATGTGATGCTATACTATGTATAGGATTTTATGTGTGTATGTTGTGTCGTTTTTTGTCGGTAAGTCGATATATTATGAAAATCGCTGATATAAATTGGGTTGCGACGATATATTTCGAAAATCGCCGATATAATTTGAGTTGCGCTGATATATTTGAAAAATCGCTGATATATTTTGGAGGGGAATAAAGATGATTGTGAAAGAACGGAAAATGTCCGTACATTTGCTTCAATTAGAAGCTTTACTTAGAAGATTGCCTGCTCATCATCCAAAAAGGAATGTGGTGGTTGAAAGTCTAGCGAAATTTATGGCTGGCTATAAAGGAGAGCAGGCAATTGAATATCCGCTTAGTTTTCTATCTGAAACAAAATATAGCATTTTACATGACATCAGATTGTTTGATCAGAAACATTATTTCCAAATTGATGCCCTCATAGTTTCCTCATGTTTTCTTCTTTTTCTTGAAATAAAAAATATCATTGGTACGTTAATTTTTGATGCAAAGTTTAATCAACTCATTCGAATCGCAGATGGTACTTCAGAAGAGGGGTTTCCAGATCCGCTTTTACAAGTGAAACGGCAAGAGATGCAGCTGAGAAAATGGCTGAGTTTGCATGGTTTATATAATATTCCGATTGAATCTCTCGTTGTAATTAGTTCTCCTCGTACAATTATTAAAACTTCAGATGAAATGCTTCCTAATAAAATTATCCACGGTGCAAATTTACCTAATAGAATCAAACAAATGGAAAGTCAATATAAAGAAGACGTAATTGATAATGTAGATGGACTTATAAATCAAATTATGAATGAGCACATTCCGCAGCGACAAAATATTCTTGCACAATATAAAGTGAAAAAAGAGGAATTGCTAAAGGGCGTGCAATGTGAGGAATGTTTTACAATGGCAATGTTAAAAGAAAAACAGGGATGGCGCTGCTCAAACTGTAATAGTACGTCTAAAAATGCTCATTTACGTGCTTTACAAGACTACACACTTCTGTTTGGAATGATAACTACTAATAGCAAGTTGAGGGATTTTTTTAATATGCAATCTAGTTCTGCGGTTAAAAGACTCCTCAAAACAATGAACATCCCACACACCGGCACTAATAAAGGGAGAAAATATGATTTAACTTCTTTCCCATTATAATTTTGCTATAATAAATAAGTACCTACACGAAGGGGAGATAAAAGAAAACATGAAGTCGTTTAATATTGATCATTTTATCGCGAGTGTTTTACAGTGGATATTGAATATAGCGTTAATTATATTATCCATTGTCTTATCTATCTTTTTAATTAACGAGACTATCACATTTATTCAATACATATTTTCAACAAAGGAATATACATCGTATAAATTGGTTGAGAGTATCATCGTCTATTTCTTATACTTCGAGTTCATCGCATTGATTATTAAGTATTTTAAATCGAATTATCATTTCCCGTTACGCTATTTTATTTATATAGGAATTACGGCTTTAATTCGATTAATTATTGTGTCTCATGAGGAACCGATGGAGACGTTGTTATATGCGGGATCCATTCTTGTTTTAGTTATTGCTTTATACATATCGAATATGAGAGATTTGAGAAAAGAGTAGTGCAGGCATAAGTTTGCGCTACTTTTTATGTCTTGACCTTCAAGTTACTTGAAAGTTTACAATGTAAATAGGGCGTTTGAAATTGAAAAAAATTGAGAAATTAAGTGAAGAGGTTTCTTTTACTTGGAGGTTATAGCAATGAGTCAGGATTTGAAGTTACGTCCTTTAGAACGAGAGGATTTAAAGTTTGTACACGAACTGAATAATAATGCACATATTATGTCGTATTGGTTTGAAGAGCCATATGAGGCATTTGTGGAGCTACAGGATCTATATGATAAGCATATACATGATCAAAGTGAACGCCGATTTATCGTTGAGAAAGACAATGAGATGGTTGGATTGGTCGAGTTAGTAGAAATTGATTATATTCACCGTAGAACAGAATTCCAAATTATTATTGATCCAAATTATCAAGGGTACGGTTATGCAGCAGAGGCGACGCGTTTAGCGATGGATTACGCTTTTGCCGTATTAAATATGCATAAAATATATTTAGTTGTGGATAAGGAAAATGAAAAAGCGGTACATGTTTATAAAAAAGTTGGATTTATGGTGGAAGGTGAACTTCTCGACGAATTTTTCGTGGACGGCAACTATCATAATGCGATAAGAATGTGTATGTTTCAGAAGGAATATTTTAGAACGAAATAATGGAGTAAGAAGACTATAGACAGTTATTGTCTATAGTCTTTTTTTCATTAACCAACAATAATGTTGTTGGTCTTATTATGATGGTAGTAAGAATAGTCAAAAGGAATGCAGATAAATGAATTATGAAATTAGTGGAGAATATATTATGAAAAAATACTTATTAGCTTCTAGTCCGATATTTTTAGGAGTGATATGCATCATTATGTTTAATATAATTGGTTCCGAAGTGAAACCCGATGGAACTTTAGTGGAGCCATTTTACTTCATTCCGTTAGCATATTTATTTACTTTCACTGGAGTTGTTGCGATTTTGTGTGTGGCTCTTTTCTCGGTGCTTCGAAAAAAGACAGCGTAATAAAACACTCACTACGAAATAGAAACATACGATACGGAAGAAAAATAATAAGTGAGCTGAATCATAATGAATCATTATTTTTATAATGGTAGACAAGTGGGGGCAGCTATTACACTGGCAGGAGCTCAGGGGACAATTCATGCTGTGAATCAAGCGATTCAAATGCAGCAACAAGCATATTTTGCACAAATGATGCAAGGACCGTATATGTCGTATTCACAGCTTCCGATGCAAAGTGTACATTACGATGTGCAACCAATGGGCTTATTTTCTATTCCATATGGCGGGACATACTTCTTATGAAAGAAAGCGACTGATTAGAGTCGCTTTCTTTCATTATATTCCGCTTAGTTTCATTCCAAGGAATGCGAAGAGGATACCGATTATGTAAGTAGTGCTTATGTATAAAAGGAGTGTGCTACATTTTTTTAGATTAAGAAGCTGAACAGATTCTAATTTAAATGTCGAAAATGTAGTGAAGGCTCCCATAAATCCAGTCCCTAATAATAATTGCCAACTTGTAGAGACCCCGTTGCCAATTATATATCCGAGTAAAAATGCACCTGTTATATTAATGAGAAATGTAGCAATTGGAAAGGAAGTTTTATTTCTTTTTTTAAACCAATTGCTAATTGCAAATCGTGTAATAGCACCGAAAAAACCGCCTATTGCTACTAATAAAGTTTCTATCATAAGTGATCACCTTCCGTAAGATGTTTCTTAATTAAGAAATCACCTAGTGTATAGCCAAGAGCAGACATAATGAGGCCACCGAGTATGCTGCATGATACATATAAGAAAGCCGTACTCCATTCAGAATGATGAATTAATTGCACAGTTTCTACACTGAATGTCGAAAACGTCGTAAAGGAACCGATAAATCCAGTTCCAATACCTGTGATAATCTCTGAGGGCAAAATATTTCGCCGAGCGATATAGCTAGTTAGCCACGCTAATAAGAAGCAGCCAACTAAGTTAATAAGTAATGTAGCTAATGGAAATGAATGATGCCATGAAGTATGAATAGTAAGGCCTAAATAATAACGAGAGAGGGCTCCTAATATACCGGCAATGCCAACGATAATATAAATCAATATCTTCACCTCTTTAAAATAGTGTGCTCAAAAAAATGACTCCTACCAGTAGTGATACTGGTAGGAGTCATTAGCTAAGCAGCGATTATGGCGAACTCCATCGCCTATGATTGTTACATATAGTGTACTAAAAATCTTATTGAATTTCCAGTGAAGAAGTGGAGGCGTTTTGTATGTGTGTAATGGTTTAGGGTATATAAATATACTTATCAACTAAATATAGTGATATAAGGTTTTCAATGTGATAAAATATTTCTTATGTCTGTCATTCAGTTGTAGTTAACTGAAAATAAAGATAATTCAACTGTGTGTTTTAGAAAAGGGGCGTTTATTTGAAAAAGTTATTAAAAATAGTACTTATATGTATTTTGATAGGTGCTTGCATTTTAGGTGGTTTTTTAGCGTATATGACACTTACAAAAGAACAGCCTGCTGATGTTATAAGCTTGAAGGTGAAAAATAATAAGGAGCGTGTATTAGCGCCTGACAATGAATTTAAAGTTACAACGTTTAATATTGGATATGCTGGATTAGATAAGGATCAAGATTTCTTTATGGATGGGGGAAAGGGATCTGGTTCAAGTAGCAAAGAGCAAACGGAAACAAACTTAAAGAATATGCTTTCATTTTTACAAAATGAGAATAGTGATTTTGCGTTATTACAAGAAGTCGATATAAAATCAATGCGATCATTTGATGTGAATGAGCATGAATTTTTGAAAAAAGGATTACCTGATTATACTTCGTCGTTCGGAAAGAACTATGATACAAAATGGGTTCCCGTTCCAATTACAAGTCCAATGGGATATGCGGAGGCTGGATTAAGTACATTTTCTAAATATACAGTTCAAACAGCGAAGAGATTCCAGCTTCCTGGAATGGAGCCTTGGCCGAAGCGCTTATTCGATTTAGATCGAGCGATTGTTGAACATACAATCCCTGTTAATAATGGAAAGCATGTTAGACTTGTAAACTTACATTTGTCTGCATACGATGAAGGTGGGAAAATTAGAAAACAGCAAGTAGAGTATTTAAAAGAATATATGAACAAGCATTATAAAAATGGTGATTACGTAATAATGGGTGGAGATTGGAATCAATTAGTTTCAAATGCTCAGTTAAGTGATCCAAAGTTTGTGAAAGAGCGTCCGGAATGGTTAGTAGAGTTACCAAAGGACTTTACTGATGGTGGCTTTAAGTGGGCTGTAGATCCGTCTGTTATGACTGTGAGAGATGATGTGAAGAAATATGTGGAGGGTGAAAACTTCGTCACGATTATTGATGGCTTCATCGTTTCACCAAATGTGGAGATTGTAAATGTGCAAGGGAAAGATTTAAAGTTTGAAAATAGCGATCATAACCCAGTGAGTGCGGTATTTAAGCTGAAGTAATGAAGTGCAGAAGGTGGGACTTTATATATGGAGTGGTTAAAGGAAACTTGTTTTTCTAGCCTTGAGAAAGAATCACAGAAAAATCATTTATTGCTGTTTATTACGATTTGTAGTTTCTTCCTTGGGATAATCCTGATTGGGTATTACGGATATATTTTTAGACCGAGCGTACTACCGTTTTGGATTTGTGGTATGTCTGTAGTTGTATTTGGAACAAGCTTTACATTTATAAAAAGTATGGAATCAGTGTATAAATATATCATGACATTTATGTTGCTTATTATGTCTTTCATTATGGTACAAGCTTTTAATGAAAGCCCGGCTGTATTTCAAATGGTCTACTTTACACTAGCGGTTTCACTTATTTATTTAAGTGAACGTCTCGTTATCATTCTTGGCGGAGTAGCGGTTGTGATCACATTTATTCTTTGTAGTTATTGGCCGGAGCAATTTTTTGCGTATACAGCCGCATCTGAAGCTGCAAACTTCGCAAGCTTGTTAGCGATCGTAACGATTGCAATGTGGGGCGTAACGAAGATTGGCTCTAATCTGTTAGCTCGTTTAAGTGATGAGAAGCAAGAAGTAATGAGGAAAGCTCAGGAGTTAGAAGAAACGCAAAGACTTATTGAGGAAACGGTTGGAAAACTAGATAGTAATTTCAATCATTTAAGACAAAATATGAATACATCAATGGAGTCGATGAGTGAAATTAATTTCGCTTTTGAAGAGGTGGCAGTTGGTACTCAATCACAATCAGAGATGATGCATCGTTCGGTAGAAGTATTGAATGAGATGGAGGGGAATATTGAACAAATTATTTCTCAAGTAAGAAATGCATCGACTCGTGTTGATGAAAGTTTAGAAATTTCAAAGGGTAGTGTACATACTTTGCGAAATTTTGAAGCGAATATGAGAAGTTTGAATGATGTTGTTTCACAATCAGGAATTATATTTAGAGATTTAATGATACAGTCGAAGCAAATTAATGAAATTGTAGATGTAATAACGAATATTTCAAGTCAGACGAGTTTGCTAGCTTTAAATGCAAATATCGAAGCGGCAAGAGCAGGTGAGCATGGAAAAGGGTTTGCTATTGTGGCGAATGAAGTATTAAAGCTTGCCGAAGAATCGAATCGTTCTGCGGGGAGAATTCAAGGTATTTTGAAGGAGTTTAGTAATCAAGCAAGTAAGGTAGAAGTGCAGGTAGAGAAATCAGAAAGAGTACAAGAAGAATGTAACGAAATGTTAGCAAGCGTTTTAACAAACGTAACGGATTTAGGAAAGTTTATTGATGCAATTAATGATGTAATGAGAGAAATCGTTGGTCATCAAGAAAACTTCCAAGTTAAAACGACGAATATCGTAAAGGATGTTACACATGTTTCTAATGTAATTCAGCAAACTTCTGCGGCTACGGAAGAAGTGTTAGCAAGTGTAGAAGAAGAAAAACATCGAAATGATACATCAGTGAAGACGTTATATACTGTTAGTGAGCAAGTGAAGTTGTTAGAAGATATTTTAGAAAAGTAATATCAATTCAAAAGGGCACACTATGTGTGCTCTTTTTACATTTAAACGAATGCTTGAACGGAATTTAATTGCTTTTCTGCGCGTTTTCTGCCAAGCTTAAGGAGATAAAATTCAGCTAATAGCGGAATTAAAATATTTCAAAGAAAGAATTATATAGGTGACGCATATGATCGAAGTTAAGACTTCTGAACTTAGTGATGGAGAATTTAATAGAGGTGTTTTTGCAACTCGTGATATTAAAAAAGGTGAGTTGATACACGCAGCACCAGTTATCTCTTATCCGAATGAACAGCATGAACACATTGAGAAAACATTACTTGCTGATTACGCATTTGAGTATGGGGTAAATCATACGGCAATCCTTTTAGGGTACGGTATGTTATTTAATCATTCATATACACCGAATGCAACGTATGATATTGTCTTCGAGAACCATACGTTTAACTTCTTCGCTTATAAGGATATAAAAGCGGGAGAAGAAATCTTAATCAATTATAATGGCGAAGTTGATAACGATGAGCTGTTATGGTTTGATAAGGAAAAAGAAGAGAACGAAAAGTAATTTATAATAAGTGATGAAAAGGAGGCTTTTACATAGGTAAAAGCCTCCTTTTTTAGTAATGAAAATAAAGTAAATATTACAAAAAAATACCACTTTATTTTCGTATGATATAGTAAGATACTGAAGGATAGTGTGTTGAAAAAGTAATATATTTTACAAATTGTTGTCTTTCTGATGACATGTCAAGTTTAGTAGCCCATTTGGGTTGCTTTATTATGCAATATATATTTTAATATGAGTGGCACCTCTTATACATTAAGAGGTTTATAGGTGTCTCGAATTGATTTTGGGTACACTGTATCCACCACTTTAGATTCGTTCATGTATGTGGGGATATTATGGGCCCGTATAACGGGATAAAAAGAATATAGAAATAGAGGAATCGTAAAATGAATATGCAAGAGGTTTATGAATATTTAAGTACGGTATTGCCTGAAGGTCATGTGAAACAAGATGAAATGTTAAAGAATCATACGCATATTAAAGTTGGTGGAAAAGCAGATGTGTTCGTTGCGCCGACAAATTATGATGAAATTCAAAAAGTTATTAAATATGCTAACGAATATAAGATTCCAGTTACGTTTTTAGGAAATGGATCAAATGTCATTATTAAAGATGGTGGAATTCGCGGAATTACAGTAAGTTTAATTCATATTACAGGTGTGACTGTAACAGGCACGACGATTGTAGCACAGTGTGGTGCAGCAATTATCGATGTATCACGTATTGCATTAGATCATAATTTAACGGGTCTTGAGTTTGCTTGTGGTATTCCAGGTTCAGTTGGCGGAGCATTATATATGAATGCTGGTGCTTACGGCGGTGAAATTTCGTTTGTATTAACAGAAGCTGTCGTAATGACAGGTGATGGAGAGTTACGTACTTTGACGAAAGAAGCATTTGAATTTGGATATCGTAAGAGTGTATTTGCGAACAATCATTACATTATTCTTGAAGCGAGATTTGAACTTGAAGAAGGTGTACATGAAGAAATTAAAGCAAAAATGGATGATTTAACGTTCAAACGTGAATCAAAACAACCTCTAGAATATCCTTCATGTGGTAGCGTATTTAAGCGCCCACCAAATAACTTTGCTGGTAAACTAATTCAAGAATCAGGGCTACAAGGTAAGCGAATTGGCGGAGTGGAAGTTTCTCTAAAACACGCTGGATTTATGGTGAATGTTGATAACGGAACAGCACAAGATTACATCGATTTAATTCACTTCGTACAAAAGACTGTTGAAGAGAAATTTGGCGTGAAGTTAGAGCGAGAAGTAAGAATTATTGGAGAAGATAAAGAATAAAAATACGTATGAAACTGCGAATTATTTTTAAAAAATATTTGGGTATTGTTGACAATTTGTTTGCGATTCAATATAATGGCTAATAATTTAACAAATAACATACGTTGAAAGAGCCCAGTAGCAGTTTGTCACTGTTAACGAGAGAGCTAGGGGTTGCTGGAACCTAGCACACACAAACTTGCGAATTACACTCTGGAGTATCTTAGGTAATGCTAAGCGGATTGGCAATCGATATTATTGCTAAGAGTGGTATGAGTAGCTATGCTATTTATACAAACTGGGTGGTAACACGGTGAATAATCGTCCCTATGTCATAGACATAGGGATTTTTTGTTTTCAAAAAAATAGAGGGGATGAAAAAAGATGAACATTATTGATGAATTAGAATGGCGCGGTGCCATTAATCAACAGACGGATGAAGAAGGTTTACGTAAGCTAGTAGAAGAGAAAAAGATTTCACTATACTGCGGAGTTGATCCGACTGGTGATAGTATGCATATCGGACATTTGATTCCGTTTATGATGATGAAGAGATTCCAGTTAGCTGGTCATCATCCAGTTATTTTAATCGGCGGGGCAACAGGAACAATAGGTGATCCGAGTGGACGTCAATCAGAGCGTCAACTTCAAACGTTAGAAGTCGTTCAGCATAACGTGGATGCGTTAACAGCGCAAATGAAAAAGCTGTTTGATTTTGGTGGAAATAGCGAAGTGAAGATGGTTAATAACTACGACTGGACAAATGAAATAAACATTATCGAATTTTTACGTGATTACGGAAAAAACTTTAGCATTAATAGCATGTTAGCAAAAGACATTGTAGCAAGTCGTTTAGATACAGGTATTTCTTTCACAGAATTTACGTACCAAATCTTGCAAGCGATGGACTTCCATCATTTATACACGAAAGAAGATGTTCAACTGCAAATTGGTGGTAGTGACCAATGGGGAAATATTACGAGTGGGTTAGACTTAATTCGTAAGTTAGAAGGGCATGAAGCGAAGGTATTCGGATTAACGATTCCGTTATTATTGAAATCAGATGGTACGAAGTTTGGTAAATCAGCAGGTGGTGCGGTTTGGCTTGATCCTGAAAAAACAACACCGTTTGAATTTTACCAGTTCTGGGTGAATACAGATGACCGCGATGTCGTTAAATACTTGAAATACTTTACGTTCTTAACGAAAGAGCGCATCGATGAATTGGCAGCGAAGGTAGAAACAGAGCCTCATAAACGTGAAGCGCAAAAAGTATTAGCGGAAGAAATGACGAAATTTGTTCATGGAGAAGAGGCATTCCTGCAAGCTGTGAAAATTACCGCAGCGTTATTTAGTGGAGATATTAAATCGTTAACAGCCGATGAAATTGAGCAAGGCTTTAAAGAAATGCCAACATTCCAGTCTTCAAAAGAGACAAAAAACATCGTAGAATGGCTAGTTGATTTAGGAATTGAACCATCTAGACGACAAGCACGTGAGGATATTAATAATGGAGCTATTTCTATGAATGGCGAAAAGGTAACGGATGTAGGTACGGATGTTACTGTAGAAAATTCATTTGATGGACGATTTATTATTATTCGTAAAGGGAAAAAGAACTACAGCCTTGTGAAGTTAGGAGAATAGTTTGTGTGAAAGGATGGGAGTAGGAAGAATACTTCCATTCTTTCGTATACACAATTTAGACATAAAATAATCAGTAAATTTAGATAATTAAAAGGGTTATATTATTCTTCTGCCGAATAAATAAGTTAGAGAAAATTACGGACTAAAAAAGCCCGAACCATGCAGGGCATGATTCGGGCTTATATTCAGATTAGTAAGCTAAGCTGAATAGACCTTTAATGTGTGATAAGTAACGAACGTTACTTGCTTCTTTCATTAATGATGCTGGTAAGCCTTTAAGTGGAGTATTGCTTGCTCCGATTGTAGCAACAGCATCTTTACGTCCTAGACTAGCAAGTGTTCCAGAGTTTACAGGTGCGAACTCTTCGAATGCTTTGCCTTCTAGTGCTGCGTATAAGTTGTATCCAATTAACTCACCCATTTGCCAAGCGATTTGCGCAGTTGGTGGGTATGGACGTCCGTCTGGAGCGAAGACAACAGCGCTGTCTCCAGCAACGAATACGTCTTTGTGAGAAGTAGATTGTAGGTATGCATCAACTGTTGCACGACCACGGTTTACTTCAAGACCTGATTCACCGATTAATGGGTTACCTTGAACTCCACCTGTCCAAACGAATGTGTTAGCAACCAGTTTTTGACCGTCTTTTAAGTCGATTTCGTTGCCAGCAACGTTTGTTACAGGAAGACCTGTTAAGAATGTAACGCCACGTGCTTCTAAGCTAGTAGTTGCACGTTCGATTAAGTGGTCTGGTAATACTGGAAGGATTTTTGGACCTGCTTCAACAAGAAGAAGTTTAACTTCTTTTGGATTTACGCCGTGGCTTTTTGCAAGTTTAGGCATAATGTCAGCAAGCTCACCAACTAGCTCAACGCCAGTTAATCCGCCACCACCGATTACGATTGTAGCATCAGCTTCGTTTTTCGTTTTCGCGTATTCACGAATACGGTCTTCAACGTGTTTGTAGATTTTGTTTGCATCAGCAGCAGATTTTAATACCATGCTGTTTTCTTCTAGTCCTGGAATACCGAAGTAAGCAGTTTTACTTCCTAAAGCAACTACAAGTGCATCGTAAGATAAAGTAGTGCCACCAGCTAGTTTGATTTCTTTGCTATCAACTGAGAATGACTCAACTGTTGCGATTTTAAGATCGATATCTTTACCTTTGAAAAGCTTTGTAAGTGGCATTGCAACTGCTTGCTCAGACACGTTACCAGCTGCAAGGCGGTGTAGTTCAGTGATAATTTGGTGCGTTGGGTATTGGTTGATCACTGTAACTTGTGCTTCTGATTTGCTGTAATATTTACGTACGTTTAAAGCGGCAAGAAGACCGCCATAACCAGCGCCTAAGATGACAATTTGTTTTGACATAGTATGATATCCCCCGTCTTTACTAATTGTTGTTATAAGTTAACTTATTTATTGTTACGTTCTGCACTAATTTGAAGATATGCGTTCACAAAGCGGAACATTTTTTGTGCTTGTGGGTCTTTTAATAATTTTAATAGACCGAACAGACCGATAACTTCGTTGCTTTCGTCAGCACGATCTTTCGCTTCGATTGCAGTAGCAGCCATGCTTTTCACTGTATCTTTTACAGGTTCTACAAGCTCTGTGATTGCACCAACAGTGTCGCTTTTTAATACTTCATCAGTAGCAACAGTTTGAGCGAAGTCATAAGACTTAGTTAAAATGTTAACAAGCTCAGTTAATTTTGGAAGCTGTTCTACTAGTGTTGTTAATGATTCTTGTACCTCAGGTTTTAACAACTGATCAAGTACATCAAGTTGTCCTTGGCTAGCAGAAATTTGTACAGTTTCTTGTTCTGGCTTTGTTTGAGTCATAGTTTCTGGCATCTCCAATTCTCCTTTATGATAGCAATACTCTTATTTTTGATAGGTAAGATAGTAAACGGTTACGAAACTTTATACAAAGTTTCACAAAGCACAATAAAATGCCTTTAAATTTATGTCAGCAAGTAAGCTGAAATCATAAATCCAAAACCATAATTTCCTACCTATTATTTATGAACTGTCCGATACATGGCTTGTCCGTATAATGGAAAGCTCCGTTACCGGAAAGTGTATATAATATATATCCTATATTATATACTATATACACCTATGTTAACATAAAAATGATTCCTAATTATTTGATATTGAGCGTATAACGTAGTACTGACAAGGTATGAAAGCGTATAAAATATTTTGTTCCAGTTAGAAATGTACATATATATAAAGAAAAAAAGGAAAAAATGAACAAATTCATGTTCGTTTTTTCCTTTTTCCTATTATTCACCTTCTGCAATTAGCATCGATGTGTTACCTTCTTTTTCAAGATGGCATTCACCCCAAGAACAAAGAGAATCAAGAATCGATTCTAAAGACCAACCGTAATCAGTAAGAGAATATTCTACTTTCGGCGGGACTTGATTGTATACTTTTCTTTGAATAACGCCGTCGTCTTCTAATTCACGTAATTGCTGTGTTAACATTTTTTGTGTAATACCAGGCATTGAGCGTTTTAGTTCACTCGTTCTCTTTGTACCTTTCGTTAAGTGACAAAGGATAACAACTTTCCATTTGCCGCCGATAACTTCTAAAGTCGCCTCTACAGGAATATTGTATTGCTTCATATAAAACCCTCCTTTTGTGAGTAAAGTAAGCTAAATCATACAAATGTTACTTTTTAGTACCTATAGCACTTTAAAGTACGTACTTTTTATCATGTTAAATATGTTTCATAATAGCACATGTAAGAGGCAAATGAGTAGTACGGTACTGAAAAGTGACTATGTTACTTTTTGGTGCCTATCGTACTTTAAAGTGCGTTCTTCAAAAAAAGAATGAAACCATTCATAATAGCATTTGTAGAGATTAAATATATGTTTTAGAAGATAAAAGGGCCTTTTTATCGCACTATTATGATTGGATTTCTTGTAATAAGGAGGAATTCAATTGAGTTCATATACAGTACCATCTTCGGAAGTTCAGACGAATCGAAGAAGTATGTTTGCTTTATTAGCACTAGCAATTAGTGCATTTGGGATTGGTACGACCGAGTTTATTAGTGTCGGTTTATTACCATCTATTTCAAAAGATTTAAATGTTTCGGTTACAACAGCTGGTTTAACTGTTTCCCTATATGCGTTAGGGGCGGCAGTAGGAGCTCCTGTTTTAACAGCGTTAACAGCTAGTATGTCGCGGAAGACATTATTAATGTGGATTATGGTTATTTTCATTATTGGTAATGGCATTGCGGCTGTAGCAACAAGCTTCACTATATTAATTATCGCAAGGATTGTAGCTGCATTTGCACATGGTGTGTTTATGTCGATAGGATCTACAATTGCAGCTGCGATTGTACCAGAGAATAAACGTGCTAGTGCTATTGCGATTATGTTTACTGGATTAACAGTTGCGACTATTACAGGTGTGCCAATTGGAACGTTTATTGGTCAACAATTTGGCTGGAGAGCGTCATTTATGGCGATTGTTGTAATTGGAATTATTGCTTTTATCGCGAATAGCATACTCGTCCCATCTAATTTAAAAAATGGTGTACCTGTATCGTTTCGTGATCAATTCAAACTAATTAAAAATGGAAGACTGTTACTTGTTTTCATAATTACTGCACTTGGATACGGTGGTACATTTGTAACATTTACGTATTTATCACCACTATTACAAGAAGTAACAGGATTTGAAGCGAGTACTGTTACTATCATTTTATTAGTGTATGGAATCGCTATTGCGATAGGGAATATGGTCGGCGGGAAATTATCGAATCATAATCCGATTCGAGCGCTATTTTACATGTTCTTGATTCAAGCGATTATATTATTTGTTTTAACATTTACAGCGCCATTTAAAGTAGCTGGATTAATCACAATTATTTTCATGGGACTATTCGCATTCATGAATGTTCCGGGGCTACAAGTATATGTAGTTATATTGGCAGAGCGCTTTGTTCCAAGTGCGGTTGATGTTGCTTCAGCAATTAATATTGCCGCATTTAACGGAGGGATCGCTTTAGGTTCTTATATCGGTGGCCTTGTAACGAATTCATTAGGATTAATCCATACTGCTTGGGTAGGTGGCCTTATGGTAGTAGCTGCTGTTATTTTAACAGCGTGGAGCATGACATTAGAAAAAAGAGATCAAGCAAAATAAAAGGAGAGAAAATAAAATGAAAAACTTACAAAGTAAAGCTGTATTAAATAATGGTGTAGAAATGCCTTGGTTCGGTTTAGGTGTATTTAAAGTAGAGGAAGGACCAGAACTTGTAGAAGCTGTAAAATCAGCGATTAAAGCAGGATACCGCAGTATCGATACAGCTGCAATTTACGGAAATGAAAAAGCTGTAGGTGAAGGAATCCGTGCAGGTATTGAAGCGACTGGTATTGCAAGAGAAGAATTATTTATTACTTCAAAAGTATGGAACGCAGATCAAGGATATGAAACAACAATCGCTGCATACGAAGAGAGTCTAAAAAAATTAGGACTAGATTATTTAGATTTATATCTTGTTCACTGGCCTTCAGAAGGAAAATATAAAGATACATGGAGAGCGCTAGAAACACTTTATAAAGAAAAGCGCGTACGTGCAATTGGTGTAAGTAACTTCCAAATCCATCACTTACAAGATGTAATGAAAGATGCAGAAATCAAGCCAATGATTAACCAAGTAGAATACCACCCTCGTTTAACACAAAAAGAACTACAAGCTTTCTGTAAAGAACAAGGTATTCAAATGGAGGCATGGTCACCATTAATGCAAGGTCAATTATTAGATAACGAAACATTACAAGCAATTGCTGAGAAACACGGTAAAACAACAGCGCAAGTTATTTTACGTTGGGATCTTCAAAATGGAGTTATTACAATTCCAAAATCAACGAAAGAACACCGCATTATTGCAAATGCTGATGTGTTTAACTTTGAATTAACGAAAGAAGATATGGAAAAAATCGATGCGTTAAATCAAAATCACCGCGTTGGTCCAGACCCTGATAACTTCGATTTCTAAGATTACAGTAAGAAAAAAAGAGTGCTTTTATGCACTCTTTTTTTGTGCATAAAAATAGTTTCTAAATAAATACTACTTAGTATTAAGTTTGTTATTAAGGGGCTGTGAACATGAATATAAAGCAATCGTTCAAACTTTTAGCTATGTTTTTAAGTATTTTATTTGTGTTATTCCCACTTCAAAAAGCATTCGCAGAAGTTATGGACCATACAAAGTATCAAATGGATTGGAGTTATAGTAAGTCCAAGAAGAAACCAATCCGAACAGAGCTTATTAAAACGGCAGATGGCAAAATTGCCTTTTGCTTAAATGTAGATTTGAAATCTCCAAGCGGTCAAGATTTACCGGAAATGGGGAAAGTGGATATTAACGTATACCGTGTATTATTGAATGGATATCCACAAAAGAGTCCACAAGAATTAGGTGTTTCTGATTGGAGAGAAGCACATTATGCAACGCAGCTTGCAGTATGGAATGCGTTAAAACAAATTGATATTAATGATTTAGACTTCCGTAATAAAAATGTAGAAAAGGTAACGAAAGATATCGTTGCAAAAGCAAGCGCTAGTGAAGAGTTACAAGAAATTACAATGAGTGTAACTCCTACAGAAGAACAACAAGCAGTATTGAAAAATGATTTCTTTGAAACAGGCTTATATACAGTAGAAACAAATGCAAAAAGCGGAACGTATAAAGTGCAAGCAACAGGTGCACCAGCGGGAGCGAAATTTGTAAATGAAAAAGGCGAAGCAAAAACGGAATTTAATGTAGGAGAAAAGTTCCGCATTTTAATTCCGAAACAAACGCCAGCTGGTGGATTTAGCTTTAAAGTAATCGGGAAATTAACGAAACTACAAGGCATTGCGCATAAAGGTACACCGACAATTCAAAATGCAGTCGTATTACTTGAGCGTAGTGAAGAAAAAACGAGTCCTGAGTTATCGGTGAGCTGGAAAAAAGGAAATGGTCATGATAATAATAAACCACATACTCCAAACGAACCGCATAAACCGAATCAATATAAAAGGTAAGGATGAAAGCATTGGTGTTAACCAATGCTTTTTATATATGAAATTTAAAGTTATATTGAAATAATTATTTACTGTATAAATCACTGTTTTAATAGGCGGAAAACTATTTAAAAATAACAAAGTATAATAAAATCCGAACGTTACGATTAATAGATTAAATTCACAAAATTGTAACATTATTCTAATTGAAAAGTCTATCAAACAAAGTCTAAAGCGTGTACAATTCAGTTGGAAAAACTACCTATAGATGGTCAAATATGAAGAAAATGTAAGATTCTATTGATGTTTTTATTTTTAGATGTATAGATGACAATACTAAATGATATCTTTTACTATTCTCTTTTTATGTACGAAGAGAACTCATCACAAATAGTGAGAAGTGAGGAGGGCGTATTACATAAAAATTTTACAATGTAAGAAAGCGAATACATAGGGAGAAATGCGGTAGTAATTGATACAGGTGCGCGAGGTGTTCGTCTATTCATTAAATGTTTTTATAAAAATAATAGGATTTTTTATTAAACGGATATATAGGATAGTTTCTCTAAATAAAGGAACAGGGGACACAGATTATGTCGAAGAAGAAAAAGAGTAGGGTATTGGTAGCTGGTGTTTGTTTAGCTACATTATTAAGTCCATATGGCCTTGAAGTATCTAAGGTATATGCAGAGATGACGGTTGAAGATAAGGAGAAACAGCAAGAAGAGCGAGTGTATCAATTGCTGCCAAAAGGTGATGTAGAAGAGATGCGTGAGTTGCATCAGCGTCGAATGAGTTTTTCTCCTTATGAACCAACTGGCATTTATGTAAAGCCAGATGAAGAAGTAGTTATTCAAGTAGAAGGGACTCAACAGATTAAAGCTTATATTGGTACATATTCTTATGAAAAAGAAGAACCTAAACAATTTAATTTACATTCTGGTGAGAATAAAATTACTTCTCCAAATGGGGGACTATTATACTTTTATAATTATCACAACACAGGAGAAGTAGTCGCTAAAGTGAAAAAAGGTGGTACACCAAATCCTTTATTTATTTTAGGTAAACATACGACGGAAGATTGGAAACGTATGTTGAAGGAATCACCGAATCCATATGCAATCGAAATGAAAGGAGAAAATAGTTTACTAACTATGCATCCTGAGACTGTAGCGGAGCATTTAAAACAAGAAGATCCAGCTGCGTTATTAAAGAAACATGATGAAATAATTAACATTGAGCATAAAATATCAGGATTATCAAAAGATGGTGTGGGTGTTGCGAATCAAGGTAAACATTCCATTCATTTTGTTGAAGACTGGTATACGGATAATTATATGTATGCGACGTATTATCGAACAGCTTATAGTAAAGGGAATTTAGAGTCAGTACTAAATCTAGAAGAGTTAACTAATGATGGCTGGGGACCTTGGCATGAAGTGGGACATCAACATCAACAGAACACTTGGTTATGGGATGGACTTGGAGAAGTAACAGTTAATATTTATTCTTTGGCAGTTCAAACTACATTCGGGCATAAAACAAGGTTAGAGCAAGAGGGGCGCTATGAAGCTGCATTTGCTTATTTAGGTAAACCGGATGCACAAGAGAAGATGAATGTATTTGAGAAATTAGTTATGTTTTGGCAGTTACATTTAACTTATGGGGATCAATTCTATCCGAATTTACATCAAATGTATCGCTTGTTACATGATACAGAACTGCCTAAATCTGATGAAGAGAAAAAGCAGATGTTTATTTATATGACGTCAAAAGTGGCAGAACAAAATTTAATTCCTTTCTTTGATAAATGGGGATTAATTGCAAATGATGCTACAAGAGAAAAAATCGAAAAATTAAATTTACCAAAATTAGAAAAAGAAATATGGTTATCTACAGATAGCAATCCAATTCGTGAAAAACAAACTGAGTTATATGAGGTTCCATATGGCGAGCCAAATAATGAAAAAATACAAAATGTAGTAATCGGTACTACATATGATGAGAAAAAAGCAAAAGAACTTGTACAGAATTTAGGGGAAGGTGTAAAGACAACAGGTGTGATTATGCAAGATAAGCCTGAAGTTGGAGAAAAAACTGTAAAAGTAGAAATTGTAGATGGAAAAGGAAATAAGAATTTCATTCCAGTTGTAGTGAATGTTGGATATGGGGATAGCCTACTTATATATGGATTGAACTATACTGGGGAGGGAGACTTGAAGTCAACCGTAACTCTACATCATGGTACGAAAAAATTTAGTGCAACAGATACAAAAAATTTAATTCACGATTACTTTAAAGATGAAAAGTATTTTGAGTTCACACTGTACGATAAAGAAGGAAGAGAGAAGAAAAATGTAGCGGTAAAAGGCTTGGAGAATACAGAAGCTCTTGCCAAGGAATTAAATGGGTTAGCATTTGAATATGGAGATGTGGTGAAAGTATACCATGCAGAGTCTTCACGCTTACATTGGTATCAAAAAGGTTTATATGTGGGAGAAGGAAAAAATAAAGAAATAAAAGAATTATTCTTCAAAATTACTGAAAATGGATTTGAAAGATTAAAATCATTGCAAGAAGTAACAGCAAAGCCACAAACAGTAGTAGTTGGAACAGAAGTGGAAAAGCTAGAAGCGAAAAACTTTGTTGAGGTGAAAGACGGAGAAGTAGTTGGGTTTGTAGAGAAGCCAACTACAATGAAAATTGGAAAACAAACAGTAAAAGTAGAAACGAAAGACCGTTTTGGAAATAAGCAAGTGACAGATGTACCATTGGAAGTAACGTATGGAGATAGTATCGCATATGTGGGATATAACAATGATATTGCTTCAATCGTAACGTTAAAGCACGAAGAGAAGAGGTTCCATGCGACTGATATGGATAGTCAAATCCATAAATATTTTGATAAAGAGCTATACATGGGAATCACATTATATGACGGAGAAGGAAAAGAGAAAAAACATGTAACAGCAGAAGGGCAAGAAACTTCTAAGAACTTTGCAGAACAAGTGAATGGAATACAGTTTGAGTATGGAGATGTAGTGAAAGTATTCCATGCAGAACCAGATCGTTTGAAATGGTATCAAAATAATACTCTTACTGGTCAAGGTGAGAAAAAGGGAACAAAAGAATTATTCTTCAAAGTGACAGAAAAAGGTTTCGAGAAAATGGATATGTTGCAAGAAGTAACGCCAGTACCGCAAAAAGTAGTAATTGGGACAGACGCTGAAAAATTAAATGCAAAAGACTTTGTTCAAGTGAAAGATGGAGAAGTAGTAGGTTTTGTAGAAAAACCGAATACAACGAAAATTGGTGAACAAAAAGTAAAGGTAGAAACGAAAGATCGTTTTGGAAATAAAAAAGTGACAGAAGTTCCTGTGGAAGTGATTTACGGAGATAGCATTATGTTCTTCGGTACATGGCACGGCGGAACGAATATTAAATCGATTGTTACATTAAATCATGAAGGAAAGAAATTCAGTACAACGGGTGCAGAAGGTGCGGCGCATACGTCATTTAAAGACGAAAAGTATATGGGAATGACTGTATACGATAAAGATGGAAAAGAAAAGAAAGAAGCATCAGTAAAAGGATCTGAAAATACAAAAGGGTTCGCAGAACAATTTAATGACATGGCCTTTGAATATGGGGATATGGTAAAGATATACCAAAAAGAGTTTGATAGATTTAAAGTATATAAAAAGAATGAACTAGTGGATACGGAATACGGTGTTCATGAAGTGATGTTTAAAGTTACAGAAAAAGGCTTTGAGAAAATGGAAGCTCAGCAAGAAGTAACGGCAGTACCGCAAAAAGTAGTAATCGGAACAGATGTTGAAAAATTGAATGCAAAAGAGTTTGTTCAAGTGAAAGACGGAGAAGTAGTAGGTTTTGTAGAAAAACCGAATACAACGAAAATCGGTAAACAAACAGTAAAAGTAGAAACGAAAGATCGTTTTGGCAATAAGAAAGTAACGGAAGTGCCAGTAGAAGTAACATATGGAGATAGTATTGTATATCAAGGGCTTAGTAATATTGTTCGTTCTATTGTAACGTTAAATCATGATGATAAGAAGCTACATGTAACGTCTACAAATGAACAAATCCATAGTTACTTTAACAATGAATTATATATGGGAATTACGTTATATGATAAAAACGGAAAAGAGAAAAAACATGTAACTGCGGAAGGGCAAGAAACTTCAAAGAATTTTGCAGAACAAGTAAACGGTACGCCATTCCAGTATGGGGATACGATAAAAGTGTATCATGCAGAGTCTGATCGTTTAAGTTGGTATAAAACTGGTGAGTTACTTGGAAAAGGAGATGCGAAGAAATTTAAAGAAATTTCCTTCAAGATTACTCCGAATGGTTTAGAACAAGTACAATAATAAAAAGCTCGTAAAACACTATGTTTTACGAGCTTTTTATTATTATTCAGCTTCAGAAACAACTGTGAAGCGTTCGTTTACGTGTTTTGGATTTTCGATTTCATCAAGTGCTGCTACTGCGAAGTCTTCGTAACTTACGTAGCTATCACCTTTTGAGTTAACAAGAAGGTTGTCTTTACCAGCTGTATAAGAGCCTGTGCGTTTTCCTAATGCGAATAGTGCAGAAGGGCTGATGAATGTCCAAGTGATGTCATTTGTTTGTTGCAAGATTTCTAAGTTTTTACCTTGGTTTTGAGCAGTTGCAAGGTATTCCTTCGGGAAACCTGGTGTCTCAAATACACGTGTTGTTTTCTCTTCGTCTACAAATAAGCTTCCAGCGCCGCCAACTACAAGTAATTTTGTGTTAGGCGCACCTTTCATCGCTTCAATAAGTACGTTTCCTGCATCTACGTGAAGATGTTCTTCTCCTGCTGGAGCACCGAATGCATTTACAACTACATCGAATGCTTGTAAGTCGTTAGATGTAAGAGAGAATACATCTTTCTCTAAAACTTTTACGTTTTCTTCTGCAATTTTTGCAGCGTTTCTTACGATTGCAGTTACTTCATGTCCGCGATCTAATGCTTCTTTTAAAATGCGACTTCCTGCTTTACCAGCTGCTCCGATAATTCCGATTTTCATAATAAATCCCTCCAAAGTGTTTTGTTAAAGTGTATATCTGAAAGTAAATGAATTTGTTGTAATTAGGTTTGTTACAACCTGTTGTAATCATTATAGTTACAGGTTGGTGTTTTTGTCAATAGGGTTATTTGTGAATTTATTTTTTGTTTTAGTATGCACAGTTAGAGGGAGGGTAGTCATAAAGATATTTTTACTGCGAGCCTGGCTAATATTTGGAAATTGCAAATTGTCGAAAAATGTTGATTTTTGAATGTTTTTTAAATATAATTCGTTTTATGGAGAAAAGGAGGGGGTAATTGTATGAATATTTTAGAGCAATTTATTTCATCAACAAATACAATTCTTTGGTCATATATTCTTATTGCGATGTTAATTGGTTTAGGTCTTTATTTTTCTATTAAATTGAAATTCGTACAAATCACTCATTTAGGGGAAATGGTTCGATTAATGAGTGATGGATTAACTGGAAAGACGCGTAAAAAAGGTAGTGTATCTTCTTTCCAAGCGTTCTGTATGAGTTCAGCAGCTCGTATTGGTATCGGTAACTTAGCTGGTGTAGCATTAGCTATATCTATGGGAGGACCTGGAGCTGTATTTTGGATGTGGGTTATTGCGATTATTGGGGCTTCTTCAAGTTTCGTAGAAAGTACGCTTGCCCAAATTTATAAAGTAAAAGATGGCAGTGGCTTCCGTGGTGGTCCTGCTTATTATATGGAAAAAGGTTTAAATAAACGTTGGATGGGAATTTGGTTCTCTATCCTTATTACAATTAGTTACGGTTTAATTTTTAACTCAGTACAAGCAAATACAGTTACATTAGCATTTAAAAATGCATTTGGTATTGAGCGTTATATTGTTGGGGTTGTATTAGCTGCATTAGTTGCGGTTATTATTTTTGGTGGTGTAAAAAGTATCGCACGTATGTCGGAAATGATTGTTCCGCCAATGGCGCTTATTTATATTGCGGTAGCTATTTTTGTTGTCATTAAAAACTTCTATTTAATACCAGATGTGTTTACAGAAATCTTTAAAGGTGCATTCGGTTTAGATTCAGCTGTAGGTGGCGGTATCGGTGCTGCGATGAAATATGGTATTCAGCGCGGATTATTTGCGAACGAAGCAGGTATGGGTAGTGCGCCGAACGCGGCAGCCACAGCAGATGTAACGCATCCAGCGAAACAAGGTTTTATTCAAACGATCGGCGTTTTAGTAGATACATTCTTAGTATGTACATCAACAGCATTTATCGTACTATGTTCTGGTGCATATAAAGCAACAAATTTAGAAGGTATTGAATTGACACAAAATGCGTTAAGTTCACAAATTGGTCCATGGGCAAGCAGTTTCTTAGCGATTATTATTTTCTTATTTGCATTTAGTTCGCTTTTAGGAAACTACTATTATGGTGAAACGAATATTGAATTCATTAAACAAAGCAAAACGTGGTTAACAATTTACCGTATTGCAGTAGTTGGAATGGTATTATTCGGTTCTGTAGCAACGCTTCAAGTTGTATGGAATATGGCAGATTTATTTATGGGTCTAATGGTAATTACCAACTTAATTGCGATTACACTTCTTGGACGATTTGCATATGCTGCATTGGCAGACTATGTAAGGCAAAAGAAACAAGGAAAAGATCCAGTCTTCCGCGCAGATTCTATTCCTGGTTTAACGAACACTGAGTGTTGGGATAAGTCAGCGGTAACGGATAAAGAAAAAGCAGTATAATGAAAAGGCGAGCATCGAGATGAATTCGGTGCTCGCCTTTTTTATTGTAGTAAATGATAGAAAGAGTGAGAGGTAATGATTAATATAATTTTTGTTTGTTCATTTCTCATGTTATTTGTAGGGGCCTTCTGTCTTAAAGGTATGACTGGTCGCATAGGATGAGTGATTTAGTATTGGATAAATGCGCGTACTGGTTATAATTTTACGCAAAAAAACACGTATGTTAACAAAGTTAACTCACTCATGTTAGAAAACCTGACATAAAGTTCTTGATTACTAAGAGTTTTTAGAATATAATTTTCTTATTGTTAGGAAGAGGGGGCAATGCAATTATGGATTTTTTAGCTAAGGTAATTGGGGATGTGAATAATGTCCTTTGGTCATATATCATTATTGCGATGTTAATTGGGTTAGGACTCTACTTTTCATTTCGTGTGAAATTTGTCCAAGTTCGTTACTTCGGTGAAATGATTCGATTGCTTGGGGATGGGGCAAGCTCGAAAACGAGGAAGGCACAAAAAGAGAAGAGCGGTGTATCGTCATTCCAAGCATTTTGTATGAGTACAGCTTCTCGTGTAGGTACTGGTAACTTAGCTGGTGTAGCTATCGCAATCTCAGCAGGTGGACCTGGAGCAGTATTTTGGATGTGGTTAATCGCGGTAATTGGGGGTGCTTCTGCATTTGTAGAGAGCACATTAGCGCAAATTTATAAAGTAAAAGATGGAAATACGTTCCGTGGTGGCCCAGCGTATTATATGGAAAAGGGTTTAAATAAACGCTGGCTTGGAGCTATTTTCTCTGTATTAATAACAGTAAGTTTCGGATTGATTTTTAACGCTGTACAGTCTAATACTGTAGCGGCTGCTTTTGATGGGGCATTCAAAACAGACAGTAGATTAGTAGGTCTTGTAATGGCTGGTTTACTAGCAGTTATTATCTTCGGCGGAGTAAAACGAATTGCACGCGCGGTTGAAATGATTGTTCCAGTAATGGCAATTATTTATGTAGCAGTGGCATTATTCGTTGTTGTAACAAACATTACGGCAATTCCATATGTATTTAAAGAGATTTTCTTACATGCTTTCGGAATTAAAGAAGTAGTAGGTGGAGGATTAGGAGCTGCGATTTTATTAGGGGTAAAACGCGGATTATTCTCAAATGAAGCAGGTATGGGTAGTGCGCCGAACGCAGCTGCGACTGCAAACGTAACGCATCCAGTTAAACAAGGTTTCATTCAAACTTTAGGGGTATTTACAGATACATTATTAATTTGTAGTTGTACAGCATTTATCATTCTTTTATCAGATGTGCATAATGCAGCTGATCTAAATGGTATACAATTAACACAACAAGCGTTAAGTCAGCATATTGGCCCGTGGGCTTCTATATTTGTAGCGGTAGCAATCTTCTTGTTTGCATTCAGTTCATTAGTAGGTAACTACTACTATGGGGAAACGAATATTGAATTCTTAAATGGAAGTAAAGTGCTATTAAATGCATACCGCATTGCTGTACTTGGTATGGTTATGTTAGGGTCTGTCGCAACAATTCAGATCGTTTGGGATTTAGCAGATTTATTTATGGGAATTATGGCTGTTATTAACTTAGTGGCAATCGTATTCCTTTCTAAGTACGCTTTCGCAGCGTTATCAGATTATATTAAGCAGAAGAAACAAGGAAAAGATCCAGTGTTCTATGCGGAGTCTATTCCAGGTTTGAACAATACAGAGTGCTGGGATAAGCCAGCAGTAGCTGATAAAGAAAAAGCAGTATAATGAGGTGGGCATCAAGTGAAACTTGATGCTCATTTTTTGTTTTATCCAGCTATTTGTAAGAAGTAAAAGACGAACATTCATGGGTGTTTTATAATAAAATGTAATTTTTTAAAGAAAAGTGCGGATATGAGTTGTGATTTATGTTAGAATGGAAAATGCCTTTGAAACAAGAGGTTTTATGATCTTTCTTATCCAATTGAAGGTTTTGGAGGAGGAACGGAAAGTTCGGATTATTTCTTATTTTGAGTGGTCAGACGTTCAACGTTAATGAAGAGTTAAATGGAGGATTTTATTAATGAAGTTTGTTATGTTTCTTGTAGGATTACTCGTTGTATTTGTACTCGGTTTTCTTATAAGTGCCGATCGAAAGAAGATTAAGTACAAACCAATCGCAATTATGCTTGTTATTCAGCTAGCGTTATCTTATTTCTTATTAAATACACAAGTTGGTTATATTTTAGTAAAAGGAATTTCGGATGGATTTGGCGCGCTTCTTGGATATGCGGAAGCTGGAATCGTTTTCGTATTTGGTGGCCTTGTTAATAAAGGAGAGGTTTCATTCTTCTTAACAGCATTATTACCAATCGTATTCTTTGCCGTTTTAATCGGAATTCTGCAGCACTTTAAAATTTTACCGATATTTATTCGTGCTATTGGTACGTTGTTAAGTAAAGTAAATGGTCTAGGAAAACTGGAATCATATAACGCAGTAGCAGCTGCTATTGTTGGGCAAGCGGAAGTATTTATTACAGTAAAAGATCAATTAAGTAAAATCCCAAAACATCGTTTATATACATTATGTGCATCTTCCATGTCGACAGTATCAATGTCAATCGTAGGTTCTTATATGAAAATGATCGAACCGAAATATGTAGTAACAGCACTTGTATTAAATTTATTTAGTGGTTTCATTATCATTCATATTATTAACCCGTACGATATTACAGAAGAAGAAGATACACTGAAATTAGAAAATAAGAAAAAACAATCATTCTTTGAAATGTTAAGTGAATATATTATGCTTGGTTTCACAATCGCGATTACAGTAGCAGCAATGTTACTTGGTTTCGTAGCATTAATTACAGCAATTAATAGCTTATTTGATTCCATGTTCGGCATTACATTCCAAGCTATTTTAGGATATATTTTCTCACCATTAGCATTCGTAATGGGTATCCCGCAAGCAGAGATGGTAACAGCGGGACAAATTATGGCAACAAAATTAGTATCAAACGAGTTTGTTGCGATGCTTGATCTTGGAAAAGTAGCTGGTGATTTATCGGCTCGTACAGTTGGTATCCTTTCTGTATTCCTCGTATCATTTGCGAACTTCTCATCTATCGGCATTATTGCAGGTGCAACGAAAGGTATCGATGAAAACCAATCAAATGTTGTATCATCATTCGGTCTACGCCTTGTGTACGGTGCGACATTAGTAAGTATTCTATCAGCAATTATCGTTGGTGTTATGTTATAAAAAGATGGTCCTAGATCATAGCTAGGGCTATTTTTTATGGTAAATTTTCATGAAAAAACCAATTAATTAGGAATATATTAACATATAAAAATCTTTTTAAATTTATATTGCTTTTCAGTTAGATAACGCTTACAATTTGATTTGTAGGTGGTATCAATTTCAGACTTTCAAAGATGGTAGGAGAGAAGAGGCTACCTTTTATAAATTGCAATTTATGTAAACGCTTACTGATTTTAGATAACAGTTGAATCATATTTAGGGGTTTTAAATTTTTTTAACATCAATGGTCAGACGTCATTCGTTATACGTTGTACGACTGATAACTCATGGGAGAAGTGGAGGATTCACATATGAAAATAGTAATGTTTCTAGTCGGTTTACTTGTAGTATTTGTACTAGGTTTCCTTATCAGTTCAGATCGTAAGAAAATTAAATATAAACCAATTGCACTTATGCTTGTCATTCAATTGGTACTTGCGTATTTCTTACTAAATACAAAGGTCGGATTTGTATTAGTAAAAGGGATTGCAGATGGGTTTGGCGCTATTTTAAAATTTGCGGAAGCAGGGGTTAATTTCGTATTTGGCGGTCTAGCAAATGATGGACAAGCACCATTCTTCTTAACAGTATTATTACCAATTATTTTCTTAGCAGTACTAATTGGGATTCTGCAACATATTAAAGTTTTACCGATTATCATTCGTGCAGTCGGTTTCCTATTAAGTAAAGTTAATGGTTTAGGAAAACTAGAATCATATAATGCGGTAGCAGCTGCAATTGTTGGTCAAGGGGAAGTATTCATTACAGTAAAAGATCAA
The DNA here is from genome assembly GCF_030757775.1 of Bacillus sp. MHSD_36. Classification (NCBI taxonomy): domain Bacteria; kingdom Bacillati; phylum Bacillota; class Bacilli; order Caryophanales; family Bacillaceae; genus Bacillus; species Bacillus sp. MHSD_36. Next base: position 417,601 of record NZ_JAVBIS010000004.1, read on the forward strand.
TTAAGCAAACTACCAAAAAATCGTTTATACACACTTTGTGCATCTTCCATGTCAACAGTATCGATGTCAATCGTCGGTTCTTACATGAAAATGATTGATCCAAAATATGTAGTAACAGCACTAGTATTAAACTTATTTAGTGGATTCATTATCGTTCATATTATTAATCCATATGAAGTAAAAGAAGAAGACGACATTTTAGAATTACAAGAAGATAAAAAACAAACATTCTTTGAAATGTTAGGCGAATATATTATGCTTGGTTTCTCTATCGCTGTAACAGTAGCGGCGATGTTAATCGGTTTCGTAGCATTAATTACAGCAATTAACGGTGTATTCGATTCGATTTTCGGAATCACATTCCAAAGCATTTTAGGATATATCTTCTCACCATTAGCATTCGTAATGGGTATCCCAACATCAGAGATGCTAACAGCAGGACAAATTATGGCAACGAAATTAGTAACGAACGAATTCGTTGCAATGCTTGACCTTGGTAAAGTAGCTGGTGATTTATCAGCTCGTACAGTAGGTATTTTATCTATCTTCCTTGTATCATTTGCGAACTTCTCATCAATCGGAATTATCGCAGGTGCAACGAAGAGTATCGATGGCAAACAAGCAAACGTTGTATCATCATTCGGACTAAAACTTGTATACGGTGCAACGTTAGTAAGTATATTATCAGCGATTATCGTTGGGGTTATGCTTTAATAAATTAAGAAAAGCAATGAGCGTAGGCTCGTTGCTTTTTTATTTAACTTGCTCTATCCAAGTCTCTTTTAAATTGTGGTTTCTCCAAATAAGTTCCTAGCCTCCATACATATTCAATAGGTCCCATTCGATATTTCCGTAGCCAATATGTGCTAGCAAATAATTGAATTGTATAGATTACAATCGTTAAAAGAATACCGAAGAAATATCCTATTTTTCCGAATAAGCCAAAACCGTATGCGTAAAAAATTGTTGTTGCGATAATGGACTGGGCTAAGTAATTACTAACCGACATTTTCCCCATATTGGCCATGTATGTTAGTAGACGGGTTGCTTTTTTGTAATGGAATAATAAAATAATTGTGCTTCCGTAAAAGAAGGTCATGGTTACTGGTGTAAGACCGTCTTGTAACATAAGTAAAATAGGGTGTTTGACGAACAGAGCTGAAATTTTGATTGTAAAAGAGAAAATACCAGTAAGAAGCCAGATCTTTTTGACAGCAGAGATATGTTTATCAATCTCAAATAACCACCCCTTTTTTCCTACGTACATACCGATTAAGAAGAGTGGAGATAGGAAAATGAGTGTGAAAAGTGTTATAAAGGTTAATCCGAAGAAACCGTCGATACCTATATATTCGAAAGGATTTTCAGTTAACCTAAACTTGACATGATCCATATAGCTTCCAGTTTCATGAATTTTATGTTCTTTTTCAATATAAGGAGCAAAATCAGTAACATTTGTATTTGGTTCAGTTGAATAAGTCATAAGTGTAAGGAGTGCGAGTAGAATAGTTGCCCAAATTAATAATGTTTTTGGCTGTCTGTTTATAAACATCAGTAAGAAAACCCCAATGAGTCCATATGAAAATAAAATATCTCCAGACCAAATGAGAGCGCCGTGAATAAAACCTAGTAGTAAAAGAATAAGGATACGACGTAAATAGGTAGTGGAAAACTTTTTTCCTTTTGCGACAATACTTTTTTGTAACAAAATAATGCTAAGACCAAATAAAAAAGAGAATAAAGAAATGAAATTTTGTGTACCGAAAAATTGAATAAACCAATTAGCACCCTTATCAAGTTCGCCAAATATATAGGTTGGTTTTTCATTAGCAAAGAAACCGAATTGAATTAATGTCATATTAACAAGTAAAATACCAAATAATGCGAAACCGCGTATGGCATCAACAACTTCTAAACGTTGATTCATTTTTTCTCTCCCCATATATTATTTTATATTGAAAATAATACCATTTTACAGTTGGTACTATGTCAAATACGAGGAAATTTAAGGTAATTTTAAGCTAGAGAGAAAATAAAAAATCACCTTAATACATTCATTAAGGTGATTGAAATATTATTCAGCTGGAGGCGTAAATGTACGTTTCTCTAATTCAGCGTCTAGCATAAATAATGCGTTCGAATCGCTTGTAATACGTTTTAATTTTTGGATGATGCTATCGAATGAAGCTTCTTCTTCTACTTGCTCATCGACGAACCATTTTAAGAATGTAATTGTTGCGTGCTCACGCTCATCCCAAGCAATATCAGATAAGTTATAAATACGTTTCGTTACTTCACGCTCGTGCTCAAGTGCTACTTCAAAAGCGTTCAGTACAGATTCATATTCATTATTAGGATTATCGAATCCAGTAATAATAGCGCGCTCACCGCGGTCATTAATGTAGTTGTAGAGCTTCATTGCGTGGAAACGTTCTTCTTCAGCTTGTACAAGGAAAAAGTTAGCGAATCCATCATAGCTTTCAGCCGTACAGTAAGCAGCCATTGCCATATAAGCATGGGCAGAGTAAAATTCAAAGTTCATTTGATCATTTAGTGCGTCGTGCAATTTTTTAGATAACATAAAATCCCCCTTAGTATTGTGGCAAGAATATTATATCATAATTGATAATATTCTCATTTAGATGTTTCGAACCTTTTCGAAAGCTTTGTGACGTGTGCTTCCATAATGTCTTGTAAGTCTAAATCATATTTTTGCGAAAGAATAATAAGATTAGATAGTACATCACCAAGTTCTTCTTTTAGTTCTTGTTTTAGCTCTTCTTCTGTCTTAGCGTCTTCATCAGGACGATCACGACCGATTTCAATAGCGCGAACAACGCGTGAAACTTCCCCAACTTCCTCTGTTAAGAAATTTAACCGAATAAAGGCATTATACTGTGACCAGCTTCGTTTTTCGTAAAATTCCTCAACCCATCTTTGAAATGCAACGATATCCATTTCTTCCTCATCCCCTCAATATGTTGTACAATGTTCATTGTATCATAACAATATATAGTTTCGGGGTGTAGGGATGAGAAAGATTTGTGTGTTTGCAGGTTCCAACTTAGGGGAGAGACCAGAATTTAAAGAGCAGGCAATAGCGTTAGGGAAAATGTTTGTTGAGAACGATTATGAGCTTGTATACGGTGGTTCGTGCGTTGGATTAATGGGAGAAGTAGCGAATGAGGTTCTTCGTTTAGGCGGGCGTGTAACAGGTGTTATGCCGCGCGGTCTATTCCGAGGAGAAATCGTGCATACAGGATTAACAGAATTAATTGAAGTAGAAACGATGCACGAGCGCAAGGCGAAAATGGCAGAGCTTGCGGATGCTTTTATCGCATTACCAGGCGGATACGGAACGTTTGAAGAGTTATTTGAAGTAGTATGCTGGTCACAAATTGGTATACATAATAAGCCAGTTGGTTTATTAAACATTAAAGATTTTTACGGGCCAATTCTGCAAATGGTTGAACGCGCAGCGGAAGAAGGATTTATGAATCCGTCAAATAAAGAGTTGATCGTTTCAGCTGAGACGGCGGATAAACTAATTCATGCAATCAAAAATTACGAGCGTCCTGTTTTAGGAACGAAGTGGAAGCAGTTATCATAATACAAAATTATAAAGTTTTTTGGAAACACATGTCATTTTATATTGAAAAGGCATGTGTTTTTAATTTGGTTAAATATATTAATGTTGAGATGTAATGTTTTGGGAAAGGAGAAACAGATGGAGGAGTTTGTGTATTTACGTCCTGTTTTTAAATGTATTTTAGCAGCATCTATTCTTGTTATGCTAATTGTTTCAATGCAGAAGAAAAAGCTCATTAATGCGTTTTCGCTTTGGTTTATTTCGATACTATGTATTGGTGTTTCCGCAATCACGTTGTTTATGTCTGGGTTTATTGTTGATGAGTATAATTTAGGTGGAGATGCACAATCGTTTTGTATGTTTATTGCGATTGGCTGTATTAACGGTTTGAATTTTATTATTTATTATAGACGGAAATAAAAAGAAGGCATTCCGTATTACTTTGGAATGCCTTTATCACTGTGATTACTTTGTTTTTTATACAGGTACCAGCCACCCCATCCGCCACCAATTGCTATAACAACGAGGAAAGCATAGTCTTTTACCTCGATACGTATGTTGAAAATATTAGCTATAAGTAAGACAATCCCAACTGTTATTAACGCAAAAAACGCTCTAATTAAGTAGTCTTTCAACTGAACCACTCCCGCCATTTAAGTAGTAAATGATGAATATGGAAAAGCATTTTGGATCTATTTTACGAAAGGGTGTTTCCTATATTTTAACATAAATAGGATTGTAATATATTGATAAAAGTAGGGAAAAGGGGTGCTGGTATTGTCGTGATTTGTCGGTAAGTCGATATCCTGTGTCGAATCGTCGATATAATGAAAAAATCGTTGGTATATTGTGAGTTATCGTCGATATATTTGAAAAATCGTTGATATAAATTTCATGTATCAGCACGCGCGACAACCGCATAGAAAAAAGCGACTCTAAACGAGCCGCTTCCGCTTTTAGTGATATCCAGCTCCAGCGGCTAGAACAGTCGGTTGTTTCACTCCTTCATTCGAGGCAAAAAGCGCCTCGTAATCAGGAGTTCCAACACCCTCCTGTTCTGAGCAAGCCGCTTCCGCTTTTAAATCTATTATTGATTCAAGAACGCACGTAGCATCCAAGCGTGTTTTTCTAGTTCTGTGTAGATGCCTAGTAGTAGGTCAGATGTCATTTCGTCGTCAGAGTCTTGAGCGATTTCCATGCCTTTTTTCAGTTCGACTAGCATCATTTCGTAGTCTTTCATGATTGCTTCGACCATCCCTTCTGCAGTTTCTCCGTATGCTGCTTCTTGAATAGTAGATATTTCTAGGTATTCTTTCATTGTTGCTACTGGTTTACCACCAATTGCTAAAATGCGTTCTGCAATTTCGTCGATGTGAGTAGCTGATTCTGTGTAAAGCTCTTCGAATTTCTCATGTAATGTGAAGAATTGAGGTCCTTTTACGTACCAATGGAAGTTGTGTAATTTTGTGAATAAAACACTCCAGTCTGCTACTTGTTTGTTTAATACTTCGATTACTTGTTTGTTCATTATGATCAATCTCCTTTTGAGTTGTTATGTAATATCAATTACTAATTTATAATTATTATAATCTAGTAATTCGTATAAATCAACCCTTTTGCTGGAATTAATTTGAACAAATTATGAACTGTTGTAAATAAAAATCCCTATTACTGTGAAGTAATAGGGATTTTGTTTGATATATAGCTACTGCTATTAATTATTATACAGCCTTCTGTTTTTCTTCTACACCTTGTCCATCCCAGCATTCCGTATTCTGTAAGCCAGGGATAGAACTTGCAACGAAAACAGGATCTTTTCCTTGTTTCTTTTGTTTAATATAGTCTACTAATGCTGCGTAGGCGAATTTGCTTAGGAATGAGATGGCAATTAAGTTTGTGAATACCATTAGTCCCATGAATAAATCAGCTAAACTCCAGACTGTTTTAAGGGCAGCAATTGATCCGAAGAATACCATTCCGACAACTGCAACGCGATAAATCATTAGCCATGCTTTGCTTTCTTTAATGAATGCGATATTTGTTTCACCATAATAGTAGTTTCCTAGTAAAGAACTGAAAGCGAATAGGAAAATAATAATCGCTAAGAAAGTGCTTGCCCACGGTCCAATTTGTGAGCTTAATGCATTTTGTGTCAATTCAATACCTTCTAAATTCGATCCTTTGTAAAGTCCAGAACATAATACGATAAACGCTGTTGATGTACATACTAAGAATGTGTCTACGAAAACTCCTAATGCTTGAACAAGTCCTTGTTTTACAGGATGAGATACATCTGATGTTGCGGCTGCGTTAGGAGAGCTACCCATACCTGCTTCTGTCGCGAATAGACCGCGCTGAATTCCGAACTTGATTGCTGCCCCAATACCACCAGCGATAGCTTGGTCTAAACCGAATGCACCATTAAATATTTCTATAAAAATGCTTGGTAACATAGTGAAGTTGTTAATAACAACGAAAATTGCCACACCAATATAAATAATTGCCATTGGAGGAACAATCATTTCTGTAATACGTGAAATGCTCTTAATACCACCGAAAATAATAACTGCAACTAATACTGCTAATAGAGCTCCTACGATTGTTCGCTCTAGTCCGAAGGCATTTTCAAATGCTATTGTTACTGTATTTGCTTGTACGGAATTGAAAATTAATCCGTACGCAACTGTAATAAGCAGTGAGAACCAAACACCCATCCAGCGTTTGTTTAATCCTTTTTCCATGTAATATGCTGGTCCACCACGGAATCTACTTCCATCTTTTACTTTATAAATTTGCGCGAGCGTACATTCTACGAAACTAGTAGCTGCTCCAAGGATGGCGATAAACCACATCCAAAATACTGCGCCAGGTCCACCCATTGAAATGGCTAATGCTACACCAGCTAAATTTCCGATACCGATACGTGCTGCTGCACTTAAGCAAAATGCTTGGAATGGAGAGATGCTATCTTTCTTTTTTTCTTTTCGATTAAATCCTTTACTAATTAAACTGACCATCTCACGTAAATGAGTAATTTGGACGAATTTTAATTTAAAAGAGAAATAAAGACCGAAGCCGATTAGCATTGCAATAAGAATATATGACCATAAAATATTATTCGTTACCTCAAGGAATCTGCTAAAGATATCAACCATATAATACACTTCCTTTTTTCCGTAATAAGAAAATTATATGCAAAAAATATACGAGAATCAATTTTTCTAAAAAATTATGTTACATAAACGTATTTTGTGTTATGATTATGTTACATCGTAATATTTTTAGAATTATTTACATTTTAAAAAACTAAATGTAAAGCGAGAAAGAGGGGATAATTTGAAAGAAGAAACTTTATTGAAAGTAAGCCTTAAGAGTTTGAAAATGAGAAGTAATATATTTTTTATCATTTCATCTTTAAGTATCTTTTTAGGAGCCACTTATTATTACAATAAAAGATTTCCAAATCACATGTATCCTGAATGGTTAGAATTTCTAAAGTTAATTGGATGAATAAAAGACAGAAAAACAGAGAATTCAAATAAAAATTGTTGTGGAGGAGCTAAATATGAATATTAGAGAAAGTGAACTTCCGGGTATTGGTTACAAATTTCAAATCGTTACGAAAGGTAACGAAAAGATGGTAATTGTCATTCATGATGACGGGCGTAGAGAAATGTATCATTTTGATTCAGACCATGAAGAAAGTATCTCAAGTATTTCATTACGTGACTCAGAGGCAAGACAAATCGCAGCAATATTAGGTGGAATGGTATATAAGCCGAGAGCATTAGAAAATGTTGAAATGGTCTTTGAAGGTTTAGCGATTGAATGGTTTAAAGTGGAGAATGCTGCTCCAGCACTTGGAAAAACAATCGGTGATCTTGAAATAAGAAAAACATATAGCGTAACGATCATTGCAGTTATGAAAAAGAATATGAAAAAGCTATTTAATCCAGGGCCAGAAACGGTAATTGAAGAAGGCGATATGCTTGTAGTTTCAGGCGAGAGAGAAGAAATCAAAAAAATTATTAATGAGTTACTTTCGAATAGGGGGACTGACTAGATGGATACGTTAATTTTTGAAGTTGGTACAGCGTTAGTATTAGTTGCAATTGCGGCAGTAATTGCTGGAAAGTTTAAATTCTCAGTCATTCCGTTTCTAATTGTTCTTGGGATGTTAGTAGGACCACACGCGCCGACAATAGGTGTTATCGATTTCAAGTTTATTGAAAGTGCAAGTGTCATTTCCTTCCTTGGACGGATTGGTGTTCTGTTCCTTCTGTTCTATCTAGGACTAGAGTTTTCCATGAAAAAACTAATTAAATCTGGACGTTCTATTGCGATTGGCGGAACGATCTATATTTTAATTAACTTTTCACTTGGGTTATTATACGGATTTATAATGGGATTCCCTTTACTAGAAATCTTAATTATTGCGGGTATTATTACGATTTCTTCTAGCGCTATCGTTGCAAAGGTGTTAGTGGATTTAAGAAGAACTGGTAATAATGAGACCGAATTAATTTTAGGAATTATTATGTTCGAAGATATATTCCTTGCTGTATATTTATCAGTCGTTTCAGGCTTAGTTCTAGGGGATCATGCTTCCTTCCTAGGTGCTCTTACCTCAATTGGAATTGCTTTAGGATACATGCTTCTATTCTTTATTGTAGCTAGAAAGGCGACGCCGTTATTAAATAAATTGCTCAATATTAGTTCGGATGAAATTTTCATTATTGTAGTATTTGCTTCCTTATTCTTTATTGCAGGATTCTCGGAAACAATTCACGTTGCCGAAGCAATTGGGGCACTTCTTTTAGGGTTAGTTTTCTCCGAGACAGAGCACAGTGATAGAATTGAACATCTCGTTGTTCCATTTAGAGACTTTTTCGGAGCTATTTTCTTCTTCAGTTTCGGATTAAGTATCGATCCGTTCTCATTAGGAGGAGCGATATGGTTAACGTTAGGTGCTGTCCTTCTTACAATCATCGGAAACTTTGTAGCAGGGATGATTGCAGGGCGACAAGCTGGATTATCTCATAAAGCGTCAACAAATATTGGATTAACAATCGTTTCAAGAGGAGAATTTTCCATCATTATGGCTAACATCGGTATCGCCGGTGGTTTAATGTCAGTCTTGAAACCATTCTCAGCACTATACGTGCTTATACTATCCATCTTAGGTCCACTTCTGACGAAAGAGTCAAAGAATGTATATAAATTTTTAAATAAAATCTTTAAGTGGGATACGAAGAAAGGCTAAATTTTAAAAAATAAAAGTACAAGATATTTTTGAAAAAGTGATTACGGAAAAGGAATCTATGTCGACATAGATTCCTTTTTTATTGGCATTTTTTTAAGGATGAAAGAATACGTTTAATATTTACCATATTGTGGCATACATATAGAAAAAGGGTGCTTGGAAAGGGGAATAAAGAGAAATGGAACTCCAGTTTCAAAATGTATATCAACAGGTGGAGAATTGGTATGTGTTGGATTCGGAGCTTCCTTGGGATGTCAAAAGGCTTAGAGACGATTTGTTTTCGCTGATTGAAGTATGTAAAACGCCAGTTATTTTTTGTGATACGTGTGATGCGAATCATGTCCTTCTATCATTAGGAGAAGAAGAAGAGGAATTTTTATTCCCAGTAGGTGGTTTTTATCATAAAGAAAAACAATTAATTTTTGTTTGTATGTGGGAAGAGTATGAGCAAGTTCTCAAAACACTACTGCATGAATTCCGCCATGCGATGCAACATAAGAGAGAAGTATTATATGTTGGAAGTGAATTGTACGAAGATAGATGGATTGAGAAAGATGCGAGTACGTTCGCGGAGAGGAAGCTAAATGAATATAAAAATAGAAAGTTAATGTAAAGCATGGTGGAGAAATGGCGCTGTGCTTCCTCTTGTGCTTACTAAAAATAAGTGATTGACTTTTATAAAGTTTAGTTCTAAACTAATGGTATGAAACGAGCGAGGTGATGAAATGAAAACAGAAGATAGGCTCGGATTACTATTATGGTTTCGTTTATCACGTTTTTATAACAAAAGTATTCGTGAGACAAATCAGCATTTGAAAGAATGGAATGTATCTGCCGCTCAATTTGATGTATTAGCTCAAGTTGGGGGACATGGTCGTTTAACGCAGCAAGAGCTTGGGAATAAGCTATTTGTTACGAAGGGAAATATCACACAGCTTTTAAATAAAATGGAGCAGCTGGAGTGGATTCGTCGTGAACAAGAAGGTACTACAAAATATATTTCGTTAACAGAAAAGGGAAAAGCTTTATATGAAGAAATTGTCCCGCCTCAAGAAACATTTCAAGCGGATCAGTTTCAAAATTTAAATGTAGAAGAACAACAGCAATTATTACAATTACTAAAAAAGTTACAATGAGAAAAAATTTTAAAATAAATCTTGAATTCGAGATAATATGAGGTGAAGGGTATGTTTAGAAAAGTTGATCATAAAAATATGGGAAGAGCAAATCACGGTTGGCTAAATACACATTTTCATTTTTCATTTGCGAATTATTATAATCCTAATAACATGAACTTCGGTGCATTACGTGTAATTAACGATGACCTAGTAGCAGCACAAACTGGTTTTGATATGCATCCGCACCGTGATATGGAAATCATTTCGTACGTTGTAGATGGTGCTTTAACACATGAGGATAGCATGGGGAACCGCGGAACAATTGAGCGAGGACATGTTCAATATATGAGTGCTGGCACAGGTGTATTTCATAGTGAGCATAATTTAGGAAATGAAACATTACGTTTACTACAAATTTGGATTTTACCAGACCGTGCGGATCATAAACCAAACTATGGTGAGTTTAAATTTGATTGGAGCAAACGTGAAAACGAATGGTTTCATATGGTATCTCCATTAGAAGGAGAGGCACCAATTCAAATTCACCAAGATGCGAATTTATATGCTTTATCGTTAGATGCTGGAAAAGAAATTCGTTTTCCTGTGAAAGAAGGCCGTCAATTGTATCTTGTACAAATTGAAGGAAGTAGTGTAATCAATGGTGAAAATCTTGTTATGCGTGATGCAGCAGAAGCGGTGGAAGAAGATATTCATATTGAAGCGAAAGAGCAATCTCATTATTTAGCAATTGAATTGAAAAAACAATAAAAGGTTTATAGAAAAGAGGACATCCGATAGATGTCTTCTTTTTTTGAGTGGAATTGTCAGAAAAAACTTTCTCAAATTTTCGGTAAAGGTATCACCTTGAAAAACAAGAATTGTATAAAAGTGTCAAAAATCTTTATGGGAATGGGGAATGTTATAGTGAAAAAGCAAGTCATTTCATCAGCATTAGCGTTAACTGTTATCGCCGGGGGATTTGGAACATTTGGAGCAACGACAACGAAAGCGGAAGAACAAAAAATTCAATATCATCAAGAGTTTAAAACACCTGCATACATAGGTGAAGAATGGAAAGCGCCAGAAGGACTAGATAAAAAAGAAACGGTCTTTCAATATTTAGAGAGTAAGAAAGATATGTTCAAATTAGCAGGAAATATTGATAAACATTTCAATGTCGTTGGGGAGGAAAAAGATGCTGAATCCGGCACAACACACGTGAAGCTAGTTGAGAAACATAATAACATTCCTGTGTATGGTTCAGATCAAACTGTTACACTAGATAAAGAGAATAATGTAAAAGCATTCTTCGGACAAGTTATTCCGAATTTAGATGATAAAAATATCCCTGCGTTTGCAAATATTAGCGCAGAGCAAGCAGAAACGATTACAAAGGCAGATATTGAAAAAGAAGTTGGTAAAGTAAAGAATTATGACGGTGTAAAAAAAGATTTATATGTGTATGAAAAAGATGGAAATTACTATCTTGCATATTTAGTGAAAGCATCGATTTCAAAGCCAGCTCCAGGATATTGGCATTATTTTGTCGATGCGACAAATGGAAATGTAATTGAGAAATATAATGCTGTAGATCACATTACAGGATTCGGTTACGGAGTATTAGGTGCTAGACAATCATTTGAAATTGCTCAAGATGAGAAAACAGGAGCATTCAACTTATTTGACGGTAAAAGAGGACAAGGTATCCATACGTTTGATGCAGAAAATATGGATGAAAACTGGTTTAATTTATTCTCACAATGGCTTGGATATACAGGAGAAGAAGTTGAAAGTAAATCTAAGTTCTTCGAAGATAAAGCTGCAGTTGATGCGCATGTGAATGCAGGAAAAGTATATGATTACTACAAAAAGACATTTAATCGTAACTCTTTCGATGATAAAGGTGCGAAGCTAATTTCTACTGTTCACGTAGGTACAGCTTGGAATAACGCAGCTTGGAACGGTGTGCAAATGATGTATGGTGATGGCGATGGAAAAACATTCATTCCATTATCTGCTGGACTAGATGTTATCGGTCACGAATTAACGCATGCTGTAACTGAACATACAGCAAATCTTGTTTACAAAAATGAGTCAGGTGCGTTAAATGAATCGTTATCTGATATTATGGGTGTTATGGTTGAGAAGAAGAGCTGGGATTTAGGTGCTGACATTTATACACCTGATAAACCTGGTGATGCACTTCGTTCTCTGAAAGATCCAGCGTCTATTCCAAATCCATTAAAACCAGGTGAAGGTTACCCAGATCATTACAATAAACGTTACACTGGAACAGCTGATAATGGCGGCGTTCATATTAACAGTAGTATTAACAATAAAGCTGCATACTTAGTATCTGAAGGCGGAGAGCATTACGGCGTGAAAGTAACAGGAGTAGGCCGTGAAGCGACAGAGAAAATTTATTACCGTGCTCTTACGAAATACTTAACTGCAAACTCTGACTTTAAGATGATGCGTCAAGCGGCACTTCAGTCTGCTGAAGACTTATATGGTAAAAACTCTAAAGCTGTACAAGCTGTAACGAAAGCTTATGATGCAGTAGGCGTAAAATAATAAGAGAAAAAGACCTGACTAGGATGTCAGGTCTTTCTTTATCCCATTTTAATGGGCAGTAAGCCCCCCACCTCAAAATGCAGCGAAAGCAAAGAATTTAGGTGGGGGTCGGGCTGTCCATAAAAGTCCGATTGGTGAGGGCTGATAATCAGTGGGGGATGAAGAAAACCCCCACTGATTAAAGTTTCACTTTATTTAGTCGCGAATACCTAATGCGATTTTCGCCATACGTGACATACGTTCTTTAGACCAGGGCGGATTCCAAACGACATTTACTTCTATTTCATTGACTTCAGGTACGTTCGTTGATAATACTTTTTTTACATCTGATACAATTTGCCCAGCCATTGGACAACCGATAGAAGTCATTGTCATCGTAATGACAGCATTATTATTTTCATCTGCCGCAACGTCATAAACTAATCCAAGATTGATAATATCAACACCGAGTTCAGGGTCAATAACAGCTTCTAAGTTTGCATATAACTTTTCTTCAAATGCTTGTTGTGACATGTGTAGCACCCCCTACATATTAATGATATCGATTCTCATTATAACTGATATATGTATAAAGTGCAGGAAATGAGCTCAAAAAAATATCCCTCTTGGAAGAGGGGTATTTTTGGATGTCTATTCAGTTTTAAAATGTGATACGAGTTGATCTAATTCTTCAACTGTTTGTTTCATTTGTTTAGCTGTTTGTGTCATCTCATTCATCGTAATGACTTTTTGCTCAGCAGATTGTGCTGTTGCCGCTGTTTCACTGGATACTTCAGTCGAAATAGAAGCGATGTTATTCAGGGAAGCGTTCATTTCTTCAGCACTTGCAGCCATTTCTTCAGCAGTTGCTGAGATGTCTTGCATTTGAGTAGATACTTTATTTACTTGCTCCACAATCGTTGTGAAAGAATTACCGGCTTCACGAATAACATGAATGCCTTCAAATGCTTCCGAACGGCCTTGGGACATCATAGAACTCGCAGTTTCAGTATCTTGTTGAATTTGATGTAGTAATTGGTTAATATCTGTTGCCGCCGTTTTAGATTGTTCAGCAAGTTTTCGAACTTCGTCAGCTACGACAGCGAAGCCTTTCCCTTGTTCACCAGCACGAGCTGCTTCGATAGATGCATTTAAAGCAAGTAAGTTTGTTTGCTCTGCAATATTAGAAATAGATTGTACAGCTGTATCAATATATTTCGTGTGAGTGATTAGACGTTCGACCACTTCTGAAGTAGCATTTACCGCGTCGTGTATCGTTGTCATTTGTGAAACGGATTTTTGAATAACAGTACTTCCATCATTAGCTTGTTCCGATGTAGCTACAGCAAGTTCAGTTACAGATGTCGCAGATTCAGCAATGCGCTGAACGCTTACTGTCATATCGTCCATTGCAGTTGAACTTTCTTCCATGCTAGCAGATTGAGCTTGAATACTTGCATTCAAGCTAGACATTGAGCTTTGAACTTTTATTGTTGCCTCGCGTGATATATTCGTCTTTTCTAGCATATTTTCAGAAGCGTTTTGTACTTCCACAGATGTTTTTTGAACACGATTGATGATATGTTGTAGGTTTTCTAACATTTTATTAAATGATGTTGCGATTGTCCCAATTTCATCATTACTATTTACTTGTAGGCGGGCTGTTAAGTCACCTTCTTGAGATGATAATTCTTTTAGTTTACTATCAATTTGCTGAATTGGTTTTACAAGTTTACCAGAGAACCACCATGCAAGAGCGATAGCTACGATAATACAAATAACAAGTGATAAGAAGACAACATATTCAATTTGTAGTGAAGATTGATCAATTTTTTTGATAGATTGATCACGTAACTTAGCTTGTTCATTACTATAATTTGTGAAGTCACCAATTACTTTATAAACAGTACCATTTTCTGCATAAGCTACTTGTAAAGCCTCGTCCCACTTTTGTTCTTTTGCGAGAGGGAAAACTTTTTCTTCAATAAATTTTCTCCAAGTGGATCCTGATTCCATTGTATTTTTCATGGACTCAGAAACATTTGGATTAGAAAGAAGCTTATCTTTTGTATTCTCAAGCTCTTTACTCATCGAATTAAACTTATCAAATTCAACTTGATCATGTTGTAATAAATACCCTCTTAAAGCAGAGAGCTGTACTTGATAAGCATCCCCGCGCTCTTTTAATTGTGTTGCAAGGGGAGAAATCTCTTTTTGTAATGCTTCAGCTTGACGAGTTTGGTCGATAGCAAAAAATAAAATAAAAGCTAGGGCGATACCAAATAAAGCGCAAATCGTTCCCATCATGAACATTAGTTTTTTTCGAATGCTAATAAAACTCATATGATAAAAGCCTCCTTTGTGAAATCATAGTATTAGAATTAATTAATGTAAGAAATTGAAAGAAAGCTTTACTCCGTCTGGAATAAAGCTTTCTTCTTTCCTTTAGGAATTATAGCAGACGGAATGAGAGATAGAAAGAGATATTTTAAATTGGAAAAAGAGAGACTGTAGATCTCCCTTTTTCTCACTTTAAGCATTTGTTTTGAAATGAGAAACGAGAACTTCAAGTTCTTGTACAGTCGATTTCATTTCAGACGCTTTTTTAGCGACGACACTCATTTTGTTTACTTGGTCACCAGCTGAAGTTGCTGTTTGTGATGTTTCGGCGGCAACTTCACTTGAAATAGAAGCAATGTTATTTAAAGCTGCATTCATTTCTTCAGAACTTGCGGCCATTTCTTCAGCAGTTGCAGACATTTCTTGTATTTGTGTAGAGACTTTGTTAATGTGGTTAACAATTTCTGAGAATGAAGATCCAGCGGTACGAATGACTGTAATTCCTTCAGAAGCCTCTGATTGACCTTGCTCCATCATTTCATTTGCTATTTTTGTATCTGCTTGAATTTGATGAAGTAAATGGTTAATATCAGTTGCTGCTAATTGAGATTGTTCAGCAAGTTTTCGCACTTCATCGGCAACAACAGCGAACCCTTTTCCGTGTTCGCCAGCACGGGCTGCTTCAATTGAAGCATTTAAAGCGAGTAAATTTGTTTGTTCCGCTATATTAGAAATAGATTGCAGTGCAGTATCAATATGATTGGTGTGCGTAATGAGTCGCTCTACTACTTGTGATGTAGCATTAACAGCATCATTAATGGTATGCATTTGTGTAATAGATTTCTCAATGACTTTATTCCCACTATCTGCTTTTTCTGAAGTTGTAACAGCTAGGCTAGCAACAGAAGAGGCGGATTCTGCAATACGCTGAACACTCGTTGCCATATCGTCCATTGCAGTTGAACTTTCTTCAATGCTGGAAACCTGTGAACGAATATTATGTTCAAGAGCATTCATAGTTTCCTCGGTTTTTGCTGTGTTTTCCATAGAAGCAGTTGTTTCAATAAACACATTTTCAGATGCTTCTTTTACACTTGTTGATGTTTGTTGCACTTGTTGTATAATACGTTGTAAGTTAGTGAGCATTTGATTAAAGGAATTGGCGATATCACCGATTTCATCTTTACTCGTTACGTGCAATCTAGCTGTTAAATCGCCATCTTGAGAAGCTAATTCTTTTAATTTCTCATCAATTTGTCGTATCGGTTTAACGAGTTTACCAGAGAACCACCATGCTAATACAATCGCCGTTATTGTACATGTAATGAGGGAGAAGAAAATAATATATTGAATAAGAGATGAAGAAGACTCTACGTCAGCAATTAATGCGTCACGTTTATCATTTTCTTCATTTGCATATTTAGTAAAACGACTTAAAAGGTCGTTTACATAAT
The DNA here is from genome assembly GCF_030757775.1 of Bacillus sp. MHSD_36. NCBI lineage: Bacteria > Bacillati > Bacillota > Bacilli > Caryophanales > Bacillaceae > Bacillus > Bacillus sp. MHSD_36. The sequence goes on from NZ_JAVBIS010000004.1 coordinate 433,918, forward strand.
CAGTTTGAGCTAAAGCGATTTTGGATGCTTCATCCCATTTTCCTTCACGAGCGAGCGGGAGGACTTCATTATCTACGACGCTCCGCCATTTTGCCCCCATTAAAATTGCTTCTTTCATTCCTTCAGGGAGCTTTTTATCAATTGTTACTTTTTCTCTAGTATCGGCTAGTTTTTTTCCTTCTCGGTTGAATTTATCTAATCCTTTTTGATCATGTGACAGTAAATATTCTTGTAAGCCAGCAACTTGTGCTTGGAACCAATCGCCCCGTTCTTTTAAAATGGTTGCTCTTTTTGATACATCATTTTTTAAGGTTTCGACTTCATTTGCTTGATTCATAGCGAATGAAAGAATAACAATAAGAGCAATGCTAAATAAGGAACAAATGCTTAAGAGTGTGAAGAGTAGTTTTTTTCGAATGCTAACATATTTCATCGTTACCCCTACCTTTTTAAAACTGTTTATTATGATTTATAAATGTTAATGCAGAATTAATAAAAACATTATTATGAAGTTATTAATCTGTTCAATGAAAATTATAGCAGATAATGGAAGATAGCAAATCAGTATGAGTAAATGTTCTTAAAATGTATACATTTGTATATCAAAAAATTCATAAATAAAAATTAGAAATCCTATTGTAATTTGAAATAACATCATGTATACTTCTAATTAGTTGATAACGATTATCAGTATCAACTAAAACATTACTCTTCGTTATGTTGGTCATACCCCTTTTTGACGACGTAAGTCAGAGACGAAATGTTGAAATATCTTGTGTCCTATTCTACAGAATTATGGTAATCTCCAACCTCAACTTATATGCGTGAGCATGCAAAAAGGATCCTATCCGTGAAGGGATCCTTTTTTGCATGCTGTCGCAATTAATGTATATAAACCGGGCACACGCTCTTCCATTCCTTCCGGTGCAGTAGGAGGGAAGACCCACCGTTGATGAGCCCCGTGTTCTTCAACTAGTTTTTCAATTTTAAAATGTGCTTCTGCAAGTGTTGTAATAATTTCGCCTAGCGTCCAGCGACGGATGGTTGTTTTAGGTAACGATTCTTTCTGCGCTTCTGTAAGAAGAATGCTATAAGCAACATCATCTTCCATTAATTCTTCATCGAAATAATTTCCATTAGCCCGAAATGATGGGTGGTCGCCCCCTAATAATTTCGTGTAAACAGGATGATAGTCACGAAGGATAAGCATTCCATTTTCTTTCAGTAAGGTAGCAATTTTTTGAAAGAGAGGTTTTAAATCTAGAAAGTAATGGAGTACACCAAGTTCCAGCAATACGATATCAAATGATTCGGAGAGCGGCGCATGTAATACATCAGAAACGACATACTGGATAGAGACACCTGCTGCTTCCGCAAGTTCATTTGCATATTTTGCATTACTGGCTGAAATATCAACAACTGTTACGTCAGCTCCTAAAAGAGCGAGAGCAACGGCTTTATTGCCTTTTGAACCGAGTAAATTAATAATACGTTTTCCTTTTGGAGATTGTATGTAAGGTAAATAGTGATTTACTTCGCGCACGGGATCTTCTATAAGCTTTTTCGCATAATCAGCTGGCGCCCCGTGGCGATTCGTCCAAGCTTCATAAGCAGCCGCATTCCAGCTTTTTTCATTACATGCGCTTAGTTGTTTTTGATTCAATCGTATCATTCCTTTCGTGAACGTATAGGTATTCTATGAGAGAAGGGGATTTCCTTTTCTTTTTGAATTAAAGTTTGATTTTTCTGCAATTAAGTCGTAAAATACGTGTTATATATAAAAGCGTTGAAAAGGAAAAGTAGGATGGACCCATTCTTTCCAGAGAGCTTCGGTAGCTGAGAAGAAGCAAGAATATTCATTTGAACAATGGCCTTTGAGCTTCGTCCTGAACTTATCACATGATAATAGTAGGCGGCGACGAGAGTTGGTACTCGTTATCAAAACCACAGTATAAGAGCATATAGCTCCGTACTTGTTAAGGCTAATTATGTGAGTAATTAGCGAAATAAGGTGGTACCGCGACTGTTTATACAGCCCCGCCCTTATCTTTTTTAAGATAGGGGCGGGGCTTTTTATATTTAAAAGGAGGAATATAAGGTGAGTATTTTTATTGGAGGCGCTTGGCCATATGCAAATGGTTCGTTACATCTTGGACATATTGCGAGTTTGTTACCTGGAGATATTTTAGCACGTTATTACCGAGCAAAAGGTGAGAACGTGTTGTATGTGTCGGGAAGTGATTGTAATGGAACACCGATTGCAATTAGAGCAAAACAAGAGGGTGTGACGGCTAAGATCATTGCTGATAAGTATCATGAAGAATTTGAGCGATGTTTTCGTAGCCTTGGTTTTACTTATGATTGTTATACACGTACAGATAGTGAGCACCATCATAAAACGGTTCAAAAAGTCTTTTTACGTTTATTAGAAGAAGGCTATATTTATAAAAAAACAGTGGAACAAGCGTATTGTGAAACGTGTACGCAGTTTTTACCTGATCGTTATGTAGAAGGCATTTGTCCACATTGCCATGAAGCAGCAAGAGGAGATCAATGCGATGCGTGTTCAGCTATTTTAGATCCACTCGATTTGTTAGAAAAGAAATGTAAGTTATGTGGTAGTACGCCATCCGTACAGGAAACAGAGCATTTCTATTTCGCATTGCATACATTTCAGGAGCAAATCAAAGCGGCTGTAGAAACAGCAAAACAAACAGGAACATGGCGCGACAATGCGATTCAACTAACAGAGAGATATGTAAAGGAAGGATTACTAGATAGAGCTGTGTCACGTGATTTACCAATCGGGGTACCAATTCCAGTAGAAGGGTATGAAGACAAGAAAATTTACGTATGGATTGAAGCGGTGACAGGATATTATTCGGCGAGTAAACATTGGGCTGAGGAAACAGGGAAAGATGATCAAGAGTTTTGGGATAAAGAAGCGAAAACATATTATGTGCACGGAAAGGATAATATTCCGTTTCATTCCATCATTTGGCCAGCGGTATTGCTTGGAATAGGAGAAGGAGCAATACCACATCATATCGTTTCGAATGAATATTTAACAGTTGAAAAAAGAAAATTATCTACAAGTAAAAATTGGGCAGTATGGGTGCCGGACATATTAGAACGCTACAACCCAGATTCTATTCGTTACTTTTTAACAGTGAACGCACCAGAAAATCGTGATACTGATTTTTCGTGGCGTGAATTCATTTACAGTCATAATAGTGAATTGTTAGGTGCATACGGAAACTTTGTGAATCGGACATTAAAGTTTGTTGAAAAATATTATGGTGGTACTGTACCGAAAGGGAGTATTGATGTAGAGCTGAAAGATAAAGTGGAAGGATTATATAAAAGTGTAGGAGAGGCGATTGAGCAAACTAAATTTAAGGTAGCGCTAGAAACAATATTTGAGACAGTACGTTTTGCAAATAAATACTTTGATGAGAGGCAGCCTTGGAAACAACGAGAAGATGATCCAGTTTCATGCGAAGAAACGATTTACAACTGTGTGTATCTTATCGCTAATTTTGCAAATCTCCTTGAACCGTTTTTACCCTTTTCAAGTGAAAGAGTTAGAAATACCTTATCGATTGTGAACCGAAATTGGGAACCTCAACATACATTGCCGAATAGAATCGATAGTGTGCAGCCGCTATTTGAAAGAATTGATGTGAAACAAATTGAGCATGAGATAGAAAAGCTATATGGAGCGGTAAAGTGAGATAGAGAAAAGACCTTTCAAATTTATGAAAGGTCTTTTGTTATGCAGTAGGATTTTCTTTCTTATCCTTTACGAAGAAAAGCACAGCAAGGATTACGAGAATAATAGCTGCAATATCATATGTTATTTTGAATGTAGTATTAAAGTTTAAGTACTCTACTAAAGGGGTTTTGATTGCCCCAGCATATATGCAAATGGGAATGAGGAGCAAATCGTAAAATTTCTTTTCTTTCATATATCTTATTAGGAAGAAGATACACATAATAGCAAAAAAGGCTACGCTTAAAATAGTCATTTATACCTCCAAATAGATTTGAAATTATACCACATTGTAACTGTATTTACATTCATATGCAAGTTTCTATTTTCACGCACTATGCACGCTTTTATGTTTTTTTGTTTTCCTAGCCGTAAGGAGTTGAGGAGTGAAAATTCCAAGTAATATAAAGATAATCCCAATCCACTGCATGAAGGTTACAATTTCATGTACAAGTGTAATAGAAGCGATAATGGCCGTCGGTAATTCAGCTGCTCCTAGTATTGTACCAAGTCCTGTTCCAACTTTCGGTACGCCAATTGAAAAACAAATGACAGGTACGACAACGCCGAATAATCCGAGGAAGAAAGCATATTTCCAAAGACCGGCTTGCAAGGCACCGTCTGTTAAAAAGGTTGGCGGGAAGAATAGGCATACGATAAGAGTAGCGCTTGTTGTCATAAGGAAGCTTTTCGTATAAGGCGGAACTTCTGTAGCAACGCGCCCGCTTGCAAATACATAGAATGAAAAAGAGACAGCGGCCAATAGGCCAAAGATAATACCTTTCGTGGAAAAGTTTTGTCCGAGACCTTCAAAGACGCCGCCTGCAAACAATGTTCCAGCAAATAAAATAAGGATAGATATAACTTTCTCACGGCTTGGAAATGTTCGGTTTGCAATTGCCTCAATGACTACACCAATCCATGTGAACTGGAAAAGTAGGACGACAGCGATAGATGCTGGTAGTTCTTCTACAGAAATAGCATAGAAGATACCGGTCATACTCATTGTCGTGCCAACTGTTAGTAAGGAAAAGAATTGCTTTTTTGTTACTTTATGACGTGAAACGAAAAGAACGAGAAGAAGAAGTCCGATCCATCCGAAGACATATTGTCCTCCTAATAGTTGATGTGCTGAAAATCCATCAATAAATCCGAGTTTGAAAATAGTTGAAAGTACGCCGTAGCTACAAGCTCCGAATAAAACGAGTAATGAATACTTAAATTTCTCCATGAAAATCCTCCTTTTACATAATAAAAAACGCCCGCTATCCAAATAAGGATAACGGGCGAACGAAACAGAGTCATATACTCTACAAAATTCCGCCACTCATACGAAGTATGAATTTGGGGTATGAAATTGTAGTAGGTTTTTACATTGCTTTTGGGAATACAATAGAACATTTTACACCTTGAGGTGTGTTTTGTATACCATAAGGAAATTGATGTTTATCTAGTATTTGTTTCACAATATATAACCCAAGACCACTACCTTGTACTAAGCCGTGTTTGTTAGGGTTTGCGCGATAGAATGGCTCAAATAAATGGGCAAGTTTATCTTCATCAATTTGTGAACCTGTATTTAATACTTCTAATGCGTAACCGTTTGGCTTTTCATAAAGCTTTATATATACATGCTGATGGTCAATTGTATAATGAATTGCATTTGAAATAATGTTAAAAATGGCAGTTTGAATAAATTTAGGATCAGCTAAAACTTGTACATCTTGTTTAATGTTAGATTGAACATTTAATTGCTTTACAGATACGAAATAATCTACTTTCTTCATAACATCCTCAATAATATTAGTTAATGAGATAACTTTTAAATCCGGTTTAAATTGAGGATTTTGTATTTTGGATAATTCCGACATTTTTTCCGTTAATATGTTAATATCTTGCATCATTTCATAGGAACGTTTTAAATATTTATCTCTATCTTTATAAGCTCCAATTCCGTGAATCATGCCATCTAGTTGCCCCATAACGGCTGCGATTGGTGTTTTTAATTCATGGGAAACCATAGACATAAATTCTTTACGAGATTGTTCTAATTGTTGCTCCTTTTTGAGTTCATTTCTTAAATCTTGATTGCTTGCATGTAAATTCTTCACTATATTTGGTACTTGTGAAGCAGCTACTTGTAAATTAAAATCTGTTTGATCTGTATTTTTGTTAAGTAGCTTTTTATCTGTGAAATCAAGATTTATAATATCTTTTAAAGCATCACTCATATATTGAAAAGGTTTAGCAATTAGTTTTGCATAAAGTAAAGATCCGAGCAGAGAGAGTGCAAGCATTGTTGCGCCAATATGTGGAGCTAATTGCTGCAGTACATCTGTTAATTTTGGATTATCTTGTGCATCATTTGCTTTACTTGCTGCATTTTGTTTATGTAAGGCATCATTAGTAGCGACTTGTTTTTCCGTTTCTGTAAGTGGAGCAGAAGTGCTATTTTTCCCCGTGATATTTTGTGTATGTTCTTTTGCTTTTGCAGTTTGGCTAGGCTGCAAAAGGTGATTGATAGCTGTAGAGAGTGATTTATAATCTATAACAGAAGATTGGAAATTAAAAATGTCTCCCTGTGATCCAGCTTTATTTTGATTCGTTTTACTTTGGTCGTTTTGTTTATTTGAATCCGCTTGTTCTGTAGCTAGCGCCCCATTTTCTTTTGCAAAACGTTCTTTATCATAGTTTGAAGCTAGGAAGTAAATAATTTGATAAAGACAAAGTGATAAAAGAATACAAAATAATAAGGTTTTGATGAAAATATTTTTGGTGATGTTGTCTTTGCTACGATTCGATTTTGTAGCCAATGCCTTTCACCGTTTTAATATAAGGGATTCCTAACTTTTTTCGTAAGTTTTTAATATGTGTATCTATAACTCTTACATCACCATAATGTTCATAGCCCCATACCTTATTCAACAAATCACTTCTTGATAATACTTTTCCCCGATTTTGCAGTAAAGTATAAATAATCTCAAATTCTTTTGTTGTCAATTCAATTTGATTACCATGAACATAAGCGGCATAGGCTGTAGAATTTAACATCAATTCATGGAATTGCAGTATCGTTGCAGCTTCTGCTTCCTTCGTTGCTGCTCTTCTTAATACAGCTTCTACACGCTTAATAAATACGGTGTAATGGAACGGTTTCGTAATATAGTCATCAATACCTAATTCAAATCCTTTAATTTCACTTTCTTCATTATGTAAGCCTGTTAACATAATGATCGGTACATCGGATTGTCCTCGCATAATTTTACAAATACTATAGCCATCTATATCTGGTAACATCACATCAAGGAGGACAAGGTCGTATGAATTTTTTTGGAAAAGAAGTATACCTTCTGTTCCAGCGCCAACGACATCAACGGTAAAGTTTTGTGCCATTAGAAATTCACGAATGAGTTCTTGTATATCTGGGTTGTCTTCAATCACCAGTATATGCGTCATAGTAACACCTCCTAAATAACGCTTTTTACTGCAATATTCGAATTCATCATTTTTTCGATGACTGAGATTTTTTATACATATAATAAGCCCCCGCCATAAAATAATCATGAAAGTAGCAAGGGGAGTTGTTTAGTGAAACTGAATATTTAAGAATTACAGTAAGTCTATTATAGTATGTATTATAAAATTTATAAAATATTATAACTGTATAATTTTAATATCCATGTTTATCAATGTTTTGATGTTGTTTAACGAAACCTATTCTTATTATATATGTAAATACAGTTGTTTTGCTACTGTAAATAAAGAAATAAAATAAGCCAAGACATAAAATTCTTGGCTACACGTAAATCGTGTTGTTAGGTTATTTTACAGTGACAGTAGCTTGCTGGGGAATACGCTCAAATAACCAGTGTATATCATTGTTATACATACGAATACAACCTAGTGTTGTCCATTTACCGATTGCCTGATTATTGTTCGTACCATGAATCGCATAAGTTGTTCCGTAAGTTCCTGCCATGTTTAGTCCGAGCCAACGGTCACCAAGTGGATTACGTGGATCTCCGCCTTTAATTTTGCCTGTATAATAAGGACGATTTTTAATTTTATTTACGATTTGGAAAGTGCCTTTATGTGTAGGAGTAGTTGTTTTTCCAGTAGCAACAGTAAAACTTTTTATGAATTTTCCATTTTGATAATAATCCATTTTATTTAACTGCGTGTTTACAATTAGTTGAGCGTTTGTTGTAGCTGCCTCAGCATTTGTGAATGGAATAGTTAAAAATCCTAATGATAATAGTGCGCTTAATAATAGTTTTTTCATTATATTCTCCTTTTTGCTATTGTAATAGTCTTACATACAATGAATTTGCAAACCTCTTAATACTTTATTTACATTTTCATCTAATGTTTCAAAGAAGGTAGTAATCTTTGGATGCTGTTTGTTGTTTTTATCAATGAGCAATCTTTCGTTTAATAAAAGTTCACCATGTAGTCCAAAACTTTGCACTTGAATATTTAGTTCATCTTCAGTTTCAGAAATAACTGGTAAGAAGTAGTGGAAAGCTTTCGTTGGAATGATGTAACTTTTGCCAATCATGCTTTCTTGATTTGAATTAATCCATTTTTTCGTAACGATTTTAATGTTCTTTTTTGAAACGATAAAAGACAGTGTTGTAGATTTTGTTAAACTTACGTCAAATTCATTTGTTTCACATATGTGTAAATTAAAAACGGTTTCATTTTGATGAGATTCAACATTTGTATTAATAAAATCGTGCATTTTATAAGCTTCCATTTCTTATTCACCCTTTTTTCAATTTCGAAAAACGACTTATATTTATTCAATTTAATGCTTAGTCATATATTGGTTAAATTTTTCAACAAATTCCGATATAATCTTACAATACGTATATGAAGCTAATATGAAGTTAGTATGAGTTTGTGGTGGTTTTTTATTGAGAACAAAATAAGATGATTGTTAAGTGTTAAAAAATGGATAAAAAATGCATATTAAGTCCGTGTTTCTCTCGGTATATATTTGTTAATTTGTTTTTAAATGAACGTACATAGAAGTAAATAAAGAACGGGAAATTTTAGTGTGATCCTTACAAAAATGTAATAAAAATGTAAGCTATTGTGATAGTTATTTCGACAATTTTTTTATACAATAATAGTAAGAAGTTGTACGTGATGGAAAGGAGAGATGACATGGAATGGATTCATGAATTATTTCAGCAATACGGGTACTATGTTGTACTTGTTGGTTTGCTGTTAGAATATATTGCACTTCCGTTTCCGGGAGAGCCAACGTTAGCATATGCGGGATTTTTAGCACATAAAGGTGATTTAAGTTTACCTATTTTAATTATCCTATCCTTTATTGGGACAAGTGTAGGAATGACAATCCAATACTTTTTAGGAAATAAATTAGGAATGCCCTTTGTTCAAAAGTATGGGAAATACGTATTTTTAACACAAAGAAAAATCGACTTAACAAGAATGTGGTTTGATAAGTATGGATACTTCCTAATTTTTATCGGTTTCTTTATTCCTGGTGTACGTCATTTTACAGGATATTTTGCAGGAATTATTAACTTACCATTCCGTCGTTTTGCGATTACAATTTACTCAGGTGCTCTATTTTGGGTATCATTCTTCTTAATCGGTGGTTACTGGTTAGGTGGGAACTTACATGATATCTTTGGAGCGCTAGAAGGTCACATCGGTAAAATCATTTTTGGAGTGATTGTGATTGTAGCAATTACGTTAGGAGTTCGTTTCCGTAAACAGTTAAAACGAGCATTATTACAAAACGCAAGTTAATATGGAATCCATTCTATGTCAAAAATTAGGAAGGCAGTGCAAATGCACTGCCTTTTTTATTTTAATAAGCTCTTGTTTATCCCGCATTTAACGGGCAGTAAGACTCCCGCCTCAAAATTCAGCGAAAGCAAAGAAGTTAGGTGGGGATCAACTGCCCGTAAAAGCCCGATTGGTTCAACTAATAATCAGTGGGGGATGAACAAAAACCCCCACTGATTAAAGTTTCACTTTATCAGTTTAAAATTCCATAGATTATTCTTGTCAAGTATTAATGTCAAAATGACAATTATAATTGACAAGAATAAGGATATTATTTACAATTTTAATTAAATAAATGAAAAAGAGGGAAGACATGAAGCTTCAAAATCGAGTGAGGGAATTGCGAGCAAAGCATCGTTTATCACAAGGGGATTTAGGGATAGCGATTGGATCATCACGGCAAACGATTAGTTTAATTGAGCGCGGGGATTATGCACCATCTATCGTATTGTCGTTAAAAATCGCACATATTTTCAATGTACCGGTGGAGGAAATATTCACGTTAGTGGAGGGGGAAGAGGATGATGAAGAGTAAACGAAAAAAACAATTTGATTTTGTGGGGAAAATGGCATTAAGTATGATGGGTGGCTTTTTAACATCTTATATAGCTTTAGATTTACTCTCGGATGAACCTATAAATTTATCATCTAATACATTTATAGGTGTATGCACCGTTTTTGGAATCTTAATGATGTACTACACTTGGAAGAATACGCGTATGTTAGCTGAGGCACGCGATGAAGAAGAGAGTGTACAAGGCAGAAAATTAGGCATTATAAGTATGTATTTGCGTGTAGGTGATATAGTTACGCAGGCCTGGTTTGTATATGCAGTTATTGCATGTAGACGTGCACTGTTGCAGAATACAAATGTTTCATTTGGAGTGTGGAATTTAGTAGCTTCTATTGTTTGTTTAACTATTGTAGTGATTAGCGGGCTCATAATAAAAAATCGTTATAATAAGTTATACCCTGAACAAGGTGTAACATATATGGAATCTATGAAAATGTGGACGAAAAACGCAGATGAAGGATTAAAGCACATTGTGCATGAGGCTGGATATAAAGCGTATGAATTTACGAATACAATATTGGCATATGTATGGTGGGCTGCGGTTATATATACGGCGGCTAGTGATATCGACTTTGTATTAATTGGCTTAATCTCATTTATTTGGATATTGCATCTCGGAAAATTCATGTACGAAATGCAGAGAAAAATGATTTATTAAGGGGAGAAAAAGGTGGATATTTTAAGAAGGCCAGCTGGTTCACTGACAGTGGCGCTAATTCTGTCCATTTTATACGGAGTGATCCGAACTGGGAAATTAGAAATAATGTTAAACATATGGGCAATATTGGGTATTTTTCTGTTAGTGGTAATCATTCATGAGTTAGGACATGTCGTATTCGGCATAATAGGTGGTTTGACATTTAAATTTATGACAGTAGGACCTATTACTGTTCAAAAAGAGCTGGAGAAAGTACGCATTCGAGAAAATAAATTATGGGCGTACTTCGGAGGCGTAGCAATGTTAATGCCGCCTTCTAAATTAACACCGAACCTTTCAAAAAAATGGGCATGGATGACTTTAGGTGGACCAATGACAAGTTTACTATTTGGTATTACTTTCGGTTACATATATATGGTGAGTTATTATCAATATCTTTTATATTTTTCCTTTTTTCATTTTGCAATCTTTGCGGTTACAATTGTGCCGATAAAAGGAACGCTTATGAGTGATGGTATGCAATTTCTTATTTTAATTAAAGGTGATGCAAGAGCTGAGCGACATTTACATAACATTCAAGTATCAAGTGAGTTATTTAGTTATAAGAGGCCGAAAGATTGGAATGAGAGATTAGTAGAACAGAGCGAAGATAAACTAAAAGAAAATAAAAGTATAAGAGAGATTATGAGCGGACTTATGCTCGTCTTCCTTGCTCGTTCGGATCAAAATGGAATGGAACAAGCGATACCGTATGTAGAACAAATCGTGAAACTCCCTGTAACGAAAGAAAATAAATTTTTCGTTAGTAGTTTTCATAGTTGGTATCTTTTATATAAAGCTCTTTATGAGATGGATCGTCTTTCTCTGCAAGAAGCGAAGGAACATGGGAAGGTGGTTACAAAAATAGACTTACACGGGTATTATCGCACACAAGCGATTGTTACATATGTAGAGAATGATCTAGAAGCTTCACGTATGTATATGAAGAAAGCCGATAAAGAATTACAGAATGCTGAAAAGAATGAGCTGGGATATTTACAATTAGAGAGAGAATGGTTTGAGCAGTTGAAAGAGAGGGTATCTTACGATGGGTGAGGTATCCTCTTTTTTCTATGTCGTCTTATGCCGTTCCATAAAAAGTTTGAGGCGAGTAAAATAAGATAAGAAGAGCAAAGCTTGGAGGAATTCTAAATGGAAATTTTAACGATTATTTTAATCGTCTTGCTCATTTATGCTGTTTTTAAAGTAGCGTATGTAGCATTAAAGATACTCGCGATCCTATTAGTTATCTTTTTAATCGTAGAGTTCGGCAGTAAATTGCTTGGGGGATAGGGTATGTTGTAGGTTTTGATTGTCGAAGGATGTCGGTAAGTCGATATATTTGGAGAATCGTTGATATATTTTAGTGAATACTAAGTGGGGTATGTGAAAAAGAAGTTGCCGTGAAGGTAGCTTCTTTTTATTTTGGTGTTGGGGTATGCACAACACCAAAATAAAAAAGCTGGAAGAACATCTTCCAGCTTACGAGTTACTTTCAATTTGGCGACCGTTTTCTTCTTCATTGTCTTGTAATAGGTTGAATACATCTGCTAAGCAGAATGCAATGAACCAAGTCCATAGACCGTGGAAGAAAGCTGAGCTTAATTGAAGTGGTAATGTATAGTTAGTCATTGAGTAGGAGATACATCCGCCAACGATTCCAATCATTGTTAATAACATTGTTTTTTGCGCATTTTCTTCTGGATTGAAGAGGAAGAAAATGTATCCACCTAAAATTGAAGCGCTTACAAGTGTTTCGATTCCATTAAAAATGATATTCTCTCCAAGCTGAGTGTTTGTCCAGAAGCAGATTGTTCCGCCGATAATAGCAAACAGGACAGCTATTGTATATCGTATATATTGATTCATATGTTCATCTCCTTATGTAATAAGATGATTTGGAAGTCAAAAAGGTAGGTATAGTATATTGAAGTGAGTTTTAGTTGTACGTATCTTTTTATAAAAAGATCATTGAAGAGTGATCGGTTTTTTAAACCGTTACGTGTATGGTGTCTGAAATATACCCGACTGCTCGTTTCTTTTTGCTTGTAAAATAAGAGAAACTTCCAAGTCTATATACTCTTTTTTTGTGAGTCTGTTTTCATTATAACACATTTAGAGGCGTAATAATAGAATTATCTGATTTTGTAATAAGTGTAAAAAATAAAAATCGCAAGGAAATACCATTAACGGTGCAGTTTAGTGGAAGAAGGATTTTCATTTACTATGATGAAATATGTAATCAAGATGAGATATAAGAAGGGGACTTAAATACTATAAAAATGTTTTGTAGTATGAATGAAAGGGAGGAGAGCTAACTTGGAGATCACAACAGAAAGATTAATAATTAGACCTTTCAAGAGGACTGATTTACAGGATGTATTTGCTATTTATAATAATGATGATACATGTAAGTTTCTATTACATAATAAATGGACTCATGAAGACATGCAGGAGAGATTTAATAAGAAGCTAGCAAATAATGTACTTACTAAAGAATCAATATTAAGTTTGGCAGTTATATACAAGACTAAAGTAGTTGGTGATTTATCTGTATGGTATACCAATATGAAAGACACTGTTGAGATTGGTTATAGTTTTTCAAATGGAGTAGCTGGGAGAGGTTTGGCAACAGAAGCAGTAAGGAGTTTGGTATTTAAATTATTTAATGAATGTAATGTACATCGTATACAAGCTAATCTTGATGCACGTAATACCGCTTCACAAAAATTGTGTGAGCGAATAGGTATGAGAAAGGAAGCACATTTCATACAAGATTTTTGGAATAAAGATGAATGGACAGATAGTATTGTATATGGAATGCTATCCTCTGATTTGTCATAATAAACGTAGTGATTTTATTATGCTAAAGGGTGCGTGAGTTGAATAACAAAGGGCATAACCTATTATATGTGACTAATAGGTTATGCCCTTTCATGTATTACTCTTTTTTATATGCGTTTGAAACGGCCGACAATTTCAACTGTTTCAGTAATGTTCATAAATGCTTTGTTATCCACTTGACGGATAATACGTTTCATTTCGCCTAACTCATAGCGAGTCACGACAGTGTAAATCATTTTTTTCTTATGGTTTGTATAGCCGCCGACAGCATCTACCATTGTCACGCCACGTATGCCGTGATGTAGTAGGGCGCTTTTTATTTCCTCGCCTTTTTCTGTAATTGTCATTATCGTTAATTTAATATGTTTCGTATGCACAGCATCGATCACTTTGCTGACTACAAATCGACTAATTAACGTATAAAGTGTAATATCCCATCCGAAAATAAATCCTGCTACAACAAGTAAGATTAAGTTAAATCCGAAGATGATTGCTCCAATTGAAACGTCGCGATATTTCGCTACAATTAATCCAACAACATCAAATCCACCTGTTGAAGAAGCAAATCGGAATATGATTCCTGAAGCTGCTCCGCAGATTACACCACCGAATACAGAAGACAGTAAAATATCATCTGAAACTTGGTGTACAGGGATAATGTTCATCGCTAACGATGATACAGCTACAAAGTACGCTGTTAAAAAGGTTGTCTTCTTGCCTAAGTAAAAGTGACTTAAAATAAGAAGAGGAATGTTTAGTAAAAAGATAAGTGCACCGATATTGTAGTGCATTAAATAACCGATAATCATCCCTACTCCAGCAAATCCACCGCTAATCATGTTATGCGGGATAAAGAACATATTCATAGAAATTGCATACAAAATAGAAGCTACGAAAATAACAACCAACTGTATGATAAATTCTAAGTGAAATGTTTTAGCTGCTGGGAAGGATAAAAAGGCGGTGTCGGGAACGTAATCGGCGTCTCCTAGTTGACCCATAGTATGTTTCATCTCCATATTCATTTTTGATTACAAGAAGAGAATAAAGGTTTTTTCAAAAACTGGCAATAGTTTTATTATAATGCAAAAATTTTATAAATTTCTAATAAATCAAGCCTATTCATTGATGTGTGTGAATATACTAAAGAAAGCGAATACAATGTTTCTTAATTATTGTTTTCTTGAGAAAATATGCAAAATACTTTTTTTTGACGATAAAAGGAAATAGAGAATGTTTGCCGAATGTGCTAAAATGACCTTATTAAGGATGTGAAGCGATGGAATTTTTATTGCAGGATGCAATTCTATATATATCGTTTGTAACGACAGCACTTTGTTTATTAGAAGTTTTCTTCCTTGCTAACGTTTCTCGCTTTGTGCGTCAACAAGCATCGAGCGGTAGACAAAGAGCTTTTGCGTTAGTTGATACATGTGAAGATAGTGCGGGGAATGTACCGCTATTTTCGATTTTTTATAAATATGGAATGATTCGTTCTGTACGCAGACAAGAATCAAGTGAAGAGAATGACGAGGTCGGTCCGTATACACCAATGTTTCGCTAAATAATTACGAAACATTGGAGGAATGAACATGTTAAAATCATACCGAGCTGTGCTCGTTAGTTTATCATTATTACTTGTTTTTGTTTTATCTGGTTGCAGTAATGCAGCCCCAATTGATGCACATAGTACGGGAATTTGGGATCATTATTTCGTATACCCAATTTCGTTTATGATTCAATTTGTTGCTCATCATATACCGGGAGCTAGCTTTGGGATTGCTATCATTATTATGACGCTCGTTATTCGTTCAGCAATGATTCCATTAGCTGTTTCGCAATATCGTAGCCAAGCGAAAATGAAAAAAATGCAACCTGAATTACAGAAGCTAAAGAAAAAATACGGTGATGTAAGTAAAGATCTTGAAAAACAAAAGCAGTATCAAAAAGAAATGTCAGAGCTAATGAAATCAGGCGGTTGGAATCCACTTGCTGGTTGCTGGCCAATCTTTATACAAATGCCGATTTTCTCTGCTTTGTATTATGCGATTAGCCGAACAGAAGAGATTCGCACATCTTCGTTTTTATGGGTGAACTTAGGACATGCAGATCCTTATCATATATTACCGATTATCGCAGCATTAACGACATTTATTCAGATGAAAGTTTTCCAATCTAATATTACAGCTGGAGAACAAGCACAGATGCTGAAAATACAACAAATTATGATGCCGGCGATGATTTTATTTATGGGATTTGCGGCGCCATCAGGACTTGTGTTGTACTGGATAACAGGTAACTTATTTACAATGACACAAACAATTGTATTAAGAAGAATAATGGAACGTGAAGAATTACAATTACAAAAAGCATAGAACAACGCCGCTCGGGATGAGCGGTGTTTTTTTGTTAAGTCGTTAAGGAAATTTTAAGAAACCAACATTACTATAGGCATTGTATACGAAAGTGTACATGCTTTAGAAATATGAAGGAGGAAATTTCCTATGAAGAAGAAAACAGTTGGGTATTTAGCGATTGCAGGTGCTTTATCATTCGGAATCATTGGAGGAGTCGGTATCCCGGCATTCGCGGCAACGAATACTCCAGCAGCTGAGCAAGCTACAAAAACGGCGAAAAAAGATTTAGATGACGCTACAAAACAAAAAGTAAAAACGATTATGGACGATACAAAGAAACAGTTAGAGGAACTAGGCGTAAAGCTTCCAGAGAAAGAAAAACATAAAGATATGTTTGCGGGATTAGATGATCAAACGAAAGAAAAAGCGAAATCAATTTTAGAGCAAGAGAAATCCGGCAAATTAACACGTGAACAAGCAAAAGGGGAATTAACGAAGTTAGGCGTGAAGTTCCCAGAAAAGGGTAAGCATGGAGACATGTTTGCGGGATTAGATGAAGCAACAAAAGAAAAAGCAAAATCGATTTTAGAGCAAGAGAAATCCGGCAAATTAACACGTGAACAAGCAAAAGAGGAATTAACGAAGTTAGGCGTGAAAATGCCAGAGAAGGGTAAGCATAAAGACATACTTGCTAACTTAGATGAAGCAACAAAGGAAAAAGCAAAGTCTATTTTTAAACAGGAAAAGTCCGGAAAATTAACACATAAGCAAGCAAAAGAAGAATTAACAAAACTAGGTGTGAAACTTCCAGAGAAAGAGAAGCATGAAGACATGTTTGCAGGATTAGATGAGGCAACAAAAGAAAAAGCAAAATCGATTTTAGATAATGAAAAGAAACAATTAGAGGCATTGAATGTGAATCTTCCACATCATAAGTTTTTTATGAAAAAAGATGAGAAATAATTGAGCGAAGTCGTATCTTTCGTGTGGGCAACCGAAAGATACGTGAGAGGACCGATTTCTATTAGCAGAAATCGGTCCCTTTTAATGATTCAATAAAATTTTTTTCATTGTTAGTATGTATCCAAAGACGCAGTAGAAGATTGCAAAACCGATAAATACTTCTGTATATTGGTATTTACCTAATACGTAGAAGGAAGCAGCTGGTATAATAGCTACTGCTAAAATACTATAACCAGGATACTTGTGTCTGTACATGATAGCGAATAGAAAAGAAAGAACTGTAGCAATGATACAAAAAGCAGCAATCATTATTGGTGCACCTCCTATATGAATTATACCATTTTTAGGGAATTAGAGAAGTGTCGTAAATTCTGTTATAATATAAGAAGAGAAACATTTCGTATGTTATATAAAAAATATATTGATTTTTTCTAACAATTCAATATAATGAACAATAACTACAAAATTCGACATCAAGAAGTGATGATGAGGACACGATCAATTTTTTACGATTCTCAGAGAGGGAAGCCTTTGGCTGTGAGCTTCCTAATACGAAAAAATGGATTACCACCTCTGAACTGCAGCAGTGAACGAACATCTAGTAATTGCTTGCCGGCAAAAACCGTTATTTAGACTTGAGAAATTGGTGAAGTGTGTTACTTTACGAATTGAAACAAGGGTGGAACCACGAATATAACACTCGTCCCTTTTTTAGGGAGGAGTGTTTTTTTATTTCATTTTTGCATCACACTAGGATTGGAAGGAGGATACGCAGCATGCATCATGATGAGAAGAACAAGATTGGTTTAACGGTAGCACTTTCTATCGTAGTAGGAACGATTATTGGATCTGGTGTGTTTATGAAACCAGGGAGCGTATTAGATTACTCGGGGAGTTCTAATATGGCAATTCTTGCTTGGGTAATTGGTGGTCTGTTGACGCTAGCAAGCGGTTTAACAGTAGCTGAAATTGGAGCGCAAATCCCGAAAAATGGTGGGTTGTATACGTATTTAGAGGAGATTTACGGAAGTTTTTGGGGATATTTATCAGGCTGGATGCAAACGATTGTTTATGGACCAGCTATTATTGGAACATTGGGGTTGTATTTTAGCTCTTTAATGATTAACTTCTTCTATTTAGATAAAGTATGGAATTTACCAATTGCAATTGGAACAGTTGTGTTCCTTGGCGTTGTAAATAGTATGGGAACAAAATATGGAGGTATCGTCCAAACAGTGACGACAATCGGGAAAATGATTCCGATTGTATTAATTGTCGTACTAGGTTTTTGGAAAGGAAATAGCGATATTTTTAACGTAGTTGTGCCGATATCAGAGAATCAAAGCATCGGGATGGCAATTTTAGCAACGTTATTTGCTTATGACGGCTGGATTCTACTTGCGTCAATTGGCGGAGAAATGAAGAATCCAACAAAGTTATTACCGAAAGCAATGACAGTCGGGATTTTAATTGTAACAGCTGCTTACGTATTAATTAATTTGGCATTATTAAATGTATTACCAGCAGTGGAAATTGTGGACCTTGGAGAAAATGCAACAGCGACAGCTGCGGGCATGCTACTTGGTGAATATGGTGGAAAAATTATTAGTATCGGTATTATCGTGTCTATTTTCGGTTGTTTAAATGGAAAGATTTTAACGTTTCCGCGTA
The DNA here is from genome assembly GCF_030757775.1 of Bacillus sp. MHSD_36. Classification (NCBI taxonomy): domain Bacteria; kingdom Bacillati; phylum Bacillota; class Bacilli; order Caryophanales; family Bacillaceae; genus Bacillus; species Bacillus sp. MHSD_36. Next base: position 452,619 of record NZ_JAVBIS010000004.1, read on the forward strand.
TCCCGATGTCGATGGCAGAACGTGGACAGCTTCCATTTGCTAAGTTTATTGCAAAGGAAAGCCCAAGATTTAAAACACCAGCAAATGCGATTACTGTTGAAATTATTTTAGGAATTATTTTAATGATTATTAGTGATCCGAATAAGCTATCTGAGATTTCCGTATTCATTATTTATATTTTCTATGTAATGACGTTTATTGGTGTCTTCATTTTAAGAAAACGCAATAAGAATAAAGAGCGTGCATATAGTGTACCGTTATTCCCAATCGTACCAATCGTTGCGATTTTCGGTTCACTCTTTGTAATCGGTAGTGCAATTATCAATGATCCGATAAGTTGTTTCTTATCAATTGGAATTGTTTTTACTGGACTTCCGGTATATTGGTATTTAAATAAGAAGAATAAAGTGAAACTTTAATCAGTGGGGGTCTTACTGCCCATTAAAGTCGGACAAAACTGAAGTATCATGATTGAAGGGTAGGCGTATAATACGCCTACCTTTTTTACTGTAAAAAAATTGTACTTGTTTTCAATTTCTATTTTGGTTACTATAGTCGTAGTAACCAAAATAGAAAGCGTGGGGAAAGACTTGAATTTTCGTGTGTATATTTTAGCTATCGCGGCTTTCGTAGTCGGAACGGTTGAGCTAATTATAGGAGGAACGCTTGATTTAGTTGCCAATGATTTAGGAGTATCTATTAGTGCGGCTGGTCAGCTTATAACAATATTTTCAGTAGTATTTGCTTTATCAGGTCCAGTTTTATTAGCGGTAACTGGAAAGTTTGAAAGAAAAAAATTATATATTGGGGCATTATCAATTTTCTTAATCGGAAATATTATTTCAGCATGTAGTGTGAATTATGGGATGTTAATGTTCTCAAGGGTTATTTGTGCGGCGAGTGGTTCGCTTATTATTGCACTGTCAGTAACACTTGCTTCTAGCGTTGTAGAACCACATTTTCGTGCGCGTGCAATTGGAATCATCTTCATGGGGATTAGTGGTTCACTTGTACTTGGAGTACCGCTTGGCCTTGTACTCGGAAATGCATATGGATGGCGTGCACCATTTGTACTCATTTCGATCTTAACAGTAATGGCAATCGCATGTATTTCATTATTCTTAACGAAAGTACCACCAACATCAGTGCTATCGATAAGAGAGCAAATCGCTACGTTAAAAGATAAAAAAATTGTCAGTGCACAGTTAACATCATTTTTATTTTTAACGGGTCATTTAACGCTATATGCATATTTAACACCATTTTTAAAAGATGTGATGCATGTTGAGGCGAATTGGATTAGTGTATTTTACTTCATTTTCGGAGTTGCAGCGGTACTTGGAGGCGGCCTTGGGGGGGTGCTTGCTGATAAATGGGGATCGAAGAAAAGTATTGTTTCCATCATTATCGTATTTGCATGTGCAATCTTTATGTTGCCAATGATGACATTCTCATTCCCACTCTTCATTATTATGATGGGAATTTGGAGTATGCTGAGCTGGGCTATTTCGCCAGCACAACAAAATTATTTAATTGAAATTGCACCAGAATCAGCTGGTATTCAGCAAAGTTTAAATAATTCTGCCCTTCACTTAGGGATTGCGCTCGGTTCAACAGTAGGCGGAGTGGTTATTGAAAAATCATCTGTTATATATAATGCTTGGGTAGGAGGCGGCTTTATTATATTAGCGCTGCTTTGTGCGATTTTCTCGATTACGAGAGGACGTTCTGCTCAGTTAGCAAAGGAAGAATCTATCGTTTGATAGGTTCTTTTTTATTTGTAAAATTTTGCAGGTTTTAGTAAGTGGATGGAGAAAATTGTATATAGCGGGGTGATGGAGAATGATGTCTAATTTCTCGGTATTGGGCATAATAATTGCGCTACTACCGATATTGATAGTTTTTGTTGTATTAAGATGGGTTCGTTTCATCTATCAAAATTCAGAGAAACAAGTAGAGCAAAATGAGAAAATGATTGAGCTGTTGATGGAGATAAAGGAAAAAGATAAGTAATATATATTTGTTTAACATTTGTTTCTCGTAAGTTATGAAGGCACTTATAAAGTGCTTTTTTATTATGTTTAAAAATTAAAAATATGTAATGTTCATTTGTCAATAGCAGCATGACAACAAACAGTTTTAAAATTGCTTATTACTTTGAAACTTTCTCAACAATTCGACAGGATACTACAAAAAAACCACCTATTCTCTTTTTTTCACTATAAGTACAATGAAACAGTAAGATTGTTTCATGTAGAAATTTATATATGGTGGTGGGGAGAATGAAACGAAAGATGGTAGGAAAATGGTTTAGTTTTTTAAGTGCTCTTATTATTTTATTAGGAATTGCAATGCCGCAAGTGAAGGCAGAAGTAATGAACAGAGAAACATATAAAATGGATTGGAGTTATAGTAAGTCGAAACAGCGTGAAATAAAGACAGAAATAATTAAAACAGCTTCGGGTAGTATTGCGTATTGTTTAACGCCTGATTTGCGTTCTCCAAATGGAGATGATTTGCCTGAGATGGGGAAATCATCTGATGCCGTATATCGTGTTTTATTAAATGGATATCCTCAAAAAAGCCCATCTGAATTAGGGGTAGCGACAGTAGAAGAGGCGCATTATGCTACACAATTGGCGGTATGGATTGCAGCAAATGAATTAACGGAAGAAGATTTAGTTGCAAAAAATGAACCAGTACATAATCTTATGAAGCGTTTAGTAGAGGCTTCAAAAAAAGAAACTGGATCACAAAATATATTTTTTAAAGTTAATCCTGTAGATCCACAAACTGCTACACAAAAAGGTAATTATTTAGAAACAGGATTTTATGCAGTGCAAACAAATGCAGTTTCTGGCTCTTATACAATTCTTCCTGAAAATGCTCCTAAAGGGCTTCGAATTGTAAATGAAAATGGAGAAGAAAAAAGTACATTATCAATTAACGAAAAATTTAAAATATTAATCCCGAAAGATACGAGTAGTGGTAATTTTAAAATGAAAGTGAAGTCTACTTTAACAAATTTACAAGCAATAGCTTTTAAAGGATCAGAAAAAGTTCAAAATACAACGGTATTGTTACAAAGAAATAGTGAGAAAATCAGTACAGATTTAGTTGTAAATTGGGAATCAGTAGGCTCCTTAAAGATTATGAAAGTAGGAGAAAAAAAGGAATTATTAAAAGGGGCTGTGTTTGAAGTTTCTAATGAAAACTTTAAACAAAATGTTATGACTAATGATAAGGGGATTGCGGAGTTAGGCAATCTTCCAATCGGTATATATAGCGTCAAAGAAATTCAAGCGCCAGCTGGATATGTGTTAGACGGAAGTACAAAAAAAATTGAAGTAAAAACTGGTGAAACTGCTGTATTAGAGTTGAAAAATGAAAATGTAAAAGGTGAATTAGAAATAACGAAAGTAGATATAGCGGATGGAAATACGAAGTTACCGAACGCAGAATTTACAATCTACAATGAACAAGGAAAAGAAGTAGTAAAAGGGAAAACGGATGAAAAAGGTATAGCGAAATTCAAACTACCATACGGAAAGTACACGTATAAAGAAACAATCGCGCCAAATGGATATGTAATAAATGAAGAGACATTCGCCTTTGAAATAAAAGAGGATGGAGAAATTATTAAACATATCGTTCAAGATAAGAAAATAGAAGGTGAATTAGAAATAACGAAAGTAGACGTAGGGGATGGGAATACAAAATTACCAAATGCAGAGTTTACAATCTACAACGAACAAGGAAAAGAAGTAGTAAAAGGGAAAACGGATGAAAAAGGTGTAGCGAAATTCAAACTACCATACGGAAAGTACACGTATAAAGAAACAATCGCGCCAAATGGATATGTAATAAATGAAGAGACATTCGCCTTTGAAATAAAAGAGAATGGCGAAACTATTAAACATATCGTGAAAAATAAGAAAGAAGAAAAAACATCGCTTCCTCCTAAGCCAAATAAGCCAACACCGAATGGAGAAGTGAAACCTTCCGTTGATGTGAAGCAGGTGCAACAACCTAGTGCTCATAATGAAGTGCGTTTACCAGCTACAGGCAGCGTCGGCAATGAATTTACAGCTTTATTCGTTTTGGGAATTGGTTTTATTATTGCTGGTGCATATGTTTTAAGGTTGAAAAATAGAAAAGAAATGTAGAAAAAAACGCCTCGTAATAGAGGCGTTTTTTAGTATCTCAACTTCCTCAACAAACTCTTAATTTCCTCATCTTGCATAAAGAGATCATGGTGTTTCTGGGTAATTTTTGCAAGCGCAACGTCGTGATGGAAAAATTCTATGAAGAACTTCACGAAAGGTTGTGACATTGTTTTCATCGCTTGCCATGACTCTTGCTCTACGCCAGCAAATAAAATTTCGCGGTCGTCAACGATGAGTAGTAAATAGCGCTCTAATGCGTTAGGTTCTTCAGCTGGAATTAGAAAATGCATGTTTTCTAAATTCGTTTCTACTTCTCCAACTATAAGAGACTCGATTTGGATGCCTTGTTTTGCCTTTTCTTCTAATAAAGGAAGGTATTCCGAAAGAGTATCATTCCAAGCTGAAATAAGAATGGACTTTTTTGCACCTTCGATGAGTTCTTTACTTTGAACGCGAATAGAAGATTGCATTTTTAAGCTCCATACACGGTCATCTGTAAAGGATTTTTTTGATATATTCGTTTCCAATTCTTTAATATTTGATTGAAATTCTGTCGTTAATTTTTCAATTGCTAGCTTGAGTGGTAATGCTGTATATAGCTTTTTCTTTTCTGAAACAGAATCCATTACCATCCCTTTATCGATCAGTCGTGATAGCACTTCATATATTTTTGCTTTTGGAACACCAGAATGCTTCACGATCGTTGTAGCATCTAAAGGTTCGTTGCTCGATACGACAACTTCATAAGCTTGGCTTTCATATTGTGAGAAACCGAATTTTTGTAACATAGTTACCTCCGAACGAATGAGATTGTATATTTTAAGGATAATGAACTATTTGTTTTTGCACAAGTGGTAGTGGTTTTCTATTCAAATTGAGATGAGAATTAATTTCAATTTTTTAATTTTATCCATTATACTTAATATAGTGATTAATACAATTGCAATACAACGAGAAGGGTAATTAACTGTTACGATTTATTTAACCAATTATAACGAAAGTTAATTAAATATATCAGTAAGCCCTGCTAGTCAAGTGATTGGCTAGTAGTGAGGGTTAACTGCGGGCAATCCCTAAAGCTGATTGAACTACAACGTGGCCAGAAATGGTGAGCGTGAATGTCGCGAAAGCAGAAAAAATCAATCAGATCGTGCAAGGTTAAATCCTAAACACTAGAACAATGGGTCTTCCGCCTCGAATCATCTAAGTCAAAATGGATAAGATGAACGTTCAACGACTATCTCGTATAACTGACGAGAGTACATCACAAGCCTATGGTGGTGGAAAAATCCTCTATCTTTAAGTAGATAAACATATAGTCTGCGCTCATGTGAAAACATGAGAAGTTCATAAGAGAACTGGCTAAGGAATTGCGCCCTTAGTTGAACAAGATAAATTTTATTAAATCTATCAAACTTCATTGAAAGTATCGAACATACGTGCTATGTTAGGTTTAATGAGGTGAGAATAATAATGAAATTTTCACGAGTTAGTCAAGTATCAGAATTAACAGGTTTGCATCCGAGTAGTCTAAGGAGAATGCTGGTGGAACACGCTACGATTCAGAAGAACAAATCTTTCATTAAAGGAGTTACATTCTGATGATATTGGCGAAGAAAGTTAGACTGATTCCAACGCCTGAACAAGAACAAGTGCTTAGAAACCATGCTGGTGCTGCAAGATTCGCTTATAACTATTGTAAAAGAATGAGTGATAGATATTATAAGCTATTTGGAAAATCTGTTTCACAGTTAGCTTTACAGAAACGATTTACAAAAATCAAGAAGCGAAAGAGATATGAGTGGTTAAAAGACATCAATGCACAAGTTCCTAAACAGGCTTCAAAAGATTTTAATACGGCGAGAAAACATTCGTTCAAAAAGTACAAAAATGGTTATCACACTTCTTATAAATCCAAAAAAGATTTAATCCAAGGATTTTATGCCAATTATGAAAGACTGATTATAGGAAAGAAAGTAGTTCATATTCAGTCCATTGGAGTAGTGAAAACAAGCCAACAACTACCAAGAAACAAAAAACCATCCAATCCAAGAGTTACCTTTGATGGTCGTCACTGGTGGATTAGTGTAGGATTCCAAGAAGACTTTGAATTACAAGAACTAACAAATGAGTCGATTGGTGTGGATGTTGGTTTAAAAGAGCTTTTTGTAGCTTCTAATGGTATGAAAGAACGAAATATAAACAAAGATGCCAAGGTTAAAAAACTTTTGAAAAGGAAAAAAGTCAGCACAAAGAGATATGTCTAGGAGATTTAAAAAAGGTGTAAAAATTCAATCTGCCGGATATGAAAAAGCTAAAGCTGAGCACCTGCGGTTATCTAGGAAAATTACGAATATCCGAAATAACCATATCCATCAAGCAACAGCTAAATTGGTGAAAACCAAACCAATGAGGATTGTTGTGGAAGACTTATCTATCTCAAATCTGTTAAAAAACAAAAAACTATCGAAAGCATTTTCATTTCAAAAATTAAACTTCTTCTTTCAATGTTTATCATACAAGTGTGAGAAGTACGGCATTGCGTATGTAAAAGCTGATAAATGGTTCGCTTCAAGCAAGATTTGCTCATGTTGCGGAGTTAAATACGACCATTCAGTTCAACCAGAAGGACAGTGGAGTTTAAAGATTCGTGAATGGGACTGTGTTGGGTGCAATAGCCATCACGATAGGGATGTAAATGCTGCGATAAATTTATCAAGATGGGTAAAATAAATGCTTGATAATAGGAGGTAACGATACTGCCTCGTGTGGAGTGTTATACCCCTCGTCCCTTCGGGGTTGCGAGAACACGATGAAGCACTAACTCGTGTAAATTTGATTGAATTGTATAGATTTAGTTAAGTTTATCGTATCGGGATGCTTGGGGGAAGATGTTGAGAAGTTTACGTTTAAAAATTGCGGTAGTATTTTCGGTGCTTATTTCTATGATGTTTGTAATATTAGGTACAGCTATGTATCAATTACAGAAAGAGAAGGAAGTGCGCTCCTTAGATCAGTATTCTCAAAATACGATGGATCTTGTGACAGAGCAACTTACGACATTTGTTCAAAGAACGGATGAAGATATGGGGTATTATGCGAACAGTGAAATGATTCGTAATATGCTTCAAGACGGAGTTACTCCAGAAGAGGAAGCATTTTTGACGAAAGAGTTTTCAGAGTACAAAAAGAATCATCCTGGCATTTTAGACTTATATATTGGTACGAAAGATAAAAAAACATTAAGTGCCAATCTTGCTGAAGGTGGACAAGTGCCAGAAGGATATGACCCAACGACAAGACCATGGTATAAAGACTCAGAAGCTGATGTGAAAAAGGTTCACTGGGGACAACCTATGTATGAGATTGCAACAGGTAAGTTAAGCGTGGGGGTTTCTAAAGCTATTACAGCTCAAGATGGATCTGTATTAGGTGTTGTGGCAATGGATGTATCGCTCGGAACAATTCAGAAATTACTTCATAATATTCAATACAATAACGGCGGAGAAATGTTTATTATAAATGATAAAAATATGGCTCTTGTTTACCCAGAGAAAGTAGGTAAAGATGTTTCAAAAGAGGCACTTGTGAAGAGTTTAAATAAAGATGTAACAAAGTATGCTGTCACTACATTAAAAGGTGAAGATGTAGTTGTATATAGTCAGTCATTTGATTTGATGAAATGGAAGATAGGAATTTTTTATCCGAAAGAAACAATTGATGGGTTATTACATAGTACGAGAAATACAGTCATTATCATGGCGTGTATTAGCTTATTAATTGGAATTGCAGCTTCATACTTGTTCTCAAGAAGATTAGCAAGACCGTTGCAACTATTAAAGAATCACGTTCAAAAAGTAGCAGAAGGTGATTTAACGTTGCAAATGAAAGTGACAAGTAAGGATGAAGTTGGAGAACTGACGAACCATTTTAATCATATGGTTGAGCAAATGAATGAAATGGTCAGCAAAATTAAAAATAGTGTATCAACTGTGCAACAATCAACGAATAATCTACATTATTTAACGAATGAAACTGTAGCAGCTAGTAGAGAAGTGTCAGGTGCAATGGATGATGTAAGCGGAGGAGCGTCTACTCTTGCTAATAGTGTCGATGAAGTTTCAGAGCAGCTCGAGAATATGGCAGAGTCGGTGGAACAAATGAATAACTCTGTTGGGGAAATAAAAGGTGTGGCCGGCAAAGCTGAAGAGGCATCTAAGCAAGGATTAAATACGATGCGTAATTTAGTTCGTACGAGGAGCCAATCCTCTTCGATTGTTATTCATACAGAGGAAGCATCTGGAAAGTTAGAGCAAAGAGTTGGATCGATTCAAAATGTTGTGGAGCTTATAAAAGGTATTTCGGATCAAACGAATTTACTTGCTTTAAATGCTTCAATCGAGGCGGCACGTGCGGGTGAACAAGGTAAAGGATTCGCTGTTGTTGCGGAAGAAGTTAGGAAATTAGCGGAACAATCAAAGGATGCAACAGTAGAAATTGCGACGATGATCGGTGATGTACAAGTAGAGGTAAGGCGAGTTGTAGAAGTTGTAAGTAAATTGAAAGACATTGCGGATATACAAAATAAAGTGACGACAGAGGCAGAAACGGAATTCCGCACAATTATGTCAGTTGTAAATACGATTAGTACTTCAGTGGAACAAATTGTAGAAGAGGTACATAACATCGGTCATGAGCAAGGAGAAATTACAGCGGTCATGCATACAATTGCTGGTACGAGTCAAGAAAGCGCAGCTGTTTCGGAAGAGGTAAATGCTGCAACTGAATCACAAGTGAATCATCTAGAAAAGGTAGCCCATACGATGGAAAGTTTGACCGAGCATATGAGAGACTTAGAAAGATTAGTTGAGCAGTTTAAAATAGAGGAATAACAAATTAGTAAAATGATGAGTATTTCGGTAAAATAGACAATGGATATATAAGAAGCAATTATAGGAGGAAGACTACTATGGCAATTGTTGACGTATCGATTATTCCAGTAGGAACAGGTAATCCAAGTGTAAGTGAATATGTAGCAGAAGTACAAAAGGTGCTAGAGAAAAATGCAGATCGCGTGAAGTATCAATTAACACCAATGAATACAATTATTGAAGGAGATCTTCCTGTCATTCTAGAAGTAATTCAACAAATGCATGAAGTTCCATATGCGAAAGGTGCGCAGCGCGTTGCGACAACAATTCGTATTGATGATCGTCGCGATAAAGTAAGCACAATGGAGAAGAAATTAAACTCTGTTCGATCAAAATTATAAAGAAAAGCAGCGATCTTCGCTGCTTTTTTCATATAGGAGGTAGATAAAATGAGTGAAAAGTTTAACGAACAATTTGACGGGTTGTTAGAGAAATACACGGAACTATTACTTGGAGAGAGCAATGAAGAGAGAAAAGAACAGGTGCAGAAGTGGGCACTGTATTCTTACATAGCCAAGACGATGCCGGCTTTAGTGAAGCATTGGAATGAAACATATCCTGATGCGAAAGAAGAGATGGTACAGTTAATTACAGATATTAAAAGGCTGAATGAAGAGAAGAGAAATGAGCAATAAAAAAACTTGAGGCAAATATAATCTCAAGTTTTCTGTATTAATATCCTTGTATAATTTACATGGAATATAAAGGGTTTTATAGGCATGTCGAATATTTTCGACATGCCTATTTTGTGCCTAGTAAACTCCATTTTTCTAAATGTCGAAAAATATTTCAGGCATATTTATAAGCGAGAATATAGGGTTTTAAATGTTTTTATAGTATTTTATAAATTATCTAAATAATTATTTGTATCCAATAATTTTAAACAATGATATAATTTTGAAGAGGGGTAAAAAACAGATAAATCAAGTCATAGGGGTGAATTACATGGAACAATTAATGCGAAATTCGTTTCTTTTCTTATCTAAAAATAAAGCGCTAACAAAACTGGCTAAAAAGTACGGTTTACGCTTTGGTGCAGGTCGCTTTGTCGCAGGGGAGACAATTGAATTAGCGACAGCAGCTATTAAACAATTAAACAAGCAAGGACTTTGTGTAACAATCGATTATTTAGGGGAATTCGTTGATAATGAAGCGGAAGCAAATGAAATGGCTAACCAATCGATTGAAGCAATCCGTGCAATTGGAAGAGAAGGTCTTGATTCGCAACTTTCTTTAAAAATGACTTCTATGGGATTAGATATCTCTGATGAAATCGTAATGAACAATATGCGCCGCATTTTAGAAGCTGCAAAAGAAAATGGTGTGTTCGTTACAATTGATATGGAAGATTATACACGCTGTGGAAAGACGATTGATATCTTTAAACAGTTAAAGTCTGAGTACGATAATATTGGTACTGTTATTCAAGCTTACCTATATCGTACAGAAAAAGATATTGAGGACTTAAATGCTTATAATCCTAATTTACGTCTTGTAAAAGGGGCTTATAAAGAACCTGAAGAAGTGGCGTTCCCGGACAAGAAAGATGTAGATGACAATTATAAAAAGATTATTAAAATGCACTTATTAAATGGAAATTATACTGCAATTGCTTCACATGACGAAGCGATTATTGAATATACGAAAAAACTTGCCGAAGAACACAACATTCCAAGAGACCAATTTGAATTCCAAATGTTATATGGTATTCGTAATGAGCGTCAACTTGAGCTAGTAAAAGAAGGTTACAAAATGCGTGTTTACGTACCTTATGGAAACGACTGGTATGGCTACTTCATGCGTCGTCTAGCAGAGCGTCCAGCAAACGTTGCGTTCGTATTAAAAGGTATGGTTAAAAAATAACCAAGGAGAAAATACTCCTTGGTTATTTTAATTGCTGAAATGCGTAATGTGCCATTTTCTTCGTATCAGGATATAGTTGCGTGCGAGTAGAAGATAATACAACATTAATAACGCGTTTACCGTCTTTTTCATCCACTGTTACGACCGTATATTTTCCGAGTGCTGATAGACCGCTCTTACTTCCAATTGCATATGGATCATCATATAGTTCTTCTCGTCCATAGTTTGCGATGTTTGGAGAGCGTTCCGAAGTATGTAAAGTTGTACGTGTTGAATTCATATATTCTAAAACAACTGGGTACTTTAATGCTTCTTTCGTAATCATAGCAATGTCATATGGTGATACTTTATTTCCAAGTGCATCAGCACCACTTGCGTTTTTGAAAGTCGCATGCTTTGTACCAAGTTCCTTCGCTCTAGCATTCATCATTTTTACAAATTCATTTTTTGATCCTGCGATATGTTCTGCGATGGATTCAGCTATTGGGTCTGCACTAATGATAAGCATCAGTTTTAATGCCTCATCACGCTTTAACTTTTCCCCAGCACGAAGTTTAATTTTTTTACTTTGACTTTCTGTTTTAATTGCGTTCTCTGTAACTGTAATTTCTTCGTCTTCTTTTACATTCTCTAGTAAAAGAAGGGTTGTCATCATTTTGGCTATACTAGCCGGATAGGAGCGTTCGTCCTCTCGTTTTCCATACAAAATTTCACCTGTGTCTGCATCAATTGTAATGGCGTATTGCCCAGTGATACTAGGTTGATCGGATCTTACAGCTTGCTGTCTTTGTGCGTAAGAAAAGAAAATCATCCCTGTAAATAGTGTGGCAATCATTACAATCATAACTATTGTTCGTTTCATCATCGTTCCCTCTTTTGTTTTCCATATGTACAAATAAATTGGGCAGAAAAAGTAGCCATTACCCATTATGCCACGTTCTCTGCCCAAAAATATAGCGTTATTTTTCGCCCATATTATGCTTCTTATATTGCTGGTTATTACCTTGACGGCCCTTTTCCACACCGTGATTATGCGGACCTGCATTTCCAGTTACGCTTGCTGCACTAATTCCAGCCTTTGAAGGGTTCTTCTTAAGTTTTGCCATATATATTCCTCCAGTTTCGTCAGATTATAAAAAGGGAAAGTGTATTTTAGTGAAGAAAATACATATATAGCATGGGCAAATAAAAGAAAAATATTTATTTCAGAAAATTTTATCAATAAATATATTGCGAAAATTTAAACAGTATCATATATTTATTAGTAGAGGCTCACTCATTGATTGCGACTTATGTCGAAAAATTGAATGAGCATTCATTCAAGAATAGGGGGAGAAATGGATGTTCCAAATTAAAAAGGCTGCTGTTCTAGGTTCAGGCGTAATGGGTTCAGGGATTGCGGCACACTTAGCTAATATTGGTATTCCGACATTATTGCTTGATATTGTACCACCTGCGCTTACGAAAGAAGAAGAAGCGAAGGGACTTACATTAGAACATAAAAGTGTGAGAAATCGTTTTAGTAATACGGCACTGCAAAAACTATTAAAGCAAAAACCAGCTCCTCTGACAGTGAAAGGAAACCTAGCACTGATTGAAGCAGGTAACTTAGAAGATGATCTTGAGCGTCTAGCTGATGTAGATTGGATTATTGAAGTAGTAGTTGAAAACTTAGATATTAAAAAGAAACTATTTGAAAAAGTAGATGCTGTTCGTAAACCGGGTTCTATTGTAAGCTCGAATACGTCAGGCATTTCAGTTGAAAAAATGGCAGAAGGTCGTTCAGACGACTTCCAGAAACACTTCTTAGGCACACACTTTTTTAACCCACCACGATATTTAAAACTTCTAGAGGTAATACCGACGAAAGAAACTGATCCACAAGTATTAAGCTTCATGAAATTATTTGGCGAAGACGTTCTTGGAAAGGGCGTTGTTATCGCAAAAGACACACCAAACTTTATTGGAAACCGCATCGGTACGTATGGTTTACTTGTAACTCTTCAAGAGATGGTAAAACGCGGCTATAGCATTGGGGAAGTTGATTCTGTAACAGGCCCGCTTATTGGTCGTCCGAAGAGCGCAACGTTCCGTACATTAGATGTTGTTGGTTTAGATACATTCGTACACGTTGCAAATAACGTATATGAAAATGTACAAGAAGAAGAGCGCGATGTATTTAAAGTACCAGCTTTCATGCATGACATGCTTGATAAAAAATGGCTTGGAAGCAAAACTGGTCAAGGATTCTTCTTAAAACAAGGAAAAGAAATTTTAGAATTAAATCCTGAAACGATGGAGTACGAAGCTCGTAAAAAATTAAAAGCTGCATCGATCGAGTTAAGTAAACAAGAAAAAGGTTTATCGAATAAATTGAAAGCGCTTGTATATGCGAAAGATCGCGCAGGAGAGTTGTTATGGAATATCATCACACCAACTCTTTTATACTCTGCAAAACTTCATAAAGAAATTGCCGACGATATCGTTGCAATTGACCAAGCGATGAAGTGGGGATTCGGCTGGGAGCAAGGACCATTTGAAGTTTGGGATGCAATCGGCGTTGAAAAGTCCGTTCAAAAGATGGAAGAAAACGGCGTAGTTGTTCCGACTTGGGTGAAAGACATGTTAGAGAAAGGATTCACTACTTTCTACAAACATGATAACGGAGATAGCTACTATTACGATAATGGCGAATATAAGCTAATTGAGCGTAATAAAAAGGCAATTTCTCTTAAACAATTAAAAGCAAAAAATGGTGTATTAAAGAAAAATAGCGGAGCGAGCTTAATCGATTTAGGCGACGGTATCCTTTGCTTAGAATTCCATTCGAAGAGCAATGCAATCGGTATGGATATTACGCAAATGATTAACTACGCTGTTGACGAAGTAGAAAAGAATTACAAAGGTCTTGTTATCGGTAACCAATCGAAGAACTTCTGCGTTGGTGCAAACTTAGCAATGATCTTAATGGAAGCGCAAGATGACAACTACTTTGAAATTGAGTTAGTTGTGAAAAACTTCCAAGATGCAATGACGAAAATTAAATATTCTTCTAAGCCAGTTGTAGCAGCGCCATATGGTATGACGCTTGGCGGAGGTACAGAAGTTTGCTTACCAGCAGCTAGCATCCAAGCTTCTAGTGAAACGTATATGGGCTTAGTAGAAGTTGGTGTTGGCTTAATCCCTGGCGGAGGCGGTAACAAAGAGCTATACATTAAGCACTTAAATAAAATGGCAAACGGCGTAGAGTTTGATCTGCAAAAAGTTGCAAATAAAGTGTTCGAAACAGTCGCAATGGCGAAAGTTTCAACTTCAGGACAAGAAGCAGTTTCTCATAACTTCTTAGGTGATAAAGACGGTATTAGTGTGAATGGTGATCACTTACTATACGATGCAAAACAGAAAGCACTTGCTTTATATGAAGCGGGTTATAAAGCACCAATCCGTAAAAAGATACCGGTTGTTGGTGAAACAGGATATGCAACTCTTGCACTTGGTGCAGAAGCAATGCACTTATCTGGTTATATTTCAGAGTACGATCTTCACATTGCAAAGAAACTTGCATATGTCATCGCGGGTGGAAAAGTGCCGTACGGAACAGAAGTTGATGAGCAGTATTTATTAGATGTAGAACGTGAAGCATTTATTAGCTTAGTAAGTGAGATGAAATCACAAGCAAGAATGCAGCACATGCTTGTAAAAGGAAAGCCATTACGTAACTAATAACGAGGGGAGATATCGTTCATGAGAGAAGCTGTCATTGTTGCGGGAGCAAGAACACCAATTGGAAAAGCAAAGAGGGGTTCATTAAAAACAGTTCGTCCTGACGATTTAGGGGCGTTAGTAGTAAAAGAAACGTTAAAGCGTGCGAATTATGAAGGACCAATCGATGATTTAATTTTTGGTTGTGCGATGCCAGAAGCAGAGCAAGGTTTAAATATGGCTCGTAATATCGGGGGATTAGCAGGTCTTTCTTACGATGTTCCAGCTATTACAATTAACCGTTACTGTTCTTCAGGTTTACAAAGTATCGCTTACGGAGCAGAGCGCATTATGCTTGGTCACTCGGAGGCGGTATTATCAGGCGGAGCGGAATCAATGAGTTTAGTTCCAATGATGGGACACGTTGTTCGTCCAAACAGTCGCCTTGTAGAAGCAGCTCCAGAATATTATATGGGTATGGGACATACAGCAGAGCAAGTTGCTGTGAAATATGGAATTTCTCGTGAAGAGCAAGATGCATTTGCAGTAAGAAGTCATCAACGCGCTGCCAAAGCATTAGCTGCAGGTAACTTCGCTGATGAAACAGTATCTGTAGATGTAACGTTACGTACTGTTGGAGCAAACAACAAATTACAAGAAGAAACAATCACTTTCGCACAAGACGAAGGTGTAAGAGCAGAAACGACATTAGACATTTTAGGTAAATTACGTCCAGCATTTAACGTTCGCGGTTCTGTAACAGCTGGTAACTCTTCACAAATGAGTGATGGTGCAGCATCTGTATTATTAATGGATCGTGAAAAAGCAGTAAGTGATGGTATGAAGCCACTTGCGAAATTCCGTTCATTTGCAGTAGCGGGTGTACCACCAGAAGTAATGGGAATCGGCCCAATCGCAGCAATTCCGAAAGCGTTAAAACTAGCTGGTTTAGAACTATCTGATATCGGTCTATTCGAACTAAATGAAGCATTCGCTTCACAATCAATCCAAGTTATTCGTGAGCTTGGCTTAGATGAAGAAAAAGTAAACGTAAACGGCGGTGCAATCGCACTTGGACATCCACTTGGTTGTACAGGAGCAAAACTAACACTATCTCTTATTCACGAAATGAAACGCCGCAACGAACAATTCGGTATCGTAACAATGTGTATCGGCGGCGGAATGGGAGCAGCGGGAGTATTTGAATTACTATAAAAAAGTGGAAGCGGCTTGCTCAGAATGTGAGGGGGATGGAGCTTCAGACGTAGAGGCGCTCTTTGCCTCGCAGGAAGAAGCGAAGCCACCGAACATTCTAGCCGCTGGAACTGGATTATAAAGAATGGAAGCAACAAAGGTTTATAAAAACAAAAGGGAGAGCCAGCTTCTTTCAAAATGGAAGAAGCGGCTTATGAAAATATGAAGGAGGAAATTTTCATGGAAAAAACAGTAGGAAGTGCGGTTAAAGGCGGTAGCTTTTTAGTTGATGAGATTACGATTGATCAAGTGTTTACGCCAGAAGATTTTTCATCTGAGCATAAAATGATTGCAAAAACGACAGAGGACTTTATCGTAAATGAAGTTCTTCCAGAGCTTGAATATTTAGAGCAACATGAGTTTGATCGCTCTGTTCGTCTTTTAAAAGAAGCTGGGGAACTTGGTTTATTAGGCGCTGACGTACCAGAAGAGTATGGCGGAATTGGTCTTGATAAAGTAAGCTCAGCGTTAATCGCAGAGAAATTCTCTCGCGCTGGTGGTTTTGCAATTACTCACGGTGCTCACGTAGGTATCGGATCATTACCAATCGTATTATTTGGTAATGAAGAGCAAAAGAAAAAATATTTACCACTACTTGCAACTGGTGAAAAATTAGCTGCATACGCATTAACTGAACCAGGTTCAGGATCTGATGCATTAGGTGCAAAAACAACTGCACGTTTAAATGCAGAAGGTACACATTACGTATTAAATGGTGAAAAGCAATGGATTACAAACTCAGCATTCGCTGATGTGTTTATCGTATACGCAAAAATTGATGGAGAGCACTTCTCAGCATTTATCGTAGAGAAAGAATATGCTGGCGTATCTACAAGCCCAGAAGAAAAGAAAATGGGTATTAAATGTTCTTCAACTCGTACGTTAATTTTAGAAGATGCATTAGTACCGAAAGAGAACTTACTTGGTGAAGTCGGTAAAGGTCATATTATCGCATTCAACATTTTAAATATCGGTCGTTATAAATTAGGTGTTGGTACAGTTGGATCTGCGAAACGTGCAGTTGAAATTTCAGCACAATATGCAAACCAACGTCAACAGTTCAAACAACCAATCGCTCGCTTCCCATTAATTCAAGAGAAACTTGCGAATATGGCAGCGAAAACATATGCAGCTGAAAGCTCTGTATACCGTACAGTAGGTTTATTCGAAAGCCGCATGAGCACATTATCTGAAGAAGAAGTGAAGGACGGTAAAGCAGTAGCAGCTTCTATCGCTGAATATGCAATCGAGTGCTCTTTAAATAAAGTATTCGGTTCTGAAGTACTAGACTATACAGTAGATGAAGGTGTTCAAATTCACGGTGGTTACGGATTTATGGCAGAGTACGAGATTGAAAGAATGTACCGCGATTCTCGTATTAACCGTATTTTCGAAGGAACGAATGAAATTAACCGCCTAATCGTACCAGGTACGTTCTTACGTAAAGCGATGAAAGGTGAATTACCACTTCTTCAAAAAGCACAAAAATTACAAGAAGAGTTAATGATGATGATGCCAGAAGAAGTAGGCGATGAGCCATTAGCACTTCAAAAATATTTAGTAAGTAATGCGAAGAAAATTGGCTTAATGGTAGCTGGATTAGCAGCTCAAAAATACGGTAAAGCATTAGATAAAGAGCAAGAAATTCTTGTGAATATCGCTGACATCGTAAGCAACCTATACGCAATGGAGTCAGCTGTTCTTCGTACAGAAAAAGCAATTAAAGCAACTGGTCTTGAAAAGAATAAACAAAAAGTGTTATACACTGAAGTATTCTGTCAAGAAGCATTCAACGAAATTGAAGCAGATGCGAAAGAAACACTTATCGCAGTTGAAAACGGCGACATGCTGCGCATGATGTTATCATCATTACGTAAATTAACTCGCCACACACCACTTAACGTAATTCCAAAGAAACGTGAAATCGCTGCGAAAATTTTAGAAGATGAGCGTTACACAGTTTAATAGTTGTACAGAAAAGTAGTCGTATAAATGGCTACTTTTCTTTTTTTTTGTAAAAATTAAATTTTTAGTGACATAAAACTAATACCATTAGTATAATGAAACTAATGGTATTAGTTTTTGTGAAAAGGGAGATGGAAATATGAGAATGATACATGAAAAAACGGTATATCAATTGTCATTTTTGCCAAGAGTGTTTCCTGTGAATTGTTACTTTGTGGAGGAAGAAGATGGTTTAACTTTAATTGATGCGGCTTTGCCATATAGCGCAAAAGGTATTTTACAGGCGGCTGAAAAAATAGGGAAACCAATTACGAATATTGTATTAACACATGCGCATGATGATCACATCGGTGCATTAGACGCATTAAAGGAAGTACTTCCTAATGTTCTAGTCTATATTTCTAAGCGGGACGCAAAGCTGTTAGAAGGAGATACGACGTTACAAAAGGAAGAACCAAATACGCCAATAAAAGGCGGTGTACCTAAAAAGGTAAAAACGGTACCTGATATTTTATTAGAAGATGGCGACCGAGTTGGATCGCTTCTTGCGATTATGACACCGGGACATACGCCAGGATCCATGTCGTTTCTTGATGTACGAAATAAAGCTCTTATTGTCGGGGATGCATTTCAAACGAGAGGAGGTATGGCTGTTTCGGGACAAATGAGATTTTGGTTTCCGTTTCCTGCGATGGCAACTTGGAGTAAAGAAGTCGCATTACAAAGTGCAGAGAAGTTAAGAGAATATGAGCCGTCCTTGCTTGCGGCAGGGCATGGGAAAATGATAAAAGATCCAGATGTTATCATAGAGCTTGCTATTAAGGAAGCGAAGCGGAATATAGAAAGTAGAAAAGAGGGTTAATTTATGTCACCGAGAATCGGACTTACATTACAGAAAATTGTAGAAACAGCAGCAGAAATTGCAGATACAAATGGAATACAAGAAGTAACGTTAGCTTCATTGGCGCAAACATTAGGGGTACGTTCACCCTCGCTATACAATCATGTGAAAGGTTTACAAGATGTACGGAAAAATCTTGGTATTTACGGAATCAAACAGCTGTATAACAGACTGGAAGAAGCGGCCGAGGGTAAACGGATGGATGAAGCAATTCATGCTTTAGGAGAAGCGTATGTAGCATTCGTACGTAAACACCCTGGACTGTATGAAGCAACCTTTTTACGAGATGAAGAAGTAAGAAAAGCAGGTGACGGGATTGTAAAGCTTTGTCTGCAGGTGTTACAACAGTACGGCTTAGAAGGAGAGAATGCACTTCATGCGACACGTGGATTCAGAAGTATTTGTCACGGGTTTGCATCGATTGAACAGCAAGGTGGATTTGGTCTGCCGCTAGATTTAGATACAAGTTTACATGTATTGTTGGAAACGTTTATTAAAGGATTACGTGTGATGCGAGATTGAATAGGAAGCGAGACAGCCGGAAACCTTAGAAGCGATTCTAAGGTTTTTTAGTGTATATGATTTAAAAAAATGGTAGATGAATTAAATTTTCACTTTATTTGTGTTAAAAATAAATTACAATAAAAATATAGAAAATAATGTAAAATAAGGAGAGGTTATGAAACAGAGTGGGAATTTAAAAAACAATCTCGTTGTACTTAGAGCAGAAAAACGTTGGTCACAAACTGATTTAGCGAACAAAGCAGGGGTAAGTAGACAAACGATCGCCTCAATTGAAGCAAATCGTTACAACCCATCTCTAATTTTAGCTTTTGAAATTGCACATATTTTAGGTAAGGAGTTTCATGAAGTTTTTCAATATAAGATAGAGGAGGAAACGGAATGAGTATTGTAATAGGGATCATCATCTCAGTAGCAGGACTAATAGGTGTTCTATATTCAACACGTTTTCAGAAGAATGAGGGGGAAGATGAAAGAGGCGAGCATATTACAGGGAATGCAGCTAAAATTTCATTATTTGTATTTTTATTTCTATATTTAGTTATCTTTTTAATTGGGAATCTATATTCACTGACAGGCGAACAGTATAAGTTAGCAAATGCATGTTTATTAGCTGGAGTACTTTGTTCTTATGCTCTAACTATTGTAGTTTTAAAAAGAAAATATTAGATGAGAAAGAGCCTCTTTTTATGTGTCAACACTGATAAAAAAGAGGAAAAGGAGAGATTTTTTATGATGGGTGCTTTAAAACATCATCGTGATGAGCGTGCAATAAACTTATTTTTTCTTTATACTTAATAATAGGGGCAAATATAATATTTCAGGGGGAAGTATATGATTGATATTATTGGAATGATTGGGATTGCTGGAATGATTTTTATTATTCTAATGGTTGCTATCGTCAAAACTATTAAAGATGGAAAAAAAAGAAGATAATAACGAACAATAATTAAAAAGACTTAAACTTAATTAGTCTAAGTCTTTTTAATTATTGTTTGCGATTACGATACGGAATGAACCAAATGCTTGTTGACTTGGATAATTATCTTTACTAACTTTATAAGGAAATGGCAAAGCAACCAATTGGAAATTACTTTCTTGATCTACTGTAGGCAATTTAAAATTAAAAATTTGTCTTGTTTCAGGAGCAACAGTAGTATAAGCTACTTTCTTGTTATCTAATATTTCAATTTGTTCCCAATCTTTAAAAGCCACAATAGCATAGTCTATTTCTTCTTTTGATTCATTACCATTTGATACAGTAAGTTCTTTTCCCTCATTTTCAGAAAAAACAGCTTGGAGTTTTTCTTCGTTTTTAGTAACAAATAGTGGTTCATAAAGGTTATCTTTTAAAACAGTTTTTGGTTGTATAGGTTGTACTGGAACGGATTTTGTTTTTTCTTCTTCTTCTTCTTTATGGTTACTGTTAACTGGATACCTCATACTTAGGACTTCTTCTAATATAGCCGCTTTATTTAAGTCATTGTCTTTTAGTTTATATTCGGGTTTTTTTATTATTAAAAAGGTTAATTCTTTTGCATTAGGAGAAACATCTAAAGAAATCTTAGTATCAATTGAACTATTTGGTTTCATCTGGAAAACATAATTCGATATTTCTTTTGTATTCTCTTCTGTTTTAAAGTTTTTTTGTTGGTAATCCTCTAGGACAATTAATCCATAGTTTCGATTTTCATCAACATTATGCATGAATGATAAAGTTACGTTTACATTATTATTTTCGCTAACAATTTCACTTCCATTATCAATATGTTGACCACTTTTATCTTTTAGACCATACGAAACAGTATTAGCTTGCTGATCTCTTTGTTTTGCCTCTTTAATATGCTCTTTAGAAGGTGTATGAGATGTATTTGGGTCCTTCTTTTGGGACGTATTGAACAAGAAATAGACTGCAGCTAATAAAATAAATAGAACGCTGGTAATTATGTATAATTTTTTCATGAAAAACCTCTCAATATTATCATATTATAATTGAAAAAAGATATGCAAAAAGCATATCTTTTTGGTTCTTACCAGTAAGCTTTTGTTTCGTGATTTACATCATTATAGCCGCTTAATTTATAAGTATGATTTCCAATTGCATAATCATCTCCATAGTAAATGCTTGAATTTGTTGCTGTAGCACTTACAAAAGATGATTTATTTGCACTAGCAGATTTTGAATTAATTAAAGAACCATCGCCATTGAAAGTTCTTGATCTTGCATAAATATAGTCTTCTGTTGAAGATGAACTAGACTTAGAAACTGCATAAGGATTCCCTAAAAATGGTGTATAAACGGTAGTATTAGACGTATTAGTCGGTGCAGCTGCAACAACTAAACCAGGAATGTTAGATGTTTTTGCTGTTTGAACCACATCAAAGTCAACTACAACTGGTTGCTTGTCCGCTTTATCCACTTCTGCTGCACTTGCGTTACTAGTAAAACCAAAACCTAAAACTGATAGACCTAAAGTTGCTACTGCTAAAGATTTTTTGATTTTCACTAATTTCCCCACCTTTTATAATTTTGAGAGTTTAAACTCAATTAATACAATATATGAAAATTCAGAAAACATCAACCATATTTTGTAAGAAAAATAGAAATATTTTACTTTTAACAGAATGAAACTAACACTTACTAATAGAGTTGCACTAATAAATACTAAGAAAAACGTAGTATTGCGGTTTTTATAGTCGTTAAGCGCAATGAGTAAAAAACAAATGAGAAATAACATATGTAAAGGTATAGAAGTGAATAGTGGTTTTGAAGTTAATATATCAATCAACAATTTTACATACAGTATCGCATAAACCATTAAGAAGATAACTTTAAAAAATTTTGGCAAAAGCCCACCTACCTACTATGGTTTGTTTGGGGATTATATTGTTGTTATAGGTTACTTATTGAAAAATTGTATTTTTCTGTAATTATAACATTTTACTGGATTTATAAAAAGATGTGATTTATTTGAAATGTAAGGAAGTTTTTTAATGAATACGATTTAAAAAGAACAGAATACTAAAGGAGAATGAAAGAAGAAAGGTAGGAGGATTCTATGCAAAACTTAACAGAGCTTGAAGTAGAAAATTTACGTCATTTGATCGGTGGACACGCAACAATTATTAACAAGTTGGAGCAGTATGCACAGACGTGTACAGATCCACAACTGAAACAAATGCTACAAAAAGATGCGCAAGATGCACGAAATACGAAACAGCAATTAATGACTTTCCTAGGATAGGAGGAAGCGGAACATGAATGAAAAAGATATGGTAAATGATTATTTAGCAGGATTAAATGCAAGTTTAACAAGTTATGCAAATTATATTGCTCAGTCTGATAATGAACAGTTACACCAAACGTTAATTCAAATTCGTAATCAAGATGAAATGCGCCAACGTAATATGTATGAGTACGCAAAGCAAAAAAGTTATTACAAACCGGCAGCACCTGCGAATCCAATGATTGTACAACAATTAAAAAGCCAATTAAGTGCGGAATAACAGGAAAAAGAAAACGAGCGAATCTATTCGCTCGTTTTCTTTTTGTATATGTCAATAAATACATAATAAATATTTTTCCAGTTGTAACAAATATGACGAAAATGGAATATGACAATTCACAAAAAAGACAAAAACTTTGTTCAACATTTCACAAAGTATCCATGGTTTCTATCGTGGGAATCTCTATAATTAGGGGTGTAAAGAACAAAAGAAATAGATTATATGATCAATTAGGAGAGATTGCTATGAAACGAAATACAAGAAAAATTGCAATTATCGGTACTGGATTAGTTGGATCAAGTTGTGCATATTCCATTGTCAATCAAGGCATTTGCGAAGAGCTATTATTAATTGATATAAATCATGAACGTGCAGTTGGGGAAGCAATGGATTTATCACACTGCATTAACTTTACAAATACAAGAACAAAAGTATATGCAGGAAGCTATGAAGACTGCAAAGATATGGATATCGTTATTATTACAGCAGGACCAGCGCCAAAACCAGGGCAAAGTCGCTTAGATACTTTAGGAGCAAGCGCAAAGATTATGGAAAGTGTTGTTGGCGGCGTAATGGAAAGTGGATTTGATGGTATTTTCTTACTTGCATCGAACCCAGTTGATATTATTACATATCAAGTGTGGAAATTATCTGGATTACCTAGAAATCGTGTAATCGGTACTGGTACATCACTAGATTCTTCTCGCTTACGAACAATTTTATCTGAAATGTTACATGTAGATCCTCGTAGTATTCACGGGTATTCATTAGGGGAACATGGTGATTCGCAAATGGTTGTTTGGTCTCACGTAACTGTTGGTGGAAAGCCGATTCTACAAATTTTAGAAGAGAAAAAAGACAAATTTGGTGAAATAGATTTAGATGAAATTGTTGAGAAGACTGCAAAAGCTGGATGGGAAATTTATAAACGAAAAGGTACTACTTATTACGGAATCGGAAATTCTCTAGCATATATTGCGAGCTCAATCTTTAACGATGATTACCGTGTCATTGCTGTATCAGCTATTTTAGATGGGGAGTACGGCGAGTATGATATTTGTACAGGAGTACCAGCTATTATTACTAGAGATGGTATAAAAGAAATTGTAGAACTAAACTTAACAGAGGATGAAGAATCTCGATTCGCAAAATCAAACGATATTTTACGTGATTATATGAAAACAATTGGT
Organism: Bacillus sp. MHSD_36; assembly: GCF_030757775.1. Classification (NCBI taxonomy): domain Bacteria; kingdom Bacillati; phylum Bacillota; class Bacilli; order Caryophanales; family Bacillaceae; genus Bacillus; species Bacillus sp. MHSD_36. The sequence continues at coordinate 476,620 of NZ_JAVBIS010000004.1, forward strand.
TACTAACTTATAGGAGAAGGTGAAACAAATGAAGGAATATATAATGTCTCGTGTATTTAAAGCATCTGCTGGAATCGCACAAGGTATTTTCGTATCCCTTGGAATTGGTTTACTAATCGAAAATATAGGAAGAATTGTTGATATTCCGTTACTTATTACAATCGGAGTTGTTGCAAAATCACTTATGGCACCAGCCATTGGTGCCGGAATTGCTTTTATGCTCGGTGCAAATGGTCTTGTAATCTTCTCGGCTATGGTAGCTGGAGCGATTGGTGCTGGATCCATTTCAATTACTGAAGCAGGTCTAATTATTAAAACAGGTGAGCCAATCGGTGCATTATTAACAGCGACTTTGGCTGTATATATTGGTAAACGTTTAAGCGGGAAAACTGCTTTAGATATGATGCTCGTTCCATTTGCGGCCATATTAGGTTCTGGTTTAGTCGGTATTTGGTTATCTCATAATATTACTCCTGTTTTAAATACAGTTGGAGCATTTATTAAAGATAGTTCAGCTGGTAGCCCGTTTATCGCTTCTATCGTTATTGCAGTCGTTTGGGGACTATTACTTATCTCTCCAGCTTCATCGGCTGCGTTAGCGATTGCACTTAGCTTAGATGGTGTTGCGGGTGGTGCTGCTCTTGCAGGCTGTGTTGCTCAGTTTATCGGATTCTCTGTTATCTCAGCGAAAGAAAATAATTTAGGCGGTATATTAGCTCAAGCACTTTGTACTCCGAAAGTACAGTTGCCAAATATCACTAAAAATCCAATGATTCTCGTCCCAACTGTTGTCGCCAGTGCGATAGTTGGTCCAGTATCCGCATTGATTTTCCAACTGGAAGCAGGAAAAGAAATTGCAGGTCTTGGATTGAGTTCTCTTATCGCACCAATTAATTTAATTTCTAGCGAAGGATGGGAAGTTGTCCCTGCGATGGTAATCACTTATATCATCATTCCAGTAGCTGTTTCTTATATACTTTACATTGCTCTTAAAAAAGCAGGTCGTATTCACTCTGGTGATATGACTGTACCGCAATCTTAAATTGAAAATCTCCTTTTATATAGAGAAAAGCAGACTGGAAGCCACAGTCTGCTTTTTACATTTTTTGATTTTGTTTTACTGGAACACGTACCGTTTCTTTTGCTAATAATAGCTGCACGCCGAAGTATAGTATGCTTGCAAGCGTCATTCCAGAAATGGCGTCTACAAACGCGTGTTGTTTCGTAAATAACGTTGATAAAATAATAAGCGTACCGAAGAAGGTAAGAATGTAATATTCAAAAGCATGTTGTTCTCTACGTCTAAAGGCAGCTAACATAATGATAAAGGTAGTAAGAACGTGAATGCTAGGGAAACAGTTCACCGGTTGATCGATACTATAAATATAGCGGACTAGTTCGGAAAATATGTCTGATCCAACGACTGTTGGACGTGGTACAGTTGTTTGCCAAAAATAATAAATAGAAAAACAAGCAAGTTTTCCAAGAATTACACTACTTAAAGTGACATAATATTGTTTTCGATCCGCAAAGCAGTAATAAATAAGTGCGCCGTATAAGTAAGGAAACCACAGTAAATAAGGAATAATAAATGCTTTTACAAATGGAATCCAATCGTCTACTACAGTTGTGACATCTACTGCGTGAACAGCCGATTTATTTAATACATCGTAAAGGGGACTTACGAGTACGAGTAGAAGTATATAACTTAACGGAAGAAAAGATGAAAGTTTAAATTTCTTCATGATAATCTCCTATGTTTAGTAATGTAAGTAAATTCAATTGATTATAATATAGAAACGTAATTTGGGCTATCGATTTTACTTACATTTTCTTGAATGAACCTTACGTTTTTGTCACTTGACTGAAAAGAAGGGGAGGGTGCTATATGAAGCGTTTATCGTATTTCTTAGTTTTTATATTGATATGCCTAGTCGGTGCTGGGTGTGCAAAGGATAAAGAAGGAGAGAAATTAGAATATAACGGAAGAGCACTCGTCATTGGAGTTGTTGGAGAAAAACCGAAAGATACGTTTAGGAATATAAAGTTTGAGGAAATGAAGTTAGAAGATCTGGAAAAGAAATCTAAGGAAGTGGATGGTTTTCTAATAATGAAAGATCACTTTCAAGAAGCCTCAACAGATCAGTATAAAAATGTATTTTCATCGTTAAAAAAACCAGTGTTTTTTATCGGTTTACAAGATAAATCATTTTCGATTTTTATTACAAAAGGGATAGAGTATAACAGTGCCCGAAAAGATGTAAATGCTATGTATACGCAAGGATTTGCAAATATCGGAAGTGGTGAAGGACAACAATGGGCAGTTGGTTTATCGAATGGTGGAAATACTGAAGAAAGCATTCATAATATGTATGTCGTCGTATTTCAAACAATTGCAGATTATTTGAATCGATGAAGAAGGAGCCTGTAAACAAGGCTTCTCCTTTATTTCGCATTGAGGAATCGGTTATATAATGGTCCAAAGGATTCCATTGTTATGAGGTTACTAGTAGGACTTTTTTATTAACAGTAATTCCTCAATATGCAAGAAATATGCAAATATGCATATTGTATTTATTTGGATATTTTGTATGTTAAAATTAAATATAGGGATTTTTGTATATAAATAATTAAAATCAGAAATATCCAATGAATTTTGAGAGGTGTTACATGTTTACAAACAAGAAATTAATTCGAATTGGTCTAACATTACTTGTATGTTTATTTGTAATTGATTTTACAATCGGTTATTTTCAAGCATATCTTGAATCAGCGGCAGGTATTAAATGGGTAATATCAGAAACTTGGAAAACTATTTTGTTAGATGCCCCTGAAAGTATATTGGTTATTTTAGGTGCAATTGCTTTATATGATTTCACAAAAGAAACATCGCAAAAAGACGCATCAATTTAGATGTGTCTTTTTTCTTTGCAGTAATTTCTTCAACATTATGGAATACTCTCACTATTACGGCCAAAATCGTTATTTCCTTTTATCCCGCTTTAATGGGCAGTAAGATCCCCACCTCAAAATTCAGCGAAAGCAAAGAATTTAGGTGGGGGATCAACTGCCCATAAAGGTCCGATTGGTTCAACTAATAATCAGTGGGAGATGAAGAAAACCCCCACTGATTAAAGTTTCACTTTATCTGTACGCCTTGTCATGTAAAGTGTTGCCAGGTTTTGTGACTATAGGCTGAAATGGTTAAATAAACGTTTGTTTAAGATGTATGTTTGGTAAAAAGAAACTGATGTAGCTCAAAGGTTAACAAAGAAAAATAGGGAATTAATCAAACGTTTGTTTAAGGTGTATGTTCGGTAGGAAGAAACTGATGCACCCCAAGGGTTAGCAAAGAAAAATAGGGATTTAATCAAACGTTTGTTTAAGATATATGTTCGGCGAGTGATAAGAGAAGAATCTAAAAAATTTATTATTTATTTTTTCTTAACAAATGGCGGAAAAATAAGAAAAATTTGCAGGATTATTAAAAATTATCACGAAATAAGTAAAAGTTTAGCGAATAATCGTTTGAAATAATAAAACGTTTTCTATATGATAAAGGTAAAGGTTAGTAAAAAAGTAGGTGAATTTATGACAGTAACATTTTATTCATATCCAAAGTGTGGCACATGTCAAAAAGCAAAGAAATGGTTTGAGGCAAACGATGTAGCATATGAGATGATTCATATTGTTGAAAATCCACCATCAAAAGAAGATTTACGTAATTTACATGAAAAAAGTGAATTACCATTGAAAAAATTCTTTAATACAAGTGGAATGCGTTACCGTGAACTTGGTCTGAAAGATAAGTTAAAAGATGCAAGTGAAGACGAAATGTACGAGCTTTTAGCATCTGATGGCATGTTGATTAAACGTCCAATCGTAACAAATGGAACGAATGTAACACTTGGTTTTAACGAAGAGCAGTTTGAAAGTGTGTGGAAAAAGTACCAATAAGGTATTTTTACATAATTAATACATTCACTGGAGGTACAGTCATGAGCATTCCAAATAATTTACGTTACTCTGAAGAACACGAATGGGTAAAAACTGAAGGTAATGAAGTTGTTATCGGTATTACTCACTTTGCACAAAGTGAGCTAGGCGATATCGTATTCGTTGAACTTCCAGAAGTAGGTGCAACAATCGAAGCTGACGAGCCATTCGGAAGCGTAGAATCTGTTAAAACAGTTTCTGAGTTATACGCACCTGTAAGCGGTAAAGTTGTAGCAGTAAACGAAGAATTAAGTGACCAACCAGAACTTGTTAACGAATCTCCATACGAGGGTGCATGGATGGTTAAAGTTGAACTTTCTGATGCAAGCCAAGTTGAGAAGTTATTAACTGCTGAAAAATATGCAGAGATGACAAACCAAGACTAATTATAGTCGACTAAAGGACAGCCTTTGTGCTGTCCTTTTTTATTTTGTGCTACATCATACATTTAAAATCGAGTGTAAATGAATAAGCTATTATGGAAATGAACGTTTTTCGGTAAGGTTTCATGGGGCTTCTTGATCTAAACAGGTGGCTTCGCTTCTTCCTGCAAGGAAAAAGTGCCTTTACGTCAGAAGCTCCATCCCCCTCACAATCTGAACGAGCCACTTCCGCTTTTCTTTATGATCTAGCTCCAGTGGCTAGAACAGTCGGTCATTTCACTCCTGAACTTGAGGCAAAAGGCGCCTCTAGTTCAGGAGTTCCAATGTCCTCTTGTTCTGAACGAGCCACTTCCGCTTTTCTTTTGCAAAAATAAACAGGAAACAACATGAAAATAACGAATATACTATATACTAAGTTAAAGGTTGTATAGTATATGGTGATCGGGTGATGACATATGATTTATGTGGAAAAAGTCATTATTGTAGAAGGTACATCAGATAGAAGAAAGATTGAATCTATTATTCGGGAACCGGTGGAAATTGTTTGTACAAATGGTACAATTGGTTTGGCGAAAATGGATGAGCTCGTTGATCAGTTTTTTGATAAAGAAGTGTATGTACTTGTGGATGCTGATGATGCTGGAGAAAAGTTAAGGAAACAATTTCGAAAAGAATTTCCGCAAGCAGAGCATATTTATATTGATCGCTCGTACCGAGAAGTGGCAACTGCGCCATCTTCACACTTAGCAAATGTACTATGGGGAGCTGACATTGACGTTTATACAGAATATTTACGGTAAGGAATGATAGAAGTGATTGATTGGACAGGAGCCGAAGCAACAGCCCTAATAGAGAATGAAGAAAAAACAGTGTTATATGTATATACTCCAATGTGTGGAACATGCCAATTAGCAAAAAAGATGTTAACTGTCGTTGAGATGACAATTGAACATTTGAAAATTGGAATGTTAGATTTAAATTATGCTCCGCATGTAGCGAAAGAGTATGGAATCGAAAGTGTGCCGTGTTTACTTGTTTTTGAAAATGGGACACTCATGAAGAAGATATATGCATTTCATTCGGTTGAATATTTATATACGGAATTAAAGTAGGCGGCAAAGTTTTTGCCGCCTCGACATATTTCTTGGGAAATATGTCGAGATGCAGGGTGGTTACAGTATTTGTCGAGCGAAAGTAACAGGATTGCTCTTTAGTAAGAGGGAATGGTATGTGTAATAGAAAGTGATATGAAGGATGTGATTCAAGGTGAAATTATATTCTTTGCTGCAATCATTTGTAAATTACGCTAATGGTCAATATCATTTAGAGCCGCTTTTAAGACAAGGAGAAAAAACTGTTAATTTCCGCTTTGGAGATGAAAGTTGTTCGTTACAAATTTCAAGAGATTATATAGAACTGCTACATGAGGAAATAGGGACGGAGCAAATTGTTTGTGTAGATGAAGAAGATGTAAAACAATTGGTAAACGGCAATGTACGATTGCAAATGTTAATGAACGATGGACGTGTACAATATTCGGGAACATATCGAACGATGCTATTAGTCGAATCGATGTTTCACATATGTAAACCGATGTCAGTAGGGGCTTAAAATTCTGAAGGTTCATTTTTTACGAAAATTTCTGTTGACATGGTGTGTGGATATTGATACAATTCAATTCATAAAATATAGACAATTTCATAAATTACAAATCAGACGAAAATGTAATCTGATTTCTCTTATCAAGAGAGGTGGAGGGACTGTGCCCTGTGAAGCCCGGCAACCGTCAACTTATGTTGAAATGGTGCCAATTCCTGCAAAGCAAATGCTTTGAGAGATGAGAGAGAGGGATAATGCTGTTATATACGCACATAAACCTTTCTGCTTCTCTAAAGCAGAAAGGTTTTTTTATTGTTTGAATGTGGAGGACATTCAAACAATAAAAGTAGTGATACCGGTGGACTACACGCATTAAACATAAAAAATTGCGGAGTCGATCAAAAATCTAGCTCCAGCGGCTAGAAAGTCGGTCGTTTCATCCCTTCCTATGAGGCAAAAAGCGCCTCTACGTCAGGGATTTGGGCGTCCTCTTGTTCTAAACGAGCCGCTTACGCTTTTTATTAAAAAAAGGGGTGATACACCATGATTCTATTAGAGAATGTAAAGAAAATATATAAAGCAAAAAGCGGTGATGTCACTGCTGTAGATAACGCTAATTTAAAAATAGACAAAGGTGAAATCTTTGGTGTTATCGGATATAGTGGCGCTGGGAAAAGTTCTTTAATCAGATTATTCAATCAGTTAGAGAAACCAACTTCTGGCCAAATTACAATTGCAAATCGCGTGATTTCAGCGATTACAGGAAGTGAACTTCGTAAAGCAAGGCAAGAAATCGGAATGATTTTTCAGCATTTCAACTTACTTTGGTCACGAACTGTACGCGAAAATATCGAGTTCCCGCTGGAAATTGCAGGTGTTGATAAGGCGAAGAGAAGAAAACGCGTGGATGAGTTAATTCATCTTGTTGGATTAGAAGGAAGAGGAGATGCGTATCCATCTCAGCTGAGCGGAGGACAAAAGCAACGTGTTGGTATTGCAAGAGCATTAGCTAACAATCCGCAAGTACTATTATGTGATGAAGCAACGTCAGCTCTTGATCCAGAAACGACAGATCAAATTTTAGATTTATTATTAGATATTAATAAGCGTCTCGGTTTAACAATTGTACTCATTACACATGAGATGCACGTGATTCGAAAGATTTGTAATCGAGTGGCGGTAATGGAAAAAGGAAAGATTGTAGAAACGGGTCCAGTACTTGATGTATTCCGTAATCCACAGCAAGATATTACAAAACGATTTGTAAAGCAATTAACAGATTCTGAAGATACAAATGAAACGATTGAAAGTTTAATTGAAAAATATCCAGATGGTAAAGTAGTTCGTTTGCAGTTTATCGGTGAAGCTGTAGAAAGACCAGTACTTCAAAGATTAATGCAACGCAGTGATATAGAAGTTAGCATTTTGCAAGGAAATATCGCACAAACGAATGACGGTTCTTACGGTAGTTTAGTTGTTCATTTAAATGGTGAGGAAACAGCGATTCAGCAAGCAATAGAGGGAATACATCAAGATCAAGTAGAGCTGGAGGTGATTGCACATGGATAAGTTACTCGCAAATGTTGATTGGAATCAAATGTTAGAAGCAACTGGTGAAACGTTATATATGACGGCAATCGCAGCTCTTGCCACATTTGTTTTAGGACTCATTTTAGGATTGTTACTCTTTATGACAGCGAAAGATAATTTATGGGAAAACAAGACGGTTAACACAGCAATTGGAGCATTCGTAAATATATTCCGTTCGATACCGTTTATTATTTTAATCATTTTATTAATCCCATTCACAAAGATTTTGCTTGGAACAATTCTGGGAGCGAGTGCAGCATTGCCAGCTTTAATTATTGGAGCGGCACCGTTTTACGCGAGAATGGTTGAAATCGCACTTCGCGAAATTGATAAAGGTGTAATTGAAGCTTCAAAAGCGATGGGAGCAAAAACAAGCACAATTATTTTGAAAGTATTGATTCCAGAATCGTTACCGGCATTAGTATCTGGTATTACGGTTACGACAATTGCTTTAGTAGGCTATACAGCAATGGCGGGAGTTGTTGGTGCTGGTGGCCTTGGAACACTTGCATATTTAGAAGGATTCCAACGAGGAAATAACGATGTGACAATCGTTGCGACAATTTGTGTATTACTAGTTGTATTTTTCATTCAGTGGATTGGTGATCGTGTAACGGTTCGAATAGATAAACGATAATAAAAAACGGGAGGATGTTTCAAATGAAAAAATTATTACTTACAGCACTTATTTCAACTTCAATTTTTGGGTTAGCTGCTTGTGGCGGGAAAGATAAAGATGAGAAGAAACTAGTTATAGGTGCTTCTAACGTACCGCACGCTGAAATTTTAGAAAAGGCAAAACCGTTACTCGAGAAAAAAGGAATTGAATTAGAAGTGAAAAAATTCCAAGATTACGTGTTGCCAAATAAATCGTTAGCGGATAAGGATCTAGATGCAAACTACTTCCAGCACATTCCGTATTTAGAAAAAGAAATTAAAGATAAAAAATATGATTTTGAAATAGCGGGGAAAATTCATATTGAACCAATTGGTGTATACTCTCAAAAATATAAGAGCTTAAAAGAGCTTCCAGACGGAGCGACAATTATTATGAGTAATTCCGTTACTGACCATGGACGTGGTTTAGCAATTTTACAAAAAGAAGGCATTTTAAAAATTAAAGATGGAGTAGATCCAGTTAGTGCAACGCCAAAAGATATTGCAGATAATCCGAAAAACTTAAAGTTTAAAACGGATATTGAGCCTGGTTTGTTACCACAAGTGTATAACAATAAAGAAGGCGACGCTGTTTTAATTAACTCAAACTATGCGATTGATGCGAAGTTAAACCCAGAAAAAGATGCAATTGCAATTGAAGGTGATGATTCTCCATATGCAAACGTAGTAGTGGTTCGTAAAGGTGATAAAGATAAAAAGGCGATTAAAGAGCTAGTAGAAGTGTTACATTCTAAAGAAATCGAAGACTTTATTACTAAAGAATATAAAGGAGCGGTTGTTCCTGTAAAAGAATAATTGCGATTGAAGGATCAGACTCTCCATATGCAAATATTATTGCGGTTCGTAAAGGTGACGAGAAGAAAAAAGAAATGAAAGAGCTAGTAGGAGTATTGCATTCAAAAGAAATTCAAGATTTTATTAATAAAGAATATAAAGATGCTGTACTTCCGGTAAGTGAATAAATATAAGGAAAGGACTGGTAATTTTCTAGTCCTTTTTTCTTTATATAAATAAGAAGAAAGGTGTATCATATAAGGATGCAAGTGAAATACTTATATACATTTGTGAAAAAATTGTTACTTTTTTTCGCCGTTTGCGATATCATTTTATTTGATATAAAATTAGAATGAGAATAAAATGAGAATATGAACGTTTTAGGAATTTTTAAAATGTATATATAGGATTAATGGAGGTATTGAGATGGCTGGTTCTACATTAACGGTTAAAGACTTACACGTATCAATTGATGGCAAAGAAATTTTAAAAGGTGTAAACCTTGAAGTAAAAGGTGGAGAAATCCACGCAATTATGGGACCTAACGGAACAGGTAAATCAACTTTATCTTCTGCAATTATGGGTCACCCAAAGTATGAAGTAACAGAAGGTAGCATCATCATCGACGGTGAAGATGTATTAGAAATGGAAGTAGACGAGCGTGCGCAAGCAGGTCTATTCCTAGCAATGCAATATCCAAGTGAAATTAGCGGAGTAACAAACGCTGACTTCTTACGTTCTGCAATTAACGCACGTCGTGAAGAAGGCGATGAAATTTCTCTTATGAAATTTATCCGTACATTAGATAAAAACATGGAATTCCTAGAAATGGATCCAGAAATGGCACAACGTTACTTAAACGAAGGTTTCTCTGGTGGAGAGAAAAAACGTAACGAAATTCTTCAATTAATGATGATTGAGCCAAAAATCGCAATCTTAGATGAAATCGACTCAGGTCTTGATATCGATGCATTAAAAGTTGTATCTAAAGGTATTAACGAAATGCGCGGCGAAGAGTTCGGTTGCCTAATGATTACGCATTACCAACGTTTATTAAACTACATCACTCCAGACTTCGTTCACGTTATGATGAACGGTCGTATCGTTAAATCTGGTGGCCCTGAGCTTGCACAACGTCTAGAAGCTGAAGGTTACGACTGGATTAAAAAAGAATTAGGTATTGAAGACGAAACAACAGAGCAAGAAGCGTAAGAGAGGAGCATAAACATGACAATCGGTACATTACCTTTCGATCAAGAAACAATCCGTCAACGCGCAAGCGAAGTAAACGAAGCTGCTTGGTTGACTGAGTTCCGCTTACAAGCGCTTGCACAAGCAACTGAACTTCCAATGCCAACGCCTGATAAAACGAAAATTGAAAAATGGGACTTTATCGGAAAAGGCGACGCTGCTAAGCAAGAGCCTGTAAGTTCTTTAACAGAGCTTCCAGAAGCAGTGAAAAACTTAATCGATGAAAATAACAGCGTATTAGTACAACGCACTGGTACAACTGCATTCGTTTCTTTAGCAGACGAAGCAAAAGAAAAAGGTGTTATTTTTACAGACATCGTAACAGCTGCAACTGAGCACGCTGAGCTAGTACAAAAGTACTTAATGAAAGACGGCGTGAAAGTAGACGAGCATCGTCTAACTGCACTTCATGCTGCATTAATCAACGGCGGTGCATTCGTATATGTTCCGAAAAACGTTGTTCTTGAAACTCCACTTCAAGCTGTATTCTTAGTAGACGGTGAAGAAGCTAACGTATATAACCACGTATTATTCGTAGCTGATGCGAACAGTACTGCAACTTATGTGGAAAACTACGTTGCAAATGAAAATGCTAAAGGTATTGCAAATATCGTGGCAGAAGTAATCGTGGAACAAGGCGCACAAGTGAAATTCGGTGCGGTTGATCTATTAGCAAAAGACGTAACAACTTACGTTAACCGCCGCGGTATTGTTGGACGCGACGGCCGTGTTGATTGGGCTCTAGGCCTTATGAACGACGGAAACACAATTTCAGAGAACGTTACAAACTTAATGGGCGACGGTTCATATGCTGATACGAAAACAGTAACAATTGGCCGTGGTAACCAAACGCAAAACTTTACAACTAAAGTTGTTCACTTCGGTAAACATTCTGAAGGTTGGATTTTAAAACACGGTGTACAAAAAGATAGCGCAACATCTATCTTTAACGGAATTGGTAAGATTGAACACGGTGCATCTAAATCAAATGCACAACAATCTTCTCGCGTTCTTATGTTAGATGAAAAAGCTCGTGGGGATGCAAACCCAATTCTTCTAATCGACGAAGATGATGTAATGGCAGGTCACGCAGCTTCAGTAGGTCGCGTAGATCCAGTCCAACTATACTACTTGATGAGCCGTGGTATTCCAAAACGCGAAGCAGAACGTTTAGTCATCCATGGATTCTTAGCACCTGTAGTTAATGAGCTTCCAATTGAAGGAGTAAAGGCACAGCTTGTTGAGGTAATTGAAAGGAAAGTTCGCTAATGAATATTCATGAAATACGCAAACAGTTTCCAATTCTTGATCAAAAAGTGAACGGCAAACAACTTGTTTATTTCGATAGTGCAGCAACTTCTCAAAAACCAATTCAAGTCATTGAAACGTTAGAACGTTACTATAAAGAATATAATTCTAACGTGCATCGCGGTGTTCATACGCTCGGTACGAAAGCTACCGACGCGTATGAAGGTGCACGCGAGAAAGTTCGTAAGTTTATTAACGCGAAATCAATGGAAGAGATTATTTTCACGCGCGGAACGACAACTGCATTAAATACAGTAGCGGCTAGCTATGGTCTTGAAAATGTAAAAGAAGGCGATGAAATCGTTATTTCTTACATGGAGCACCATAGTAATATCATTCCGTGGCAACAAGTTGCGAAGAAAACTGGTGCAACTTTAAAATACCTTCCGCTTCAACCAGACGGTACAATTTCTTTAGAAGATGTTCGTCAAACAGTTACACCGAATACGAAAATCGTTTCTATTATGCAAGTATCAAACGTGCTTGGAACGATTAACCCTGTAAAAGAAATCGGAGCAATCGCACATGAAAATGGCGCAATTATGGTCGTTGACGGTGCACAAAGTACACCTCACATGAAAGTAGATGTACAAGATTTAAACTGTGATTTCTACGCATTATCTGCTCATAAGATGTGCGGACCTACAGGTATCGGCGTATTATATGGTAAAAAAGAATTGCTAAACAATATGGAGCCAATTGAATTTGGCGGTGAAATGATTGATTTCGTAGATTTACAAGAATCTACGTGGAAAGAGCTTCCGTGGAAGTTTGAAGCAGGTACACCGATTATCGGTAATGCAATCGGACTTGGTGCGGCAATTGATTTCCTAGAAGAAATCGGTCTTCATAATATTGAAAAGCATGAGCATGAATTAGCGCAGTACGCTTTAGAAAGACTATCAGAAGTAGATGGCGTTACAATTTATGGTCCAAAGCATCGCGCTGGTCTTGTTACATTTAATATTGAAGACGTACATCCTCACGATGTAGCGACAGTATTAGATGTAGAAGGTATCGCGGTTCGCGCAGGACACCACTGTGCACAACCGCTTATGAAGTGGCTGAAAGCTTCTTCAACAGCACGTGCGAGCTTCTATTTATATAATACAAAAGAAGAAATTGATACATTTGTTGAATCGCTAATCAAGACAAAGGAGTATTTCACAAATGTCATTTAATAATTTAGATACGTTATATCGTCAAGTTATTATGGATCATTATAAAAATCCTCGTAACCATGGCGTGTTAGAAGATAGTGTTACAGTTAACTTGAACAATCCAACTTGCGGTGATCGTATTCAACTTACGATGAAAGTAGAAGAAGGTATTGTGCAAGAAGCGAAGTTTGAAGGAGAAGGATGTTCTATCTCAATGTCTTCAGCTTCAATGATGACACAAGCAGTAAAAGGTAAGAAAATTGAAGAGGCACTTCAGCTTTCTAAAATTTTCTCTGACATGATGCTAGGAAAAGAGTACGATGACAGCATCGATTTAGGAGATATTGAAGCATTACAAGGCGTATGCAAGTTCCCTGCACGTATTAAATGTGCAACATTAGCGTGGAAAGCGTTAGAAAAGGGCTTAAACGAAGATAAGTAATGTTAAAGGTTCCTAAAAACGAGGTTATCTAAGGAGGGACACACCAACATGGCGAAGCAACTGCCAGATATCGGCGATTATAAATATGGTTTCAAAGACAAAGACGTTTCGATTTTCCGTGCTGGACGCGGTTTAACAAAAGAGATCGTTGAAGAGATTTCACGTATGAAAGAAGAACCACAGTGGATGTTAGACTTCCGTTTAAAATCACTGGATAAGTTCTATGAAATGCCAATGCCGCAATGGGGCGGCGACTTAAACGACTTAGATTTCGATGAAATTACGTACTACGTAAAACCATCTGAGAAATCTGAGAAGTCTTGGGATGAAGTACCTGATGAAATTAAAGCTACATTTGATAAATTAGGTATTCCAGAAGCTGAGCAAAAATATTTAGCTGGTGTATCTGCACAGTACGAATCTGAAGTTGTATACCACAACATGAAAGAAGACCTAGAAGCTCTAGGAATCGTCTTCAAAGATACAGATAGCGCATTAAAAGAGAACGAAGATATTTTCCGTGAGCATTTCGGAAAAGTAATCCCACCAACAGACAACAAATTCTCTGCATTAAACTCTGCAGTTTGGTCTGGTGGATCATTCATCTACGTTCCAAAAGGTGTTAAAGTTGATACACCACTTCAAGCGTATTTCCGTATTAACTCTGAAAATATGGGACAATTCGAGCGTACGCTTATCATCGTAGACGAAGGCGCACACGTACACTACGTAGAAGGTTGTACAGCACCTGTTTACACGACTAACTCACTTCACAGTGCGGTAGTAGAAATCATCATTAAGAAAGATGCATATTGCCGTTATACAACAATCCAAAACTGGGCGAACAACGTATACAACCTAGTTACAAAACGTGCGGTTTGTGAAGAAAACGCAACGATGGAGTGGATTGACGGTAACATTGGATCTAAATTAACGATGAAATACCCAGCAGTTATCTTAAAAGGCGAAGGCGCTCGTGGTTTAACATTATCTATCGCGATTGCTGGTAAAGGCCAACACCAAGATGCTGGTGCGAAAATGATTCACTTAGCACCAAACACGTCTTCAACAATCGTTTCTAAATCGATTGCGAAGCATGGTGGTAAAGTAACTTACCGTGGTATCGTACACTTCGGACCAAAAGCGAAAAACTCTCGCTCTAACATCGAGTGTGACACGTTAATCATGGATAACCAATCTACATCTGATACAATTCCTTACAACGAAATCAAAAACGATTACGTTTCACTTGAGCACGAAGCGAAAGTATCGAAAGTATCAGAAGAACAATTATTCTACCTAATGAGCCGCGGTATTTCTGAGCAAGAAGCTACAGAAATGATCGTAATGGGCTTCATCGAGCCATTCACTCGCGAACTTCCAATGGAATACGCAGTTGAAATGAACCGCCTAATCAAGTTTGAGATGGAAGGTTCTATTGGTTAATAGATAAAGTAGAAGCGCCCTGCATAGCAGGGCGCTTTTTTATGTTGTGTTTAGTTGGGGTCAGTTTAGGGCAGGTTGGGATACTCAGGTGGGTGTTCAGTTAAATATATCAACGATTTTTCAAATATATCGACCACAACTCAGAATATATCAGCGATTATTTCAATATATCGACGATTCGACAAGGAATATCGACTTATCAACAAATTACGACATAGCAGAACTGGGCATATACCCCTCAATATTTAGAGGAAAGAGGAGCACTTATTCATAAAGCGCCGAATTGAAGTAGTTGATGCTAAGATACTGACAGACCCATGGGGGAAATCCACCAAAATACTCGCAAAACCACTCAAAAAAAATTCTCACAAATCCCCGCTTTACCAACTAATCCACAAACTAGAAAAATAAAGTTTCTCATATAAAAAGGGCAATCTTTTGCTTTTTCCCATAATGCGAGTACAATGTAAAATAGCAAGAAAAGACGAAAAGTATTTACAGGATTATTGCGTACGCATAGCGTAAATGGCAGTAAGGAACTGAGAGGAGGTTTTTTCTCTGAATATAAATAAAGAAACAATCATCCACCTTTATCATACAAACGATATACATAGTCACTTTGAAAATTGGCCGCAAATTTCTCGGTTTGTACAAGGAGAGAAAAAGCGAAGACAGGAAGCGGGAGAGACCGTTTTGACGGTTGATATCGGCGATCATGTGGATCGTTTTCATAGTATTTCGGAAGCGACGAATGGACTTGGCAATACGAAGCTTTTGAATGAGGCGTTATATGATTATGTAACGATCGGAAATAATGAAGGAATTACGTTAGCGAAGGAGCATTTGAATCGTCTATATGATGATGCTGGATTTGAGGTGCTTGTCGCGAATTTATTTGAAAAAGAAGGTGTACGTCCGGAGTGGGCAAAGCCTTATAAATTACATACAACGACAGATGGGATTACGATTGCTTTTATCGGGTTAACGGTTGCGTATCCAGAGTTTTATCAAATGTTAGATTGGCATATTGAAGATCCAATCGAACATTTAGAGTCTATTTTAGAAGAAGTGAGAGATGAGGCTCATATAACGGTTGTCCTTTCTCACCTTGGAAAAAGTATGGATGAGTATATGGCGGAGCATTATGATGTAGATGTTATTTTAGGGGCACATACGCATCATTTATTTGAGCGAGGCGTTCTTATGAATAATACGTTACTTTGCTGTTGTGAAAAGTGGGGACGTTACGTTGGGCACGTTCAGCTTACTGTGGATAAAGAGGCGAAGAAGCTGTTGAAAAAGGACGGTAGAGCGATTAAGACAGAACGTTTAGGTGCTTATAGCAAACCGTTATCCACAATTGAATTGCTGCAAGAAGAAAGTAAACAGATTATGGCAGAGCCTGTTGTTCATTTAAAGGAATCATTACCAGTTAATTGGTTTCAGGAGACAGCATTTTCGCACATGCTAGCAAATGCGCTGAAAACGTGGTGCGGTGCAGAGATTGGAATGGTGAACGCGGGTGTACTTCTTGAAGGATTAGAAGAAGGTGTTGTAAAGCGCGGAGATATTCACAGAATTTGTCCACATCCCATTAATCCATGTTTATTAAAAGTGCCGGGAAAAACGCTACGAGAAGTTATTTTAAAAGCACGTCGCCCGAATATGGAGAACCTTGAGGTAAAAGGATTCGGATTTCGCGGGAAAGTGATGGGGAAAATGATTTACGCTGGTGTGGAAGTTATTCCAGATACGATTCCTGGAAATAAAATTTTACTCGAAGATGTATTAATTAACGGGGAATCGCTAGAATTAGATCGCATATATACAGTAGGAACGATTGATATGTTTACATTCGGCTACTTATACCCAGAGCTATCCACACTTTCTGACAAACAATATTATATGCCAGAACTACTTAGAGATGTGTTAACAGACATGTTAATAACTCATACATCTTCCGTCAAACTATAGGCTAGTTAACTTGTAACACTCATTTTTCTCTTGTCATACAGATAAGAAAGAGAGGAGTGTGAACTATGGTTAATGTGGAGCCAATTATAATCGATAATTATACGTTTATTGCGGTTAGCGTCAAACTTCCAAAGACAAATTTGCTAGCTGTAATGAGCGATAAAGGATATATTATGTGCGGTGCATTAGATGTAGGTCTTTTAAATGAGAAGTTAGGGGATCGAGGTATTATTGCTGGCCGTGCGGTTGGTGTAAGAACGATTGAACAACTTCTTGAAGCACCGCTAGAATCAGTAACGATTGAAGCTGAAGCTTTAGGTATTACGGCTGGCACAATCGGAAAAGAAGCATTATTAAAAATGAGATAAGCATATATCGTCCCTCCTTCTTGCATAGAAATGATATAAGAAGGAGGGTTTTTTATGAGTATATTTCGTTCGAAAAATTCGCGGTTTCGAAGGGGGCCTATTTCCTTTCGGCACATACTGCTTATGTCATTTATTCTTTTTGTCATATTACTGGTGCAAGGATTATGGATTGTGAATAGCAGCATTCAGCCGACATTAATGAAATATGGAGAAGTAGAGACACATAAAATGGCGAAAGCGGTTATGACGAAGGCGCTAAAAGATAGAATCGATGAAGGATTCGATGTCGATTCATTAATGAAAGTACAAAATGATAAAAACGGGAAAGTATCTACAATTAATTTAAATACGAAACAAGTAAATGAAATCGTAACGTCAACGACCACATACATAGAAAAATATTTACAGCAAGTAGAACAAGGGAATTTGAAGGGAATAGGTATTTCTGAAAAAAATGGGGCAATGATGGCAGTTCCTTTTGGTCGTGTAACAAATAATGCGCTTCTTGGAAATATAGGACCAGATATTCCAATTGATTTCACGACGATTGGTCATGTGAATACGGATATTAAACAAAAAATTGAACCGCACGGGATCAATACGACAGCGATTCAAATTATTATGGAAATGGAAGTCACGTTGCAAGTGGTTATTCCCTTTCATACGAAAGAAATAAAGGTAAAACAAGATGTTCCGATTGCAACGCGTATCGTTCAAGGGGAAGTGCCTACGTATTATGGAAGCGGGAGTGTCGCTGTACCTGATAAAAAGAAAACGGATAGTTAGCATAAATAAAAAATAACCGTAGCAATGTGCTACGGTTATCGTTTTGTATTCGCGCGTTCTTTTCGCTCCCAAAGACTTAAATGCATGTATGGATCGAAAGCCCATTCTGTGTAGCCATTGTCTTTATACATGCCGAAATGTAAGTGGGGCGGGAATTTTCCAGCTGTGCCGGGAGGACCGTAACCGGTGCTACCAACAAATCCGATTACTTTTCCAGGCTCGACAATTTGTCCGAGCTGTATTTCTTTTGAGAATCCGCCTAAATGAGCGTAATAATGATAATTATTATGAAGGTCGCGAATACCAATGCGCCATCCGCCAAGGCGATTCCAGCCTTTTGTTTCAATGATGCCATAGCAAGTAGACCTTACTGGTACGCCATAGCCTGCAAAAATATCGGTTCCTTCATGAACTCTCCTTCCCCCAAAACTTCTTCCAGCGCCGAAAGTACTACGATAACTATGGTCACTACGAATCGGAAGAGGGAAAGCATTTCCTTCTAAATTAATACGTCCGTAATGTTTATAAATTTGGGCGTATTCGGTAATTAATTCAACTGTTTTCGCACGTCTATAATATTCCCAAAGCATAATATGAATACGATCTTCGGACGTTCCTTGTTTCTTTAAAATCGTTGCTGCTGTATGCAAAAGATCACGGTCGTTATTTGCATTTGCAAATCCATCTTTGTCACCATCTAAACCTAACCCGCCAAATAAAGAAATGGTATGGGGAAGAGTGTCGTTACCATTAACAGGTCCAGCCCATATTTCTGGTTTGAAATAAAGGGAAATGATGGCATCTGGTTTTTTCGGAATATCTTTTCTTACGCTCCGTATATTTCTTTCGTATTGATCCATTGCAGCTAAGTAATACCACGGAATGCCTGAAGATTGTTCGGTTTCTTTATATAGTGCCATGCGCTTTTCGTATATGCTTTGCTGATTATCTTCACCGTAAGCGATGTTTTGGTGGAGAAGAAAGCAAATCGAAAGCAAAATAGAAATTTTTCGAAGCATGAAATAGACTCCTTTCACATCATCACTCTTTTTAGTGTGGGATATACGGAGTATTTCATTATAGGGAACGATTGGAAAAAATCTTAGAATCTTCATTTGAGCAAATCGCTTTCATACGTTAGAATAGATATGTTACATTGAAAGAAGCGAACACGGTAAACTATTTCATATTGTGCGGAGTTGATAACCATGACAAAACAAACAGAATATAAGCGCAAGCCCGAATGGTTGAAAATTAAGTTAAACACGAATGAAAACTATACAGGCTTAAAGAAAATGATGCGTTCTAAAAATCTTCATACAGTTTGTGAAGAAGCAAAATGTCCGAATATTCATGAATGCTGGGCTGTAAGAAAAACAGCAACATTTATGATTTTAGGTGCAGTATGTACACGTGCTTGTCGTTTCTGTGCGGTTAAAACAGGCTTACCAACTGAGCTTGATTTACAAGAGCCAGAACGCGTAGCAGATTCTGTAGTACAAATGGGCTTAAAGCACGTTGTTATAACAGCGGTTGCACGTGATGATTTAAAAGATGGGGGAGCAGCTGTTTTTGCTGAAACAGTACGCGCTGTACGTCGTAAAAATCCATTTACGTCAATCGAAGTATTACCATCTGATATGGGTGGAGTAGAAGAAAACTTAAAAATGTTAATGGATGCAAAACCAGATATTTTAAACCATAACATTGAAACAGTACGTCGATTATCTGACCGAGTTCGCGCTAGAGCAAAATATGATCGTTCATTAGAGTTTTTACGTCGAGCAAAAGAAATGCAGCCTGATATTCCAACTAAATCGAGCATTATGGTGGGCTTAGGTGAAACGAGAGAAGATTTAATTGAAGCAATGGATGATTTACGTGCAAACAATGTGGATATTCTAACTCTTGGACAATACCTACAACCATCTAAGAAGCATTTACCAGTTCTTAAATATTACCCACCAGCAGAATTTGCAGAGCTTAAAGAAATTGCACTTAGCAAGGGCTTTAGCCACTGTGAAGCTGGTCCACTTGTGCGTTCTTCTTACCATGCGGACGAGCAAGTTCGTTCTGCAAAAGAAAACACAGCAGAAGCAAAATAATGAAAAAAGAGAGCTAATGATTAGCTCTCTTTTTGTTTATGCTCTAAAACAGTATTTGAACATGTTAATAAAATCTTTTTTAATTCTTCTGTGGATAATTCAATTGTAAATTCAGGTACACCAGGTGTAATTAAAATTTTATTGTACGTATAAATAGCGCTATCCACAATAATTGTTACATGTTGTGAATAACCGAAAGGAGCTACACATCCCGGTGTACAACCAGTCTCTTCCCTTAGTTCATTAGGTGAACAGAGAGATAAGCGTTCTCCCGTTATTTCTTTCATTTCTTCCCGGTTTAACCGAGTTCCTTCTAACGTAAAAAATACGTAATAATTTCCGGATTTTGATTTCAAGAATAAGCTTTTACTGGGAGTACCTTGTAAGCCAAGCCTTTCACGTACGATCCGATCTGTCTCATAATCGAGTACCGGTTCGTGTTCAAATTTTTCATAAGAAGCATTTGTTTTATGTAGTAAAGCAAGTACATCTTCGTACATATGGAGTGATACCCCTTTCTATTGTTAGTGCAGTTTCTTCTCGTGGCGTCAACTGAATGTGTTGGAAAGAGATATTACTTGGATGGTGCTTCCCATAATCGTTTTATAGTACATTGTTCATCGATTATAATTTCATAAACATCAGGATTCGTTAAAGCTCTCCATTCATGAAAGCCGATCGTATGATCAAAGTGCTTTAAAATGAGCGTAAGTAAGTTTCCATGTGTAACGAGTAGTGTTGTAGTATAGTTTAATGTTAAAACGTCTTGGATAAGCGATATAGCACGGTTCGTTGCTTGTTTTGTCGACTCTCCGCCTGAAAAGGCAATATCTATATTTGTAAAAGTAAATTCTAGTTTCTGCATCCAATCGTCCATTGGAACGTCGCTTAATGTGCGTTCAGCTAATCGTTCATCTTCTCGGATAGACAAATTAGCTTGGAGTGCATAAGGCCGAATAGAATCGATAGCTCGCACAAATGGGCTTGAAATAATATGATCTATTTGTGGTTGGTTTTCTAAGAGGAATGTAGCAAGAATGTTTGCTTGATTTTTTCCTGCAATCGTTAATTCGGCACCACGTTCTTGGCCAGTTGCTGAACAATGTCGTATGACAATCAATTTCTTCATAATTCATCCCCATCTTTCAAGTTGACGCTATATACTTCGACAAAAGTGGAAAAAATTCCTTTTTACTGGAAACGGCATGATGATTTAAATATGTGGAAAAGTAATGTGGATAATGAACATTTGAGGTGCAGTAATGAAAAAATTGATATGTATCGTATTCATGATTTGTTTTCTTATGCAATTGTCCACAACATATGCAGAGTCCAATCAAAAGTTAGAGTATCCAAGTAATCGGAATAAGCTACTTGTTAGTGAGGATGTGTTTTACGAACAGTTAGATAAGAAAATTTATAAAGAATATGAAAATGCAGCGTATAGTGTTCGTAAAAAAGTTTCATTTAAAGAAGTGGCTGATGAGGAATTTATTTTTAGGCAAAAAACAAATGCCGACTGTCACAATAAAATGAAGATGGACGGTTCTTTCGTTCATCCTGATCGCCAAGTATACTTCTTTGCTTCCTTTACTCAAAATGAAGTAGAAGAGTTTCATAAGTACATCGTTATAGATGCAGAAACGAAGAGGGAGCTGCAAGGAGAAAAAAGTTATCATCATTATGACAATCCATATAAAAAATAACCCGCCAATTGGCGGGTTATTTTTATTCCGGCACATTCATTAACTTTTCTTTCATTTTACGAATAAGAATGACAGCACCAATTGTGAAGAGAAGGGTAATTCCTTCGGCAACAAAGATGTTGATTGTTTTCGTTTGATAAAGTGCCGCGAAGAAGTCTACAAGTGCGTGGAATAGTATAGCGTACACAAGGAAGATATACTTCTTCTGTTTTACTGCGTATAAAACAAGCATCGTAAAGGCAATTTGCAACACAAGAGCCATCATTCTTTCCAAGCTACCAAGGAAGTATAAATAAGCAGGTTGTTCTATTAACATATCCTTTACAACATTTAATTGTGGTAGTTTTTCTGCCATTTGAGCGAAGCTACCGTTGTTAATAGCATTTGCGAATATAAGTGCCTGTAATGCCGAGAATCCGCCGACTAAAATGGATTCAATCCCCCCATGACCTATTCCGTAAGCAAAACCATCTTTATATTCTTGATATTTTTTTAGTAGGAAGAAGAAGGCAACGAAACGTCCTAATTCTTCAAAAATACCAGCGGTTAGTCCGCCATAAAGTGCAAAGACAAATGGATTTTCTAAAATTGGAGCGATTGCTGGATTTCCGCGCATAAATAGGTGGAACGGTGTCTCGAGAATTTGAGTAAACCCAATAAAAATAAGAACACCGACGCCGACTACTTTCCAATTAATATGATATTTTTTACGAAAATAAACAAACGCAATAATAGGTACCAGAATCGAAAGCACAAGTTGAATTGTGATACTGGCAATTACTGTACTTGAAACCATACTTTCACCGCTTTCTAATATATGTACATATCTATTATGCATGAAATATAGTAGAGATGAAACTTTTAACAAAAAAATGAATTTACTTATTGACTCTAACGTTGCGTCATACTTTATCGTATGTATTAAGGGGGAGATACACATGACAATGAAGGTAAAAGAAGTAGCTAATTTAGTTGGAATTAGTGTGCGCACACTGCATCATTACGATGAAATTGGGTTGTTAACCCCAGACGAGACGACAGAGTCTGGATATCGTCTGTATTCCAATGAAAATTTAGAGACATTGCAGCAAATTTTGTTTTTTAAAGAACTAGGCTTCCCTTTGAAGAAAATTAAAGAAATTATCATGAGTCCATCATTTGACCGAGAAGAAGCGCTACAGCTTCATAAGAAAATGCTTCTTGAAAAGCGTGCTAGGTTAGACAAAGTGATCGCGACGATTGATAAAACAATTCAGCATACAAAAGGAGAGATTGAAATGACGAATAAAGAAAAATTTGAAGGCTTCGATTTCAGCCATAATCCGTACGAAGAAGAAGCGCGTGAAAGATGGGGAGACGCAGCTGTAGATAAAGCGAATGAATATGCGAAAGGTATGTCAAAAAACAATCAAGAAGAGTTTAATACGATTTACAGAAATTTAGCGGCGCTTAGACACGGCGCACCAGATTCTGAAGAAGCACAGAAAGCAATCGGAGTATGGTACGATTACTTGCAAAACTTCGGTGAGTATTCATTCAATGCTTTTAAAGGACTCGGTCAAATGTACGTCGCTGATGAGCGCTTCACGAAAAATATCGATAAGTTTGGTGAGGGATTAGCGCAGTTTATGTGTGATGCGATGGCGGTTTATGCGGATCGTAAGAAATAGTCAAAAATAAAGAAGGTGGAGATTTTCTCCACCTTCTTTATTTTTTTATCATATCATTTAAAGTTTGACTCTCTGTATTATTCAAATGAGGATTTTTACTCATTTCACGCTTTAACATATCAAGGCTCTGTGTATATTCTGTATCATTTAATGCGCCAGATTGCAGGCCTTGAATTTGAGAAATCAACTTTTGGTCTGTTGATACATATGCTTTATAATAGCGAGGGACGATGGATAACGCAGCTCTATATACTTGATCCGCTACGAGTTTTGGATCCGTTGTGTTTGCACGGTATACAACAAATACTTCATCATCGGTAACGAGTGTAGCAGCGTTTGTAACGTCAGGAAGTTTGACTGTCATACTTGTAATCATTTCAGCGACTTTCTCACGGTTAATGGCCCCTACTTGTTTGTTAGATACTTCATGCTTTTGTTTAGATGAATAGCCGACTCTTGTAAGTCGTGTATTTGTATTTTCCGTATGATACATGTCGTTTTTATTGGAAACAAGAACACGACTTCCTTCTTCACGTTCCATTTCGGCTTTATTCGTTGATTGGCAGCCTGCAAATAAGGAAAGAGTGAGAAGAGAAAGTATAATTTGTTTTTTCACGATGTATCACCTCCTTCTCCATAGCATGCACTAATTTTCAATTTTTTGTATTTGAAATTGTTGGTTGGTATGCTTTGTGATACGATAAAAAGAAGAATGCTTAGAGAGGAAGTTAATGATGGAGCAAAAGCAAGAGATTCATGCTACGGTGAGCATTAATAATGTTCAGTACGAAGTAATTAAAAACTTTCGTGACGGTTTTAGTGAAGAAGCATTTAAAGAGCGCTATGCAGAAATTTTAAATAAATATGATTACATCGTTGGGGACTGGGGTTATGAGCAACTTAGATTGCGCGGATTCTTTGATGATAGTAACCAGCGTGCGACATATGATACGAAAATTAGTACGTTAACGGAGTATTTATACGAGTACTGTAACTTTGGTTGTGCACACTTCGTATTACGAAAAGTGAAGAAGTAAAAAAATCCTCTTACGATTGTAAGAGGATTTTTTGCATTATAAACAAATCGAGATATGATCGCCTTCAGAAAGTATTGTATTTGGTTTCATTTGCTGCCGGGAAACATGATCATACTACAGATGCATTACGTTCCTTTTTGAGACTCCCAGGATTAAAGTCGCAAGCCTGAATCTTTGCGGAATGAAGGATGGGATTCTTGAATGACTAAACGTTCGCAGTCCATTTCTGTTTTGAACAGTCTTCAAGATGAGGGCATCTCATTGCCCCTCCTAAACCAGACCATATAGGTGCTTAGGCTGATTGACTGTTACCATCAATCACAGTTGCGTAGCGAATGTTCATCGCCCCAACGATATCACGATGTGTCTTAAATCCACATCGACACTTGTATTTTCTATCTCGCGCCTTGTTCTTTTCGGCACATTGCGGACAACTTTGACTTGTATAAGATGGATTCACATATTCAACTTGAATACCAGCTAGCATTGCTTTATACGCAATAAATCGTGATAAACGATAGAATGACCAAGTGTGTAGGTTTTTTTCGTTTTTACGGCTTGTTCTTGCCGTCTGTCTTATATTCGTTAGTTTTTCTAATCGAATGACAGAAATATGATTATCAACCGCAAAATTAATAATTTTACGACTTATTTTATGATCTTTGTCCTGCATCCATCTTTGCTCTTTATTATCTAATTGCTGAATGGCATTCAATTTTTTGTCTTTTCTTAACTTCTTACGAACACTACGAAACTGACGCTTCTTATATTTGTTTTGTCTACCATTCCCAAAGAAACGAACCTTATCATCATCTGTGATTGCTACCGCAGGGACCTTGAGGCCTAGGTCTATCCCTAAAATTTTCGTTCCTACTCCTTCATTCGTAGGAAGTGTGACAGATATTTGGGCCATCCACTTATTCGATTTCTTTGTGATACGAAGTGTGCCTAACTTATGTTTTAACAAATTTAAATTGCGATTGTTTTTATCGACTAATAAAGCGCGTACCTTTAAACGAGTTGACTTTCCATTTATCATTAACGGGATAGAAGTATGATTGTAATCGAAGGAATAATTTTGATTGTTCCATACGCAAATAGGCTTCTTTAGAATCGGAATAGTTTTATAATTGCTCTTCTTTACTTTTGTAGCAAACAAACTTTTCGCATCTTTAATCGCTTGATTCTTCACCGCGCTTGGGATATTCGCTTTAATATCTTTTGTGCTTTTCTTTGTACTTTTCTTTGCTTCAACCATTTCTGATACAAGTGTATTTATAACTTTGATATATTCATGGCTACTTTGTTCCAATAAACGAATTTGTACTTTTGTTGGAATCAATTTCACTTTCACTGTCAGGGTCTGTGACATATGTTTCATCCCCTTATTTTTGGATTTCCGGCATCGGTTATTCGATAAGTTTTTAGCAACATGTTGAAATGTTCTTCTATCAATTACTTATTTACGGAAAACTACAACAGGAAAAAGACAGAAGAAACTACTTATACTTTGGCGTTCCTTCTATTTATTTTTAATTATAATATATTAAATTGAATATTGAAAATATTTATAATGGAAAAACACCAGCTAAAAAGCTGGTGCCTAAAATAAATTATATAAGTTCAAATAAAAATGAGCGTAGTTCTTCTGCAATTTCTTCAGTCATAGAAAATGCATGCTCTAAGTAGCCTGGTTCGTTTAAATCGTCAGTGCCGATGATTGCGAATTTATTGCGCTGCATATCAAGGACAATTGTTTTACCGTAATGACGATCAGAGTATAAAAGCGCTAAATCATGACGCTCATTTTCTCCCATAAAGCTAACGAAACGCGTTTTTGTAGCGACAGTATCGTCGTACAGAAAGAAACGTTCTTCCATACACATGGCTCCTTTATTAAATATCTAAGTTTAAGTGTGGCTTATGATCTAAATGGTGATGCGTTTTAATGAATCGTACTGTTCTTGTTTTGTAACGCATTACAATAGAATATGTTTCAGCTAAATCTCCGCCTAGGAATTTCACGCCGTCTAATAATTCACCAGCAGATACACCAGTTGCTGAGAAGATTGCATCATCACCAGATACTAAATCTTCTAACATAAGAAGTTGACGAGGGTCTTCTAATCCCATTTCACGACAACGAGCTTCTTCTTCTTCGTTCATTGGAACTAAGCGAGCTTGCATTTCACCTTCAAGACATTTTAATGCTGCTGCAGAAATAACACCTTCTGGAGCTCCGCCAATACCTACGAATAAGTCGATACCTGTCCCAGGTAGTGCTGTTGCGATTGACGCACCAACATCACCATCACCAAATAATTTTACGCGTGCACCTTTTGCACGAACACGATCAATAATATCTTGATGACGTTCACGTTCTTGAACGATAACCGTTAGATCACGAATCTTTTTATTGTTAGCTTCTGCTACAATTTCAATTGTTTTTTCAATTGGATCATCTAAGCTAATTTTACCAGCTGCTTTTGGACCAACCGCGATTTTTTCCATGTACATATCAGGAGCATGAAGAAGGTTTCCTTTATCTGCGATTGCGATAACTGCCATTGCATTTGCAAGACCTTTTGCAACGATGTTTGTACCTTCTAATGGGTCAACGGCGATGTCTACTTCTGGACCGTTACCTGTTCCTAGTTCTTCATCAATATACAGCATCGGTGCTTCATCAAGTTCTCCTTCACCAATTACAACTGTACCTGCCATGTTTACTGAATCAAACATATCACGCATTGCTGTAGTTGCTGCATCATCTGCTTCGTTCTTCTTTCCGCGGCCCATCCACTGTGCGGATGCTAATGCTGCTGCTTCTGTTACACGGACAATTTCTAGTGCGAGTTCACGTTCCAAGATTTCATTCCTCCAATTTCAAAAATCATACAAATATAACTATAACAAATAACGGAGAAAAGGTGAATTCGAAAAATTGTCGATTTTTTCAGAAGAAAGCGTTACAATTAAAATGTAAATGCTTTAATTTCCAGGTAGGTGACATTCATGTATTTTGTAGACAGAAAGAAAATAGAACAAATGCTAGTATGTTTAGAACGAGCAACAAGTACATTTCAAGAGAAAAAGATATATGAAACCGAGTTTGAATTTTACGCATTAGAGCGCATAGCCCATCTTATTATTGATTGTGTATTAGATGTAGGGAATGCGATGATCGATGGATTTATTATGCGCGACCCAGGAAGCTATGAAGATATTATTGATATTTTAATGGACGAGCGAGTGATAAGTGCAGAAGATGGACAAGGAATGAAAGAAATTATCCTTCTTCGAAAAATGCTTACGCAAGATTATATTCAAATGAATCATGATGAATTATATAAGACGATTCAAAAACATATTGCAGTGGTAGAAAAATACCCAGCAAATATTCGCAGTTATTTAGAGAAGGAATTAGGGCCTGTATCTGCATTTGTACCAGAATAATTATGCTTATAAGATCCCCAAAGAATGCCTTTTGGGGGTCTTATATTGTATGTGAGGGAGAAGGGTGAAACATGGGGGAAGCACGTACGACGAAAGATGAAATTGTGCAGTTGTTGAAAGTAAAGGGAGAGCACACGGTAGCGGAACTAGCTGAAGTTTTAGAGATTACAGAAATGGCGATTCGAAGACATTTAAGTAATCTTGAGAAGGATGGTTTCATCTATTCCAAGATGGTAAGGCAACATGTCGGAAGACCAACTTATTTGTATGGATTAAGCGAAAAGGGAGAAGATACATTCCCGAAAGAGTATAAGCAATTCGCAATTGATATGCTAGAAGATTTAGCGCGAATGGGCGATGAAAAAATACTTCGCTACGTTTTAAAAGAGAGAACGAAGCGTATGGAAGAACAGTTACAAAAGCGTGTGAGTAACCAAAAGAATTTAGCATATAAAGTGCAAGAGATAGCGGCTATGCAAGAGAAAAATGGTTATATGGTTCAAATTAAGAGAGACGGAGAGAACTCTTTCGTAATTGAAAAACAAAACTGTCCGTTAAAGGAAATTGCAGAGAGATTCCCGCAAGTATGCGAAGATGAAAAAGAGATGTATAAGCGTTTATTTGCAGGAGCAGATGTAAAGACGTTAGCAAATATGTGCGAGGGCGATTGTAGTTGTTCTTACCAAATAAAAGAGAAAAAATGAACGTTATGGGGCGCTTTAAGGTAAAGCGTTTTTTTCTTTTGGAAAAGCGGGTAATATAAGAGTGGTATGATAAGGTGAGAACGTTAGCATAGAAGGAGAGACATAATATGTATAAAGGTTACTTAATTGACTTAGACGGTACAATGTATCGCGGAGAAGAACAAATTGAAGAAGCGAGCGACTTCGTAAAAGCATTAGGAGAGCGCGGCATTCCTTATTTATTCGTTACGAATAACTCAACGCGTAAACCAGAACAAGTGGCAGAAAAACTTGTTCGTTTCGATATTCCAGCGAAAGCAGAGCAAGTTTTCACAACGAGTATGGCGACAGCAAACTTCATTTACGAACGTAAACAAGACGCAACTGTATATATGATTGGTGAAGAAGGCTTACATGATGCGCTTGTGGAAAAAGGATTTGAACTTGTGGATGAAAATCCTGATTTCGTTGTTGTTGGTTTAGATCGTGACATCACATATGAAAAATTAGCAAAAGCTTGTCTTGCTGTGCGTAACGGCGCAACGTTTATTTCTACAAATGGAGACATTGCCATTCCAACTGAGCGCGGATTATTACCAGGTAACGGTTCATTAACATCAGTTGTAACAGTATCAACAGGTGTGGATCCAATCTTCATCGGAAAACCAGAATCAATCATTATGGAACAAGCTTTAAAAGTACTTGGCATAGAAAAAAATGAAGCATTAATGGTTGGGGATAACTACGATACAGACATTTTAGCAGGAATAAATGCTGGTATGCATACCCTTCTTGTCCACACTGGAGTCACAACTGTGGAGAAGTTAACAGAATATGAAGTACAACCAACGCAAGTTGTGCATAACTTGACGGAGTGGATTGAGAAGATGTAATGAAAAACAGGTAACCAGGATAGGTTACCTGTTTTTTATTAGAATGCACGATTCACAACATCTTTAACCTCTTCAAGATATTGCTTACGCACACTATTATCCACAGAAGGAACACTTGTATAGAATGTATGCTCAATTGTTTCAATGCCTGTAAATTCAAAGATACCAACATCTGCTGTTTTCTTCATTGCATCAAACATACCGCCTGCTGTGTATGCTTCTTTCGTATTTCCCATTGTAGATAATAATAAGCCTTTTTTACCGCTTAATAACTTCTCAATACCATTTTCACCGTAAGCATAAGCGAAGCCGTGGCTAAATACACGGTCAACGTATCCTTTTAAAATAGCAGGAAGTCCCGCCCACCAAACTGGATAAATGAATGTAATGCTATCAGCCCAAGAGATATGCTCTTGCTCTTCTTTAATATCTTCTGGTGTGTTTCCTTGAGAAAATGAGATGAAATCGGAAGCGCCTAATACTGGATTGAAGTTTAATTCGTATAGATCGCGAACGCGTACTTCATGACCTTTTTCTTCTAATTCACTTTTTACCGTTTCTAAAATCGCATGGTTGAAGCTTTCTGTATTTGGGTGTGCATAAACGATTACATGTTTCATTGTTCTTCCTCCTATTTGTGGATAGTTTTTTATTTATGTAACTATTATGGTTACTTCTTTTGCGGAAGTCAAATGATACATATGTATGTATAAAAAGACGGCTAAAATCGTCTTTCTATACCCCGCTCATACAAAGAACAAAGAAAACAAATAAAATGATGACAATACCAATACCGAAGTTAAATACGAGAGTACTATCCATCTTATGTAACCTCCTTATTTGAAAGTAAAAAGCACTCTAGCCAAGAGTGCTTTTTTATTTTGAGTCTACTTCAAAACTTTGAGAAAAGGGTTCATGCATGTAAAGAGTTACATTATTTTATGTGTTTATGCTTTGAAATGAGTAAGTCCTTGTGAGGTATAGAAAAAAAGACACTCTTTAGAGTGTCTTTCATGATGACAAAATGTGCCAATTGCTTGAGTTTGATAAGGCGCTAATATCCGTTTTAACGCCTTTTCTTTGATCAAGAAGTGTAGCAACAGCGATTCAGATAAATTGTACCATTTGATTTATAAGTGTGCGTATGCAATTGTGCATATTTTAATTATGAGGTAGGTAATGAACTATGAATAATTTGAAGGGATTTACTTACGATTTCTTCTGCGGCATATATGCCAATTGCATCTGTTTTTACAATCTGGGGTTGTAAATGATTATATGTTGTCCCTAATTCACCGTGAAGTGGTGCGAAGGCATAGTTAGCTTTTTCAAGCATGCATAAATCAAGTAAAGAATCTCCAGCGGTAATAATAGTGTCTATTTGTAGCACTTCTTTTATATATTGCACAGCATCCCATTTGTTAATAGGCTTCGGTACAAAATATAATTTTCTACCTTGAAGTGAATGAGCCCAGCCTTGTTTGTCTAACCAAGAAATGAAGGATGTTAATTCGTCATAAGGAATGTTCTCTCGTTTAATGATGCAATAGTGGAATAAATCATCAGCTGTTTTTTGTGATATAACCCAATCTTTATGAGCAATTTGTTCAAATTCCTTTAGTATATCATTTCTCTCTAAACATTCTACTGAAAGTCTTTTTTTTATTTCTTTGTTCCAAGTAACATCTTGCTTGCCGTCATGAAGGATATTACCGCCGTTACTTGTAATGGCATATTCGGGAATGATTTCATTTTGGAATACAGTAATACGCTGAAACTGTTCAATCGTTCTTGTTGTAACTGGGATAAAATATGAGTGCAGTTGCAATTTTTTTAGTAGTGAAATGGTTTTGTGTGATATGAAAGAAATTTCTTTTCCGTCTAAAGTTTCAATGAGCTGAATTGATTCATTTTCTATATGGGCACGAAATGATTTTCGGGAATAAATAAGTGTCTGATCAAGATCACTAGCGAAAATCATATCGTTTCCCTCCTAAGAGGCTTAATGAGCCCGCAACATGAATACGTCATATTCTCATATATTTCAATAGGGACATTCTTTTCTTTAGCAAGAAGTAAAATATGCTTTAAATCAGGATTGTTTTGCTTGCGTATTAAAATTTTCCACGGTATTCTCCGGAGTAATACGCGAGTTGTTTCACCGACTCCTGGTTTAATTAAGTTAATATCGTCAATTTCAAAGTGAGTTTGGATAGACTGTATATCTTTTAATCCTTGCCAAGATGGATCGGTGTATGTTGAAGCGATATGATGTAATTGATTATCTATATGAGAATGAACAGAAGGGAATAAATCTGTTACCTCATTGATGAAGAAATTTGATAAATCTTCTTGTTCTAGCTCTTTATAATATTTAACACCATGAAAATCGTTTGGGCCAATATAGGTGTCATTTAGTACAGTGCGGCTAATTAGTCCAGAGACGGTTGCATTTAAGCAAGCACTAGGGATAAGAAAATCTTTGCGTGTACCGTAAATTGAAGTACAGTAACCCGGATCAGCAAGTACAGCCATACAATGAGAAAGGTGTGTATTATTTTTCTCGTTAAATGTATGTACTGCATGTTCCAATTCCTTTTTTATTGCACCCTTTCCAGTCCACCCATCAATGAATTGAATTGTTTCTTTAGGGTGATGTTCTAAAATATAGTGAAGTGCATTTTCATCGATACCGCGTCCGCGAATAATGGAAATACAATAGTGAGGTACATCAAGGTTATATTGATAGCGTATATAGCGTTTTATAAGAATACCGATTGGTGTACCAGCACGAGCTAATGAGACGAGGACAAGATTCGTTCCTTTAGTCTGTATGATTTGTTCAGCGACAACTCCAACTGCGGTTGCTAGTTTGTGCTTGTATTGTTGCAGGGAGGAAAAGAATAAATCCATATATGCTTTAGATGGTTTATATTCCACTGGTAACATTTCAGAATAATGTGTACCAGCTTGAATTGCCTGTTCTCTCGTTTCTGTGGAACTTTCTTTCATTAAATCACTAATATCTTTTAATAGAAAAATAGTATCACTTGGATCGTAACTACTAATATGGGAATTTACTTTTATCATAATTATCAACCTTCCTTTTCTATGCTATTTGAAAATGAGACGATATGAATACAGGGAATAACCGTTTGTAACTGATGTAGAAGAGGAAATAGAGCTTCTTCTCCTACATCACGTTCCATAAAAACAAATACTTCATCGTAATCATGGGGTGAAATATTATAAAAGTAATTTGTAATAGTAGAATCTTCAGGACTTGGATATGGGAAATGATTATGAATGGCGTAGTTCATATCATTTGAAACAGGGTGGATCGGACTTCGTGTTGTAGATTGATATAAAATATTTTCACCCATTGCAGCAGCGATTTTCATTGGAATATACATAAATTCACCCGTTCCGAGGCAGAGTGTTCGTTTTCCAATTCTTTTTCTTTGTAACGTTTTTCCTGCTTCTTGAGTAAAAGAATGAATGTGCTTTTGTTCATATGATGAAATACCAAAGCGTCCAGTATATTTTATGTAATCTGATGTACAAGGTAATGTTGGACAAGTAATGGTATGTTTTTTGAAATAAGGTTTTGTTTCTTCAGTTTGTATAGTTGGTTTTGAAATATTCAACGGTTGGCCAGTTGTATGAATAATTCCTTCTAATAAAGAAATAACATGAATTTTTATTTGAAGTTCTTCTTCTAGTTGTTTAAATTGTCTTCTATTAGTATTAGAACGCCAGTCTAATAAAGAAGCAATGATATATTCTTCTCGTGGAAATTGCTGTTGAATGGACCTGATAATATTTAGTGCGGTTTTTCCGGTTGTCATCTCATCATCTACGAGAACGATCGGATTGTTGTTTTGAAAAAAGCTCTTATCGACATAACAACGGTGTGATGTTGCATGGGAATGTTCTTCCTCAAATGTAATGACAGATTCGAGATTGGGTATCGATTCCCTAGTTGTATGTACATACTTTGCATTTTGAAAGCATTGAAACATAGAATGGCCAAGTGCTGTTGCTGTTTCAGCGAATCCGATAAATAAAACTTCTTCTTGCAAGGGATATTGATAATGAAATACTTCTTCTGGAATTTCATCAACTTCTAATGAAATAAGATTTAAAATTTCTTTTTGAAACGGATGAAAAGCATGATGTAGTATTTCCATATATCTTGCAGCAAGGGCAAACCCACTTGCTAGAGAGATTGCAGGTTTAATAGGAAGATGCTTTCCAAGAATTGTACTCACAAATAAAAAACTCCGCTTCTTATTTATCCTCGCCGCCATTTGAAAAAGATTATCTAACGCTAAATTATATGGATTATCACGTACTTCTACATGAACTTTTATAGTATTTAAAATGTTATACGTGTTGTTTTGCGTTTGTAATAAGGAGATCGGTAAATTGTTTGTTTTCATGTAGCACCCCGTAAATATTAGATTTTAAAATGGTTTTGCGAGCCCAGTTATAATGAGGCTTTACTTCATTCATTTTGTTAGCAAAACTGCTTTTTAGCACTCCGTTATACGTATCTGCATTTTGTAAAATTGACCTTGCGTCTAAATAATCTTCCATTGTGACAATGTGCATTGCTTGTACAACTTTAATATGAGATGGATGAATAACTGTTTTTCCGATTAATCCATTTGCATGGTCAAGCGATACCTCTTGAATGAGCCCTTCTTCGTAATCATTAGAAAAATATTCCCATACACATCCTGAAATAACATATTCATTTGTAGCTCTGGAGAAAATATTAATAATGTCTGAAATACAATCACGAACAACAGTAATATGATAGATTGGTGTGTATTTATTACGCCGAATACCAAATATACTTGAAAAATCAGTGGCACCAATACGTACATTTAAGATGTAATCATGATAGGAATCTAGTAAATCTTTTATTTGTAATAAGGACGCTAAGCGTGTTTCTTTATACATAATTTCTGGTGATTCTAAAATCGGCATTCCATAAAGGGATAATGAATATAGCTCGTTTATATATGCAAGCTGATCGATATAAGTCTTTCCATTAACGGGTGTGAATTTTGGAAAGACGAAACCACATAAGCAATGAACAGCACTACCTAATTCGGTAACAATTGTCTTCATTTGACTTGGCTGTC
This sequence comes from Bacillus sp. MHSD_36, assembly GCF_030757775.1. NCBI lineage: Bacteria > Bacillati > Bacillota > Bacilli > Caryophanales > Bacillaceae > Bacillus > Bacillus sp. MHSD_36. The sequence continues at coordinate 511,078 of NZ_JAVBIS010000004.1, forward strand.
GAACTCTAATAAAAAGAAGTGGAATGTCTGATTGACTTAGTATGTTGGCACTGACTAAGTTGGCGATTTGCTGTATTTGAACGACGATGTTTTGCTCTGCAAGTTTTACTTCCTCATCACTGATAGAGTCTTCTAGACAAAGAATCATCGAAATAGCTTCCACATGTTTTTTTCTAATTATTTCTTCCGCGATCGTTTCTTTCGTGCCAGGAGTATATAGTGTAGCCCCTAATGCGTACGCTAATTGCTCTTTCTCTATACTTTTTGAAAAACTAAGAGGTTCTTTATAGAAAAAATTTTGACGTTCTTCTAAGGAGAGATAAGAAAAGTAATTCAAATTGTCACCACCTTATTTCAAATAATTCTGTTTAATCGTAACATAATAAGAAAAATCTTCCATAAAAATGAGGCGATAAATTTAAAAAACATATTGAGAAAGATGAATTATAAGATGAATATCGAATAGTGTTAGTAGAAATATAATAGGGGGAAGAGAAGGATGGATATACATAAGTTAACGATAGCAGAAGCAAATGAGATAAATACGTGGACGTACGAAGAACCTTATAATTTGTATAGTTTTTCAGGTGAGGAAGAAGTAATAGAAGAATTATTAGATGGGACGTATTATGGCTGCTGTGACGATAATGGGGAGTTTATCGGCTATTTTTGTTTTGGAGAAAATGCACAAGTGCCAGGGGGAAGAGATGCTCATTTATATGGTGGAGAAGATGTAATTGATATCGGACTTGGCATGAAGCCAGCGTTAACAGGGAAAGGGCTGGGGAAAATGTTTTTTCAAGCTGGGATAGCCTTTGCTGCAAAAGAATACAAGCCGAAAATGTTGCGACTTAGTGTAGCGACATTTAATACAAGAGCGATTACGCTTTATAAAAACATAGGTTTTCAGCAAGGTCCTATTTTTTTGAGCCGTGGAAGAGAATTTATGCTTATGGAATACGAAAGACCGTCAGTATGAAACTGACGGTCTTTCATGTTTTATCCCGCTTTAATGGGCAGTAAGACCTCCACCTCAAGATTCAGCGAAAGCAAAGAAGTTAGGTGGGGGGCGGGCTGCCCATTAAAGTCCGATTGGTGAGGGCTGATTAAAGTTTTCACTTTATTATTCCGAATGCTCAGCTCTGTGCGCTAAGCGGCTTGAAGCAGCGGCAGCAATTCCTCCAACGATATCATCAAGGAATGTATGCACCTTTCCAGTTGATTTATCATTTAAGTATTCTAAAATACCAGGTTTTAATTTATCGATATATCCAAAGTTCGTGAAACCGATAGAGCCGTACACATTAACGATAGAAAGTGCGATTACTTCATCAATTCCGTATAAGCCTTCATCACGTTTTACGATATCTTGTAACGGTTCACTTAACATTCCTTTTTCAGCAAGGACATCGAGTTCGATACCAGTAATCAGTGCGTTTTGTACTTCACGTTTTGATAATACACGCTCAACGTTATAACGGCATTCTGACATCTCTAAATTTGGATGATATTTTTTTTGAAGAAAATGAACAAGTTCAGCAATATCGTCAATTGTTACACCGCGCTCTTGTAATAGTTGTAATGCTCTTTCTTGTAGTTGATTCGATTCTTTCATGTTTATCACCTTTTTTTCTTTTTAGTATTTGTATACGTTTCGTTGCTTTATCACGTGCATAGGAATGAAAGGCGAGCACAAGCTCATATATATAAAGAAAAACCATAGGTGGCGACTGCGATGATTCATCATATTTATGAGCATTATCATATGCATGTTAAAGAATTAATCCCCCTTGGCCCCTATAAAAGCTTTTGGATTCGCAACAAAATTTATGTACTTGTTCCAATTGGAGAAATGGAGGAAGAAGTACTTGTAGAGATGAAAAAGCTCAGTGACTATATGAACCAGCAAGGGGATATAACTGTAGCGACTTTCGTTCCGACTATACACGGCTACTATGTAAGTGAGATAGAAGAACAAAATTACTGCTTATTAAAAGGTATGCGTGCGTTAGAACGACATGCTACATCATTAGGAAGTGAGCTTTCTATATTCCATAAACGAGGTGCATTCTTTCCAGAAGAAATTGAACAATTAAGCCGCATCGGTGAATGGAAAGCGTTATGGGAAAGAAGACTCGACCAATTAGAAAAGTTTTGGCAATCACAAGTGATGAACCACCCTACAGACGTATTCGATCAATTGTTTATTGAATCCTTCCCGTATTACTTAGGAGTTGCAGAAAATGCAATTCAATATGTTGTCGATACAGAGATGGATGATACGCCGCAACTAACTGATGCAGCAACCATTTGCCAAGAACGATTCACACCTTTATTATGGCATCAAACGAAGCGTCTCAAACTTCCTTTTGATTGGGTATATGATCACCCAACTCGAGATATGGCAGAATTAATCCGCTATATGATGATAGAAAAAAGGAAAGATTGGGAGCAAACAATCGTTCAATTTGTTACAGATTACGAACGAAATTATTCGCTATCCTCATTTGGTTGGCGCTTATTATTTGCAAGGCTCCTGTTCCCACTTCACTATTTTGAAACAGTAGAACGATATTACCAAACGGGAAACGAAGAACAAAAAAGCATATATAGAGATCGCTTAGAAGCCATTTTACACGATGTGAACCGCTCTGAGCAATTTATGAAGCACTTTTATGGATCACTTCGTTTACCAGTTGATAAGCTCGGGATTAGAAAATTAGATTGGCTGTCTTAAAATGAAAAAAGAGACCGGGTGAGGTCTCTTTTTTATACTACAATTGTATGTAATACATTATGCCCCTACTGGTTGATCTGCACATATATTTAAAATGAATTGATGTTGTTCGATTTTTTCATTTACTTTACTCAATAATTCTTGTTGGATCTCTTTAAATAAAAATTGGTAGCTCGCATTCCACGTTGGTATAACGGATGAAAGATCTAATAAATACTCTTTTTTCTTCTCTAGTTCTTGAATTGTTAAAAAAGTGTTCCCCATTTTTGGCATGTGTCGTCCCCCTATGTTTTTTACTTTATATGTGTGAACGATTCACTATATAGTATCAATTATCTCATTTTTTGAGAAGGATTTCCAATTTTGTTTTATGATGTTAAAGTGGGAGTGTTATTTGAATAAAAAAAGAGACCCAGATGGGTCTCTTTCTAGGAAACGATTCTGAACGAGCCGCTTCCGCTTTTAATTAAAATACTTGTTCTACTTCAATAACGCCTGGTACTTCTTCAAGTAATGCGCGTTCGATACCAGCTTTTAGTGTGATTGTAGAACTTGGGCAGCTTCCGCATGCACCCATAAGGCGTAATTTTACGATACCTTCTTCAATGTCTACTAATTCAACGTCTCCGCCATCGCGAAGTAAGAATGGACGTAATTTATCTAATACTTCTAGTACTTGTTCTTGCATATGTGGGTTTTCCATTTTTATCGACTCCTTTCATCAGTTTTATTATAATCAAGATAGAGGGGAAAATCTATTTTTTCTGTTCTTGTTTTAATGTCGAAATTTTTTATCATGTTTACAACGTGTTTTTTCAGTATAGGGGTATGGAATAAGTTTGTAAAATGATGTGCTTATGCACTAAGACATCTGAATATACTGTTGAAACAAGAAGTGGGGGAGAAGAAATGGTTAATGTGCAAGTGTATGGGACGAAAGTAATTTGTGCGAGCTGCGTTGGAATGCCATCTTCAACAGAAACGTTTGAGTGGTTACAAGCGGCGATTGGTCGTAAATATGAAGGACAAGAAAATAAATTTAATTTCGAGTATATCGATTTTCAAGAAGAACAAGAAGATGAAGATAAAAAAGCATTCGCAGAGCGAGTAGTGGAGGAAGATTTATTTTATCCGGTCGTTCTTGTAAATGGAGAAATTGTTGGAGAAGGAAATCCTCGTTTGAAGGATGTTTACGAAGAAATCGAGAAATATTTATAAAGTAGGAAGCCCTTGCGAATGCGCAAAGGCTTTTTTTATTGGAGGGATAGTTGTGAAAAATGGAGTGAAGCATGCGTTACCAACGGAAGTACAACAGTTAATGAAGCAGTACACAATAGAATTAAAAGAAATTTTTTTAGATGAAAAAATAGTCGGCGTATATATTTACGGGTCCATCGCACTCGGTGCATTTCATGCAGAAACGAGCGATGTTGATTTTGTTGCGGTAATAAATGATTCCGTGAATGAAGCTGAAAAACAGCAACTTGTAGAACTTCATAAGAAACTTAGTAATAGTACGTTAGGTAAAAGAATGGATGGTATGTATATTCCGCTTGCTGATTTAGGGAAATACAATGATGAAATGAATGAGTACGTGTATTGTGCAGATGGTAAGGCGAATGTAGGCCATTGGGATATTAATGCGGTCACATGGTGGACATTGAAAAATCAAGGTATTACAGTAATCGGGAAAGAAGCGGAAGACCTTTCGTTTCAAATAGGGTGGGATGATGTAGTCAATACGATGAAATACAACGTAGAACAGTACTGGAGGGGTAAGGCGAAGCGGCCATATTTATTTTTTATAGAAGAGTGGGTAGAATCAGCTGTCGTTACGATGGGCCGCATTTTATATACTCTAGATCATAAAACAATCGTTTCAAAAGATAGAGGATTGCAATACTTGTCAGAACGTTCAGGGGAAGAATGGGAGAGTTTATTAAAAGAAGTAGCAAGAATACGGCAGAATCCAAAAGAAAAGCGAATGCTTTCAAGGTGGAGAAGGGCAGATATGACGAGGAAGTACTTACTGCATTTAATTGAAACGTGTAGAGAGAAATGGTAGGGAAACAGACGATACAGTAGATTGTATCGTCTGTTTTTGTGTTAAAAATGGTATATAATGGTTTAAAAGGTTTAATTATACTGGAGGGGATAGGGTGAATACAGAATTAGCTACTTATGAAGAAAAGAATGTAGTAATGAGTATGCGCGAAGTAATTAGCATGATAATAATTATTTTTGGGGTAATGTATGGAATGGGTTTTTTGAACCTTATATATGACTCTTCCTTATATCCATGGTATGTAGATCATCTTATTCCACCTGGAACGTTTCTCACTATTATTTTAATATACTCACCAGCAAGAAATTACTGTTTACAGTTATTAAAATCAATACAGTTCAATAATTTCAAACATTATGTAACGATAGTAATGACGATGATCGTACTGCTTATATATCTTGCGGTATTAAATTTAGTTTTACCACATGGGCTTCGTGTGGATGAATCTAATCTAGTAATAGAACCTACTAAAAGTGAAATCATTGTATATGTAGTTGTACTCACGATTTTCGCACCGATTTGGGAAGAGCTTGTATTCCGAGGTATGCTTTTTATGAAATTATCTCAGCGTTTCTCTACACTTAGTAGTGCCGTTATAAGTGCTTTTATATTTACTTTAGGTCATCCCCTTACAGTAGGGAGTGTTTTATATATTTTGGGTATAGGGATATGTTTAGCCTACACATATAAGAAAACGAAGAATTTACTCGTTCCAATTGGAATTCATGTATTAAACAATGTATTTTTTATATTAGTAAATTTTCAACTGTAAAAAGACGCCCTTTTTGAAAAGGGCGTCTTTCGTATTTTGTAGAGGAAAGATAATACGAAATATGGATAGTTTCATGTGAAACATTTTTATTATCAAATATACAAAATGGTTAACTTAGTGTATTAAACGTATCATTCATAAGTATTCTAATATATTTAAAAGTAAAATGAAATAATAAATGGATAATTGTCGGATTATATTCGATTTTCGTTCATTTTTATGAAATATATGTACTTTTTGTTAGATTCCTTCTTTTTATTTCTATAAAATACAGATATATAGAAATGAGAAAAGGATGATGTACGTGAAGGACACTGTTTTACAAGAAACAATTTCTCCGCAACAGTTACATACAGTCGTTCAAAAGAATACGGCGTATTATGACTTTAAGTGGGGGAAAGTAGAAAATCCAGCGCAAGGAAATACGTGGAATTGGGTAGCCTTTTTCTTCCCAACTTTTTGGTTAGCTTATCGTAAAATGTATAAGTTGTTTATTATACTTACGTTATTGGCGGTACCTACTTTCATTATAGCTACTTTTATTGATATACCAATGTGGATAGATTTTATCATATATGCTGGAACGATGCTGTTTACTGGATGGCAAGGAAATCGATTGTATTATAAGCATGTTATCCGTATTTTACATAAAGTAGAAGATGTACCTGAGTATAAGAAAGAGTATTATTTACAATCAAAAGGCGGCGCTCATATCGGACTTATGATTGGTTTGCAAGCGATAGTATTTGTATTGTTTGCAGGTGCTAGCTTTGGTTTATCTTATGTACCTACTGAACCTAATATTAAAAACGTTGTTCGCCTAAGTCTTGAAGGAGAGGCTTTAGAGTCTATTACAGATAAGCCAAATTGGAAGTATGTAAAGAAAGAAAAGGATTATGACGTAGTAGAATTTACTGGTTATGATTATGAAGAAAAAAAAGATGTAAAAATTAAATTCGCTGTATACTTAAATGATGATTATTTTGAATGGCAAGAAGTGTATGTAAATAATAAAAAGTTAAGTGAAGAAGAAGTAGAAGAATATCAAATGTACGTTGAAGAAAATATGTGGTTTTTCTAGAGAGAAACTCGTTTATTTTGAAAAGAAGAATCTTGTGAAGGTTCTTCTTTTGTTTATTAGGGGAAGAGAAATGATTTCAGCATTAATAGAAGCTCTAATAGGATCTATTAGTTTAAGTACGGGTTTACACACGAAAAAGATTGATGCTAACATACGTTACTTGTAGCAGTATGAATGGTTTCGAATGATATATGAAGAGGAGAAGTATCGAAAGTTATTTATTACGAACTATAAAGTTCGCTCATATTTACAAAGTAAGCTAAGAGTTCGATTGCTCGTAAAAAATAAAAATGCACAACGAAGATTTTTAAAATTAGTAGAAGAGCAAATAGAAAAACGGCATACAAATTGAAATTTTGTAAAATACAATAAAAAATGAGAATTTGAGGTAGGCTTGTCAATAACGTGAGACTGTGGCAGTATAAAGAAATGCTGTACAAATTTTATTTATCGAGATGTAAACATCAATTTTGATTTTTACGTATAAATAATGAACGGAGGAAATGAATTTATGGCTACTTTACCAAATTGTCCAAAATGTAATTCAGAATATACGTATGAGGATGGCGTTCTTTTCGTATGTCCTGAGTGTGCTCATGAGTGGGGCCAAGAAGCAGAAGCTGAAAATAATGATGGTGCAAAAGTTGTAAAAGATGCGAACGGAAACGTTCTTCAAGACGGCGACGCTGTTACTGTTATTAAGGATTTAAAAGTAAAAGGAACTTCTTCAGTTGTGAAGATCGGTACGAAAGTAAAGAGTATCCGTCTAGTTGATGGCGATCACGATATTGATTGCAAAATCGACGGTTTCGGAGCGATGAAGTTAAAATCACAATTCGTTAAGAAGGCGTAAGTAAAAAGAGGAGGCGAAGAGCCTCCTCTTTTTTATTGTCATTTTTTGTTGGTAAGTCGATTTTCCTTGTCGAATCATCGATATAATTTCATTTATCATGAACAGTGCACCATTTACCGCGCACCATGATCAACCTCTTTCAACTGACACCGCTTATTAAAGAAGGTCTTATATCCAAGCTGTAAAAAGATAATGACAGCAAAAGCGGTACTTCCTGAAATCCCGAGTATAATTGCGATTTGATATTGAATAGCTGTGAACGGTGATACACCAGATAAGATTTGACCGGTCATCATGCCCGGTAGGCTTATAATCCCCATTCCGACCATAGAATTGATTGTAGGTAAAATGGCAGAGTCAAAAGCTTCTCGTATGAGCGGAGCAGCGGCTTCTTTCGGTGTTGCGCCGAGCATAAGTGCTCCTTCAATTTGACCTCTTTGTGATTTCATATTGTTTAAGAACGTATTTGCACCAAGGGAAACACCTGTCATCGCATTCCCAACTAACATTCCGGTAATAGGAACGATATATTGCGGCGCATACCACGGGTCATGACCGATAATAACAAAGATGAATAGTAGAAGTGGTCCAATTGATCCAGCAACCATGGAAAGCGCCGCTACTCGTTTTAAGTCTTTAGACATTGGGATGTTAACTCGTTTATAAATATTAAAAATTGCAAAGGTAGTAATAGAAGTAATAAGAGCAATAGTATAAAATGGATTACTATTTTCAAATACGTATGTAAGGACATAGGCAACGAGTACGAGCTGAATCGTCATACGGAATGTTGCGAGTGCAATTTGTTTTTCGCGTGGTATTCCTTTTAATTTTACGAGTCCAATTAATATAAGAATAAAAATATATGCAGCGGCAAGTTGCCAAATTTGGAGTTCAATAACGCCCTTCAACTGAGAGCACTTCCTTTCTAATTGCACCGTTTGCTTTACTAATCTCAATAATATCGTCTGCGATTTCTTCTGGAAGTTGTTGCGAGTGTGTGATGAAGATAACTGTTTTGTTCTTTTCTCTTGCTAGTGTAGTAAATTGTTTCATAACACGGAGTTCTGTATCGCTATCTAGCGCTGATGTTGGTTCATCTAATAAATAAACAGGTGGATCCATAAGTACGATACGTGCAAAAGCAAGTCGTTGTTTTTCCCCGCCTGATAATGAATCAGCGTTGTCCTCTAAATTTTTTTCTAAGCCAACAGTCGTTAATGCACTTCGCAGGGCATCATCATTTGGCAATGGTTTTTCGGAAAGGCGAAGTCCCATTAATAGATTGTCTTTAATTGTTCCATCAAAAATAGGTGGTGTTTGCCCAAGCATGACTACGTCACGTCGTAATTGAATAGGGGGATAGTCAGAAATTAGTTTTCCGTTATATTCAATTGTACCGGATGTTGGAGATTGCAAATCGTTTAGCATGCGGAGCAATGTACTTTTTCCGCTCCCACTCTCACCGATAATACATGTGATTTTTTCTTTTTGAATCTGTAAATAAGGAATGTGTAGTATATCTTTATATGTAACGTTTTTTAATATAAACATAAATGGCTCCTTTCTGATTCTAGCTATATCGTATCAAAAAAGAGAAGGTAACGGTTATAAAGAGCAACGTTTTTTCTTCGTCTTGATTTCTATTAATAAGTTAAGTAAACGATCTAATTCTTGGCTGAAAGAAATTACTTTATGATGAGTGAATCCATATTGTTCAACGAGATGAATCAACTCTTTCTTCTTCGCTTCTATTCGATCGTTTAGTTTCGTTAAGTTCATAAGTGAAATGGAATGCCTCCTGTAAAAGTATTTACAACACAAAAAATAAGACCGAATGAATTCGGCCTTGAAGGAAATAAAACAACTTATAAATAGCATACACTGTTTATCGGTAGTTTTTAATATAAAAATGAAAAATAAATCATTATTCATATTGAGAAAGATGTGTCTGATAATTATATTTTAACGAATAAGAGAGGCTGCCTACTTAGTAGACAGCCTGTAAAGTATTAACCGTTATGATATTTGTACATCCAGAGGATACCGGATTTTAATAATCTAGGTACACGTCCCATTAATGGTTGGTTTGCTAGTAAACCAAAGCCGTGCTTTTTACCAAGAGAGCCGAGAACACCTTTTAATTTAATTACAGGTAGTTCGTCAGGAAGTGTTTCATTATTCCAACGTTTTAATAATATTTGGACAATTTGTTCTCCTTGACCTTCAGCAAGTTGTGCAGATGGTGCGTGTGGAAGTGCTGCACAATCTCCTACAACATAAACGTGCTCGTTATTTGGAATATTGTGATATTTTGTTAAAACAACCCGTCCGCTACCATCTTGTTCAACTGGAAGGTTTCGAACAACTTCATTTGCTTGAATACCAGCTGTCCAGACAATTGCATCACATTCAAGTGGCTCATCGTGGTTGTACACAATATTTGGCTCTACTTTTGTAATGTTAGAGTTTCGTATAATAGTAACTTTATGTTTTACGAACCATTCTTCTACATATCTACTTAACTTCTCTGGATATGGGAATAGAATTCTATCTTTTCGATCAAATAAGTAGATTTTTAAATCAGAACGACTCTCGCGAAGTTCACTTGCAACTTCAACGCCGCTTAATCCAGCACCAACGACAGCTACTGTTGCATTTGGTTCTAGACTATTTAATTGTTCATATGTCTTACGTGTTTGTTCAATTGATTGTAGGCTATGTGTATATTCCTTCGCCCCAGGAACATTATGATATTTATCCTCACAGCCAAGACCGATAATTAAATCATCATATTGGATCGCTTCGCCGCCATCGAGATGAACAGCTTTTTCTTCGAGATCAATATTTGTTACTGTGCCGTATTGAATATTGAGGCGTGGGTGTTCAGGAAACGGTATACGAATATGCGTTTCTGAAATAGTACCCGCAACTAATGCATAATATTCAGTTTTGAAACAATGATATGGTACTTTGTCGATTAATGTCACTTGTACATCATCTGGAAGTTGGTTGCTTGGAAGTAGCCGCTGCAGAATTCTCATTCCACCGTAGCCGCCACCTAATATTACGAGGTGTTTCATGATGGATTACCCCTTTTCTGTTGAAATATCCCCTAATCATAAAATTTTATATTAATAAAATATTTTGACTTTACTCAATCAAATTATATCGAATTTGTGAACAAATAACAATGCATGAATGAATACTCTGTTGTACAATAAGAAGAAAAGTAGAGTAAACTGTCTTCCTTATTTAGTTACCATTTTATCGCAAATAGCATGTTATATAGAAGGAATCATCTATTTTGAAGTGAAATAATGAAGTAACTAAATAGTTTAGAAGGTGTAATGAAAACAACAAGAAACAGCTTAGTTTTTTTTCTTATAGATGAAGTCAGAAAGTAATTTGTTTTGTAGTACAGGGGGGAGAATTTTGATTAAACCATTAATTGAATTTTGTGTAGGTAACCTTGCAAGTGGTTCACAAGCAGCTTTAGAGAAATTAGAAAAAGATCCGAATTTAGATGTAATGGAGTATGGTTGTTTAGGATATTGTGGCATTTGTTTTGAAGGACCGTTTGCACTTGTAAATGGTGAAGTAGTACAAGGTGCTACAGTAGAAGAACTTGTTAATAACGTATATGAGTATTTAGATGAAAATCCAATGTTTTAAGGTGTTGCAATCGGCAGCACCTCTTTCTTTCTTTATTAGATAAAACCTTTTTTCGTAGGAGAAGATAACATTAATATATAAATAAAAAAAGGCCCTTTTAGAAGGGCTTTTTTCTTACACAATTTGCGCAAGAATGGCTCATCGCCAAATGTTGTCAAATATGAGAAACGGGGGACATTCATATTGTGTTCTAAAAGCGTGCATTTTATACTTGAAATAACAAATTATTTTTGGAGTGAATACAAATGAGCCAATTTTCTTTTACAAAAATGCATGGTCTTGGCAATAGTTATATATATGTAAATATGTTTGAAGAACAAATTCCTGAAGAAGATTTAGCTCTTGTGGCGGAAAAGGTTTCAAATATTAATACTGGTATTGGAGCAGATGGAATGATTTTAATTTGTCCATCTAATGTAGCTCCGGTGAAAATGCGCATGTTTAATAATGATGGATCAGAAGGAAAGAGCTGTGGTAACGGTTTACGTTGCGTAGCGAAATATGCGTATGAGCATAAACTAGTAGAAGATACAGTTTTCACAATTGAAACGTTAGCTGGCATTGTAACGGCGGAAGTAACGGTAGAAGAAGGGAAAGTTACATTAGCGAAAATCGATATGGGAGCACCGCGTTTAACGCGTGAAGAAATACCGATGCTTGGTGAAGGTGAAACACCATTTATTCGTGAAAACTTCTTATACAATAATCATCGTTATGCATTTACAGCTGTTTCAATGGGGAATCCGCATGCGGTTATTTTTGTGGATGATGTAGAACAAGCACCTCTTACAACACTTGGACCAGTCCTTGAGACACATGAAATGTTCCCAGAGCGAGTAAATGTTGAGTTCATCGAAATTTTGAATGAGGAAGAGATGAACTTCCGCGTTTGGGAACGTGGATCTGGTGTAACACAAGCTTGCGGAACGGGGGCGTGCGCTGCGGTTGTAGCCTCTATTTTAAATGGGAAAATGGAACGTGGTAAGGAAATTACAGTTCATTTAGCTGGCGGCGATTTAATGATTGCGTGGACAGAAGAAGGCAATGTGTTAATGAAAGGACCAGCGGAAGTAATTTGCCGCGGAGTGTATGAGTACAAGATAGAAGCGTAAAGATGTATAATAGAATGAGAACAGAAAGGATGGTGTATTTCATGATTGAAGTTACAGAACAAGCAGCTTTTCAAATTAAAGATATGCTAAAAGATGCTGAAGATGGAGAGAAGTACGTGCGCCTTGCTGTACATGGCGGCGGATGTAGTGGTCTTTCTTACGGCTTAGGATTTGAAGTAGAACCAAAAGAAGACGACACAGTTCTTGAGTTTTTCGGTGTCGAATTTGTTATCGATAAAGAAAGTGCTCCTATTGTTAAAGGAGTAAAAATTGATTATAAACAATCTATGCTTGGCGGCGGATTCACAATCGACAATCCAAACGCAATCGCATCATGCGGATGTGGATCATCTTTCCGTACGGCGACGAATGCTGGTAAGCCGGAAGAGTGCTAAGTTTTTAGCAGAAATAGAGAAAGACCTTTTTAGCGATGAAATAAAATCGTTAAGGAGGTCTTTTCTTTTGGCGTAAAAAATCAAAAACGCCGCCTTCCAAATTTAGAAATTGACCTTAAGATATGTTGCACAAGGAATTCTAAAATCTAATTTATCCCGCTTTAATGGGCTGCCCATAAAAGTCCGATTGTTGAGGGCGGATTAAAGTTTCACTTTATCTTTGCATAGATGCAAGTATCAGTTAGCCGTTTGCCATCAGCTGAAAGATCTTCATTACGTAATATCCCTTCAAGCTCAAAACCTAATTTTTCAGGAATTGCACGACTTTTCGTGTTAATACGTTCACATCGTATTTCAATCCTTCTAAATTTGAATAACTGAAATCCAAGGTTTATTAACGTACTTACTACTTCTGTCATATATCCATTGCCACTAAATTGCGTGTTAATCCAGTATCCAACTTCACATTTAGAAACCTTCCAATCAATTCTGTGAAGGCTAGCAGTTCCGATAAAGTCATTCGTCTCCTTATGGTAGATAAGATAGCGAAAGCTTTCTCTTTTCAAAAAATCTATATGCGCATTTCTCAGGAGAATTTCCGTTTCTTCAACAGTAGGAATTGACTGGAATAAAAGCAGCCATTGCTTTAATTCACTAATGGAATCTTTAATAGCTTGGTATACTATATTCCCTTCACCAGCTTGAAGTGGTGCCCGAAGAATGAGTCTGTCTGTTTCTATTTGTAACGGAACATCTAATAAAATGGGATTCATATTATTTCTCCTCTCGAGACTTTTAAATTAGGACAGAGTGAAACTTATGTAAAAAACTTTCGCTCAAAAGTTAGAAAACAATAAATATATATTCACTTTATCATTTAGAAATCCCTTTTCACATGTTGAAAACGAAATTGCTAATTGGTACAAAAAATAGTTGCTGAAGTAGCTTTAAGTTGTTCAACCCGTGCATTATTATTTATTTTAGCTTCTTTTAAAGTTGTCTTATTTCCAGTTATAATTGAAGGGTAGAAAGAGGGGATATATGCTGGAAAATATTTTTGAATTCATATTGAAGTATGTTATAGGTCCTATTTTTAGATTTATAAGATATCTTGTGATAGATATTATAATAGAATGCATAATAGAAGGTGTAATAAACGGTATAAGGAAATTACGTGATAAGTGGCGAAACTGGCGTGAAAGACGTTATTGGCGGTAATAGGTACAATAGAAAAATTGGCATTAAAGAGATAGCGGATAAAAAGCCTTAAGGGAGATGGTTAATGCATTTCCCTTAAGGCTTTTTATAATGAAGTAGTAGCAACTCATCCAATTTTAGAATCCATACTCATTCCAGTTGGTGACGGGATGACGCTTTCTAAAGTAAAGAAATAATTATTATCTTACAAAAGTGTAATGTTCATGTCATGTTTTTGAATTTCTTCTTTAAAGCTTAGGCCTTAAGATAACAATATAAGAAAAACACATGAGGTGAAGGAAATGAAAAGATATATTGCACTTTTTAGTATTTTAGTTGTATTTGCAAGCCTATTAGTTGGCTGTGATTTAAATCGTATGGGTAAGGACGAGTATTACGTTCAAATTACAGTAGATGGAAAAGAATATAATGGTAAAGCCGATAATGGTGAGGCATATAAAAATTACGAATATAAACTAAATGGTTTTGATAAAGAAGGTAAAGAGAAAGAATTAGAATTCACAGCTCAAAAAAATCTGCGTAAAGATGCATTCTTACGCGTATACAATTCAGACAAAAAAGGTGTAACAGCTTGGGAAGAAGTAAAGAAAGATGAGCTTCCTACGAAAGTGAAAGAAAAATTAGGTGCGAAATAAGAACGAAAAAGGAATTGACGAACAGGGTCAATTTCTTTTTTCTTTCTCAAAATCCTCTTCTGAAATGACTTTCAATCCATGTCTTTTGAATAAAGCGGTTGTTACCCCGTAACCAGTCTGTTTATTCCCGTTAAATTCTCCAGTGTAAATTGTAGAACTACCACAAGATGGACTGCGTTCTTTCAAAATAATATATTCTGGGTGTAAGCCTTTCAGTTGTTCCAATGCTTTATAAGCACCATTTACGAAAGCTTCTGTAACATCTTCACCGTCTTTTGTCATTACCTTTGCTTTTCCATCTAAAACGTCATCGCCATTTCCGCCAATAATTTCAGCTGAGGGACGAGGCGTGGGCAATCCTCCTAATACTTCAGGACAAACAAGTAAGGTATCTTCTCTTTGTAATAACTCCTCTATTTTTGAAATGAGATTGTCATTTCCATCATACCGACAAGCGATGCCACCTAAACAAGCACTGATTACAATCATATTTTCATCTCCAATAAAAAATAGTAACTATCACGCCAATTTCTCTTCCTGCCTCTTATTTATAAGTGAGGTGATAAAAATGGGAAACTTATATAACTTAATGAAACCATATAGTGAATTTCGAAGTAAAGAAGAGTTTAATACATATCAAAAACAAGTTTTGAAGTGCTATCGATTTCGATTAAATAAAACGGATGCTACTATTATTCATTTTTTAGGAAAGTATGCAGTGAATGAGAAACAAAAAACAGTAGGAGTTGCTTGTCCATTAATGGAAACAATTGCGACGAATGTTGGAAAGAGTATTCGTACAGTACGCCGCTCCATTGCAAAGTTAGAGGAACTAGGAATTATAAAACGTATCGCGACAAAAGAAAGACATAAACGCGGCGGCTATAGTGCGAACTTATATGTATTTCTTATATCTGCAATTGACCGCATGGATGACCGTATGAAAATGTCCGCATGTGAAAGTGAGGATCGCGCAGCTGGCTGTAGTAAAAATGAGCAAAAAAATGAGGGGGAAACAATTTTTTCTAAAAACATTCCACAAATAAAAGAGAATAGAAAAGAAACGTACGAGCTTGATGAGACGTATTGCCGTCACGATATACCGAAGCCTTTTATCCCACTTTAATGGGCAGTAAGACCCCCACCTCAAAATACAGCGAAAGCAAAGAAGTTAGGTGGGGGATCAACTGCCCATAAAAGTCCGATTGGTTCAACTAATAATCAGTGGGGGATGAAGAAAACCCCCACTGATTAAAGTTTCACTTTATATATGCACTTGTGCCGATGACGCGTAATCCGAAGAAGATCAATATATTTTGGAGTAAGGTGGAACTTGCGTATAAAAAGAGCGGGTTACTAGAGCAAGGTGTGTTACTAGAGCAAATATTAGCTGATGACGAAGTGTATGGAAACTTCATTTGGCGAGTGAAGAGTGTTATGAGAGCGTATAAATACGGGGAAATCCGTAAAAATGTGAAGGCTCTTTTATATAGTACAGTGCGGGATCTATTTTTAGAGGTTGGATTAGAATGGGGAGCAGCTATGAGAAGAAGTAAGGGGGTATCGTTATTTGATCCGTTTAAAAAGGAGTCATGCATATAACACATGACTCCAAGTAGTTAATCAAACTTTCTTACAACTGGAACACGAATCGCTACAAATAGTACGAAGACGATAACAGCGATTGCACCGCTTTTCATAACGGTTACAATCGGAATTCCTATTGCAAGTGCGATTGATGTGAATGCATAAGAAAGCGGGATAAAGCCCATTGATGATAGCATAAGTAAACTCATTACGCGTCCCATCATTTCTTCTTTTACTGTCGATTGAATCATCGCCATAAGCGGAACGATTGCCATTGCGATTGTAATACCGTAAAACATGCCAGCTAATAATGCTTGCCAAAGTACGGTGCTAAAGTTGATGGATAAGAAGAATACACCAGACAGTAGCATCATGATAATGCAAAATAGACCGCGTCTACGATTAATATTTTTTAAACCAACAATGACAGCGCCTATCGCCATTCCGCCTCCTACAGATGCTTCTAAGTAACTAAACTGAAGCGAGTCACCGTGCAGAACATTTTTAACGAAGAGCGGGAAACCAACTTGCATCGGACCGATTAAAAATAAGTTTAAAAAAGCGCTACAAATAAGGAAAGTTGAAAGGAATGGTGATTCCTTTACATATAAGATTCCTTCTTTAATAGAAGTGAACATGCTTTTATCTGTATTTTGCTGCTCTGGCATCGTAAATTGTATTTTTTGAACGAGTATGGCTGCGACGATCAGTAATAAAATCGTGATCGAAAAGATCGTTTCATAGTTCGTAAATTTGATAAGAATACCGCCAAGTACAGGGCCTAAAATAACCGATGCTTGGTTCGTCATTTGTGTAAGTGAGTTTGCTTGTGTCAAACGGTTTTTTTCTACAAGTTCAGGCAAGATAGACCCATCAGCTGACCAGAAAAAAGCATCAGCAAGTCCAAAGAATAAAGCGAATAAAGCAAATGTATATAATGTTACATCACCTACGATAAACCATGTAAGAATGGTCGCGACGAGAATTGCACGAATAATATTAGAATAAAACATAATGTTTTTTTTCGGGAATTTATCAGCTACAGCGCCGCCGATAATCATAAAAATAAGTCTTGGAACACTAAGAGCCACGAAAACAACACCGAGTGAAGCCTCAAGGTTTAATGTTTTTGCTATGTACCACGTTTGTGAAAAAGTAAAAAAGGCTAAAGCAAAACTTGAAAAGAGTGTAGCTGCCCAAAGAAAAAGGAAATTCGTATTTTTTAATAACGGTCTTCCGCTTCCCTCTAAAGCAGATTTATTTTGTTGTAGTTCTTCCATATTGCTTCCTTTCTATGTGACAAATTTAAACTAAAAAAACCTGTTAACAATCGTTTTATACAGTTTCTAATATTTCTATACTGCACTTTCTCATTGTAGACAATAATGTGTAATTTGCACAGTGGCTATTTAACGACAAAAGAAGATACCATTTGGTATCTTCTTTTTTGTCGTTCAGGCTAATGCAATATAAATATGTAATTGTGCGTTAGTTGGATCTGTTGCTTTTTCATCATAAAGCTCAAAGTCTGTTGTAAAAGCACGTTTGTTTTCTTTTGACCATTTCCAAATATATTCCCAAGCTTCGCAAACGACTTCAGCAACTGGTCCCTTTCTCGTTGTAAATACCGCATATGTAGCGGCAGGTATTGTTAAAGTTGTCATATTTTCAGGTACGTCTTCTAATGAAGAAACGGGCATACCGATTGTAAATTGATATGTACCTGTTTCATCGGATTCGTAATTTGAGTAAAAAGCGAATGTTTCTTTCGTTTGTTGATTCGGGATGTGAGACATGATTTGTTCTTGGAAGTATTGGTTCCAGAGCCCGGGAATTTTTCCTTCAGTAGATGCCTCTATTTCATTTGTCGTTGTAATTGAAACACCGATTGCTTGGAAAGCCTCTTTTCTTACGATAATAGGTTCTTTCATCTTAAAATATCCCCCTTATTAAATGGAACATTTGTTCTTGTTTATTGTAACATATTTTGGAAGGATACGGTAGCGCAATAAAAAAAGAACTCCTTCACGTAAAAGGAGTTCTTTTCATTTCTATATTAAAACATACTAGAGCTGTGCATCGGTTGAAGTTTTGCGTTTGGATCAAAGTAAGCTTTTGTATTGTTTACTGCTGTTGGTGCTTCACCGAAGCCGCAAGCAATGAGTTTTACTTTTCCTTCATATGTACAAATGTCACCAGCAGCGTAAATGCCAGGAATATTTGTTTCCATTTTCGAGTTCACGAGAATGCTGTTTTTTTGTATATCTAGGCCCCAGTTTTTAATTGGGCCAAGGGAAGAAACGAAGCCGTAGTTTACGATTACATCATCAACATCGATGATAATTTTTTCTTCCGTTTTTACATGTTGAAGAACGACTTGTTCAATTTTGTCATCTCCAATGAGTTCTACTGGAACGTACGGTGTACTTACTTCTGCACGAGAATTCATTAAGCTTTCTACGCTATGTTCATGCGCACGGAATTTATCACGGCGATGAACGATTGTAACTTTTTCAGCGATTGGCTCTAACATCATTGTCCAATCAACAGCTGAATCACCGCCGCCAAATACTACGACGCGCTTACCAGCAAATTTATTCATATCATCAACGAAATAATGTAAGTTTTTCTTTTCATACTTTGCTGTACCTTCTAATTCTAAGCGGCGTGGTTGGAAAGCACCATTGCCAGCAGTAATAATAACTGATTTAGAATAGTGAGTTTGCTTATTCGTAACAAGTTTAAATATACCGTCAGCTTGTTTCTCAAGCGTATCAACAGCTTCTTCTAAACAAACGGTTGGATCAAATTTCTTCATTTGCTCTTTTAAGTTATCAACTAATTCTTGTGCGCGCACTTTTGGAAATCCAGCTACATCATAAATGTATTTTTCAGGGTATAGTGCGGATAATTGTCCTCCAAGTTGAGGTAAGCTTTCAATGATTTTTACACTTGCTTGTCTCATACCGCCATAAAATGCTGTGAACAGTCCTGTTGGACCACCACCAATAATTGTTATGTCGTAAACTTTTTGATTTTCTGCCACTTTCATTCCCCCTATAGATGGAATTTTGATATTGATTTCATATATTGTTCATATGTACACGAAAATCCTGCAAATGATGACACTTTCAAATAAATGATAGCATATTTGAGTTCATAATACTTCTGAAAACGACTGAATTGTGTGTAAGTTTTCGCATATGTGCTTTTTCAATTGTATAAAATATGGTGAAAGGAAAATACATGAAAAAAAGGCTGAAAAACCCTTGAAAACGCTATGTTATTTTAAAATATTGATAATTCTCCAGACGCTTGAATTCTGGAATAAAACCGACTAATATAGGGAAGTATTATGTTAAATTTCTATGACAAAATTCGTACGATTTTTTGACTGCGTTTTGTTATGATGTAGAATGTGATAAATTCCACATTCTTGACAAATAGAGTTTTTAGTACTTGGTATTATTTTTTATTACTATTATATAAAGAAAAGGGTTGTGATTTGGTGAAGACTCCAAAAATCGTAGTTTTAGGTGCAGGTTATGGCGGGATGATTACGACTGTTCGTCTGCAAAAAGCATTATCTGTAAATGAAGCTGAAATTACGTTAGTAAACAACAACAGCTATCACTACCAAGCGACTTGGTTACATGAGAGCGCAGCTGGTACATTACAAGATGAAAAAATCTGTCTAGATATTCAAGACGTTATTGATACAAATAAAGTGAACTTTGTACAAGATACAGTAGTAGAAATTAAAGCTGCTGAAAAACGCATCATCTTAAAAGATGGCGAGTTAGAGTATGACTACTTAGTAATTGGTCTTGGTTTCGAATCAGAAACATTTGGAATTACAGGATTAAAAGAGCATGCATTCTCAATCGCTAACATTAATGCAACTCGTGAAATTCGTGAGCATATGGAAGCTAGTTTCGCTAAATATGCAACTGAAAAGCGCGATGAGCTAGTAACAATCGTTGTTGGTGGCGCTGGATTTACTGGTATCGAGTACGTAGGTGAGCTTGCAAACCGTGTTCCTGAACTTTGCAAAGAGTACAATGTACCACGTGAAAAAGCACGTATCATCTGTGTAGAAGCTGCTCCAACAGCACTTCCAGGTTTCGATCCAGCGTTAGTAGAATACGCTGTGAAACAACTTGAGAAAAAAGGTGTAGAATTCCGCATCGGTACAGCAATTAAAGAAGCAACTGAAGAAGGTATTATCGTTGCGAATGGCGATGACACTGAATTAATTAAGTCTGAAACAGTAGTTTGGGCTGCAGGTGTTCGTGGTAACGGTATTGTGGAAGAGTCTGGATTTGAAGCAATGCGCGGACGTGTAAAAGTTGATGAGTACATGCACGCTCCAGGATACGAAGATGTATTCATGGTTGGTGACGCAGCGTTAATCATTAACGAAGAAATTAACCGTCCATACCCACCAACAGCGCAAATCGCAATTCAACAAGGTTACAACATTGCACACAACTTAACTGTATTAGTTCGTGGCAAGGGCGAAATGAAAAAATTCGTATTCGACAATAAAGGATCTGTATGTTCTTTAGGTCATGACGATGCAATGGGCGTTGTTATGGGCAAAAAGTTAACAGGTTGGAAAGCTTCCTTCATGAAGAAAGTTATCGATAACCGTTACCTATTCTTATTAGGTGGACCTTTATTAGTTCTTAAAAAAGGTAAATTAAAGTTCTTTTAATATATAGTAGAAAAAGCAGAAACGGCTAAGAGCTGTTTCTGCTTTTTTCATTTAAAAAATATAGTATAATATATAAAAAAGAAAGAATATTCTGTCCGTTCCGGTAGAGGAGGGTATTACATCATGGAGAAACGAGGGAAAGTATGGCTAGCTGTTAGTGGTTTAGTAGCTACAAAAGATGGCAGGTGGTTGTTCGTTAAGAAAAAATACAGTGGATTAAAGGGGAAATGGTCTTTGCCGGCTGGTTTTGTAAATGAAGGTGAGACGGTTGATGAAGCTGTGAAACGAGAAGTGTTAGAAGAGACAGGTATTGTCGCTCATGTGAAGGGGATCATTGGTGTTCGATCGGGCGTGATTCGCAATGAGATTAGTGATAATATGATTATTTTCCTTTTGGAGCCTGAAGGGGAAGATATTATTGTTCAGGAGAAGGAATTGTCTGAAGTAGCGTTTCTACATCCAGATACGATTGCGGATAATCCAAATACGTCTGTACTTATTACATATTTGTTAGAAAGACAATCAGAATTACATCTTGAAATGGACAAAACATTAAATCCAGGAGAGCAATTTGGTTATACAGCCTATCATGTATTTACGGCGCATACGAAGGAGAGGGAGAAAGAGTGAGTATACCGGTACTACTTATTTCAATGATGCTATTCTTTATTTTGTTTTTTGGAATTGGATTTTTACTCAACATGATTTTGCGAGCGACGTGGGTAATGGTTATTGTGTATCCGATTGTTTGTATGCTTATTATTAATAAGGCGAGTATGTGGGATTACTTTTCAAAACCAAAAGAAACATTCTCTTCATTTGGGACAAGTGTATCGCATTTAGGACAAGCGGATGTATTTATTTTATCTACTGGATTAGTAGGTGCTGCTTTAGCCGGAATTGTCATTAAGAAACTCCGGAAAAGCGGATATCAAATGTTTTAATCTCCAATTCATTTGGAGATTATTTTTTTGCATATTCCTTCATCGTATAGGGAATGATTAACGATGAAGGAGTGTGGAATATAAAAATGTTAAAACGATATTGTATTCGCATTATGATGACTTGTTTACTTGTATCCGCATTGTGCGTAACATGGAATGCTTTCACAGGAATTTCTTTATTAGAGATCGTAAAGAAATATGAGGGAACGAGTGCAAAAGAAGTACATGCAGCAGAAGTTAAGAGAAATGTTGCTCCGAGTAAAGAAGTGATAAATGCTTTAGAGCAGGCAAACGACTGGTCTAAATATCGTTCAATTGAAATGACTGCAACGGGTTATACATCAGGAATTGAATCAACTGGTAAGAGGCCGGGACATCCGGAGTATGGTATTACATATTCAGGTGTTAAGGCGAAAAGGGATTTATACTCCACAATCGCAGCGGACTTACGCGTATTCCCAATTGGGACAATTTTATTCGTACCAGGCTATGGATATGGTGTAGTAGCTGATAAGGGCGGTGCGATAAAAGGAAACCGTCTTGATTTGTATTATGATACGGTGAAAGATGTTTATAGCCAATGGGGTAAGAAAAAAGTAAATGTGTATGTAGTGAAAGTTGGAAATGGTAAGTTTTCAGAAGAAGAGTTAACGATGTTGAATCAAGACGAAACGATGCAAGTGTTCCGCGGTCAATATTTAAAACAAAGATAGTCTAGTGGTAAGTACGCTAGACTTTTTTAGTTTATCCCACTTTAATGGGCAGTAAGACCCCCACCTCAAAATGCAGCGAAAGCAAAGAATTTAGGTGGGAGTCGGGTTGCCCATTAAAGTCCGATTGGTGAGGGCTGATTAAAGTTTTACTTTATAATACAGATAAGAGGAGAAGTTAGAATTGTCGCATTTTATCGAAAATAAAGTTATAATAAAGACAGAGTAGAGAAATTTAGGGGGTCTGAACATGTTTCAAGTACAAAAAGAATTAGGAAGCCATGAAGCGGTAATCGTTGCCTTATTTGAAGAAGAAAAAACGAGTAGTTTTGTACAAGAACTGGACAAAGCGTTTGAAGGACAATTACAAGCTTTATTAGAAGAGAAAGAACTTTCTACGAAGAAGAAAGCTATTTCAAAAGTACATAGTTTAGGAAAAACAAATGTGAAACGTTATTATTTCGTTGGTTTAGGTAAGAAGGAATCTTATACAACGGAAACATTACGTGCGGCTCTTGGTAAGGCGTTTAAAATGTTACAAGCAGCAAAAGTACAAGATGCAGCAATCTTACTGGATTCTTTCGTAACAGAGAAACTAGATGCAATTGATGTAGCTCATATTGCAGCAGAAGTACAAAATCTTGGTACATATGAGTTAGAAACGTATAAATCAGATAAAAAGGATCGTGTGGAGTTAGAGAAGTTCATGGCTATTACAGCGGAAGATGCACAAGAAATTGAAGCTGCATTAACAGTTGGCTACGTACATGGACATGCAACAAATTCAGCTCGTACACTTGTAAATATGCCGCCAAACGTATTAACAGCGACAAAGCTTGCTGAGTATGCTGTTGAGTTAGCGGAGAAGTATGATATGGATTATAAAGTTCTTGAGAAAGAAGAGATGGAAGATCTTGGAATGGGTGCGTTGCTTGCAGTAAACCAAGGTAGTGTAGAACCACCAAAAATGATCGCTCTTATTTATAAAGGAAAAGAAGAGTGGACAGATGTCATTGGATTCGTTGGAAAAGGAATCACATACGATACAGGCGGTTATTCTTTAAAACCACGTGAAGGTATGGTCGGTATGAAAGGTGATATGGGCGGTGCAGCTGCTGTGTTAGGTGCGATGGAAATTATCGGTGAACTTCGCCCAGAGCAAAATGTGATCGCTGTTATTCCATCAACGGATAACGTTGTAAGTGGTACAGCATTTAAGCCAGACGATGTAATCACATCTATGAGCGGAAAAACAATTGAAGTATTAAATACAGATGCAGAAGGTCGCCTAGCGTTAGCTGACGGTATTACGTATTCGAAAAAATTAGGTGCAAACTATCTTATTGATGTTGCGACATTAACAGGTGGTGTAATTGTTGCACTTGGAAATCATACAACAGGCGCAATGACAAACAATGAAGAGTTGTTTGAGAAAGTGCTAGAGGCATCTATGGAAACAGATGAATCAATTTGGCAATTACCGATTTTTGATCGTGATAAAGAACGCGTGAGAAATAGTAAATTTGCTGATTTAAATAACTCACCAGGCCGCGAAGGACATGCGGTTATGGCAGGTACATTCCTAGGTGAATTCGCTGAAGATACACCTTGGGTACACTTAGACATCGCTGGAACATCTGAATCA
Organism: Bacillus sp. MHSD_36; assembly: GCF_030757775.1. NCBI lineage: Bacteria > Bacillati > Bacillota > Bacilli > Caryophanales > Bacillaceae > Bacillus > Bacillus sp. MHSD_36. The sequence continues at coordinate 535,224 of NZ_JAVBIS010000004.1, forward strand.
TCAGGAGCGCATGATTTAGGGCCAGCTGGTGCAACAGGTGCAATGGTGCGTACACTTGCAACACTTGTTGAACGTTTCGGAGAAGAATAAGATAATAAGAGAAGGCTGTTCCAATATTTTGGAACAGCCTTTCTTATTGATATATGTGGTGTTCCGGCCGATGTAATTTCACTTTATAAAGAAATCGTATATAACGTCCCATTTAAAGCGAATGAAGTGCGACCTGTTTCTTCAGAGACAACTAAAATAAGGGCATCGCTTTTTTCCGATAATCCAATTGCAGCTCTGTGACGTGTTCCTAGCTCAGGATCAACTTCTGTACTTTTCGTGAGCGGAAGAATATTGGCAGCTGAGACAATATGATTATTTTTAACGAGAACAGCTCCATCATGAAGAGGGTTACCTGGATAAAAAATCGATTCGAGCAGTGGTGCGGTTAAATGAGCGTTTAACGTTGTTCCAGTTTGAATACAAGAATCAAGCGTCTCGTTTCGTTCCACAACAATAAGAGCACCATGTTTTCTGGCGCTTAAATGTTGGATAGCTGTCGTAATAAAAGATGAACTTTCTGTATAAGGTGATAAATATGCCTGAATATAGTATGTAGCTGCCAATGTTTGTACATTTGCTAACATATGATGAATATCTTCCATTTTGCATAAAATACATTCGTCTTCTTTATCGATTGCGTTCCTCATAATTGATAGTTCTTTTTCAGCAATTTCAATCATTTGCTTTGTTTGTATTTTGAGCTCTTCTGACAAGCCCCATTCGCGCATAATCCTCATTCCCTTTAGTGGAGTATTTAACAGTAGTGTATACAAATATTCCTAGTAAAATCCTGCTAGATTTTATAAAATATTGAGATACAACATGTTTTTTTCATATAATAAAGGTATGACGAGCGAGAGGAGAGAGAAGAATGAATTGGAAACAAGAATTTAGTCGCTGGCTTTCTTACGCACAATTAGATGCAGAATTAAAGGAACAGCTAGAAAATATGAAGCAAGATGAGAAGAAAATTGAGGATAGCTTTTATAAAAATCTAGAGTTTGGCACAGGTGGTATGCGTGGTGAACTTGGTGCTGGTACGAACCGTTTAAACGTATATACAGTTCGTAAAGCAACAAAAGGATTAGCAAGCTTTATCGAAAAGTTAGGTGAGGAAGCGAAAAAACGCGGTGTTGTTGTAGCGTATGATTCTCGTCATAAATCACCTGAGTTCGCAATGGAAGTCGCTGCTACACTTGGTGCACATGGTATCACAACATATGTGTTTGAAAGCTTACGTCCAACGCCAGTGCTTTCTTTCGCAGTTCGTCATTTACATACAGTGAGTGGAATCGTTCTTACGGCAAGCCATAATCCACCAGAATATAACGGTTACAAAGTATACGGTGAAGATGGTGGGCAGTTGCCTCCAAAAGAAGCTGATGAGTTAATCAGCTACGTAAACGCAGTAGAAGACGAGTTAACAGTTGAGGTTGCTAATGTGGAGCAATTAAAAGCTGACGGTTTATTACATATTATTGGACAAGAAGTAGATGATGCATATGCTGCAGAATTGAATAATGTCATCATTAATAAAGAAATGGTGGAAAAGGCCGGCAAAGACTTAAAAATAGTCTTTACACCATTACACGGAACATCAAATATTTCTGTACGCCGTGGTTTAAAAGAAGTTGGATTTACAGATGTAACAGTTGTAAAAGAGCAAGAGTTACCAGATCCAAACTTCTCTACAGTAAAATCACCGAACCCAGAAGAGCATGCAGCGTTTGAGTATGCAATTCGTGATGGTGAAAAGGTAGGAGCGGATGTATTAATCGCAACAGATCCTGATGCAGACCGCCTTGGTGTAGCAGTGCGTAATCATAATGGTGAGTTCCAAGTATTAACAGGAAACCAAACAGGTGCCTTAATGCTTGATTATTTACTATCACAAAAGAAAGAAAACGGAACACTTCCAGAGAACGGTGTCGTATTAAAAACAATCGTAACGTCTGAAATCGGCCGTACAATCGCGAAAGCATACGGTTTAGATACAATTGATACGTTAACTGGCTTTAAATTTATCGGTGAGAAAATTAGACAGTATGAAGAAAGCGGACAATATGAATTCCAATTCGGTTATGAGGAAAGCTATGGTTATTTAATCCGCCCATTCTGCCGTGATAAAGATGCAGTACAATCTGTCCTATTCGCATGTGAAGTAGCTGCATACTACAAATCACAAGGGAAAACGCTATATGACGGTCTATTAGAAGTATTTGAGAAGTACGGCTTCTTCCGTGAAGACCTTGTATCGTTAACGTTAAAAGGAAAAGATGGAGCGGAAAAAATCCAAGAGATGATGGCAACGTTCCGTGAAAATCCTCCGAAAGAAGTAGCGGGCTTAACAGTCGTGGCAGTTGAAGACTATAAAGCAAGCATCGTTACATCTTTACAAGATGGACATAAAGAAGAGATTCACTTACCGAAATCAAATGTGTTAAAATATCAATTAGAGGATGGTTCATGGTTCTGCCTACGTCCATCTGGAACTGAACCGAAGATTAAGTTCTACTTTGGTGTAAAAGATAGTTCTTTACAAAATAGTGAACAAAAGTTACTTACTATTAAAGAAGACATTATGAATCGTTTATAATACAAAGTAATTTTAAGTAGTAAGGAACAAAAGGGAGCGAAATCTCCCTTTTGTTTTATGTAGGAAATGATTGCTATTGATTCCGACAGGAGAGAGGGTATTTTGTGATGAAAAAAGTAAGAAAAGCGATAATCCCAGCAGCTGGATTAGGAACACGTTTTTTACCAGCAACGAAAGCAATGCCGAAAGAAATGTTACCGATAGTAGATAAACCAACTATCCAATACATTGTAGAAGAAGCAGTGAAATCGGGTATCGAAGATATTATTATCGTTACTGGTAAAACAAAGCGTTCTATCGAAGATCATTTTGATAACGCATTTGAACTAGAACAAAACCTATTGGAGAAGAAAAAATATGAGTTGCTTGAAAAAGTACAAGCTTCTTCAAAAATGGTAGATATTCATTACATCCGTCAAAAAGAACCGAAAGGGCTAGGACATGCTGTTTGGTGTGCACGTAAATTCATTGGGGATGAGCCGTTTGCAGTGTTACTAGGTGATGATATTGTCCAAGCTGAGAAACCATGTTTACGTCAATTAATGGATGAGTATGAAAAAACACTTTCTTCTGTTATTGGGGTACAAACTGTTCCAGAGTCGGAAACACATCGCTATGGAATTATCGATCCATTAGAACAAGAAGGTCGTCGTTACCAAGTTCGCAATTTCGTTGAGAAGCCAGCGCAAGGTACAGCACCTTCAAACTTAGCGATTATGGGACGTTACATTTTAACACCTGAAATCTTCATGTTCTTAGAACAGCAACATGTTGGTGCTGGTGGCGAAATTCAGTTAACAGATGCTATTCAAAGCTTAAACGAAATTCAACGTGTATTCGCTTACGATTTCGAAGGAAAGCGCTACGATGTAGGTGAAAAGTTAGGATTCGTTCAAACGACAATTGAAATGGCCCTGCAACACCCAGAATTACGTGATGACATGGTTGCAATGATGAAGAAAATTTTAGAAGAACAAGCGAATCAAGAGTCTTAATATAAGAAAAAGGAGTTATTTCAGTGCGCTGAAATAACTCCTTTTTCTTATGAAATCGTCGAATGAGAATGCTGATAAGCGGAACGACGTACAGCATAATATATACGAGGTGCGATAATAGCACCGATAATTGTAAATACAATATCTTTTACTGCGAACCACATCATAATCATCCAAGCAGCTTTATAGCTCATATTACCACCCATGAAGAAATTAACTGCCCCGTACATATAAGTAGTGCCGATAATATAAGTTAAAATGATTCCTGTGAACGAAGCAATTGCAAATGTACGAAATGTTGGTTTTTCCTTTTGTTCTACGAGTTTTCCTGAGACGTAAGCAACGATAATAAATGCGATAATAAAACCACCAGTAGGATCTAAGAGTGCTCCAAATCCAGCTTTGAAGTTAGCGAAGATTGGCGCACCTGCTAATCCAACAAGCATATAAACTGTCATTGATAATGCGCCAAGTCTACTTCCAAGAAGAAGCCCTGCTAAAATTGCGAAAAATGGTTGCATAGATAATGGGATGCCCGCTACTTGTAAGAAAGGTGCCCAAGATACAATATTTGCACCAATGGCCATAAGAGCAACGAACATGGCAGCTAATGCTAAATCTAAAACATGAAATCTCCTCATAATGTTAACCTCCTGTTGTTTTTAGGTTAACATTATCGTAGCGAAACTATTTACTTGTTGTCAATCAAAATATTTTGATAAGAGTGCTTCAAATCCTCTCTTAGCAACGTATACGGAATACGAAATTGTGGAATTCCGCTTGAATAAGGAGCGATCTCATATAGAGGGAAATAAATGACGAGATTGTTCGGCTCTAAAAAGAAGTGAAACTTTTTCGTGCTCATGACCTTTTCAGTTGCATCGGGAAAATAAATGCTTTCATTTTGTTTAATTTGTCTTACAATCTCAGCGCGTATTACTTCTTTATATTTATCTTTTTGTTGAAATAAATCATCTAAGCGTAGTAACTTTTTTTCGTTTAAATCAAATGTGTTTGCTTTCCACGTATAAAGACCGTGCGCACCACCTGTATATTGATAGTAATTCAAATATAGGCTGAGAAAAGGTGGTTTATTTAAAGAAACTTTATAATCAACATTTGCCACGTATGGATGAAATGGTGTACTAGATCCTTCTGTTTCTTTATAATATTTTTTTGCGTCTTTTTCTAATCTGGTTTTAAATTTGTCAGTAGATTTTTTGTAATAGAAATTGAGCTTATTTTGAAATTTAGAATCAGAAAAGTTATGAAATGAAGGTCTATTAATTTGATATTCTATATAAGGTTTCTTACCTTTTTGCGTTACAGTCTGAACATCGATTGTCAGGTTAGATGCTTTGGCTGCTAGTGCACAATTTGGTACAATAGTCAGCAAGGAGAACATAAGCAGTAGTATACAAAATTTCTGTTTCATTTAGGTGAAACCTCCTTATATAAGTGTTATACGTAGTTTGAAAATAAACAGGTAAAATTATACATTTAATTAAAGTAAGAGAAGGGGGAAGCGGTATGGCAAAAACTTTAATGGATTCACTTGGGATTGAGTTGTTAGAGATGACAGAAGATAAGGTGGTTGCTACGATGCCTGTTGATGAGCGTACGCATCAGCCGTTTGGTTTTTTACACGGTGGTGCATCTGTTGCATTAGCAGAAACAGTAGCAAGCGTTGGTTCATACAATTTAATTGATCAAGAGAAATGCATCTGTTTCGGTCTAGAAATTAATGCAAATCACATTCGCTCAAAGAAAGATGGAATTGTAACGGCAATTGGAACACCGATACATAGAGGGAATTCAACGATGGTTTGGGATGTGCGTATCATTGATGAGAATGACGATTTATTATGTATTTCAAGGTGTACAGTAGCAATTAAAGAAAAACGTGAAAAGTAAAAAAGAGGCGCTCTCATGAGCTGCCTCTTTTTTTTATCATTAGAACTGGATTTTCTTCTCTAAGAAACCTTTTAGTTCGCTAATTGGCATACGAACTTGTTCCATTGTGTCACGGTCACGTACTGTAACAGCTTTGTCTTCAACTGAGTCGAAGTCATAAGTGATACAGAATGGTGTACCGATTTCGTCTTGACGACGGTAACGTTTACCGATAGAACCAGTTTCATCAAAGTCTACCATGAAGTCTTTAGCTAGTTCTGCGAATACTTCAGTAGCACCTTCAGATAGCTTTTTAGATAATGGTAAGATCGCTGCTTTGTATGGTGCTAAAGCAGGGTGGAAACGAAGAACTGTACGAGAATCGTTTTCTAATTGCTCTTCTTCATATGCATCACATAAGAATGCTAATGTTACGCGGTCAGCACCTAAAGATGGCTCGATGCAGTACGGTACGTAACGCTCATTCGTTTGTGGATCAATATAGTTAAAGTCTTCGTTAGAATGTTCCATGTGACGTTTTAAATCGAAGTCTGTACGAGATGCAACGCCCCATAGCTCGCCCCAACCGAATGGGAATTTGAATTCAATATCAGTTGTTGCGTTACTGTAGTGAGATAACTCTTCTTCACCGTGGTCACGAAGACGCATGCTTTCTTCAGTCATACCAAGTGAAAGTAACCAGTTCTTACAAGTTTCACGCCAGAATGCGAACCACTCTAAATCTTCACCAGGCTTACAGAAGAATTCAAGTTCCATTTGTTCGAATTCACGTGTACGGAATGTGAAGTTACCAGGTGTGATTTCATTACGGAAGCTCTTACCGATTTGGCCAATACCAAATGGAAGTTTTTTACGCATAGAGCGTTGTACGTTTTTAAAGTTTACGAAAATACCTTGTGCTGTTTCAGGACGAAGGAAGATTTCGTTTGTGCTAGACTCTGTAACACCTTGGAATGTTTTGAACATTAAGTTGAACTGACGGATTTCAGTGAATTCTTCACTACCGCAATCAGGACATTTTACTTCATGTTCTTTCATTAAGTCAGCCATTTGGTCGAAAGTAAGACCATCAACAACCATTTCGATGCCTTTTGCATCTAATGCATCTTCAATTAATTTGTCAGCACGGTGACGCGCTTTACATTTTTTACAGTCGATCATTGGATCATTGAAGTTACCAACGTGACCAGAAGCGATCCAAGTTTTTGGGTTCATTAAAATAGCTGCGTCTAAACCAACGTTGTATGGAGATTCTTGAATGAATTTTTTCCACCAAGCTTTTTTAACGTTATTTTTTAATTCGATTCCAAGTGGACCGTAATCCCAAGTGTTTGCAAGACCACCGTAAATTTCAGAACCAGGGAAAACAAAACCGCGATGTTTCGCTAAGTTTACTACTTGTTCCATTGAATACATAAGAAAATCCTCCTTTTGAAAGTTAACGTATTGGCGATGATATGCTCAGATGCTAGTGAAACGAGCGGTATATGCTTTGAAAAACATAAAAAAAAACGCTCATCCCAAGGCTTAATTGCCTAGGGACGAGCGTTTGCCCGCGGTTCCACCCTAGTTGATACACAAAAGGTGCATCCACTTTATCACGTATTGCTCGAGACTGCCGTTTCCTTGCAGCTTCAGGCTTTCACTATCCCTGAATCGCTTTTTGTGCAAGTACTTATAAGTCCGTCATCGCTACTTATATTAATAATAATGAACATATTCTAACACGTTCTTTTTTAAATCTCAATAGAGGAACGCGTCTATCTATGATAGAGTCTCGCCTATTTTTTCGTTATTTATTCCGTAATTTTGTTTAATGTGCTTAATTGCTTCACGTTTACTGAGCGGGGCAAGCTCGTTATTTTGCACGTATTCCCATACTACATCGGGCTTTGTTTTTGCATATTCACGAAGGACCCAGCCAATTGCTTTTTGAATGAAAAATTCTTTTGAAGAATGTAGTTGTCCAATAATCCAGAAAAGAAGTTCTTCATCCATCTTTTGTTTATATTTTAGCTGGAACAAAATAGCGGTGCGTTGTAACCATATGTTATTTGATGCAATCCATTTCGGAATATAGGCAGAAATTAATTCCGGGCGTTGTAAAAAGATATTGCCTAAAAAGGTAGGGACGATGCTATCAACAGTATCCCACCAAGACTTTGTGACAATGAGTTCTTCTAAGAAGGGGATATGAGTTTCGTTTATATGCTTTTTATATTTTTGCATAATATCAAGTGCGGCCGCTTGAAATTCACGTTCTGGTAAATCCCAAAGCTCACGTATGATAACTTGGAAGTCTTTTGAATCTGGGAGAGTATGTATTTGAATAACGTCTTTTAATAACTGTCTTCTCTCGGGGGTTTGAATACCGAGAAATGGGAAGTGATTTTTCATATAACGTGCCATCGGTTCTGCTTTTTCCGCATTTTTGTGAGCTATGAAATGTTCTTGTAGTGCTTTTACAAATGGATGCATCAGTTGTTCTCCTCTCTAATTATCTTACTCCTATTATTATACAGAGAGTTTGGTTAAATTTTAAAACATAACTTGCGATGGAATGAAATATGTTGAGAGTAGAGAGGAGAGGATAAGATGGAAGATCAAGGTTTACTAGCAGGTTTCTTTGCTCTTAGTTTTGCGTTTATTCTTGTTGTATTGATTTGGGCAATTATTGCGTATTTATTAACGGCTTTTGCACTGTATACGATGGCGAAAAATAATGGTGCAACCGATGGTGTTCTTGCATTTATTCCTTTTTTAAATAGTAAGATATGGGGTGATTTAGCGAAAGATAAATTACCAGATTTCTTGAAAGAAGAAGCGGGATGGAAAGTATTCGGTATATACGTCGCATGTTTCATTTTTAATTTCGTACCAATTCTATATTTAATAGCAACAGCTGTATCGATTGTGCTGTCTATTTATCTTATCTACGCAATTTTAGATAGGTACGGAACAAACTCTATATTATTTACAATTATTCATACAATCACATTTTCGGTTTTCTTACCAATTCACTTATTTATTATTCGGAATGAGCCGGTAAGATATAACGAATAGATATATGCATGGAGCTGTTTCAAAGATATTTTGGAACAGCTTTTTGTTGACCAAGAAAAAAGGGCTGTCACATAGGACAGCCCTTTTTTACTACATAAGGTAGCGTACATAAATATAAATATGAGAAATGATTAATGAAACGATCATTATTGGGAAACCGACTTTTAGGAAGTCCATGTAGCTAAACTTATGTCCTTCGCGGCTTGCGATACCTGCAACAATTACGTTAGCAGAAGCTCCGATTAATGTTCCGTTTCCACCTAGACAAGCACCTAATGCTAATGCCCACCATAATACGTCGATTTGTGCGTCAGAAGGTGATAATCCTAGCCCAACTGCCATATCGTTAATAAGTGGGATCATTGTTGCAACGAATGGAATGTTATCAATTGTTGCCGAGGCGATACCAGATACCCATAAAATAAGGATAGATGCGTAAGAGATATCTCCGCCCGTTATGCCAATTACTTTTTGAGCTAACATTTTAATAAGACCGATGTCGATAAGTCCTCCAACGAGTACGAATAGTCCTGCGAAGAAGAAGATTGTTACCCACTCAACACTTGCGAATACCTCTTCAATTTCATGTTCTTTCACACCAATTAGCATAAGGATAGTGGCACCAGTTAAAGCGATGATAGCTGCATCAACATGGAAAATTGAATGAGTCATGAAACCTACAATTGTAAGTCCAAGTACTGTTAAAGATTTCTTCATTAATACTGGATCTTTAATATACTTCTTTTCATCTAAACTCATTAATTTCTTAACTTGTACAGGATCAGCAATTAATTGTTTACGATACATGAAGTAAAGTATTGTCGCTGTCACACCAATAATAATGATTACGATAGGTGCTAAGTTGAATAAGAACGCATTGAAATCTAAATGCTTATTTGCAGAACCAATCATAATGTTAGGTGGATCACCAATTAATGTTGCTGTTCCTCCAATGTTTGAAAAAATAATTTCAGAAAGTAAATAAGGAACAGGATTTACTTGCAGTATGCGCGTAATAGATAAAGTAACTGGAACAACAAGAAGTACAGTTGTAACGTTATCTAAAAATGCGGAACCAAGCGCAGTAAGTAAGGAAAGGGAAATTAAAATTTTAATTGGATTTCCTTGTGCTCCTTTTGCTGCTTTAATGGCAACGTATTGGAAGACACCCGATTTACTCGTAATGTTCACCAAAATCATCATACCGATGAGTAGCGTAATCGTCCCCCATTCAATATGTTTCGTAAAGGCGTTATGTAAATCAACGACCCCCATAATTACCATGAGTGCTGCGCCAAGAAGTGCGATGACAGCGCGATTGATTTTTTCAGAAATAATAATGGCATATGTAATTAAAAAGACTGCGATAGCAAAATAATACTGCCAGTTTGCGAGCTCTTGCGTTGTTTCGTGCAAAACTCTCATCTCCTTTCATTCACTTTTCTTAGTGTGTCAAAAAGTAACTAGATGAAACACACATAACGTCATTATAAAGTAGAAAAAAGGAGGATGTAAATGAAAGGGTTTATTTTGTCATATTTTCTGCATCGGTCATTTTTTCTTATTTTTAAAAATATTTGCGGGTATTTGACATATATATAAGATACATCCAATCTGAATATTTAAAATGGAATTAGCATTCGAGCTTGTTCGTGTAGGAGTGTCAAATAGAAAGGAATGACAAAGATGATAAGGAAGGGATCGTATGGATGAACAACGATTTTTATTTTTGGATTTTGAGTTTACGATGCCCCAGCACAGAAAAAAACCAAAAGGATTTTTCCCGGAAATTATTGAGGTAGGACTCGTTTCGGTTGTTGGCTGTAAAGTAGAGGACACATATTCAGCTCATGTTAGGCCGAAAACTTTTCCTTCATTAACGGATCGATGTAAGAAATTTTTAGGGATTAAACAAGAAGCCGTAGATAAAGGAATTTCGTTTCCAGAACTCGTTAAAAAACTTGCAGAATATGAAAAGAGATGTAAACCAACCATTGTTACGTGGGGAAATATGGATATGAAAGTGTTGAAGCATAATTGTGAAATGGCGGGAGTCGACTTTCCGTTCTTAGGGCAGTGTCGTGATTTATCAATGGAGTATAAGAAGTTTTTTGGGGAGAGAAATCAAACAGGATTGTGGAAAGCAATTGAGGCGTATGGAAAAGTAGGGACAGGTAAGCATCATTGTGCGCTAGACGATGCGATGACGACGTATAATATTTTTAAATTAGTAGAAAAAGATAAAGAATATTTAGTGAAACCAGCACCTCCAACATTAGGAGAACTCGTTGATTTTTCAAAAGTGCTAAAGAAGGTGAGTACACAGTAACGACCAAATTGCACAGTATGTAATTTGGTCGTTTTGTTTTTTTAAAGTTTGTAGTCTTTTTTTAACTGCTCTAATGTTTCTAGACTACGAACCGCAAAAGGTGAATCATCTTCAGAGAATGAATTCATTTGAGTTTCTAATGCTAATTTGAGTGACTCTGTATACTCTGGAATTTCTCCTTCATATTTCTTCACCATTTGCTCTGGAATGTTCGTTTGTTCACGGAAAGCTAAAGCACGTCTTTCATGGAAAAATGGTACATCCGCTTGTTTTACGTTATGTAAGTCACCTTGCACTGGATGTTTTAAAACAGCTAATACTTTTACGACGTAACTGCCAGGACGGCTATTTGTAACTTCGCCGATGTATTTTCCAGTTTTATAAATACCAGTAACGATTTCGCCAATTTCAAATGTTTCTCTCATATTTTTCACCTCAAGTTTATAGTAAGGAAAGTAGGAGAAGGAGTCAAAGAAATCATTTGCTTTCAGAACGTCCCCTTGAGAATATGAATCAGTTCAACTATAATTTAAAATAATATAACAGAAAATTCTGATGGTTTTCAAATCCTATAATAAGGAGTGTTCTATATGATGCCTTTATACTTCCCGGAAGATAAAACAGAATATATTATTCCAGGGATTGTTTGCGTTCTATTTATCATTGGTGCGGTTGCCACGTGGCGTATGTTCATTCGTGTATCAAAACGAGAAGCAGATCGATTACAGAAAGTTGAAGAAAAGCTGTTAGCTGAGAAGAAACAGTAGCTCATTTTTGTATGTTTCCCTCTATGCTCGGACAATCTAAGGGCAGAATGTATTTTGGAGGGAATAGAATGAAAAAACGGCTTTTTTTCAGTTGTTGTTTAATATTTCTGATGGCAGGTTGTGACCAAGGAAAGCCGAAGGAAATTGACGTGAAATTACATAATGCTTCAGGCGATGAAGTTGGGACTGCGAAAGTAGTGCAGCAAACAAGCGGAGTGAAAATTAAGATTAAAGGGGAAGGGTTCACACCTGGCCCGCACGGCATACATGTACACGAAATTGGTGAGTGTAAAGCACCACGATTTGAATCATCTGGGAATCATTTTAATCCTGATAATAAAAAGCATGGACTCCTTAATCCGAAGGGGGCAGAAAACGGTGATTTACCAAACGTAATCGCAGACGGTTCTGGGAAAATTAAAGCAGAAATCGATGCGCCGCACATAACGCTTGAAGAAGGAAAAACGACGATTCATAGAAAAGATGGAGCGTCTATTATTATTACAGAAAACGCTGACGATGGTATGACACAACCGACAGGTAAATCAGGTAATCGAATTGCTTGTGGTGTTATTGTAAAAAAAGCGTCGGATATGAAGAAAAAGTAAAAGCTACCGTGCGCGGTAGCTTTTTTGTTAAACGCCGATAGTGGCAACTGTAGAAAAGGAGGTTGTCCTAAAAATGGGACAACTTCCTTTTCTATTATGAAAACGTATGACGCAGTCTATTCAAAATCTCTTCTAAAACAGATCTTGGACAGCCGATGTTAATTCGAATATGTTCTTCGCCGCCTAATCCGTATTTTTCACCAGGCTCAACGATGATTTTCCCTTTTTCCTCAAGCAATGTGGTACGTTCGTTTTGAGAAAGTTGTAGGCGAGAGCAATCAATCCATAGCAAAAAGCTACCTTCTGGCTTCGTTACAGAAAGAGCAGGTATATGATCTTTAATATATTTACAAGCAAATTGAGCGTTATCTTCTATATATAATCGAATTTCATTTAGCCAATCGTTACATTCTGTATAAGCGCTTTGCATTGCTGTATAGGCGAATGTATTTAATCCGTGGAAACCTTGTCTATATTGGATAGAGGTAAAGGTTTGACGGAGTTTTTCGTTTGGTATGATAATAATCGATGCTTGTAATCCAGCGATATTAAATGTTTTACTCGGAGCCATACAAGTAATGGTACGCGCTGCTAATTCTTCTGATAAGGAAGCGAATGGTATGTGTGTATGGTCTGCGTAAATAATATCGGAATGAATTTCATCCGCGACAACGATTATATTATATTTCGTACATAACGCACCAAGCTGTGTGAGTTCCTTTTTTGACCAAACACGCCCGATTGGGTTGTGAGGGCTACAAAGAAGCATAAGTTTGACGCCTTGTTGGAATTGATTTTCTAAATGCTTGAAGTCTATCGCATATGTATCATTTTGTTTCTGTAATGGACTCACGCATAATTGTCTATTGTTTGTTGTAACCATTTCGAAAAATGGGGGATAAATAGGTGGTTGTACGAGAACGGATTCATTTTCCTTTGTGAAGGCCTGTATGCTCGTACTAAGAGCTGGAACGATTCCCGCGCTAAAAACAATCCATTCTTTTTGAATATCCCAGTTGTACTGTTTTTTTGTCCAGTTACAAATAATATCTCCAATATTTTCAGGAGGAAGTGTATAGCCGAAAATAGGATGTTCGATACGTTTCTTTAAAGCAGTTTGAATTGGTTGTGGTACTTCAAAATCCATATCAGCAATCCAAGCATGGATAAGTTCTTCGTTTTTATATGTATCCCATTTTGTACTATGAGTTCCACGGCGATTGACTGTTTTATGAAATAGTTGCATAAGTTTGCCCCCTTCTTCTGTAAAACCGTTAAGTTATGAAAGTTCTCTCTCTTCTTATAGAATAGCTGATATGATAGGATAAAGAAAAGTATTAAAAAGTGAAAAGGCGGGAAGCGAATGGGTACATATGAAAAGATGATAGAGGTTGTGAAGAATTGGGATCCGTTTCAAATGGGACCGGAGTTTTACGAAACAGAAGCGAGCGATGTTGTGAACGTCGCAAGTGTGTTTGACGATCCAAAATATATCGCAAAAAAGATTCAACATATATACTTTATGTCTTTTGAGGAAGTACCTGCGCTTGAAAAATGTGAGAAGTTAGCTGTGGAATTACTTGTAATAAAAGAAGGCGGAAGTTGTTCATTGTAGGCTGTCGGAATTTCCGACAGCCTTTCATATTATTGCGCAGAAAAAGCGATAATTTCTTCATACACATGTTCAGGTTTTTCTTCAGGTAGTAAATGCCCTGTATTTTCGTAAGAAATAAATTTCGAATTCGGTAAATCTTTGTGTAGACGATGACCTACATGTACAGGGACGACTCGATCTTTTTCACCCCAAATGAGTAGCGTAGGTGTTTCGATTTTTTGTAATTCAGTTGAAGATAAGTCACCTTCACGATCGCGTATCATACGAGTTAAAGCGGGGAAGATACGGTTGTCATAAAAAGGAGCAGAGTAACCTTCCTTCATCTCATCATCAATTAATGAGTGATCATGAACGACATTCATTAAGTTATGAACGATGCCGCGCCGGATAATCCAGTTCTTTACATATAAATGAAAGAACGGTAAATAAGAAGAATATAGCAAAGGCAAAGCTGCACGTGCTAAATAGCTAGAGCTACACAGTAAAATTGTCTTTGAGATTAATTCAGGACGTATACGGTTTACATAAAGAGAAATTTGGCCACCCATAGAATGCCCAACTAATATAATATTTGAGAGAGATAAGTGTTCAATTAAATCAATAATAACTGTTGCTAAGTTGTGATAAGAATACTTAAATAGATGCGACTTATCACTTTTACCGAACGGTGGTAAATCAAGAGCCAGTACGGTTCCTTCCTTCGATAGTAAAGGGATAAGACGGCGGTAACTGAATGAGGAAGATAAAAAGCCGTGAACGAGTACGAAAGTAGGACGTTCTGTTTTATTGTTATGTTCATACAATTCGTAATGAACAGTAGTGCCGCGAGTGGAAAAAGTGAAATAAGGACAAGTATATTCGTGATTCATTTTTTGTCACTCCATTGATTTTTGTTCATATCATCTCCAAGGCAGAAAAAAATATGTTAACAAAAAAAGGCAAGATGACGATGTCATCTTGCCTTTCACTTATTCATTATTATGCGCGAACAATATTAGGCGGTGTTTTTCCTTGTAATCCTGCGACTAAATTTTCAGCGGCTGTCATAGCCATTTGCCGCCTAGTTTTTAATGTTGCAGATCCGATGTGCGGTAAAGTCACGACATTTTGTAAGGATAAGAGCGGATTGTCTTTTTGAATCGGCTCTTGTGTAAAAGTATCGATGCCTGCTGCAAAGATTTTCTTTTCTGTTAAGGCATGGATTAACGCTTCTTCATCTACTGTTTTCCCGCGAGAAGCATTAATGAAGATTGCTGTTTCTTTCATTAATGAAAATTCCTTTTCTCCGATAAGATGATACGTTTCATCTGTTAATGGAGTAAGAAGAACAATAAAGTCAGATTGCTTTAATAGCGTCTGTAGATCACAATATGTAGCATCAAATTTTTGCTCTGCTTCTTCTTTACGGCGACGGTTATAATAAAGAACATCCATATCAAATCCGAATTTTGCTCGTTTTGCCACAGCTTCACCAATTCTGCCCATTCCGATAATACCGATTGTACTATGGTGTACATCTAGCCCGAAGTGCTCTTTTCCAATTTCGGCATTCCATTCACCATTTTTTACGTAGGAGTCCAGTTCACAAACACGACGACTAGCAGATAACATAAGAGCGAAAACGAGGTCAGCTACTGTATCATCTAGTACGTATGGTGTATTCGTTCCGATTACATTTCTCTTTTCCATCGCTTGTAAATCAAAATTATCGTAACCGACAGAAATGTTGCTCACTACTTTTAAGTTAGGAGCTACCTCTAATAATTCTTCATTAATAGCAGATCCAAAATTTAATAAACCGTCTTTATCTTGTATTTTCTCTAATAGGATATCACGCGGTACCTTCTCATTTTTCTCCCATTTTTCATAATCACAGTGTTCTGATAAATATGTTTCTACAAATGTTGGAACTGGTTCGGCAATATAAACTTTTGGTTTCACGGTTCCATCCCCTTTCGCTTTATCATGCATTTTTCCGCTGAGTAAAGTTTCACTTTACCCCGCTTTAACGGACAGTAAGCCTCTCGCCTCAAAA
>NZ_JAVBIS010000040.1:0-300 GCF_030757775.1 Bacillus sp. MHSD_36
CATTTGCTATTTAAAATAGCTTTTTGGTGGAGCCTAGCGGGATCGAACCGCTGACCTCCTGCGTGCAAGGCAGGCGCTCTCCCAGCTGAGCTAAGGCCCCAAGTTGTATGGTGGGCCTAAATGGACTCGAACCATCGACCTCACGCTTATCAGGCGTGCGCTCTAACCAGCTGAGCTATAGGCCCATACAAATTGCAGGATTTATTTATATCATATCCTCATTTAAGAGTCAATACTTTTTATTGAACTCTCAAAACTAAACGAAAACGAAACACGGAAACTTATATTGATAAGCAGCGC
>NZ_JAVBIS010000041.1:0-266 GCF_030757775.1 Bacillus sp. MHSD_36
ACATGTCTTGCGGAAGTAGTTCAGTGGTAGAATACAACCTTGCCAAGGTTGGGGTCGCGGGTTCGAATCCCGTCTTCCGCTCCAATTTTCAATATGACATGCCGGGGTGGCGGAACAGGCAGACGCACAGGACTTAAAATCCTGCGGTGGGTGACCACCGTGCGGGTTCGACCCCCGCCCTCGGCACCATATGCGCCCGTAGCTCAATTGGATAGAGCGTTTGACTACGGATCAAGAGGTTAGGGGTTCGACTCCTCTCGGGCGCG
>NZ_JAVBIS010000042.1:0-203 GCF_030757775.1 Bacillus sp. MHSD_36
TTGAGTTATTTTGTTAAAAGTGCGGGTGAAGGGAGTCGAACCCCCACGCCAAAGGCGCTAGATCCTAAGTCTAGTGCGTCTGCCAATTCCGCCACACCCGCATATTTCATTAAAATGGTGAGCCATGAAGGACTCGAACCTTCGACCCTCTGATTAAAAGTCAGATGCTCTACCAACTGAGCTAATGGCTCTTGCAATAAAAA
>NZ_JAVBIS010000043.1:0-202 GCF_030757775.1 Bacillus sp. MHSD_36
TATTTGTTACAGAAACTACTATAATTGCTGTCTCAAAAGTGACTGCAATTCAATTAATTATTTTACTTCTTATTTGGGCATGCTCGAAGTATGTACAAAAAAGTGGTGAAAAATGGATAATTGCTATAGTTGCTTTTGTTATTTATGGTGTTGGTACTTACATGTATATTCAATTTGCTTTTAGAGGCTATTAATATACCAC
>NZ_JAVBIS010000005.1:0-306632 GCF_030757775.1 Bacillus sp. MHSD_36
CTATCCATATTCCTATTAAAATACGTGTGATTTGAATAATAAACAAAATCCTACTATTAGTAATACTTTCTTTAATATTACTTACATTACTTTCTTGAAATAAAACAATCAATATTAATACACATTCTAAAGCCAAGATAGCAGCAAATTCTAAAATTTCTATAAGCACTTTTAACCTCTCTTTATTTACGTCTTCCTACTGCATTCGAAATCTTCATAAGTTTCGCTTTCGTTGAATTTTTAAACGTTTTTTCTCTTTGTTTTTTCGCCCTTCACACTCATAATGAATATTATTCGAGGATACAGCTAAGAAATTCAGTTGTAAATCACATAAATACAGCTCATCATCATTTGGATACATAGAGCCAAATGATGCAATCGTTATCTTTTTTTCGTCCCCTAAGAATACCATCTCAAGTTCTTTTCTTCTTTCCACCGTATGACCTCCTTCCATTGTTTATCCTCCTGCGAACAATCCCCCGCATTGTATTCATAGTTTGTGACAACTCGCCCATCCGCATCTGTCATCGCTACTACGTCACCACGTGATTTGCTTAGCGTATATTTTTGTTAAAATGTGGGCAATACGTACCCTAATTATACAAGAAATTCCCTATCAAATAGACTTTTTTAGTGTCTATTTGATAGCAGGATAGTTTATAAGAGGAAAGTTTGCTTTTTTTCTAATTCCCCTTTTCGGGAGATGGACAAAAACACTCAATAACATTATTATCATTTTACATAAAAGGCATTGAAAGCATCCATGCCCTATATAAACAAAGGCGAAGTCTTCCAAGAGACTTCGCCTTTTCAACGTATAATGAACTTCAACAACTACATTTTAAGATTAATCACTTCACCATTAAGAGAAAATTGTTTTGCTTCCACTAACAAAATAGAATCCCAAATCTCTATTATAATATTTACTCCTGTGGAATATTTGCTACTCCATTCTTTCTCATTTTGTAAATTCAATTTAACTTCACTCAGATTTGGATCTTCATAATAAATCGTTGTCAATTCTAAATAATCTACTTTTTCTCTATCATAGAATGCAAACCTACGCTTTTCATCATCTTTAACATAATAAAACGATGAAACTTCTATAAATACTAATTTAAAATCTTTTATAACGCCATTATCAATTACCTGTAATGTAAATTTAATACTATCATTTAATAAATCTATATGTGTATCTAAAATGGTGGCGCCCCATAAATCATCTAATATAGACTGTATATTACTACTATTCATGTAGCTTTTCATCCTTTTCTAACGTTTTTTATTTAATGTATGACGTATTTCCTTGTAAGACTTTCTTGATAAATTAACATGTGATTTGCCTTTGTCATTAGTTGTATTGCCATACTTATCAAATGCTCCATATTTTGTATGACTTACTCGGTAGTACGGTTTGAGCCTATTTCCTGAACCAGCGTTCATAACCCTTACAGTGTAATTATGTTTTTTTCCTTGAGGAATAGTCACTACCCAGCCATTTCCTCTAGCTCTCTCGAGGGTTCCACCATACTTTTTTGATACTTTGTTTGCTAAACGATAAGTTTTTTGTGAATTTCCCAGCTTTATATGCGTTATAGGCTAGTCTAGCACCCTTAAATGCTACTCCACCAACTAATCCAGCTCCGACAGCTACCGCTGCTGCTTTCCATCCATTCTTTTTATACGCTTTATAACCATCATAAGCCGCAAAACCTGCGTTCAATACCATCCAAGCAAAATAACCATCTGGATCCGTCATCATAACTGGATTATTATCCGCATACGTATACCCATTCATCGTAACAGGATCATCTTCATCACCCGGATCAGGATCCACCGATAAAAACACACCATGCTCCGGATTATAGTATCTCGCAATCAAGTAATACATACCAATTTCTTTATCATACATGTATCCCGCATATCCAAATGGATTGTCTGCTGCGGTACCTTTCGTATCACTCTTTACTACGTTACCCCATGCATCATATTCATACGTTGCTACAACTTCCTTGTCTTGATTCGTCATCGCAACGACGTCACCACGAGGATTATAGTGATAGTATAACGTTTGTCCTTTTGACTTCATCGCTAGTCGTACGCCAGTTGTAGAGTATACATATTGACGAAGGACATTCCCATTTCCATCTGTCTCATATAACGGATTAATGCTGTCTCCATCATAGAAGTAGCGCGTTACTTGACCATTTACATTCTTTTCAATACGACGACTATCATTATCATACTTATAAGTCGCAAATGCATTACTCTCACCTTGTTTTGTGATAGCTACAATCTGGTCATTTTCATTCCATGTATACTTGTACTTTCCATCTGAGGTACGATTACCATTCGCATCATACGTTAACGATTCATTTCCGAACTTTACAAGTTGATTTCCTTCATTGAATGTTGCCGCTATAGATTTTGTTTCTTTTCCATTCTCTACAACTTTCACACTCGTACGGTTTCCAAATCCATCATATGTGTATGATTTAGTTGTTCCGTTTGGTAGTGCTTCATTTAATAATTGATTAATCGGGTCATATACAAAGTTTGTTTCTGTTACTTTTCCGCCCGCACCTTCATGTTTAATCTTCGTGCGGTTACCCGATTGGTCATCATAATTTAATCGATAGTATTTACACAATTCCCCATGCAAATCATTTGCATAAAAGTTTAGAAACTAAAAGAAAAAGGGTTTATACTTATACCCTTTTTCTTTTGAAAACACTCTATTTTATATATATATAAAGCTATAACTTATTATGAAATATCCCAAATAATATTTAACTCTTTGAATGATTCTTCACTTTCTTCTCGTCCTTCTTCATCACTAATTCCGATCATATCAATTTCCACTTCAGAAAGTATAATTTTTTCTTCCGGTGATTTTATTTTCTTTTCAAAAATTAATTGTAGTAGATTTAATTGTGGATCCGTCATTTCATACTCTTCTTCCAAAATCTCCATTAAAGATGGAATATCCTCTAACTGCATCTCTAATAAAAAACCACCATGTTCTTGAAACTCTTCAAATGTGTCAATTGAATACGTATCACCATTTTCAATCCAAAATGCGGACGTTATTAATGGCATTGTTTCTCCTTCAACATCCTCTAGTAAATACTGAAAAGTTTCCTGCTGAGCAACTTCCTTCACATTATCAGATGCCCCTTCAAGATAATATAAAGGGTCTTTTACTTGTTCACTTCTCTCACTATTCAAATCTTGGAAGGCAGCTATACAAAAATCAGGATGAAATGTTATTGTTCCTCTAGCACCTTCTCCATCTTGTAAATTGTAATTAAAGTTATCCCAAGAACTTTCATAGGATAATTCAGGATAATGTGCCATATTAATCGCATGTGCAATTGACTTAAAGATACTGCTCTTCCATAAATCTATTCTATTTATATCTAATTTTTTCGTTACCATTTTATATCCCCTTTACACTTAATATTTATTCGATTTTTTTCTGTTTTCCGAACGAGATAACACTTGAGCATTTTTATAACTGTTTGTTCCACCTTTACTTTTAGGTTTTATATGATCAATTTGCCATTCATTTGGACAAGGTGTGACTCCTTTTTTACTTTTTTTCGGTTTACAAAGCGTCTTACCAGATAAATCTGATTTAACTACTCCACCATTTCGTTTCATATTCTCTGCTATTATATTTTGTTTTTGCTTAGCTGTAAAATTCTTTCCTTTCCCTACAGATTTTGGGTCCTTTAAATGTCCATATGGCGATTTAGATGGTAACTTCTTCTCTACCTTTTGAACTTTTTTATAAATTTTATATCCTCTATATCCAATAACTACAACTACTATGACTACTGCTTTTGCCCATTCTCCATCTGGATCTATCATCATCAATGGATTATTATCAGCATACGTATATCCATTCTGTGTAACCGGATCATCTGCATCACCTACGTCGGGATCCACCGATAAGAACACACCATGGTCTGGATTGTAATAACGTGCAATCAGATAATACATACCAATCTCTTTATCATACATGTATCCCGCATATCCAAATGGATTGTCTGCTGCGATACCTTTTGTATCACTTTTTAATACGTTACCCCACGAATCATATTCATACGTTGCTACAACTTCTCTATTTTGATCTGTCATCGCAATGACATCGCCACGAGGGTTGTAGTGGTAGTATAACGTTTGTCCTTTTGATTTCATCGCTAGACGCGCGCCACTTGTTGAGTATACATATTGACGAAGAACATTTCCACTAGCATCCGTCTCATATAACGGATTAATACTATCTCCATCATAGAAATAACGTGTTACTTGACCATTTACACTCTTTTCAATACGACGGTTATTTTCATCGTATTTATAAGTCGCAAATGCATTGCTCTCACCTTGTTTTGTGATAGCTACAATTTGGTCGTCTTCATTCCATGTATACTTATACTTCCCATCAGATGTACGATTTCCATTCGCATCATACGTTAACGATTCATTTCCGAATTTGACAAGTTGATTTCCTTCATTGAATGTTGCCGCTATAGATTTTGTTTCTTTTCCATTCTCTACAACTTTCACACTTGTACGGTTTCCAAATCCATCATATGTGTATGATTTAGTTGTTCCGTTTGGTAGTGCTTCATTTAATAATTGGTTAATCGGGTCATATACAAAGTTTGTCTCTGTTACTTTCCCGCCCGCACCTTCATGTTTAATCTTCGTACGGTTACCCGATTGGTCATATTCATATCGTTCAGAAAGAAGAATACTATTTGACGTACCTACTACTAAATCTTTAATTTTGTTCGCATGGTCATAGTTAAAGGTAGAACCTGAACCATTGCCAGCTGTATACGTACGAACATTTCCTTGATCGTCATAATCAAAGCGATACGTTTGAGAACCGTCTGTCACACGAATGTTTTGATCTAACGTGTTGTAGTCATACGATACTTTATTTGTGTATCCACCTTGCGTAATTGTTTGTTCTTTTAGTTTTTCTGTCTTACTGTTTGCTTTGTCGTGATATGCCCAGTCAACTTTTCCGCCTCGGCTATCTGTTGCACTTGTGACGCGGTCTGCCTTGTCGTATGTTTTTGTTCGTTCTACGCCATTGACAAGATCTTTCACTTTCGTAACTTGTCCATTTTGATCGCGTTCGAATGTAAACGAATCTTTCCCATTGCGTTTTTCACCAATGACACGGTCTGCTGTATCATATACAGATTCTAAAATAGAGCCATTTGGCATTTTCGTTTTAATCTTGTTTGCATTTTCATCATACGTATGTTCAATACGACGGTTTAACGCATCGATATACACTGTATTTTTATTATCTACATCATATTCATATTTGTGTGTTTGTGTTTTCCCACCAAACATGACAGATTTCTCTGTTGTGTTTCCATTATGATCATAACGATAATTTACAGAGGTACCATTCTTTAATGTCACCTTTGTTAATAGATTATCTTTGTTGTAATCATATAGTTTTGTATTTCCCTTTTCATCTGTTTCGCTCTTTTTATTTCCTGATGCATCATATGTGAATGTATTCTTCTGTCCTTCTTCATCATACGTCGCAACAACATTTCCGTCGTTGTCGTACTCGTTTTTAATAAGAGCGTTTCCTTCTAATAGGCGTATATCATCAAACCAAACTTTCCCTTTATTCTCTCTTCTAAAGAGCATATAAACTTCCATACGTTTAATTGGTTTAGTGGCAGGGATTACAACCGCACTACGATTCCAATCATTTGTCCCACTTGGGAATTTCGCTTGGAAATTTTCCCCACTACCATCTTGATAATGTACATCCGCCCAAATAGAGTAATCTCGAGAGAGTTTATCTGGTGCAGTATTTTCTACATTTTCTGATTTAGACATTCCTGTTAGCGTAATTGGTTCTGCTTTTTTCTGATTTATAGTGATATGCTTACCATATCCTACATCTGAACCACCATATTGGCTACGCTCTAATACAATAGATGAATGTCCCGTAAAGCTCTCTTGCTGAGAAACATCTTTTGGATCACAGCTTGTTCCATCTCCTCGAATCCAACCTGGCATACAGCCATTTCCTGCCATATTTTCTAAACTACTATTTTCAATTGGGTTAAAGCTGGAAGACACTTCTCCTCTTTCCAATTGAATCTTATCAAACCATGCTGAACCACTTGAATCCGCTCGATTATAATCAACTTGTAGATATATTCTAACTTTTTTTGTTTGATCTGTTGTCTTAAAGGTTACTTGGCGATTTGTCCAATCTTTCTCGCCTTCTATCCTATTATGACGTGTATCAAACCAGTTATTTCCACTACCAAGAGGGGTTCCATCTTCTTTTAATAACTGAACATTAAAAAATGCACCAGCGTGCGTTAATGCTGTTTTCATCATCCCACTTAATGTATAGGTTGTATTTGGTTCTACTACCACATCCTGAATTGCACTATGGTATCCCCAACCAGCGTTTTGCGCCTTTACTATCATTTGTAAAGATGAAGATCCGCCCAATCCACCTGGCGCGAATATTGCATCTTTTTTCAACGATCCTAGGCTATTTCCTTTTTCTTCATTCCATCTCTCAGTGTTATTCATTTCAAAGCTTGGATTTTGAATCAGGTTTTCTCCTGTTCCTAGCTCTCTAGTTGTTGCAATTGGATTTCCAAACTGATCATACTGCATGAAAGATGATGTATTTGCTGCTTGGTCTGTTTCAGATACTTCTGTATTTGCAGCCTTATAAGCAACTGTTGTTTCACGATTCTCATTATCTGTCGCTTTAACAATCCCATTATCTTTATTGTACTCAAACTTTTCTGTTCCCATTTCATCAGTAACAGAAGTTACATTCCCATTTCCGTCATAGGTTGCTGTTTCTGTTTGATTTTTAGGAGTTGTTGTTTTTACTAGATTATTTGCATTATATTCATACGATGTCGTTAAATTCAGACGCCCCACATCTTCAACTGTTTTCACTGGATTTCCAGCATCGTTATACGTATAAACAGTCTTACGTCCTTTAGGGTTCGTTAACGTAACTTCCTTCGAACCTGTATTATATGCTAATGTCGTAGCTTTCCCTAATGAATCCGTCACTTTTACTAATCTATCATTCTCATATGCATACGATGTTTTATATGGTTTGGCATCTGTATGTTGCGGGTCATAGATAGATGTTAGTACCCCATTATCATATCCGTATTTATATACTTTTCCTTCTGGTGTTATAGAAGAAACGAGTAGATCTCCATCATAATTAAAGGTAATCGTCTTGTTATCTGGACCGATTACTCTTGCTGCTTTTTTATTATTACCATCATATTGTACGACTAACTGTTTACCAGAAGCATTCTTTACCTTTGATAAACGGGATGCACCATCATACTCATACGTCGTCGTATTTCCGTATTTATCTTTTGTATACTCAATACGTCCTTGTGCATCTCCAGATTTATAGAAAGTAACTGTTTGGTCTTTATCTTTTATTTCATATCCGCCTGATACTTGCTTAATCTCTAAATATATACCAGTAGGAGCTTGGTACTTATTATCTCCTGTTCTAGTAAAGGTAATATTCGCACCGTCAGCAGAAATTAAAAGTAAGTTTCCATTTCCATCGGCCCAAACTCTTTCCTCTAATCCACTAGACCAACCCGTACCAAATAAACCTACCTTTTTACTTTGGCTATTGTACGTTCTTTCTACTGATACATCCGGTCCGCGCCCTGATAACGTAATATCTTTCTCACTCATGATAAAGTTACCATTTGTAGCATTTACTTTACCATTTAACACAGGAATTGATGCCCAGTAATCAAACATTCCTATAAATCCAGAATCTTGGGAGAATCTAGGTACAAACTCATGTGAAATTTCACTTTCAGCATGCCCTGCTGTACTATACGCTGTTACGCGGAACCAATAGTTTTGCGCACCTGCATAGATTCCACCAGAATTCTTATACACAGGTGATGGATCAACTGCTAATTCTGTCCCTTTTTTATCATGATGAAGTAAATATTGACCTTTTGCAATTTCATCTTTCGTCGGCCAAATCTTTTCATTTTGCGTTGTCCAATTCGTTTTATTTCCGACATCGAACGCTTCATAATCTTTTCCGTTATATATCCAAACTTTATATCCAGATGCTTCAGGAACTGGGTCCCATTTCACTGTCACATATCCTGTTGCCTTATCAGTCGCATTAATATATGCTGAGCCATCTGGCTTTTTCACTTGCTCTAATGGAATAAATGGAACTACTTCATCTGAAAGCGGACTATCGCCAAATGGATATGTCGCAACAATACGAATCCAATAACCACGTC
This sequence comes from Bacillus sp. MHSD_36, assembly GCF_030757775.1. NCBI lineage: Bacteria > Bacillati > Bacillota > Bacilli > Caryophanales > Bacillaceae > Bacillus > Bacillus sp. MHSD_36. Next base: position 8,328 of record NZ_JAVBIS010000005.1, read on the forward strand.
TCCCGCTATAATCTCCATACGGGCTACCTGCTAAATGAGCATTTTTATAAATTGGCCCTGGATTAACTGGTGCTTCTCCACCACTACTTGTACCATCTGTATGGAACTCAAATTCCCCTTGTGCAATTTCTGCTGGCGTCGGGAAGATTTTTTTATCTTTTGTCGTCCAACTAGTCACATTCCCAACAGGAATATATTCATAATCATACCCATTAAAAATAGCAACTTTATAACCTGTTGCTCCTGGAACTGCATCCCATTGTACATTGAAGTGACCTGAACCACTACCACTACCATTTGAGTAAGTTTGTACTCTTGGCTTATTCGGTTTTGCGTAAGAATATTTCACTTCTAAGTACGGTGCATTGGCTCCGTTTTCAGCTGCAATAAATTTCTTCCAATGGTTTTGTCCATTTCCGTTTGCATGTAGCTTAAAGCCGTTATTTTGTTTTGTACCTTCCACCCATGCTTTTACTGTATTTGTTACGTTAAATTTTGCCCATTGTCCTCTTGTTACATCAGCATGCGCAATATTTGCAGAGTTCGGTTTATTATTCCAGTTCACTCCGCCAACATTCCAACTACCGGTCACTTCATCTAACCAAACACCATTTGGTTGATTCGCATAATAATGCCAAACTGTATAGGCATGGAATGTAGCACCTTCAATCTTTGCACCTTTTAAATTTGAAACATTCGGTTTAACAAATGCAAAGTTTGTTCCAGATGATCCATCATAATACCCTACTTTTAACGTGTAAGCATTTTGACCGGAATCCCAAAGTTTTCCTCCTGAATAATTAACAGTTGGATAGGCACTTGCAGCGTATGCATTTTCAAAGTTACCTAGTTCAACAGAAGGATCAACATATACCGGATATTTTCGCTCTGGTGCTTGTAACCACTGTGGGTCTGCAGTAACAGTTAGTGTATATGTTTTTTCAGCTGTCTTCTCAATATTGTAACGAACCGCATCTGACGTTACAGCCTCACCTGATTGTTGATCCACATTTGAATCATTCATATACGGTTTCGGTAATGTGAAGACTTTTTCTTTTTTCTCATTTTGGAAGTCGATAGAACCATCTTCCTGTAAGCTCGGTGTTAAATCTGTTTCTAATGCAAAAGTAAAAATATGATGTCCTGTATACTCGCGTAGTACAAAATCTTCTTTTACATTTTCGTTAAACGTCGTACTCTTTAAATCTATATTTGGGAAGATCCCTTTATACCATACTGTATTCTTTTCATGCGTCGCAGTGACTGGTGATGGCTTCAATTCACCTTTTTCACCATTTGCACTCATTAATTTGTACTGAATCGCATGATCTTTTACTTTAAATTGAACGTACTTTCCATCTTGTGCTGACTTTTCAAATTCTGGTTCTAATGTTGTATTTTCCGTTACAATTTTTTCATTTGGTGCTTCTACTAATTTCGGTGAAACCTCTTCTAACTTTCCATCTTTCTCAATATGAATCGGTTCCGTATATACCTTTTTCGTATATGTACCATCATTATTATCGAAAACTTTCTCTGTTTCCGTTCTTTCTTCTACAATCTCAGTCGGACTCGCTTGTGCTTTAGCCTTATCCTTCTTTAATTGATCTGGATGTGGAGCTTGTAATTCCTGCTCCTCTTTCTTTTCTACTTCTGGACTTTGTTCTGAATTTGGAGATGGTGTAAACGGTGGTGCCGTTTCTGCCAATCCATTTAGTGGTACGGAGGTAACAATTAATGCAACTACGATAAGTTGGATTAAGTACCTATACCATTTCTTTGCTTCCATAAACTCACCTCGCTGAAATATTTTTAACATATATAATGTTACATATCACAATGTAAACAAATGAAAGAGTAAAGTAAATATAGTTTTAAAGTTTTGAAGATTTCGTGCACAAAATCCGAAAATTTAACAACAATTTTATAAATATCATTACAGATAACTGTTTTTATTATATATTTAAAGATTAACAATAATTGTATCTATTATTGTTTGCTAGGGACATAATATGAACATTATTTAACTAACTTTTTATTTTCACTTTCAATTTTGTTCTGGCATTCAATGAAGCTAATATACTTAACTTCATATTCTTAGTGTAAATGTGCCTCCCTTAACTGTAATACCTTTATTTATAAAAGATAATAAGAATATATTCCTTAATAACTGTTAGAACACGATAACCCTCTTTTTGTTATATTTCATATGAGAAAAGGTTGTCACTACAAACAAAGAGGAAGCCTCCAAAAATATATTTTTGGAGGCTTCCTCTTATTAATAGATTGCTGATTTTAACTCTCTTAAATCACAAAATCCTCTGGAATAAACACCTTCACTTCTTTCGGCTGCACGTATACAATATCACCCGCTTGGATGCTGAGCTGTTTGAACTGTTCTTTACTTATTTCTGCTTCTAAATACTCATCTGTTCCGTCTCGTTTTAATTCTACATATACGACAGGTCCAACTGCGTGAGAGTAGGATACTTTTGCAGGGATTGCATCTACGCTTTGTTTCGTACGAGAGATGGATAGGTGATGCGGCCTTACGTAAGCTACTCCGTCTACGTTTGAAACGTGCTTATGCTCTGGTGCTTCTAGTTCGACCGATCCTACATTTAGCTTTCCTTTATGGACGCGGCCGTGAAATAAATTTACATTTCCTAAAAAGTCATACACGAACGGGCTTGCTGGGTTTTCATATACTTCTTCTGGTGTTCCCATTTGTTCAATGCGACCTTCATTCATGACAACAATGCGGTCCGCAACGTCTAGTGCTTCTTCTTGATCATGCGTTACGAATACGCTCGTAATTTGAAATTCGTCATGTAGTTTCCGGAGCCATCTTCGTAATTCTTTTCTCACTTTTGCATCAAGTGCACCAAACGGCTCATCGAGTAATAAAATTTTCGGTTCAACTGCAAGTGCCCGCGCTAGTGCAATACGCTGTCGTTGTCCGCCAGATAGTTGCGCTGGGTAACGTTTGGCGAAACCATCCATTTTTACTAGTTTCAATAGTTCTGTTACTTTTTCTTCTATCACTTCTGCTGACGGTCTTAAGCTTTTCTTTCTTACCTTTAAGCCGAAAGCGACATTTTCAAATACATTCATATGTTTAAAGAGCGCATAGTGCTGGAAGACGAATCCGACTTGCCTATTTTTCACATGAATGCTCGTTAAGTCTTCCCCATCAAATGATATAGAGCCGCCATCCGCTTCTTCTAATCCGGCAATAATTCGTAATAACGTCGTTTTCCCAGAACCTGACGGGCCTAGTAAGGCGATAAGTTCGCCTTTTGGAATATCCAAATAAATATCTGTTAGCGCCTGAAATGTACCATATTGTTTTGATACATTTTGAATTTGAATACTCACCATAATCCCCCCTTATTGTCGTTTTTCCATTCTCCATTCAATCCAGTTTTTTATAACTAGCGTAAGAACAGCGATGAGTGACATTAAAGTCGCCACAGCGAACGCTGCTGAAAATTGATATTCATTGTATAAAATTTCAATGTGAAGCGGCATCGTATTCGTAACACCACGCACGTGACCTGATACAACAGAAACTGCTCCGAATTCACCGATAGCACGGGCATTACATAGGATCATGCCGTATAAAAGACCCCATTTTATATTGGGAAGTGTAACGCGCCAAAACATTTTCCAGCCACTTGCGCCAAGTGATAGAGCTGCCTCTTCTTCACTTTTTCCTTGCGCTTGCATAATCGGAATTAGTTCACGGGCAACGAACGGAAACGTTACAAAAATCGTTGCGATAATAATACCTGGGACAGAGAAAATGAGTTTGATTCCATGTTCGAGTAACCATCCGCCAAGAGCACCCCTCGGTGTGAAAAGTAAAACGAATACTAATCCTGCGATAACTGGTGACACAGCAAATGGCAATTCAATAAGAGAAAGCAGTATTTGTTTTCCTTTAAACTGAAATTTGGTAATAAGCCACGCGGCCGCTATCCCAAATATCGTATTAAGCGGTACGACGATACACGCAACGAGAAGTGTTAACCGAATTGCCGAAAATGCTTCTTGATCTGTTACGGCTGCAACGTATACATCCACCCCTCGTTCAAAAGCCTTTAGAAAAATCGTTATGAGCGGCAATAATAGAAAGAGAGATAAAAATAAAACTGTAATCACAATTAATATACTCGGTACAAGTTTAGATTCTTTTTTAGCTGACAAGCTTTTTACTATTTTCTTTTCTAGTAATGTTGGTTCCATTTTCTCCCCTCCTATTCGCTTTTCAGTTCATGCCTTCTACTCCAGCTTTGAATCATATTGATAAGAAGAAGGAAAAGGAGAGAAACAATAAGCATTACAGTCGCTACAGCTGTTGCGCCCGCATAATCATATTGTTCTAGTTTTGTCATAATCATTAGTGGTGCAATTTCTGTTTTCATCGGCATATTCCCTGCGATGAAAACGACAGATCCGTATTCTCCTAATGCTCGTGCAAATGCGAGTGAAAAACCCGCCAGAAGAGCTGGAAAAATTTCTGGTAAAATGATTTTCACAAATATTTGAAAGCGTGATGCCCCTAAGCTCGAGGCCGCTTCCTCTACTTCTTTATCAATATTTTGCAGTACCGGTTGCACCATCCTAACGACAAATGGTAAACCAATAAAAGTAAGCGCAACGATTATTCCAAGTGGTGTGAATGCTACTTTTATATGAAACACACTTAATATTTTTCCAATCCAGCCATTTTCCGCATATAGGGTCGTAAGTGTAATACCGGCTACAGCTGTAGGCAGGGCAAACGGTAAATCAATAAGTCCATCCAGTAGTCGTTTCCCTGGAAATGTGTAGCGGACAAGTACCCAAGCGATTAATAAGCCGAAAATGGCATTTACAACGGCCGCTGCAAATGAAGTTGTCAAGCTAACTTGATAGGAATGTAACACACGCTCGTTCGTTATAACCCCAGCAAACTTCTTCCAACCTAGCTGTGAAGTTTGAATGAATACGATAGAGAGTGGTATAAGTACGAATAAACTCATATACAGCATGGTAAATCCAAGAGATAGTCCAAACCCTGGTAAAACACGTTTCTTTCTCATCTTCTTTCACCTCATACCCCTTTAGCAGCGCTCATTATTTTTGATACATTTTATCGAATACGCCGCCGTCATTAAAGTGCTTTTCCTGTGCTTTTTTCCAGCCACCAAATAGTTCATCCACTGTAAATAATTGAATCTTCGGAAATTGAGATGCGTACTTTTCTGCTACTTTTTCATTACGCGGACGATAAAAGTTTTTCGCTGCGATTTCCTGCCCTTTTTCTGAGTACAAATATTCCAGGTATCCTTCTGCTACTTTTTTCGTTCCTTTTTTATCAACGACTTTATCTACAACCGCTACTGGTGGTTCCGCAAGTACACTAATAGACGGGGTTACAATTTCAAATTTATCTTTTCCAAGCTCTTTTTGTGATAACAACGCTTCATTTTCCCACGCGATTAATACATCTCCAATTCCTTTTTCAACAAATGTTGTCGTTGCTCCGCGCGCTCCTGAATCCAGTACTTCCACATTTTTATAAATTTGCCCAACAAATTCTTTCGCCTTATCTTCACTATTATTATATTTTTTCAGTGCGTATCCCCACGCCGCTAAATAGTTCCAACGTGCTCCGCCTGATGTTTTCGGATTAGGTGTAATAACAGACACACCTTTTTTTGTTAAATCATCCCAGTCTTTAATTCCTTTCGGGTTTCCTTTTCGCACTAGAAATACGATTGTTGATGTGTACGGAGTCGAATTATCCGCAAATCGCTTCTGCCAGTCTTCTGCTAACAGTTTCTTCTTGCTAATCGCATCAATATCATAAGCAAGCGCTAACGTAACAACATCGGCTTCTAAACCATCAATAACAGAACGTGCCTGACTTCCAGATCCTCCGTGTGATTGTTTTATATTTACCGTTTGCCCATTTTTTTCTTTCCAATACTTCGCAAATTCTTTATTGAAGTCTTGATATAATTCCCTAGTTGGATCATACGAAACATTTAAAATCTCAACTGTTTTTTTATCTCCACTTCCTTCAGAATTACTAGTGGATGTTGCCGAACCACACCCTGATAAAAGCACAACTGCTGATAATACAATACCTGTACTTTTCATAAACGCTGTCTTACCCCACTTTTTCATTGTTAATCCCCCTTAGTTTATATAATAGAAAAAGGCACACAATATATTCACAAAAGTGAACATTGTGCGCCTTCAGTTTATCTGATTAGCTTCTCATGTATTTTATTCTATTCGATTTCTTTTCATTTTAATTCCGCAATTCATATGTGTCAACTTGGATTTTGTTTTTTCTTCACAAATAAAAATCAGTGAGGATCGTCCCTCACTGATTACAGTTCCACCTTATTTCTTCAACATTAGTCATATTACGTTTTAAATATATGGGGTTATAGCTTAACCAATTCTAAAAATTACAAAGGCAACCATCTTCATAAAGATGGTTGCCCCTATTTTTATACTTGCATCGCTTTTTCTCTCAATGCTCTTCTTAACAACTTACCCGTTGTATTCTTCGGCAATTCTGTTAAAAACTCGATACTCTTTGGTACTTTATATTTCGCTAAATGTAATGTGCAATAATGCATAAGTTCCTCTTCTGTTACGTTAGCATGTTTCAAAACGACGTAAGCTCGCACTGCTTCTCCTAAGTTTTCATCAGGAACACCGATTACAACAACTTCTGCTACAGATTCGTGTGTGTACAATACCTCCTCTACTTCACGAGGGTATACGTTATAACCGCCAACTAGGACGATATCTTTTTTACGATCAACGATATAGAAGTAACCTTCTTCATCCATTTTCGCTAAGTCTCCTGTATACAGCCACCCGTCTTTTAATGTCGCTGCTGTATCTTCCGGTGCGTTATAATATCCTTTCATAACGTTAGGCCCGCGAACAATTAATTCACCGACTGCACCGACAGGTACTTCTTCCCCAAGTTCGTTTACAATTTTGTTTTCTACATGCCAAATATTTGTGCCGATTGATCCTGGTTTACGCGGACGATCTAGCGGGTTAAAACAAGTAACTGGTGATGCTTCTGATAAACCGTATCCTTCTGAAACAATAACGTCAAAACGTTTTTCAAAGTTTTGCAGAAGAGCAACAGGCATTGACGCACCACCTGAAATACAAAGGCGAAGTGTCTTCACATCTTCCGCGCTCGCTTCTTCGAATAAATATAAATAATTGTACATCGTCGGTACGCCAGCAAAAATCGTTGGTTCGTACGTGCGACAAATACGGAATACTTCTTTCGGGCTAAATTTCGGTAACATTAAAATAGTCGCCCCGTTCACAATCGGTGCATTGACCGCCACTGTTAAACAAAATACATGGAACATCGGCAGTGCCGCAACGACGCGATCATCGGCAGTAAATTGTAAATAAGACGCCACATCGTTCGCATTACTATATAAATTTTTATGTGTTAACATAGCGCCTTTCGGTTTTCCAGTTGTGCCCGAAGTGTATAGAATAACCGCTACATCTTCTTCATCTAGCTCTGGGCCTTCGTAAGTTACATCTCCAGTCCCTATCATTGTCGTAAACGTTTTCATTTTTTCGGTTTCTGTCTGGTTAAAATCTGATGAGGTTTCGCATATGATGATGTTTTCAAGTGAAGGAAGTCTTGTTGCAAGAGATTGTATAACAGGTAGAAGGACGTCGAGTATGATGATTGTTTTTACATCTCCATTTTGTAAAATATAATGCATTTCGTCTGCTGTATAAATTGGATTAACTGGAATGACAGTTGCTCCAGTCTTCATTGTTCCATATAAACCGACCAAAAAATGTGGTGAGTTTCCAACAACTAATGCGACATTGTCCCCTTTTCCAATGCCCATTGCTGCTAAATTGCTAGAAAACCTTGTGACCATTTTGTTTAATTGGTCATATGAGACCGACTGATCCATAAATATATAAGCCGGTTTATCCCCCTTCTTTTTCGCCGTTTCAGCCAAAGATTGAACGAGATTCACACAAACCCCACCTTTATAAAATTTAGAATATTTAAAAATTCTAAATTAATTATATTAAAAGAAAATTAAAGTGGCAAGTGTTATTCCATTAACTGCATATACACAGATCACCTTCTCTTAGTTTACTTTGGAAGGATAAGGGAATTTCATTTGTTAGCACCTTATGAAACAAGTGCTAAAATCATTTCAGGATAATATGCACTCATCTTTTCTCTCAGCATTTCTCTCAGCATTTCAAATTCTTCTTTATTTAAGCTCGTATACTCCCCGTACAAGTTAAGAACGTCCGCTCCATCTTCATGAAAAAACAATGTAACATATAACGTCGGTAACCCAGTATTGTCCTCATCTATCGACAAGATAAGATCTGGCGTTTTATTCACCGTACTAAACGTTTCATTTCTTTTCCACTTCTTATTTTGAAACATAGTTTGTATATCATCTATCTTTCGTTTGTTATCTGTATGCGTAAAATATATAACATGATCTTTCGCTGGTTTTCCAATAGATAAAAGTATGCGACTTGAGGAAGTTTCATCGTTACAGGCTGTCATTCCGATGACGAAGCTGAGCAGTAATACAACGTACATTACCCTTCTCATTTCAATCCGCCTCCTTTTGAATATATATATTCCTTTATAAGAGGCAAATGTACTGTGATTTTATGGTATATGAAATTATATCAATGATTTTTAAAATATATCGACTTACCGACAAACCGTGACGATTTACGCAAAAAAGAGGCTGCCTTTTATGACAACCTCTCTCATTTTTAGAAGAATAAATGTAAGAAATCTTCTGTTGTAATATTACCGAAGTAGCGTTTAATATCTACGCCTTCTAAAGCTGCAGTGAATGCATCTTTATCAAATTGTACACCTGTTAGACGCTCTTCAATATCATGCACATCTAATGAACCGAAGAAGTCACCGTAAATTTTACATTCTGTTACAGTTCCTTTTTTCACTTCAAGACGAACGTCAACTTGTCCAACCGGGAAGCGGTGTGAATGTTGTAAGTTGAACTTCGGAGATTTTCCGTAGTTCCAGTCCCAATTTTGGTAGCGCTCTTCAGAAAGTTTATGAATTGCTTTCCAATCCTCTTCTGTTAATTCGTACGTCGGAATTTCTGTTTCCTCTTCGAAAATTGTTTCTAGAAGAAGCTGTCTAAACTCTTCAGTCGTCATTTTTTCGCTTAAGAACTCTGTAATGTTCGCAACGCGGCTACGGATTGATTTAATACCTTTTGATTGAATCTTATCCATTTTTACTTTTAACGCTGATACGACGTGATCGATTTCAGAGTCAAATAGTAACGTACCGTGACTGAACATACGACCTTTCGTTGAGAACTGCGCGTTACCTGAAATTTTTCTACCTTCAGCTAAAATGTCGTTACGACCACTTAGTTCTGCATTTACGCCTAATTTACCAAGCGCTTTCGTTACAGGCTCTGTAAATTTTTTGAAGTTGCTGAAACTGTCTCCATCATCTTTCGTAATAAAGCTGAAGTTTAAGTTTCCTAAATCGTGATATACTGCGCCTCCGCCTGATAGACGACGAACGACATGAATCCCTTTTTCTTTTACGTAATCAGCATTAATTTCTTCTACTGTGTTTTGGTTTTTACCAATGATAATAGAAGGTTCGTTAATGTAGAACAGTAAATATGTTTCGTTAATATCTAAATTCTTCACACAATATTCTTCAATTGCTAAGTTTATTCTAGGATCTGTAATTCCTTTATTATCAATAAATAACATCGTATCACCTCATGAGTTCCATACGTAGCCACTATGCGCTAGCGTAATATGGCCACTGAAAATTTGTTTTGCTTCTGTTACTAAATCAGATGGGTTGCCTGTATGCGGTAAGTGCGTTAATAAAAGTTCTTTTACATTCGCATCCTTCGCAATACTTGCCACTTCTGTACTATTCATATGCCCTGCTTTCGCCGCTTCCTGATGTGCATACATATTACACTCACAAATGAAAAGATCAGCATCTTTTGTGAATGGAATAAATTCAGGAATATAACTGGAATCAGCGCTATATACTACAGCGTCACTACCAGCTGTAATACGCATCGCAAAGCATGTAACAGGATGAACAGTTTTTAAGAATGAAATCGAGAACGGTCCAACTTGAAGTGTTTCTTCTGGATTGTACGCGATTCCTTTCGTATGTGGTTCATGCGTTAAAGAATGGAATCCATTCTCGTCAAACGTATGACCGTATATTGGTAATTCCGGTAGTTGCCCTTTTGTCGCACTTGTAATTAATCTCGCATATTGCAATACCCCAATGTCTGCAACATGATCGTGATGATAATGCGACAGTACAACTGCATCTATATCAGACGGTGTTATATATTTTTGAAGCTGTGCTAGTACACCACTACCACAGTCTACAAGTAAACGAAAACCATCGTGTTCAAACAAATACCCCGACGTTGCTTCTCCCGCTTCTGGAAAGCCGCCCCAAAAGCCGACAACAGTCATTTTCATATGTATCCATCCTTTCTAAAACCGAGTAGGAATGCATGTTTCACTTACATTCTACATTGTTAACTATAATCCATTTCCTAAACTTTTTCATTAATTTTCAATTTTGTTATAAAACAGTTGTTGACTTTTATTTTTTGTACTAATACAATGATAGTAAGAAATGGAAATGGAGGGATTGACATGATCGATCAACCAATGGAGTTTTTCAGAAATTTACCGACGAAAACTTGTGCGCACTGCGGGAAAGAAATTGATGAGCAGCACGAAGCATACCATAACAAATGTGATGACTGCGTTCACGAAGAATAGTAGTTTGTGAACAGAAAAAAACCTAGCAGACATAGTCTACTAGGCTAATAACATCGTATCCTTCATCGTTGAACCTTTCACCAAGAGCTCCAGTTCAAACTCATACAGTTCTTTTTTTCGATAATTTTTCGTATGGATTTTATCCATCATCAGGTCGACAACTTTTCGGGCCATCTCATCGATTGGCTGTTCAATTGTCGTAATACCTGGCTCTGTAATCTGTGATAAAATTTGATTATCAAAACCGATAACAGCAAGATCATCTGGAATACTCCAGTTATGGCGTTTCGCCTCTGAAATAATTCCAGCTGCTACTTCATCGCCTCCTGCCAAAATCGCGGTAGGATTTTTTTTGTCCTTTAATACTTCATGGAATATGCGCTTTCCGTCCTCCCAAGAGAAAGCGTTTTCAAGAAAGTCAATCGCTTCTACTTGGCGGCTCTTCTCCGTTATGGCACGTAAAAAGCCCATTTTTCGCTGTTGACTCACCACTTTGGTTTCGTTTCCACGACAAAAAATAAGATTACGATATCCTTGTTCTAACACATGCTTAGCAGCTATGTATGCTCCTTGCGCATGATCAAACTTCACTGTTGGAACATTTGCTTCCTCAATATATTCATTACATAACACGATTGGACCGTGCTGTAAGTATGGCTCTACATCTTCCCATTGATTTTCTAGTGAACATAGAATAATCCCATCTACTTGTTTCGTAGATAATAATTGTAAATACTCCATCTCTTTTTCCGGTAAATATCTTGTTTGACAAATAATCAGTTTATATTTATGTTCAGAAGCAGCAATCTCGATTGCTTCGATAAATCTACTGAAGAAAGGATTTGTAATCCTTGGAACTAGCACCGCAATTGTTTCCGTCTTTTGTTTACGAAGCCTTCTCGCCGCAGAATTAGGAACGAAGCCTAAATGCTTCATTGCTAATTGAACCCTTTTTTTCTTCTCATCTGAAACATATGGATGATTATTAATCACCCTAGAAACCGTTGTCCTTGATAACCCCGCTAATTTCGCCACGTCCTCTATAGTCGACACGAAATTCTCCCCCTTTGCATGAAAACGTTTTCTTAAATTGATTATATAGTATATTATTGGAAACTGCAATATCGGTTGTTATGATTTTACTATATTAATATTATACATAGGGAAAAGTATGTTAATGGGAGGGAATTTTATATTAGTTTTAGAAGTTTACAGGAGGCATATTTATTAAAGATAAAAGGAGATATTTCATGAATCGGACCGATCGTTTATTAGCTATATTAATTGAATTACAAAGAAGACAAACTGTTACAGCACAAAGCTTAGCGGAAAAATTTGAGACAAGTATAAGAACGATTTATCGAGACATGGATGCACTTAGTGAATCTGGTGTCCCACTTTTTGCCATGCCCGGCCACGGCTACTCATTAATGGATGGTTATTTCTTACCACCCATTCAACTTACGCCTGAAGAGGCTGTTACTCTTTTATTAGGCGGTGATTATATCGAGAAAACTTTCACTTCTTCTTTTTCTGTACATGCACGATCAGCAAAAGAGAAACTTGAAATTGTTCTCCCTGCTGATCAACAAAAGAAAGCCCAGGAATTACGAGGAACTTTTCGTTTCCTTTCTCCTATATTTTCACATCAACAATCGGAACAAGAGAAGCTGGAAAATCAAATTCTCCTATTGCAAGAAGCTATTCAAAAAGAACAGGCTATCTCTTTTTCTTATCTGAAACCGAGAGAAACTAAAAAAATAAAACGGACCGTTCATCCTTACGGCTTAGTCAATATTTCAGGAATTTGGTACATCGTTGCCCACTGTTTACTGCGAAAACAAATACGTAATTTTCGTTTAGATCGTATGGAGACATTACAACAAGAGCAAGAATTCTTCACAAAACCGAAAGACTTTTCTTTACAAAACTACAAGCCTGAAAGCAATCGCACTGTGATGATTCATTTATTATTCCCATCTCATATTGCACATAAGATTATTGAATCTCGCTACTTTTTTATAGATTCATACGAACATAGAAATGATGGTTTTCACGTCTTTTTAAAATCAAGAAGCATAGATGAAGTGTTTCAATGGGTATTGAGCTGGGGAAGCCAAGTGCAAGTACTTGAGCCAAACGTTCTATCTGAAAAAATCCGTGATGAAGCAAAGAAAATGTTACAACTTTAATTTTTGCATTTTACTACTGACATAATGTTGTCAGCATTACTTCTTTATAGTAGGTAGTAACAAATACATTTTCATAAAAAGGAGTTAGTGATATGAAGAAATTTGAAGAGTTAGCAACGTACTACATAGAGGAATTAGAAAAGTACTCTATAGAACAATTTAGGACGAAGCCGTCTAGCGAAGAATGGTCTCTTGGTCAAATGTATAATCATTTAATTGCCTCTACATATATGCAGTTAGATGCCATTGCGAAATGTAAAACTGAAACACCATCAGCAACAAACAAGAAAACGGATATGGGTGAAAAAGTATATAAACTTGGTGCTTTTCCAAATATACAAATCAAAGTACCAAATCATCCTGGATATACACCTGAAAACCCCTCTAATAAAGAAGAAATACAAAAACGTATTGTAGAATTAATTACAGTTGTTAAAGACATTGAGCCAACACTTTCTTCTATTCCAAGTGATTGTAAAGTAAAGCACCCTGGGCTTGGTTACTTACATGCAGCAGAATGGTTCCAGCTTATTTCTATGCATTTTGCACATCATCTTCGTCAGAAAGAAAGATTGGAGACAAAAGTTTTAGTGTAAAAAATGAAAAAAAGGTGGTTTGGTCTATTTCCAAACCACCTTTTTATTTCTATCTTTACGGCTTTGATATTTCCTGCATAAATCCAGCCATACTCGCTAATAAGCTAGTAAAAACGAAAAGTACAATAATAAGAGGAATAAGTTTATCTTTATTTAAATTCGTAATCGTTTTTAAACCTATACCTAATAAAATGTAATACCAAATATTAAATATATCTATTCTTTGAGCGATTGTATGTAAAACCATATTATCCGTTGCTATCGTTCCTAAACTTGTATAAGATATCTCATAACCACCTAGAGACAGTGCAATTAATCCGTTTAAAATCATCCCTAATCGTAATACAAATGAAGCATAAATAATGATAGGAAAGGTTTCTTTATAGATAATATCCACCCCGAAAAAAATCATAATATTTTTATAGAATATAGGCGCAAAAAATAAGGCTACGATTCCACTGACTGTAGAAATCCCAAATGTGGTAAAGAAAGTTATGTATTTTGGTACAGTAAATCCCGTTTTATCATGAAACATACTAAGCGCAGGATTGTTTAAAGTATTCCAAGACATTAACGCACTTGAAACTATAATGAATACTATTAAAAGAGCGAGTGGTAAAAATATATTTCTTTGATTCTTCATCCTTTTGAATTGCAGTGTTGGTGAAGTAAACATCCCCAAAATTGATGGTTTCCCTGAAATCTCTTCACGTATAAGACTACTAGCTTGCAAGAAAATCCCCCTTCCTCATTACACTCATAGCTCCTCCCACTTCGTCCACACTTCTCTCCCATTTATACGGTACATATTATCCTCTCTGTCCATAAACCCCTGCACAATAAACTCGCGTCTAATCGTACAAAAATCGTTATGATATTGTTTGATGAATGCATTGATTTCTTTTTCCGTATACTGATTCTCCGCATTTAACTTACTAATTAAATGCTCTAACAATACTAGTTTTTTCTTCTTTTGACCTGGAATCGATTTTAGACGGCCCTCTTTATCAAAAAAGTTACGAATGGTCGTATCCCTGAATTTCATTTCACTTTCAGTCATTTTTTTATCCTCCATCGATTTTTATGTACTAAAACTCTTTATTTGTCTTTACCGTTTTCCTTCATTCTTTTACTAATAACATCCATAAAATAATACCCACTAATTAGCACATAGTAAACTACAAGTATTCCTAGTGCATCTTTCATATTTATATATTTTTCTTTATGAAACAAGATAGGTGAAAGGGCGTAAACAAGAAAGATGATTAGCGGATTTAAGATAAAATAATAAGTAAGATTTCCTTTCATCATATCAGCCCCTCTACTCTATGTTTCTCTGTAAATTGTTGTAATTCCTGTCCTTTTATTTAGCTACACATGAAATATGATGAAATTAAGGAGAAAAAGGGATACAAAACAACCATTACATTATGAAGAAAATATTTTATCCACTTTAAGTACAGTTGTACATCTTTCTTACAAATGTATTTCATTTTTACTCATCTACACTTCTCTTAATTTATTTATTACTTTTACGTCTGTAACTTTTTATTCAAATTAATAAATTCAATATGGTAAATTATGTTATAATTAACTTATACATACTTTGGAGGGTACATAGTGAAAAAAGCTATTATAGTAGTAAGCATTCTATATCTTATTTTAACCGTACATACAGGAGCTGTTCTTTTAGGAAAAGAAGATTATAGAAGTGCTATCAATACATTAAAAGAAACGAAAGAAGTCTCTTCATTTCAATCTGCAAAAGACGGTGTGATTTTATTAAAAGGAGCATTAACTACTGCGCAACCTATTACAGAGGAAAAACTTCAAAATAAAGAATTCGCACTCCTTGAAATTAATACGTATAAACGACGAAAAGCAAATTGGATAAACATTGATACAGAGAAACATATTGCAAAGCATCTCTTACTAAACAATGAGGTTCTTCCTGCATTAAAAGAAATCCGTTTTTCGATGGAACCAATTACACTTTCAGGAAAAGATATTTCTGCCGAAGACTATTCACTAAAAAAGGATGATACCCAATTAACAATTAAAGGTAAAGGATACCGATACACCGGAATAGAAAACAAATCAGACGTTCTTATTTTTGGCATAAAAAAAAGAGATACACTTGAAGGTTATAGTGGCTCTGAAATTCTAATAGGAAAAACAAAAGAGGACATTGCCAGCAACATGAAACTATATACTTTTGCTGAAAAATATGGTCCATTTGTTTGGATTGTAGCTACAATTATTCTTATAAGTATTGCTATATACTTCTTCCGTAAAAATAGAAAAACAAATGAACTTTCTCAACCAATAAAACAAAGCTAATAAAGTGAAACTTTAATCAGTGGGGGGTTTGTTCATCCCCCACTGATTATTAGTTGAACCAATCGGGCTTTTACGGGCAGTTGATCCCCCACCTAACTTCTTTGCTTCCGCTGAATTTTGAGGTGGGGATCTTACTGCCCGTTAATGCGGGATAAAAAAAGCACCAAAAAGGTGCTTTTTTCTATGCTTCAATCGATTGGTTTTCCGCAATATTTCTAAATTGTCGTTTGTGCATCCAAGTTAAGGAAGCAATTGTTCCAAGTGATAATGCAACGATGAAAATCATCAGTATTCCTATGTTTTGCCACATGAAGTTAAAGTCTCCGCTTGATACAACTGCTTTCAATCCTGATACAGAGTATGTCATCGGCAACCAAGCATTGAATGGTTGTAAAAACTTCGGAATCAATTCTAGCGGGAATGTTCCGGCACTCGTTGTAAGCTGAATAATTAATGTGATAATGGCGATGAAACGCCCTGCATCACCGAATGCTGTTACTAAACATTGAATTAATGCGATAAACGATAAGCTTGTAACAATGCTAAAGAGTATGAAATACGGAATACTTTGTACTTCTACACCTAATCCAAATAGTAATATAACATCCGCTACTACCGCTTGAATAATACCGACTGATAGTAATACGCCGAACTTACTAATAAACCAACTAAATCCTGATTTCGGAACACCAACTGTATCACGTAATGGATATACGATAGATAATAGTAATGCCCCAACAAATAAACCGAGTGATAAGAAATACGGTGTAAATCCAGTTCCGTAGTTTGGAACTTCCGCCATTTTCTCCGTCTTCACTTTTACAGGACTTGCAAACATATCATACGTTTTATCGGTTCCTTTTACTTCACCAGTTCTCTCTGCCCCTTCGCCAAGTTTCTCAGCAAGTTCACCTGAACCATCATTTACTTTTACGAGGCCATCCGTTACTTTACCAGATCCGTCTGCTAGTTTATTTACTCCGTCGATTAGCTGGGTTGAGCCTGTTGACATTTTGTTTAGGCCACCATTTAGATCGCCCAGACCTGTTGTTACTTGATTTGAGCCATCTGCTAATTGATTTACTCCACCTGCCATTTGGTTTGCTCCTACAGATAATGTACCTAAACCACCTGTTACTTGACCTGAACCATCTGCTAATTGATTTACTCCTGCAGATAATGTACCTAAACCACCTGTTACTTGGCTTGAGCCATCTGCTAATTTCGTTACACCTACAGATAATGTTCCTAATCCGCCTGTTACTTGACCTGAGCCATCTGCTAATTTGGATACTCCTACAGATAATGTTCCTAATCCGCCTGTTACTTGACCTGAGCCATCTGCTAATTGATTTACTCCTGCAGATAATTGACCTAATCCTGCTGTCACTTTTCCAGAGCCACTTTGTAATTGCGTTACTCCATCAATTAATTGAACTGATCCATCTTTTAATTTATCGGCACCTATTTTTGCATTATCTAACCCCTCACCAAATCCATGAAACTTACTAACAAATTCATTTTGTGCGTTCGTTAGTTTTTCAATACCACCTGCCAGAGTTTTTATCTCTGCTGGATTCGGTAATTTGTTTTGCAATCCATTTGTTGTTTGATGTATTTCGCCTTTTACTTGTTTTACTTCTTCATTTAATTTATTTGTTCCACCTGCTACTCCGGCAGCTTTTTGCTGAACTGTCGCTGTACTTTTTACAGCACTTGTTATGAATGGTTGTAACTGCTCTTGATATTCTTTTGGTAAACTTTCAATTTGCTTTTGTAAATTCGCTACCTCTTGCGCAGCATTTTTTGCATCTCCTGCTGTTGATTGCGTAAGTTCATGTAACTGATTTACATTTTCTCCAGCTTCATCTATTTTCTCATTTACTGTATTTAATATAGAAGGAACTTTCAACTGCATTTCCTCTAAGCCTGCAGCTGAATTTTGTACGTTACTATTTAAATCTTGTAATCCCTTTTGGATCGCTTGAGAACCTTCCTCTAATTGACTTTGCCCTTCAACAAGTTTTCCCATACCATTTGATAAGTCAGTTGTTCCTGTTTTTAATTCACCAGATTTACTTACTAATTTGTTCAAGCCACCGGTCACTTTCTCAGATCCATCACGCAATTCACCCATTTTACTATTTAACGTATTTAAACCGTCTGTTACTTTGCCCGAGCCGTCTACTAATTTCCCGATACCTGCATTGCTATTTAATGCATGTAAACCATCTGTTACTTTCTCTGATCCATCTACTAGTTTCCCAATACCTGTATTGCTATTTAATACATGTAAACCATCTGTTACTTTGCTTGATCCGTCTACTAATTTTCCGATACCTGCATTGCTATTTAATACGTGTAAACCATCTGTTACTTTGCCTGAGCCGTCTACTAATTTCCCGATACCTATCTGCATTTCACCGGTTTTGCCATTTAACGTATTTAAACCTGTTGTCACTTTTCCAGAACCATCTTGTAACTTATTAGATCCATCTGCTAATTTCTGAACTCCATCCTTCATCTCCCCAGACTTCCCTTGAAGTGTATGAAGGCCGTCCGTCACTTTACTTGAACCATCATGCAGCTCACTTGATCCGTCGTGTAGTTTACTTGCTCCTTCCGCCCCATCTGCTAATCCTTTTGAGACGTCTTGAATGGAATCAAACATTTTCTCTGCATATGTTTTCGTTAACGTACTTGATACTTCACCTTTAATTTTTTCAATGGCTGTTCCGCCAATTTGTGAAGATAAGAAGTTTAAACTTTCATTCGGAATATATTCTAAGTTTAATGGTTTTGGATCATCTTTTAATAACGTTGTAGCGTTACTTGAGAAGTCATCTGGAATGCGTACTAACATGTAATACTTCCTATCTTCCATTCCTTTTTTCGCTTCTTTTTCACTTACAAATTCCCATTTGAAACTTGTATTATCTTTTAAATTATCAACGAGCCCTTTTCCGACCTCAATTGGTTTCCCATCAAATACTGCACCTTTATCTAAATTAACTACCGCCACTGGTAAATCATCTAACTGTTTATACGGATCCCAAAAGGCCCATAAAAACATACCTGCATATAAAATCGGTACGAATAAAACTGCGATAATTGGAATTAATATTTTTTTACTTTTTATAATTTGTGTGAACTCTTTACGAAGTAACTGATTTCCTTTCATCATTTCTCCCCCTTTATTAAAATGACCGAAATGTTCATCCGGTCATTTTTAACCAAACAAAAAGGCTATACTTATTCATACATATGCCTTATCCCCGAATTTATACTATGCAACTGTTCCTTACTATGAAATGAATATTTCTATTATCCCTCCCTAAAATAAATGTATGACCACTTTGTTCAATTGGTCACTTTTTTATAATAATAAAAGGATTATCTTAGTTTGACAATCCTCTTAATAAATAAAGTTCAAATAATTCTGCGATTTTTTCTTTTTCTAGCGGTTCATGATTTTTTTCCCAATCGAAAATAAGCGATACGTATAAACGAAGCATAATAAATGCTGTAATTTCTGGATCACATTTGCTAATTTCACCTTTTTCAATCGCAATCTTTAAATACGATTGGATGAAAGAAACGATTTCCACATCTACTTGTTGCATCACTTCTTGTACTTCTTTTGTTCCCATATCGCGCTCTTCTTGAATTAACTTAATCATGAGCTGATGTTCTTTTCTGAATTCTAATATGCTATATAATGCTCTATGTACATTTTCAAAAAATGAAACATCTGAACGAATTGCATTTTCTGCAACTTGCTTCATTTCTGTAATTAAATTAGAAATAATTTCACCAAATAGCTCTTCTTTATTTTTGAAAAAAGTATAAATCGTTCCTTTTCCTACATTCGCTAATTTCGCTACTTGATCCATCGTTGTTGCTTTATAGCCGAACGCTGAAAAAGACTTTGTTGCAGCTTCAATAATAGAACGTTTTCGATCTATTGCCACATCGTCACCTCCAAAAATGACCAATTGGATAATATAGTCAATCAGTACATCTTTGATATTACCACACGCTTACATTGTATACAAGTTCTCTTTTTTATTATTTCCAGCATAAAAAATTCCAGTCAAGTTATATCATACTGTCCATAGTGTATCAAAAAGTATACTTGTATGGAAAGCTAGAATATATTCATAATAATTGCTGGCTAGATCCCACTAGAAATTCAATAAAATAGACAGTGTTCTTAAAACCAAAGGTTTAAGAACACTGTCTATTATTTTGACATAGAAAGTAATATTTTCTCCATCTCTTTCTTAGTTAGATCATCATCAATTATCTCTTCGTATATCTTTGTATCTCTTGTAAAAATATCATTTACTATGACAATTTGATAATCACTATTCTTACCTTGTGCTGGTACAAACATTTTGAGTCCTTTTAACTTACTCTCTCCTTGAGAATATTTATTATAGACCATTTCTTTCCCGTCTAAACTATAACTTTCTAGATTCTCTCCTCCAGGCATCATGTAGTGTAGTGGATCCTTACCACCATTAACATTACCATCCATATACATCCTTGACTGGTAAATTGTAAAACCATATTTCCCTTTTGTATATTCTGATTTAATAACTAATTCTACATCTCTTCCAAAATATGAATCAGCCCATTCTCTCTTTAATTCATAACCTTCAGGTATATAAGTTGGCTCCTTAATTTGATACGGTACATGTTCTTTTGCTTCTTCCATAGTATATGTTAAAGACTTCTGCAATTTATCATTAAAAGGGTTTAATTTCTTCTGAATACTAGCTAATTTTTCTTGATCATTTTTATTCAAACGTTCAAGATTAATTTCCTTTGTATCTCCATCATAATTCTCAGGCACATTTTTCTTAACCATTGCTTGTTTCTGAATTTCACTAGCCTCTTTAAATAATTGGACATATTGTTCAAATTCTTTTTTTGTAAAATTCTTTTCTGCCAAATACAAAAGATCTGTATCTCTTTTATATGACTTTATCGACATACCCCATTCTCTACTTGCATTCTCTGGTGTACCATATACTGTTTCTATCGCTTTTTCAAATGCCGCTTTAGATTGCTTATTTTCTACAACCTTTTCCTTCTGTCTTTCATCTCCCTCGGTTATCCTTGCATTCAATAAAAAACCGCCTGCTATAGCTGCTATAGCAATAACCCCGATTAAAGACAGACGATACGATTTCTTTTGGAACTTTTTAATCATAACGATTCTCCTTTTTAGTGTTCGTTTATTTCTACTTAAACTTGCTAGGCTTGGTGCTTGATAGGAATAATGTTCTAGGAGGGTAATAATTGTATGACCGTATGCAATTTGCTCCTCTTTATCTATAAATGTAAGCGCATATGCATCACAAGCTAATTCTTGATCTTCTCGCATACAGAAATAGGCGTACCATAGAATCGGATTGAACCAATTTAATAGGAGTAAGCTATACATAATCCAATTTACCGCTACGTCGTTTCTCTTAATATGGGCTAACTCATGATAAAAGACATATTGTAATTGTTGCTCATTTAATACTTTCATATGTTTTTTTGATAGTAATACTTTCGGGCGAAAGAAACTAAAAACCGTTGGACTTGCAATCTTTCCTGCAAGACGTAATGAAACTGCCTTTTTCATTTTCATAGACTGCTTACAGCGATTAAACACTGTAGTGACCTGTTCGTCCGTAATATCCGGTTGTTTCTTTATGTAAGCATATAAACGTCTATTTGTAATAAACGTTATGACTGCTAATAGAATTACCCCAGCTAACCAAACATATAGAGAAATTTTGTATAAAGACAATGTAGTCTGTTGTTCCTCACTCGTACTTACTTTCTGTTCACTATTTTTTGTCACAGTTTCAGAATTTGATTCTAATTCTACTGTCTTTTTTATCTCGTTATTCACTGTATTCTCAGGTAAAGGTGTATTTTTTTGAATAACTTCCGACACACTAGAACTATAGGAGAATAATGAATAAATACTATAAGAACTATCCGGTGACCATGGTAAAAGGAGTCTTATCATCAGTACGATCCACAGCATATATTGCCACCGGGGCGTTAACTTATTTCTAAATAGAACTTTTATACATAAAATAAATCCAACTAGTATACTGGCCATAAGTGACGTTTCTATAAGCCAATCAAAAAAATGAGAAAGGTATACGTTTATAAGCATGTCTATCATTGTTATCTATCCTTCCTCTTATTCTCCTCTGTCTTCTCATCTAAAATGCGTTTCAGTTCATTAATATCTTCTGAAGACAATTTTTCCTCTTTTAAAAAATTAACAAGTAATGGTTTAAACGCTGCGCCGCAAAAACGCTTTAGCAAAGATTTCGTTTCAACTTGTAAATAATTATCTTGTGATACTAACGGATAGTAAGCGTACATACGCCCTTTATCTTGATGATAAGAAACGGCTTCTTTTTGTACTAACCGATTAATTAATGTACGGATTGTTTTCGGTTTCCAGTCCATTGCATCTTCTAGTTCTTCTATAATTTCATTCGCTGTTTGTGGTGAGTTAGACCAAAGTACTTTCATAATTTCTAATTCAGCTTCAGATATTTTAGGTAATTGATTTGTCATAGTATAGTTCACCCCTTAGTATTACATTTGTAATCTACAATTAAGATTACAAATGTAATACTAAATTGTCAACCATATTTTAGAAAATATAATTTCCATTAAACCTTACTTAACAACAGCAAATTTCCTTTTTTCAAATAATCAAATAAAAAAACAAGAAAATCTTTACATTTAATAGTAATATAGAAAATAGACAAGTTTATCCGACTTTAATGGGCAGTAAGACCCCCAACTCAAAATGCAGCAAAAGCAAAGAATTTAGGTGGGGAATCAACTGCCCATAAAAGTCCGATTGGTGAAGGCTAATAATCAGTGGGGGATGAAGCCCCCCCCCACTGATTAAAGTTTCACTTTATCAAAACAGTGGAGGCTTTTTCAGTCATGATGATGCGTGCGCTTCGTTTAAATATAAAGCAAGCTTTTTGTAGTCGTATTTCTTTAATTATGATGTTTAGTGGATTCGTTCTTATTTGTATTTACCACTATTACTATGTCATTCGTTATTTAGGAGACGCAGCAAATGGTCCTATATCAACAGATTTAAAATGGATTGGGTTTCGCGACAATGAAATGGATGTTTATTTATTATTAATGCCAGTTATTGCGAGTTTCCCCTTTAGTACAAGTTACAATTCGGATAAGTCAGATGGTTTTAAACCGTTTGTGAGTAAGGGGATTTCTATGTTTCCTTATTCAGTAGCGAAATATATCGTTACGTTTTTTTGCGGGGGATTTCTTTATACACTTCCATTCATCTTATCGTTATTATTTTGCAAATTAACCATTCCAGACGGAACACCTACAGCTGGTTCAGGCATCATAAATGATGATGGAATGTTCGCAAACCTATATTTAGATGCGCCTCTCGCTTACATTACTGTATATATCGGAATTAATTTTTTATTTGCAGGTTTAATGGCTCTTTTAGGACTTGCTGCATCTGTATGGTCCCAAAAAGACTATATGGCGATTCTCTTTCCATTCGCAGCTGCCTCCATCCCGTACGTCCTGCTAAATACAATACTTCCTTCAATAGGCGGAGCCCCTATTCATTTATATGACCCAAAGCAACCATTGCAAGGCATGTCACCATACATTTTATTGATGCAATGTGCTTTCTTCCTTTTCGTTAGCTTACTTATGTATATACAAGGAGTAAAGCGAGATAGAAAAAAATATAGAAGAAGACTGCAAAAAAGAGAACGGTGCAGGAAATCGTTTCAAGCAATTTCAGACTAAATCGTTGAATGAATAAGAGCGTAATTCCCTAAGTTAGTTTAGGGAATTACGCTCTTATTATTATCTGTCCCTTCACGGCGTACCTGCCAATCCCCATAAAATAACAACCGCTACAAAGTAAATCGCTTTAATACCTACAACTAAACATAATGAAATAATTGCATATTTACTTCGTTCTCTCTTTGCACCTATTAAAGTAAAAACAACTGCAAAACTAAATGTTACATAGAACAAGGCTGTATGTATTAAGTTATACGTAAGGTCTAAATTTTGAGTAAGTCCTGTTACATCAGCTACAAATTGGAGCATGACGATCGTACTAAAAAAAATGGCAAGCTGATTTATTAATTTTCCATTTAACCATGCTTGCATCTTTAACCTCCTTATTATAAAAAACTGAATTTTTAATTAATTTTAACATGATTTTTACAGAAAAAGAACGCTCAGTATATTTCTAAGCGTTCTTTTACAACGATTTTAAGAAGCTTTCTTCAAGTCAATTTGAGCAAGTACTGGGTCGTGGTCACTTACACGTCCATGTTCTTTCATAATGTTTGAGTTTAAGTGTACTGGATCTACAATTGTGTATGGTGCGATGTTGTTTGTTACTAAAATATGATCTAACACTTGTGCATTTCCTTCATGGATGTATGTGTAGCGGTTCTCTTTCGGCACTGTGTTTAACATATTTTTTAAGATTGTTCCTTCTAATGTTTTTAATGGTTTAGCGAATTCGAAATCGTTCATATCCCCTAACACAACAACTGGTGCATTCGTATTCTTCTTCTGAATACCTTGTACGAAATTGTTTACTTCTTGTGCTAATTGAACTCGTTTTTCTTCACTCTTTAATACGAGCGGCTGAACTTTTCCAAATGGCGTTGCATCTCCTAGTTTTGAGTTTAAGTGATTGGCAACGACCACAACGTTTTGTCCTTGGAACGTAAATTCTGCCGCAAGCGGTTTACGTGTACTTTCAAATAATGGATTTTCGTCTCCAATGCGAATGACATTTTTATCAAGTAACTTCGGTACTGCTGCTAATTTCACGCGTGATGGGTTGTAGAAGAAACCGACGCGAATATTCGCTCCTGGTGCTCCTCCGTCTAAATTATTATGCGGAGCAATTTCTACATACTCATACTTTGGCCCACGAATTTCTAGCACTGCATCAATGATACGTTTTGCACTTAATGAAGCATCTGTTGTACCGTCATTAATTGATCCATTATTATCTTGCATTTCCTCTACACCGATAATATCTGGCATTTTTAAATTGTATTTAATAGAATATGCTAACGCTTTTACTTTTTCATCTGTTGTTTCTTTTTTATTCGCTGAGAAGTTTTCAATGTTATATGTAGCAACTGTTAACTTATCAAGACGAGGCTGAATATTTGCGCCTACTTGCTTAAATCCACCGTCTACTACAGATGGTAATTCCGTTATTGGCGAAATACGGAACGAACCGTAATCATATCCGACTACCCCTGTTATATCTCCAGTGAAAGTATCTCCTACTTTTGCTACATAATCACGAGGTACTTTTACAGAAAGACGTTCTGGGTTTAATTGGTTTTCATCTAATACAGGTGTGCCATATTTCGTTACAACTTTATTTCCGCCATTTGCTACTGTTACATATAAATTCCCGTTTTTCTGAGGTGCAATAATTTTTGGCGTTGGCATCGTAACGCGCATACCTTCAATACTTTCATAAAAGTCGATTGCATCTTCATTTGGATCAAATAAACCGAACGCATCATTATCGATAATTTGATCAGGGATTTTCACACTGTTTTCTCCAAGGATAATCGGTGCTGGTAAAGGTTGATCTTTTGCGATTACAGCAACGCGGCTCGCTTTAATTTCCGTCGTCGTTAAGTCTGTGTCAAACCTTTCTGCATATCCAGGTCCAACATATTCTTCTACTACTCCATCAACTTGAATAAGATTTCCTACTGCTACATTCGCATCCTTTTTGTACACATACATACCTTCTGAAGTAGCTGGATCATTATCTGGCTGATTATCTTCTATATAAAAACCATTTTTATCAAGCGCTGTTACAACGCCTTCCACATTGTAGACTTTCTTCCCGTTATAAGAAGAAATATGTGATTTACCTTGAATATCATGAATACGAACCTGTTCATTGTTTACGATAGTAAATGAAAATGTGGAAATCGCTGAAGAAGTAAGCCCTTCTTTCTCTGCAATTGCTTTAATCACACTATTTTCATTCACCACAATTTGTCCGTTATAACGAACGTTTTTATTTGTAGGATTAGAGCCATCTAACGTATAGTAGATTGTTGCTCCTTCTGTATTCGTTGTTAATGTTACCGCTGTACCCTTCGCAACTTCTCCGCCACTAGGCGAAGCAACTACATCACTAACACGGTTTTGTCCTTCTCCTTGAAACTTATGAGCTGTTACCGATTTTAAACCTGGGCTACTAAAATATAATTCAAGCGTCCCTGTTAAACTAACTTTCTTCCCGATATTTCCAGGATGATCCTTCACGTTTACTGCTGCTCTCACATCGCCTTTTGGCAACTGAACAGGCATGATTTTGTCTGGATTCGTTTCATTTGGCGAATCCGCAATTGCTACGTTTGTATCATCAAACTTAGCTGGATCTTTCGTGTATTTAGAAGGACTTTGCGTATACCCAACAATGTATCCTTCCACTGTCCCCTTTGTTTTTCCTTGCTGCTTAAATACTTGAATTGCTTTTTCTACTGACATAGAAGTAGTTTCTTCTGCTTGCACTAAAGTTCCAGTAAATGAAAGCAATAGTATGAATGATAAAAAGACACTTAACAATTTCTTCACAGCCATTTCCCTCTCCCTATTTCATATTTTCTCAGCATTTCTATCATATCAAATGATTCGTTATATAGAATGTTATTTCGACAAGTTTTACAAAAAATTAATCTATTTTACTCGTTTTCAAACTATAATACAAAATAATAATTTTACACCTTCTACGAATGCGCTCTATAATGTTAGAGAGAGAAAACAGAAAATATCGATATTTCATTGGCATGTAAAATGGATTCATTTGAATAGGAGTGATTGGATGGAAGTGCAAACAGAAACATACCGCGCAGCTATGAATGGAACATTAGAACGTCATTTTTCAGATATGATTGCTGTTATACCTACTAGAATTACAATTGAGCAGTTAAAACAGAGGCTAGAAACTATCTCTACTAAAGTTGATGAATTAAAAATTGTTTATAGTGATGAGACAAGCCTTATTGTTGAGTTACATATGGATGAAACAATCATACCGTATGAGCTGCATATTGATGAGGCGAATGACCCAGAAGACTATAAAATGTACAATAGACAAGATGCTACAATCGTAGATCGTCATTTTGAAGATGCTGCTTATGGTACTGAAATTTTCACTCGTACGCTATTTGTAGGCGATGTACTGGACTGCTTTTTCCAGCAGTTACAGTTTTTATGGAACCTCGCCCCAGATTTGTTATTTGTGATTGATTCAAGTGCCGCAATGAAAGTGATATCTAGAAGCTATATTGAATATCACGTTGAAAATGAATTATTACCTGACATTCCTGACTTATACGTTATTCATTCCGTTTATGAAGATGATAAAGAAGGCGAGCCTACGCAATATTGGTTTCATACACACGGCCTTTTAAGAGCGGGCGTAACAGAAATAGAATTAATTATTCCAAATCGCATTTCTTCCTACTATGGCATTGGTGACCTCTTTCAAACATTTGCGAATAATGCCGTTGAGAATGGACAAGTCCCTATGAATGAACCTATCGTTATCGCACATAGTCAGCAAGGTTCTATACATACAGTAGCTGTTCCGTGGGAGAAAGGATTATCTTATATTGGGCATAAAACGAGTATGGATCAATTATCTTCAATCGAGGATGAGGAAGTGAAGTTACAGCCAATTGATGCACAAAATACATTTTTAGGCGGTATGGATGATCGAGATGAATACCATCAATCTCCATCCGTTCTCTTATTCCAATTTAATACTTCAGAAGAATATATCGAAAGCTTTTTCAAAGAACACGAGGAAGCTACAGGGCTTATGTTCTATAAAACAAATAGTGAAACTGATCGTATGGCTTACAATGCGAAGAATACTTTCGGATATTTCAGCAACATTTTTCACATTGAACAATCAAATGAAGATTTTCGTTTCCTCGCTAAGTTTGGTGTCTCCTACGAAGAGGGAAAGAGTGAACATATGTGGTTTGAAATGCAAAACATTACAGAAGATTTCATTCAAGGAATACTCATTAACGAACCATATTTTATAGAAGATATGAGTGAAGGAAATAGTTATCATTTAGATTTTGATAACTTAACAGAATGGGTTATTTATGCAGGAGATGCCATTATAAAGCCAAATAACTTATATATGTTTATTGGTGAATAAGTAACAAAACGCCTTCAATGTGATCGAAGGCGTTTCACTTTATTGTGCGATTAATTCCGTATCCATTACTTTCTTCAAATGAGCTAGCACACGCTTTGCAGCTTTCTCACCTTGATCAATACAGTCCGGAAGACCAGAACCAGCGTAGGAACTACCTGCCAAGTATATACCTGGCAACTCTTTTTCCATAAATGTTGTGAGTTTCTTCATTCGCTCGTTATGGCCTACTGTATATTGGGGCATTGCTTCTTTCCAGCGGCTTACGACTGTAAACTCTGGATCCTCTGTAATATCCATCGTCTTTCGTAAGTCTTCTAGTACGAGCTGAACGAGTTCCTCTTCTGTTTGTTCTACAACTGCTTCATCACCAGGTCGTCCAACGTAACAGCGAAGTAGCATTTTCCCTTCTGGCGTTGTATGTGGCCATTTCTTATGTGTCCACGTACATGCTGTAATTGTGTAATCACTATTTCGAGATACGACAAACCCTGTGCCATCAATATCGCGCTGAATGGCTGATTTCGGGAAAGCCATTGCTACATTTGCGACTGATGTGGACGGGATGTTGCGGAAAAAACGAAACTGCTTGTACTGCGCAAACATAGATGGCAATACTTTATGTGATGTTGCCACTACGACTGCATCCGCTTCTATTTCTTTTCCGTTACTAAGAGTAATCGTATAACCATCACCGAGTTTTGCGATTTTTTCAATGCGAGTGCCCTTTATTATCGTACCTTCATGCATCTTCATTTCAAGAGATTCTACGATAGATTCTAAACCTGTTTTCACTGTTTGAAAGATTCCTTTTTTCGGTTCAGTTTTCTCTTCTTTTGGAGCAAGCGTACGCATGCCGAGTGAAATACTGCGATGTTTCTGCTCAATTTGATACATTTGCGGGAATGTTGACATTAAGCTCATTTCATCAATATCTCCTGCATAAATACCCGATAGTAATGGTTCGATTAAATTTTCAACCACTTCGTTGCCGAGGCGATGCCTGAAAAAATGCCCGAGTGATTGGTCAGATACTGGTTTGGATCTCGGCATTAATAGATCAAAACCAGCTCTTAGTTTACCAATTGGGGAGAATAGCCCGGAAAATAGAAACGGTGTAATTTGCGTTGGAATTCCCATCATTGATCCGCTCGGCATTTTATGTAACCGATTGTTTACGAGGATAAATGATTGACCGGCCTTATTATTTACAAGTTCATCGCCAAAACCTAATTCTTTCGCTAATGTAGCTGCACTTTCTTTTCGTGCTAAGAAAGAGTCAGGTCCGCGTTCAATTGTAAATCCATCTTTTCGAACGGTTTGAATTTTCCCGCCAAGTTTACCCGACGCTTCTATCAATAATGTATCGATCGGCAAGTTTTTGTCACGAATATCTTTTTGTAAGTTATACATCGTTGTTAATCCTGTGATACCACCGCCGATGACTACAACTTTTTTCCTCAAGCAGGCTCCCCCTTTCTTCTTATATTACAGATTCTTTTTTCTTTAATACAACGTCTGTTAAGCAATCAATAAATGCGTCCGATGCATTTGGCATTTCTGGACGATAATATTTCGCGCCAACTTCATCTGTTACAACTTTACACTCAAAGTCATTGTCATATAAAACTTCTAAATGTTCCGCAACAAATCCAACTGGTGCGTATACAAATGAAGTGTAACCGTACTTTTCATTTAATTCTCTCGTTAAATCTTGTACATCTGGACCAATCCAAGGATCTGGCGTGTTTCCTGCACTTTGCCAACCTACTGCATAGTTTGCTACTTCAGCACCTCTTGCAATATAGTCAGCTGTTTCATTTAATTGATCTGGATATGGATCACCAAGTGCGATAATTTTTTCTGGTAAGCTATGTGCAGATACGATTAATACTGCTTTTTCACGCTCTGCTTCTGACATACCGTTATATATACCTTTCACTGCATCAACCCAGTACTGGATGAATTTCGGTTCTTTATACCAGCTATCAATGCCGTGAATCGTTAAGTTTCCAAGTTTCTCAGCTTCTTCTTGTGCTCGTCCTACATACGACTTCACACTAAATGTAGAATAGTGCGGCGCAAGAACAAGTGCGATTGCATCTTGTATACCATCGTTATGCATATCTTTCACTGCATCTTCAATGAACGGTTCGATATGTTTTAAGCCAAGATACATATGATACTCTACTTCGTCTTGTACTTCATTTAAACGCTTCTCTAACTTTTTAGCTTGCTCTAATGTAATAGTAGCTAAAGGAGAAATACCACCAATTGCACGGTAACGCTCTGTTAAATCTTCTAGCATTTCAGGACTTGGCTTTCTTCCTCTACGAATATGTGTATAGTAACGTTCAATATCTTCTTCTTTATATGGCGTTCCGTATGCCATTACAAGCAAACCAATTTTCTTTTTCATACAGCAATGCTCCTTTACTTCGCTAACTGCCCTTTAGAGTATTCATGAATAAATGTAGTTAAACGTTTTAATGTATCTGGATTTACTTCTGGGAATACACCGTGTCCTAAGTTAAAGATATAACCTGGCTGTTTCATCCCTTGATCTAAAATACCTTTTACATGTTCTTCAATAACAGACCATGGCGCAAGTAAGAATGAAGGATCCATATTACCTTGTACCGCTTTATGAACGCCGCGTACGCGTGCCTCTTCGATCGGTAAGCGCCAATCTAAGCCTACTACATCAAGCGGTAAGTCATGCCATTCATTTACTAAATGTGCAGCCCCTACGCCGTGCATAATCATTGGAACACCCATCGTACGAACTTCTGCAAAAATACGCTCCATTGCTGGTTTAATAAATACGCGGTAATCCGCTACATTTACTGTTCCAACCCAAGAATCGAAAATTTGAACTGCTTTTGCTCCTGCGTTAATTTGCGCTTTTAAATATGTAATAACCATATCTGCTAGCTTATCCATTAATGCGAACCAAGCTTTCGGCTCTGCATACATGAACGCTTTCGTATTATGGTAGTTACGAGATGGACCGCCTTCTATCATATAGCTCGCTAATGTAAATGGAGCTCCTGAAAAACCGATTAACGGTACGTCTAGCATTTCTGTCGTTAATAAACGAATCGTATCTAATATGTACGGTACGTCATCTTCTGGATTGATTTCCCCTAGTTTTTCTACGTCTTGTAAAGAACGGATTGGATTATCAATAACTGGACCAATACCCGATTTAATTTCTACATCCACACCAATTGCAGGTAGTGGTGACATAATATCTTTATAAAGAATTGCGGCGTCTACGTTATATTGATCAACAGGCAGCTTTGTCACGTAAGCACACAACTCTGGATTGTGTGTAATTTCAAATAAAGAATACTTTTCTTTTATCTTTCTATATTCCGGCTGCGAACGACCTGCCTGACGCATATACCATGCTGGTACATAATCAGTACGTTCCCCCCTACATGCTTTTAAAAATGTCTCATTTATAGTTCTTACCAAGACCCTTGCTCCCTTCCTTACCAATGCTTCGAATACGTTCGATATTTATCTTTTTTTACTATACAGCTTGTAAAAACAAAATGCATAATATTATGTACGTTGTTCATTAAATTGACACAAACATTCTTAAAAACGCTTACTATTTTCACAACATTCTTATTATAACACAGAGAAAAACTATGGTTTAGCTACTTTTGACTTTTCTCCCTCGCGATTCGTTTGTTTGTTATATGGCACAACATAAAAGCTCGGTTTTGAAAAGATGTTAACGAACTTTTCTTCATATTCTCCGGCACCATTTACAGTGCCTACATGCGTATGGACTCCGTTTTCCACTCTATAAATACGATACATAATCCTATCATCAGGAAGTGGTGTCCAGCTTAGTTTCGCTTTAAATAAACCGAAAGGGCTAAACGCTAATTTCATTTTCACATCTTCAATTTTGCGCAGACGAATCGGAGCACCGATTGTTTCCACACCTTCTGGCTTCCTAAACTGCTCTTTCTGTTCTACATTTGCCTTCATTAAAATTTTCTTAAACAATTTCGTTGCTGATGCACTTTCTCCTTGCAGCTGATGCTCTTGATCCGTACGGTCATAACCAATCCAAACAGCGCCTACTAGATTTGGCGTGTAGCCAACGAACCACATATCTCTCGCTCCATTATCGTCATTTGGTAAGGAAGTTGTACCTGTTTTCCCAGCTAACGCCCCGTTATATACACCGGCTTTCGCCGTCCCTTCTTTCACAACTCCTTCAAGCATTTTCGTCATATACCAAGCCGTTTGTTTCGAGAAAATTTTCGTTTCTACTTTTGGCGATTCTCCAATGACTGCGCCGTGTCTATTTAACACTTTATCAATCACGTGCGGCTCAATAATATCACCATTTGCTAAAAATGCACGATACATTTTCACAAGATCAAATGGGGAAACACCGTTTTTCAATCCGCCCAGCGCTGTACTTAAACCTGCATCAGCAATATGAATATTACCTTTCTCTAAATATTGCTTTCCTTCTTCAACCCCTAATTCGTTTAATAGAGAAACTGCAGGTACGTTTGCTGACTCTAAAATCGCATCGTACATCGTCATTTCTTTCGAATACTCATGATTGTAATTTCGAGGTTCATACCCTTCAAAGGAATGTCTTTCATTTGTTAATAAAGAATACGGATTATACTTTTTTGTTTCGAGTGCTGGCGCATAAACGATAAGTGGTTTTAGAACAGAACCAGGCTGCCTTTTTGCAAAAACACGATTGAACCCTCTCGGGACATACTTTCTTCCGCCAATCGCCGCTTTAATTCCGCCTGTACGATTATCCATTAATAAAAAAGCACCTTGCGCCCCCTCTTCTTTACCAGGGAAATTCCTTGCATCTTGAAACTGGTTATACGCTACCTTTTGAATCTTTTCATCCATCGGTACGACAAACGTATATCCTCCTCGAAGTACTTCTTGATGAGACAATCCGTATAAACGTGCTGCTTCATCTATGACCATATCAATATACGGCATATATGCGAGTTCATTTTCGTCCAAGTTTTTATATAAAGCAATTGTCTTACCTTGATAACGCACACTATCTTCGGCAGTCAAATAGCCTTGTTTGTGCATAAGTGACAATACGAGATCACGGCGCTCTTTACTTTTCTCTGGTGAAAAATACGGTGAATATCCGTTTGGCGACTTCGGAAGACCTGCAAGCATTGCGCCCTCTTCTACTGTTAAATCCTCTACATTTTTATTAAAATACAATTTTGCTGCTGCTTGAATACCGTAAGCTCCATGGCCAAAATAAATATGATTCATATACATTTCAAGAATTTGTTGCTTCGTATATTTTTGCTCTAATTGAAGAGAAATTGCGACTTCCTTCAACTTGCGCGTAACTGTTTTTTCACGAGTTAAAAAGACGTTTTTAGCAAGTTGCTGCGTAATCGTACTACCGCCTTCAACCTTATCTCCAGCTAACGTATCTTTATAAAGAGCACGGAATATAGACGGGTAATCAATTCCTTGATGCTCATAAAAACGAGAATCCTCTACCGCAACAAACGCCTGCTGCACGTATTTCGGAATTTGCTCGATTGGTACGAGATCTCTATTTTCTACGTATAATTTCGTAATTTCTTTCCCTTTCTGGTCAACGATACGTGATGAAGAGTGGAAAACGAGCTGCTTTTCATCCATCATATAGCCACCAGCTAACACGATAAGTTTATAAATTACAATCGCTAATAATAGCGTTACTAATCCACCTAATAAAGTCCACTTTACTTTCTTCATACATCGGCCTTCTTTCCAAATGATGGTACATTTATTATTTGAAAAAGAAGTATCTTTATGTATATAATCTTCGAAGTTTTTTAAGAGAGTTGATATAATAGAAACAAACGATTAAGGGGGCATTAAAATGAAGGCTATTATTTCATACGAAACACCTCTAGAACAAGCACATTTCACTGCAAAAAATGATGAAAAAAATATGTTTTATAAAGAAAATACAGAAGAATCTGTAGAAGGGTCTCTTCAATATGATGTACTAGACGCTGTTGGCGAATTTAAAGGACAACCTGGCTACATCGTTTGTAACAACATTTCTGTAACAGATGAAGGTCGCCCAGTATTTGAAAACCGTTTTAAAAACCGCGCAGGTCTTATTGAAAACGAACCAGGATTCCAAGCGATCCGCGTTCTACGCCCATTAAGTAACGATACATACGTCATCTTAACGATGTGGGAAACAGAACAAAACTTTAAAGACTGGACAGAATCACGTTCATTCGAAAACGCTCATAAAAAACGCCCTGCACAAGCAGAAGGACAAGCTCCGGCTCCGGCTCAAGCACATCCACATGCAGAGCAGCAGAAAAGTATTTTCTCTCGCCCGTCATTTGTGACTACTTTTGATGTGTTAGTTTAGGGGTTTTGTACTGTGGTTCCTCCCGGTATACGGTACATGAAATTATATCGACGATTTTTTCAATATATCGACTTATCACGACAGAAAAAAGGAAACACCATTACGTACCGGTGTTCCCTTTTTCTTTATACCAATTATATATACGAAGCGCACCTTCTTTTTGCATATGCTTCACTTTGTAAGGATGCCCCGCTACCGATGCGACAGCTGTACATAGCTCGTCTTTCTTTTGAAAATGCGACTGACTGTATCCTACTGCTTGAACATGCCTTCTTCGCATGATTCCTGTATATTTTGCAAGGCCGCGGTATACCATGACTAATTGATTTTCCCGTATCACATATCCACCACTTTTATACCGAGCATATGAAAGTAACGTAAACATGATAAATAGTGGTATCAAGATGAATAACGCAATATTTTGTTTAAAATATATACTCGCACCGATGATTGGCAGCGCAAGCACCGCACTTGTAATCCAACCCATTATTATGTAACGGCGTAATGCAGCTTTCGGTAAGTGAACGATTTTCTCTTCCGGTTCATACGGCAACTGCAAATATGTAAGTAACTGCTGGACATCTTTCTTTTTCATAAAGGGATGTAACATCACTTCATTTCCAGCTGTTTCTATACTTTGAATAACTTCCACTTCGACAGAGCAATAACCGAAAGGCTGGCGGAGAATTCCTTCTTTCACAGTGATCGCTTGAATACGGTGTAGTTTTAAAACGAACTCTTTCTTATCGAATAACCCTTGTACGATGCGAATTTCATTTCCTTTTCGCTCTATTTTAAAGTTCGCATATTTTAACGCATAACCAGCTGTCGAAATGACCCACGAGATCGCCATTAAAATTGCGGCCATAACGATTAATTCATATACACCGTTATTCATCACATACGCTTCTACTTTATTGATGAGCCATTCTGGTAGAAATTGATTAAACTCTGTGTAAATAAGAAGTAATCCTGAAAACACTAATCCGAATCTACCAGATGTAATGGAAGCTACTAAAATCTCTTTCATCGTTAACTGATAAATCGTCTTACTTTCTTCTGCCATGTGTACTTCTTCACTCGCAGCGCTTCTTTTTTTATTTAATAAAGCAATCAGTTCCTTCGCTTCCTCTTCTCTAATGCCAGCTAACATCACTTCCGGTTCAGTACCGCCGCCAGCTACTTCTATGTTTAACTTTGTAAGCCCAAGTATTTGATAAATGATGTTAGAAGATGTACTAATATTTTGCACACGTTCTTTATTTAAGTAACTTTCTTTCTTTACAAACACACCGTGCTTTATATGTAAAATATTATTTTCAACCCAGTACACTTTGAAATACCATTTTATCGCTGAGAAAATTGCCATAATAAATAATATAGCCAAAAGAACGAGATGAAAGAAATACCAAGGTTTTACTTGGCCATCTGATTTAAATAAAACAAGAAAAATAAAAGGCAACAAAGTCGCAATTCGAATACCTAACAATATCGTGATTGGATGTTGCCTCTTATACATCCTCATCACTCACTTTCGCAAGTTCTCCAATTTGTCTTTTCAGCTGCTCTGCTTCTTCTTTCGTTAAGCCTGGAATACTATGAGAAGTTGCCGCTGTTGAAATATGTAATTCTGCTAAATTATACTTTCTCATAATCGGTCCTTGTTCAATCGTTACGTGCTGCACACGCATCATCGGAATAAGTACGCGTTTTACAACGAACATTCCCTTTTGAATCTCAATCTCTTCTTCATTTAATCTGTAACTATAATAACGTTGACGTAAATTTGGAAACACAAAATAATCAAGCGGGATAAATGCAATAGCGCCTGTTACTAATAAGCCAAACAACCAACCCCACCAATTAAAATTGATCATAAAAAAGAAATATGCAATTACGACTGCTAGTATAACTGCCGCTCCAATTAAAGCGTGAATTCGCCACACTTTCAGCATATTAGAATGAATCTCTCTTTCTAACGGCTGCATCTCATCACTCCAATTATATGAATGTATTAATTACATATTAGTTTGTTTATACATTTTTGTAAAATTATAGTTCATCTACATCGTATCGATTATTTCTTTGAAATTCCCTTCATTAATCGAATACACTTGAAACTGAATGTAATCTATTTCATTTGTATCTGGTTTAGCATATGGCAAAATGTTAAATTTAGAAGCCGATCTTCCTAACATATCTACAATCATTAAAGAAACGTCAATATATTCGAAATCTACACGGAATACTACTGCTTCTCCCGTAAATTCATAATCTTTAATCGCATCATAAGATTTATTCGCACTAATTAGCATCACTTTTAATAGTTGGTTTAAATTTTCTGGTTTAAAATTAATCATATACGCAGCTCCTTTTTCCAATAAAACACTATGAAAATAGTGTAATCTTATACTTTCATAGCTTTACACATCAGTTATATAAAAAATAAAGCTAGTTTTTTATAAATTTTTTGATATAATTACTTACGGGAAACGGGAAGATATTTATCTTCCCTTGTGTTTTTATTTGCATCTAGTACTTTTGCTAGATGCTTTTTTTTATGTTAAAAAAGGTACCCTCATATACTTTGAGGATACCTTTTTCATCAATTTAGTGCATTTCAATAATTGTACCATCTTCGAATACTTTGAATACGCCAGTAAATCCTGATCCAGCTGCGCCTTCTATTTTATATGTCGTACGCACTCTAATTTGATAATATTTCTTTCCATTCTCTACTTGCGTATTTTCTAGCGTGTAATCATAGTCTTCTTTATATTCATTTTTAATATATTCTTTCGCTTTCTCAAAAGTAAATGCACTTTGGTTCTTTTCTGTTGCTACCTTTTGATTCATTACTGCATTTGTTTTTTGTTCCTTCGCTGCAGCTTCACTCTTTGCATTTTTTTCTTCTTCATTCATTTTAGTAACTAATCCTACCGCTTTTTTATTATATTCTTCAAGATTCTTGTTATTTTTTGTTTCTGAAACTAGCTTATTTAATGTCTCTTTCGCTTCTGCATAATTTTTCTTATTTATTAACTCTTCACTTTTTGTCAGTTGCTCGCTATACTTCTTTTTTTGTTCTAAAATGGCTAGTAATGCTGTTCGTTCTTCCTTGGCCTGCTTTATAAGCGTAGTATTTCCATCCTTCATGTTCTCTACTTTTTCAAATGACTGAATTGATTCTTCTATCTTTATTTCTTCTTTTAACTTTACTGCTTCCATCATGATTTTCGTTTGTTCTACAAGCACTATTGCATCTGAATCGTCTTTTTTCTCATCCAGCGCTCGTTCAAATGATGATAAAGCATTTTTATATTCTTTATTCGTTAACGCTGTCTTCCCTGCATCTATTTCTTTTTCAAAATCTCCATTACTACATCCTGCTAACATGAAAAATGTAATCCCAATTATCGTTAATAACTTCCTCAATGTTTCTCCCCCTATGTATTCCTAAAACAATAACGTCATATGTATAAAAATCTGTGTAGTAATTAGACTGCAAGTAAAGATGTACTTTGTGTGTGGGAAAGGAAGTACATTTCATTTACTATCATTACTTAAAACTCCTAAATAGTTGGTAGTTGGTTTTCTTCTTTTAAGACAGAAAGGAATTTTAATCATGTGCGTAAAGCTCTCACCAGGCTCTTTACTACACACACTCTTATACACATAGGAAAACTATTTTTATTTTGGTAGTTTTTAAACTTTATATATTCTCGGTTGATGGATACGAACCTCAATCCGTAACATACCGAAAAATATCAGAAAACAAATCGTAATAAAAGTCACATATCGTAACTTTATTGTAACAAAAATGTAACACAAAGTTTTTAAACATACAATATTTTTTTACATTATTTTCCCCACTTTCTATATTTTAAAGCGTTAATCCTGTTCCAATCCTTCATGTAATACGTATTTTCATAACAATTACGCCCAAAAAAGAGGGAATTTACATTTCTAAGTGAAAAAGTACAAAGTTATTATTTTCGGATGTTATAAATTTCTTAAGTTGAAGGATATAAAAATGAAAAAAATACGCTATTCTTTCCTATAAGCCTGCAGAAAGAATAGCGTATTTTTCAAAAATGAGTTCTTTTATTAAAACGCTTTGGTTCTATATCACAATTAAAAGGGCAATCAACGCTAATATAGCTGGAAGCCCTTGTTTCACAATAATTGATTTATTAGATGTGAAACCGCCGAACAGAGCTGCTACTACCACACATATTATAAAGAATAATTGAACCATATAACCAATTGAATTGAGACCAAGTATAAGTCCCCAAATGAGACCAACGGCTAAAAATCCATTATATAAACCTTGGTTTGCAAACATAATGGCTACGTTTCGATCTCCTTCTAAATGCTCCGGTAATTGAAAAGCACGTTTTGCCACTTTTGAATTAATAAAAAACATTTCGAGGATCATGATAAATAAATGTTCTAATGCTACGATCCCGACTAAAATAGCTGCGATGATTTCCAAACTATTCTGCCCCCTCTACTCACTAATATCAAATTTATACTATCTTTGCTTTAACTTTGTAGCTTATATGAAATTCCGCCTTCTTTCTTATCAAACGTTAATTGACATATCAACATTTGATACGTCAATTAATATACAACTCCCCTTTTAGTTTTGCAAGTTTTTTTGCTCAATTAGTCTTATTTTGTTCCATCAACTTTAAATCAATTCAAATCCTCTGTTCACATCTCTAGAAACCATACTGTTTTTTTATAACTCCATAAAAGGAATCAGCTATATCATCAAATTAATAATTCATAATCTCCAAAAACGAAAACTTTATTTCTTTTCTATTTTATTGTTTTATCTTATAAAACGACGTTAATTCTTTCATCATGGCATAAAAAAATGTTATTACTCTTGTTAAATTGAGTAATAACATTTTTATTTAACAAATTTGCTTCCAACTAGCATCCCTCACATCTTCACTAGTCGGCTTTCTAACTAATTTCACAAAACATTCCTCGCAAGCACCAAATGCAATGAAGTTTTTCTGTGCTTGTCTTAACGAGACTTCATTCGCCCCGCCTTCAAAGTCAGGATTGTTAAACTGAACCTCATCATCTTCCCAATAACATATATTACAAATTTCATATGTACCTGGTGGTTTTTCTTCTATTGTTCTATACCCGCAGCATAGACATGTATATTTCATCCTGTCACTCCATTATTCATTTATTTTTTCTCCCATATATTCCGGCCCACAAAAAATGTAACAGCGCAAATCATAGTGATTTCCATGAAAAAAGTATTAGAATCTGCATATGTAGTTGGAATTCCTACCGTTACGAAAACAATAGCTCACCAAGTAGACAGCCACCTAAAATAATAGGTACTCCGAAATACAATGTAAGGACTCCCATTTGCGCAGTAGATTGAATTATCTTTCCAATTATGTTCGGGGAAGTCATCTCATCATTTCTTCCCACCCTATCAAATAAATCAAGCGCCGTTGCTGAAATAAAGGAACTTAATATAGAAAATGAATACGGTATTAAAAATTTGCTCACACTCATTCACCTTCCTTTTCCTTCCTCATATATTATTCATTATTTTCACATAAAGTGAAACTTTAATCGGTGGGGGTATTTATCAGCCCTCACCAATCGGGCTTTTACGGGCAGCCCGACCCGCACCTAACTTCTTTGCTTTTGCTGAATTTTGAGGTGGGGATTTTACTGCCCGTTAATGAGGGATAAAAAAATAGCCCTCTATGCTAAAACATAGAGGGCGTAATTTCTATATAAAAACCTATACCTTATCCTGAGTAAACAGAACATCTAAACTATCTGTGCCCTATATTCTTTAAGGGACAGGCGATTATTAGAAATTAGTGTCTTCTTTTTTATAATATTCTTTTGAAATCTCTTCATAAAATGTAGCTGATGTCGTGTAGAAATATGGTACTAACCATAAGAAACCGATTCCTAAAGTAAGAATACTTAAAATGAACCAACCTAAGAAGCTTAAACATAGTAAAAAGTAATCCATTTTATGTCCATTCATCATATGACGACTTTCAGTAATCGCTTGATTCGCTGTATATTCTGGATGATCATTCAAAATAAAATATGTCATAGAATAAGAAAATGATTTAATAATACCTGGAATAATAAGAAGTAATGTCCATAGAATCAAGTACACATTCATTAGTAAATATGTTAAAAACGATTTCATAAACTTACTTCCATCGTTAAACCATCTAAATATATGACCAATACGAGCATTAGTCCCACGAATTACATTTAAAACAAAATAATAAGCACCCACTGTTAACGGACCGATAACAAGCATTGCAATAATAGTTACCGTAAGCGACTCATTTGCTTCTTCCCAACCCCAAAACATCGAGAAAATACCTGTGGTTAGCATTTCAACAGCTCCAATAAGGATTCCGACTAATAGGGTTGTCCCTACCGCTAACCCCCATTTTCCTTTTAATGCATCAAGTGCTTTTCTTTTTAACTGACTTATCATATATAGCCTCCTAATAATTTTTCTATATTAGTATACCATTTATATTAAAAATTCCACAGATTTTCCTAAAATAGAAGTATACTACTTTTTTA
The DNA here is from genome assembly GCF_030757775.1 of Bacillus sp. MHSD_36. NCBI lineage: Bacteria > Bacillati > Bacillota > Bacilli > Caryophanales > Bacillaceae > Bacillus > Bacillus sp. MHSD_36. The sequence continues at coordinate 49,599 of NZ_JAVBIS010000005.1, forward strand.
GATATATGTGAGCTGTACTAATATATGGATTAACCCCCTCATTTTCCTATAACAAAAAAAGCCTGCCTTTCATAATAGGCAAGCTTTTTCAAGTTAATTCTCACTTATTCTCTTCTTATACCAATCCTGCATTCTCTCCGCATCTTCTACTCTCGTATGCTCTAATTTATAATTTGATGATGCGTTAGAAAATTTATACGTACATAAATCCGCTCGGCACTGGAAATAGGATTGTGTCTTTTCCATTGATTGGATGTGTCTTCTTCTAACAAGTCCTGTATATTTGCCGACGCTGCGATATACAAGCGTAATTTGCTCCTCGTTTACACTGTAACCATTCGTTTTAAATGTTGCGTATCCAAGTGTAAAAAAGAGGATCGCAAGCGGAATGAATGCCCACATGATGTAATACTTTTCAAAGTATATACTTATTCCAGTAAGCGGGATTGCTAGCATAGCGAAGAAAATGAAACTATCAATAAGATAGCGGCGTAATGCTGCTTTTGGTAATGAAATAATGTTTGTATTCAGTTCGTATGGTAGTTGTAAATGTGCGAGTAACTGTTGTACGCGATCTTTTCGAATGATAGGATGCAGTGTAACTTTTTCTTTCTCGTCACCCATTCCTTTACTTTGAATCACTTCTACTTGCACAGCACAATAACCGAATGGCTGACGTAAAATACTTTCTTTTATCGTAATACCTTGAATGCGGTGCAATTTTAGGACGAGTTCCTTTTTCTCAAGTAATCCTTGCGAAATGCGGACTTCATCATTTCTTCGATTGACTGTGAAATCTCCATGTTTTAGCGCATAACCGATTGTAGATATAACCCACGAAAGGACGAGCAGAATAGCTATCATGAAAATCCAGCCATATATATCATGTTCCATTACATACGACTTGACGCTATTCTCTATCCATTTCGGAATGTACTCATCTACTTGATGATACACAAAGAAGATTAACGAGAATAATAGTCCAAACTGACCGGATGTAACAGACGCTAATAAAATTTCTTTCCAAGTTAGTTTATATTCTGTCGCTTGTTTTTCTTCTGTAATGATTTCTTTTTCTACTACTTCTTCTAATGTTTCTTCTGCTTTCACTTCTGGAGTTGGCTCATTTAGCATGGCAATAAGCTCTGTTGCTTCTTCTACTGTAATACCAGCTAAGCTAACTTCTGCATCGTCGCCTCCGCCAGCTGTTTCAATTTGAATCTTTTTTAAGCCAAGCATTTGATATAACACGTTAGAACTTGTATTAATCGTTTGCACACGTTCTTTATTTAAGTAGCTCTCCTTCTTCACAAAGAGCCCTTGCTTCACATGTAATACGTTATTTTCAACCCAATACGTTGTGTAATACCATTTTTCAAACGCTGAAAAAACGGTGAGTAAACCGAATGCAGCGGGAATTAAATACCAAAACGGGAACTTTCCGTTTAAGCTAAACATGAAAATAATGAGTGGGATAAAGTCTGTTATTTTTAATTCTAATAACATTGTGATTGGATGTTGCCTCTTATACATCCTCATCACTCACTTTCGCTAATTCTGCGATTTTCGTTTTCAACATTTCTGCTTCATACATCGTTAAGCCTGGGATACTGTGAGAAGTTGCTGCTGTTGAAATGTGCAATTCTGCTAAGCCATATTTTCTCATAATCGGACCTTGTTCAATTGTCACGTGTTGTACACGAATCATCGGTACTAATACGCGCTTTACAACGAAAAGACCGTGCTGAATTTCAAGCTCTTCTTCATTTAGTTGATAGCTATAATAACGCTGACGAAGTTTCGGGAATACGAAGTACTCCAATGGTGCTAGTGCAACCGTTAATCCAATTAACACGTACAAAATCCACGCCCACCAGTCAAACTTTATCATGAGGAAAAGGTAAGCTAAAATGATGAGAATACCGATCCCTTCCTCCATTACAGCCCTAACTTTCCACACCTTGACCATGTCAGGGTGAATTTCATTTTTCAATGGCTCCATGTAACCACTCCGAATCTATTAATCTAATATATGAATACTCTCAATCTATATTTTACATAACTTTACATAAAATTGAAATTTTATTATTTATTCTCTTTCTTCTCCGGAATAAAATATCCGAACCAAAGTAACCAAATGAAACCGATTAGTTTCATCCAACTTCCATCCGTTTGAAAAGCTTCAATCATGCCTGGAATTTTATACACCCCAATAAATCCGAGAAAACCGAGCCACCAGTTTTTTTGCATTTTCATCCTTATTCCCCTTTCATGACGTTTTTCACATTTCGAATCCAAATTTCTTTATACTTTAACTCGAATCCCATTAACATGTAATTACTCATATTATCGATCACGAGCGCTAACGTATGCGCGTTTTCTTCTGTACCATGTTTTGAAACAACGTCAAGTTCCACACCTCGCTTCAATAAATCGTGGAATCCATTTAAGAAATCTTCTTGTATTTCAAATAAGCGTTTCTGATACTTTTCATTTCGCGATGCAGTTACGATGAATTCATTTATAACGCGTAATATTCCTTCTTGCCCTTCATACTCAGAGAGCATATGTAAACCATCTGAAATTAACTTTTCTGCAAAGTTTTCTTTCGTATATTGTTCTTTATCAAAATAACTCACGAAATGATACCCAGAAAAAATTTCTTCGAATAAAAAATCGACCAACGCTTCTTTAGAAGAAAAATGATAATAAATAGCCGGTTTTGAAATACCTACCTCTTTCGCGATCATGGAAAGACTCATCTTCTCAATACCGTGCTCTGCCATAAGTTTAAATGATGCCTCTACAATGTTTTGCGATGTTTGTAAATTCTTTGTCATGCTGTACCTCACTTATTTTTACTTACCGGTCGGTAAGCAAATTGTAAAATAACACGAAATGATTTGCAAGTTAGTTAGCTCTTCAGGAGGAATTTATTGGTAAATACAGAAAGTATAAAGTGAAACTTTAATCAGTGGGGGTTTTCTTCATCCCCCACTGATTATTAGCCCTCACCAATCGGACTTTTATGGGCAGCCCGCCCCCCACCTAACTTCTTTGCTTTCGCTGCATTTTGAGGTGGGGGTCTTACTGCCCGTTAAAGCGGGATAAAGTAAAAGCAACATATAACAATAAGGAGGATATTCCTATGGGACTTGGTGGTAAAGGTGGTAGTGGCGGCACTGGCGGTGGTGAAGCTGGACAGGCTGGTAAGAGCGGATTTCCATTCATCATTGTACTCTTTATCGTGTTGATTGTAGTCGGAGTTAGCTATATCGGCATTAACTTCTAAAGAAAGCATCCTAAATCAAAATTTAGGATGCTTTCTTTTTAATTCCTATTTAACAATCGCATACGATAACAATTCATTGTCACTTCTCCGAGTCTTTGCAATAGTTGATAGTTCGCATATGCACCGACTGGGGCACCAATTATTGGTACGAGCTGAAGCATTTTCGCTAAATCGATATAGTCTCGGTACTCTGTTTGGAACTTTTCCCAATCCATATGATTTTCTTCTTCTGTGTCCCACGTTTCGATTGCTTTCCATATTTCTTTTCGGTGGTCATCACTTGAAAAGGCAAGCTGAAAGACGTGAAGGATAAAAAGGCGCTCTTCTTTGTTGCTCGTATCAAATCCGTACAACGTTGCTGCATCGAATAAAAATTTAATTTTAATGCCGAGTAAAAGCGGAAAGTCCGCAAGGCCAAGGAGAATACCGCCAGCTCCCGTCCCTGCCCCTTCTGCCGCTGCTATTTTTTTGTACTCATCCATTTTTTTACGTACTTCATCGTCTCGTCTTTGCAACGACCAGTTCGTCTCTTTTAATTTCGGCTTTATAAAGTTTGATCCGGCACTAATCGTTTGCACCATCATCCGGATCGTTTCCGTTAATACTTTTTGCACTTTCGCCGGAATAAGCTGTTGTACTTTTGTCTGCACTTTCTTTGAGAACCGTGTCATCATAGAAGAATCTTTCATGAATGTAGCTTTCCACTGCTCCAGTTCTTTTATAACCTTTTCTTCATATGTAATCATAGGTTCATTCCCTTCAATTTAAACGCTCAATACGTTTCGCCCCGTATTGATAAACGAAACCGATACTAAATACTATGCTTACGACTAGTAAAATTCCCGTCATCATGAAATCTTTCGTAGCAAGGGCAAATATAATTGTAAATATAACGCTACCTGTAAGAAGAATTGCATTTAATAAAGTAAGAAAATCTTTCTTCTTCTCTTCTCCCCCTACTGGATACAAATCAAGCCAAATTTTCATGCGGTGATGTTTCCATAAAGTTAATAGCTGATAACCGATTAAATATAGGAAGATAAGGCTTACGATAAATCGTCCATATAAAAACGGAATGAAGTACAAAATAACTCCTCCAAGTGCAAGCAAACGCACATATAAACCGAAATAGTTACCAGATCGTAGAAACGTTCTCGTATATAAGTATAAATATGTACGCTTCTCACCAATCATCGAAAGAATGAAATCAAGCCATTTTCTCCGTGCTACTCTCTCTTTTAATGCTGGTACATCAACGAACATATTCGCGATGCGGTACAGCAGCAGCATCTTCTTACCTTCTTCAGAAATTAAATACTCCCAGTTTAGCGGCTTTCCCTTCACCATTTGATGCAGTACTACGAGGTATAACACCATGAGAAGGACGATTCCACCAATAAACATAACGGAAGTACGCTCTACAAGGAAATAAACAAATAAGCCGTTTAAAATAAAACGAATGAACCAATCAGCTCTTTGTATATTTTGGTCTGTTAAAAATGACTTTTCCCACGCTACGAATAAGTTCCACGCTTTAACAATGACAAACGCGAGTACAATCCATATGTAAGCCGCTCCTGTTTGCTTCATTTGCTGGAAGTATAACGGAGCAAGCGCTGCCGCTACGATGGCGACTATGTATAACTGAATCATGAACGTAAAAAGAAACGCCTTTGTAAAGTATGGTTTTAATTTTTGTTCAACTGGCAGCAAGTAAACGAGATCCGCTTCTTTTAATAACGTTTGGATTGATCCGGCCGTTAATACGAGTCCAAGCAACACTGCCATAACGAGCGCCGCCGGAAACGAAGGTGTTAACGTTTGTAACCATTGCTGGTAATAGTACGCTCCTGCGCCGATGATGAATACGAAAATAAATTTTAAATGATCATTAAATACGTATTTACTATATGTACGAACTTCTTTTAGAAAGTGACGAAATCGTTCTTTCCATAATGCTGTGCTATTCATAATCTTCTTCCTTCGTTAATGCAATATAAATATCATCTAACGTTGCACCTGGCATATTAAACTGTGATTGCAGTTCAGATAATGTTCCCTTCGCTCTCACTTCACCTTGATGCAGAATAATGAATGAATCACAATAACGCTCTGCTGTCGCTAAAATATGTGTACTCATTAAAATGCCCGCGCCGCTCTTTTTCATTTGATCCATCATTTGAAGGAGTGATTGAATTGCTAACGGATCAAGCCCAACGAAAGGTTCGTCCACAATGTAAAGAGATGGCTCCACTAAAAACGCACTCATAATCATTACCTTTTGTTTCATCCCTTTTGAGAAATGAGACGGAAACCATTTTAAACGATTTTTCATGCGAAATTCTTGTAATAGTTGTCCTACGCGTTCTTCATATTGTTTTTCATCTACACCATACGCCATCGCTGTTAACTTCAAATGTTCTTCTAGCGTTAGCTCATCATATAATACTGGTGTTTCTGGGATGAACGAAAAACTAGAACGGTACGCTGTCATATCGTCACGAATTGTTTTTCCATTAATTGTGACAGCTCCTTTTTTCGGTTCCATTAAACCGATAATATGTTTAATCGTCGTACTTTTACCCGCTCCATTTAAACCGATTAAGCCGACAAGTTCGCCTTTATTAACAGAGAACGAAACATCTTTTAGTACAGGTCGTTTCGTATATCCTCCTGTAACATTTTCTACACGCAATAACTCGCTCATACGACACCACTTTCTTCATTTATATTCGTTCTATATTCATCTTACCAAAAATTACGCTGTACTACATAGTATCGATGCGTTCAAAAAAAATTTAAATTTGTTCGCATATATTTTTACGAAAGCGGACATCATAATTATTGAAGAAGGAACACATTGAAAAAGCAACCACCTATTGATGAGTACAACAACATAGTGAAGTCATCATGAAATGGGGTGTCCATGTTGGACAAAGAAATTTACACATAACCAGATCATTTGTTTCATTTTCGAAACGGGGTGTCTCCGAAAGAGCATATACTGTTTTAAAAAATAAACAATTTCATTTTATAAAAGATTGCAATTCATTTCACTTGAAAATGGGGTGTCTGCGGCAGAAACTTTAGCCGATTTACCGTGCATTTCTTAAATAAATGAGGTGTCTGCGAAACGTAAATTACGATAATGCTTTTTCAATCCCTCTTCAGAAAACAGGAAGCTGAGTCAGCTTCCTGTTTTTCGTGTTTGTTCTCTTATGTAATTATGGTAAAATACGGCTAAGGATACTTGAAAGGATGAGATCAATGAATCATACAGCGGATAATTGTATTTTTTGTAAAATTATTGACGGGCAAATCCCTTGCTCAAAAGTATACGAAGATGAACATGTGCTTGCATTTTTAGATATTAGTCAAGTAACAAAAGGACATACCCTAGTTATTCCAAAAGTTCACAAACAAGACATTTTTGCGTTAACGCCAGAAATCGCATCACACATTTTTTCTGTCGTTCCGAAAATCGCAAATGCGATTAAAGCAGAGTTTAATCCAGTTGGCTTTAACCTACTTAACAATAACGGCGAGAAAGCTGGACAAACTGTGTTCCACTTCCACCTTCATTTAATTCCACGCTACGGTGAAAACGATGGTTTCGGTGCTGTTTGGAAATCACATCAAAATGAATACACAATGGAAAATTTACAAAACATCGCAAGTACAATTGCAAATAGTGTGAAATAGTGACACTATAATAAGAAGTAATACATAACAAGCCAATTTCCTAACGTGATTAAATATTGCACGGCTTGTTTCTTCACTCAAGATGCTAGGGAATGTGCACCGCACACTTTTCTTTCCCTTGTCTTAAAGATATGCATATTTTTTCACATCATGAATACGAACAAAAAATAAGGAGGTCTCCTTTTATGTCAAAAGCTAAATCCTTTATTACAGGCGTCATTTGCGGCGGAGCAGTTGCTGGACTAGCCGTTCTTTTCTCTACTCCTTCTTCTGGCAAAGCAATGCGCGGTAAGTTAAAAGAAAAAGGAAATGATATTAAAAAGACTTTAGCTGATATTACAGCTGATACAAAATTATTAAAACGTCAAATCGTTGAAACTGCTTCAGAAGGTAAAGAAGTGTTTCAAGAATTAAAAGAAGATATGCAAGATACAATTTCGAACTGGAAGCAAGATATTTCTCAAAACAAGCGACACATCGAGAGAGAGATTTTGGACATTCAAAAATCAATTGAGAAACTACAAGAAGCTGTTCCAGAAAAAGCGTAAACAAATTCCTGCTTAGTTTTTTGCATATAACAAATATTTTTTATATAAATTGACCTTAATACGGCATATCACACAGATATGCCGTGTTTTTATGCATTTACAATATATGTTATCAATTAACATGTATGGACAACACATGTATTCGCGACTCATAAAACGCTTCCATGGTTATGCATGATTTGTATAGAATGTCATTTTTCCGAAAAATTTTCACAATTCTCACAAAAAGACTTTATTAATTTTTATTTTACTGGCATAATAGATAGTAATGAAAAAGAATGTTAAAGTGGGTGAGTAAATGAAAAGTGGAGAAAAAGATTACTCGGTAAAAGAAGCGATGATTTTCAGCCAACGCATTGCTCAATTATCGAAAGCGTTATGGAAATGTGTAGAGAAAGATTGGCAACAGTGGATTAAGCCTTACGATTTAAACATTAATGAGCATCATATTTTATCAATCGCTTATCATTTAAAAGGGGCTTCTATTTCTGAGATTGCTAAGTTTGGAGTTATGCACGTATCAACGGCGTTTAACTTCTCGAAGAAGCTGGAAGAACGCGGCTATCTTGTATTCTCAAAAAAAGAAGATGATAAACGAAATACGTACATTGAGATTACAGACAAAGGGGAAGAATTACTACTTCGCTTAATGGAGGAGTATGATCCTGAAAATAACTCTGTATTTAATGGGGCTCTTGCACTTCGTAATTTTTACGGTAAGTTCCCAGAAAATATCGAACTTATCGCTATCTTGCGTAATATTTACGGACAAGACTTCATCGATATTTTTGAGAAATCATTAGAGAATATTGAGGAGAACTTTACGGAATCCGATCAGAAGTTAGTTAAGAAGTAATCTATTTATTTTTTCGCAATCATGCTTAAGAATTCATTCATAAGCGGCTTAAATAAACCTTGTTTTGCTAGCGCTTCCGCAGTTTCGTGTACTTCGAGCTGATGTGGAAGCGCTTTTTCAAATTGATCTAACAGCGCATCGAACAAAAGAAGCCCTTCTGCCTTCTCCACTACATATTGCTCGTTCAGTATTTCACAAAGATTTAGTATACGTTCAATATCTTTTTTACGAGCTTTTTTCTTTATGATCAAAGAATAAAATGGACACTTTTCTTCATCAATCATTTTAAATAGTAGGTCTACGTAGTATTCAGCTTGTTCTAATCTTCTAACAACGTCCATTTTCTCCCTCACTTTCTAACACAAAGTCTTCTATTTCTGAATTTTATAACACGAACAAAATATCGTATGATACAATATATAAAGTATATGTATTTTAGCCAAAAGGAGGTCTCGCCTCATGACACTTATAACAGTTGTTTTTGTCGCATTCGCACTTCTTGTTATATTTTACACGAATTTCATGACACATACACTGTGTGAACGAAAACAAATATCTGCGAGCCGCCAACCCGGTGTCTTTCGGGTTATTAATGTATGTATAACAATTTTATTAATTTCTAGTTATATAGAAATTATATTTCATGGAAAGTGAGGAAGGAAAGCCCCTTCCTCACTTTTTTCCTCTATAAGCAAATTATACCTACTATAACCAATAAAATAAACAGTACAAGTAATAAAATAAGTTGAGAATTCATCCCCATCCCCTCCTCTTTTCTGTATATGCGGCATGCGCCCAATATGGAACACCTTCAAAATCTGACACGCACTGGTTAATTTTTCTTTATCAATATGAAATCGAGTCGAAATATGATATATTAAATTTTGTACATATTGCTTATACTATGAAATAAATGACACGCATCTTAACTTTATCCTCAAGCCTCGGTAAGCCCTGTTAAGCGCGCTTTACCAATATACAAAGCAAAAGTATCAGTGAGACTTGATCGGGCTCTTATGAACTAAAATTCATTGGTGTAGGATAAATTAAAAATACATAATAGTAGGAGTGTTTATCGAATGAAGAAAGCTATGCTTGCCTTAGCCGCAACAAGTGTAATCGCATTATCAGCATGTGGAACAGGATCATCATCAGACAAAGTTGTTACTTCTAAAGCTGGTGACATTACAAAAGAAGATTTCTACACGCAAATGAAACAACAATATGGTAAACAAGTACTAAACAACATGGTTATGGAAAAAGTACTTATTAAAAACTACAAAGTTGAAGACAAAGATGTAGACAAAAAGTTCGATGAAATGAAAAAACAATACGGTGATCAATTCGATACACTATTAAAACAACAAGGTATTAAAGAAGAAACGATAAAAAATGGTGTGCGTGCTCAATTAGCTCAAGAAAAAGCTATCGAGAAAACAATCACTGATAAAGAATTAAAAGAAAACTACAAGCCTGAAATTAAAGCAAGCCACATCCTTGTAAAAGATGAAGCTACTGCGAAAAAGGTAAAAGAAGAACTTGGACAAGGTAAATCTTTCGAAGAGTTAGCGAAACAATACTCTGAAGATACTGGTTCAAAAGAAAAAGGCGGAGACCTTGGCTACTTTACTGCTGGTAAAATGGTTAAAGAATTCGAAGATGCTGCTTACAAGCTGAAAAAAGATGAAGTAAGCGAACCTGTGAAATCACAATTCGGTTACCACATCATTAAAGTAACAGACATTAAAGAACAAAAACCATTTGATGAAGTAAAAGGCGACATCAAAAAAGATCTAGTTCAGAAGAAAGCACAAGATGCTGCATTCATGAATGATCTTATGATGAAAGAAATCAAAAAAGCTGACGTAAAAGTTGACGATAAAGATTTAAAAGATCTTTTCGAAGAGAAAAAAGCTGACGCTAAGAAAGACGAAAAGAAATAATGAAAAGCTCGGGATTAGCCCGAGCTTTTTTATGTATCCTCTTCATTAACGAAAGTTTATTTTGTCATTCATTTAACTAAAACCATCTTTTATGCATTTCACTTAAAAACGTTTCTGTTATTTTACATCCAGAACTTTCTCCGATAATAGAATCAATCCCGCAATGTGGACAAACTGCTGTGTTATCATCATCCCACCACTCTGTAATTTTGTTTGGATGGAAAATTTCTAAACAATAGAAACAACCACATATAACATCCTTTTCTAAGTGCTTTCTATTACGAGAACAAAAACGATGTGCTTCCTCAAAATATTTTTCCATCAGTATCCCCCTATTCCTGATTTTCTTCTTTGGTTTACTTACATTCTTCTCAATAAAATTACAATTCTCCCTTAAAGAAAAACACAATAAACCTCGATTCACGCCACACGGAACCAAGGTTTATCTTATTATCATTGATTAAATTCAAAAACTATGTTAAATTAGTACAGAAACACGTTTTACAAAATACAAAGAACGTATTTATCCGTATCTTAATTGTACACCAAAAAACATCTTCAGTCAACCTCTATTTTTCACTTTTAAAGGAGTGCTTACGTATGAACAAAAAACTTGATTTAGAGCAAAAACGATTGGATACCGTAATTGAAACGATTACGGAGCAAATTGATAAACTGGAAAACGAAACTGGCAGACGCCGGGCAGAAGTAATCAATATTCGTAAACACTTTTGGGATGACGTGAAAGTGAATACTGATACTTTCGATGATTATCTTGAAACAGTTATCAACTTGAGACAACAAGCTCAGTCACTAGCTGTCACACAAATTACCCATAAGCACACCTTTAATCGACTTGCCGCATTAAGACGCATGCATAAAGCACCTTATTTCGGACGAATTGATTTCAAAGAAGAAGGAGAATCTGCCGCGGATCAAATTTATATCGGCGTCGCTACACTTACTGATGCAAGCGGAGAAAACTTCCTTATATATGACTGGCGCGCACCTATTTCGAGTGTGTACTACGATTATCCACCAGGACCGGCTGAATACAGTACACCAGGCGGCGTAATCCACGGTAATGTGGAGAAAAAATTACAATACATTATTCAAAATGGCGAGATTGATTCTATGTTCGATACGAGCCTTACAATTGGTGATGAAATCTTGCAACAAGCGCTCGGAAAAGGTACAAACAAACATATGCAAAGCATCGTTGCTACGATTCAGCGCGAGCAAAATGAAATTATCCGTCACGATGAAGGCCGACTCCTTATCGTGCAAGGTGCTGCTGGTAGTGGTAAAACGTCAGCTGCCCTGCAACGAATCGCCTACTTACTATATAAATATCGCGAATGGCTAAAAGCGGATCAAATTATTCTCTTCTCCCCTAACTCTATGTTCAATAGCTACGTTTCTAACGTACTACCTGAACTTGGCGAAGAAAATATGCAGCAAGTGACATTCCAAGAATATTTAAACCATAGACTAAGTAAAGCATTTGACGTTGAAGATCCCTATGAACAATTAGAATATATGTTAACTGAAACAGATAGCCCTATCTATAAAACGAGAAATGCGAGCATTCGATTTAAGGCATCTACTCAATTTTTTGAAATGATTCGAGCGTACAGACAATCTCTTGAATCTTCAGGCATGCTATTTAGAGGAATGAAGTTTAGAGGAAAGTTAATTGTTTCTGCTAAAGAAATTACAGAACAATTTTACAACACTGACTCCTCCCTCCGCTTCCATAATCGAATTGAAAAGTTAACAGATTGGCTCAATAAACAAATAGATGAAATTGAAAAAACAGAACTGAAAAAGCCTTGGGTAGAAGAAGAAATTGAATTACTGAGTAAAGATGAATATCAAAAGGCTTATAAATATTTACAGAAAAAAGGCGAGTTTGACGACAATTCCTTTCATGATTTCGAGAAAGAAACGAAAGTACTTGGACGTATGATTGTCCGTAAAAAATTAAAGCCCCTTCGTAAAGGTGTTCAAACATTGCGTTTCATCAATTTCACAGGCATATATAAACAACTCTTCACAGATGCATCATGGGTTACTGGGGAAAAACCGAAAGATTGGGATGATATTTGCTCCTTAACAGTAAACATGCTTGATGAAGGAAAACTATATTACGAGGATGCGACGCCATTTTTACTTTTAAAAGAGTTAATTGAAGGCTTCCAAACGAATAGATCGATTAAACACGTACTCGTAGATGAAGCGCAAGATTATTCACCGTTTCAGTTTGAGTTCTTAAAACGTCTCTTCCCTGCTGCAAGAATGACTGTACTCGGAGACTTTAACCAAGCAATATTTGCCCATGCGAGTGAGACAGTGAATTTCAACACACTTACTAGCTTATACGGACCAGACGAAACGAACGGCATCAACTTAACTCGTAGCTATCGCTCAACAAAACCAATTATTGAATTTACACGCGCTCTCGTACCAGAAGGAGAGAACATTCACGCTTTTGAACGTGACGGCGAAAAACCTACAGTGACGAAAGTATCGAATATCAGCGAACTGCACGAACATATTACTGCCAAAGTTGCTGCACTACAAAAAGAGCAGCACAATACGATTGCAATTATATGTAAATCCGCCGCTGAAAGCGCCGCTGCCTACGAAGCACTTCGTCATATCGACAATATTAAACTTGTGAAAAGTAACTCAGCCGAGTATGAGCAAGGCATTGTCGTAATCCCTGCTTACTTAGCGAAAGGTATCGAATTTGATGCTGTTATTATTTACGATGCTTCTAAAGATGTATACAGCGATGAGAGCGTTCGTAGATTGTTCTACACTGCTTGCACGCGCGCAATGCATGAATTGCAACTTTATAGCGTTGGTGAGGTTAGTCCTTTTATACTCGGGGCTGATTCGGAGAGTTTTGAACTTATTACACCTTGATAATTTGAAATGAACTTAAAGAGTGGCACATGAAAAAACACCTCCTGGATCCGTATACTAAGTATGCAAATTCAGTGGAGGTGTTTTTCTATCATTTATACTTGTAAAATGCTTTCTATTTCTTCTAAATGTAAATTTGTAAACTTTGCAATATCTTCGATTGGCATTCCATTTTTATGCATTCCACGAATTAATTGAATATTACCTTCTTCAATCCCCTCTTTCTTTCCTTCATTACGAGCATGAGCAAACTTTGCGGCTTCATCCATCAAAGCTTTCTCTCTTGCTTCATATGCTTGTCGAAAAGAAGAATCTTGACTCATACGCTCCCATTTATTCATCGCTTTTTGTAAAATCGGGTCTTGGTTCATCGCAATGTCCTCCAATGTTTGGGTTAGTTGTTCATCCTCGTTTGCCGGAAGTAATAATAACCAACGAACAAACAAATCTTCCCAGGGATTTACTTGTTCATTCCGCCACTGTTGCATAAGTTTCGTAATCTCTACGATATGAACTTCGATATCACTACTCAATATTTTATATTGTTGTCAATTCCATAAGACTCCTGTTGTATAGAATGCCTCGTATTCAGGAAACATAACGAAATTTAACAAATTGATTGTAATTGTTTTATGAAGAGAGCTGTATGGCATTCCTTTTTGAAGCTGAGATGTGTATAACCTTCCCCAATAATATAAATTGCGTTTAATCATATCATGATTATTATTGAGTTGTATTTCTACGTTGACTTTTGTTCCTGTGTCTAATGTAGCTGAAATATCTAAAATAGATAACTTATCTTCTTCATGTTCCCTGTGTAAATGTGGATCTGCTAATTGTAATGAAACAATGGGCGATTCTAAAGAATCCTGTAACATCGCATTTAAAAAAGCACTTAAAATATCTTCATTTCCACTTGTGCCAAATAGTTGTTTAAACGCAAAATCAATACGTAAATTCACTAATTGTTGGCTGGACATGAGTTTTTCTCTCCCCATCTCATAAGAGGCTTTTCTTTTATTGTACATAAAATAGTGATACGCATGCAAACAAACACTTACTTAAATTTCTTAAAACGACCTGTATTTGCAGGTTATAACATCGTCTCTCATGATGCAGACATACTTACGATTGATGTACTTCTTTCTTCACCTTTATTGGATCCTAAAACTTCTGAAAAAGATGCGGAAGAATACTCTTATTTACAACAGCTAGCTGAATCAATTTCTCGTTCTGAATTATGTATATCTATTAAAGCGAGTTCAATTATTTAAACATTAAAAAGAGGGTTATTTATCATAACCCTCTTCCCTACTATCTATTTACGCTTTTGAAACAACACAATTAAGACCGGTAATATGGTTAAAGCGCAGAATAAAGAAAGTGTTGTATCGATAACAGTTGTAATACCAAATTCACGTAAGACTGGGAAGTTAACAAAAATTAACGTTGAAAACCCAACAATTACAGTTAATCCGGAAGCGGTAATAGCTTGCCCCACTTTTGAAAGAGAGACGCGAATTGCTTCTTTGGGAGACAGTCCCTTCGCCTCTTCTTCACGATATCTTTCCATAATAAGAATCGTAAACTCTGTTCCAATTCCAAGTACAAGGCAGCTTAGCGCTGTTGTTAGCGGATTATATGAAATATCGAGTAGTTTTAAAGCACCAGGCGAAAATCCTAATACTAAAACAATTGGTATTAATGGATATAATGCATGTTTTACGCGGCGATACACAAGGAGTAAAGATAAGAAAATAATGAGCAGCCCCGCACCAATCATTAATTCACTATTTGCACCAATGTTATCAATACCATACAGCATCATAACTTGCGCGCCCGCTGGCTTCATTTTCACACCATCTATCGGTTTCATATCCTTTGATATGTTATGCATCAATTTCAATTGCTCAGCAGAAGAAAGATCTGGATTCACTTGGAACTGAACTGTTGCGTATTTTTTATTCTTACTTATAACAGTTTCTTTCAAAGAGTTTGGCACGTTTTCAAGTTCATTTGCTACTTGTGCAGTAGATTTTGGCAACGCACTTTTCCCATTGATTTGCAAAATAACTTTAGGCAGTGATATAACATCACTCACATCTTTATATTTGTTTTCAATCTTTTCACTTTCATTATGCATCCGAGACATTACTTTCGGTTCCGTGACATCCTCTGCTTCTACTAAATACGTAATATATGTTGTAGAGCCAACTATCTTTTGTAATTGTTTCGTATTTTTTAATGTCTCCATATTTTGCGGAATCATTTTTGTTAAGTCTGTTTCAGTTGGTATAGACTTTTCTGCTATAAATCCAAGACCAGATAAAATAACGGAAACAATTAAAATAGGAATTGCGAGTTTCATAGCTAGATTCGCATATTGATCTAAGAAACGTGATAGCATTGTATTTTTATCTGCATCACTTTTTAATGTTGGTGCTACTTTTTTGCGATCTAATAAGTAGAATGTTGAGAACATCAATAATAGTTCAATAACGTAACAGAATAATACACCAATCGCTAACGTTAATCCAAATTGTTGCATCATCGGCGCTTTCGATACATACATCGTCAGGAAGCTTAAACTCATAATGACAACTGCAATCCCTACGCCAGGTCCAATATGACGAACGGCATGTAATGTTGCAAGTTTCGCATTACATCCACTCGTTTTATATTCCTCTTCATATCTATTATGGAATTGAATACCGAAGTCAGTACCGAGCCCTATAATGATTGGTAGTGTCGCCATTGTTGCGAGTGTAATCGGGATTCCGGCCCATCCCATGAAACCAAATGTCCATATTAATCCGATTAACACAAAGGCTAATGAAATAATACGACGTCTTACCGGGAAGACGAAGAATAGTACAACAATCATTAATAGAACCGCTAAGCCGAGCATGATTCCTAATGTCGTTATAACCTCTTCTTGAATATCCCCTAAAATCGCAGGCATTCCAGCTACTTTCACTGTTACACCTTGACTGAAGTTCGTATTTTTAATAAGTTCGTTTAGCTCCTTATTCATACGTACATACGTCGTCATCTCTGTATTATTTGATGTATGAAGTTGAATCACAACATGTTTTCCATTCTCAGGAATGAGTTGTTTCAATTGGTCTGGTACTTTTCCTTTATTTGAAAAGACGATTTCATGAAGTAAATCATTGTTCATATGTTGAACATTCGGTAGAGCTTTCAAAATATCTCGTTGCATATGATCTTTTTGCTGTTCTGTTAAAATGCTTTGCGTATACTTTGCAACTTCATCATTTTGCTTTTCCGTTAAAACAGATTCTGTTATTCTCTCTTGCTCATCAGCTGTAGGCGGATGTCCGAGCACGATTAATTGTTTTTGTATTTCTTGCATTTGTTCAGCTACAAGTTGTTGCTGAATAAATACTCCCATTTTTTCACGTTGCTCATTCGTTAAGCTGCTTTTGACGTTATTATTAATTTCATTCATTTTTTCGCTTGAAATAGAGTTTTTCAAAGCTATTTCTAGTTTTTCATTTGTTACTCCTGTATCAAATGCTGAAAAAGAAGGAGCAGGAGCGGATAACATTTCATTTAATAAGCCAACATAATGCGTTGATCCGGTAATATCTTTTATACCTTCTGCTTTTTTAGTGAATTCTACAATTGCTTTATTTGTTTCTTGTGAAAGCAATGTATCGCTCTCTCCACTAAGCAATACGTATATACCATCCCCGCCAAAATGTTTTTGGTACGTTTCTGTATCCTTATAAACATCAGATGTATTACTTAGAAATACATCATTCCCCATCTTCATCTCAATTTTCGTTATACCAAATACGAAAAATATCGTTAAACATAATATAAGTGCAATATTCATCTTTGCGTACTTGATGATAAACCGTCCAATTGCATCAAAAACCTTATTCATATTTTTCTTTCCTCCTTTGCTATGCTCAATAATTTATCATAGGCTTTAGAGGAAAACGATGAATAAAAATGAATATATGTCTCGAAATAAGACATATGTCTTATTTTGGTTCATTTATGAGAAAATTGTTAACGATATGGATGAGTTCTTCTTTTGAATACGGATATTCATTATTTACCCATTTTTTTACGATCTCAAAAAATCCACTACAATAAAAATCACACAACACATTTGGATAATCTGAATTTTGGATTTGTCTTGAAAGAGGGTCGTTATATTGCGTTGCATTTTCATGTAAAGCCTCCCCACCAAGTTGAATCAACTTATCATATAATTCACGGCTATTATTTTTACTCGTAACGTTAAAAAACAACGCACGATTCACATCTATGTAGTCAATTACTTCTTCAAAAAATGTACGTTCCAAATTCAAACCTTGCTTCGTTTGTTCAAATAGCTCTATGGCGATAGCATTTATCGTGGCACTAAAGAGCTCATACTTATCAACGTAATAACGGTAAAACGTACTTCTATGAATCATTGCTTTTTCGCAAATATGATTAATCGTAATGGCTGAAAATGGTTTTTCTTTTAATAGTTCTATGAAAGTGTTCGTTATTAAAATTTGTGTACGTAAACGCGTGAGGTTACTCAATTTATTTGTCCTCCCTGTAACTTTTGTTGTTCTTTTAGTATGCCGTAGTTGGTTATAATAGTGAATTCTTTTTGCATATTACAAAAAACACCTTGATAATTATCAAGGTGTTTCTTCCCTTCTAGACGACATATCTTTACGCCGATATACACTCAGCACGATCCCCATTATAAGCGCATGAAATACAGTCGGCGTTAATCCGTAGCTAATAAAAGGTAAGGATATAGCAGCATGAGGCAATAATCCTAGTATCATTCCAACATTATAAATGAACTGGAATACAAAAAGAGTCACTCCACCAACGAGCAGCAATTTACCGTACCGATCATTTATTATATAAGATATGACTATTAATCTTGCTGCAAAAAGAGAAAGAACGAAGATAAGAACTAGCGCAAGCCAATACCCATAATAGTAAGTCAAACTCGCAAATACAAAATCAGTATCTCCAGCAGGAATGAACCTTGTATCTCCAGCTGTACCAAACCAACCTGCTGACGATATTACCTCTTTTAAACGTATATACATAAACCCTGCGCCACGTGCATCACGCTCTGGATTTATATACCCTAAAAATCTCTCCAAGTAGTATCTTTTTGCTGAGGCCATAGAAAAGGATACCTTAATAATAAATAAACAAATTGGTACAACCGTAATAATCAATGCCTTTTTCTTTCCTAACTTACTCCACCAAAGCATAACGAATACCATCGTGATATAAATAAAAATTGTTGAAATATCTGATCCAAATAAAAATAAGTACAAAGAAAATAAATATAAAACCACAAAGTATCTAACTTTCAACCTACTATTATTGAAAAAAGAAGCCCAAGCTAGAAAAAAGAATGGCAATACCATTAAACGACCAATTGCAACTGGACCAATTTTTATTAACGGTTCTCCATTCACGTAAGCACTCGGAAAACAATTTAATATTAACAAGATAAGCGCACCAATTGTATAAAACAACCATCCTAATCTCTCTAACTTCCGATAATCAATCAGCATCATCCCTAACGCTGTTGCAATACCAAGAACAACAGATATCACCTTATCCATTAGTAAATCATTCATATATCCAAAAGCTATAACCGGCAAAAACCCTATCCCCATAGCAGCCACTAATAAAATAAGTAAAAACCAATCCACCTTTGGCTTATGAAGTTTATTAAGTTCTTGCCCCAGTTTAATCGGACTTCCCATTTGTTCCACAGCTTTATTTTCAGCAACTTCCTCACTTAATCCCTTTTCTATCCATGTGTTCTTCGCCTGTTTTAAGTGAAAATCTAGTTCAGTTGCTACGAAGCTCTTTGCTTCTTTTGATTTAATATGATTCGTAACTTCGCTTACAAAACGATCCCCTTTTTTATTCAATTTCGCCTCACTCCTGTACTAATCCTTTTAATATAAATCGTGCCTTCGTAGCATTTTTCTCTGCCTTTCGCAGCATCTTATTTCCTTTATCATTTAATTGATAATATTTAGCTCCAGAATGATCCCAGCTTGATTGGATAAAACGATTCTGTTCCAGGCGATGTAATACGGTATATAAAAACCCTTCATTTCCTTCGAATTTTCGAATCCCTCTTCCTCGTAGCAGCTGTGACAATTCGTATCCTGTTTTTTCATTACTGAGGAGTTGTAAAATCGCTAAAGAGATGTCCTCTTCCTTCTCGTTTGAAGCATTGATTTTTTCGCGCACCTGCTTTCGATATTGATCAGAAAAACTCAAATGTTTAAACGTTGTATTCTCCATTGATTTCCGCAAGCCTTTTAATCGATCTTCCATTTGATTATTCCTCCAATCCTTTCTTCAAAAGCTCCTTCGCTTTTTTCAGTCTCGTTTTTATCGTATTTTCCTTCACTTCTATTACTGTAGCAATCTCTCTAATTGATAATTCTTCATAATAAAATAGATAAATGACTTCTCGATATTTTATCGGTAAATTCATTACCGCAGAAGCCAGTTCACGGTCCTCCGCATTTTGCATGACAGTTTGTTCGACACTATCATTTTGAACCCCCATATAAGCAGATTCATCCTCTGTCACGATCACTTTTTTGTTATACCAACTTTTTATATAGTCCTTACATTGATTAATCGCAATTCTCCATAACCACGTTTTCACATTCGACTTCCCTTTGTATGTATGAAGAGATTTATAACATTTCACAAATATATCTTGCGTTACATCCTCAGCAACCTCTTTATTGTTTACATATGAATACACAAGCTGCAAGACTTCTTGCCCATACTTGTTCATGATTTCATCGATAAGGAGTTCCTTATCTTCTATTTCAAACGCTTCTATCGTTAATTCATCCACATCATTTCCTCCTTCCCATATATTAGACGACGCACTGTATGGAAAAGTTTTATAAATGTATAAAAAAATACGGATGGCAATAACGTTTTTTACACAACGCTTTCCAGATACTTACATATAATAAACCGAACAGTCGTTACAATACATTCACTTAAAGAGCGCCTCTCTCCCAAGGCGCTCTTTAAGTTTGCAATAAGGATTTTGTGTTAGTTTTCCTCATCGCTAAATTAAAAAGAGAACCCATTTAGTCGAGTCCTCCTGCTTTCTAACGCTCACTTAAAGAATCTAATATTTCATGGCCATACAAAGGTGGCTTAATAATATCAAAACCAATACATTGTGTAGTATTTGAAGTTATATACATAACGCAGCTGTTTGTTCTTGTTGATCTATTGCTTTTTCTGGTTCTGCCGTGTATTTCATTTGAATGTTGTTATCAGTATCCTTATTTTTTAGTTATGTTTATTTAACAAGAAATAAAGTTGTATATGACAAACCAACCATTTAAAACTAGGGCTTTTCATCCATTTGTCTTGTTCCCTATTTTAAAACATAATACAATTGAAATGTAACTTAATAAGCTATAACTAGTAGGTGTGGCAATCATCTCTTCCATTTTGAAAAAAAGGGGAGGTGATAAAATGATCGCGATGTTTGTAATGAAATTAATGTACGGTATCCTAACCGGAGCTGGCGTTGTCATCGGTAGAAGATACGTCGGTCCGTGGTTAATTTCTGTATACAAAAAAGCGAGAACCACCCTGCTTCGTGGAAAAGGTAAGGGCGGTTCTCGGCTAAAACGTTAATGTAATTGTCTTATAACCGCACCTACTACCACCACAATAGCAAGTTAGGTTACACAAGGCAGAAGTTTCTCAGGCTTCTGTCTTCTTTATTTTATGCAAAATTCATACTATATACTCTATCATCATTGTAACACATTTTATTTATTTTTAGTCAAGATAAAAAACACCTGAAAAGGTTCTCTTCAGGTGTTTTTCTATTTTACGCTAATGCAGCTGCTTGTTCTTGTTGGTCTACAGGAACGACAGCGTCTGTTAATGCTTTTTCTAGTTCTGCTGTGTATTTCATTTGCTCTTCTTTGCTCCAGCCTAGTTTCGCAGCCATGTAGCTGATTACTGCTTCTTTCCACTCGTATACCCAGTGGATGTTGAAGAATACAGCGCCTCTGCGGCGTACGAAGAAGTCAACTGGTTTTGCTGTCATTTCGTAATCCATTGCGTATACAAGTGGGATTAGAACGTCTAGCGGCATGTTGTATTCTTTCGCTTCGTCTTTATGTTTTTTCGCTAAGTCGAATAGTAGGTCAACGTTAGAGCCGTAGAATTTCGCGAATTCTTCTGCTTGTGCTGTCGTTAAACCGTATTTTGTACCTTCGCCTGCTTTTTTCGCAATAAATGCTGGTAATCCTTTAGAGCCATCTACATGTCCACCAGAGATCGGCATATGTTTCGTTGTGCTCTTCGGATATGCACTATGACCTTCTTTTTGTAGTAAGTTTGTTACGTAGTCTACTACCATTTCAGCCATTTTGCGGTATCCTGTTAATTTACCACCTGCGATTGTAATTAAACCAGATTCAGAAGTCCAAATTTCGTCTTTACGAGAAATTTCAGATGCGCTCTTACCTTCTTCGTAAATTAACGGACGTACACCAGCCCAGCTTGACTCGATGTCTTTTTCCGTAATTTTTACGCTTGGGAACATGTAGTTAATCGCATTAATGATGTATGTGCGATCTTCTGTTGTCATTTGTGGTACAGCTGCGTCTTTATCGTAGAACGTATCTGTTGTACCTACATAAGTTTTTCCGCCGCGAGGAATCGCGAATACCATACGTTTATCTGGTGTATCGAAGTAAATCGCTTGGCCTAATGGGAAACGTTTTTGATCAATTACTAAGTGAACACCTTTTGATAACTGAAGTACTTTTCCTTTTTTCGAGTTATCTTTTTCACGAAGTGTATCTACCCAAGGACCTGCTGCGTTTACAATTTTCTTACCGTAAACTTCGTATACTTCACCGTCTAGTAAATCGATTACACGTACACCACAAACTTTTCCATCTTTATATAAGAAACCATCTACTTTTGCGTAGTTAACAGCTTTTGCACCGCGTTCAATTGCTTCTTTCATTACTTCAATTGTAAGACGCGCATCGTCTGTACGATATTCTACGTAGTAACCGCCGCCTTTTAATCCTTCTTGTTTTACAAGAGGTTCTTTCTTCAGCGTTTCTTCACGGTTAAACATTTTTCTGCGCTCGCTTCGTTTTACACCTGCTAAGAAGTCGTATACACGAAGACCAATTGATGTACTAAATGATCCAAACGTACCGCCTGTATGGAATGGAAGTAACATCCACTCTGGTGTTGTTACATGGGGACCGTTCTCATATACGATCGCACGCTCTTTACCTACTTCTGCTACCATTTTCACTTCAAGTTGTTTTAAATAACGTAGACCACCGTGTACAAGTTTCGTTGAACGACTTGATGTACCTGCTGCAAAGTCCTGCATTTCAAACACAATTGTTGATAACCCGCGTGTTGCTCCATCTAATGCAATACCAGAACCAGTAATACCTCCACCAATTACGATCACATCTAATTCTTGTTTATTTACTCCGTTTAATACGTCTTTACGTTGTTTACTTGAAAATTTCATGGTAATTCCTCCCTTTGATAACGAAAAAAGAGACCACAAACTCCGCTATAGATTTCGCCTCTATAGCGTGTTGTGGTCTCTCCAAATCTCCTACCGAATTATTAACTTGTCACCATTATAACACTGTTTATGATTATTTGAAAGCTTTTGTTGCTTCAATTGCTTTTTTCCATCCAGCATATAGCTCTTCACTTGTTGCTGCTTCCATCGTTGGTTCAAAGCGTTTGTCCATATGCCACTGTTCTTTAATCTCATCTTGGTTCTTCCAATATCCAACCGCAAGACCTGCTAAGTACGCTGCACCTAAAGCTGTCGTTTCGTTGATTACTGGACGCTCTACAGGAACTGCTAAAATATCACTTTGGAACTTCATTAAGAAGTTATTTTTAACCGCTCCACCATCAACGCGTAATGTTTTTAGTTCAATACCTGAATCTGCTTCCATTGCGCATAATACATCTTTCGTTTGGTAAGCTAAAGATTCTAGTGTTGCACGAATGAAATGCTCTTTCGTCGTACCGCGCGTTACACCAAACATAGCGCCGCGTACTTCACTATCCCAGTACGGTGTACCTAAACCTACGAATGCTGGTACAACGTATACACCTTCAGTTGATTCAACGCGAGAAGCATATACTTCACTCTCACTCGCATCTTTAAACATGCGCATTCCGTCACGTAACCACTGAATTGCAGAACCTGCTACGAAAATACTTCCTTCTAATGCGTAGTTTACTTTACCATCTATTCCCCATGCAATTGTTGTTAATAGACCATGCTCAGAAGCTACTGCTTTTTCACCAGTGTTCATTAACATGAAGCAACCAGTTCCGTAAGTATTTTTCGCCATACCTTCACCGAAGCAAGCTTGTCCAAATAATGCTGCTTGCTGGTCACCAGCTACACCTGCAATCGGTACATTTTGACCGAAGAAGTGATAGTCAATTGTTTCTCCGTAAACTTCAGATGATGGACGTACTTCTGGAAGCATGCTCTTTGGTACTGTTAACATGTCTAGAAGCTCATCATCCCATTGTAAGTCGTGAATGTTAAACATTAATGTACGTGATGCATTTGAATAATCCGTTACGTGCGCTTTACCACCAGATAGTTTCCATACAAGCCACGTATCAATTGTTCCGAATAATAGATCGCCGTTTTCTGCTTTTTCTCTTGCACCTTCAACGTTATCTAAAATCCATTTTACTTTCGTACCAGAGAAGTATGCGTCAATTAAAAGACCTGTTTTTTCGCGAACCATTTCGCTATATCCTTTTTCTTTTAACTCATCACAAATTTCAGCTGTTTGACGAGATTGCCATACGATTGCGTTGTAAATTGGTTTGCCTGTTGTTTTATCCCATACAACCGCTGTTTCACGTTGGTTCGTAATACCGATACCAGCGATTTGTTCTGGTTTTACATCCGCTTCACTTAAGCAAGTTGCGATAACTGCTAAAATAGATCCCCAAATTTCTTGCGCGCTATGCTCTACCCAACCTGGCTTTGGAAAATGTTGTGTAAACTCTTTCTGAGCTGAATGAACAATTTCACCTTTTTTATTGAAAAGAATTGCGCGTGAGCTAGTTGTTCCTTGGTCTAAAGAAAGAATATATTTTTTCATATCGGTTTCCCCCTATGCTACTTTTCTACTATTTGTGTTGCTTTCACTTTTTTTACTTGTCATATAAGAGATTGCTAGTACAATCACAGTTGCAATAATTACATAAATAAGTGCTGCATTTTGTTTTCCTTCAAATACGACTTGATGGAATAATCCTGCAAGTGATCCACCTAAAATTGGACCAACTACTGGAATCCATGCATACTTCCAGTTTGAGCCGCCTTTTCCTGCAATCGGAAGGAAGAAGTGTGCGATACGCGGACCTAAATCACGAGCCGGGTTAATCGCGTATCCTGTTGTTCCACCTAATGATAAACCAATACTTACAATTAAGAAACCTACGATAAATGGATTTAAACCATCTGCAAATTTATTTGCTCCAATTGCTAATATACCAAATACTAAAACGAATGTTCCAATCATTTCACTTAAAAGGTTTGCAAATGTGTTCGGAATTGCTGGACCTGTTGCAAATACGCCTAACTTTGTTCCTGGATCTTCTGTTTCTTTCCAGTGTGGTAAGTAATGTAAATATACGATAACTGCCCCGATAATTGCCCCAATCATTTGTGCTGCGATATAACCAGGTACGTCACTCCATGGGAACGCTCCCTTAAACGCTAGTCCTATCGTTAAAGCTGGATTCAAATGTGCCCCACTAATTGATCCAACCGCATATGCTGCAACCGCTACAGCTAAGCCCCAGCCCATTGTAATGACAATCCAACCAGAATCTTTCGCAAACGACTTCTTTAAACTTACACCAGCACAAACGCCGCCACCAAGAACGATTAACAACGCAGTCCCTATTAACTCTCCTAAAAATGCTGACATAGTATCCCTCCACAATCAATTTAAACGCTTTCAAATGTGATAGAGGTAAAATGAATGGCCATTCGTTTTTTTCAAAAGAAAAAGATCCACAGCTTTGCACGCTTCTATATAAATTTATATAGAAACAATGAAATGTGGATCTCTACTTTTCTCCGTCACGTTTATTAACTTGTCTATAATGTTAACCGTAAATGAAAGCGGTGTCAACGTAAATATTCACATTTTCGTCACTTTTTTTGGTAATGTTTCCATAGTTCGCGTTTTGATGTCGTAATTGCTGTCGCACCAGCATGTAGCGCTTTCTCCACATCATCAACAGTACGAATAAAACCACCCGCTAAAATCGGTACACCAGTACGCTCTTTTACTTCAGCGATAATGTCCGTCATTGCTCCCGGAAGCACCTCTATATAATCTGGCTTCGTCTTCTCTAAAAGGTTGCAACTCTTCTCCATTGCGCTAGAATCAATTAAAAAGATACGCTGAATTGCCACAACACCTTTTTGCTTCGCCTTCATAATGACGCTCGCCTTTGTTGAAAGTAACCCATACGGTCTAAACTCTTGGCATAAATACTCCGTCGCATGCCCGTCACTCTGCAAACCATGAATTAAATCCACATGTAAAAATACCTTTTTACAATATTGCTTCGCAAGTGATATAACACTCTTCAATTGACCGACATGAATATCTAAAATAACGATATACTCATACGAACTATGTAATAACTTTTCCAAATCTTTAATTTGCCTCACTGCCGGCAAAATCTTCTGTTCATGAAATTCCATTCTATATCCCCTTCCTATCTATCCTTTATAGTACACAATTTGAGTGGAAAGAACAGCTAGTGTGAGGAAATTCTTTCTTCTATTTCCGTTTTTCCCGTTCTTCTTTTAAACGTTCACTAAAAATCCTTCTGTGTTTATCACTTCTCTACGTCTAGTATGGGCAAATAACGGATGAAGAGTAAAGCGAGTTGTCGTTGCGTAAGTTGTGCAACTTATGCGTTACAGGTTGTAATGGCGCTATTTCATACTTTATATCACGCTGGTTTTATATACTTTTCTTCTATAATAATTTCAAGAACAATAATACAATGAAAGGATGACTAGATTAAGCATAAAAAATACGCCATTCTTTCTTATCATTCTCCAGAAAGAAAATCGTTTTGTTAATTTCTCAACTTATACTATTATGGATAGCGCAAGGGAACATAATGAAGAAATAAAATCAAAAAGAACAAAAAACCCTGTAAAATTTATTACAGAGTTTTTTGCCAAGTATTTATTGTTTCGCATAACGAATACGAACGTTATCGTCCATATGATAAATTTGTAATGTGTTTCCATCAGGGTTTTGCAATTTATCCCCCATACCCCTATAAGCCATTTATTCTTAGTTGGTTTTGCTACCGATGCTCTTCGCTGCTTCTTCAAACAGTTTTGAACCTTCTTGTGCTTTACTTAATGATTGATGCATTTTACTCTCGTCTTCTTGATCTAATGCATCAAAGAGAAGTTGGAAACAATCCGCATACAATTCCATTGATTGCTTTATCTTCGCCTGTTCTCCCTGTAACTCAGGAGGCGCTTGTAGATTCTTCAGTTTCTTCGTTGTTGCCTTTGCTCCACCTAAACTCAGTTGTACTTCACTTTTCTTTTGTTTATATGATTTTACGTCTGAATCTGCTATACCTTCAATTAATTTCATTGTATCTTCAATTTGAGTAGCACTGTTTATGATATCTGCCTTGTACCTTTCAACATCTGAACCAGTTACCTTACCAGTTGAAGAATTAGAAGAGGAACTTTGTTGACTACTTGATGAACTACTGTTTGTACCTTCACCTTTCGCTACAGATAAGCTATCCTCTTTCTTGCTATCAGTTGACTTACTTTCTTTTTCAGAAGCCTTATTCTCTTTCTCTACCTTTTGCGTTTCTTCTTTCTTTGGTTCAGCTTTCTTACCATCAGTTTCAATTGTAATACAACCGCTCAATAACATAACTGGTAACGCTAAACTTACTAATTTCTTTGCCTTCATGATTACTACTACCCCTCTATTTGTAAAATTTAGTCTAAAAAAGTTAATATACTTAACTAATAAAATTCCCCCGAATAATTTATTAGAATCTACTACACATAGATTTCCTGTATATTCACAATCTTTTCATATATATCATTTTACAAAGAATTACATATTTGGTCAAAGGGATTTATGTAGTTTTTAAAGAGACATTTCTACGCGAAAAAAGAAGCTAACAATACATTGTTAACTTCTCAACTGAAAGCAAAATAGTATCTTTCCTTACCTTCTAATATCTAGGTTGTGATTGAATATTTGTAAGATGAACATCATACATATCAATGATTTCAAGAAACCTATCAGCTTCACGAAAAACGTGATCTGCTAATAATGGATGAATGATACTCTTTATTTTACATTGCTCAATTAAATCACGCGCTGTTTTCTTAAAGTCCCGAAGAGATGCAACCGACACACGATTTTGATCTAAAAATTGATCTAAAAGAGGGACTGTTTGAGATTGTGGCTTCATAGATTCTAAGTCAATTGCTTGATACATCAATTCATCAAAATCATTGCTAAAATTCCGTGCTGTATCTACAAGCTTTCTTTCCGATGGATCAAGAAGATGACCAATAAATTTAGCATGGTCTGCCATAATCCGTAAAAAGAAAACATTTTCTTTAATAATAGCATCAGGAAGGGCATCTAATTTCCCTTCATTTAATTCCATTAAACGTCTTCTAAAATAATCAGCTTCCCTACTTGTATGGTCAACTAACAGTGGAAAGTTATTTTGTCCTGGTAATTTACATGTGAGAATCAATCCTAAAATTTTTCGTTTAAACCCCCAAATATTAGTTGCGGCTTGTTGTACTTCTGCATTAAATCTTTTGATTTGCTCAGGATCTGTTTCATTTGTGTAGGAATGTGCTATTTGTTCAATATGTTCAAACAATCGATAAAATTGATTAGCCTCTTCAATTAATTGAGTATCCTCACATCTAAATCCTAAACGAAGAAAAAGAGAATGTTCCTTCATGATTCTAGACCAAAAACGAATTTCATTTAATGAACGCTCAACAAACATTACAGATGTAACACCTGTATCCGGATGTAATGAAGTTTCATCCCTATGCATTTTTAATCCCCCCCCCAGTAAAATACCCCGCTAGTTCCATTCTTATGAGGAAACATATATATAAATGCCATCAATAAAAGTTCATGATAAATTTCGTATACATGCTCCCCCAAAAAGAAAAAGGCTACCACCTAGATGTAACCTTCTACTAGATGGTAGCCTTTGAACATTTCTATTAAAGCAATACAGAATCCTTATCACTATCCTGATTACGTTTCTCACGCTCTTCTGCTAAACGCTTCATATACACTTCGCCTTCTTTTTCAATAAACTCATTATCCATCTCTTGCTCTTTTTTCGAAGTATATAAAACCATGTAGCCACTTAATACGATCCCAACGATTACAAGATACACCCACCATGGTAAAGTTTCCACTCAACTTCATTCCTTTCCTTAGACAAGCCTTATTAGTTTCACTGTATGAGGAAAGAAGTAGTTTTATGCTTAAAATTTTATCATTGTGGATTCTTCGCGAAGAACGCTTGTACATATTCCATAAACTCGATTGGTTCCTGACGAAACGGTGCATGGTACCCTTTTTCAATGATATGGAACGTACTATTCGCAAATAGCCCATGATACAGTTCACCATTTTTCCAAGAAACACTCTTATCGTGTCGTCCCCATATAATTAAAGTCGGCACCTTAATTTTATCGGCTTCCATCGCAATGCGGCGCTCTCTCATTTTCGTCAGCTGATCATAGTGCTCTTTATCGTCACGACTATTTTTCACTTCATTTTTATTGTAATCCGTAATCTCAGTTACAGTTTGTAAGTCTGTCGATAGTAGCGGCACTTCATAACTTTCCTTTTGCTGGAAAGACTCTATTCCTGTAGAATCCGCCAAAATGAGATGCGTCACTGCATCCGGATATAAATACGCTAAATTCAGTGACATCTCTCCGCCCATTGAATGACCGAGCACCGCAAACTGATCGTATCCGAGCTTTTTCATTAACTTATAATATAAATTCACTTGTGCAGGAAACGAATACTCAAAATCAATTGGTTTAGAAGAACGTCCAAACCCTAAAATATCAACCGCAATAATCGTATGATCTCGCGCAAGTTCCGGATAAATATCACTAAATCCATCTGAAGAACCACCAAACCCGTGCAGCATAAGTAAAGGTGGTTTCCCCTCACCAATTTTCTTAAAATAAATCGTCTGCCCGTCAATTTGCGCCATACTCTCTTTCGTATTCAGCTTCATCATAACAGTATCTTTCACTTCTCCAACCTTCGCAATCGGCTTATCAACGAAGTTACATACGATAAGCAAAACGAGCACAATACCGCTAATCATATAAAACTTAAACCGTTTCAACATTCCCGTCTCCTTTCTCAAGTTGCTATTTAAAGTTTTTACATTTTTTGGTTGTTTTATAATTATTTTTAATTGTAACTATAACGGTTACAATTATATTAAAAAAATATTACTTACTTCTATTACTGATGGTTATTTTGTAACCATTATAGTTACATATTTAAAGTAAGTCAATTGTTTTACAACTAAAAAGAAAAAAGAGACCTCATTGTGAGATCCCTTTTTCTCTTTTAGCCACCATAATCACCATGTTCAGCTTTCATTAGTGTTGGACTTTTTTGATGATCTGTTGAACTATACACCCCTAAAGTCAGTGTAAATACTGTTACAATCCCTAATAATTTAATTACCATTTTTTTCATTTTAAAGCCCCCTTATCAAAAAGTTTTTCTCTTGCTTTTTTACTAAAATAAAAATACTTACTTGCCTCTTCCCAAAGGTTTTCTTCATAAAATTTCACTGCTAACTTTTCCTGATACTCCTGAGTATAATCATATAACTCTTCTCTTTCAAAATACGTAATTCCTCTAAGAATAATGTCCTCTAATTCTTCCGCTTTTACACCTTGATTTAATGCATTTAAAATTTCATAATGGTGTTGATATCCTTCAATTTTCGAATCTCTACAAATCTTCAATCCTTTTTCTATAAGCTTATTTGCAATCTCATGCTCTTTTAACTTGTAATGCTCTTTTGCTTTTACATAAAGAGCTTTATAATGTTGGGGAGATTTTTCTACTACTTCAGTAAGATAACGAATTGCCAATGCAGATAAATTTTGCGTAGAATACATCCATCCTAAATTATGACGAACCATAATAATAAATTTTTCTTCACCAATTTTTTGGAATTGATCCATAGCAGCTGTGAAATGCTCTTCAGCTAATTCCCATTCCTTTAAGTTCATACAGGCTAAGCCTAAAATATTATCACAAAAAGCTACATTTAATTCATATCCATCATGATTTAAATACATATCCTTTACCTTCGTTGCATGTTTAATAGATACCAAAGCTTGTTGTGTATCATAATGAAATGTAGCTAACTTATAATAAAATTCAGCCTTTTCTAATTGATCAGGAACATACTTCAAAAAACTTTCAGCCTTTTCGTAATGTTCTTTAGCGAGATGAAAATTTCCTAACTCACTAGCATGTATTGCTTTAAAAAAGTGATAATAATAAGTTAAAAAATTATCTGTTGGTTGATCAAACGAATCTATCTTGTTAAAACTCTCTTGAGATAAGCCTAGATTATCTATTAAATAGTTATATCGAAATTCTAGCAAATAATAATAAAGTAATAGATTTTGGTCCTGCAAACCTTCTCCAGTCTCTTTTTTAGTTTAGTAAATTTAAAATCAATTTCTTGTTTTAGACGTTCTGCATTACTTATACGTCTAGATCTAATCTCTAGATACCATTCATTCAATAGCTGCGTCAGTTTTTCGTTTGTAGTAGATGTAATCATGAAACCCCTCCTAATCATCTGTTATGTACTCTTCTACAAATAATAACAGAAAATTCAAATATCGATTCCGATCATCCTACAAATAAATATTTCTCAATAATTAACTGACAATTCATTAATTATTTTATGAAGATTATCCACTTTAATAATTACCCAAATAAAAAAGCAAGTAGTTCCAGCTATCAGCTAAAACTACTTGCTCTCCTACTTACCATCTCTACTTTTACTCTTTAATAAATTCCTTCGTACTTCTCACTGTATCAATTGGACGAACTAACTTTTCAATTTCTTCACGTTTTGGCTCTAGGAATGGAGGTAACGATAATTTTTCGCCA
Organism: Bacillus sp. MHSD_36; assembly: GCF_030757775.1. NCBI lineage: Bacteria > Bacillati > Bacillota > Bacilli > Caryophanales > Bacillaceae > Bacillus > Bacillus sp. MHSD_36. Next base: position 81,212 of record NZ_JAVBIS010000005.1, read on the forward strand.
AGTGTTTCGTATGGCTCATCTCCCATAAATCCTGGGCCGTCTGTTGCAAATTCAAATAGGATTTGTGGTGCAACTCTTGCGTATAATGATTCGAAGAAGTGACGGTCTACATAACCAGATGAAGGAAGCCCTACGCTGCTGATTCTCTCGATCCATTCTTCTAATACAGCGCGATCTTCTACGCGGAATGCAGCATGGTGCACTGTACCAAAACCTTGTCGTGCTTCTGGAAGAACCGTATTATGTTCTACAATAACAGAAGCACCATTTCCACCTTCGTTTACTTCAAATAAATAGAATTCTCCTTCTTGCGCAACCTCTTTAAATAATAGAACTTTTTCTAACACTTCTTTGAAGAAACTAAAGTTTGCAATGCGGATAAATACAGGTCCTAAGCCAGTAATTGCATATTCTAATGGTACTGGACCTTTTTGCCATGGTGTACCTGATTCGATTCCTTTATCAAGTTCATCTGAGATTAATTGATAATGTTGGTCATCAAAGTCAACGAAAGAAAGAGTTTTCTTACCAAATTGTTCTTTAATTCCTGTATGTTCCACTTCCAGACGGTCAAAGCGTTTTACCCAATATGCTAACGCTGCATCAGTTGGCACTCGGAATGACGTTTTTGAAATTTCATTTGTACCGTGTACTCCTTTTGGAATACCTGGGAAGTCAAAGAATGTCATATCTGTTCCTGCACTACCTTTATCATCTGCAAAGAATAAATGATACGTTTGAATGTCATCTTGGTTTACTGTTTTTTTAACTAAACGCATTCCTAAAACGTGAGTGAAAAACTCATAGTTTTTTTCTGCACTACTTGTAATTGCTGTAACGTGGTGAATTCCTTTTAATTGGTTCATTTTATATTCCTCCAATGGTTTTAAACTTTATGTTTTCTCTTCTATTACTTCTCTTCAATAGGTGCTAAATTCGCTTCAATTTCTGCACGCTGATCTTCTAGGAACGGTGGTAAATCAAGTTTTTCTCCTAAATGTTCCACATCTCCATCAACTGTAAATCCTGGTCCATCTGTTGCAATTTCAAATAGGATTCCATTTGATTCGCGGAAATATAAGCTTTTAAAATAGAAACGGTCGATGATTCCTGAAGACTGGAAGCCTCTTTGTATCACCTGTTCTTCCCAATAAGCAAGCTCTGCATCATTTTTCACGCGAATTGCTAGGTGGTGAATGCTACCGCGGCCTGGCTTTTCAGTAGGACCATCCAAATATTTCACAACAATTTCTCCGAAGGCTTCTCCTTTAATAGACTGGAAAATCGCTTCTTCATCGCTTCGGCTAACCTCTGTATAACCAAACATCTCTGTAAGTGTACTCGCCAGTTTATCAAGTCTACGCACTGTCATTTCCACTGAACCCATTCCTTGAATTTGATGCTGTGCAGGAACTTCTGATTTCTCCCAAGTTTCCCAGTGCTCCACTTTTTCTCCGTTTGAAGCGAGTAGCACGAGACGAAGACCTTCCGCATCCTCAAATTGCAAAGCAGGGCGATTTGCATATGTTGTTATTTCACTATGTTTCACATCAAATTTCTCAAATCGTTCTTTCCAATAATGTAAGCTTTCCTCTGAAGGCACGAGTAATCCAATTCGCGTAATTGCATTCGTACCACGGTACGTTTTTCCTACTAAAGGAATTTCGAAAAACGATAATTCCGTACCTGGACTTCCTGTTTTATCTCCATAAAATAAGTGATACATAGACGGATCATCTTGGTTTACCGTCATTTTCACACGGCGTAAACCAAGTACTTTTTTATAAAAATGATTATTCTCACTCGCGTTTTTTGTAACCATTGAAATGTGATGATGCCCTTTAATTTCATACATTGATAATTCCTCCGTTTCATTTTACTAGTCAAGTGATACCTAAAAAATAATATGCTTCTTAGCTTTTTAATTTATTCTCATTATATTTTTGAAAATTCATCTTAGTTTTTACTGCATAAGTTCTTTGTTTTGTAAATCGAAAACAACTGAGTGTATGTTTTTCATATGACTCAATCGCTTTCGTTACTATCACTTTACAACTCAAGTGATTAAAAAGCAAGTAATTTATCTCAAATTCGAGATATTTTTTATAAAGTCTTACGTACTTCCTATAAAAACAGCTGTGCAGAAATAATATAGTTGTTTAAAAATCCTTATTCCACGAACGGAGCAGGTTCGTGGAATCTATGGTAATTAGGTTTGGCTGGGAATTTTGTCGATGATATTAAAAAAGACACCGAAGTGTCTTTTTTTTTCAAATTAAGCATACCGATAAATTAAAATTTAATTACTTAACATTATGCTTATCTTGGGAGCGAGGTATTTTATCGGTGAGTGTATACAAACCATGTAATGCTTGCTGTTAATAATGCTGACGAAATCAAAGCTGTAAGAACACTATATGTTTGCCACATAAGTATTGTTGACCAATCGAAAGCACAGCACAGTATACCCAGGGCAATCGTAGCGGTCAGGAAAATAACTGTTACGGTTATTCTCTTTTTTGTCATTGGCTGCCGCTCATTCGTTCTCCTTCTGCGTAATCCTAAGAGAAATAGCAAAACGGCCAATAGGCAAAGAATAATTGTGATAGACGACAAAATGATATCCAAAAGCTGTGTGCCGCTTATTTCATATGACTGAGTTAGATTGCCTTCTAATATATCTTTAACTTTTAGTACCATGTTTGTATTGGTATTTGTGCCGTTGCTCAGCAAGGAGACGGCTGTTCGTTCATTTGGTAGTATGACTACTTCGGTTCTGAAATTTGGATTGCCCCCAGTGTGTTCTATAATCGTTTGTTCGGCGTTTACGGACCAGCCTGCCGCATAATACATACCGTTGACAGCCGAAACAGACATATCACCCCTATGTGATTTTTCGATAACCATGTGAAATATTTCGGGTATGTCCTGCACGATCCCCATCTGTATGCCCATCCAACGCGCCATATCTTTTGTATTAGAAATGATGTAGCCTGCGGGTTTATTCCCAGCATAATCCGGAGCTTTAAATGGAGTTGTCATAAAAAAGGAAGAACGGTAGCCCTGTGCCAACTGTCCAGTGGCTTGAGCAGCTTCTTTATAAACATACGTCTGGTGAAGACCTAACGGTTGAAATACCTGTTCCTTCATAAAGTCTTCATAGCTTTGTCGCGACACAATCTCAATAACCAAGCCCAATACGTCATAATTAACGGTTCCATAGTTATACTGTTCACCGGGAGGGAACGCCAATTCAGCATCCACGAGCATTTCCACAGTCTTTTGCAACATATCCGGTGTATTGCCTTGTGGAATATTTTGAGTATGCCTAATATTTGTTAGACCACTGGTATGGTGAAGAAAGTTATTTAGTGTAAGGCTTTGCATATCGACAGGTTTCCCTTGATACTTTAACGTAAACCAAGGTAAATATTTTTGGACTGGGTCAGTCATTGAGAGCAGCCCTTGCTCTTCCAACAGCATAATACCCATACCGGTAAAAGCTTTACTGACCGAGGCTAACTCATAGAGTGTATTTTCACTTGCAGACAACCCCTTTTCACGGTCTGCATACCCTGAAGAAAAGTAGAACACTTCATCATCAGCAAGTATTGAGATTGACATTCCCGGTACACCTGATATACGACAGGCATCATCTAGCAACGCTTGTATTGCCGCAGATTGCGAATCTGACAACGCATAACTTTGTGTTGCAAATCCTGAGAATAATATAAATATCGTTAATACAAAAACAATAATCTTTTTCATAAACTCTCCTTTTTGGAAAATTATAAGAGAATAATATAAATAACCTCCTTTTACAACTACGAAACTAAATTTTAATTTATCTTTCTATTCACCTGTATAATATCAAATAATTGCGAATAGTTACACTTGAACGAACAGATGGATGTAATTTGAAACAACTTTAAAGAGCCTTGCTACGTAGAATGTAGTAAGGCTCTTAGCTTTTTAATAATCAAAATTCAATAACTTTATTATCATTATACAACAGCCCCACTAAGCTTATTAGCACTTAATGAGGCCATTTGATTCACATTATTAATTATGGAACGACGGTTTATAGAACGAACGATTATCAAGAGCAAAGACACGCTCTGTGTATTCGCCTGGTTTTGTGCGTCCTAATGCACGGTCCATCATGTTCATTTTTGCATCTAAGTTATCGATGTAGTGCAGAATTTCCGCTTCTTTTACTAATGGTGGTTTTGGGCTACCCCATTCTGCTTTTCCGTGGTGAGAAAGCACGATGTGTTGAAGAATTAATACTTCTTCTGCATCGATTTGCAGCTCATCTGCTGCTTTCCCAATTTCGTTCACCATAATCGAAATGTGACCTAGTAAATTTCCTTCTAACGTATACGTTGTAGAAATTGGGCCAGATAGTTCGATTACTTTACCAAGGTCATGTAAAATAACGCCTGCATACAGTAAGTCTTTATCTAATGATGGGTATAGATTTGAAATAGCTTTTGCTAAATCAAGCATCGATACGACGTGATACGCTAATCCAGATACGAATTCGTGATGGTTCTTTGTCGCTGCTGGATAGTCTAAAAATTCGTTTTGATGCTTATTTAATAAATGTCTTGTTAGACGTTGAATGTTCGGGTTTCTCATTTCAAATATGTATTGCGTAATTTTCTCAACCATATCTTCTTTTTTCACTGGTGCTTTTTCTACGAAGTCCGAGATATCCGTAACTTCATTTTCATTCGCAACTCGGATTTGTTTCACACGTAATTGAATACGTCCTTTGTAGTTTAAAATATCACCAGCTACTTTAACGATTGTTTCCGCTACATATTGTTTCTCAACTTCTGGTGATACGTCCCATAACTTCGCTTCAATATCTCCACTTGGATCTTGTAAGATTACTGTTAAAAATGGCTTTCCATTGCTTGCGATACCTTTTGTCGCTGTTTTAATTAACAAGAAAATATCGACTTGTTCACCAACTTCATACTCTGCAATTTTCTTTTTCATTCGAATTCCTCCACCAAATCAGTTACTTTTAGTATAGCACACTACAACTCATTTTCTTTACGCTTATGCGTTAATTTTATAATCTGTTTTTCTGTAAAATACGTTAATAAATGCGCATGACATGTAAAGAAGATGACTTGTCTATCTTGTGCGATTTCCTTTATGAGTTCAATTGTGCGATTTGTCCTTACCTCGTCAAAATGTACGAAACTATCATCAATAATAAATGGATAATCATGCTCAAATGTTTTTGCTAATGCAAATCTCAGCGATAAATATAACTGCTCCGCTGTCGCTTGGCTTAGTTCATGACTATAAAAACGCATACCATCATTACGCTCCACAATAAACGGCTCCGCCTCTGATGGAGAAAATATTTTACTATATCGTCCGCCTGTTAAATAGACGAAATACTCTTCTGATTTTTGTAAAATACGAGGAAGATGTACTTCATGATAATATTGCTTCGTTTTCGTTAACACTGTCTTTGCGGCCGCATACGCAGCCCACTTCTTCACTTGTTCACGCACTTGTGCTTTTTTCATTTCCCATTCGTGTAGTAAATCGCCGTACGTACTTCCTTCTTCTAAATTCGCAATTTCCATACGATGTTTCGCAATGCGCTCTGTCAGTTCTTTTTCCTTTGTAAGACAGTTTTGCATGACTGTCAGTTCTTGCTTTAATTTTTCATCATACCCGCCAGCCTCATAATGTTCAGCTAATGATAAGCTTGTTAAACGTTGTTCTAACAGATCAATTTGCGGTAATAAACGCCCTACTTGCTTCTCAGCATCTTCACGTTTTTCCGCCAGTTTACCTGCTTCTAAAAACATCTCTTCATCTGTAGAATGTGCGATATGCCATAAACTATCTCTTTCTACTAACAGTTGTTTCAATTGCTCTTGCATAAGCGCATATTCTTCTTGCCATTCCGCTAGCTTCTCTTTTAACTGCTTACAAGTTTGGCGTTTTTCTTTCTCATTTTGCATACGACTTTGTGCCTCGTGCAGCTTACTATACTCTGCACTACCGATAACATTTTCTAGTTTATGTTCAAAATGCGAAATCATTTCATATAATGAAGATTTGCGCTCACTTTTCTTCTCTACATCACGATATAATTGCTGCATTTTTTCCATACGCTCAAACGCCGGTAATATGTGCGCATATGTATAAAACTCAGGGAACGTATAGCGCTTTTTATACCCACTTACTTGTTCGCTCGTGCGGAACGTTTCCCTCTCCCATTCCTCATACGATGAAACGACTTTATCATACGCTCGCTCCATTTGCTGTAACTTATATGACTCACGCTCAAATAGCTTCCGTATCTCTTCATCTTTTTCTAACTCATAGCGTACAGACATCGCTTCTTCACTTTGTCTCCCGCCGGCACTTTGCTGAAGAGTAAGAAACTCTTCTTGTAACCCACTTGACGGATCTTTATATAAAACAAGGGCAAGAACAATCCCTACGAATACGATGACACTAATAAATAAAAGCGGACGATTGTCTATAAATAAGCTTGTGAATAAAATGCCTGTATTAATAAGAAGTAACAGAAGACAAACTCTTTGCCACTGCTTTTTCTTTTGCATAGCCGCTCCTGCTTTTTCCTCGTACTTGCGCTTCATTCTCTCTGCGCCCATACCGATAAACGCCGCATCTTGGAACGACTTCTCTTTCTCAGCTAACGCATTTCGCTCTTCATCCGCTAACATTTGTTGCTTAATCTGTCTTATATTCTCTTCTTGTTCTTCTAATTGCTCCTGCGCTACTTTAAAACGATCATCAAGCTGTGCTTTTTGCGTTTCTAATTCACGCGCCTTTTGCACCGTTTGTGTAATTAACTCTTTCGTCGCTAAACTCATATCAAACGACAGGACTGTTTCTTTTTCAAAAGTAGCACCAATTTGTTGCTCTAGTTCTGCCAGCTCTTCTTTTATATTCGTAATTGTTCCTGTCAGATCACGCATTTCTTGGCGTGCATTTTCGTAAGACATATGCTGCATTCGAAGTTCTTCTACATAACTTTCTTTTTGCAAAAACTCTTCATCTATTTGAATTGATTCTATTTCTGACTGCACATTCTCAATTTTTTTATAGAGCGAATCAACTTGTAATTGAAGCGGCTCCATCTTCGCCTTAATCGCTTCATAGCGCGCCATTCCGTTTACAGGAAATTGCCCGTTCTCGTTTTCTAACACTTTCTCGTGCGCACGCTTTTCAATAACGAGAGGCTCAAGCGCTGCTAATATTTCATAATCTTGCTTCCGCTTTTCTGCATTCTCTTTTTCCACGCGAACAGAAGCAAGTTTCTCTTCACTTTCTTTTAACTGCTCCACTTGCTTTTCATACGTGCCAATTTTCCCTTGCCACTCTTTCATCTTCTCTTCCAGCTTCTTCATCTCTTGCAGTGACACATTAATTTCAGGTTTACGCCCGTTCGGTTTAAAGCGCTGATCCATTTCTTTTTCTAGCTTTTTATCTAGCTGCAATAACGCATCGCTTCCGACTGCGCTTGCTGAAAATAAATAATTTCCGATATCCGCTTCACCAAGCTGATGAATGTTTTGAAGACCGTGCATATCAAATGAAAAGACAGATTCAAATAAACTTTCATTCATCCCGCTTAATATATCGTGTAAAATTTCCTCGCCGCCCGTTTTCCCGTCTTCAAAATAAACGGTCACCTCACCAGCTGCCGTCTTTGGCAACCGTTCAATTTTCAAACGGCCGTACTTCTCTGTCTCCACAGTCATTGCACCGCCATACTTGCCGCCTTCTTTCGGCTCATAACGGCGCTGACCTCTCGTCGGAAAACCGAACAAAATACTTTTCATAAATGAGCGAATTGTCGATTTCCCCGCTTCATTTTCACCGTATAAAACGGTCAGCATTGACAGATCCATTTCCACATTTTCTAATTTTCCATACCCATAAATATGGAGTTTTTCAATTCTCATTTCTTATCCCTCTCTTGCTGGAATAATTGTTCTAAAATAATATTTTCTGCTTCCTTTTGAATCTCTTTCTTTTCTTCTTCTGTAAAAGATTCAATACTATTGCGCGCTACAGGAGATGTCCAAATTGTGCGCAATACGCCGTCCATATTGGTGAAAGCTTCTAACTCTTTTAGCACACTACCGACGAAATGATTTTCTTCTTTCAAACGTTCGATTTCTGCAAAAGAAACCGTCTCATTCTTCCACTTCATCGCATATACGAAATCTTTTCGCTCTTCGCCCGCTGCTAAAATATGAAAAATCTCTTCCACACGTTTTTCATCACGTAAATAAGGAGAAAGTGGCCCCTGACCTGTAAATACGACAGTTAAAAGCGTCCCTTCCTCTTCTCTTCGACATTCATTCATCGCACTCGATACGCTCGTCATAAGTTCATCAACAGTTTCAAGTCCATCGATACTCACTTCTATCTCATCCCACACAACATCCGCCGTATGGAAAAATGAACAGTGTGATCCTTGTTTCGTAAGTTCAATCAAGTACGCACCCTTCTCACCCGTTTCCTTACGATGCCGTCCTTGTATATTACCTGGATAAATCATGTATGGCTCTTCTGATAAAATTTCACATTTATGTATATGGCCAAGAGCCCAATAATCAAACTGCTTTTCTTTCAACTCACGAATTTGAAACGGCGCATAGCGATTATGCTCTGCATCCCCTTCCACACTTCCGTGAAGCATGCCAATATGAAAAGGTGCATCACTCATTTTCGTATACTGCGCTGTCATATTATCCGTTACCGCTTGCTGCAAATAACTAAAACCGTAAATAGAAGCTAACAACTCACCATTTTTATAAAATGATTTCTCTTCTACATAAGGCTCCGTAAATACGTGAACATTTTCTGGAAACTCAATTGCTGCCCAGCTTCCACCTAAATGATCGTGGTTACCGTGAATAATAAAAACAGGGATATCGTACTGCGATAGTCTCTTCATTTGCTCGCGCACAAACACTTGCGCTCTCAAACTTCTCGTCTCCGCATCATACAAATCCCCGGCTAGTAATACGAAATCAACGCGCTCTTGAATCGCTTTATCAACAATACGCTCGAACGATTCAAACGTACTCTGCTTCATTCTCTCCCAAACAGACTGCGGTACATTCATCTCCATCCCTTTAAACGGACTATCCAAATGCAAATCAGCCGCATGTATAAACTTCACTTGTTTCACAAATAACGATCCTTTCTATGTTTCAAAAGTTTCACCTTATTGTAACACGCAATGTCATATATTTCTTTGCATATTCTAGCGATTTATGCCAAAATAGTTATAAGATTCTGATTTTTATTATTGGAGGGAATTTTCATGGGAGTATACGTTCTAACAGTCTTTGAAAAAGATGGTTCTAAAGCATTAGACGAATCATTCGAGGCGGCAACTGAAAAAGAAGCGAAAGCAAAAGGTGAATCTATTTTACGAGAAAAAGGATTGTATGAAAAAACACATCGCTGCACATCTTCTGCAGGTAAGCTCGTTTTATTCCAGCGCTAAAAAAAGAAGCGTCATCCGCTTCTTTTTCACTCTACTATATCTTCGTCACACCACGTAAACACCACATCTAGAATGCGATTACCGATACGTACGCGCTTATTCCATTTTCCTGTTTGGATCTGATGTTGCAATTCTGCTTTCATCTTTTCCGTCCAGTCGTGAATCGTTTCACTACCGTTGTACGGATATACGCTTGGAAACTCTTCCTGCAGTAGATGCAAGCTCTCTGCATCAAAATGAAAATGGAAGAAGTAGTTTGCTGTAAGCGATGGTTCTTGCAATCGTAAAAAATGATCATCAATTTGCTTTCTATTTCTATAGAAAGTAAAGATATTCACTTTACCGCTCGTAATTTGGTCAATTTGAATTTCGTGCTTCTCTATAATCACGTCTTGCCCACCTCGTTATATACTACCTTTAGTATATATGTCTTTTGCAACAAAGTTAACCATTTTCGCGCGAAATTCATTTCCTTCATTATATTACCTGTACCTCCATATGCAATCAGAACAAATAAAAACAAAATTGAAGGGGAGCGATCACATGTATTTCGGAAGCAAAGGTTGGTATGTAAAAGAACTTAAAAAATTAGGTATTCGTACTTATGAAGGCAAAAAACTAGAATCGTATCGTACGCATGTGTTATCTAGTTTACTTGAGAGAATGAAGAGAGCCTCGGCTTAATTGTTGTAGGAAGCAACTACGGTTGCTTCCTTTTTATTTTGCACATATCCCCTCCTACATGTAAATGAAACAAGCAATTGAACTACAGGTGTTATAATAAACTCAATCAAACTAAGGGGGAAAATTACTTTGCAAGGAAAACACATTCAATTTCACAAGTTTGGCAACCCAAAAGATGTATTACAAGTTGAATATAAAAATATAGAACCATTAACAGATAATGAAGTTTTAGTCCGTATGTTAGTTAGACCGATTAATCCATCTGACTTAATTCCCATTACCGGAGCGTACGCACATAGAATTCCTTTACCTAACATACCTGGTTATGAAGGTGTTGGTATTGTAGAAGATGTTGGTGCGGGCGTTACTAGCGACCTTATCGGTAAACGTGTTTTACCGTTACGAGGCGAAGGTACTTGGCAGGAGTATGTGAAGACATCAGCTGATTTTGTAGTCCCTATTCCTGATTCCATCGATGATTTCACCGCGGCACAAATGTATATTAATCCTCTTACAGCGTGGGTTACTTGTACAGAAACGTTAAACTTACAACGTAATGACGTTTTATTAGTGAATGCTTGTGGATCCGCTATTGGACATCTATTTGCGCAGTTATCACAAATTTTAAACTTTCGATTAATTGCCGTTACAAGAAATAATAAGCATACAGAAGAATTACTGCGCCTTGGTGCTGCATATGTAATTGATACTTCCACTGCCCCGCTTTATGAAACCGTTATGGAATTAACAAACGGGGTGGGTGCGGATGCTGCGATTGATTCTATCGGAGGACCAGATGGAAATGAATTAGCTTTCTCCTTACGTCCAAACGGGCACTTTTTAACGATCGGTCTTCTATCAGGTGTACAAGTTAATTGGGCAGAGATTGTCACGAAAGCAAAAGTGCACGCGAACATATTTCATTTACGACATTGGAATAAAGAAGTGTCACCATATAAATGGCAAGAAACGTTTCGTCACTTAATTCGCTTAGTAGAAAATAAGCAATTACGTTTTATGAAAGTACATTCTACATATGACTTAGCGGATGTGAAAGCGGCCGTTGATGTTGTGCAGTCTGCTGAGAAAACGAAAGGGAAAGTGTTTTTGACGAGTTATTGAATGCACATGAAGCGTATAACAAAGAACTACGTTTAAATAACAGTGTTTGTTAGAACTTCTTGTTTTAATTTATTTATCGTTCTCTGATGAGCACTATTTATTCAACATTTTCTTGACACAAAAAAGAACCCTAAAACCGTGTCAGGATAGGAATGTATACAATAATGCATAGATCGATAGAACAAAGAAAGGAGGTTCCCTTGTAAGGGGAAGATTCCTCCTTTTCCTTGCTACTGATAATGTTACGTTATGTTTATGCGATATTCATAAAATCCGAACTGTTCAATTTGTTAAGATTAAAAAACTATAGTTGAAATTCTTTCTTTATAATTTGAGCTACTTCAGCAGCATTTAGATTCGTATTATTGATCCTTATATAATTTTTCTCTGTAATTTCTCCTTCTCTTGAATTCAATCTAAAACTTTCAAATGTGCTTAATAAGTTCTGTTCAGATTGTTCAATATTTCTTTTCGTTGGCTTATGTTCAAGTCGATTAGGTGTTTTATTTCGTTGAAGTCTTTCTTCTACATCAGCTTCTAGTTCAACAAAATAAATATCAATTCCTTGGGAACGAAAAATATTACATATACTTTCAACATCATCCCAATCTTTCTTTTCATTAAACGCCCATACGTATGTAAAAATCATTCCATAATGTTCACTTTTTGAAAATGATTGAAATATTTCTTTTCGAAAGAGATGTGTTAATCGCCACATTTCCGGAGAGAATCCATACAGCGGCTCCAATAAATCAATTGTCATATGGTTATGAAATAATTTTAAATCAGTCATCTTTGCTAGTTCTTGTCCAACTGTCATTTTCCCAACTGCTTATGGCCCAAATATCAAAACAAACTTTTTCATCGAATGCCCTCCAAAGAATACTAAGATATAAATTGTAAAACAAGAGATTCTGTAAATGTACCACAATCAAAATATTTTGTATAATCAATATATTTTTCTGTACTTTGTATTAATAAAAATTATACCAAATATTCACCATTTGATATTCTTGGTATCACTCAAGAATATCAAAATTCACTCCAACACACAGCCTAAAAATTTTTACATGTTAAAATTATCTCCACTCAAACAGGATATATTAATATATGGTATTATTTAATTAAAAAGGGTAAGAAGATTCAAACATGTGGCTAATCACGGCAATTTGGCCTGTTCTAATAGTCGGGGGAATTGTAGTATTTGTAATAAAAAGATTGGAACATAAATATAATCACGGCAATTTGGGTAAGAAAAAATCAAATGAGGCTCAAATTTTATTAGACAGTTTCATACCGATAGGAATGCTTATTGGCTGTATAATCGGTTTGATTTTCGGCATGTTTTTCCCGGATTATTCACTTCTTGCAGCGAGTTTAGGATCCGGAATCGGCTATTTATTAGGGGTTTTTCGCCTATGAAATTTATAGCAAGGCAGAAAACAACTTTTCCTAATCCCCAAAAAATAAACGGGACAGTACATAGTAGTCATCAAAATATGTACTGCCCTTTATTTTTGCATCAACGTTATCACCGTACCTTCCACATCCTATACACCTTTTTGATTGATTTTCCTCTCCTCCCTCTTTTGTATATTCGCTTTTTTGTTTTCATTAGATCTATACCCATAGTAAAGTAGAGCGCATGTAATAACTGAGCCTACAATGTATCCTAAAAAACATCCTAACCAAAACATAATGTAATCGCCTCCATTCATAATAAATTTTATGTACTATAACTCTTTACATGCTCAATCGTTTATTTCTATCAACTATACACTCTCTAAAGCTATTCATACCATTATTTTTCTTCTTACCTCAAATGACAATTTTATTATTTGTCATAAAGTTGACATTTTTCCATATTATTACTTTTATCTTTAGGAATAATATACTACATTTGAAATAAGCAGGCTAGTATATCGGCTCTTCTCCTTCTTACCTTTAGTTATGAACAAAAAAATCCCCTCAGAGTATAAACTCCAAGGGGTGAGCCTGTTTTTTATTTACTTATATACGTACAGCTGTACCACTTACAGCAACCATTAACATTCCATCACGAACAACTTCGTAATCTACGTCAACACCAACGATAGCGTTCGCACCTTTTTGTTTTGCAAGTTCTTTCATTTCATCCATTGCGATATCACGAGCTTCTTTTAGCTTGCTTTCGTAAGAACCAGCACGACCACCGACAACATCACGAACAGAAGCGAATAAATCGCGGACAATATTTGCACCCATAATAGCTTCACCATTTACAATATCGATATACTCAATAATTTCTTTACCTTGAATTCCAGAAGTTGTTGTTACAATCATGAATGACACGCTCCTAATAAATTGTAGTTTAAATAAGCTTTCTTATGTCTTTATTATGACATGGAACAAGCAACGAATCTATTGAATTACCTTACAGGAATGTGACAGTTTTGTAAGAATAAAGTGCCTATTCCATTTAATAAAACGCTTTCACGTTCGGATACATAAAAGATTCTCTATTTTCTTTCCAGTCCTTTTCTACTTCTTTAAAAGTTGGTCGTCCTAATTCTTCCTTGTTTCCCTGTTTATGAAACCATTTCTTTACATACTTCTCTCCATTTTTATTTTGCACTGTACAAAGGAAGCTATTACTACTATCCTTTAATATTTTTACAATCACGACAAGACACCCCTTCTCTCTTAAACTTGATCTTTTACTATAAACCCTTCCTCTCTTATAGTCATACGACTCCTCGGTCGCGCCAAAGTTGTAAGATCAAAAAACGATATTCATTATATTTAAATATGTGACGTACATATTATTTAAAGAAATCAGAGTTATACGCATTGTGCTTATCAAATATTTCATAGATTTCTAACTTATCATCTAATTTTGCATCTACTAAAATTAATATATTTCCATCGTAAATGTATTCTTCATACTTCTTAGCGTGTTCTTCTGGAATGCCTAATCCGATAAATGCTCCTATTAAACTTCCAGCTCCTCCGCCAATACCGGCTCCCCCAATAGCTGCTGCGATAGGTCCCGCTGCTACAATTGGGCCCAGTCCAGATACGGCAAGTACACCAAGACCTGTTAATAAACCACCGAGTCCACCTGCTACTCCTCCTGCTACAAGTCCCGTCGCTGAAAAGATATCCCCTTTATGTGCAGTTTCATGATTCACTTTTTCACCCGATTTTTCTTCCAGGTGTTCAATTTCATCTTGATCCTTTGCAATAGCTGAAATGTTATTAGCCGCATATCCTTTATCTTTTAATTCATTAATAACGAGTGCTGCATCATCAATTTTTCTAAAAACACCTACTATTTTTCTGTCTACATTCATAACTAGTAACCTCCTAAATTTTTATATCATTTATCTTTATTACTCTTCGTTTTTATATACACTAATTTTTTTATTCACATAACCATTTACGAAAAATGCTAATAATAAAAGGACTACAAGAGAACTACTTAACAAGTAAATGAAATCAAATGTAATATCCGTTATCATTTTATCCATATGTAACAGTCTCCTTTTTATTTAAAGTAAAAGTATAGAACCTTACAATTCATTTTCGGTCAATCTCTTCATGGTATATGTATACCCTTCCCAACCCTTTCTAAACGTAAAAAACTATAATTATATTTTTTAAATTTTATATGTTTAACATTTTTTAAAACGGGTACGTTTATATTGTTATGCTTACTATACAGAAAGGGATATTACGATGAATGCCATTCAATCTACTACTATTCTTTATAATGAAACACCTACAATAACGCAGATTCATCACTTTTATGCTTTAATGACAACATTTCAAACGAATGTATTTATAAGTAAACACGGAACACTTACTTCTATTAAAAACTTAAGCACATTAGTATCTTTTTTCCTTACTGTCAAAAAGAGAGAACTTGTATTATTTATCTTTGAAGGAATAGATGCAAAAAAAGCTTTAAGAACACTTTTTCCTTCTTAAAAGTTTTATAATCCCCCTATTCCCTCGATTTTTACTTTTCATATATAGTTTTATATTTCAAAATGATTTCCTCTGTGAAAAACGAACCCCCTAATACAATAGGGGGATTTCTAGTTTGGCCTTACGAAAACTGATATAATATATATTACGTTTTCATTCTTTACGATTGAAAACTTTTAATAATCTTGAAGGTAGGAATTTTTGATGAAATCGAAAGCAAAATTTAGTATTCGTTACAAAATTATGGCTGGTTATTTAGTTATCATTTTGTTCTTACTTATTTCTTTCATTATGCTAAACAATGAGATTTCCAGTTTACAAAAATCTCGTAACTTTATTATTGAGCACGATTTTAAAGTTCTTAATTTAACGAATCAAGTGGAGAAAGATTTACTAACAATTGAAAATAAAACGAAAGGATTTATCACTTCTAATGATGTAAATTACGTTCAATCCCTTAACGCTGCAGAAAAGGATTACGAAAAACATTATCAAAATCTTTTAGCTCTATTAGAGGATAACCCCTCTCAGCAAGAAAAGTTAAAACAGATTAATAAAAACATTACTAGTTGGATTAATAAAGAGATTCACCCATTCATTACAAATCATAATAGTAATAACGTACAAGCAATCGACACGACTCAAATTCAATCACTACAATCGCAGCTAACTAACTTCCGTAGTGTAGAGGAACAACTAACGAAAAAAAGAGCTGCACAATTAGATACGGAAAATAATAAATTAGAGATTTGGTTATACAGCTTATTGTTCTTACTTTCTTGTATTTCCATTATCATTTCACTCTATATTTCGAATTCCATTACAAAAACAATTAAAAATGTAATTCAAGCTATTAAATCCATTTCTTCTAAAGAAAAAATTACGGAAAGAATTCATGTAAACAGCCATGATGAAATAAAAGATTTGGCTCATACAACGAACCATCTACTAGACGAAATATCGAAAAGAGAGTGGTTGCAAACTGAGCTTGCCGAATTAATTTTAATGTATCAAGGTGTATCTTCTATTGAGATGTTAGGTAACAAAATTCTTAGTGGGGTTATACAAAAAACGCAAACTTCTTGTGGTGCATTTTATGTACGTGAAGAAATTGAAGATACTGTTTACTATGTGAAGAAAGCTTCTTTCGCAGATCAAGGTGCTGATATTGGAAAACAATCCATTAAAATGGGTGAAGGTTTCATTGGACAGTCTGCTTTAGAAAAGAAAAGTTTTATTCTCAGGGACATACCTGAAGAGTTTCGTTACGTTACTACTGGATTATTAGAAATACGCCCTAAAAACCTACTAGTTATCCCTATCTTATTTGAGGATGAAGTAATCGCAGTAATGGAGTTAGTAAGTGTAACTGAGATTTCAGACTTACATCAAGATTTAATTCAACAAACCGTTGATAATCTAGGTTTAACAATCCATAGCATTATGGGACGTATGCGAATTCAAACTCTTTTACATGAATCACAAGCAATGACAGAAGAGCTGCAAGTTCAATCAGAAGAATTGCAAACGCAAGCTGAGGAACTACAAATGCAAGCCGAAGAATTACGAACAACGAATGAACAACTAGAGTCTAGAACAGAAGAGGCGGAGCAAAAGACAGCTGACTTACAAATTACTAAATCAGAATTAGAAGAAAAAGCAA
The DNA here is from genome assembly GCF_030757775.1 of Bacillus sp. MHSD_36. Lineage (NCBI taxonomy): Bacteria > Bacillati > Bacillota > Bacilli > Caryophanales > Bacillaceae > Bacillus > Bacillus sp. MHSD_36. The sequence continues at coordinate 98,182 of NZ_JAVBIS010000005.1, forward strand.
GTGAGTTATTACGTAGCTCAAAATACAAATCTGAATTTCTAGCAAATATGTCACATGAATTACGCACACCGTTAAATAGTATTTTACTATTATCTGAAATGTTAAAAGAAAATCATGATAATCATTTATCCGACGATGAAATTGAATTAGCAACTGTCATTCATTCATCAGGGAAAGATTTACTTACTTTAATTAATGACATACTAGATTTATCGAAAGTAGAAGCCGGGAAACTAGATGTGATTTTTGAAGCAACTAATATAAGTGACATGGCAGCAAGTATGCATCAAAACTTTTTACATATCGCTGCACAAAAAAATGTCCAATTTACCGTTGAAGACAGTGATACGATTCCTGATTTATTTTATACAGATGCAAAACGGATTGAACAAATTATTAAAAACTTATTATCCAATGCATTTAAATTCACGGAAACAGGATCCGTTTCTTTACATTTCGATTCAATAGCAACAACTAATTTAAGTCCTGATATGCAGTCTATCAGTAATGATTGGATGAAAATTTCGGTAAAAGATACTGGTATTGGTATCGCTAAAGAACAGCATCAACTTATTTTCGAAGCCTTTCAACAGGCAGATGGTGCAACGATTCGAAAATACGGTGGTACAGGCTTAGGTTTATCTATTTGTAAAGAGTTTGCTAGATTGTTAGGTGGTTGGATTACGTTAGAGAGTCATGTAGGAGAAGGCAGTACTTTCACCGTATATATCCCTAACCTTCCAAATGGATTAACTGATGTACAAGTATCTAATTTAGAAGTTGCAGCAACGATAGAAGATGTTATTCCTGCTGAAGTTGTGGAGGAAACTATCGTGACGCCAGAAACAAGTAACGTCTTCCAAGAGAAAAACATTTTAATTGTCGATGATGATCACCGAAATATATTTGCATTACAAAATGCATTAAAAAAACAACATGCCAACATTATTACTGCACAGAACGGCATAGAGTGTTTAGAGATACTAAAAAACAATACAAATATTGACCTTATTTTAATGGATATTATGATGCCGAATATGGATGGTTATGAAACGATGGAACATATCCGAATAAACTTAGGATTACATGAAATACCTATTATCGCATTAACTGCGAAAGCAATGCCAAATGATAAAGAAAAATGTTTATCTGCTGGCGCTTCAGATTATATAAGTAAACCATTAAATTTACATCAACTCTATTCGGTAATGAGTGTATGGTTAATAAAATAAGTGAGGTTTAGTTTAAGTGGAAAATAAGTATTATAATTTTGATCCATCTGTAGATATGGATAAGCGTACGAACTTAGAAATTGAATTACTATTGGAAGCGGTATTTAAACTATCTGGCTTCGATTTTCGCCAATATGCTCGCACATCTATTTATAGAAGAATTTGTAATCGAATGCAGATTTCTAATATCCCAACCATTTCAAAATTAATTGAAAAAGTAATTCATGAGGAAGGGGTTTTAGAACAGTTATTAAATGATTTCTCCATTAACGTAACTGAAATGTTCCGTAACCCTAACTTTTTCAAAGCGCTAAGAGAGCATGTCATTCCTGAATTAAAAAAGTATCCTGAAATTAGAATTTGGCACGCTGGGTGCGCAACTGGTGAAGAAGTATTATCCATGTCCATCTTACTTCACGAAGAAGGATTAAGTGAAAAAGCTGTTATTTACGCAACAGATATGAATACAGATGTGTTAGAAAAAGCAAAACAAGGCATCCTTCCGTTAAATAAAATGCAAACTTATACGAAAAACTATTTACAAGCTGGCGGTACACAAGCATTTTCTAACTACTATTCAACAGATAATCGTTTTGCTTATTTTAATCCATCTCTTTTACAAAATATTATTTTTGCGCAACATAATTTAGTAACTGATCAATCTTTTAACGAATTTCATATTATACTTTGCCGTAACGTTTTAATTTACTTTACGAGTAAACTTCAAAACCAAGTACAACAACTATTTTATGAAAGTTTAGGTCACAACGGATTCCTATGTTTAGGAAATAAAGAAACTCTACGTTTTTCCGATATAATGCCGCATTATATCCAATTTAATCCGAACGAACAAATCTATCAAAAAATACAATAAAGTGAAACTTTAATCAGTGGGGGGGTATTCCCCACTGATTATTAGTTGAACCAATCGGGCGTTTACGGGCAGTTGATCTCCCACCTACCTTCTTTGCTTCAGCCTAATTTTTTTGGTGGGAGTCTTACTGCCCGTTAATGCGGGGTAAAAGCGTATGAAATCCTCTGTTTGGATTTCATACGCTTTTTATTTCGCATTCGTTTGTATCATAATGAGGCACATATCATCTGATTGCGCTTTCTTCTGTTCTTCCTTATAAAACCCTTCTATCTCTTCTTCTAAATCTCCCCATTTTCTTTCTGTAAAAGCACGTAATTTCTCTTCAGCCTCAAATTCATCATTTGCAATTGCTTCAAGAACACCATCTGTAAACAATGTGATTTGAGCGTTCTTCTCAAAAGGTATAACTGTCTTTTCAACTTTTATTTCATCAAAAAATCCTACCGCACAACTCCCGCGATTCAGTTCAACCATATTTGTTTCATCAACTAAAACGTATCCAGAAGGATGTCCTGCATTTACATATTCAATCGTTCTCTTTTCTGTATCCACTACTAAGTATATCGTTGTAAAATAATATGGAATATTGTCATTCTCATTATGTAAAAGAGTCATATATTTATTTAAGTCTTTAATGACGAGTTCTGGATCGATTAAAGATTTAATCGTTTCACGTAATACAGACGAAATAAACATACAAACTAATGAAGCAGATATACCATGTCCCATTACGTCCAATAATATAATACCGTAGCGGTTTTCATCGATTTTATACCAATAATACATATCTCCAGCTAGTTTGAATGAAGGTAAATAGCTTGCTTCAATTTTTATATGATCTTCTCTTAATGGGCTACTTAATAAGTTTCTTTGTACTTGTGTAGCTAAATCTAGTTCATTGCGAAGGTTTTCTTCTTGTTCTTTATGCCAATTTAATTCTGATTTCAAGCGTAATGCTACACGCATACGCGCTAACAATTCAACTTTATTTATCGGTTTCGTAATATAATCCATTGCGCCTATATCAAGCGCTTCAGCTAATTTATTCGCATCTTCTAAAGCTGTTACAAAAATAATAGGAATATCTTTAAACTTCTCCTCGTTTTGTAATCGCCTACAAACTTCAAGTCCATCAATTTCAGGCATCATAATATCTAATAGTATTAAATCAATTTCATTATGCCTTGAAGAATCTTCTCCAAATTGAATATATTCGAAAAGCTCTTGTGCAGAATTAAGCGATACAAGATCCTGATATCCGGCTTGTTTTAAAATTTTTTCAATTACAAAGATGTTAACCGGATTATCATCGACAATTAAAATGGACACAAGTTATTTCCCCTTTTCTTATTTAAAATGTAAATCTATTATCACTTTCTATTTTTCTAGTATTGCATACTCAGTTATAAAATGAAAATTTCCTACTCAAACATATTTATACAGCAAAAGAACAAACCCCCTAGAAATGAGAGTTTGTTCTTTCACTCTATAAATTAATTTAACACCATTGCTTTGTCACTTAAAAGACGATCTAACTCTTCCATATGATTTGTTTCATCTGCGATCATATCTTCTAACTTTACAACTAACTCTGTCATATTTAATTTCGCGGCCTGTTCTTTTCTCGTTTCATAACGCTTAATTGTTTCATATTCTGATTGTCTAGCGTATTCTAACATTTCTCTAACATCTTCTACTTGTTTCACTGGTAAAGGGATGGTAGTAGGTGTACCACCTAACGTCTTAATTTTCTCTGCTAAATATAGGGCATGTCCTTGTTCATCACTAATTTCAGATTCAAAGAAAGGTTTTAACACTTGTCTATATATACCAGAAACTGTAGCAGCATTATGGTTATACATAATAATTGCTGCGTATTCTCCAGCTAAATCTTCATTCAATCCTTCAATTAGTTCTTTCACATCGTGTGACATTTTTATATCTCCTCCTATACTTAATAACTACCCCTTTTCTCATGTTTTAAACATAATTCTTTTAAATTTTTATGTATCTAAAAATGCTGCTTGCTTCAATTTACTTATCGCTTGTCTTTTAATACGGGAAACGTGCATTTGTGAAATACCTAACCGTTCCCCTGTATCCTTTTGATTTAAATTTTCTCCAAATATATAATGAATAACACTCTTTTCCGTTTCATTTAATACGTTAAAAATATCCTTTAAAACGAGACGCCTTTCTGTCTCTTCATATCCTTGCTCTACTTCACCTACAGATTCAATTCTCGCTACCGAACTTCCATCCGATGAATTTTCAACTACATCATCTAAGGAAGATACTCGATAATTATTTTTCGCATCCATAATTTCTAGCACTTCCTCTTCGGATAGCCCTAAATGATCCGCAATCTCTATAATCTTCGGTGAACGTTGCAGATGATCTGTTAGCTCCTCTATCGCAAGTTTAATCTTCCCGCCTAAATCTTTAATTCGCCTTGGAACATGAATACCCCAAGTCTTATCACGTAAATACTTCTTTATTTCCCCTACTATCGTAGGTATTGCAAACGGCTCAAAAGCATTCCCTATCGAATAATCATACCTTCTTATTGCGCCTAAGAGCCCTAACATTCCTACTTGTATAATATCCTCATGCATCGGTCCACCTTTTGAATAGCGATATGCAATGGAATGTACGAGGTTTTTATAGTGATTAACTAATCTTTCCTGCGCTTCATCACATTGGTTTTGTTGAAAGTCTGCAATTAGTTTAATAACGTCTTCTTTAGCAAGATTTGTAGGTTGAGATTGGATTTCCATCATTCTCCACCTGCTCTCTTTGTATATATTTTGTCATTAAAACTGTCATGCCCTCATCATGCATAATTTGTATATCATCCATTAACGTATTGATTAAATATAAACCTAAACCATTTTCCGGCAAATGTTCTACTGGTTTACTAATATCATACGGACCAACTTTCTCTTTTAAGGTACTAAAATCAAAGCTAACCCCATTATCAGCAACCATAATTTCTAATCGACCTTCATATAGACCAAAGACAATTGCAATTTCTCCAACGTCTTCTTTGTATGCATGTTGTACAATATTTGTACATGCTTCACTAATAGCAATTTTCATATCTTCTATATCATCATAAGCAAAGCCCATTCGATTCGCAACACCAGCCATTGTTAAACGAATAATAGCCACATATTCTGCCTTTGCAGGAATTTTCATTTCTATCTTTTCAAATCTCTCCATCATCCCTAGTCACCTTCTTTCTACTTTTTCAAAATCCGAATTCAAATTTAATATTTCTGTTAGCCCTGTAATATCAAATAATCTTTTTAGTCTTTTAGATACACCAATAAATTCTAGTTTCCCATCATTTTTCTTAACCGCTTTTAATAGAGCTATAAACACGCCTAAGCCCGTACTATCCATATACTCTACCTCAGTAAAATCTACTACAATATGAACCTCTTTCTCGCTTGCAATAGGCATCATCTTATTTTTTAAATCTGATGCCGTATACGCATCAATCTCACCATTAAGTTGCACCGTATAACCTACATCATTTTGCAAAATATTTACTGCCAAATTCATCATTTCCGCCCCCTTATCTCAAACTACTACTATATTAATTACCCATAAAAATTAGTTTTAAACATATTTTTTAATTTTAATTATAAAGTGAAACTTTAATCAGTGGGGGTTTTCTTCATCCCCCACTGATTATTAGTTGAACCAATCGGACTTTTATGGGCAGTTGATCCCCCACCTAACTTCTTTGCTTTCGCTGAATTTTGAGGTGGGGGTCTTACTGCCCATTAAAGCGGGATAAATAATTTTTCTACACCTTACCCAGCTTCATGCTTAAAAAATACTACAAAATGTTTAAACCTTATAAATTTGTGTATGTATAACGTATAAACATTATTTTTAGGGGGATCTATCTATGGAAGAGCACAATTTAAAAAAGGGAGATTTCGTTCAATTTTCTTATCGACACGATCATGCTACAAAATTAGTTGGTTCCATTATTAACATACTAACGAATACAATTGTAGTGGATATAGGTAATGACGAGGACTTATCTCATATAGAACCAAGGCAAGTCGTAAGAATAAATAATTGTAAAAAGGTAACGATGGCTTAATACATAATAGAAAGTGTAATTTTAATGAGTGGAGGTTCTTCATCCTCCACTCATTCCTATGTAAAATACATAAAAAAAGCATCCAATTAAACTAATTTGGATGCTTTTTTTATGTATTTTTACGAGCTTACTAACCTTATAGTCACATATAACAAACTTAAGATTACTATTCATTATCATACTTACGCTTTCCGTAGCATTCTAGAAAAGAATGTAACGATTAAAATAAAGACAATTGCACCTAGTAACGCTGGAAGAATAAAGATGCCTCCCCATTCAGGACCCCAGTGACCAAATAACGCACTACCTACCCAAGATCCGATTAATCCAGCAATCACATTACCAACTATACCTAAAGGAAAGTCTTTCCCCGTAATCATTCCAGCTAACGCACCAATAAGTCCACCTACGATACACGTAATAATAAGTCCCACAATTAACCCCCCTATATTCGTTTTATATTGGATTCATCAAGCTTTGGTATATAACCAAAGCTTGATGAACATATATTATTCTTTATTATCCAATTCATCACTTATCTTTTGTTTCACTTTTCCGACTTTTTCTTTTATCGTTCCCTTCGTCTTTTCCCACTTTCCTTCATTTTTCAACTCTCTATCGTCTGTAACTTCACCAATTCCTTCTTTTACTTGTCCTTTTTTCTTTTCAACTTTGCCTTTAACTTGTTCTTTTAGCCCGTTCTCACTCATATTTACAATCTCCTTTTCGTAATAGATTTATAGATTTACAGGATACAAATTTAAATAGAATACATGCATCTTCTTTCTTGTAACCATTCACCGACTCTTTCTAAATCCTTAACGAATAACAAGATTTTTCCTTCATCCAGCTTTTCTTCGTAGAAGTTTGCTTCTTCCTCATTAAGCCCTAACTCTTGCATCTTATTTCTTAACTGATCTCCCGTGTTTTGAAAGACGTTAATAATGCTTGTCCCAAGCCCTTCCTCTTTTATCCCAATTGTATTCACGTCTGCATTATCTGCGATTCTATTTGTCCTGTCTTTCTCATGTGTTAATACGTAAATATCTTTTTGGTCTATTCCTTTCTTCACTAGATCATTCGCCGCATTCATGACCTCTTTCTCCGTAATAAATTCATATACAAAAGGTTTACTATACTTCGTTTCCATCTTTAACTTCCTCCTTTAAAATGAATTATTTGTTATATTATATGTAGTACACCCATTTTCGAAATGTTAAACATAAAATATGAAAAAAGTTATGTGAATTTTTTCTATCCTAAAACTAGTAGAATAAAGTGAAACTTTAATCAGTGGGGGTTTTCTTCATCCCCCACTGATTATTAGCCCTCACCAATCGGACTTTTATGGGCAGTTGATCCCCCACCTAACTTCTTTTCTTTCGCTGAATTTTGAGGTGGGGGTCTTACTGCCCATTAAAGCGGGATAAATCCACTTACAATAACTACCTAAATTAACAGAAAATTGTTATAATTAAGCGTAAGGAGGGATACTATGAAAAAAATCATATCTATATGTACTCTAACCGCTCTATCTTTCACTTTAATAGGCTGTGCCAGTACCTCAGCTACAGACAAATCTCCACAAGCTAAGCAAGAACAGAAACAAAATGCCTTTCAATTAAACTCCGCAAACATTACAGATATCGAAATACTTAGCACAAAAAATAACAACGTTTCAAAATCTCAAACCGACAACGAAGAAATGATACAATCTATCGTTTCAGCAATTCAAAAAGGCACTCCTAAGCAAATCACACTAGATCACAAAAAGAGAGAATCTGCACATTCTACTATTACCGTTACATATAAAGATGACGTAAAAGAAGAGTTTCTTGTATGGGTTGATAATAAGGAGCAAATTACGATTGCTAAAGATGAGAAGAAAGATAAGGTTGAAAGTGTGGTAGTGAACATTAAAGATGCGAAAATGATGAAGGATTTCTTTTAAAATTTTAATATAATTGATGTTAAAAAAGAGTAGGATTGTGCATCCTACTCTTTTTTAATCTTGTCCAATAAATAAACTTTTATACAATCTATTTAATATCTAATTTTGCTAAATCATGTTGTAAAACATTATTTCCTTCTTGTGGGTTAAATACTATTGCACTAAGACCAAAAACATTCGTAACAACATCTCGATGTTTCGAACGAATGATTCTTACTTCATAAGCAAAAACTCCTGGAGGAAGAGCTGCTGAACGAAAAGTAACATATCGATTAGGTGCCAATGTTTGTGTTGAAGGGTCTACTAATGGTAACAATACCGGAGAACCCGATGACCAATCAAACATTTCAACAGTTACTGTATGAGTATCATCTGGATCAACATTCATAGCTTCCACAGTAAGAAACAACGTAGCGGAATGTCTACGTAATACACCCGTTGACAAAGTTTCATTGTGATGTTTATGACATCTTCCAGGAGGATGACCATAGCCATAACTCATATCAATTCCCCCCCTTTCATTTACAATTAAGGACAAGTATTCCTTATAATATATAATGCTAGTATTATTTGAATGAAAGGTATAAAAGCGGATTTCCATCTGTCTTTTTGGATATTTTATTTTTTATTTATTCCTTCTTAAAGAATAATATAGATTCTCTTATTTTGCCCTTGAACTCTTTCTAAGAATAAATAAATCTATTTTCAAAAGGACCTGCTCCATTCATTCATAAAAGCATAAAGTAAATGGAATCCGTTAAAACACATGAGTGAACCTTTGTTTTTCCCCTCCTATTAAAAGGAGGAACTGTTATGGGCTTTGGTGGTAGTTGTGGCGGCTGTGGCTTCGCCGGAGGATTTGCTTTATTAGTTGTATTGTTTATTTTATTAATCATCGTTGGAGCTGCTTGCTTCTGCTAAAAAACTATCGAAAAGACACTCATGTGAGTGTCTTTTCTTCATATGTAAAAAAAGCCCACCTATTTCCGTAGGCAGGCCCTATCTTTATTACACAATAAGAAAGTATACTCTCTTTTCCTCTGAATTTTTATGTAATTATACATATTCATGAAAATAGAAGAAGTAAAATTGTCATTACAACATATTTTCCACTTTCAACTTAGTTATCAATGGATAAACTTTATTTATATATTCATGGGAATCATCCATTGAAAATGAATCTTCTTTAAGTCAAAACTGTCATTTTAAAAAAGAAAAAGACACCCTAAGATGCCTTCCTCCGACTTGAACCATCTTAATTTTAATAATATGTATTGGACTCTTATCTAAAAAATAATCTAATGTATTCCAATCAGAGAAAGATAATGATAAAATAAAAGTGCAACAAGATGTTGCTTAGTTTTTAAATTTTATGGGAATAACACAAAAGCTAGGTTTGGTCGCCAAGTTTTTTCATTCCTATCGGTCATGAAATACCCCGGTTGGTCGCCAGGGTATTTCTTTTTTATTAACGTATATATAGGTCTATTATGGACAAAATAAAATATAATCTTAGTAGAAGATAGAACACTGACATCTTTGCCGCTTCTAAATCACTTTGGTCTTGTGCGAAGAAAGTATGGTCAGTACTTTCAGCTCAGTGTTCGATCTACTTTAGTTTTTGAGTTGAGTGTTGCTAATCATAGCAGCACTTTTTTACATTCCAATTTGTTCTTTGATGAATTGAATTATATGTTTTACAAACTGGTTTTGCGTGAAGAAGTAATGAATATTTCTCAGTACTGTCGTCCACGATGCTAGATTACTTACGAAAGACTGTGATTCTGTCTTTTTGGTCGCCTTTTTTTACGTTTTTTCATTCCTGTCCCTCCCTTCATAAGGGAAGGGCAAAGATGGCACATTTTATATTTTAAAGAGTTATATAGAAGAGGACATGCTATTCATTAGCAAAATAAAGAAAAGACACCCTAAGGTGCCTTCCTCCGACTTGAACCATCTTAATTTTAATAATATGTATTGGACTCCCATCCAACTATTATTTTACCATGTTAAGTTGTTTTTGTTTATTGAGAAATACAATAGTTTATGTATGCCGGTCTTCTGTATTAGATATTTTGGTAATCCTTGCAGCGATTAACAAGAGAATAAGCTATTAATTAAAGGTAAAACCACATGCTAAGCGGATGTAACATACCAATAAAATTTATACTGTATATCTTATATATGACGTAGGAACCAGAAGAAAAAGGAATTAGCACGTAATTATCGTGAAGAAGTAGCCATAGTCGTAGTTCTAATGAGGTTTTTATTAAATTAAGTTACGTACATTTTCAAATTGTATATACAATGAAATTAACCCGGATATAACAATCAATGGAAGGATTACTGCAAGTATATTTTTTAGAGGGACACTTTTGTCTGGGACGCCGGGGTGGATAACAAAAGCGAGTAAAACAATTGCTCCAATAATACCTAAAAGTGTATGAATGACCATCATCCTCCTAAGGACTATTATTATTAAAATTATATCGCATTCAAACGCTTATAAAGTAAATATTTTACAATTAAACCCAGATGTTGCATTTTCAAATGCAACAAATCCCCTCAAAGCATCAGCTTTAAGGGGACCCATCCTATCATCTTCTCTCTTCATATAATCGATTTGCTTTATACGAACAAACTAAATACATAACAATTGCAGCAGGGATAAACAACCATGCAAAGCCTCTCATCAATGCAAGTGGTGTTTCAAATAAGAATGACCATAGAAATGATACACCTTGCTTATCCCATAGTCCTGGCGTAAAATATAGTTCTTTCGGATTTGCAAGTGCTCCTAAATGAATCGTGTCATTAAACATGAATAGAATTAATATCGGAATAGAACATATAGCTAATTCTAAAAATGTTTTAGATAGACGTTTATATTTCCCTGCTCGTGACATTTGATCTGAAAAAATGTCATCTTCACTTTCCTCATTTCCCTTTTTAAAATAGTGCGTACCTGACCACCAATTACCAGCTATATGCTCCCAGCCACTATCTTCAAATAATGTGCAGTAATTAATAAAATCACTTTTTCTACTAAATACTCTATGGTCTATTTTAATCGTCGCATCTTCTGGTTCTGTATATCTAAATGTATAACCAAATGTATCGCTCTCTAGTTGATAGCCTTTCCAAGCCATCTCTTCTAACCATTTTTCCTCTTTCTCAAAGTCTAAAAAGAATTTCAATTTCCACATCATCGTTTCCCCCTAACTATACGTGTAATAAACTTTTTGTAACCGTAATAATGTGCTGCATTCTCATAAAGTCTAAATGCAATACTTCTTTCCCACGTTCCGTAATGACATACACTTTTCTTCGTTTATCTTCACTTTTTACCGATTCTATTAAACCTTGTTTTAATAAATTTTCAACCGCCCCATACAATGTACCCGCTGCGATTTTCACTTGATGATTACTCAATTCCTCTACCTTTTGCATAATTAAATAACCATGTGCTGGCTCTAATAAAGCTAAAAGAACGTAATACGTTGTTTCCGTTAATGGTAAATTTTTATCTCTATTCATAAAGACCTCCAATGTAACGATAACTATATAGTTTAGCTATATAGTTAGACTGTATATGTCAAATTAAGTTATAAAAAAATAACCTAGATCCCATAGGATCTAGGTTATTTTTTTACATAAACGTAATCGTCACTAAAGAATACCCTTCTTTCGCATTATACGGCTCAGCTTTATAAGAAACACGGTTCGCTCCTTGCGGATAACCGATTTCTCCGATTACTTTTTTCACATCTTGCAATGCGCCATCCATTGATTGTTTATAAAGGATTTCAATCTTTGCTGATTTTGTGCTATAACGCTGCTGCATTTTATTTTTGAATTCATTATAGTTATTTGCGATGTATTCTAAATAATTTAACTTTGTATCTTTGATTCTGGTGCAAAAACTTCAGGACAATTGCAATAAATCTACAAATCTTAGACATACTGATACTACTAATGTAAAGAAGGTGCGTGATTGGTATGGAAAAGGAAATACAATCGATTTTTACCTAAGCAAAACAAGAGACCATAAAGCTGCAAAGTGTTTTTGCAAGAAGGCCTTGCAGTCTTTTCATGTTTCAACACCTCGTGTTATAACAGTCGATAAAAATCCAGCTTATCCTATAGTAATTGAACAGTTAAAAAAGAAAAAAGCATACCTCGTGATATGCGACTTAGACAACAAAAGTACTTGAATAACATAGTAGAACAAGATCATCGTTTTATAAAGAAGCGAATTCGTTCTATGCTAGGGTTCAAATATTTTGACACAGCTACATCCATTCTTTCTGGAGTAGAAGTCATGCATATGATAAAAAAAGAACAAATTGATTTACGGAACCTGTCTGTCCAAAATCAGAAAGAATTCATCCATCAATTGTTTGGGCTTGCGGCATAAGATACGATTCCGTTAGGAATCTATGCGCTTTATTATCTTTTATTCTATTTTTGCACCAGAACCTGTTTTTGAACGTCTGGAAAATTCATACATTTAACACTTTAACGATAACACAACTTTTTATAAAAAATATTCGGATTCGTATTTCTCGAATAAAGTCAAAATATTAAGATAATATTTTCTCAATTTCGAAAAGGTTCCATTTTTTGGATAAAAGTTGTATATTTATGGAAGTATTTGGATTTTAAAAAAGTTAGGGAGGAAGAAATATGAAACTGGGGAATAAAATTACAGTAGGTTTATTTACGTTGTCTTTAGCTATTGGTTCATTTGCACCTTCATCTTTTGCGAGTACAACAGAGGTTAAAAAAGAAAATAAAGAAGAACAAATCAAATCTATTAAAGAAAGTTATGGCGATACTAGGGTTCAAAAAAATTTAATAGAAAAAGTAAATAACGGGGAAACTTTAGATAATGTTAATCCTGAAAAGAAATCGCTTGGAAAAAAAGAAAGATTAAGTGAAACAGCTACTTTAACAACTTTTCCAGATGGTTCAAAAGAAGAGGCGGGAATTGATTATAGTGAAGCGAAGTTTTTTGATGAAAAAGGAAATGAAGTGCAACCTAATAAAGTACAGCCAATAAAAGGAATAAAGGGACCGCAAGATAGCATTACTGGTGGAACTTGGACAAACGGATCAGGTTATTCTTGTGTGCAAGGGGCTAAAGTATATAGAAAGCCTTTCTCTTCATTTACTGCTTATTATTACGCGGATTATTGTAATCATCAGGGAGCATACGATAAACTTGATAGAGTTTATGGATGGGATATACAAACTTCTGGTGGATATACTAAAGAGGATTGGGGAGTATTTAGACAATGGGAAACAGCACAATATTCTGCGTATGGTGGACTGTCATTTAAATATACCGATAAAAATGGTGGAGATTCTCATCAGTGGTTATATATACGTGTAGGAAATGATAGAGCTTGGGAAGATTCAAATATAAATGGGTAAAAAGTGAACTGATTCAAGAAGCTTCAAATCTATAATATAATTTAGTATAAAAAGAGAACATTAAAATGTTCTCTTTTTTGTTTGGAACTATAAATTATTTTTTTTTTGCTTCTCAGAAATCTCTTTTAAAAGTTCAATTATTTGCTTGTCGTGTTCTGATTTTCCCCTCAAATATTGTATAAAATGAAGCGCTGTTAGTATCCCTATAAAGTAAAGAGAAAATTCGGTTATCATCCTAATAACTACTGTTAATAAGGATGTGGTGCCGAAATACCAACTAAATGGTGCAATAACTAAAAAACTTAAAATTAATGCTATCCATAAGTATTTTTTGTCCAAATTCATCACCTATCCTTTCAGGGGAATTAAGGCGTCTTGCTATAAGTTTAACATAGTCAATACATATATATGTTGAGAAAAGTATTGATTAGAATCAAGAAATATAGATCTACCTATTGCCATAACAAGGTGTTTCTTTCGTATCTTAACGAAATGTTGAAAAAAATAATCCCTCACCAATTTAAACACGATCAAAACTGCTATCAAAAACATAACAACCGATGATACCTGAAATCCATCTACCCCGAAAATTCCCCACTTCAAATGATTATCTATTAATCTTACCACTCCAATCAGTACAACAGTTAACATGAGAAGCAGCAACGATTTAATTGCATGGAAAATAAATTTTGAATATTCCTCCATAAGTACCTCCTTTCTTTTTCTAGATATTTTTATACTAAAAATTTTCTATCCCATGTTGTGAGTTTGTACACTCCCAAAAGGTACACTTTTCTAGTTTGAGATTAATTGGAAAATTATATTTCATTACAACTATAAATTCATCGAAAAATAGTAAATTATATTCCGATTTAAATGCTAATTAATAAGTAAGAATGCACCATTGGGGTACGGAAACGATAAGACTCTATGTGTATCCCTTTAAAACTATATTTTTTGTTTTTCTAAATTCGTTATATATAATCTTACAGCTTGTAACAAGAACTCTTCTTGGCCAATTCCCGCATCCGCTGCCATTTGCACTACTTTTTGCTTAAATTCATGATCTGTATGAAAAGTTAATGGCTCTACATTACTTTTAAAGTAAACTCCTTCTATATGTGGGAGTATTGTACCGGATTTCATATGAGAATGTAAGTACTTAATCTCCTCTTGAAACTGCAATGGATCTACTTGTAATACGAAAGGTTTAATTTCTAAGCTGATAGTATCTAATGAAATACTCAATCGCATATTTGTGACACCTAGCTCCTTATAAAATAAGTTTATTAGATTATAAGTAATGGAATTAAATAGTTGAGGTTTTTTAAATGAAAAAGATAAATACCCGCGCTTTGTAATTACCGCTTTTTTAATGAAAGGTTCAAAGGTGTAATTATGTTCCTTATAAGTGGATAGAGGGAAAATTTCTTCGTCCTCTGTAAGAATCTTGCCGTCTTCTCCATTAATCTCTATTACCCTAGCTGTTTTTCCGGTATGTTTATGTGTTAACAATTGATATAAATATATATCTTCATCTTGAATCTTAGTAATAAATGTTTTTCACTCTTTTGTTTTAGTTTTTTCATAATCAAGCATAAAAATCTCTAGCTCTTCCTCATCAATAATATATACTTGTTTTCCTCGTTTTTCTACCATTGTTGCGGGTAATTTTCCAGATTTGATGTATGTAAAGATAGTAGATGGTGCAACATTAAGAATTTCAGCTACTTCTTTCGTGCTAAGGCCTTTAACCTCATTTTTATTTTTTAAACGTTCAATATCCTCTGTATTTGTGAAATGAGACGGAGAAGAGGATTCCAAACTGTTTTGGATCGAGGAGATGAAGGTCCTGTATTTGTAAATCAAAGAGGAAACTTTTATAATTCAAAAACGTTATCGAACCAGGTAACGGATATGATAAAAAAGACAAACTTAGCGTTTTTACAATACCGTGAAAATCCAGTAACCGCGCATACATTTCGACATGCCTTTGCAATTATGGCAGTTGAACAGGGAAATGCTGATTTGTATCATTTAATGCAAACGCTGGGGCATGAGAATATTCAAACAACAAAAATCTATTTAGAGAAGCATATGAAACGGAAGAATAATGTGGGTACTTCCTTTGCGGATATACTAAAATGAGGGGGAGAATAGGTAATGAAAATCACGGAAAATAATCATCAAAAAAAATTATTTTATTGAGTAAAATTTTCATAATAAAATAGCATTATTCTGTTGTATATTAGTTAAATTTCGTAGTATTCTCAAGAATAGGAATATAAGTGTAGGTTTTAAATATTCGTCCTAGAAAATATAACTGTCTTCAAGATGTGGACTTACTTTTCGTCACAAATTGTAAAGGAAAATATACGTAGCTAATCGTTAGAGCTATATAGAATTTAATCGATAAATATACAAGTACATTTGGCGGGAAAGGTAATCTTCATAAACTGCCACATACATACTCTATCAATCAGTATAAGGAAAGCAGGAACCTAGTATTGCTATGCGACCCACTTGGCCATACTTCTGTAGAAGTGATAACTTTCTATACAAATATTAATAATGAGAAGAAACCCATGCATTTTGAATAAATAGTGATTAAAATGCATGGGTTTGTTTTTGGAGTGGAGTTTAATTTATAAAAAAGATTGATTAAGGTATTAAGTAAATGTTCTCTAATAATCCTTTAATCTTAAATTTCTTAATATATGTACTTCAACTTCACTCAATAACCGGGATTGGTACTATCTTTATCGTGCAATTGATAGAGGTCGATATATACTTTGAATCATATAAATAGAGACGAATTCTTGAATCAGACGTCGTTTTTTCAGCGTACAAAAAATTACAGCAATTAGTAGCGATAGCTTAAAGCTTATGTTCAATCTGTAGACCTCTCTATATTGTTTCTGACTTTACAACAGAACCGAGACTTAAAACGCGCTGGACGTGCTCACGTAAAACATCGTCTGCAAGAGCCGTGTTATTACCCGTCCAAGCAATATATCCATCTGGTCGAATCAAAAGACATTCATGCTCGTCGCCACCCCAAAGCCGTGCTAAGTCGCCATAAGGGTCCTGCACGCTCAATCCTGGACCAATCTGCACAACATTGATTTCGATACCAGTATCAGCTACTAGCTTGCTAGCTGCGTTGACCCAATCTTTACCTTGAAGCCAACAAAGCAGAGTAAAATGACCGCTACCTACTAAATCCAAGGTTGAAACTTTGATACCCTCGCGAACTAGCCAGGCATGAGGCAACTTGTGGCCAGGAATACATGAAGGGAAATAGTATAGGTCTTCGTCGCAATCGTGATTAGTTTGTTGGATTTCATTACCACTAATCGCCGTCGAATGATAGTGAATGTTCGTTTCCACACCCAAAGCAGCAAATTCATAAGCCTTGAAACTTATGGCTTCCCTGAGTTTCGCTCGCGTGACAGCATCCGAATTACTCGTTCCTTTCAGCGATTTGATACTGGTCAGCATATCTTCAGCGCTGTACTGTCCATCAAGGTTTAGTGCTTCAAATATTGGTTTAAATTCCCGAACGCTTTTGTTTGCACGTTTTACTATCCTTTCACCAACAGGGGCACGTTCGACACTGTAGGTATCGAGTAACGCTGAGCCTGCTTTTCCTTTCAGCACAAACGCAAGCTTCCAACACAAATTATACGCATCTTGAATTGATGTATTTGAACCTAGCCCATTGGATGGTGGATGGCGATGCACCGCGTCCCCCATACAAAACACCCTACCATGAGAATACTGTGTTGCATACATCTCATTAACAGTCCAGATGGATTTGCTTTTTATTTTAATCTCTATTTCAGGATCACCGATTAGTTGACGGCAAATAGAAATAGCTTCTTTCGTTGTTAGTTCTGGTGCGGGTTGGTTAATGTCATAGCCCCACACAATTTGCCATTCATTCCAAGGTCTTACCATGCGCAACAAACCTAAACCGATTCCTCCAATATTTGCACCAGGTTGTATAATCCACCACAGATACCCTGGTCGATGAGCAATGTACTTTGTCAAATCGGCATCAAAGATGATGCTGATACTACCTCTCTTTCCCATCTCACCGGCCATCGGCAAACCTAAATCTGTGGCGACCGTACTACCTGCTCCATCAGCACCTATTAAATATTTGCATCGAATTTGATATATCTCCCCAGTAAGGCGATCTAGCACATCAACCGTAACACCTTTTTCATCTTGTAGATGGGAAAGGTATTCCGTATCAAAACGGATGTGTGAACCACGTGATGCAGCGTTCGAAAGTAGAATTGGTTCAAAGAGATGCTGAGGCAAATCACATTGTTCGCACGGACTGGCTTCCAAATAATCTGTAGTCCGTTGTGGACTATTCATTCCAAAAGGAAATCGACCGAGTTCCTCTCCTGTGAGAGAGGAACAAAACACCACATCCCCCATAATTTCTTTTGGAGACGCCTTCGCAATTACTTCATCGGAAATACCAAGGTCCCGGATAACTTCCATTGTTCGCTGACTAACATAGTGAGCGCGTGGAGAGTTCGCCAACCACCTGTGTTTAGTGATGATAGTATTCTTGATGCCATAAGAACTCAACATCAATCCAGCAGATGAGCCTGCAGGCCCGCTTCCAATAATTACAACATCGGTTTCCATCATAATATATCCTCACTTTCTTTGATTCTATGAAATCTTTTAATTTTAAAAGAGGTATATAGGGTGATTCACATCCAACTGTTTTCGCTGGAAGTTTTTTGAATCCTTGCAACTCGCTTGTGCTGAGTAGTCATTTTTTAGCACATTCAATGGATACTGATGCTTTCCAATTTTTAGTGTTGTAGAACTGAGAGCATCGAACATCAATGTACGAAAATCTTCACGTTGAACCGTAAAGTAGGCTAATTCGAGCTATTCAATTCTTACATCTGGATCACCCAAGACCAGCTCGGAAATTACGTTTCGGTACGGATTTTTTTAAAACTCAGATTCCTAGTGTGAACTGTAAACGAAAATCTCAATATTAAAGCATTACATAGATTGTAGCTCTGCCAAGGTAACAGCCAACAACAGCAATGTGTTTCATTTTAGTTCCATTCACTGGCATTTATTCGTGTCGGACATCAGTTCTAGCAACTTTTCTCGATTATCTACCATATTGGGGATGTGATCAATTTCCTCGATCTTCTCCACGAATTGCCAGAAACTATCGCTTTGATTTTTTCCATATGTAGAAGCCATACTCACCAGCCTGATTTTTGACATGAAATCTGGTATTTGATCTGGATTATCTGGATCACGAATTGTTCCAGCGTTCAAAAAGTATGGAAGGAATGAAACATCCGGCGTATCAGGTGTCCACACTAAATAGAGTTCTTGGGGTTTATCTGTCACATTTGCAAATCCGTGAACGATATTTCTTTCAACATAAAATAACTCCTTAGGTCGCATTTGTACTATTTGCAATGTATCTTTCGGAGCACCTTTACCTGGTGCTTTCTCGAGATCTGGATACCTATTCTTACCTACAAAGATTGAAAAGCCTCCATTTGGTGCATAGAACCATTCATCTATCCAGTGATGAACGTGAGGCGGTGGTCCGACATGTGGGGGTACAACCAACTTGGCAAATAGGTACTTGCCATCCGTTGTTTTTCCTGTCTGAATAAAATCAAATGTTTCTCCTGCTGGCCCCAGGATAAGAGGCTCGTCTGCATCCTTCACCAACTCTGGAAATTCGAAAGGATTATAATCTCCCGATTGTTCATTTTGGATTTCGCTCTGCTCATTAGCGTGTATTTTTTGGCTCATATATTTCACTCCTATTTTTTAAATATTTCAATCTCTAAATTTTGTAAATAGATTAAATTAAAAAATAATATTTTTTTAGTATAAAATACAATTTTGTTAAGAATATATGTGTTTTACTTGTTTTCATTTTATCAATGCACCTGAACCTTATTCTTTGTTCGTCGGAATTCAGTTAGCTTTTATGGTGTTCATTTACAATCAATGATTTCATATGAACACCATTTTCAACATTCAAGGTATTTACATCCTTTCCTTCGACATGAATTCCACCATTAATCTCAATTGTATTTGTTTGCGTACCTTTTAATAGACTCAGTCCATGAGCTGCAATTTTCTTAATAACACCTTGTACTAAAGAATCCCCTATATTTCCATATGTGAAAATTCCATCATTTACTGTTAGATTTTCAACTTGGGTGCTTGTCTGTATACCAGTTGCACCATCACCATGGGTAATGATTTTTTGGAAATTTGCATTACCAATAACACCAGTGTATGCATTAAAACCACGAGCTCCTAAACCAAATGTTTCTATTGTACCCAGCACATTAAGTTTATCTATTTTACCAAAATTAACAAATCCAACTCCACTTGGTCCATAAGATGTAATAGAATCCTTTGCAATCCATTGTGATACTTCCCCCCAATTATCTAGTACCATATCATTTGCACCGTACGTTGTGATTTTTTCTTTATTAGTTAAATTATTTACCTTAGCACCATGGACTACAAATACACCACCAGATATTAAATCAGGTGTCCCAAACTTAATATTCCCTGTAGAGTGAATTTCGCCAGTATTAACAACATCAGCGGTTAAAATTCCATTATTATTTGGTAGGGCATTATGTCCATATCCACTTAAGAAAACACCACTTCCCAAAACTGGTTTTCCTTTTTCTCCAATGTTTATCTCATCTAGACGAACCGAAAGAATGGAATCTTTTGATGGTTGTTGATTCCAAATAGTTAATGCTCCTTGGATAACCGATACACCAAAACCTATTGGCCTTTCTATTTTATCTAACACATCCGCCTCAATAATATGTAAATTACTAATATCTATATGTCCATTTTGAACTTTCGATTTTGCTAGTATTTGGACACTACCAATTGTTTCTACATTTTTAACTATTAGTTTCCCTATCGAATTTTGAGTGTAAGAGTTATAAATAGCCCTATTTTTAGGTGATACTTCTATACGTAAATTAGAAATAGTATTATTATTTGTAACTTCAACACCATCAATGCCTGGATCAAATATTAGCTTTGTACCCATTTTATTTCCTTTGATCGTTACATTATCTGGAATTGTGATTGTTTGATTAATGGTAAATGTTTGTGTAATCTCGATAACACTAGTCTTCTTTTTCAAAGCTTCTAAGAGTTCGGCTTGATTCGATACTTTTAAGCTTGTTTCTGCAGCCATAACTTTGTTTGGTGTGCCTACTTGATAACCACTAAAATCTTGAAATGCTAAAATACTAGCTGCTGAAATTCCTATTACTAATAGTTTCTTGCTTCTCTTCATATTTCTCTTCTCCTTTATATGTAAGAATTAAGATTTTAAATTTTATAAAATCTCCCAAGTTGTATGGTTCTCTATATATGCTACTGCAATTTCAATTCTTTCTCTTACCTCTTGTTCATTTTTTCCTTTTACATGTACTATTGCATAATGTTGAAAGGACTTATTAATATTTTCAAAACATTGCCCTATCGGCCTTTTTCTTTCATATTTTGTCACCCAATTGAAAGGTAACTTATCTGGGTAACCTTTTAATATACCTTCTTTAGGTGGGACCAAATAATTACCTATAGAGCTTGCTAAACTTTTTTTCTCATCAGGAATTGGATCAATTACTCCCAACTGTGCTCGTGAAATATAACGATCAAGATCAATATTAAATGCATCGAAAATTAAATTTGGTATACTACCACCAGCAGTTCTGCTCGCAATTTCACATAAAACAATTTCATTTTCTTTTGTATAAAAATATTCTGCATGAAAAGTCATCAAATCTGGTGTTGGGAGTATTTCTATAACTTTTTCAACATTTTTAATTAAAAGTTCCCTTAGAGGATTTTCATATTCTAATAATGCATGCCCTACACCCTTTGCCTCTAAATAGGATAAACAATTGTCAATATATGAAAATACACAAGAAAATTTTATTTCACCATTAATTACAATTCCATTAACATGATACATCGTTCCCTCGATATATTTTTCAATCATTCTATTATTCATCCACTCGTCTGTACATAACCAATTATATAATTGTTCTTGATTGTAGAATATTTGAGTATTTCTAGAATCAAAGCCTTGTATTGGTTTAATAACTACTGGATAACCGTGTTTCTCTGTAAATTCAAATAAATCAACAGGGTCCTCTATCTTTCTAAATGGTGCTATGTTTATTTCCTTAGATTGTTTTAACCTTTTCTTCATTATTATCTTATTCCTATAAGCAACTGCACTTTGATGAGATTGTCCTTTTAGCCCTAGTAATGTTCTTAATCTTCCCGCTCGAATTAATTGACTTTCTTGTAATGCGAGAATTGTCTGAAACGGTTTTTCATTGAATAATGAAACTGCATCCCAGTCTAATTTACCGTTATTTTCCATATTAATGTAGGATTTCCTATATTCTACTTCAGGAAAATCATCGATAGTTTCAGGAACTCCAAACATTATTATTTCTTCATTTATATCTTTAAACCATTCTATATAATCTTTTCTTTTCTTTGAAAATCGATTAAGGATTAAAACGGTCATTTATCTTATTCCTCCCAAATCACGTTTTGTTCAAACCAAATGACTAATTCTGCTAATCTTTCCTGCAAAATTATTTCATTCTCCCCGGAAAAGACCACCGTAGCGATAGAATCACTTGCCACTATCATATTCCTATTAACTCTAGTTTGCTCCTTAAAAAGAGGTATATATTCTACAATCCAGTCAAAAGGGATTTTTTCAGGTATAGATTTTAAAAACCCAGCTTTTTTAGGAACAAAATACATTCCAGCTAACGAAGTTGGAGTGTTATTAGTTGGTACATTTACTTGCAATCCACATTCAAGTTTTATCCACGTTTCATTTAAATCTATTCCATATGTAAAATGAATTGCTTCAGATACTCTACCACCAGCAGTTCTACTTGCAATCTCACAAAAAATAATGTCATTAGACTTTGTTAGGAAAACTTCACAGTGAAACGAGCTGTATTTAGGTGTAGGAAATGCTTTTACTAAACATTCAATGTAATCTTTCAAACGTATAAAAACCTCATTATTAGGATGTAATAGTATAGTTCCCTGCCCTTGATTCGTTTTAAAGGAAAGTGTACTAGTAGAATATTTACCTACTGAGACAAATCCGACTTCATGATTAATAAATAATCCATCAATATGATACATATCCCCCTCAATATATTCCTCTACCATTACGTTTGATAAAGTTGCCTTTTCTAGATACAATTTCAATTCATCCATTGTATAAAAAATAAATGTATCCCTAGAGCCCATCCCATCAACTGGTTTTATAACAATAGGAAAATTATTTTCCTCTATAAATTCATAAAGATCAAAAACAGAAACTAATTCCCGATACTTCGGCACCTTAAATTTCGCCCGCGATACTAGATCCTTCATTACAATTTTATTTCGAAAAGCGGTGGCACTCTCAATATTTTGTCCCCCTATTCCTAGTTTCTCTCTTAAACGAGCTGCTCTTAATATATCTAGTTCACTTAAAGCAATGATCTTTCTGTATGGATTATTTCGAAATAGTTCTAACATCTCAATATCAACTAATTGATTTGAATAAAAATGATTATATGTTTTTTTATTTATATCATTATATTCATTTTGATATTTCTTCCCAGTAAACATGTATAACTCTTCGTTTAGAGGAGATAACCACTCCGAGTATTTCATCATGGCCTCTGGATATCGATTTATAATAGCAATTGACATTTATTGGATACTCCTTCTGCATATATATAATAATAATATACTAGTCGTGCCTACATGGAATTAATTGTAAATTGATAAAGAACACATAATATTCATTTTTTTTAGGTTAATGCTTATAATATAAAATTACCCTTTTTTTCACAAAAGTAAGACTCTCATTTTATATAAAATTAACGTAAGGAGCTAGTTTTCGTCCCGATTTATATAAATAAGAGATTTCACACGTAAAATATTTCCAGTTCCCTCTTTATTAGCAATGAACCTATTAATTTTGTGAGAGTCTTCAACATAGTGGAATTTTCTAAGGAAGATCTCTCACATTCTAAATGTTTTTATTACCTTAAAAGTAATCATAGTATTTTAAGGTAATAAGTATAATTATTTTTCGAGTTAATAATTTAAAAAAATATTTTGTTTTCAATCCTTTATTTGATCAAAACCATTAGGAACTTGATGTTCTTGGTAAAGATCCTTCTGAACCGTTGCCGGATTACCAAATGCCACTTTATGGTCAGCGATATCTTTAGTAACAACAGAACCAGCTCCTACCATACTCATTTCTCCTATTTTTACACCTGACAAAACGGTACTCCCTGAACCAACTCGGCAGCCATAGCCAAAATAAGGAGGTACTAATTTCACTTCCATATCTGGTCGCTTCCAAGCTAAGTATTTTGAATTGACAGTGATAACGCCTGCTCCAAGGGCAACTCTATCCTCAATAGTTACATGACTTGTAATATGTGAATGAGGAGAGATTCTAACCCAATTCCCTACAGATGAATGATGTTCAATAATTACTTTATGTGAAAGTACAACATTATTTCCTATTTTCGAAAAGGATCTTACAATTACATGATGTCCTATTCTGCAATTTTCGCCAATGTGTACTCCTTCATAAATTATTGCCCCCGCTCTTATAATGGTATTATCCCCAATATACACGGGGGTGATTGTACCTGAATTTCCTTCCTCTGTTAAACAAAGAATTACTTGTTCTTGAATTTCAACATTTTCCCCTAAATACAATAATCCTTTTTCTTGTAAATCTTTAATATTATCTGATAAAACAACCATAGTATCTACTCCCTTTATCTAATTAATTGTTAAAACTAAATTCTTTAATATTTCTGACATTACCTATTTCATAATATCTATATTTACTATTTTTAAATATTGATTTCAGATCGCCCAGATTATCAAAAATAATAGGATTAACTACCTGCTCATCTAAAATATCTTTAATGTTATAAAATTCTTTATGTGCTGCAACAACTAGTAATAAATCAAACTGATTTAGGTCCTTATTAAAATCAAATGTCTCCGCACCTGTTATGTCTCTAATTTCTCTTTCAGTATATAATGGATCCGATACCATACAACTTACTCCTAATTTATGAAGGGCATTAAATAAGTTAATTGCAGGCGAAAGTTTATGTACCTTAATGTTCGGCGCATAACTTAGCCCTAAAATTCCAACACGTCTAACCCCCAAGTTGAAAATATATTCCGAAATTTGATTCGTATATTTTTCCTCCCAAAACATATTTGTCAGAAGTGAATTTAAATTTTCATTATATTTGGCACCCTCTAATAAATACTTAGGTGCTAAAGGAATACAATATCCTCCTATACCTAAAGAAGGATGGTACTCAGGAATATTCCATTTCGTACCTGATAGTTGAAGAATTTCCGTAATATTAAGGTCTGGAAAAGCTGCTGCTAGTTGATTAGAGAAATTGATATTTAAATATCTAATTGCATTCTCAACGATTTTTACCATTGCAGCATGTATCCAGTTTTCTGCAATTAAAACTTTTTTATAACAAATTTCATATAACTTTTTACCTAATTCATTTGAATTAAACGATGCGAGTCCAACTATTCTAGGTACACTATCCTCATCTGTCTCTTCATTTATAAACCAGTCTCTCCTTGGAGAAATGCCAAAATGAATTCTTGATTTATTTAAAGGAGTTTGATTATCTATTATAGGAACTATATCCTCATTAATCCAATTTGGTGAGATAGTACTCTCTATAATGACCATTTTCTGTTTTGAACTATCTTTAATGAGATTGATTATTTTATTAAAAACCCCTAATAAATTTTCTTTAAAAGGTTCATTATTAGCATCCGTATTGACACAAATTATATGGATATCATAATCATCTAAGCAAGTTACTTCACTACTATTAATTGCTTTAATTTTCTCATTCTCTACTAGGTGTTTAAAAGACGAAGAACTAATGTTTTTTAAAGGGATGTTTCCTTTGTTAATTTCATCTACTATATCTTGATTGATGTCAATCCCTAAACATTCAATACCTTTTTCAGCAAATTTTATTGCAGTCGTTATTCCTATATAACCTAATCCCCAAACCACTAACTTAAAATCCTTTTGTTCTATCCCATGCAATAAATCCATTAGAAAATACCCTCCTGCTGGAAAATATAACTTCCAGTCTTTATATTATTAAAAGCCGTTTAACAATAATAATTAGTATCTTCAAAAGACAATATTATTCTTTCGTACTATTGATTTGGTAGAAATATGTAATCTTTTTTTTAAAGATACCTATTAAAAGTATTTCATTATATTTTATCAATACAAATCTATAACTTAAATTTGTAGTCTTTAAACATATCTTTTATCTAAAAGTATCATAATCAATATCAGCATTCAGTTGTTGCAACTTTTCGATTAAATGCCCATGCCCTCTATGCAAATGATTAATTCCGCTTACCTCTGTTGTTCCCTTTGCAATTAATCCTGCACAAATCAACGAGGTGACACTCCGAATGTCATCTCCTTTTATCGCAGTTCCTATTAGCGGTCTATCACCTGAAATCCTTACTAAGTTCCCGAATCTTTCTATGGCAGCACCCATTTTTTCAAGTTCCTCTATATGAGAAAATCTTTCAGGGTGAATTATATCTTTTATTTCAGAAACTCCTGGACACTTTAAAGCTAAACAAGCGAGAAGCGGTTGTAAATCTGTTGGTAAACCTGGATATGGGAGTGCAATTGCCTTAAAAGGTTTAATAAAATTCTCAGCAGTAATAAATAAAGAATCATTCGTTAAACTTTGTATTTTCACGCCACTTCTTTTTAGCAACGATATTAGCACCTTATTATGCTCAGGAATTACATTTTTAATAATTGCTTTTCCACCTGTAATCGCTATTGCAATCATTAATGTTCCGGCTTCTAATCGATCTGGAATAACTTCATGTATTGCTCCGTTGAGTTGTTTAACCCCTTTTATTTTTACTGTACTTGTTCCCGCTCCAGTTACCTTTGCTCCCATTTTAGTTAGAAGTAGCGCCAAATCTACAATTTCTGGTTCCCTTGCTGCATTTTCTATTATTGTTTCTCCTTGTGCTAATGTAGCGGCCATCATTATATTTTGTGTTGCTCCGACACTTGGAAATTTAAGAACAATTGAGGCACCTTTTAAAGGCAGAGACTTTGCTTTGGCATACACTACTCCTTCAGAAATAAAACTTTCTACTCCAAGTTCTTCTAAACCTTCGAGATGAATATTTATCGGCCTAGGACCAATTTTATCACCTCCAGGTAGTGGAATTGATACCTCTCCTTTTCTTGCAACAACTGGTCCTAAAAATAGTATTGAAGCTCTAACCTTATGAGCTAATTCTTTTGAAAAAGACAAACTATCCAACTTATTACACATCTTTAAAAATCCATTACTATAACTATAGTTCCCACCAGATTGTGCTATCATGTCACACATAACTGATACATCAGATATATCTGGAACATTAGACAATGAAACTATTTCATCTGTTAAAGATGATGCTGCAATAAGAGGTAAAGCAGAGTTTTTTGAACCATCAACTGCTACTTTACCTTTGAGTTTAATGTTTCCTCTTATTTTTATATGATTATAAGTGGTAATATTGCTTTTCTTTTGTAACTTCAAACCTAATTCCCTCACTTTTCAAATTTAACTTCAATTAAATAACAGAACTACCATAAATCACCTTATTGTCATAAGGGATTTGTTCTCTCCATCCGTACATCTGCTTATAAATATTTTTACCAAAAACTTCCCTACCAATGATTGACTTCATTACATCATTACTTCCGTCAGCTATCATTAATCCTCTAACGTCTCTAAGCCGTTGTTCAATTCCAAATTCTTTAACATAACCACGGGCACCAAATATTTGCATTACATTATCAATTGCTTCATACGCTGAATAAGTGCCATACCATTTAGCCATCGCTACTTCTTTAGTACAATTTAATCCTTTATCTAATAGAAATAACGATTTTATACAAAGTAATTTTGCAGATTCAAGTTTAGTCAAATTATCAGAAATTTTATGCATGACAGCCTGGAATCGGCCAATAGGACCCCCAAAAGACTTTCTTGTTTTAGCATAATTAATTGCAAGATTAGTAGCCTTTTCTGCACTCCCAATACATATTAAAGCCATAAGAACTCTCCAATATTCAAAATGACTATTAAATATTTTAAATCCATTTCCTTCTTCACTAATTCTATATTCTGCAGGAATAAATACATTCTCCATTTTAAAACCACCATAGGACCATCCTTTTAGTCCCATCGGTTCTTTATAATATTTTTCAATATTTGAATCGTCCATTGGTATCAAAAACGGAGTTATTCCATGAACACCACTGTCTTCTTTCGTTTGACAAAAGACTATGAAATAATTGGCTTCATCAATACGACTAACCCATTCCTTCTCGCCATTAATCAAATATCCATCTTTGTGTTTTGTTGCAAAAGTTTTAATAGAAGATAAATCCGATCCACAATCTGGCTCAGTTAAACCTATGCCTATTAAGGAGCGTCCTTTTAGTAAGGAGGGAATAATAGATTTTTTTAGTTGCACATCACCAAATTCGGATAATATTCTCCCATGCCCAGCACCTATTAATTCCCTTGCATTTACACTAGCTGTTCCACATTCTTTATACAATAATCCCATAGTAACTAAGTCTAGACCCAATCCACCATCATCTTTAGAAATATCTAAACCGATTAGATTTTCTTTTCCAGCGATTTCTCTTAAGTGTAATGGGAACCTTTCGAGATCAGAATTAAAAGACTCTTCAACATTATTTTCAATAAGGAATGATTTAACTTTAGCTAAGAAGAATTCATTTTTCTCATTAATCTCAAAATTCAACACATAGCACCCCTTTGTCAATAAATTCTTGCTAATCTTATTTATTGTAGTTCTCCAATTCAATTTCTTGTAAAGTAACCTTAAGTTACCAGGAAACAGATTAATATATAGAATTAACAATGTTTAAAAAAAGAATTAGAGTTTTACATACAAAAATAAAATTAATTCTAGTACATAAAATTAGTACGCTACAAAATACCGAAACATAGGTAACTAAACCCTAATAGTAAAACCTTAATACCTTTACACTAAATAATAACTTTTTAACTTCTAAAAAATTCAATTTTTCATATTATATCTATGAATTTAGTCTGATTTAAATTCAAAAAAAATCTTACATCCCATATCTTTTATAAACGTGATTGATTCGATATATAAATATACAAGCAAGAAAATATAATATACTTCTTTTACAAAAAATTAATACATTCTTAGCCCCTTTCTATTCCAGAAATCCCTAAACAAAGGTGATAATCAGTTCCTACAAGTTTATAAAATATGATTTCTTTTTATAAACAGATGATAATTAACCTTAAAAACCTATAATACCAATAAATTTAATGCGGTTTTAAAGTTTAAGGTAATATCCTCGAGTCTAAATGAATCAGTCTTCTCGATCGATTTAGTCCAGTTCTTACCAATACGCTTACTAAATAATGGAATATCCCATATCTTAACATAAAAAAAAAATTATTCAATCATTTTTTTGAAATTATTATTTTTTATGACTATTCACGAAATTAATCGAAGAATATATACTTTTGTAAGACTTTGAATGTGGTCATTTCACTAAGTTAGCCTTTAAAAAAACTATATGTTTATCTAATATCTAACTAACTTATATATAATAAAAAAATTTGAAATAGATTAATAATTTAATTTAATGGATTGACGTAACCATTAAATTAAATTATTATTACAATTGTTTCCAATGTAATTTACTATATCTGCAAAATAATTATACACAAATAAATATTTATAATTCTGAATATTCTTTCTTGATTTACATTTAGATTATGTAAATATCTGTAGGTATTTAGATTACATATTAATAATTATTAACTATCATTAATTTATAATGATAAATATAAAGATAAAGGGAGATTTAAAATGGTTAGTTTTTACAGTCAAATTCCTGGTCCAAATGTCAAAAAACCTGAAAATATGAGTTATATTGATTTTATGATTGAAACTGCAAAACTATCAGATAAGTACAATTTTACAGGGTCACTGGTAATCCACAATCATATTTCTTATGATCCGTGGATTGTTGCACAAAAGATAATTGAAAACACCTCAAAGAATATTCCATTAATTGCAGTGCAATCGTATGCTGTATCACCGTTTGCAACAGCAAAGTTTGTTCAAAGTATTTCAAATTTATATAATCGCAAAGTCAACCTTAATTTTATTACTGGTATTAGTGAGTCCGAATTAGACAAAATAGGAAACCGTCTCACTCTTAGCGAAAGATATGAACGTGTTGAAGAACATATAAAAATTTTAAGAAGTTTACTTTTAAACAAAAAAACAACGACCTTTTCAGGTAATCATTTTAACTGCGCAGATTTAGAATTTTTACCAAACATTAGCAAAGAGATGCTCCCAGAATTTTATATAGCCGGATCATCTGCAGAAAATATAAATGTTGCAAAAAAAGTAGCTGATATATCTGTATCACGTCCATTACCAATAGAAGAATTTCGAATGAAGTATCAAAAGCAGTTTGCGGAAGTAAATACTAATCTGGGTATTCGTATAGGTATAATAGCAAGAGAAACAAAAGAAGAAGCATGGAGAGCTGCTAGAGAACGTTACAATATAAGTGAGCAAGAAGCTGCTTTGGCAATAAAACTGAATAAAAAACCCTCTAATGCAAGTGATAAAAACATTGAAAAGTTAGCCAAGAAAGCTGAAATTTATGACGATGTATTTTGGTTAGGCAGTTATTTAAGCGGCCGAAATAATAACCCATTTCTAGTTGGAAGCTATGAAGATGTAGCGGACTATCTTTTTAATTACTACAAACTAGGAGTTAGAGCTTTTTTAATTGCTGATTTATTTAGTGAAGAGAAATTTTATCATACCGAAAAGGTTCATAAAAAATTAAAAGATATAATAAAAATAAGCAAAAATTCGGCGATTATTGAGTCAGTTATTCCTTCATAAAAATGAATAAGGAATTTAACTAACTAAAAGGATGTGTTACATCATGTTTCCGTATACCCATATAGATATTGAAAATCAATTTATCCAATTAGCAAAAAAATATAACTATAAGAATAGTGAAGGGAAAAAAATACTTAGAAGTACGAATAAAAAACCTTTCTTTACTTTCTCACCAATGCTAGATGTCATAGACAAATTTACAGATAATAGCACAATGCAAGGTATTTATAATGCTCAATTCTGTATAAAAAGTATAGAAGTCTATCGTTTACTTAATAACCCTTTAGCAAACAATAGTCAGAGAGTTCTTAGTTTATATAATCCTTATCAACATGATATCAGCCAAGTTTTTTCATTTTGTTCAGATTTCTTTTTTAATATCATTGGTTTAGAAAAAGATAGAATACATGTCTTGTTTTCGGAAGACAACCCTTATTTGCAAGAAATTTTACATCAATACCAATTTTTTAATACTACACAATCAAAATCAAGTGTTTTGATGTGTAAAATCCCGAATTTTGAAAACAAAGCATTTTACGTAAAGTTCTTATATTTTTATAAAAATGGGTTAGTTCCAATTTGTAATCTTGTTTTAATTAATCAAGAAGATAGAAAGGCAATGATAGACAGTGTATTCTTTTTAGAACGTTTAACATTTATAAAAGAAAAAAAACATAATATCTATGAAACCTATCTTTATTCAAATACATTAAAAACTTTAAAATTACATCTAAATAGGGTTACAGATGAAGAACTATGCACGCTTGCTGCTTTGTTGAGGCAAATTACAATCCTATTTTATGAAGGTCTATTACCAAATAATAAAAATGCAAACTATGTTCTTCGTAAGATCATTAGAGAATTTTTTAACCTAATTGTAGATCAGTTTGCTAGTTTAAACGAATATACAGTTACTCTATGGTTACAGTCAGCTTTACATGATTTATATATTTATGATCCTAACTATTTTAGTAAGCCACTTCCGAATATTTACAACATTTTCTATAAGGAATTGGAAACTTACTATTCAAATTCTCAAAAGAATCTTCAATTTTTAATAAATACGGGTAAACTAGATAACTTTCAGGGATACATTAGCTATGAGGACTTTTTGAAAATTAAAGATACTTATGGTCTGCCTTATCAATTTTTAAAAAAATATTGTGAGAGTAATGGTATCATACTCAAGGATAATCCAAAAGAATTGGAATTTAAAAATAGGACTCTGCCATATCCATATCCCAGTAAAAAAAATAACGAATTCTCATCACAGACATGGATAGCTAATAGTAGATACGGGGCAAAATATAAATAGAATAAAAGTCTCTTCTTAGAAAACTTTAAATTCCGACTATACACATGAGTAAAGTTTTAATTTTATTAATAATTCATATTTTTCTTATATGTAAACTGAAATAAGGGTGATTTTTATTAAAAAGAATCTTAACATTATATATATGAGCTCTGTTTTCACCGCGTTATTTGGACGGTTTTTCTATATGTTTATTCCTATTTGGATATACAGAATTACAAATAACGCTGAATTTGTCCCCCTAGGGAGCACTTTTGCTTCTTTAGGGGCAATTTTAATGAGTTTTTTGGCAGGATTTATAGTTGATTCATTTAGCAAAAAAAATGTTTTTGTTTTATCTAATCTTTCTTTAGCTTTAATCTTTTTTAGCTTTATAATCTTTAACTTAAAAAATATATATTTTTTATATGCAAGCATTTTTATAATAATTGGTTTAACGAAACTTATTTATACTACTAGGGTTACCTTAATCAATCAGATGGTTGAAGGTGATGACTTATTAAAAGTAAATTCAAGATTAGGCTTAATTTTCTCCTGCTCACTTTTAATTGCTCCTTTAATTACAAGCCTAAAAGTAAATGATCTATCTTTAAATATTATATATACAATTTTCTTTATCTTTTTTATAGTTACTACAGTATTAGCGAGTGGTATAAAAAATCCTTTGAATTATACATTCAAAGTTAAAAAGAAAAAATTAACTGCTGTCTCTTCATTTAAAGTTGTTTTTAATAATAAAGTACTAAAATATAATATTATCTTTTTTAGTGTTTTAACCATAGCTGCTCAATTTTATACCAGTCTTATTTACCTTTTTATTGGTGAATCTTTTCAAAATAATGAAGGTACTTTTGCATTATTAATAGCAATCCAAGGTGGTGGCAGTATAATATCAAACTTTTTTATGGATTACTTAAAAAATAAACTTTCTTATTTTAACTTGATTTTCTTCTCCTGCATAATGGTAGGTATTGCTGAAATAAGCTATTTAATTTTTCCTAATACAATTCTTATGTTCATTATGATTTTTATTGCAGGATTCTTTAATCAGATAGTAATGATTTTTACAAGTTTTATGTTTCAAGAAAAATGTTCCAAAGATATATTAGGCCAAGCTATTAGTGTAAGACAAACTGTTAGTAATTTAACAGCAATTTCTGCTTCATTATTGTGTGCTTTATTAATTGTATTTTTTGATGCAAGATCTATTCTAATAGGTTCATTAATTTTATTAATACCTACTGCAGCTTCTATTGTCCATAAATTTTCCAAATAAAAGTATATTGCTTTTGTACAATAGATCTATATGACTCATAGTAAATACTTATAAAAATTTGCTATGATTCGCATAAAAAAAACAAATCTACAAATTTAATTTTTGGAAATGAGGTTATAAAATGGCAATTTTAATTCTTAATTCTCTCCCTAAAATTGTTGCTGACTATAATTCCTGGCTTAAAGATTTAGACGAAGAGATATATTTATTGACTGACAATAAATATAAAGAAGGTTATCTTAATTTCGATATTGTAAAAGGTTATGAGAATTTCAAAGATAATAAAATGGTTGAATTTGATGCTATGGAGCTATTCAAAAATAACCCCTTTAGAAAAATAATAGGTATTAATGAAAGTGATATATTAAGAGCGGCAAAATTAAGGGAACATCTAAAAATAGATTCGGATGGACAAGGTTTCGAAAGTGCACTTGCGTTTCGAAATAAGCTTGTCATGAAAGATTATATAACCAAAGGGGGACTAAAAACCCCTAACTATAAAGAAATAGTATCTCCATTAGATATCTATGATTTTATTGAAGAAAATGGTTATCCTATAATTTTAAAACCAATCTGGGGAGCCGGTGGGATAGATACAGTTATTATTAAAAATAGCTTACAATTAAAAAAATACCTATCTAATGGAATACCAAAAAACATGCAAGTTGAAGCTTACATTAAAGGTGATATGTTTCATATTGACGGTATAATTGTAAATTATAATCTAGAGTTTATTGCTGTCGGTAAATATATAAATAATTGGCTATCATATCAGGAGAGTAAGGGAGCCGGTGGAATATTATTATCCCCCGAAAATCCAATGTTT
Organism: Bacillus sp. MHSD_36; assembly: GCF_030757775.1. Classification (NCBI taxonomy): domain Bacteria; kingdom Bacillati; phylum Bacillota; class Bacilli; order Caryophanales; family Bacillaceae; genus Bacillus; species Bacillus sp. MHSD_36. The sequence continues at coordinate 132,363 of NZ_JAVBIS010000005.1, forward strand.
AAAAGACTAGAAAATTATACAAAAAAGGTCCTCTCTTCTCTTCCTTTACCTAAGTGTACTACTTTTCATTGTGAAGTATTTTCAAATGAAAAAGGAGAAATTATTTTTTGTGAAATTGCCAGCCGAACTTCAGGAGCTAGAATACCTAAAGTAATTGAACAAACATATGGTATTAACTTAAATGAGCTCTGGGTAAAGCTTTTATGCGGAATAAATATAAATCTACAATTAAAGGATGTAGATGCCAAAGTACTATCAGGCTTTTATCTTATGCCTAAAAAAATAGGGAAATTAAAATCTTTGCCTAATGAATTACCATTTAATTGGGTGACGGAATATTTAGTAAGGGCCAAAGAAGGGCTTGAAGTAAAGGAGTTAATTACATCTTTAGATAGTAGTGTTTCATTTATTGTTCAAGGGCCAAATATAACCGAAATTGAAAAACGAATAAATCTAACCGCAGAGTGGTTAGATAAAAATATAGTTTGGGAATAAAAGAAAGGGTATTGTATAGTTATTAAAATTTCAAGTTTATTTAATTTAAATATCTATAATTTAGTAACCTGCAATCTTTATCACCATACCATATAATCAAAAATTGATTAATGAAGAATAGATCCTACAAATTTCAAAAGCAAAATATAGTGTCTATAAAAAATAAGAGAGGGATAATTATGCTACTTTTAGTTGATAGTGGTTCAAGAATATTTCGTAAATATATTTTACAGAATGCAAAAGCAAATAATATTCCTATATGTTTAGTAAAAGAAAATCCAGTTTCATGGGAAAAACCATATATTATGGATTATATAACAAACCAAGAGCTACAAAATATGGATAATGAAAATAAATTTGATGGTATTATTACTTATAATGAACTGAAATTGATTGAAACAGCAAAGATATCAGAGAAAATAAATTTGCCCTTCCATTCATCTGCTTTAATAAATCGCTGTCGTAACAAATATGAATTGAGAAAATTCATGTATAATAAGGGGCTTTCAGATGCTCGTTCATATCTTGTCAAGAATGAAAAAGAATTTATAAATGTCATAGATAAAATTGAATTTCCTTTAATTTTAAAACCCGTTTCTGGTTATGGTAGTATCTCAGTCTTTAAAGCGGAGAGTTTACAAGATGTTTCATATTATTTTAATACTATCTTAAATTCATTTCCTGAAATATCAAAAGTAGTTGTTGAACCGTATTTTGAAGGACCTGAAGTTAGTGTAGAAATTTTAGTTTTTCAGGGGGAAATATGTTTCATAGAATGTACAGATAAACTATTAAGTGCTGAACCCTATTTTGAAGAAAGAGGGCATGTTTTCCCTGGGTATAAACATAATCAATTTTATAATGAAATTAAAACTTATATCAAGCAAATTGTTAATTCATTTGAAATTGAGAATGGAGCAATTCATGCAGAAGTTCGTTATACTAAACAGGGCCCTTGTTTAATTGAACTAAATCTCCGGATAGGCGGAGATTTTATCCCCCTATTAATACAGTATGCGACTGGTATTGATTTTTCGACGGGAGCATTTGAAATTGCTTTAGGAAAACAACCTACAAGTCTTCATAAATATAAGGATAAAGGTGCATGTATAATGTTCATTATTCCTGATAAAAAAGGTACTATTAGTCACATTAAAGGGCTAGAGCATTTAAAAAGACCTGAGGTGAAAGATTTCTATATAATGAATAATCTAAAAGGCATTAAAACGGATATTCCACCAGCCCAATTTTTAAGCCGTGTAGGATACTTTATTGTTGAAGATAAAACACCACAAAAAGCTGAAAAGCTTGCAAACGAGATTATAAACAAATTAGAAATTATATATGAAACAAATTAATTACATAAAAAAAACGAAGTCACTTTGACTTCGTTTCTTTTTTCAAAATTACTTTTTTCTAGAATACGTTCAACCTTATCAACATTTAGTTTGCTGTCCTTAGTAATTACTTCAAGTGGCACGCCAAGTTCATTCATACCTTTGATTGTCTGTATTTTTCCTTGTTGAACCCCTTCTTCTTTTCATTACGATGATAGGAAAAAAATATAATCTCATCTATCAAAATTCCCTCTGCTTCATATGCTTATCTGAAAGAAAAATCTTGACTCATACACTCCCATATATTAATAGATTTTTGTAAAATTAAACATTGGTTCATCGCAATATCCACCAATGTTTGGGTTGATTACTCCTGAACATACACTCCTATTTTTAAAACTCTAGAGTTGCCTAGTCTTTATCGAAATGGTATGACCACATTTCATTTGAGCCAGAAACATTTGGTATTAACACCCTCATTTTTTAATGGAAGACTTGATATCAAGATGGATTTTATGGACTTATCGTTCCAAAACACGTATACTAATTTATATGAATGGTGGTGTTTTAAATTGGGGAGAAAGATCAGTTTTAACAAAGAACATGCTTTAAATAAAGCTATGCATTTATTCTGGGAAAAAGGTTATGACGCTACACATATATCAGATCTTATTAAAAAGATGGGCATAAGTCGATCCACTCTCTACGATAGTTTTGGAGATAAGGATGCACTATTTAAAATGGTTTTGGAACATTATAAAAACTATGGCTCTCAAAAGAGACAATTACTTTTTAGTGGTATAAATACGAAAGCATCACTTAAATCCTTTTTTTATAAACATATTGAAAAATGCTATTCAGATCATATTCCAAAAAGTTGTATTATAACTAATTCTTCACTGCTTATTGGACATATTGATCCTTCCATAGAAGAAATACTTATAAATGATTTTAATGAACTTGATAAAGTATTTAAACAAGTCATTGAAGAAGGAAAAAAGAAAGGAGAAATCTCACAAGATGCTAATTCTGAATTAGTGGCATATTCTTTATTGAGTTTAAATCATAGCATTAATTTAATGTCCAGATATAAAAAAGAGAAAGATTTAGCCTATCATCTAGTGGATAAGACTATTGCAGACCTATAGTCTTTCTTTTTTAAGATTTTCGGAACGAACGTACCAAAATAATGAAAATAATTAAAAGGGATGATAAAATTGACTAAAAAGACAAATTTTCTAATATTTATTTTAGCAATTAGTTGTGGTTCACTTGCTGCAAATATTTATTATGCGCAACCAATTGTACAATTCATTGCAAAAGATCTGAACATTTCTTCTGATTTATCTGGATTGCTCACTACCTTGACACAAATTGGATATGGACTGGGTTTATTTTTTATCGTACCAATGGCTGACTTATTTAAAAGTAAGAAAATAATAGGAATTCTTATCGGGTTAACTATTCTTTCATTAATTGGTACGCTAATTTCGACAAATGGAATTATTTTTTTACTATTAACAACTATAATTGGCATTGGTGCCTGTGCAGCTCAAATGTTAGTTCCATTAACAATGAGAATCGTGCCGATTGAAGAGGCAGGTAAATATGTGGGCAAAGTTATGAGTGGTTTATTGATTGGGATTATGATTGCTCGCCCATTATCTATCGGAATAGCAGACTGGTTTGGCTGGAGAATGGTATTTCTTTTTTCATTAATAACCCTAGTTACTGTATTACTATTAATTCTAAAATTTTTACCCAACTATGAAGTTGTCTCAACTAGTAACATGACATATCCAAATTTAATAGCTTCTATGGTAAAGCTACTAATAAATACTTCTCCTTTACAACAAAGAGCTTTTTATCACGCATGTTTATTTGCTACATTTAGCCTTTATTGGACAGCTATTCCAATTTTATTAAGATCAGAGCCATTACATTTTTCAAATAATGAAATTGCATTATTTGGCTTTGTTGCAATTGCTGGAGCTTTATTAACTCCTACTATTGGTAAAATAGCAGATAAAGGTTATATTTTTACAATGACTAATGTATCAATGGTACTCGTACTATTATCGATCGTACTATTATTCTTTGTTCAAGATCATTCAATATTTAGCATAATTTTAATTCTTATCTCAGGTATCTGCATTGATATTGGTGTAGCAGGAAATTTATTATTAGGTCAAAAAATTATCTTTGGTTTGAATCCCGAGATAAGAAACAGACTTAATGGATTATATATGACTATTTTCTTTTTGGGAGGAGCCTTTGGTTCATGGATTGGAAGTTATACTTACTATAAATTTAATAGTGAAGTAACTTTACTCATTGGAGCTGCTTTACCTTTAATTGCCTTAATAGTTCATTTAATAAAAAATAATACAATTAGTTTATTAAAAACTAAAAATAAATACATGTCCTAACTATCAATGTCCTCAGAAACTAGCGTCAACATCTAATTTTTGAGGTAACTTTAGCGCTTCTGTTGCACAGTCAAAAATATAAATAAGTCTACAAATTAGAACTAGGATTAAGCGATCGTTACTAATGGCTGTAGTTCTTTGTACACTGAAAAGACGAAGTCTGATTCAAGACTTCGTCTTTGTTTATATATCGTTTGAACTCTTGTTAATTCAATCCCTTAGTAAATAATAGTATTGAACACCCTGAAAAAAACGTGAAAAAATGCTATTTCTCCTAATAAATTAAAAGCATCCATCTTGAAAAAAAATTGATTAAAATGGATGCTTTTCTAATAGATTTAAGATTGTTTTTTATAAAAAAGCTTGTTCATTTTTTACTTATGTTGTCTAATAATAACACACTATTATAGGAGACTGTTTTTAAAATTCTCTATAAAAAGCTTGTTTGTTTTCTTCCAAACCGTATTCAATGCTTTGTCTTAAATCCATCAGATTTACCATTTCTAAAGCTTGTTCAATAGGATAGAACCCTACTTCCAAACTTTCTGGTGTAATCGTTAATTTGCCTCCAACTGGTTTAGCTAAAAACAACGTATTACATATTGAATGGTTCAAATTTTGGAATACTCCACAAAATTTTAAAACCTCAATGTCAATACCTGTTCCCTCTTTAGTTTCCCTTATTGCAGCATCATTCAAAGACTCTCCTTCTTCAACTTGTCCACCTGGAATTCCCCAATCACTTCCAGGTCCTTTAATCAATAGAAGTTCTTTTTGTTCATTGATTACAATAGTCGTTGCTGAAACTATATGTTTTGGCGGTGAATAAATATTTTGTGTGATTTGTTCCAATTGACTTTCTCCATTCTATAAATTTATTATATTTATCTTTATAAATCCTTGTTCTTCTATAGAATAACTCAATCTTTCAAATAGAACAATCCAATCCCCTTAATAAATCCAAAATATGGTACAATAGCAGAACAAAAAAAGTCCTTGATTAATACAGGACTTTTTATTAATTTTCTTTATAAACGATGCAACCTTATTATAAATTTACAGATGGGGGTCCCACTGCCCTTTGCCACAAACATTAATACAAAAAGGATAACATAGCGCTATATTGTTATTGGAATTAATACTTTATTTGATAAGGAACCAGATTTACTCCCTGGGATTCCAAACTGCTTTGCTATCATTTTCGCAGCTTTTTGTAAAGTCATACCATCTTGCTTGCTCAACTCTACTAATTGTTCAATAAGTATAACCTCAAACTATATATATCCCCTTTACCCTCGACTATACTTTCTTACTTCATATCCCTCACGTTCAAGAACCTCCCAATACTCTCTAACTGTACCTCTAAATGACTATTAGACTCCATTACTTCTCTGCTTCTGACATAGCGCTACGCCAGCTCCTATTTGGAAATTTTTCTATCTCCACACTTCTAAAAGGTACACCTTTTGGGAATGAAGGGAACTAAAAAAATATGCTTCAAAAGGTACGAAAAATACTTTTGGCACACATCAAAAAGAAAATATACCTTTTGAAGTGTTTTTGTTATGATTTAAGTTGACTAGATTAAAAAGTTTTAAGATTCAAATTTTTAAAGAGGTTGTTAATTGATGAGTAGTAAAAAATTAGGATACGTTCGTGTTTCCAGCAAAGATCAGAACGAAGAACGTCAAATCGTAAATATGAGAAAATGTGGAATTGACGAACGAGATATTTTTATCGATAAAAAAACTGGTAGTAATATGGATAGAGAAAAGTATCAAGCAATGAAAAGATACGCCCGTTCAGGTGATACAATTGTTTTCGACTCATTAACCAGACTTGGAAGAACTATGAATGACATTTTAGAAGAGGTTCTGTTGGAGATAGCAGGATCTTTTTTTATATAGAGATAGTTTTGCTAAATTTTTCACTACTAACCACAAAAATATCCTATAATGTTTATATTACAAATTAACATATTAGGAGCGGATCAAATGCCAGTTACACTAGAACTTATTCTTTTCATTCTTATAGCAATTAGTGCTGTTGGCTATTTAATAAAAGAATTTCAAAAAACTAGAAAAAGAACACTTGGAATTTCACTAGAATTCTTGGTTCTTTTCTGGTCAATATGGAGAATATCGACTATCGTAATCTAATTTATAAAGCATGAATTCCTTTGAATAAAACTCAATATTATGTCCATAATGTTGATAGGCTGTATGCCAAAACCCATTTAGTTTTCTCTGTATCTCCTTGTATTGAGCAGTTAGCCCTTGCTAGCTGCTCTTTTATTTGTAACTTTGTTAGACAAGCTTCCATATAATGTAGTCATTCCTTTCTTATAAAGTGAAACTTTAATCAGTGGGGGTTTTGTTCATCCCCCACCTAACTTCTTTGCTTCCGCTGAATTTTTGGATGGGCTTCCTACTGCCCTCAAATAGTGGGATAAATTAAACTCGTCACTTGAATTATAAAAATTGAATTATATCCTATAACATTTTCAGGAATCATCCATATTTTATTTCTAAAAAATTGCTTTGTTTCACTGAAAGGTGGTTGCGGAAACAACCGACTTTTTTGTTTATGGGTTCTTACGTAATAGTAAGAACCTTTTTATTTCAATCACGATTTGTTCATTTTTTTGATACATTTATGGACTATTCATATGTTGCGTTAGATAAATATCCTTTAACAGAATGAATAATGAATTATATCTTTTTCTCAATGAATTCAGGTATTTAACATGGTAAAATAATATTCGTATGGGAGTCCAATACACATTATGAAAATGAAGATGGTTCAAGTCAGAGGAAGGCACCTTTGGGTGCCTTTTTTGTACATATTATAATCCTTACCACCTTATGAAAACGGTAAGCCCTTTACAACAAACAATAATTGCAACTACATTATTTTTACATTACATTAAGGTTAAGGAATATTCCTTTACTAATAAAGTGCTAGATAGTAGGTGGAAAAATGGAATTTAACGATTTGGGTATTATCATTAAAGAACTTAGAATGAAAAAAAATATATCACAATCCGAATTATGTCATGGAATATGTTCACAAAGTCAAATTAGCAAGATCGAAAAAGGTATGATTTATCCATCTAGTATATTGTTATATCAGTTATCAGAAAGACTTGGTATTGATCCAAATAATATATTTGCACTAACTCAAAACAAAAGATTAAAATATGTAGAAAACGTAAAATATGTAATAAAAGACTGCTTAAAACAAAAACAATATAAAGAACTTTATGAAATAGTAAAAAAAGAGAAAAACTTAAATAATTTTCAAACAAAAGAAGAGAAACAGTTTCTAATATGGCACGAAGCAATTGCTATATTTACGGTGGATAGATCAATAAAAACTGCTTTAGATCTTTTAAATAATGCATTAAAACTGACTTTAACTAATTCTGATTTTTTATCAGAAAGAGAAATAGATATTATGCAAACAATGGCTATATTTTATGCGGAAAATAAAAATTATGAAAAAGGTATTAATATATTAAGAAGATGTTTAACTAATTTTAATAAGTTAGATTTTCCTAGAGATAAAGAAATCAAATTAAAAATCATGTTAAATTTAGCAAAATGTTTAGACTCCACATATCAACATGAAGAGGCAATAAAATACCTTGATAAGGGTATAAAATTAGCAATTAATCTAAATACTTTATACCTATTAGGTGAACTATTCTATTTAAAAGGTCAATATTTATTAAAGATTAAACAACATAATGTAGAAGAGGTTGTTTATAACTGGAAAAAAGCATTATTTATATTTGAACTAACAGAAAAAGAATATTATACAAAAACGCTACCAGATGAACTGATTGAAATACAAAATAAAGTGAAACTTTAATCAGTGGAGGTTTTGTTCATCCCCCACTGATTATCAGCCCTCACCAATCGGGATTTTACGGGCAGTTCATCCCCCACCTAGCTTCTTTTGCTTCCGCTGAATTTTGAGGTGGGGGTCTTACTGCCCGTTAATGCGGGATAAATGAGGTTCAAAAAATCTACTATTTTAAATTACCTTCGTAAAAAGCAACTCCATTTTGAACATGTTTTAAATACCACGTAATCGTCCCGCCACAAACATTTTCATTAAAACTATTAGCATATACTCCATTTGAGTAATAAAGAGTTCTTTTGAATTTACCATTAGAATACTCATAAGGAATTGAGCACGTTGCTTGCTTCGGAGAGCTCACAGCTTTTTGCGTATCAGCTGAAGCTGCCCCAATTCCTCCTGTTAATGCAATACCAGTTGCCAATAGCCCTACTACTAATTTCTTGAACATAATAAATCCCCCTTTAATAGTTTTTATAGCTTACAACTTAAATGTATCACTTTTGTAATTTATGTAAATATCTTGAATATGTAGAAATATTTATTTAACTTTTGGTAATATTGGGATTTTATTTTATCAAATGGAAAATAAAGGGTGATTGGAAAATATGTAACAATGCATAATAAATCAATCAGATATTATGCTATACTCACAAAGAGCTGATACAAAATTTCTTTAGATTGGAAAACTAAAGTCTTATCTACCTAAAAGGAAGGCGCCTAATGGCGTCTTTTCTTTATTTTCAAAAGGACCTGCTCCATTTGTTCTTTAAAACATAAAGTAAAGTGAACCCATTAAAATCAATGGAATGAACCCTAGTTTTACCCTCTTATCTAAAGGAGGCACTATTGTTATGGGATATGGTGGTAGTTGCGGCGAAGGCTGCGGTTTCGCTGGAGGATTTGCTTTATTAGTTGTATTATTTATTCTATTAATCATTATCGGATGCAGTTGTTTCTGCTAAAAAACTATTAGAAAAGGTACCTATATATAGGTACCTTTTCTTTATGTGCCCTATTCATTATTGGGTTCCAAACTTTTATAACAATTGATTATTTTTCACATTTGCCATCCCTCAAATATGAATCGATTTAAGACATGAGCTTTTAACGAAAAGAATTTGGGGGCATTTTGTCCCGCAAAGAAAGACCTTTTATTTTAATTAAAAGGTCTTTCTTTAAATATATTTATTAAGATTTATATTTTTTGACTGTACAAGGAATAGTTACAATGTATAAATCTATAGCATAGATTGTAACCCAAATCCCTTTACCTTCAGCCGCTAGCTTTTCATTTAATTGTGATAAATGCTCTGAGACTTTTCTTTTACCCCATTTTCTAGGAAACCATTGAAAAACTTTAGGAACATTATATTTTTTGTTATACCATACATTCAATCTCCAAAAAATCAAGAAAAACGAGACAATCACTACAATACAAAAAATATCAAAATATGAAATTCCTAAAATCATATAATATATTCTCCATTTCCATTAAAGCTCAAATAATTTTTTCTTATATAAAATCAGAGAAAGGATAGCAATCTCCCACCCTCACAATATACAGTTATATATAGCTTATCACACAATTCTATTAGAGGAAATATCATCGGAATCCCCTCAAATTATATCTATTTAAAAACAAAATATAAGCCTTATTCACTTTTATGATACATTTGTATGTTAAGTTTGATAAATATTTTTCAAGACATTTTTTTGATGTAGATGCCATTATTCTCAATACAATAGAAGCAATTATGGGAATATATATAGGAGTAAGCAGATCCCCTTTCGCTTAAGCTAGAGGCAATCTGCTTACTCCTATTTCAAACGCATGTACACCTGTATCTGGATAGCCTAAAACTGAATCATACGACAACGATTACTTTAACAAAAGTTTTCACTAGAACCTTATCTATTATTTAACTGCCTCTACTTGTTTCTCTAATTCTCTTCCAAGGAATGTAGCAAGCTCAAGCATACCAAATTGATTCGCTGTAGACTCTGCGTCAGAATTATAGTTTGTATTTGTATTAATATCATACGTATAAATTGTTCCATCCGCACTGCGAATAAATTCAATACCAGCAACGGTAATTTCATTTTCTTTCAAAAACTCTTTGTATTGTTCAATAATTGGCTCTTGGAAATCTGATATAATTTCAAATTTTGTTGATGTCTCTTTCTTACTCTCTTCTCCTACTGGGCAGAAAGCATCTTGGATAGAACACGCATCTGCTGGACAAAGTTCAAATCCTTCTGATGTATCTACTTTGACTGCATATACAAACTGACCACCTACAAACTCACAACGTGTAATATATGGTTCTGGCGCTTCAATATATTGCTGGATTAAAGTAATTCCATCAATAGGTTCTTCAAACGCCGGACTATCCAAATATTGTTCTAAAGCATCGATGGAATGAAAGAGTTGAACACCGAGCCCTTTACCTGCACGGTTATGCTTTGTAATGAACGGTACTTCTCCTAACTCCTTTGCTGCTTTTACTATATGATCACGGCCAACAGCACCAATTGTTTTCGGCACTTGTATCCCAAATTTTCTTAATGCTGCATATTGATTCAATTTACTTACTTCAAGACGTAATGCACGAGATCCATTAAATACTGTTCGCCCGTATCCCTCTAACCAAGCAAGAACTCCTTCAGTCAATTCAGGTGCATATCGATGCCCTCGCGTATGTGAAGAAGCACTCATGCGGCTATAAAAAACACCTTTGGGAGGTTCTTGTTCTAACGGAAGTGTTCCTTCATTTAAAAGCCATTCCTCATATGGCAACTCCAGTTCTTCCAACCTTTTCACTAAATGATTCGTCCATTCCTTATTCTCATGTAATATGTAAATTTTACTCATTTGTAATCAATTCCTTTCTTTTTGCTTCAACTAATGGCATCACTTTTTCAGAAAATCGTTTCATCTCTTCAAGCTGTGGTGAAAATTGTAAAAGTAATAACGTAACACCGACTTCTTCAAAAGCAAGTATCCTTTCTGCAATTTGTTCTGGTGTTCCGATTAAATTAGGACGTAACCCGCGATTCGATACGGAATAATCATTCAGCTTCACTTGCTGTTCCAACTGCGATTTACTTACAAAATCTTGGTAACCCGCGTAACCTAACGCATCATCTTTCACATCCGTTATGCGTCTCCATTCTTCTAACGCCTCTTCTTCTGTATCACGACAAATGACGTAAGCTGCAAGCCCAAATGACTGCAATGGCTCCTCTGTCACTTTCTTTCTACGATTCTTCATATCTTCTATTTTCACAGATACTTCTTCCACTGTTCCCCCGTGCATTACATATGCATCCGCGTGATTTACAATGACCTCTTTTCCTCGCTCACTCTCACCACCTGCATAAAGCTTAATGCCTTGTTTCTGCACAGGTTTTGGACTTAAATGTGTATGCTGAAGCTCATAAAAGTTCCCTTTATAAGAAAACTCGTCTTCTTTCCAAAGCTCTTTCAAAATTGTTACAAATTCCTCTGTGCGATCATACCTTTCATCATGTGCAGTAAATACTCCGCCGTACTGTCTTGCTTCTTCTTCCCACCATGCTGAAACTACATTCAGTGTAAAACGACCATTACTTAATTGATCGATATTCGCTGCCATTTTCGCTGTAACTGCTGGATTGTGGAATCCAGGTCTTACAGCTGTCATAATCTCTAATTTATCCGTTACTGCTGCAAGTGCTGCCGCAGTTGTCCACGCTTCTAAACTTGGTGCTGACACACCTTTTATATCATTTAAATTTAACTCCGCAATAAGTGTTGTTGAAAAACCTAATTGTTCTGCCGCTTGCGCTGTTTGTTTTGCATACTCAAACGTAGGTGGCATAAATTCATCATCTACATTTCGAAGCCATCCCCCAAAAATCGGTAACCAAAAACCATACTCCACTACCTATTCCCCCTTTATCTTTTAGCCATAAAAAAAGGCTACTCTTATCGAAATAAGAGTAGCCTTCTTGACTAAGTGAACCGCTCTTATCTTTCAGGTGTTTTTTCACCTGCAGGATTTGGCACCTTTCGTCTAAAACGAGGTTGCCGAAGCTTCATAGGGCCCGTCCCTCCACTTCTCAACATAAGAATTGTTTGATTTCCATTTATTATAATCATCAGAATAATGAAAATCAATACTTTAATGCTTATTTTTCCGATAAATATTAAATGATATCTAGAAAATCATATTGTTATAGAGGTTTATACGAGTATTATGTTGTTTTACTTGCAGATATATAAAGGGGTATGTTGTATCATGTCGAAAACATCATTTATAACTAAGTTGCTTTACTTCTATAAGTGCTGCTTCATCGGGAAAAATCTGTTCCCCTGTAAAGTTGCTTTCGGAATAATAGACACGAAATTTCATGTTTATTTAGCCAAAGCAGACTTCTTTGGAGGACCCAAATAAAATTTAAATCAACTCCTATTTAACATTTCCCTTCAGATATATGACAGTAAAGAATACATCATCACGATGTCAGCAAGCAAGAGTAAAAGTATATTCTGCATTTCTGAAAACAGTAGATGGCAGATTGTGACCTGCTGAATCTGCTAAAAAAGAATATACAAGAACATCCTTAACATCATATTTATTTCCACTGATGATGACATCAAGAAAATCTTCTATTTGGAATTCTGGAGTAAACAACACAATCTTAGTTGTACTGTTTGGTTCTAAAGAAACAAACGTACGAGAGATTTCAACTAATTCAGTTTGAGTTGGGAAAGAAATATTTCGACTTCTCTTAACACTTACCGTTACCTTACTAGTATGGTGACGTGAATCATTGTTTAACATAATGTTGAGAGCAGTTGGAATAATTCCATTCTCAGAAACTGGAACTCGAAACACTCCAGTAGATTTATGAGCCATATAATCACATCCTTTCAAAATAAAGTGAAACTTTAATCAGCCCTCGCCAATCGGGCTTTTACGGGCAGTTGATCCCTCACCTAACTTCTTTGCTTCCGCTGAATTTTTAGGTGGGGGTCTTACTGCCCGTTAATGCGGGATAAAATATAGTTACAATATATTAGATGCAAGAAACGTTCATTTTGATAGGGACAAATTATATGATTAATATATCTATTTGATTGAAGAAATCTCTCAAATAAGCAAAAACATTGAAAGATTTGATATAGGTACAAATGAATCATATATAAACATAAAGCTCTTGATTTAATGAATCGTTGGTTTTCCCAAAAAAAATGCTCCATTAAAAACTAGGAAATAAAAAAGAACTAATCCCTAGAAGGGATTAGTTCAATATCTCAAAAGCTATTATATTACATAGTTTTATGAGCAAATGTTATATAATGTTGTGTGGGATACATAACCTGTCATCCCTTTATAAGTAACTTTTAACCACTGATTAGAATTACTGTAATGACCTTGAACATATTCACCAGTTACCCATGTTCCAGTAATTTTCTCACCACTATTAAATGTATGTAACACAGGTGATCCAACAGTGTAACCACTGCGCATCTTTGCACCATATGTACCTACCGTACCTCCCTTTGCACAAGCTGCTACTACTGTTTCATTTTCAGTAGTATTCGTAGCCGCGAAAGCAGAGCCATTAAATGTAAACAAAGTAAAAATAAAAGCTGTTAATAAAGTACAAATAGATAAGCGACGTAACAAAATCAATTCCCCCTTTTTTTATAATATGTTTCTTCACAAACAATTATCCTAAATATTCTAACTATTTTCAATATATTAATGTTGAGAAATATTAGTTGGATTTTTGAAATAAGATTTTATCAAAAATATTAACAAACTCATATCTTTACAGAGAGAGCATCGAAGAAGTCTTCTACATATCAACTATATAAAAGTCCCTCCGCCTTAAGGCAAAGGGACTTTCTCATTCCTATTTCAAACTACCCGCAATCTCCGTAAAGATAACCCCAAGCGCATGTGCACCTGCATCTGGATAGCCTAAACTTCTTTCACCAACTGTACCAGCGCGGCCCATGCGTGCTACGATTTCTTTCGTATACTCTGCTCCTTTAACCGCTGCTTCTGCTCCTTTCTCAAAGGCAGTTTTCATATCTTCTTCGTTTGAAGCGCTAGCTAACCAAGAGTCTACACATGGAGCAAGTGCGTCAACAAGTGTTTTATCACCAACTACCGCTCCTCTACCGAATGATCTTTCACCGATAGATTGTATGCCTTGCAGTGCTGCTTGTAACATTTCAGCGAATTCTTTCACTGTTAGCTCACGTTTTTCGCCGGCTGCTTTACTAGCTGCTCGGAATGCTCCGCCCCAAATTGGACCAGATGCGCCGCCGCAATGTTCCATAATAATCATCGAACAACCGTCAAGGAATGATCCGATCGTTACGTTCTCTTGATCTACAATAGAATGCCACTCACGTTTTAATTGCTTAAACCCTTTTGCCACACTCATTCCGAAGTCACCGTCACCAGCGTGCGTGTCTAACTCACAGAATGGTACTTCATTTTTAATAATGACGTCACTCATTTTATCAACGAGATAAATCATGTTGTTTAATGTAATGACATTATCTTTTATAACGGCGTGCTCTTCCGCTGTTTCTATTTCGAACGAAACTTCTTTCTCTTCTGTTTCTTCAAGCACATTTACGTACTCAACACTTTCAACTGGTCCATCTACTTTAAACGCTGGTGTATTACATTCTTTTGATAGTAATGTTTTTAGCTCATCATCTAATTTCATTACTGTTAAAGACATACCCGCCATATCGATACTCGTCATATAGTTACCAACGAATACTCTATTAATTGTAATGTTTCTAGCAGCTAATTCTCGCGTCACTGCGTTGTTAAATAAGTAAAGTTCTTGCAGTGGTGTTCCGCCAAAACCGTTAACTAGAAGTGCAATTTCTTCGCCATCTTTTACTCCTAAATCTTTTACAAGATCGTTTGTCATACGGTTCGCTAGTTCATCTGCTGACAGCATTTTTTCACGCTTAATTCCTGGTTCACCGTGAATACCTACGCCGTATTCCATTTCATCTTCCGCAAGTGTGAAAGTAGGTGATCCGCTCGCTGGAACTGTACAAGACGTTAACGCTAAACCGATTGTGCGCACGTTAGCAGCTGCTTTTTCAGAGGCGGCTTTCACCGCTTCTAAATCCATACCTGCTTCCGCTGCTGCGCCGGCAATTTTATGAACTAAAATAACGCCCGCAACGCCGCGGCGTCCTACTGTGTACAAGCTATCTTCTACCGCAATATCATCGTCCACTTTTACGTAATCTACTTCAATTCCATCTTCCGTTGCTAAATGAGCTCCGTTTTTGAAATTCATAATATCGCCGCTGTAGTTTTTAATAAT
Organism: Bacillus sp. MHSD_36; assembly: GCF_030757775.1. Lineage (NCBI taxonomy): Bacteria > Bacillati > Bacillota > Bacilli > Caryophanales > Bacillaceae > Bacillus > Bacillus sp. MHSD_36. The sequence goes on from NZ_JAVBIS010000005.1 coordinate 147,847, forward strand.
TAATAACGTACCTTTTTTACTAGCTGTCTCTTTAATTGCTTGATACACCTGAATTTGTGAAGGCGAAGCAAACACATCTCCGCAAACTGCCGCATCTAACATTCCTTTTCCGACTAGACCTGCATGCGCTGGCTCATGACCACTACCGCCGCCACTAATTAACGTTACTTTGTTTTCATTCATTTCTTTCTTCTTAATGACTTTATATTTTTTCAAAAGCTCAAGCTCTGGATGAGCCATAACCATTCCGTTGCACATTTCCATTACTAATGTTTCTGGTTTGTTTATAATCTTTTTCATTGTGATTCTCCCTCAATTCCTTTAATATATTGTGATATATTTGAAATCTTCTTCTTACTACTCATGTTAAAATGAAAGCGTTTTATAGTAAACGGACAAAATGGACAATCTGTCTAAAGACACCGCTCTCATTTATGGGTAGGATTTTCATATTACTAACATTCTAGGGATGATTCACATGACCTCTTCTATAATTTCTAAAAAGATAATCGCAAATTCATTGAAGTATTTAATGGAAACAGAGTCGTTTCATAAAATATCAGTGAGTGATATTATGTTACACTGTCAAATGCGTAGGCAAACTTTTTATTATCATTTTAAAGATAAATTTGAACTATTAAGCTGGATTTATAGGGAAGAAACGAAAGAAAACATTATCGACTTTCTCGACTATGAAACGTGGGAAAATATTTTTGATTTATTATTTGATTACTTTTATGAAAATCAAAAATTTTACCGAAATGCTTTTAAAGTCATTGAGCAAAACTCGTTCAATCACTATTTATTTGAGCATACGAAAAACTTATATATGAAGATTATTGATGAACTATCTGTGAGCTGTGGATTCAGCCTTTCTGATGAGACAAAAAATACGATTGCCTCCTTTTATAGTCACGGCTTCGTTGGAACGATAAAAGACTGGATTGAAAGCAAATGCGAAGTAGATCCTTCCATTATGTCTTCTCTCATGAAAAATATGATAAACAATCAATTACTACTATTACTGGAGCAATCTGCAAAGTAATTAAAGGGTGGAAAAAGCAATGAAAAAAATTATGAATGATGTACAACATATCGTTCAAGATATGATGCACGGCTTTTATTTTGAACATAACGACAAAGTAAATTACGACGAAACTAATAACATCATTTATGTAAAAGATATCGAGAAAATGAAGCAAAACGTTGTCATCATAAGCGGCGGTGGTAGCGGACACGAACCTGCTGATATTGGTTATGTAGGAAAAGGAATGCTTACGGCTGCAGTAAACGGAAGCATCTTCACTCCGCCTACAGTGGAACAAATTATTTCGGCAACTCGCCTCATGCCAAAAGATAAGAGTATTTTATTCATCATCAAAAACTTTAAAGATGATGTAGCGAACTTTCTAGCCGCAGAACAAATCGCAAAAGAAGAAGGAAGACAAATTGACCACATCATCGTAAATGATGATGTTTCAATTGAAGATGATACTTCGTTTAATAAAAGAAGACGCGGCGTCGCTGGTACTATTTTCGTTCAAAAAATACTCGGTGCGGCCGCTCTTGAGGGTCACTCTTTAGAAGAACTAACAGTACTCGGCCGTTCTATCACTGAAAACTTACACACATTAGGAGTTGCCCTTTCACCTGCGAATGATCCAGTGAAAGGAAAAGCTTCATTCACATTAAACGAAGATGAAGTCTTTTACGGCGTCGGTATCCACGGCGAAAAAGGTTACCGTAAAGAAGCACTATCCTCTTCTGAAATATTAGCGATCGAACTAATGAACAAACTAAAAAGCATTTACCGCTGGAGAAAAGGTGACAACTTCGCCATCCTTATTAACGGACTAGGCGCAACTCCACTAATGGAACAATACATTTTCGCAAATGATATTCGCCGTTTATGTGAGCTGGAAGGCTTACATGTGGAGTTCGTAAAGGTTGGTACATTGCTAACTTCTTTAGATATGAAGGGTGTTTCGCTCAGTTTGCTTAAGGTGGAGGATTTGGATTGGGTGAAGTGGTTGAAGGAAAGTACGGAAACTGCTAGTTGGTAATACAAATAGGATGGCTTCCATTGGCCATCCTATTTTTGTACGTAATTCAGCTATTAAAAATTTCTGCCCTCAATATGACAGCAAATTCACATCAAAAATGTAAATCTTCATTTTCTTCGTATTTTCCTTTATTACGTCTTTTTCTTATAAATAATTCTGCAACAATTACATTTGGTACCCACGCTAACCAAGCAATAATAGCGTAACTAAGTTCAAACCGCTCTATTCCAAATAGAACGATAAACAACGGTAGCCAAATTCTTAATGTAACTGCCGCAAAGGTTAAAGCATAATTTCTAATCATCCAATTCCGATGATCTTTAATTTTTTTATTTTTAACTCTATGTAATGCTTGATATGCTGATGTTAGCCACAATACGGATAACAAACCGAAACCTAGCTTCGCTACCAAACCTCCCGTAGCATAAAAAGATAGATATAGTCCAGAAACGCCTCCTAATAATATACCAACCATATAAATTCTCCCAACTATTCGGTGACGGTTAATATTCCTTTCTCTAAATTTTGCGGATAATGTAAACGGACCAATTACTAATGCTACTATACTAGTTGTAATATGTATAAATAACATACTATACCAGAACTCACTTAATTTAGATCCAAACATAAGCTTCGCTTTTACAAGCCCTGTTTGAAATCCATCCATAATAAAATATTGGACAACAACATAGCCAGCTACTAAAAAAGCAAAACAAGTAAATACAAACCAAATTTTCCTGTTCAAAATTCACTGCCTCCCTATTATATTCATGGAAATTAGATTATATATTACTGTTCATTCTCGAGAAAAATAGAAAAGCCTTCTAGCGAAATGAAGTGAACCCCGAAAAAGAAACATTTAATAGATTAAGATTTCTAAAAATAATGAATATATATGTTATATTGTTAGAGGTACTGAAATGGTGGTTTTTCTAATGGATATATTGCAACAAGTAATAGATAAATTTAAGTTGAATGTGTTAGCAGTCGAGAACGTTCCGGAGTCATTTAGTTCGACTGTATAAAGATTTTTTCACATTTCATTATTCAACAATCGGGCACAATTGAGGAAGATACGCAAGTATAAGATGAGCAAACTTTTTATATAATAAAAACGCTCCAGTATATCGTTCTATACCGGAGCGTTTACTCATCTATCCCTTCTCATCCCTCATACTATAATACCCCAAATTAATAATAACCAAGAAATACCCACCCATAATTCCAGCAGCAAATGTCCACATGTACTCACGGTGTTCAATTTCATACATAATAATCGCGCCGAGTATTGCCGCTGCAAACCGGTTCATCATGCCAAGCATTGGTGCTTTTTCTTTTTTTACAATGCTATTTCCGAACTTTTCGATACGTCTTCCTAAAATCCAGGCGCAGTACATACTAACTAACAGGCCAATGCTTATCCCTACAAACTGAGCTCGAAAAGGTGTCATCAACCATCCCAATAACATCACGCCTAGCAAACAATATATTTGTATGTTGAATGATTTTAATGCCATACGAATCATGATATGCTCCTTATCTTTCCCATTAATCCCATCTTTCGGACTTCAAGCTTTCCGATATATCTTTTTTAAAATGGGGGAATTTGATTTTGCTCACCATTAAATAAGCGAGTGCGCATGTGCCAACCGCCACGGAAACTGGATTATTTAAGAGGCATAAAATGAGGAGACACATTGCCGCAAATGGAATGGGCATTCCAATAAATGTCGGGAGTTTGCTTTGTTGTGTATTAAATCTAGCGAGCCGAAGCATTCCGCAAATACTATAAGCTAGTGCACATATCATCCCGATAGACTGCAAATCTTTTAACGAGGCACTATAGGCAAGAATAGATGGCGCCACACCAAAGGTAACTAAATCCGCAAATGAGTCTAACTCCCCGCCTATGTCCGAAACAGCATCAAGTTTCCGAGCAACCATACCATCAAACAGATCAAATACCATACCTGTAATAATGAATAGAACTGCACCATACATATCTTGAACGAAAACAGCGTGAATAGCCAAAAGTCCACACACAAAATTTGCTATCGTAAGCATATTCGGTATGTAACTCATCACATGCTTCTCCTCCTTTCTACTAATTGCTTCATCCCGGATTTTACTCATTAGACTCAAGATCCTTCTGTTTTTCTTCCAATATCACTTTATTTATTTTCGTTAACGTATCAGTCATTTGCTGCAAAGCTTCAATATCAATTTTCGAGAAATACTTCTCAATTAATACATCATCTAACTTCGACAATTGCTCCATATACTTACTACCGTTTGGACCAAGTGTAAGGAAATACTCCCTTTTATTATTCGGATTAACTTGTTTTGAAATCATCTGTTGCTTTTCCAATTTCGATAAAACTTGGCTTACAGCACTTTTCGTTATATTAAACGTACTCGCAATGTTATTTGCTGTCGTGTTTTCATTTAAATTGATATGAAATAGCATGCTCTCTTGCTGCCCAGTAAGACCGAACTCATCCTTTAAATCCTGAAATAGTAAAATGTAGAGTTCCGTGTAGGCTCGATTCATTTCATTAATTACTTCTTTATATGATCTAGTCATAGCGTTCTTCCTCCAGTCACACTTTTATTTAGTTTAGTTTAGTTAACTAAACTATATTACACCTTTATGTTCGTGTAAAGGGAAATATAGCTCCGTACTTTATTCACAATGAAAAAGAAGACACCCATTAAGATGTCTCCTTTTCATGTTGAAAAATATTAATCGTTAATCAGCTGTTGCTTAAATTCATCTAAAACTTTTTTTCTCTCTTCATAATCTTCCATATCAGCTTCTTCCCAAAGCTCAAGGTCAGCCCCTCGCTCAATTAATGCAATCGCATTACTACGAACTTCCTCTTGAAGACAACCTTTCTCCAATTGTATTGCCGCAAGACCGATGTATACTAAAGACATTACTTCCAACTCTTCTTCTATATCACACTCATCTACATACTCTTCTAAAATAAGCTTAGTTGCTTCTTCTACACTGTTACCTTCTTCTACATACTCAATAAACTGCTCTTTCACATCACAAGTCGTGTCATCATCAAATAATCCAGTTCCCCAAGCGCCCATATGCTACAGCTCCTTCTTTGTACTTTTTTCTTATATTTCAATCTTAAATATAGTAAAAATTTATTACAAGACTAGTTATATACATCGCTATATTTTACAATTACTGTAGGTAACATATACCTTTCACTACGTGTATCATTCCGAATAATCAAACATAACCATTAATAAAATTCCATATAGACCCATTAATGTTAAAATGTTATAATAGAACTACCCTACATAGTTACTCATATTCATACTGAGGAACTAGCGTCTTATTAAGCAATGCGCATAAATTAGATAAAAAAGACACTTTGTACAGTGTCTTTTTTATTTATATTCTCATGAAAAATATCTCTTTTATACACAAAATCTATTAACTGAAGAAGGTGACTATCATATGGAGCATCCTCTAGCAAGAGAACTACGTAACATACGTATATGCTTTATTATCTTGATCATTGTCATTGCATTTTGGGATCGTGAGAAAACTGTGGAAATCACTGACCATGGTAGTGATCCTAGCCTAAACATTAGCAATATGACCCAAGTTGGCGATAATACATTTGCTTATAAAGACGAATCTAATCAAATTAAAATATTTAAGTTTGACCCCGATACAAATGAAATAAAACTAATAAAAGAATTTTACGCTAGCGAATATTAATTACATAAAGGCACCTCAAGGTGTCTTTTTTATTTTCAAAAGGACCTGCTCACGTTTATGCTTCAAAACATAAAGTAAATGGAATCCGTTAAAAAACACGAGTGACCCTTTGTTTTCCCCTCTTATTAAAGGAGGAACTATTATGGGCTTTGGTGGTAGTTGTGGAGGCTGTGGCTTCGCTGGAGGCTTTGCATTATTAGTTGTGTTATTCATTTTATTAATCATCGTTGGAGCTTCTTGCTTCTGCTAAAAAACTATTGGAAAAGACACTCTTATATGGGTGTCTTTTCTTTGTAAACGAAAGAGTATTTGAAATGAAAACATAGTAAAAACAGAATACTCACTCAAATTTTTTTCACCTAATAAATTATATCCAAAAAGTTGGATAGCTCCTTTTACTGCTCATATTATTAATAAATAAAGCAATAACTACAATAACAAGAGAACCAACTAAAACTGGTGTTACTAAATAACTCCAACTGTATGCTCCTAAAATAATGACAATTGGATCAGCCCCTGCCGGAGGGTGCGTTGTTCTTGTTAACATCATAATAGCAATCGACATACCAACTGCTAAAGCAATTGTCCAATATTCATTCCCAAACAAATGATATATTGATAGACCAATGAAAGTTGAAATCAAATGTCCTCCGATAATATTACGCGGCTGAGATAGCGGTGCATTCCAAACTCCAAAAGCTAATACACAACTCGCTCCAAATGGGGCCATTAGTAATTCTGTAGAAGTTATACTCGTTAAATATGTTAAGGTAAGAATCGTTAAAAATCCCCCCAATAATCCCGTTAAAGAGTCCTTTATATTTACTTGTAATGGACTTCTTCCTTTCCCTTTCATTTTTGCAAAATATCGTACACTTATTGGTTGAGCCTCTTTCTGCTTAGCTGCTGTTATATCACTCATCATTCTCCTCCTTTATTTACCAATAATTATATTCCGAGCAAACTAACCAGTCAATATTAAATTTAGAGGTTAGTTTAAAAATACAAAAAAAGAATCAACTGTTATAAGTTGATTCCCTAAACTTCTTCAGATTTTCGAACTTGAAATTTTGCTACCTTTTTTCGATTCCCACATATTTTCATAGAACACCATTTTCGTTTTCCACTTTTATCTATAAATAATAAAACACAGTCAGGATTTGAACACCTTTTAAGAGAAATAAGCTTATTTTCTGCTATTAACGTTAAAGCATCAAGCGCAATTAACGATACAAGTACATCCTCAATTTCTCCAACTGGAATAGGTACTAAACTCTGTTCAATAACTTTATATGTAAATGGCGCCTTCTCAATTTGTTTTTCTAAATACGTAATAAAATCATCCGAAATTTCGTGCTGATCGGCAATTGCCTCAAACTGTTTTCTCAGTAATTCTCTTAGCTCTAGTATGCTAGATGTAACTTGATTCATTCGCTCTTGAATTCCTATAAGTGTTTTTTCATTCCAAAAAGGAAGATTAACCTTTATTACATGTAGCCATTCTAATACATCTTCATCTGTTATTAATAAATCATAACGTTGTCCACGCCTAACTAACTCTGTATTCACTAAATCTAATGAGAGATTTCCAGAGATAAGCGGGAATTGTTTTCTTTCCTGCATGTACTCATCACCTACTCTTTAAACAATCATATTCCAAATTCATACAGAAGTGCAACTTTTTTATAAACTACAAAGTATGAAGACCAAAACCTTTAGCCATAATTATGACTAAAGGCTTTTCGTATATAACTTAAAAAGGAGCTAATTGTATGGAACATAATAAAAACGGAATGCTTGCTTTAATCGTTTTATTTGTAGGACTAGCATTTTTTGTTATCGGTATGGTTTATCATTTATGGGGCACGGTTTAAGAAAAAGGTACTCGTATGAGTACTTTTTTCTTAAACTGTCATCTAAAAACGTTCTAAATTTTCTTACATGCATACAATTATCAATGACGGTTCATAACCGATAAGATTATAGATTATCAATTTAGCAATCTACATTTATATGATTAGGAAAGGAGCTAAAAGCCGAAAATGTTAGAAATCGTTTTTGTTGCTGTATTACTTTTGTCTAGCATCCAACTTATCTTTATCAAGCGTGGTTTGACGAAAAAGAATGTATTCATCTTAATGATAAATTACATATTCTTGTTAGCAACCATCATATTAATTGGCGCAAACTGGCGTATAATCCCTGCCTATTTCTTATTGTTCGTTTTAACATTACAAGTTTTTTTGAAACCAAAAACTACAGCTGTTTCTAAAAAGTTCGTGATGAAAATTTTAAAAGGGTTAGGAATTATCGTAACTGCTATCGCAATGTTTACGCTACCCTTGCTTTTTCCGATCATAACACTCCCAGAGCCTACTGGAAAATATACAGTAGGAACGAAAGCTTTTCATTTAATTGATACAAACCGAAAAGAAACCATTGTATCCAGTATTCACGGAAATCGTGAACTAATGATACAAGTGTACTATCCTGCCGAAAAAGGATCTGGGAAACCTTCTACCTACTTTGAGAACATAGACGCCCTCGCTGAACAACTGGCTGTAACAAAAGGTGCTCCGTATATCGTAACGACACATTTAGGGCTGACAAAAACACATTCTTATCAAGATGCTAAACCACTTCAAATTAAGGAAAAATTCCCACTCCTTTTATTCGGCCATGGGATGGAATTATACGGACAACAAAATACATTCCAGTTAGAAGAATTAGCTAGCCAAGGTTATGTAGTAATCGCTCTTAATTTCACAGGATACGCAGCAACAACAATTTTCCCTAATGGAAAACGTATAGATTCCGTACCAATTGAATTTACACCTAACGCTTTAAATAACATGGTTCGAAATTGGGAACAGGATACTACTTTTGTTTTAAACGAAGTAATAAAAGGCAATTTTCATAAAAACTTTACAGCCATTGCAAATTTAATTGACGATGACAAAATCGGCATGTTAGGTCACTCTTATGGAGGAGCAACTGCCGCACAAATGTTAGTAAAGGATAATCGTATTAAAGCTGCAATTGATATGGACGGCGGATTGTATGGAGATCCAATGCCTAAAGACGGCCCTCAAAAACCATTCATGTTGATGAATGCTGAAGCCACCATTCATTATATGAAAGAAGCGGAGAATCAAAAGACAGGCGGAATCCAAGATGAATTGTTTGAAATATCCTATTTAAGAAATAAAACCATTGAAAAACCTGGCGCGTACACAGTTGTAATTCCAAAAACAAATCATAATAGTTTTACAGATTTAGCCGCATTTTCACGTATTATTAATGAACCCGGTGAAGATGTAGCCGCAAATTATACACTCATTAATAAACTAGTAACTAGCTTTTTCGATCAAACTTTAAAAGGGATAAACGAAAATCATTTAGAAGAAATTCAGAAGCAATATCCTGACCTTCCTCTCATTAAACACTAATAACCATTTACCTAGTTATGTAACCCCTCCTTATGTGTGAGGGGTTTCTGCTTTCACACAATTATAAAAAAAGGCCCCATCACTGGGGCACTCAAAAAATAATATAAGTAAATGAATTAAAACAAATAACAGACAACTAAAATATATATCATAAAACATCATATAATCCATATATATGCAATATTACATAAAAATCTTTATTATTACATGCTATACTAAAAAAAGGAGTCGACAATCGTTATTTTCTTCTTAGTTTTAAAGCAATATGGATATATACCTTCTTATCGCATTTGGATTGTACAAGCAAAAGAAGACATCTTAATTGATGTCTTCTTTTCTTATATTTTTATGAATTCCTTTGAGCAGATGCTCTCCAAGCACGAAAAGATGTTGGGTGTCCAGAATGAGCTCTTTGCTTTGCAGCAGCAACAGCTGGTTTTTCTTCAATAGTCTTTGGTTTTTCTTCCACAATCGCTGATTTTTCTTCAAGAGTATTCACAGCTGTTTGCATTTTCTCCAGCTGTTCTTTTAAAGCTTGCTGTTCAATCTTTAAATCTGTAAGTAAACGTAAAATCATTTCAGAATTAGCCATAAAGATCCTCCTTCCCCCAATACACAGAATAAAATACAATATGTCATCAGCCGAATAGCGGTGACAAAAATAAGGTCGTCAACTCTTTTAAAATCTAAGCACCTTTATTTTTCAAAAGGACCTGCTCAAGATTATCTGTAAAAACATAAAGTGAATTAAATCCATTAATTAATGGTCTTTATGGAAGGAGGAGTTAATATGGGCTATGGCGGTAGTTGTGGTGGAGGCTGCGGTTTCGGCGGCGGATTCGCTTTACTTGTTGTACTCTTTATCTTATTAATCATCGTTGGCGCTAGCTGTTGGGGCGGCGGATTCGGCTGCTAAAGGAAGGCACTCTTGAGAGTGTCTTTTTTTTGTGTTTTTGGATGTACAGCCCCTATCTCGAGATTGCACATTTTCAAATTGACATAGCATTTCATGCACCATATACTGTTAATAACAGTATACTGTTATTAACAGTATGAATTCTAATTTATTCTAGGAGGTATATCCATGAAACATACAGGAAGACATACAGGTGCATTTCTTTTGTTATTTCTAGCTGAAGGAGATAACTATGGCGGGCAATTATTACAAAAGTGCGAGGAAGAACTTCCCGTCAATCCAATCGATAGTGCCATTCTATATCGCACACTAAAAAAATTAGAAAACGAAGGTGCAATTGAATCTTACGTAAGCACAGATCATCAAGACAAACCGAGAAAGATGTACAAAATTACGCCTGCTGGAAAGGAACAATTGGTAGATTTTCAAATGGATATTGAAGAAAAAATGAAGAACTTATCCTTTTTCTTAGATAAATATAAAGACTTAAAGGAATCCGACCATGATTAACGGTGTGATTCTTTATACTTTAGCCATTATTCTTACGGGGATTTCTTTTATGAAGGACCGCAAGAAAACGAAAGATGCTCTAACGAAGTCGTGGAAAATGTTTCGCAACCTTCTCCCTGCCATGCTTTCCATCATGCTTTTCGTTGGCTTATCGCTTTCTATATTAACGCCGTCCTTTATCTCTTCTATCATTGGAGAACAGTCCGGATTGTTAGGTATTATTTACTCAGCAATACTCGGCTCCGTTGCACTTATTCCAAGCTTTGTCGTATTTCCTCTTGGAAATACATTAGTCCAACACGGTGCAGGCCTACCTCAAGTTGCGGCACTTATGTCTACACTCATGTCAGTAGGAATTACAACCTTGCCCATGGAACAAAAGATATTCGGACGAAGCTTTGCTTACGCACGTAATGCAGCCGCTTTGCTCATGTCACTTCTATTCTCCTATATCATTTGGATGGTGATGGTATGAAAGAACTAAAAAGATATCGCTTCTTTTTCGTCTTACTACTCGGGCTCTTTGTATTAACTTTCATAAATCAATCTTTAGGATGGAGTGCATTACAACTAACAGGGAATAGCATTTTAGATATGCTGTTTCTCCTTCCTCCTGTTCTAGTATTTGTAGGATTGCTTGACCAATGGGTGAAGAAAGAAACGTTAATTAAATATATGGGAGAAAAATCAGGTATGTACGGAATCTTATTTTCTCTATTATTAGGAGGCATTGCAGCTGGTCCCCTCTATGTTGCCTTCCCCATCGCAGCACTACTCTTAAAAAAAGGTGCAAGCATTCGGTACATCGTATTTTTCTTAGGCGTTTGGACAACTGCAAAATTACCGATTATCGTATATGAATTTTCTTCATTTGGAGCTACTTTTACACTCATTCATATTGGTTTCGGTCTCGTATTCTTCTATGTAATGGGGATTATTTTTGAGAGGTTTTATGATCAGGGGCAGTTGCTTCGGTATGATGTTACGGAGGAAATGTAATCAAATTGACCATAAAATAGGAATATGATATATTTTCGGTAGAGTGCTATATAAGTATGACATCAAATAAAATGGCATATAATAAAAGAAGAGATGCGCTAACATCTCTTCCCTAACTGCTACCGTATAGGGTGGTAGTTATTATAAGTTATTTCTTTTTACGAAACCCACCCTTCTGCTTCCTACGGCGCGGAGTGGGTTTTTTGTTGTCCTTATCTAGAAGTTGCTTCCGCAAAAAATACGCTGAAACTTCGCGCACATTCGCTTTGACAAACTCTTTTACAAGGTCAAACAAAAAGTCCATATTATCACCTCCTTTCCTTCCAAATAGAAAGAAGGGATAACCACCCACCCTCACAATACGCAGTTGAATTTATTTTATCAAATAATTGTAAAGATATTATGTAAACAAAACAAATAAAAGTTTACATAGAAAAAAAGCCCTTCTAAACTGGGCTTTTCTATCACCATTATTTAGCGATTTTCTTCAAATCCGAACTTTCTATCCTTGAAAGCATATCTACCTTTTATTAAGACGGACCATAACCAATAAGATGAGCAATTATAACTGCTATTAAACCAATTGAGTATTCAATTAGAATTAAAGGAAGAATCCACCTTGCCCACCTTGTCCATGAAATTCCTGCAATTGCTAATCCAGCCATTAGCGTACCACCTGTTGGAAAAATAATATTTCCAATACCATCCGCGAATGAAAAGGATAATACGGCTGTTTGGCGTGTAATGTCCAATAAATCTGCAAGTGGCGCCATGATAGGCATTGTCAACATCGCATGGCCACTACCTGATGCTAAAATAAAATGAATCGCTACTTGGAAGTTGTACATTCCAACAACACTTAAAAAAGGAGAAACATGTTTCATTTCTTCCGACACTTGATACAGTAGTGGGTCTATAATATGCCCTTGATTCAATACAACTAAAATAGCGCGTGATACACCAATGATTAAAGCTCCCCCGATTAAAGATGCCGATCCTTGTGTAAAAGATTCTACAGTATCATCAAGAGATATCTTGCCGAGGATTGCAATGATTATAGTTAAAATAATAAATAAGGCTGCAATTTCTTTTATATACCACTCGTACTTAATTACACCAAATACAAGAATAATATAATTGATTAAAAAGGCCGTTAATATCCATTTATGTCTTTTGGTTAACTCTACTTTCGCTGTTAGTAGGCTGTCTTGCTCGTTTGTATCGAATTTTCCGTAAATTCCACTTGCAGGATCCCTCTTTACTTTCATAGCATGACGATAGACGAATGTAACCGCAATTACATATATGACTACGAATAAAATGAGCCGGAACCCCATCCCAGAATACATAGGAAGACCCGCTATCCCTTGCGCAAGCCCAACTGTAAACGGATTCATAATTGCCGTTGTAAATCCGACGGACGCTCCTACTAGTACCATTGCGGTTCCTGTTATCGTATCAAATCCAACCGCAAGAGCTAGTGGGATGAATAGAGGTACATACACTAAAGCTTCCTCCGCCATTCCCATTAATGACCCACCAAGCGCAAAGAACAGCATGATAATAGGAATCATTAACTTTTCACGGTTAGCAAGTTTTTTTGCCATCGTTGAAACAAGAGCCTCAACTGTACCTGATGCCTTTAATACACCAAAAAAACCTCCGATAATAAGAATAAAAAAGATAATATTAGCAGCTTCTACCATCCCTGTAGGAATAGATTTTACCGTATCAAAAAATCCAAGTGGCGATGATGCAATCCATTTAAAAGAATTTGGATCTACTGTTGTATACCCATTTTTTTCAATCTGTTCATATTTTCCGGCCGGCAATATATGTGTAATAACAGCCGCAATAACTAACAAGACAAGTAACATTGCAAATACGTTTATTTTCCATTCTTTTCTTTCCTTTTTTTCTTCTGGCTCAAATGAAACCGCCTTTTCTGACACTTGACTCATATACCAATCCCCTTTGCAATAAAGTGAAACTTTAATCAGTGGTGATGTTCTTCCCCCAATGATTATTAGTTGAACCAATCGGGCTTTTACGGGCAGTTGATCACCCATCTAACTTCTCTTTGCTTCCGCTGAATTTTGAGGGTGGTCTTACTGCCCGTTAAAGCGGGATAAAGTGAAACTTTAATCATTGGGGGGTTCTTCCCTCAATGATTATTACTTTTACAGACAGCCGGCAGTCTGGTTTCCCCACTACCATGACGTACCAAGCTATCCATCAATTCTTTTACTTATAACACGCTATGATTTAACTACCTTTTTACTAATTTCATTTACAAATTGGTTAAATAAACGTTGCTGCAAGACATCCCTTTCCGACATCATTTCTGGATGCCATTGAACCGCTGCTACATAACGATGAGCCTTCGATTCAATAGCCTCTATTACACCATCAAAGGACCATGCGCTCGCCTCAAAATCTTTCCCTAATGTTTTCACTGCTTGATGGTGAAAAGAATTAACCATTAAAGATTTTTGGCCAATAGCCTCATAAATTTTCCCCTCTTCCAGAAGATCTACGGAATGAGAGCCTTGCCATTTACGGAACTGTTCTCGAACATGGAAATATTCTGGGCCCATCTCTTGCTCTAAGTCTTGATAAAGGGATCCACCAGCTGCAACATTTAACACCTGTAATCCTCGGCAAATTCCTAAAATAGGAATATCTTTTTCTAAAGCCTGCTTTGCCAAATTTAATTCAAAATTATCTCGTTCTTCCTCTACAGTACCTATATATGATTTTGAAATATCACCGTAATAAATTGGATTGATGTCCGCGCCACCAGCCAATAACAATCCATCTAATTGATTAAGTGTGGACTCAATTTGATCAACTTCCTCAATTGGAAGTAGAACAACCGTTGCACCTGCTCGTTGAAGTGAACGGATGTAGTCGTAAGAAAAGATAGCCATATCCTGACCTGGTAGCCCTCGTAAGCCCTCCTTCCCTATTTCACTATGATCAACATAATACCCCGTAACACCAATTAGTGGTTTCATTTTCTCTCACCTCATAATTTAAATGGTTTCGTTGTCTTTCTCTGCTGAAATTGTATACTCTTAACCTCCCTTTTCTAACAAGTGGTAAAGAATTAAATATGTAAATTACGACTCTACTCATTTCATTATTTCTTTACACACCATTGATATAAGCAAAAATCATGCCAACATTAAAATTTAAACGATTATTTACACATATTTAAATATTTTGTCACTTTATCGGTGTTTACTATGTTGATATGTATTATAATTGGTTATTAATTGGTTACATAATAACCAATTAATAACCAACTTTAGACCAATTACATTCAACTAAAGAGGTGTTCTATGAACAAATTTGAAACTAACCACATTGTATTGATCACCGTTTTAAAAGAAACACGAAAAGCCCTACATCAACAACTAACGGAGATGGTAGGTGACCTCATAGATATTGAAAGTTTTTCTGTAGAAGAAAGTATTCCAAAAGTATTTCATTCTACATTAATCTTGTTACCTAATACATTTACGATAGAAACGGTGAAAGACTTTATCGGGGAAAACTGCGAAGTAATAATAGCAAAACGAACATTAAATTACGAAAACGTGGACCAGCTTTTATTTTTACCAGAAGGAACACAAGCCCTATATGTGAATGATAATCATGAAACAGTATACGAATCAATTGAAACGATGCGTCAATTGGGGCTGAACCACATTGAATATTTCCCATACTATCCTGGAAAAACGAATATACAAATGATCAAGCTCGCAATCACACCTGGCGAACTTGAAATTATCCCTGACTTTGTAGAAAAAGTAATTAATATCGGTCATAGATTAATAGATATTACTACAATCATGTCCATTCTAGATCGATTTCATTTAATGGAGGAATCGGGTAACCACGTTTCTGAGAGATACTATCGAAAAATAGTAGATTTAACAAAGAATTTAGCTAAAGCTCATCGACAACTTCATCAAGTTATTGATGGTGTTGGTGATGGCATACTAGCTATTGATTATGAAGGAAGAATTGTTGTCTTTAATGAATTTCTGGAAAGCATGCTGAAAATAAAAAGTAAAAACGCTATTGGTCATCCGATTGATGCCATTATTGATAATATTGATTTAGTAAACTTCATCCTTTCAAATAAGCAACAAGAAAGCGGAATATTTGTTGTAAACGGCTTGGATGTAATAGTGGAACGTCTACATATAAATGATCAATCGATTATTGTTACTTTTAGAAATGCCCTTAAGACCATTGGGTTTGAACGTAAATTGAGAAAAGAATTTGTCAAAAAAGGTTATGTAGCAAAATACAATTTTCATAATATCGTTGGCATTAGCTCTACGATCCAAGACACGAAACAAATTGCAAAAAGGTTAGCTAAGACTGATCTAACTGTATTAATTGAGGGTGAAAGTGGTACCGGAAAAGAGTTGTTTGCAAGTGCTATTCATAATGCTTCCCAGCGAAATAGTGGTCCTTTTCTTGCTGTTAACTTTAGTGCTTTATCGGATGATTTAGTCGAGAGTGAATTATTTGGTTATGAAGACGGAGCGTTTACTGGAGCAAAAAAAGGCGGGAAAATGGGATTATTTGAACAAGCAAATGGTGGCACTATTTTTTTAGATGAGATTGGAGATATTAGCCTGAAACTTCAAGCACGACTCCTTCGAGTATTGCAGGAAAAAGAGATTATGCGTGTTGGCGGAAGCCAAATTATCCCGATAGACGTCCGGATTATTGCAGCAACCAATAAGGATCTACTGAAAATGATTCAAGAAAATGTGTTTAGAGAAGACTTATACCATCGGCTTAAAGTACTCTTTATACACCTTCCCGAATTAAGGGCGCGCCGAAATGACATTGAATTATTAGCTAAACATTTTGTCTCACTATCGGACCCTAAAGTCAAAATTGAACAAGAACTAATTGAAGAACTGCAAGGATATCCATGGTACGGAAATGTAAGAGAACTTAAAAATACGATAGATTATATGCTTGCTGTCCGTACTGGAAACCAAATAACAAAAAATGATTTGCCTAATCAACATTACTTTCAAAAGCCTCCACATAGGAAAACAGATAGTGATCAGGCCGAGGGTATAACACCCTTTTCTTCAAGTTCAAACGCTCTTGACCAAGAATCACTTTTCATCCTTACGCTCGTCATGAATTATGAAGAAAAAGGAAAAGCAATCGGAAGAAGAATTATTTCTGAAAAGAGCCAAGAAGTCGAAATAAATTTATCTGAAGCACAAGTGAGACACCGGTTGAACTTCCTAAAAATGAAAGGGTATGTGCAAATAAAAAGAGGTAGAGCAGGAATTCATTTAACAGGAAAAGGTTTGGAGATTCTACGTAGTCTTTAATCAAGGTCCGGATTTTCAGATACATAGAGGTTGTTTTATAAACAGCCTCTTTTTTTAATGGAATAAAACGTCGATAAATTTAAGTTACAAATATTCAGAATTAATATTAAAATGAAGAATGGGGATAGGGGTATGGGATTTAAAAATTTATACATAACGAGGGAATAGAAATGAAACTACAATTAAAAGCGGATTTAGGGCTACTACTAGTTACATTCTTCTGGGGTGCATCGATCTTACTTACGAAGGTTGGACTTGAAGGTATAGAAGAATACAACTTAATCGCATTACGATTTATTATTGCCTTTCTTTTATCAGGTTTAATATTTTACAAACATTTATTCAAAATCGATTTTAAAACTGTAAAATATGCATTTATACTCGCTTCTGTCTTATTTATCGTTTACATTTTCGCGACTTTCGGTACAAAGTACACGAGTGTTTCTAACGCTGGTTTCTTACTATGTCTCACAGTCATCTTCATTCCGATACTATCAGCTATATTTTTAAAACACATTCCAGAAAAGAAAGTGATAGTAGGAATCATTTTAACGATAATAGGAATCGGCTTATTAACATTAACGAGCGAATTCAAGATCGGTAATGGCGATATATTTTGCATACTGTCAGCCTTATTTTATGCCATTCACGTCATCATTACCGGAAGCGTAACAAAACATGTGAACTCCATTGCACTTGGAGTCATACAACTCGGTTTCGTCGGTCTATTTAGTCTTATATTTTCATTCATTATAGAAACGCCAAAACTGCCTAGCACAACCAACTCATGGCTCATCATCCTAGCCTTAAGCATATTCTGCACCGCAGTCGCATTCATCGTGCAAGTGATCGCCCAGCAATACACGACGCCTACACATACCGGACTTATTTTCTCATTAGAACCTGTCTTTTCCGCAGGGTTCGCTTTCGTTTTTACAGGTGAAACGCTCACAGGAAAAGGATATTTAGGGGCGACGCTTATATTAATAAGTGTATTGATTGCTGAGGTGGATTTTAAGGGGTTGTTGCGGGTTAATTATAAGAAGAATATGGAATAGTTATTTCGCTAAAGTACATAAACATACCCCAAAAATATTCGTTTGCATTATTTTCATCCTCTTACCTTAATTTTTTAGATGCTACCTTCGAATAAGGTAGCATCTAAAAAATGTTACAAGGAATTATTATATTTATGTAGCCTGCATAGTTAACCTTTTCTACATTACTTACTGCACATAGTCATACAGATTTTTCGCTAACAATAAACAAGTTACTGTAATGAAGAGAGCACGAACATACCCGCTTCCTTTTTTTATAGCAAATTTGGAGCCAACAATCCCTCCAGCAATTTGAGCAATCCCCATTATAAAACCATACGCATAGTTTACTTGCCCTACATACATAAACATGAACAATGCACCAACGTTACTTCCTAAATTAAGAAACTTCGCAGTACCTGCTGCTTTTAAAAAATCATATCCAATAAATAAAAGAGAAAACATTAAAAATGAACCTGTACCAGGACCTAGAAATCCATCATAAAAACCAATAGCAAAAATAAAAAAGGTAAAAATAATGACGTGTCGACCAGACAATTTCTTATGAGTAGAAATACTACCCCAATCCTTTTTGAATATCGTATAAATAGCGACTGCACCAAGCATTACCAGCATCAACGGCTTCAGTACTTCTGGATTCATTAAATGAACGGTCCATGCCCCTATTATGGAACCTATGAAAGTGATTGGAAATAATTTAAACGCCGATTTCAAATCAAGATGACCAGAACGATAAAACACAATATTACTAGTTGCACTCCCCATTGTTGATGCTAGCTTATTTGTGGCTACCGCACTTGCTGGATTCAATCCTGTAAATAATAAAGCTGGTAAGGCAATGAGTCCGCCACCACCTACAACTGAATCAATAAATGCAGCTACAAATCCAAAAACAATCAAAATCATTAATACAGATGGGTCTAAATAAAAATCCATACTAGTAGCCTCCCCTTTAGTCACTATTGTAATAGTAACTATCAATTTGCTAAATGTAAAGAGTTATTGTAACGTTGAAATAAACAGCAAACATCGGAGGACGAAAAAGTGGACTACATCGTACAACAGCTTAAAAAAATTGGTTTTAATGAATATGAAGCTAAATCTTATGTATCTCTTGTGAAACAAGGGCCTGTCACAGCCTATCAAGTGAGTAAGGATTCGGGTGTCCCAAGAGCGCGAATTTATGAGATTTTAGGTAACCTTGTAGAAAAAGGAATTGTCATGAAGGAAGAAATAAATGACACCACTCGCTATTCACCTCTACCTGTTGAAATCTTTTTACAGAAAGCTCAATCAGAATGGCAGTCTACTTATGAAGGAATCAGTGATTCATTAAACAAACTCGAAACTTCCGAGGAAAAAACGGATAATCGAGTAATTACTTTAAAAGACAACAAAACAATCATTAGCTATTGTCAGACATTAATAAAAAAAGCAGAACGACGTATTGTCATTTCGATGTGGGATGAAATGTATGAAGCGTTAAAAGAGGACCTAGCTGAGGTAGCTGATAAAGTCACAGTACAAGGCATTACCCTGCATGTTGAAAATCCTATTAAAAATCTAGAAGCCCATCGTATAACAACTTATACAGAAACCCTCTCTACAGAACATTGGTTTATTTTATCCATAGATTCTAAAGAGATGATTTATGGACCATCACTTGAAGAGCGTAACGTTGCCTTTTATACAGATGATCCGGTTCATATATACCTATTAGAGGATTATGTATGGCATGATGTGTTAGTGAACCGACTTGTCCGACGTAGCCAAGATGACTTGGAGCAATGGATTACTGCAGAGAGACGATCTTTCTTTATGGGGAAATAAGAAGCATATTCAAAAAATAAAGCATAAGTGAATACACTGGAAAACTTATGCTTTATTTTATATGCAAAGTAATACTCAAGTCTTTTCACTATTTCTCCTCCACAAACCGCCCAAACTCCTTCAAAAACCTCAGCTTAAAAATACCAACAGGCCCATTCCGATGCTTCGCCACATGAATCTCCGTCATCTCTTTCTGCACCGTTTCCTTATCGTAATAATCTTCGCGATACATAAGCATAATGACATCCGCATCTTGCTCAATTTGTCCTGTTTCTCTTAAGTCGGATAAAAGAGGTCGCTTATCTTGACGCGACTCTACAGAACGAGACAATTGTGACAATGCTACTACACAAACATTTAATTCCCGCGCTAATAACTTAAGCTTACGAGAAATCTCACTAATCTCTTGAAATCGGTTGCCCTTATGCTTCGGATCGCCCGTAATAAGCTGCAAGTAATCTACAATAATTAAAATCTTTTTATCACCGTGCTTCCTCTTTAACTTACGAGTTTGCATCCAAATATCTTGCACCATAACCCCTGCATTGTCGTAAATCTCAAGTGGCAACTCACCAATCTCCGCAAACGCCTTACTCACCCTTTCCCAGTCTTCCATCGCAAAACGATGCTTCGGATTTTTCAATCTGCCTCCTGACACTTCACCTACGCAAGACGCCATCCTTTTCAGCAATTGTTTACTACTCATCTCTAACGAAAATAATCCAACCGCAGCTCCAGACTTCGCCGCATGCAGTCCAACATTTAACGCAAACGCAGTCTTTCCCATAGAAGGACGCGCACCAAGAACGACAAAATCACCTTCCTGCAATCCGCACGTCATTTTATTGAGCGACGTATAACCAGTCTCAATACCCGTAATCTCTTTCGCATCTTGATGAAGCTCTTCATATAAATCAACTAACGCATCCTTCAAATCAAACTCACATACACAGTCCTTTTCCTCTAACTCACAAAGTGCCGTAATCGTCTCACCAATAATCTTCTCACTCTTCTCCGCAATAAGACGCTCCCCCATCTTGTGCCCAAGAACACCTGCCTGATACATTTTCCAGGCACCTCGAACAAGCCCCTCATAATAAGAGAAGTTTCTAGTAGTAGGCACACCATCCATTAACCCTATAAAATACTCCATTCCCCCGATCCCCTCTAAAAACTTCGGATCTACCCTAGAAATGAACGTCACAAGATCAATCGGTTGCCCCTCTTCTTCCATTTTTCGCATTAACTGAAATATAGACTTATGCACCGGCATCGAAAAATACTGCTCCGTCAAACGGCACTCCTTAATAAGCTCTCCATCAAGTAATAGAGAACCTAACACCGTCTTTTCCGCCTCCACATTTTGAATGCTCATGGCCGCCACCCGCGCTCCGCTAAAAAGCGCTGCAACTCTTCCTCAGACGGCGCATTCTTCTCCCACTCCTCACACCTCGCCAAAAACTCCTCCGTCTCCCCCGTACTAACAGACGAATCCTTCTTTCGGAACTTAGCCGTATCCGCCTCAACCTCACATACTTTCGTAAATCCTTTCCCGTGCCACCCTCTCAAAATCCCCTTCACATAAGCAACCGTCCGCTTATTATTCTCAAACGCAATTTGAAGAGCCTTCAGCACAAGCTCCTCTGACAAATCTTCCATCCACGCACTCAGTTCCTCCACAGTATGCGGAGACAAACTACCGAAATGCTGCTCATAAAAGGAAAACACACGACTTCCCGTTTCTTCCTCTATAACATCTTCTTCCGCCTCTGTCTCCTCACAAACTGGCTCAACATCATCCACAGCCAAATTACTCGGCATACCGAAATGCGCTAAAAGCATTGGAACATTCAGCTCCTCCTCTACGCACTTCTGAAGAAACATATGTACAAACTCCTTATTCTTCACACCCTTAAGCTCACGAAGCACACACTTCTCCACATTCGTATTCGTCACCGGATTATAACGAAGCCAATTCAAAACGAATAACTCCCGCGTATCCGCATCATAAAGAATCTTTCCATAATCAACAAAGCGCTGCACAAGCTTATCAACAGTCTCCCGATTATAACCAGTCTCCATCTCAGCTAATCGCTTCGGAAAAGGAAAAATCCCACACTGCGTCGTCTTCGAACAAGTCAACAAATAAATACCGCTCCTCCGGCGTCAAATCCAAAACAAAATCATCCTGCCAAAAATTCACCTGCACAGTACGGTATACCGCCATCCTAACTCCTCCTGTCTCCGTTCAAAATGAAAACCTCTTCATAATATATATGGGAGGATGGCCGGGTTTTTGGCGTGTTATTTCAAATTTTTTTTCGACTCCTACTATGGTGTTTGTTGGTGTTTTTGTTTTTGTTTTTGTTTTTGTTTTTGTTTTTGTTTTTGTTTTTGTTTTTGTTATGTTTTTTCTTAGTGATTTATTACTTGGTAGGGGCTTGTAAGGGGCTTAGGAGGGGCTAGTTATCGGTTACTTCGATTAAAATATGTTTCCGTTAATATATTCTTTTATAAATACTTTTTACACCATATTTAATCCCAATTAATTCTAATTAATGCTATAATTTCTATACTATATAGAAATGAGGGGATTAAGATTGAATAATACAATTATGCTAGAAGATTGTTTAGAAGAATTTATCCAACAAAATGAATTGCCACTCAACAAACAAGATGCCTTTGAACTATTTTCCACCCTTCAAATCACTAAAGATTCCGACACTTCTTATGAAGAAATTGAAAATAGTATAGTTGACGGGGGATTAGACGGAGGAATTGATTCTTTTCTTTTTTTGATTAACGATAGTTCAATTTCTAGTGAAGATCAACTTGATCAGATTAAATTTAACGAAAAAACTGAGATAAAAATATACATATCTCAAGCGAAATTAGAAAAATCTTTCACAGAAAAATCCATTGACAAATTACTTGCATCTTTACCTTTAATTTTAAATTTAGGAATCAATGAAAATACATTATCATCTCGATTCAATCCTAATTTAATAGAGAAAATTACTATTTTTAGAAGAATACTAAGAAATAGTGTAAGAAAAAAATCACAATTACACATATTTTATACTTATTCATGTAAATCCGATGAAATTGTTATTAATAGTGCTTTGGATTCAAAAAAAGAACAGTTAGTCACTTTAACCAAGGAACAGCTCAATATCAAAAATGTTGCATTTAAACTTTATAGTTCTAGGGAGTTACTTACAATTTATCAACAATCTATTGCTGAAGAATTAGAATTAACATTTAAAGAAACTCCTATACCTATCCCATTTAAAAAGAATGAATTTGGTTACGTAGGAGTAGTAAATTTAAATGATTATTACGATTTTATAATGGATGAAAATTATAATATTCGGGAAAATATATTTGAAAACAATATTAGACATTACCAAGGTGATGTCGATGTAAATTCAAATATAGCCAGTAGCCTATCTGCTGATTATGAAAAAGATTTTTGGTGGTTAAATAATGGAATTACAATCATAGCATCTAACTGTAGGCCTATATTAAAAACTCTTTATTTAGATGATGTACAAATAGTTAACGGCTTACAAACATCTTATACCTTTAGTAAATATTATACTAAGAATAGTAATGATATGAGATCCATACTAGTTAAAGTCATTACTACAAGTGAAAAGCCAACAATAGATAAAATTATCTCTGCTTCAAATAGCCAAAATCCAGTACCACCTGCCCTACTAAGAGCTACTGATGATATCCAAAGAGATATCGAAACATTTTGTTTAAATAAAGGCTATTATTACGATAGAAGAAAAAATTATTATAAAAATAAACAAAAGCCTGCAAGTAAAATTATCAGCATCCAGAATATGGCCCAATCTATAGAAGCTGTACTAAATTATAGCCCAGCAAATGCTCGATCTAAACCAACTAGCTTAATAAAAGACGAAGAATCCTATAATTCAATATTCAATCCCCATATTGAATTTGGTGCTTTTTTAAATTCCGCAATTATATATAGAAAGGTAACAAATTATATCAAGAGAAATATAGAAAAAAGCGAAAAGGGAATAGCAAGAAATTTTTCATATCACATTGCTAGAGTATGCGCCACTTTAATAACCAATAAAGCTACATATAGCGATAGAGATATTTCAATTATTACTGAGGAACAAATAACTGATAATATTATAAATAGTTCTTATACTTTTATTCTCCAAACTATCGAAGGTTATAAAATTAATTATCTACAAGAAAATATAATAAATATATCTAAGTCAAATAAATTTGTTCACGAACTAAATCTTCAATTATTAAAATTAACTCCTTGTAAGTAAATACAACATAAGATACTCTCTTAAAATATAGTATATTCAGATGCTCTCCTTACACTATATTTTAAGAGAGTGACATAGAATAAGTAAGAATTTCATTTAATACTTTTCACACATAAAAACATTTTAATATTTACAATGAATTCAATTACATACCACAATAAATACCGCCTAAAAATTTAAGCGGTATTTATTGTAAATTTATAATATTAAACTAAATTTCTTAATTGCTTATAACGCTCTGCTTTAAAACGTTCCCAGCAATCTTCCTTTTTAGCCCATTGAGTTACATTTTGCTCCCCTGCTGATTCCTTAAGATAGTTTAAAGAATCAGTGGCGATGGTTCTTATTACATTATCCCACTTCTGGGAAAGTTTTTGTTTTTGCCATACTTCTTGTAAATCTATTTCTTCACCGTAAATATGTTGCAACATAGCCGTTGTATAGTATATAACATTCGCTCTATAACCTTTTAGCTTTATTTGATCGATTACCTTCGATATATGTTTATTAATAATACTCTTTGCGATTAATTCTTGATATATTTCAACTGTTACATCTATTAATTGCTGGTGTTTATCATCCTGACTTCGTTCGTGTTTCCAGTACTTACGATTCTGATCCATAAACTTCTTAAAAGCTTCCTCCCCTCCTTTACTTGATATATGAGGGAATCCCTCCCACGACATAAAACATTTTGCTAAATCTACTTTTGTTAAAACATTTTCTTTTGGAAATTGTTTTTTAAAACCACTCTGTTCTTTTCCACGTTTTCTACGTCCAATATCAACCATATATTGACCGCGAGCGCGTTCGAAATACCATTTCCGATCTGATTTACGTCCATCCTGCATCGGGATCCATGTACTACGTGACAACCTTTCTAATTCTGACATAAATCTTGTATTCGCCAGCAAATCCGATTTATTAATTTTGTTTTGAGTATTTGCATACTCGGATATTCTCGAAACCATTTCATCTTCTATTACATGCTGGTCATTTTCTTGATCAGCTTTAACCTTTAAAATTGTTAATTTCGCTTGAACATAAACGCCACTTAGATCACTTTCATTTTTATAAGCTTGATGAATAGATGCTGTAGTTTGTCCACCATTAACAATTTGCCAACCCGTTAAACCCGAAATCCTATATAAATTAATATCTTCATGAATCTTTTCAATTTTCCCTGCACGTGCAACAGTCGATATACCATTATTATAGGCAACAAACATTTTTCTTTGACTAGGTTCTTTTAAAGTATCCCGAATACCCTTATTTGTTCCTCCCCTTGCCTGTAAAAATGACCTTACATTTCTCTCTACAAGTTTCGGCCCCAGATCTTCATATAGTTGAGCTAAAAGCACTGCTGGTATAAACCCAATATAACATTCAAAATCACTATTTGTTTCACCATCCATATAACTCGGTACATACATCATTTCTAAAGATTGATTATAACTCTCTAACAAATCAATATGAAAGTCTTGAATTCCTTGTTCAGCCATCGCTAATTGATACACACGATCCATATCCCATACTTGTACATTTACAGTTTCAATACCAGGGATATCAATTTCAATAGGTTTATTAGATAGATAAAATTTATTGGTTACTACAAAAATATTAACTTGATCTATTAATATAGCATCTGATTTTAACATCTTCGCTACCTCATATACATCAAGAGATTTGTCAACATTTTCTATAATGAAATTCTTATTAGTATAAAAGCGCTTAGCCTTATTTGCTGTCTCTAATACTGTAGTCATATTGACTGTCGTAATCTCATGATACGAGGCTTCTAAATCATAATCGACAACGTATAGATCAAGCGAAGATTGATCCTCATCAAAAGCATATGCATCTAGCTGAATTTTTTTAATAGAACTTGTATATGGAACAGATAAAAATACTGGTTCATCTGACTTTTCCATATAACTTAACATTTCATATAAAAAAGTCATTTTATGGCTAGCATGGATTGGAGCTTGAGCTTCAACCTTTTCAATAAATGATTGATAAAATTTGATTTTTTGTACTTCTTCTTTCATAAAAACCAACTTCCTTTATAAATTAAACACCTTATCTGAAGAACATTCAAATTCATTACAGTGAGTTAAATCAATATAATAACTAACATGGGATATTCCTATTGGTAATAACTCATCGGAAATCCTAGGAAAATCATCTATGACATGATATGTTTTTTCTTCATGTACAAAGAAAAGTTTATCCGTATATTCATCATCTTTGAATCCCATTTCTAGTAATAAATCATTAAATTTTAAAAACAACCTCTGTGAACTTCCCAATAAAGCTTCTCGTATTTCGTCAACAATTCCTTGCAAAGTTTTCCCTACCGTTTGATTAATTTCTATAAAGCATACGTATAAATATAAATCCCTGACTGTATTTGTTAGTTTTAACTGTTTCTCATTGGAGATTTTAATTTCTTTACGTAACTTTTCAGAACACGTTTTAATTTCAACACCACATCTAGAACTCCTAAAATCAACTCTCCCGCTTGTTGGCCCTTCCCAGTCTTCAATTAATAAAGGAGGTTGATTAGGAAAATGTTGCATCCATTTTTGAATATAATAAAGTTCTCCAAAAAGCCCCTGTTGCTTTTCATCATTAAGACGCTTATACCCTCCTTTAGAAAAAAAACTACGCCATTGGTCCAAAACTCGATATATCACTCCAAATAAATTATCATTTTGTTCCATATATGTAATATGATCAATAAGACTTTGCAAAACTGCCTCAAATATTTCGAGACTTTCTTCAGATTCTTGATTTAGTATTATAAAATAATGGTCTTTCAAAGGTCCTATACGTTCGAAGTATTCAAATTTTATCGAGAGGCCTCGCCAAATCGGGAGGGAGCGTATTTGCTCCTCTTCCCATTGCTGTTTTCCCAAATCGATATATAGTTGTCTGTGCATATTAAGGGTATCAATACCAATTAACAGATATGGTGCTGATGTTGAGATTAACTTCAATTTGTATACGTCTCGAACCAATTGACTCTCAATATCTTTTATCATTTTCTCGAACTCTGATTTCACCTTAATCACGACTGACCTCCTAATATTATTTCTGAAACGGTTTTGTTTTTTTTGCGAATTTCTCTTTTATTAAATGTTGAATTTTCCTCATCACCAGAAAAAGATATTCCGATCCCGATCGGTACTAGATTACTACTAAACTCGATGCCTAATCTATCAAACACTTCGACCTTAGGATGTAACGGATAAACAAGTAACAATCCAGTTTCCTTTTTACGTTTCATCCGAAGTTGATTTTTATCTATAATAGATTTTCTATCTTCAATACCTAGATCAATAAATTCTTCTTTCCCAGCAACTATTGCTCCAATGTCTACTTTATCGATTTGTCTATGACCATATTTTTTAAATGCATCTGTACCACGAATAACAGCATTATTAATCTTCACATCTCCAAAGACGACTGGGAATACTCCCATATTATTCTTTTGGTTTTCATCTCCATCAACTATTGCAACATTCCAATTAATTAATTCTCCATGCTGATTTGCCCTTTGAATATAATCAATTATTTGTGTCGAAATAACCGACGTTGCTTTTTCGCTTGTACGATATTCTCTTAAGTAATCAATAATAAGAGTGACATCCACATTTTTAGCCATATGATATTTAGTTTTTGCATCACCAATAAGGTCAACCTTATGTACTATTTTATTTATTAGTTTTTCAGTCGCCCTCATATTATTTACATAAAAATCCTTATCTATATCGAACAACCTTGTTTGTTGCAATTTCCCATGATAATTAAATCCAGTAGATATTGCGTTTTTCATTTTTAAAGGACTAGTTAGTGACATTTTCGGATGACTTAGCATTTTTATTGCATATTGCTTTGGTGTTACCGATAGTCGAGCTAATTTATCAAATTCTTGTCTAAGCTCTACCATTGCTTCAGCAAGGTGCTCAAAATATTCCGCAATTGTACTAGATGTATAAATACGACACAGATCCATATATCCTTTACGATATCCAAACCAGCGCCCCATCTGCATTAACGTATCGTACATTAATGTATTACGATAATAATACGTAATACTTAATCCTTCTAGCGTTAGACCTCGGGAAAGTTTGTCTCCACCTACAGCAATAACATTTAATCCTTCTCGTTTATATTTATAATAAGATAAGGTATCTTCACTTTTCCCATTTATCTCCATTATTTGGATGTCATGAATGACTTTTTTTACTTCTCTATATACATTAGGCCATTTAAATACTTCTATTTCTTCAGACCATTCTTTAGTGGTTTTTATAAAGTCATTTTCATATAATCGTTTTAAACTTTTAACAATTTTACTATCCTGATTAAACAAAATTTGGTTCTTTATATTGTCAAATTGCTTTTCAATTTCGTTTTTAATAGTTCTTTGCACATCGGTAAATCTTGTTGTGTGAATTAACATGGAATTATGACTGTTTCTTTGTCCCCGTAAATTACGGACCGATATTGTAATAAGAAAGGACAAAATCGCTTTTATCATTGAATCCGGAACTTCTTCGAACTTATTACCATGAGTTTTCTTCTTAATACTATCGAACATTTTTATTTCATCTTGATGGAGGAATCTGATATGACTAGGACGTCTATAATCAGCATCCTCAAATACATTAAAAAATTCCTCTGGACCACAATATCCCTTAGGTTTAGACAAACCTACTAAAAAATCTTTTGGGTATAAATCTTTTCCTTCTTCTAACGTCTCTGCTTCTACATTAATTAAAAGATTAGCAAACGGTGTTGCTGTGTAGCCAACATAAGCTTTGCGTTCAAACAACTCAAGAATTTGACGTATTAACTTATTGATTGTTTTGGGATCTTCCTTTTTATCTGGATCCGATGTGTCAATAGAAGCTTGATCTGCCTCATCGTCAACTATTAGCACTGGAATATCTAAATCATACAATGTCTGGTGATAAATCAATTGTTCTCGTAAGGTTTCTAAAATGGTTTTATTTTTCTTTACTACCAGTAATGTTGGACGATTTATATGAGTCACTTTCCCAACTGAATTAGATGAAATATCTTTTTCCTGTGTCGTCCACGTTGAAATAATATGGCCACTATCATTTTGACGAATCTGTGCAACCCCTTTAGGATTTCCATTTTCATCAAGGACAGATCCAATAACTTCCTCTTCTAATCTAATTTGCGTCTGGCTTCTTAAATCATTATGCATGCCTGATAAAACAATAATTAGTTTATAACCCAAATCATATGCTTTATTTATTAACCCAGTAAAATTCGCTGTCTTCCCTGATTGAACATAGCCTAATACTAACCCTCTTCTATCAAACGGTTCTAAGCTCTTAGGATCCCCAAGTGATTTTAAAATTTCATTTGTCGTATCATCAATTGACTGTATTGATTCTACTGGCCATGATTTTATATTCAGCAAATAATGTTTATAACGATTCCAAAAAAAAGAACTTGTTAATTCATTTTTATCGAACCAAGATGAAGGTTCATCGTTACGCATAATAGAAGGCTTTTCTAATTCAATATTAATTCCATGCTTTACGTACATCTCAAGAGACCAATCATCTATAGATTCTTGGTCATTAATATTATAAATACTCTTAATAGCGTATACTGCCAACTTTAATGCAAACTCCGCTGCCTTTTCCTGTTCTGAATATTTCGCAATAAATGTTAAATAATTACTTTTAAAAGTGTCCTCAAACAGTTGTTTAGCCTCATTATACATAAAATATTTTTTCCTCCTCAATTATATACTTCAATGTCTCATAATTTAAATTTTCAAAGCCTGGTTGAGTCATAAAAATATTAATTAGCTGATCCAAATTACTAGCTAGTTTAGTTTCTAAATATATATTTGCAAATTCTACTACCATCCGTTTCATAACTTCATCTACACACTGAACAACATCCTCTGTAACTTTTGGAACATCAATTATATTATTTGGTGACCCCATCTCAATAGATTTTAGATATACATTCAATAATCTCGCGGTATTTTCATCTACTTCATTTAAAATTCCACATAAAATAGGGTGTGTACGATTGAGCCTAAATGAAGCACCTTCATCATTTTCAATTCGCTCCCATGTATTTAAACTACCTTTTATTTTCCCACCTGTATAACTAGATTTTGTCCTAAAATAAAATATTTCACGAGAAATTTGACGATACCTATCAGCTATTCTCTGTAATATAATCTTCGCATCTTCTGGAATTGAAATATTCGACTTCTTAACATCTACTTGCCAATCTTCATCAGCTATGTTTTCCAAATCAATTCTAATTCTTGTTAATTGAGACGCAGCATCTTTCGAGAACATACCGAGCCACCCTCCAAAATATAACAATCTCTTTTCACGATACACATAAAATCCCTGTTGGTCTCTCCATCCTTTTATCCCGCCTGCATTCTTATATTCTAATTCATTAAAATTCGAGGAATGTGGTAATATGAATGGGGAAACAATCATTTTATGGTAATGAATTCTAAACAATTGTTTTTCCCCTTCTAATGTTTTGGGGTTATCTAACAAAAATGGATCCCAAGGTTCTATTTCATAACCATTCATCCTTATTTTTAATCCTTCATTTAATAACAAATGAAAGGTTAATTCCAAATGCTCTTTAATATTTCTTACTTTTCGAAAAAAACTAGAATCCTTAATTACTTTCTTAGAACCATATCCCATAAAACGATCTAGCTTATCAATGCAGACTATTGTACCACTTTCCCCTTCTATATTATCTAATGCTTCTTTCACTTTAGCTGGTATCTCTTTAAATAATCTCCATTCATTACATCGGGATACGTAATCCAGATCCCAACAACGTTCTACATATTGATTATTTTGTTTTGTCAATACACTTAAACGCTTTCCAAGTGAAAAGGCAGCTGTCTTTAGCCCCATCCCAAACCTACCTAGCTCTTTTACTTTCCTTTTTTCTCTGGGATCTTTTGAACCTAGAGTCATAGCAATTTGAAGCTCATCCTCACTCATTCCCTCTCCATTATCCTTTATAACGATCATCCCATCAGATTCTTTAAATTGAAAACTCATATCAATAAATGTCGCTTTAGCATCTATGCTATTATCTATTAGATCTGCGATTGCAGTTTTAGAATTATACCCAATCGATCGTAATGCCTGCATAAGAGGTGTTGCTGAAGGTTGAGTTAAAATTGTTTCCATTTAAACACACCCCATTCTTTTTAAGTTCTCTATAAAGATTATAACAGAATACCTCTGGACTGTTACATTATTTGTAAATCCCGAAACGAAAAAGAGTAGTTGTACTTAAAAGGCACTTTATATAGTTTTCTTAAATAACAAAAGAAACATGAAGAGGGAACAAATTTTAAAGCGACAAAAAAACTGTTACAAAAAAGAAGCTCAAACACTATTAAAAATCTATTCGTAAAATCTGTCATTCAGAAAAGAATTACTTATATAGATAAATTCAAGCTTATCTTTATTGAAGAAAACGAAAAGGGAAGTACTCTCAAAATATTTTTAAAAAAATTTAGTTTTGACATAGATGTGATTGGCATACAACATGTGGAGTCATCAAGAAATAAATGGCTTGGTATTTATAAGGGGAATTTTATAGTGGGTTTATATGATGTGTGTAAAGAAAACTCTAGAAGAGACCTAGAGAGGTCGCTTACGTTAGAAGAAAAATATGCATGGAGTAAAAACTACTAAAAGCTGAACATGAGTTATAAAAGAAAGAGTAAACTTATGGAAGAGAGGATAATAAAAAACTACCTTTGCCACCTATTCAAAAATATATATTGATTCGTTTTGTTATCACAAAATATAACGTACGAAGTATGGTCTGTTATTTATGTAGATTCACTAGTGTATCACGTTCGAGATACTATAGTTATTTTTATTTGCCTCCTTAAAAATAACTGATACGTAGAGTCATAAAATTATGGTATTATCTGTCCGATTCGTCAAGTGAATTCCTATAAAAAAGTGATGAAAATCACGAAGCGTAGTATCCAATCAATTTAAGTAAGATTCCATTATAAAGATACCCCATATTCATTCATATCAAAGTACTCATTACACAAGTCTTACCTATCAATAATTAGTTAAAAATTAAAATTGGAGCATTCCATGTCAATACAAGGAGCCTTTTGGAACAATGCTCTCAAAAATCTTTTTTCGGGTATTTTAAAAATGAAGCATATATAAAAGCTTGTACGTCTTTTCCATTTGCAACCAGAAATTAAAAGCCCTACGAAAACAATCCCTATCGATATTAGCAGAATTTAAAAAAGATGACTCCTGTCGAATACAGAAATCATCTTCTTGAGGTTGCCTAACTTTATAAAAATAACCTTTACAGAGGGTGCAGGTTATTTTTATAATTCACTGTTTCTTCTTACTTCAAATTCATCTTTTAAATATTGTTTAGGCTCTACCTCTAAGTAAGACAACATTTTCTCTGCTATTGCCCTAGCCATTAATGGTGGCACTGCATTACCGATTTGCTGATATTGCCTATCTTTAGAACCTTTGAAGATATAATTATCCTTAAAAGATTGCAATCTAGCTGCTTCCCTTATACTTAATGCCATAGCTTTCGTCGGATGTTGCCACATTGACTTTCGCACATTAATAACTGTTGGTGACGGAATATCATAATTTAATCTCAAATATACCGTATTTTGAGTTCTAGATGCATCGGTATATGACACGTCCTTAAGCTCAGATGAGAGGCTATGGAAGTTTTTCCCGTCTGTTCTCTTTATCTCTTCAAAACGTTGCTGACTTAATGGCTCACTGTCTGTATTTATATGATTATAAATTACATTATCGTTCATATCTGAACGATAATAATGTTGCATTACAGTTTTATTCAGTTCAATATTATAGTCAATCTTATGGGATTCAGTGCTTTTAGCAGGAGTAATACTTTCTAGATCACCAATTGCATCTCTCACAGTAAAATCTATTTGAGTATATCTCTCAGGAAATTTAATTTCCTTATACTGTGTAGCACTTGATTTTATTCCTAAAATCATAAATCTTTGACGTTTTTGCGGAACAAAATAATCATTTGAATGAACTGTCCCTTTCTCTACTTTATACCCTAAATGCTTAAAAAACTTTTCTAAATAAACAACGATATTATATGACTTTACTTTAACAATAACCTTTAATGTTTGATCAACTAATACGAGTGGATCTCCTAATTTTACAATACGCTCTTCTTCTAGTTCTCTCAAATATCTTAATAGTTGATTAATCTCAACAAATCCCTGTAAACTCGCTAATGTTTCTTCATTACTTCTATTATTACCTTGAGTCAGTTTCTTAAATGACTCGACAGTTTCATTAACCATATTCACCAGATGTTCTTCATCTTCTAATTCACCGAACTTATATTCAGAAAGGGATTTTATAATTTTTTGAATCCCTTTTAGTTCTTTCTTCTCTTTAGGGCCAATTGGATTATAAAGTTTTTTCTTCTTCAATTTGCGGACTACACTTCTAATTCTTGAAAGTTCCATTTCACTTGTAATAAATGGTTGCACACATGTAACATTTAAAATTCGATTAAGTAAATTTCCATATTCTACTCTATCAGTTTCGAGTAGAATTAATTCATCTTCTTGCCAAAAAGGATCTTCTTCACCGCTTATATCACTTAAATGTTGTTCAGAACTATACATATAAATTGAATTTTCTACATATTCTGTAACGAAAAACTTATGTGTAGGAGAACTCATTGTTTTAACGTTTTCCATTAAAAAAGCCACTGGTCTAACCGTATCTATAGCACGTGCATATTCTTTTACAAGCTGATTATTCCCTGAAATCAAATAATTTTTTTGTCTATTGGCATTCGAAAAACCTTGGCAGGGTGGTCCACCAATTACTACTGTTTCTGATGGATCAATTCCTTTTTGCATCATAAACTCATGAAAATCAATGCTACTTATATCACTTATTTCACTATTTTTTGGTTTTATTATTATCTCTTTATTATTTTGGTGATTACATATATAAGTTTCAACGGCTTCCTTATTAATTTCCACAGCTCCAACTATTTCAAATCTTCCTGTTTGCTCAAAACCATTACTTAACCCGCCAGCACCTGCGAATAAATCAATTATTTTATACTTTTTTTCTAAATTTCCATCTATATTATTTATCACTTTACATTCATACCTCTCAAGAACATACATTCTACTTTTTCCTTCTATACAGCAGCATACCATCCAATGGGTGTAAAAATCAATAACTGGAAGGAATTTTTTAAAAATATCAGCTCAAAAAACGTCTTATATTATGTACGAATACAATTCGGTTATTATGTTTACAATAAGTAAATATCATACCATGATAAGACTCCTTTTAAAAATACTTGAAAGCTAAATAAGTATAATCAAATTTACATATATAATATTAATTACCAAACGTAATTCCCCATATCTAAAAACATATTAAGTATCCCCCACATTTTTCAGCCCTCCCTCCCCTTTCATATCCCTTACTTTCTCCTCCAAAAACCCCCTACTCTCCCCACTCCCCTTATAAAAACTCTCCCAACCCCGCTCCCTCAAAATCCCCTTCCAACTATCACTCTCCACCATCCTCTTAATCACACTTTCCCAATAAGCAACCTCTTCCTCCGTCATATCTTTTGGGCCCATAATTCCTTTCCAGTGCTGGAATACAACGTCGATTCCTTGTTCTTTCCATGTTGGGATTTCTGGTAGTCGGTCTAGTCGTTTTGGTGCGGATACGGCTAGTATTTTTATTTTGCCGGCTTTGTATTGTTTTTCGGCTTCGGATAGGGTCATGGTTGCGGCGCCTATTTGTTTGTTCGTTAGGGCGTTTATGATTTTTTCTTTGTTTTCGTAGACGAAGAATTGTAGTTCGGCTGGGTTTATGCCGAATGCTTTGCTTACTTGTACGAAGGATAGGTGATCGTCGTTTCCTAGGCCAGGGGCAACGCCGATTTTGAAGTTTTTCTTGTTTTGTTTTAGTTGTTCCATTAGTTCATTTGCATTTTCTATATTCGAGTCTTTTGATACGACAACGACTTCCCAGTCCGATGCGAGAGTTGCGAGCGGCGTGAAGTCTTTATATGTTAGTTTACTGTGGCCTAGTAGGTTGTTCGTTATGAGTAAGCTTGAGTTAATCGCCAGTACGTGACCGCCTTTTTGTTTCGTATATTTCCATCCGACGTCACCGCTGCCACCTACTTTGTTTGTGACTGTGATTGGTTTTGTGAAGATTTTTTCTTCTGTGAGCGTTTTTTGCATCGCTCGTGCTGTTAAGTCCCACCCTGCTCCTTGAACGTTTGGCGCAACGATTTCAACTTTGTCGATGTTCACTTTATTCGTGTGCGTTTTTTCTACAGAACAACCAGCTATTACTCCTGTCATGATCCATATATATAGTAATAATCGCTTTTTCATAATCCTCGTCCTATTCGGTATTTTCGTTCTGGTCGTCCGATAATACCGTATGTGTACTCTACTGTGCAGTCGTTTATCGCTACTAAATATTCTAAGTATCTTCTTGCGGTTGTTCTGGAGGCACCCATTTGTTCTCCCATTTCTTCTATTGTAATGCCCTCTTCGAATCCTTTTATAATCCCTTTCACTTTTTGCAGCGTTAACGGATCCACACCTGTCGGTAAGTTTTTTATGTCTTGTGTTTGCGAAATGCCGAAGAAGTTATCGATTAATGCTTGATTTACTTCATTGTTACTATGTAATAATTGCTTCTTTCTTTTATAGTCTTCAATCGTACGAACAAATTTTTCTAACGTGACTGGTTTTATAAGGTAGTTACTTACACCATTTCGAATTGCTTTTTCTAACATATGGTTTTCATTTGCCGCAGTAACCATAATGACGTCAACGTTTGGAAAGTCAGCATGGATTTTCGGCAATAAGTCTGTACCAATTCCATCTGGTAAATAGTTATCTAATAGAAGCAAATCGATTTCTTCCCTTTGTAGTAGTTCCATCGTTTCTTTCGCATTCAATGCTTTTCCAATCACTTTTACGTCCTTTATTTTTGATAAAAACTCTTCCTGAATTTGTGCGACGCGGAAATCATCTTCTGCAATTGCAACCTTCAACATATGCCCATCCCCCTGTTTGTTATGTACTTTCTCTCAATGTTTTCGGAAGGTAAATTGTAAAAATAGCTCCCCCATTTTTCTCGTTTTGAATTTCAATCGTTCCTTCTAGTAGATCTACCATTTCTTTCACGTTTGCTAGTCCGTAACCACGATTGTTTCCTTTCGTTGAAAATCCTTTTTGAAAAATGGTCGTTATTTTTTCTGCCGGTATCCCAGCTCCACTATCTATCACTTCAAACACAATATCGTGTCCAATATCCGTAACAAAGAAGGAAACATTCTTCTCCTCTTGCTCACTCACCGCATCAAATGCATTATCGATTATGTTTCCAAGAATCGTAATAAGATGCGAAACCTTTATATGGTCTGGTAACGGATGAAGCGCACTATCTCCTTCAATATGAAAATCAATTTTCTTTTCAGATGCTGTCCCGAGTTTTCCTAATAAAATAGCTTGTACTTTTGCATCATGAATTTGATGAAATAAAATATGGTTTTGGCTTTGATGAATATTAGATTCTTGCTGGATAAATTCAATCGCTTCTTTGTAATGTCCTAACTGAAGTAATCCTGATAAGACGAACAGCTTATTTGTAAATTCATGTGTTTGAGCGCGTAAGTCCTCAGAATACTTTCTTACCTCAGATATTGTGTTCACAAGGTTTTGCAGTTCTGTTTTATCTCTAAAACTACATACAACGCCTACCGTACTGTTATTTTCGAGTATCGGCGTCATGTTTAAAATAAACACTTTATCTTGAAACGCGATTTCTTGATCGTTTTCTAGCACTCTTTCCATATTAAAATTTGGTAAAACTTTTGAAATGTGCTGCTGCATATAATCATCATTTACATGCAGCATCTCTTCTGCCGACGTATTCATCATCGTAATAAAACCGTTTTGATCGATAGCGATAATCCCTTCTTTTATAGATAGTAGTATCGCACTTCTTTC
The DNA here is from genome assembly GCF_030757775.1 of Bacillus sp. MHSD_36. Classification (NCBI taxonomy): domain Bacteria; kingdom Bacillati; phylum Bacillota; class Bacilli; order Caryophanales; family Bacillaceae; genus Bacillus; species Bacillus sp. MHSD_36. The sequence continues at coordinate 185,228 of NZ_JAVBIS010000005.1, forward strand.
CCGGTATAGCGCTGCAATTTCATTCGGCTCTAAACCGAGTGTATCTTTACGAATACTACGAGCTAAAAGAATGCCACCAACAATTCCAGCTACTAATACAGCTAAGGAAAAGAGGATAATTTCTTTCGTTCTGCTCAATATGTTAGATTCAATGCCTTTTATTAGAAACTCCACTGTCACAACGCCTACTACTTGGTCGTAGTTACCGTTATGAACAATAATAGGTGCCTTAGCCATTAAAGCCGGACCACTTACACCATTTCCTTCGAGTGTATAATAGCCACCAAAAGTGAGTGCTTCATAGTTATATGGATTGTTACTCTTTGTGCCAATTAACTCCGAATTAGAATGGGAATACATCACCCCAAAGCGATCTTCTATAATGACATAATCTGCACCAGCTTGCTCTCGAACTTGTTCCGCAATGGATTGGATTGTACTTTTATGCTCGTTATTTTGAAAAGCTTCTTTTATAGCTGGCATAAAAGAGAGCGACTTCGCCGTTTGCAGCGCTAGCTGCTCCACTTGGTGCTTCGTATCAACGGACTGAATGTAAACAAATATCCCCGCTAATAGGAGAACGACAAATAAAATTAACGCCATAATTAAGCCTACTATTTTCGTTTGTAATGACACTTTGCGTGATTTCTTCATACTCCATATCCTTTGATAAAATATTCAAAACTATCAATCTCCTTTTTCTATTATTATGACAAAACGAATAATGAAGCAACTATTAAAACTCTCCATGTACATAAAGTACAAAAAGAATAAAATTGTCATAATATTGAGATTTTACTTCGAAGACAGTACAATTCAACTATAATGAACACGCTTTCATAATTATTATTTTATTTATAAGCAAGGGGAGGAATTAGTGTGGCTCAAGCAAAATCAAACCGAGTTGCCGGTAATATTTTCAAAGGTTCTGTCGGCAATTTAATTGAATGGTACGACTGGTACGTTTACTCTGCTTTTGCTGTTTATTTTTCAGCAGAGTTCTTTCCTAAAGGAGATCCAACGAGTCAGTTACTGAACACAGCAGCTATTTTTGCAGTTGGATTTTTAATGCGCCCTATCGGAAGTTTATTAATGGGACGTTATGCAGATCGGCACGGACGCCGAGCAGCATTAACGCTTTCCATTACGGTTATGGCCGGTGGTTCTTTCATTATCGCCTGTACACCTAGTTACGAAAGCATCGGTATTATGGCACCAATTATTTTAGTTCTTGCCCGTTTACTGCAAGGATTATCACTTGGCGGAGAGTACGGAACTTCCGCAACATATTTATCTGAAATGGCTAGTAGTGGTCGCCGTGGTTTTTATTCAAGCTTCCAATATGTAACGCTCGTTGCTGGACAAATGGTTGCGTTAGGCGTTCAAATTGTTCTTCAGCAATTACTAAGCGAACCAGATATGAAAGCTTGGGGATGGCGTATTCCATTCATTATTGGAGCAATGGGTGCAGTAGCTGTATTATGGCTTCGCCGCACGATGGATGAATCGGAGCAATTTGCAAACATAAAATCACAAAAACGCGAAAGTGCAGGAACTGTTCGCGCGCTTATGAAACATCCTAAAGCAGTATTAACAGTAGTCGGCCTAACACTCGGAGGCACTGTCGCCTTCTATACGTACACAACATATTTACAAAAGTTCATGGTAAACACAGTCGGTCTTCCGAAAGAAGTTGTAAGCTGGATTAACTTTGTCGCACTACTTATATTCGTCGTGCTTCAACCAATTGCGGGACTATTATCCGATAAAATCGGACGCCGCCCACTATTAATGACTTTCGGTATTCTCGGAACATTACTAACAGCACCAATCTTCTTCTTTATGGAAAAAACGACAGAACCAATCGTAGCATTCTTACTCATGATGGTCGGCCTCATTATCGTGACTGGTTACACATCAATTAACGCAATTGTAAAAGCAGAACTCTTCCCAACTGAAATTCGCGCACTTGGCGTAGGTTTGCCATATGCACTAACCGTTGCGATATTTGGCGGAACAGCCGAGTTCATCGCATTGTGGCTAAAAAGTATCGGTATGGAATCACTATTCTACTTCTACGTAGCTGGATGTATCGCGATAAGCTTTATTACGTATTGGCGTATGGCTGAGTCATCGAAGACTTCGCAGATTGAGGCGGAGCTTGGTGGTGGGGATAAACTAGCTAATAATAAATCTAGTTAAAATTATGTATTCTATGATCTTCGTTTATCTGAAAAAGTATAATTCATTAATGTGCAACTTAAAAACCTCTACTTATATGTAGAGGTTTTTAAACTTTATAACAGAAAACATATTCAAATTTACTTTTCTTCTTTTTTGATTATGACATGTATTATTTATAATAAATCATTATGAAACGAAAAAAAGAAGATTATAGAGGTAACATCTCATGTGTATCAACTTAAGAAAAATGAATACCTACTTTATAAGATTCACCAAGCTCAAGTATTCTCTCATTTAAAGCCTTGAAATGCCGTAGAATACTTGAGCTATTGTTTTGCACTAAAACTTGAAGCCTGTCTACCATTTACATATATTTATACATATAGATATCATTCAAAAACACTGGCGGTTCGTTTCACTTTGTGGTAAATTAAACCAATTGAAGTGTAAAAATTATTTCCAAAATGAAGATAATAATTTATAAATATAGTTAACATTCTATTCTTAGTAAGTGGTTAAACAAGGTGATACTTTAAATCATTTAGAGGTTTTCTATCTAATTATACTAAAGTTGAGTGGTGAAACTAATATGAGCCAATGGCTAAGTAATGATAAAATAGCAGACCACGATTTTGGCGGTTGCATATTAAAATTTTTATTAGGTATGAGTATCATTTTTATACTTATTCTATATCCTATTTATTGGCTGTTTTTTCAAGAAATCGAAAAACCTCTTGTAAAAAATACGTCAACTAACCAAGCAAATCACATAGAAATTACAGGGATTTCATATGGACATCTCTTCGATGATAAATACATAAAAATTTACTTTAAAGAAAAAAACAAACTTGTAGAGAAAACAAAAATAAGGGTGGCTAATTTTAATATTGTTAATAGTTCAGACCTTTATGAAATTTCATGGAAAGATAATACTAAGGTTTCAATAGTAATGAAATTTGAATATGAAACTAAAACATTGGAATATGATTTCGAAACGGAAAAAATGGGTGGATATATGAACAGCACAAATAATAACTTATTATAGCCTAATATTCCAAATATATAGGATACACTTCCAAATCATAAAAACTTTTTCCTACTATTTATATTAAAACAACGAAAGGGGGGTGACACTTTGAACAAGTGGGCTATATTATCTTTAGCTTGTGTACCTTACGCTCTCTTAACTATAGTAAATGAAGATACATTAGAAATAGGTGGCTCAGCAAATATATTTTGGAAGATTGGATTATTTGCACCACTTATAGGCGTTTTATTTTCAGCTGGAGCCAGTAAAACTTACCAACGCGTTATGCTTGCCCTATTTAATTTAAGTTACTATTTTGTACTCTACATCTATATGATATACACTTTTTAAAATACTCTTATACTCGTTTTATGAACATATATTTTGGAGAGAAAATCATGAAAAATAAAACATACTATTTATCAATAATTTTCACCAGTCTTGTTTGTTTATTTTTATTTACAAAAGCTTTAGGATTTATCCTCTGGATAAATGGTACACCAATAGACAAATGGGTAGCTTGGGTTGGTTTATTTGCTATTCCGATTTTCATCTACTACTCTTTTCCAGGACGAAGTTTAAAAAAAACACAAAAAATTGTAACCATAGTTATAATAATAGTTCAAATCATATGGCTAAAATGGGCCATTAATCAGTCCAAATATTATGTATATGTTAACAGTAATAACATTCTCCCATCTCCATATATAATTCAGGAGACTCCAAATTCAGATACTCCTATTTCTCTTGGTCAAAGGCTTTTAACTAACTATACATTTTATAAATCAATTCATTCATATCTATATGTAAGAGAAAATGTCACAAAAAGTGATCGAGGCATTGTTGATTGGATAAAACATTTTGATAGCGAAATAAAAGAAGAAGACGACGGGCGCATCTATATAGAAACTTATAAGGGGAAGTTATTTTTCAAGTAAATTGTAAAACTATCCTTAATATTATCTATATAAACAAAAAAGCACCGGATCCCCCCGATGCTTCCCCCACTCTAAAACAAATGACAAGCCACCTCATGCCCCTTCGCAATCTCCACCATCTTCGGTACTTCCTGCGCGCATTTTTCGGTCGCGAATTTACAGCGCGTTCTGAATTTGCAGCCGGATGGTGAGTGTAGTGGGCTTGGTACTTCTCCCTCTAGAATAATCCGTTCCTTGCCTATGTTTGTTGGATCTGGTTCTGGCATGGATGAGAGTAGTGCTTGTGTGTATGGATGTGCCGGTTTTGTGTATAGGTCTTCGCTGTTGGCAATTTCTACTATGTTTCCTAAGTACATGACTCCGATTCTATCTGATATGTGTCTTACCATAGATAGGTCATGTGCGATGAATAAGTATGTGACACCTGTTTCTTCTTGAATATCTTGCAGCATGTTTACGACTTGTGCTTGGACTGAGACATCTAGTGCTGAGATTGGTTCGTCACATAAAATAAAATCTGGTTTTACAGATAGTGCACGCGCGATGCTGATGCGCTGACGCTGGCCTCCACTAAATTCGTGCGGGTAGCGATATAGGTGTTCTTCTTTTAGTCCTACTTTTTTGAGGAGGTCTAGAATGATTTCTTTTTGTTCTTCTTTTTCATAAGATCCGTGAATGTTCATTGGCTCGCTAATAATTTGGAATACATTCATCGACGGATTTAATGATGCGTATGGATCTTGGAAAATGATTTGCATTCGTTTTCTATATTCTTTTAGTTCACTTTCCTTTAAACTTGCGATGTCTTTTCCGTCGAATAAAACGTTACCTGAAGTGACGTCGTGTAAACGAATGATGCTTCTTCCTGTCGTTGATTTTCCGCAGCCCGATTCTCCTACTAATCCGAATGTTTCACCCTTTTTAATTGTGAAGCTTAAGTCATCGACTGCTTTTAATTGTTCCGTTTTTCTGCCGAATAGTCCCTTTTTAATAGGAAAGTATTTTTTTAAGTTCCGAACTTCAATTAAGTTTTCTTCATGCATGTGATTCACCTACTGTCTTATCGTTTAACCAGCACATAGAACGTCTTTCGTTTCCGACTTCAAAATATGGCGGACGTTCTTTTTCACAAATGTCCATCGCATGCGGGCAGCGCTCAGCGAATGGGCAACCTTGTGGCGGGTTTAATAAGTTTGGCGTTACACCTTGAATTGGCGCGAGTCTCTCTTTTACGCCGTTCGATATTTTCGGCAGAGAGTTTAATAGCCCTTTCGTATATGGATGATTCGGCGATTGGAAAATATCAAGTACAGGTCCTTCTTCCATAATAAGCCCGCCGTACATAACGATGACGCGCGTACAGTTTTGCGCCACTATTCCTAAGTCATGCGTAATAAGAAGTAACGCCATATTCGTTTCGTTTTTTAAGTTTTTCATTAAATCTAGTATTTGCGCTTGTATCGTTACATCAAGCGCTGTCGTCGGTTCATCCGCAATGAGAAGGTCTGGATTACAAGACATCGCCATCGCAATCATAACCCGCTGCTTCATACCGCCGCTTAGTTCATGCGGATATTGTTTTACCCTTTCTTCTGGTGACGAAAGACCGACTTGTTTTAACAAATTGACCGCTATCTGCTCTGCTTCTTTCTTTTTTACTTTTTGATGCCGTATAATTACTTCTGTCATTTGCTTCCCAATTTTCACGACTGGATTTAGCGCCGACATTGGATCTTGGGAGATCAGTGAAATTTGATTCCCTCTAATAGCCCGCAATTCTTTTTCAGATTTAGAAAGTATGTTTTCATTATGAAAAAGAATCTCTCCTTCTTTCACTTTCCCTGGTGACGCAACGAGCGACATAACAGATTTTGCCATAACACTCTTTCCGCTACCAGACTCACCAACAATACCAACTACTTCTCCTTTATTTAAATGAAATGTAACGCCACGAACCGCTTCAACCTCTCCACTTTCTATGAAAAAAGAAGTCTTTAAATTTTTCACTTCTAGTAGTTTTTCAGACACGTTCCTCACTCCTCTCACTTAACACTTTAGTTTTCATTTCCAGCTCCTTTTGGCGCGAAAACTTTCTTCAATGCTTCACCAATTACGTTAAAACTAAGTACCGTTAAAAGGATAAGGAATCCCGGGAAGAGTGTTAAATACCAAGCTTCACCGATATACCCTTGCGCATTGTTCAGCATGCTGCCCCAAGAAGAATCTGGTTCTCTAATACCTAAACCTAAGAAGCTAAGTGATGATTCCATTAAAATTGATGTCGCAATCGTTAATGTCGCAGCGATAATAATGGTTGATAAAATGTTAGGAATGATATGTCTTACAATAATCGTGAGTGATTTTTGTCCTGACACTTTTGCATATAAAACGTACTCACGCTCTTTTACAGATAAAGTCTCTGCCCTTACGATACGAGCGGTGTCCATCCATGTTAGTAATCCGATAATAAGAACTAACGTTGTAATTCCTGGTTTTAAATAAGCATTTAATAGTAACATTAAGAAGAATGATGGAATTGACATAAGCACTTCAACAACTCGCATTAAGAAGTTGTCTAACTTTCCGCCAAAATATCCGCTAATCGTCCCAACTGCGGTACCGATTGTAACAGATACAACCATCGCAAGGAAACCAACCGCAAGGGAAACGCGTCCACCATATAACGCTCTCGTTAAGTAATCTCTTCCGTAATCATCCGTTCCGAAAGGATGGCTCATACTAGGTTCTTGTAAGCGATCTGGAATCGACATTTTACTAGGATCGTATGGTGATACAAATGCGAAAATCGATGCGACCGTTAAAACCGTAAGTATAATAACTCCCATTAGTACAAACTTATTTTTCGTAAAACTACTTTTTATCGTTTGAAATCTCCTATTATTCATTCCAAATCACCCCCTCATTCGAATGCGCGGATCTACTACGCCATATAAAATATCAGCAATTAAGTTACCGAGAATTAACATGAATGATGATAGTAATGTAATTGCCATGATAATCGGATAATCAAATCTAAAAATAGCATTTACCCCAAGTGAACCAAGACCCGGCCATGAGAATACTGTTTCCGTAATAAATGCTCCGCCTACTAAACTTGGAATAGATAATCCGAAAATCGTAATGATCGGTATTAATACGTTTCGAAGTACGTGATTAAATAAAACTGTTTTCTTCGAAGCACCGTACGCATATTGAATTTGTACGTAATCTTCCTCTAATTGCTGAATTGTACTGGAACGAATATATCTCATATAAACAGAGACGTTTTGGAACGCAAGCACCATACAAGGTAAAATGCCGTGCTGGACAATATCCAAGAAGGAATCTTGACCGACTGTACGCATACCCATACTTGGAAGAAGGTTCAGCTTTAAAGAGAATAAGTAAATTAATAGTAAGGCGAACCAAAAGACTGGCATTGAAATTCCCACATAAGAAATAAAGTTCACAATGCGATCAAAGATGGAATTCTTTTTCACACCTGTAAGTAGTCCTAGTGGTATTGCGATTACAAATGAGACGAGTAAAGACGATCCCATTAAGCCGATTGTTGCAGGTAACCTTTCTACAATAAGGTCTAAAACAGGACGATGGTTTTGAAGTGAGTAACCAAAGTTCCCTGTTAAAATATTTTTCAACCATAAAATATACTGCATATAAATGGGTTGATCGAGTCCTAAACTTGTGCGAATACGCTCAACATCAATTGGACTCATATTCGGCGTGACAAAGTTTCGAACAGGATCGCCCGGTGCTAGTTTTATTAATAGAAAAGAAATAATAGAAATAACAAATAAAAGCGGAATTGCATTTAAAAGCCTCTTCCCAATTACTTTATACACAAACTTCCCCCCTCAAGATAAAGTGAAACTTTAATAAGTGGGGGTTCTGTCCATCCCCCACTTATTATTAGTTGAACCAATCGGGCTTTTACGGGCAGTTGATCTCTCCCCCTACTTCCTCGCATTCGTCAAATTTTGAGGTGGGAGCCTTACTGCCCGTTAAAGCGGGATAAAGAAGCTGATTTCCACCAGCTTCTTTACAGTTTCTTATTTCACTTCATAAATCTTAGATAAATCTTCAAACATTGTAACTGGAATTGCTTTTGCTTCTTTCAATCCATCAAACTTTTTATCTACTGCAATAACTGCTTTCGGATATGCAATTGGTAGATAAGGTAAGTCTTCTCTCGCTGTCTCTTGAATTTTATGGTATAGTTCTGCGCGTTTCGTTTTATCTGTTTCAACTGCAGCTTCTTCCCATAACTTATCGAAATCAGCGTTTTTATAGCGTGCATAATTGTATTCAGCATTACTTAAGAATAAGCTCTTATATGAATCTGGCTCAGGTCCCATTATGTAACCACCGAATGTAATATCATATTCTTTATTCTCTTTATCTAAGCCTTTTTCACTTGCTGCACTAGCATCTAATGCATTCAGTTCAACTTCTAAGCCAACTTCTTGTAATTTTTGTTGTGTATAAAGCGCTAAGCTTTCCATAATTTTATTATTCGTTACATACATAACGCGTACTTTTTCTTTATCTTTTACGCCAGCTTTTGCTAATAAATCTTTCGCTTCTTTTTTATCATACTTATAATCTTTAATGTCTTTTGCATAATACATAGCATCTGGCGTTAAGATTGAATTTGCTGGTTCTGCAAATTGACTCGAAACGAATGCTGAGTTAATCATTTCTTTCTTATCTAACGCATGCGCGATTGCTTGGCGCACTTCTTTTTTCTTCATAAGATCTGTATTTTGGTTATAAGATAAGTAGAATAATCTACCTTCAGGGAATGTCACCATTGAGAAGTTCCCAGTGCTATCTAATTTCTTAAAGTCTTGCGGCTCAATCATCTTCATGTTGATTTGACCATTTTGCAGCGAAACATTTGCTGTATTACGGTCTTTTACAACGCGGTATACGATAGAGTCTAACTTCGCTTTACCACCTACATAATCATCGAATCGATCTAATGCAACGTACTCATCTGATTTATATTCTTTAAACTTAAACGGCCCTGATCCTACAGGCTGTAAGTTTTTCTTACTCTTCGCTAAATCTGCTTCCCCTTCAAATACATGCTTTGGAATTGGGAAGAAATCATTCATCACACCTTCGAAAGATGCACTTACTTGTGGTAATACGAATTGAGTTGTTAACTCATCCACTTTTTTCACCTCAAGCGGTTTCCCTTTAAAAATAAAGTTTTCACGGCTTGAACTATTTTGCTTCTCATCTAAAATAGACTGGAATGTAAATGCAATATCGTCTGATGTAATTTTCTTACCGTCATGCCATTTCAAATTATCCTTTAATTTTAAAGTCCATGTTAATTGATCCTCTGAAGGCGTAAAACTCTCAGCAAGAACAAACTTTTTCTTACCGTCTTCCATATGATACAGCGGTGCATATAAAGCTTGTTGTATCGTTAACGACACGCGATCATTCGCATAAAGCGGATTCATCGTATCCGGGTTATCGCTAACACCAATCGTTAACGTTCCTCCATCTTTCGGAGTCCCTGATTTACTAGTGCCTGCTTGCTTCGAAGAATCTTTCTCCCCAGAACAAGCCGCTAATGCAATAAGTAGTATTAGGACAAATGGTAATGCAAATAATTTCCGTTTCATCTTTCGGCCCCCTCGAACTAGTTATACCCATAAGAAAACTCGGAATTAATCCCGAGTTTTCTTATAAGTTTTAAATTACCACTACCCGTATATAAAGTCAAACTTTTTCGTAAAGGTAGAAAGTTTGAAATCTATTCATGCATTCTTGCTATAAGCTATATTGATGCGAAGAGCAAAATAAGTTAAAAAACTAGCAGCCTACAAAAAAGTTCTATTAATTGATTGTTATATAGGATTGAAAATGTAGAATAGGATTAAAGATAAAAAAACATTTTCAGGAGGTTATCATGACATTTGATGAATTGAAAAAACAAACCAACAACCGCATGGGTTGAGAATGATGAAGATGGGGAGTTTTTCACTGAAGAAAATATAAGCGCAACAAATACTGTTCTTGACACGTACATTAAAAATTTACAGAAATCAGGAGAGAATCCGACACAAGCCGAAGTCATGCAAGTTGTTAAAGAGCTCATTATTCAAATAAATGAACTAAATGACGACTATGACTACTTTATCGAAACAATGGAAAGAGAAGCTCTCTATGAATTTATCGATGCAGGAGCACGAATAGCTGGCTTAGAATCTGAGGAAGATATAACAGAGGAATGGCGGGAATGGTAACAAAGGCTGCATTTACTCCTTCATAAAAATTCATCCCTTATTCTCCGATTGGAAAATAAGAGACGAACAAAGACAATCTACTTAGCTCCCTTAAGGTTTTAATAGTTTAATATTTGATTTTTAAGTTTGCCTTCACAAATTCCTGTTAACACTGATAATAGGCAAAACAGGCCGTAAAACGGGCGATTAATTTGATCATATAGGTCATACGCTTCGCCAAGTGGAATATCCGAATCATATGGTTGTTCACCCTGTAACAATTACTAACAGCGCGTAGAAAACATTTGGATAAATAAGAGGCAAATCAATGATTAAAAGATTGTAACCCCTACTATAAGAAATACTATTATTATCAAAGGAAGAATGATAATCATAAAGGATATTATTATTGTTAATAATGCTTTCCATGCTGAAAATTGGTGTGCTTCTCCTAAACATTTTAAGGAAATAATAATTGTCCAAATTCCAATAACTATATCGATTATGGAAAAAATAAGAAACAAAATCGTTAAAGTTATGCTACTCTCCATTTTCGGTGTCTCACTCGTAAAGTTTTCTATCCCAAATAAGAAAAATGAAGGCACCCAAACTAATATAAGAGAATAAACGTAAGGGATATAAGAATAGGCAACTGAGTAACGTGTTTTTTCAAATGTACCTTGTCCACCAAGTTTTTTTGCCACCCAATTAAATAACGCTGGTAGCAAAAAATAATAAATTAAGAAAGCAACGAAGGTACCGAATATAACCATTGAGATTATTGAAACTGGACTACTTATTGAATCCGCCATATTTTTAGAAGATGCTCGATCTAAAGTCTGCACGAATGAGCCTAATAAAATGAGTAAAAACACATTCTTAGGTTTGGATATAAAAATTTCTTTCATTGTATCACGTGGTTTTGTCCAAATGGAGAACCAAGGATTAAGTGCACGTTTAAATTGATTTTCTGGATTTTCCATATAAAAAACATTCCCCTTTCTTAAAACATATTAAATATAATTTCCCAATTATCCCAGTTATGTACATATAAATATTAAAGCATAAATAGTCGGTTATTTAAATGTAAATATTCAATCATTTAATTTCATCTAGAATTTAGGGATAGTGCTTCTTAGCAATTCCCTCTATATTGCCTTGCATTTTTAACTATGGGCTGAGTAGTTACTTTCATTTTTGAGTACCTCACATTCTTTAATACATTGGATAAACAGTTATAATTTTATCATCCTATTAAAGAAGGGTTATTTTTAACGCTTCCTCAAGCATTGTATTAAAATCATTATATGTGTTCATTACCGTACCAGATGGTTTATCAAGTTCTAAATAAGTACCTTCAGATATGTTTTTACAAAACCATGCTATATTTGAATCTCCAAGGAAAAGATACTCTTTTTGAAATTCATTTTCATACCAAATCTCATTGGTTTCTATAAGCCCGCAAATTGATTCGTCCCTTTCTGTATCTAACAAATAAGAGTCAACTCCATAAAGTACTAGCCCGTTAAAATCTAATCCATTTACAGTTTTAACAAACTCCTCATATTCACTCGGTAGGTCAACATTAAAACTCTCTTTCATGCGTTCTCTTAATTTCTGAACTTCACTATCTGTTGCTGGTGTATTCAGTTTATCATTAAAACTTTTCTCTATTTTTTCAATTTCTAAAATCAAATTTTTCCACATATAAAAAACTTCTTTCTAAGAGTATTTATTCTCCTTTAGGATAGGTATTATATTTGGGTATAGACCAAGTTATATCTGCACTATCTCCATCTTGTAAGTGTCTAGTTAATGTAAACCATTGCTTCAACTTCTATCAGTTATTTTAGGACTTTCTTTTACATATTTGCCTCTGAATCCCATACCTCTACAAATTCAAAACCTTTTAAATCACTCTCTAAAACTACATTTCTAAATTCGTCAGACACAAAAACAGCAGTAGGATGAATCCTTTTATTTACATATACTTTAAAAATCACTTCATTTTGAATAACATTAGGAGTAAATGCAAATTTTTCACACCCTATTATTAAACCTGTAATTAGTTTTTTAAAAATTGCTTTATCACTATCAATTGCATCTAATACATTTAAAACATGAACTACATAATATACTTCACCTGTTGTATTGTTAATAAGTGGAAGAAACTCAACGTTAGCACCTATTAAAGGTTCTAATAATTTTTTCGCTTGTTCACTAACCATTGGTGCACCAGTTTCCCCAAAAAAATAAGGAAAATCACTATGATTTCCTTCTTCTAGACATTCAATAAATATTTCTCCCCATGAATCTAGTAAAATTGTAGTGGAGTTGAATTTTCCTTCAAAATATTTCTTATCCTTTTTATAATTTAATAGTTGGAAAGACTCATAGTTATTAGATGAGCTCTTCAATTCCCAAATTTTCATTTTCCTTCTCCTTTATATTTAATCTATTCATAAATTATTTCGGGCTATTTAATTTTAAGCTGCCATCTAATAAACGTGTTCTTATGTCATGTAAAGCTGCAACAGCGTCTGCTTGAGTACCACCATATTCTTTAACTTCTTTTAGTACCTTAGTTACCTCTTTCATATAATCCGTACCATGGTTACCTATATGTAACACTTCAGTAGTCACATATTCATTTACTTTATACGGTAAAAATACTCCATTAGCAGCAGAATCATGGTGTATTCCAAATTCTTTTAATAATTCTTGTGCTTCAATAGCCCTTTTATCATTCCAAGGTGTTAGGTGATGTGCTGCATTAGAATATGGGGGTGGTTCAATCCCTGCATCCTTAAGTTCTTCACGTAATATTTTAGATGTTGTATACGAATCAGGTTTTAATGAAGTATACTCTTATGCCCAAACACTAGAAAGTACCTGGTTATTCCCTTCTCGAAAAGGGGAGCAACCCATTAGTAAAATCCAGGCTTATCGACAATTGCAAAAAGCCGGAGATTTTGCCGATGTAGAATCTATTGGTACTCATACCATGCGCAAAACCTTCGGTTATTGGTTCTATAAACAAACAAAAGATGTAGCCATGTTACAAGAAATTTCGAATCACAGCACACCACAAATTACACTTAAATACATTGGTATCAATAAAGAAGAAAAGGATGATATCCTTGATACATTTCTCCTTTAATTTCTTTTAAAATATATATCAACCTATTAAAAAGCAAATAGTAGTCTTCTTTTTCTAATTAAAATATTAAAAACCAAAAAACTAGCTTTTTTGTGACCAATTAGCACAAAATCTCGTTCTGGGGGTACAATAAAATTTTAGCTTGATGGCAATGTGGCGGTAACCCTTTTATAATGATTTTGGGTAAGTTATAAATAGTCTCTACCTATTAATATTGTATAATTCAATAAATTTGTTAAGACTGTCTTCTAATCTCTTAATTGTGTTTGGATACTTTTTTGAATAATCCTCACACATTTTTTTTAAATAATGATAAAGTGTTTGATAATCAATTATTACCTCATCACCACTGTATAATGCAAATTCTACACCTTCAAATGAATCTCCATTGGCAATATCATACTCATCCAAATCTCCTGGAAAAGTACATGCGCCATATTCCTCTCCAAATCCTACTCCTTCACAAACTGAATTGATTACCTTTAAAAATCTTTCATCATCTACCATATTAAACACTGCTTGTATAGGGAAATGAGTTAAATCTAGTAAATCCTCATCTTTTAATCTAAATTCTCTTTGCATACATATCTCTCCTCGTATATCTTTAATTTATTCTGGAAAAAAAGAAGAAATTTCTCCATCTTTATGGTATCCTCTCCAAGTTATCTCTTTACTGTCAACACCTGTCCATTCTCTTGAAAGAACTCCATCACTAGTTTTTAATTTAGCGTCATTAGCTGCTTCAATTCCACGGTTAATAAATTCCTTATCACTTATAATTTTAGGATCATAAATGGTTTTTGTGAATACTTTATTTCCATACTCTCCTGTAGGAGTGCCATCCATATTTAACTTAGGCATATTGTATTCTACTGTTTTTACACCTGGAATTTTTGAAGGTGATTCACTGACTATTTTTATATCGTTTTTAAAGAACTCTTCACTGTTGTGTGCTCCACCAATACCTCTCCTTCTTGGAACAGAGGGGTCTATGTTTTTAATATGATTTTCTAATTTAGGAGTCGCTTTAAAGGTATTATCGACTTCTTGTTTAACTCCACCACTAGATCCATTAGAAGAAGACTGGAATTTTTGAAGAGTATCCTTACCATTTTGAATTGCATTACGCCCAACAAATACACCATGTCCAACAAGACTAACTCCAGCCGTTGTAGCAGCTGCATCAAATGTAATAGCAATTGGTGCTGCTAATCCACCAGTTCCTACTGTTGCGACTAGAGTTAAAAAATTAGAGCCGCCTATGACAGTAAGACCTTCTAGAATTTCTATAATGGATGCCGCTCCTGCTATAACATTTCCCGTGAACCTTCCCGCTTGATAAGTTAACTTGCTTTCTAATTCATCATTATCAGGTGATTCTAGTCCAATAACGCTTTCGAAAGCCGCGCTGCCAGCGCCTTGAAAAAATTCTTTCATAAATTCCCAAGTACTGATAGCTGTTTTTTCATACCATGGTCTATTGGCTTCTTGTTCTCGTAAAGCAATTGCTTTTTCAATTTGTGCTTTACGAGCTTTACTTTCTGTAATTGCTTGAATAGGACCCGTCCACTCCATATTCAACCCTTGCGTACTAAATGTACCACTTGCAGGACTAAATCCTTTTCCACCTTGAACTTCAGCAAGACCAGTAGCAATACTAGATGCTAGTTGAAGGGCCGTGCTGTAGTTATTACTGGACGTATAATTGAATTCATATAGATGCTCTAATTTTTCTTCAAGTTTTTTTCTCATCGCAACTAAGACTGCAACAATTGCGTCTATTCCAGGCATTGGCATAGCTACATCTACCGCTTCTATACTTGCAATCGATTGATTGATTTCCTGTATTTGTTCTCTTATCTCTTGTTCAATTACATCTGTCGAAGCGACTTGTGATTGAAATTGACTTGGAAAAGCATCATTCCGACGAATCAATTCTTCACACAAATAAATAATTCCTTGCGCTAAAGGACGAAAGGTTTGTACAAAAAATGATTTTGCACTGCTATAAGTTTGTCCTTGTAGAACAGTATCAATTGCAAAAGCATCAATCGACTGAATTGCTTGTTCCATACCTTGAATGGTGGCCGTACATACAGCGTTCATACTTTGAGTTTGGTTTTGTACTTCTCCCAAATACATATTTAAACTCATGCATTGATCTCCCTTGCTAATTGTTGTTGTTGATAGGAAAGGGCGTTTTCTAAATCATTGAGGTCTCGTCTTTCTTGAAGCAACGTTTCTTTTTTGTTTTCCAATTCAAATGTGACTTTTCGTTCAATATGTTGTGCATCTTGATACGTATTCATAAAAAACTGAGACATTTCTCTATCACCATGCCAAGTTCCTAAAATTCGATCAAACAAACGACGATTTCGACTTCTACATTCATAAAAATCTGCTTCCGCTTGTTCTTGAGCTTGAATTGCGAATTGATTTCGGTCTTGTTCTTCAAATACATTTCGTAACTTTAAATTTAACTCTTTAATTTGGTTTTCAATATCTCGATCCATCTTTTTCCTCCTACTATTTTACTTTACGTAGGTTGTCACATTAACGAAAAGTGTTGTGAAGTTCATTATCCATTCTCTCAAACTCGTTAGATACCGAATGAATATTATCAACCGCTCGTTGAAAGGCAGCGAAAAATTGTTTCGTCAAGTCTAAAACTTGCTGATTCGCTTCTTGTGCTTTGAAATTAACAGACAACGTTGTACGCGTCGCCTTTGTTATAGAACGACTGGTTGCACTTTGAATCCTATCGGAGGCTGATCCCATTTTCGTAGCAATTTGCGTTGCTGTTTGTAAATTACTTTGAAATTGTCCCATTCTTTCAAACCCTTTCTATAAGTTTTCCAAATGCATCAAAGAAACCTCAATAAATATATATCCCTATCAATATCACTCGCGCTAGGCATGCAATCAAATGAGCCATACAATATAATCTGTATGGCTCATTTGAAATGCTTGTTATATAGAGTAAAACAATTTTTATTTCAAACCGAAATTACGTGATAATTCTTCATCATGAGAAGCAACAGCCTCTGCAGTTTTATTCAGCTGCATATTAATTTCTTGCAATAGCTGTGCAAAGTTTTGTACTTTTGGCTTTAATTCATTGAACTGTTGATCAAAACCTTCGAAAGCACGACCTTCCCATTCTCCTCTTAATTCATTTTGCAAGGTTTGTAATTGACTTAAAATGTCCTCAATTTGATTTGCACCTTGTCCATATCGAGTCGCTTTCGATTTAAGCTCCTCTGGTGACATACGAATTTGTCCAGCCATTTTTATTTCCCCTTTAATACATAATGAGCAAAATATATATTGGTTAATTTTACTAAATATATTATAATGTATTATTTTGAACTTTTAAACACTTCATCTCTCTATTGAATATTAGAATATTAACATTCAATTTTTCTTGCTTTACAAAATTTCATGCAAAAAAGAGGAGCCATCTCCTCTTCATAAATAAACACTATTTAATTTGTTCCTTATACTCATTGTTAACAACTACATACCATTTTCCTGTATCAAATTTTTCTTTATTAATCACGTAAACTTTACTTTCTCTCATTACCTCCCCTGGTTTTAATCCCTTAGTAATAGTAGAGGTCTCGCCTTTTTCAACCGCATAACTACTAGCTGCCCACACATCACTTTGGTAAGCATTATCATTTTCATCCACTAAATCCACTGATGGTAAAACGGCTAATTTCATCGGTTCGTTTGTGATATTTTTCCCTTCTGCTTCTACAACAATAAAGACATGTCCATCTTCAGGTTTTTGGAATCCTATACTCTCTTTACCAACCTTATCTCTTTCTACAACTCTTTTTACAGTTACATCAAATTTAGGTGTATGAAAATCCTTGTTTACAGCATACTCTTTTTCTTTTATTTTTGATTTCTCTTTTGTTTGTTCTGTATTTTTCTGCTTTGTATTCTCTTTCGTTTTCGCCTCATCAGTTGTTTGCACTTTCTTTTCTTCTTGTTTAGAATTGGTTTCTTTAGATTCTGAAGAAGTTTTGTCGGATGTATTGCCGCAACCAGATAAATTGAATACTAAAGCGCCACCTAAAATACATGTAGTAAATTTTTTCAACATCTCTTTTTATCCTCCAATAACACAATATGTAAATTTCTTACTTATCATAGCAAAAAACACGATCTTAAATTGTTGCATTATGTCGAATGATTAAGAATAATCAATCGTTTTTACATGAAATGAGTTAAAAAACTAGTAGCTTATAGAAAACCCCTCTAAAATGATTGTTATATATGATCGAACATGAAGAATGAAATTAAAGACAAAAAACACATTTAGGAGGTTATTATGACATTTGATGAATTGAAAAAAAACAAACCAACAGCCTCATGGGTTGAGTATGATGAAGATGGGGGATTTTCCACTGAAGAAAATATAAGTGCAACAAATACGACTCTTGACACTTACATTAACAATTTACAGCAATTAGGAGAGAATCCGACCGAAGCCGAAGTCATGCAAGTTGTTAAAGAGGTAGTTATGAAAATAAATGAACTAAATATCGAACATGACCATTTTATCGAAGCAATGGAAAGAGAAGATCCCTATGAATTTATCGATGCAGCTGCACGAATAGCTGGCTTAGAATCTGAAGAAGATATAACAGAGGAATGGAGGGAATGGTAAGCAAGCTGCATACTTGTTTTCTAAATTTACTCCTTCATACAACTTTGTCCCTTATTCTCCAATTGGAAAATAAGGGACAAACAGAGCCAATCAAATACTGATATATATTAAAATCTCCATTCATTTCCCATTACTTTAAAATACATCTTTTCAAATCCCCTAAAATACTTACTGTAAATACTTAACGTTTCAATATACGTATGAATAACTTCGCTTAAATCAAAATGAGCACCATCTTTAGCTAAGTCATAGCTATCATCTAGACCATATAATTCAAAGTATTCTGCCTCCCAATACACACCCCTGTTGACTAAAAGTCTGGTGGTGCATTTAATTGATTCTTCAATCGTCAGTTCATGTTCTTTTAGTTTTTCATGAATGATGGAAAGAGTTAATTTAATAGTGTATTCTTCATCAACCGTGCTACTAAACTCAAATAACTTCCCTTCCATATCATCTATCTTTGCTTTAGACATTAAAGATATCTCAATTAATTCATATGGCGGATTTTCACTTACTTCAATCAATTTATCACACCATTGAATTACTTCAGCTTTACTCCACAACCCACAGCAAAGTCCTAAGCCATAAATATGAGTTAATTTTCGAACTAAATCCAAAGTTTCTCACCTGCATTTTTTTAAATTTCAACAGAATATATGATACATCACATTTGAGATGCATACAGGCATTATAAACAAAAAGAACACCACAATCTCAATATACTTTCATGTGCCAAAATATATGGACCGACAAACCAAACAAAAAAAGACCACCAAAAGGCAGTCCCTCAAAACTCAATCCTATTCCCAACCCCACTCTCCACCGCCTTCTCATACAAATACTTCGCAACGATAATATCTACCACTGCCAAACCAACCGATTTGAAAACAGTAATCTCTTCATCATTTTCACGGCCAGCTTTTTCTCCGCTTATAATTTGGCCGAGTTCGGCGTGGATGTCGTTTGCTTTGAATAAACCTTCTCGCACGGGAACTTGGAGGTCACCTGTTTCTTCTAGTGCCGCTTCTTTTGATTCGACTACTACTTTGTTTGCGCCCGCGATGGCATGGGATGGTAGTTCTTGCATGTTCGGTTTGAATGAGCCAACGGCGTTTACGTGGACGCCTTTTTGTAGTTTTTCTGAGAAGACTGGGGTGGATGCGTTCGTAGTTGTGACGATGATATCTGCTTCGCTTATTGTTTCATTTGGACTTGTGTGAACATATGCAGGTTTATTGAATCTCTCTTGTATATATTGCGAGAATGCATGTGTTTTTTCTTCTGTTCGATTGTATAAAATGACTTTTTCGATACCCCTTACCGCAAATACAGCTTCAGCAATTCCCTTCGCCTGTTCTCCCGTCCCGATGATACATAACGTTTTTGCGTTATGACGAGCTAAATATTTTGTCGCTACTCCTGATAGAGCCCCTGTTCGAATCATCGTTAAATAGGCCCCTTCTAAAAGTGCGAGCGGTTCTCCCGTTTGAAAGTCTGATAACATCACAATCCCGTTTATCGTTTTCTTTCCTATCTTTTTGTTCTCAGGGACTACTGTTACTACTTTTAAACCAAGTGCCTCAAGTCCTTCTGCTACTGAAGGCATAATTAATGCCGTATTTTTCTCGCTTGCAAATGGTAATGAACCTCGTATTGGCGTAATCGTTCTTTCTGCGGAAAATTCTTTTAAAGCAAGCGCCGCGTATGCAATAACTTCGTTCATATTTACTAAATTTCGTTGGTCGTTCGCGCTTATGACTAGCATATCTTTCCACCTCCTCCTCTTATCCTAACAAAAACCCCCGTTTCAAATCATCTCTCGGGTCTACAACGAACTGATGAAATCCTGTAATAAATGCATGCCCCGTTACTTTTGGAACGACAGCTTCATATGTATGTACCGTTGTTACCGACAATACTTCTCCCTCGAAATTCCCGTCAGTAATACATTCGTGGACAAAAATTTCTCCCTTTTGTAAAGCACCTTTTTCAAAAAGAGTTGCGATTCTTGCGGAAGTTCCCGTGCCGCAAGGAGAACGATCTACTTGCCCATCAGCGAAAATTGTTACATTTCGCAACGTTGCGCCTTCCCCTTTCGGATCATCTGAGAAAATAACGCCGTATATTCCTTTTAATCCTTCTTCAAGCGGATGCTTCACTTCCATCTGGCTCTCGATGTAATGCTTAATTTTACCGTCCCACGTTTGAATAGCAGCTAAGTCTTTGAAATCGACTTTCAAACCAAATTTTTTACTATCTACTACCGCATAAAAAGCTCCGCCAAACGCGATATCTACTTGAAATTCATAGTCATCTATTTTAATAGGAACGTCTTTTTTGTATACAAATGAAGGAACATTTTCGAATGATACGGATTCTACTTCGCTCCCGTTATATGTTGCATACGCAATGACTTCCCCAGCAGGGCTATCAATAATAAACTTTTGTTTCGCTTCAAACATACCTGTTTCAATTCCGACTGTAATAACAGCAATAATGCCATGCCCACACATCGTACTCCATCCTTCATTGTGCATAAATAACACGCCAAAATCAGCATGAGCACTTGTAGGTGGAGTAATGATACAACCGTACATACCGTGATGTCCTCTTGGTTCATACATAAGAACTTCGCGAAGATAATCCAAATGCTCCATGCAGTACGCGCGTCTTTCTAGCTGCGTTTCTCCTTTTATTTCCGGCACGCCGCCTGTAATAATTCGAAGCGGCTCCCCAGCTACGTGAGCATCAATTGTCGTGTACACCTTACTAACCTTCATTTCTATCTCTCCCCTATATGTTGATACTATTTTTATTGCAAATATCATGCCAACGCATAGGATATAAATTTGTATACATTGTGTAAAAAAGCATGCACTACTGTCTATTTTTTTATACAGTAGACGGTGAATGATCATTAGTCTGCACAAAACAAAAAAGCCATAACATCGCTACTTGAGCAAAGTTATGGTTCCTTTTTAAATTATTTTGCGGGATTCAAGCCAAAGTCGAATTTATCCCGCATTTAACGGGCAGTAAGACCCCCACTGATTAAAGTTTCACTTTATATGTCACTCGGCAATTTTTCCCACTCACTTAAATGCATAACATCTTGTTTTACGTTTTTCTTTTCAGGAAGTAAACATAGAAACTCTAAAGAATTACCGTCAGGGTCATAAAAATAAAGATTGGCAGTAGGTGTCCACGTATGAACCATAGGCTCAGACGGTTCAAGACCAAAAGCGGCCCTTGGGGTTATTCCTTTATTAAGAAGCCATTCCCTTGCATGAATGATTTCTTCATAGTTAACCTTGAATGCAAAGTGACTTTTATGGAATTCCTCTTCTGATACCTCCCAAATGCCCAGCATTTGTTCCTTCTTATTATCTTTATCAAACCAAAAAAATGCGACACGGCGTTCTTCAATTGTACGAGCATGAAATAATCCAAGTTTCGTATAAAACTCTTTTGCTACTTCTAAATTTCTAGTTTTAACATGTGTTTCATATAAAGTACCTGGAAACAAAGCATATTCCCCCTTTATATTTTTAGAAATTCTTATTATAAAACCTATTTTAATAAACTAGAAATAGAAGTGATATCATACTCTTCTTACATGTTTTTCAAATTTGTTACCTTAATGCTGAATAAAAAAGAAAATTCTCTCCCCCTGACACATATACTGTTCAAAAGCAAAAAGGAAGTGATCCAATGTACTATGGAACAAAAGGCTGGTACGTAGCCGAACTAAAAAAATTAGGCGTACGCTATCACGAAGGACGAAAACTAGAAAGTTACCGCGGACATATCTTACGCAATTTACTCATTGCACAACAGGAGAAATTAAAAGAACAGTAATATACTATTGTAGCGATATCGACTTACCGACAAATCACTCCTCCATTCCACCAACCAATCACACATCAATACAAATCAAAAAAGGTCACCCAAACGGGTGACCTTCCTTTCTTATTCACAAACAAGAATTTGTCTAGTAAATGATCCTTTTCTTGTAATACAGCGATCTGTAATTTCAAATCCTGCTTCATGGATCATGTCGTCCATTGTTTCCATCGTGACAACGACTACCTTTTTAGCGATGCGGCGCGCGCTTGAAAGAATAGAGAGTTGGTCTTCTGGTGTTGCATGCGTAAATAAGTCGTATGGCATGTCAATAATGGCGACATCGTAGTTCTCAGTAATTTCCTCGATTGGACCTTTTGTTACTGTTCCTTCAAATCCGAAATGTGCGATGTTTTTTCTCGTTCCAAGAACTACAAGTGGATTTATATCTCTACCAACGATGTTAATTCCCATAGAAAGTGCTTCTACTACTACTGTTCCAATACCGCAGCATGGGTCAATCGCTCGTACGCCCTCTGGATTTGGTACAGCAATATTTGCAACCGATCTCGCAACACGTGTGCTAAGAGATGTCGAATAACTATGCGGTTTTTTTATGTGATGATACCAAACTGGCTCACTTTCTACATAATGTCCGAAGTACCAGCGTCCTCCAAGAGGAACAATCCCGAATACACGCTCTGGATTACGAACATCCGCTTCTCCTTCAATATGCATGCCAAGGTCTCGTTCAATAAGACGTCTTTCTCCATATTCAATTTTATTCTCCCCAACGAGATCATTAATTTTAACGAAGATCACTTTAAATGACGCCCCCGCCAAATCAATTTGTTCTACTTGTTTTAAAATACTTTCTAAGTCGTCTCCTTCATACATAACCTCAACGCGCTCTTTTATAAACGCACTTCTACTTGGGTCAATTTTGACATCACTTTTCAAAATATTAACATGAGACTCCATTCCAAAGAACGAGCGCATTTCCAAATAACATAAAGCACGCTCCTCCTCACGAAATGCATACGTATATATACATGCAGGTGTTTTACTATGATTATTCAATCTATTATCATCCTCTATATCGTTATAATTACAATACTTTTTCATATAAAATTAAATGATATCACATGCCTAGAATAAAGAGAAACGTTAATAAATAAAAGAGACTACCATTGGCAATCTCTTTTGATGTATTAACGGAAAGAAGATACATCTTTATCCGTTGTTTCATATAAATAACACATAATCTCAATATAAAAATTCTCACAAATGTAAACAAAAAAATTAGTGCACCTCTATCATTTCATAATACTCGAATTATGTAGTAAACCTACTTTCTTAATATTGTAGAATAAAATACATTTCATTTTCTTTTTGTTGAAGATAGTTTTAAATCCATACACCTATGTCCCTTTCTCTACAAAAAAATAGGCTACCTCTGGCAGCCTATTTTTTCTTATTCCGCAATCATCTCTGATAATACATATGCATAAACCAATGCTTCTGTATGTGTAATCGAACTTTCATGTGTACGCTCAAATGCATGAGAAGAATCAATACCCGCTCCAATTAATGCATGTTTCACATCAAATCCAGCGTGAATCGCAGCTGATGCATCCGATCCATAGTACGGATAAATATCTACTTTATATTCAATATTGTTCGTTTTCGCAAGCTCTACTAAATGTTTACGTAGCGCATAATGATACGGACCGCTAGAATCTTTTGCACAAATAGATACTGTATATTCATCAGATGCTTGTCCATCACCTAACGCTCCCATATCAACCGCTAAATATTCAACCGTTTCTTCTGGAATGTTAGAATTACCACCGTATCCAATCTCTTCATTATTAGAAATTAAGAAATGAGTTGTATATGGTAATGTTACGTTTTCATCTTGTAATCTCTTAATTAATTTTAATAAAATTGCAACACTTACTTTGTCATCTAAATGACGTGATTTTATGTATCCACTCTCTGTAATTTGAACGCGCGGATCAAATGAAACGAAGTCTCCCACTTCAATTCCTAATTCACGTACTTCATCAGCTGAAAATACACGCTCATCAATACGAACTTCAATATTTTTCTCATCACGTTTCGCTTCACCTGCATCTTTATATACATGCACAGATGTTTGATGCATTAAAATCGTCCCTGTATACGTCTTACCACTTGATGTCTCAATTTCGCAATATTCCCCTTCTACAGAGTTCCAGCGAAATCCGCCAATCATAGAAAGACTTAGACGACCGTCAGGTTTAATTTCTTTCACCATCGCACCTAACGTATCAACGTGTGCCGTTAATAAACGGTGCTGTGCATCATTTTGCCCTTTTACCGTTAAAATAAGAGCACCTTTATTGTTACGCTTCGTTTCTACGTTCCACTCACTTACATAGTTTTCAATAAAACGAATGATTTTCTCTGTATTTCCAGACGGACTTGGAATAGAGACAAGCTCCTTAATCAGTTCCATCGTTTCTTTCGCATGATGTGCCATTATCGTTTCCTCCTCATTTTTCCTATTATTTAGTATACCGAATTTACTATAAATCCTCTACTAATATAGTTTAATTTTCTAAATTATATTAAAATTCACTTTAACAAAAAAACATAGCGCTATTTATGAACACTATGCTTTCTATCAAACTATTCTTCTGAAACATCTAATAAATAAATGCCTCTTTCAAACCCACCGCGTTCTATTTCTTTTTGCTTACGAAGACGTTCTACATCTTCAATTGTTGCACCTTCTGCACGCGCTAATGAGATAATTACTTCCAGTGCATCCGCAAGAGAATCAAGCGCATGTTCACGTTCTTTCATAGAAGCAAATTCACGAATTTCTTCCGTTCCAATTTTCGCTAAAGCTTGTATGTATGCTTGTCCTGTTAATTTTTGTGCTGTATATGTTTTTCCAGACATTAAAATCTTCTCTGGAACACGATCTCTTACTAACTTGTTATATGCTGACATCATTCATCCTCCTATGTTTAATAGCAGCCGAGCTCTGCCTTATAAAGTGAAACTTTAATCAGTGGGGGTTTTGTTCATCCCCCACTGATTATCAGCCCTCACCAATCGGGCTTTTACGGGCAGTTGATCCCCCACCTAACTTCTTTGCTTCCGCTGAATTTTGAGGTGGGGGTCTTACTGCCCGTTAATGCGGGATAAAATAACCACTCTTTTTTCACACAAGCACTTAACATATCAATTCCTGATTCGTGCGCCCTTACTACCGGGAAGAAATAGTGCTCTGGTTCTTCTTTCTTATCGCCATATAAGGTTTGGTACTCATCAGGAGTCGCCTCTTTTTTCACATCCCGTTCTTTCTCCACTTCACCTGAGAAAGCAACAATTGGATGCCCTTCAAAGAATAGTGCAGTCCGTACCGCAAGAGATGGTGTACGATGCAAAGCATAATATGCTATGACAATCATGCTGATAACACCGATAATTTTCTTCATATATTACTCCTAAAAAAAGTGCTAACACAATTATACTAAAATGTGTTAGCACTTTCTCCCCTTTATCTTAACTTTATTCCCCTTTAAATGCTGGCAAACGTTTCTCTAAAAATGCAGCAATGCCTTCTTTATGGTCCGCTGTTTGTCTCATCGCATATTGGCCGCGTTTTTCAAGTTGCAACGTTTGTTCTAAATTAGAACGATTGACTTCACATAAAATTTGCTTCGTTTGAACCATCGCTTTGATCGGCTTTTGTGACCACTCATTAATTTTTTGCTTCACAGCCGTTTGGAAATCCTCGCCGATTACTTCATCAATTAAACCGATATCAAGCGCCTCTGTTGCTGATAATTTCTTTCCTTCCCAAATAATTTGCTTCGTCATATTTTCACCAACACGCTTTTGAAGGAAGAAATGGCCGCCACCATCTGGAATTAAAGCGATTCCAATAAAGTTCATCGCAATAATGGATGAAATATCCGCCATCACATAGTCAGCTGTTAATGCAATGCTTAATCCAAGACCAGCAGTTGGTCCATGAATCGCACTAATAACGAGCTTCGGCATCGTATATAAAGTCACGACAACTTCAGAAATAGTATTCATAATACCATCAAACTTGCTTTCATCATTACTTGAAAGCATCGATTTAATATCTCCGCCCGCAGAAAAACCGCGGCCGTTCCCGCATAACACAACAATGTGTGCAGAACTCTCCGCTACTTCTTTCAGTTTTTGTAATAGTTCTTTTAATGTTGGCTCATCTAATGCATTTAACACCTCTGGGCGATTGACCATAACCGTTGCAACGTGCCCTTCATATTTCACAATGACAGATTCTGTTTTACTTGTTACTTCCATTATATATACCCCTCTTTTCTACACAAAGATTATACTTATATAATTATAGAAAGGAGGCGAAAAACCCTTCTTTTTTCTTAATTTTCTGTCTAATAATCTCAAAATATGTATATAACCTTGTATAAAACATACAATTCCGTTAAAAAATATAGCAATTAAAGTCGGTTTATCGCCTCTTCTCATCTATTTACCATTACAATGAAATAGTGTATCCTTGAGTCTGATATAAAAACTAAATATAGAAATTCATTCTCCTTCCTATTTATATAGAGGTTCTGAAATAAAGGAATGAAGAAATGGAGGAACATATGGTTACTAAGTTAAAACAGACGGATAATTCCTTCTCGCATTTCTTACTGCTGTTCATTGTGTTTCAACCAATCTTAGATTTATTAACGTCTTTTTCAATCTATGTATTACACATGAGTGCAACAGTCGGAATCGTAGTCCGTTTCGCCTTTATGCTTCTTGCATTAGGCTATCTACTCCTTCACCATAAACAACAAGGTGCGAAAAAATATATTCTCTACTTATGTCTCTTTGGCATCGTGCTCGCAATCGGCCTTGTAAATAATTTAATGATCAAATCTCCAGTTTCATTTGGAGAAGAAGTGAAATTCATTTTAAAAAGTGTGTATCCGATTGTACTACTGTTTGGATATATTATCACACTAAAAGAATTAAAAAATAACGAATATGCGTTTCATAAAATCATTACGTATTTCTTATATGCAACATTAATTTTAAGTATTTCAATTATCGTGGCTATGGCAACTGGTACAGATTTCCCAAGCTATCCAAACTCAAAGATCGGTTCAAGAGGATGGTTCTTTGCTGGAAATGATTTAAGTTCTATTTTCGCAATTATGTTCCCAATCGTTGTCTTATACTCGGTTCATAAAACAACTTCTTTCTCAAAAGTATATTACTGGATTCCAACTGTACTTGCGATGTATGCAAGCATTATGATCGGAACGAAAGTAGGCTATGGTGCTATCGTTATTACACTTGGCATCGCTCTTTTCTTCTTATTCATTGAATATATGATGCATCGTAAAAAAGAAGGAACGGGATTCACATATCTTGTAAACACAGTCGTTGCGGCTGTCGTATTAGGTGGTTTATTCGTTCTTACACCACAAACCCCTATTGCCAAAAATATGAGTATCCATTTACAAATATATGAATACAAAAAATCAGTACAAGACGAGAAAGACCGAAAAGAAGGAAAAGTAGTTAAAGAAGAAGAACATAAGCAAGGCGAACTAACAGACTCTGAAATGAAAAGTTTAATTTATAGTGATCGTGACAAGTTTTTAAAAGTATATAAACAATACTATAAAGAAGCACCACTATCTCAAAAACTATTTGGAATGGGCTATGCTGGTAACTATACGACGAATATGAAGTTAGTCGAAATGGATTTCTACGACCTATTCTTTGCATTCGGAATTGTCGGCTTCCTTATGTACGTATTACCACTTCTTTATTTCGGAATAAAAATATTCATTCGCTTGATCACAAACTTCAGGAAACTATTTAGCGTAAAACATACGCTACTAGCTAGCACACTCGTCTTATCGCTCGGTATCGGCTTTATGTCTGGACACGTCTTAACAGCACCAGCCGTTAGTATTTTCTTTGTTGTGATACTCGCTTACTTAATTGTTGATTTAGAAATCGAATAAGAAAGAAGCAGCATCTATTTGGATGCTGCTTCTTTCTTATCCCACTCCTTTACCGCCTCTAACAAAATGCCTGCTAATATACCTCGATTACTTTCTTCCAAGATAAATTTGTCCTATAATTCACATTTCCTCCCCACTGATTATCAGCCCTCACCAATCGGACGTTTACGGACAGCCCGACTCCCACCTAACTTCTTTGCTCTAACTGAATTTTGAGGTGGGAGTTTTACTGTCCGCTAACGCGGGATAAAAAAGAATATATAATAAATATGTCGTTTCTTTGTACGAAATGTATTTCGAAAAAGTGGTTTAGGTGTTTTGATTGGTGTCCCATTTTCAGGGGTCACTTCACATACGAGAACATTTTCTTATATAGCCTCAGCTTTTACAAACTGTAATTTATCTTTCTGCTCATTACTCGCCATCGTTACTATCGTGTTTTCAATATGAGCAGGCACTTGTTCTAGTGTCACACTCGCACCTACTTTATCCGACTGCTCAACAAAGTTCAACAATGCCATAGCTCCTGATACATCCATATAACGTACATCTTTCATACGTAAAACAACCGGAGACTTTACGTCTTGTAAAGCATAAAAAATACGATCCACTGTTAGGAAAGAAAGGGGGCCTTTAATTTTATAAATCGCTCCTTTTTCTTTTACAATAGAAGCTTTACGTTCTTTACATTTCACCATGTATATAATGAACGAAAGAATAATACCGAACGCAACAGCAATCATTAAATCAAACTTCACTGTGACAACCATCGTTACAAGCATAACAATAACATCGCCTTTTGGTGCTACATGCATTTTCTTCATGCTTTCCCAATCGAACATGCCAATACCAGTTAAAATTAAAATGCCTGATAACACAGCAAGTGGAATGTATTGTACGACTGACCCAAGTCCCATAATGAAAATAAATAATATAACACTATGCATACTTGCTGAAAGCGCCGTTTTACCACCGCTTCTTATATTCACGATAGACCGTACAGTCGCCCCTGCGCCTGCTAATCCACCAAATAATCCGCTCATCATATTACCGATACCTTGTCCAACCAGTTCTTTATTACTTTTATGACGTGTACCCGTCACATTATCCATTACAACCGATGTTAACAACGAGTCAATCGATCCTAATAAAGCAATACTAAGCGCTGGTAAAATAAGTTCCGCAAAACTTGTTCCACTTAAAGATGGAATATGAAGCGTCGGCATAGCTTCTGGAATCGTTCCAATCTTCTCAATCACTTTATTTAATGACAGGTTTCCGATAAGCGGTAACCTCACCGTAAGCCCTTCTAACGCCGAAGAAAATAAAGGAAGCATAGCTGTCACACCTACTAATGCGACTAAACTAGATGGAATGGCCTTAATCCATTTTCCAGAAACAATCATTACAATAATCGTTAATACGACGAGTAGAAAACTATTTTGCACATGCTTCATTTCACCTAAAATAATAATTAATGCGATGCCATTCATAAATCCTGAAACGACAGAATACGGAATGTATCGAACGTAAGATCCAAGCTTACATACACCGAATAAAATTTGAAACAGTCCCGCCATCATAAAGGCTATAAAACTCGCCTCTAATCCGTGCGTCGCAATAACCCCTGTTGCGATAACAGTAATCGGCCCAGTTGGTCCCGTAACCTGCCCAGGTGTACCACCAAATAACGCCGCAAATAACCCTGCAAAAATCGCACCATACAATCCGACTAGTGCTCCTTCAGACGTTCCTGTTGCAGCAATACCAAATGCAATGGCAAGTGGCAACGCAACAATCGCAACAGTAAAACCTGCTAAACATTCCTTTGCTATTCTTTGAAACATATAATAACCACCTTCACATTAAGTCCACGTTCCATTGTACACCTAAAAGAATATATTCGTTAGTCCACTTTTTACAGTATCGTGACGTAAACGCATTCAATTGTAAGCTTTCGCTTCATCTTTGGAAACTATTATAACTATGCTATAATAGATAAATTAAATCTTTTATTATATATTTGGAGGCACTATGCTAACTTTTGAAGAAAAATTATCGATTATTGAATCTTTCCCTGAATTAGAAAGAAAGAACGTATCATTAAAACGCGTGAACTTTCACTTTGAAGAAAGTCGTTTAGATAAAAAGAACGTTGTTTATCACTTACATCCAAACGGAAACGGATTTGTATATGCAAGTGGTATTAAAGGTTACAAAACGGATGATAAAGGCATGGTTAACATCCGCGAGTTTTCAGCAGATGAATTACGCTCAGTAATCGAGCAATCAATTGAATTACTTTCACAAGAAGAAGTAGTAATTCCTGCAGAACCTGCCAAAGAAGAAGAATGGCATAACGAAGACGGTCATATCCTTACTCTTATCTCAGAGGACGATATGTGGAACGTGTACGCTGGTGTAAACTTAGATGGTACATTCAACTCTTATCCAGAAGCTGCGGAATACCTTGATGAAGAAGGATTTTCACGTAAATAAAAGTAGAAAGTGGGCATACCAACATGACCATCAAACAATGTTGCGAACCCCATTTCATTCAACGATTTTTATAACAATAAAAAACCCCTCAAGTATTCATATACTTGAGGGGTTTTCAATTGAAAGGTAGAACTTGTGGGCTTCCTTAAATTAAGAACAAAGTGGAATTATTCCTAAACCAATTAATAGAGCTGCAGCTACTGCTGGAATTGGTACAGGAATTTGAATACCTTCTACAAATAAGAAGTATTGACCACTTACTATTTTAAAACAAACTAATTGCATGGCTATTCCTCCTTTCTGTTAGATTAATACATTATATTAATTAATCTCATTATTGATATAATTAAATAGTTTGTTTTTTAAAAAGTTACTATGTTACCATCTCTTCAATATCTTCACCTTTCTTTTTGACTATATAAACTCCTTCCTCACACTGTTTCTATTAATTTACATAAAATGATCTAGAGGAGGTTTAAAAATGAATACAACTGCTAGATTAGTAAATTGGAAAGAACATGGAGATATGATTATTTTGGAATGTGAATCAAATGGAAAACGCTTCGAGATATCAACGTATAAACAAAGAATATATAATGCCCACCTTTTGTCAGATGACGTGTATGTTCGTTTAGATTCATCTGATAATATAATTGGAATAGACATCTATAAAAAGTAAGAAAAGCCCCCTATTTTTTGTAGGCGGGCTTTACCTTTATTACAAAATAAAAAAGTATACTCTCTTTTTCTTATGCAGTTTATGTAATTATACATATTCACAAAAAATAAACCAAATGAATATTACATGTAGTAAAATACAACTTGTGGACACGTTCTATAAAGCAGATTCTTTTAAAAGGCGTAACATATCAATCATTTCAGGGGATGTGGCGTTACTCCAATACTCAGTTCAAATCTCTTGTATTTTTTGAACTAACAATTAGTGTATATAGACGATTCTGTTTTATAGTATGTGTTTACACCTATAACAAAGGGGTAATACGGATAGATTCGTATGAAATGAAAATGGTTCAAGTCGGAAAGAGGCACCTTAGGGTGTCTTTTTTTGTACATTACATCCCTTTAGTTCTTTCATATTGTTCCAAATGCACGAATTTCTCTTCTTTACAAAGAAACGAGAATTAAGTGAAGACCAATTGATCTTCACTTAATTCTTCACCTCTACAAAAGAGCAAAGATATTGCTTACAGACAAACAGGCGAAAATCACGTAGACATGAGGCATCCGACACCTTCTATTTTTTCGCACCTTTCAAAGACTCTCTCAGGACAAATTTTTGTAATTTCCCACTCGCATTACGAGGAAGTTCATCCACAAATAAATAATGACGCGGACGTTTATAATCCGCTAATTCATCACTTTCTTTACAATATATTTCTAAATCATTTTCTGTAATCGCTTCATCTTTCTTTACAACAACAGCCACAACACGTTCTCCCCATAATTCATCTGGCTCTCCAAGGACCGCAACATCTAAAATACCAGGATGACTATGAAGGAAATCTTCAATTTCACGTGGATAAATATTAACACCGCCACTAATTACCATATCATCCACACGATCTGCGACGAATAAATAGCCATCTTTATCAAAGTAACCTAAATCACCAGAGTGATACCATCCTTTATACATCGATTTTGCATTTGCTTCTTCTCGGTTATGATAACCAGCCATCATAGTTGGGCCACGCAAAATAATCTCTCCTACTTCATAAGGAGGTAATACATCATCTGGTTCTGCTGGTCCATCATCGTTTGGTTTTACAATGCGGATTTCATGACTAAAGCACGGTGTTCCCGCTGAACCTGCTTTCGTAATTTGATCTTCTTCTACGAGAAACGCAACAACTGGTCCCATTTCTGTCATTCCGTAAATTTGTACAAGATCAATATAAAGACGTTCTTTGCATTCTTTCACTAATGCTGGAGCCATCGCCGCTCCTCCATATATACCAATCTTCATTGACGTTAAATCGTACTGCGTTAAATCTTTTTGCAGTAACATATTCCACATCGTCGGTGCTGCAAAAAATGTCGTAATCTTCTCTTCTTGAATCGTATGTAAGACTCTATCCGTATCAAAGTGATGTAAAATAACATTCTTCCCACCAACTTGAATGCGCGGAATGATTCCAGCATTTAACTCGCCGCAATGATATAAAGGTGCCACTACAAGCCCCGCACTATCTCTATTATATTTTAAGAAATACGTACAAATCATACTATGCTCAGCCATTTCACGATGGCGATGTAGCACGCCTTTCGGATGACCTGTCGTACCGCTCGTATACAGCATAGAACAATAATCCATTTCATCAATTTCG
Organism: Bacillus sp. MHSD_36; assembly: GCF_030757775.1. Taxonomy (NCBI): domain Bacteria; kingdom Bacillati; phylum Bacillota; class Bacilli; order Caryophanales; family Bacillaceae; genus Bacillus; species Bacillus sp. MHSD_36. Next base: position 218,209 of record NZ_JAVBIS010000005.1, read on the forward strand.
ATATCTACTTTGTCAGAAGATGCTGCATTCACTTTTTCATGGTAAGAACTAGCATAGGAAGGTGTATCGTCTTCTACATACCAAAAAGACGAATTTGGAAAATCTCGTTCAATGATAGCAACAGTTGATTCAACTGCTTTTTCAAAGACTACTACTTTCGAGGCTGCGTCCTGGAGAATATACGATACTTCTTTCGCTTTTAAGCGGAAATTAATCGGGTTAAAGATTGCCCCTATTTTCGCACAGGCTAAGTAAACGTTTACAAATTCACGGCAATTATATAAGTAAACAGATACAGTATCTCCCTTTCTTACCCCTTCTTTCAATAGCGCTTGCGCCGTTTTATTTATTTGCTCATCCCACTGTTTATATGTCCAGCGAATATTTTTTTCCGGCTCTACTAACGCCTCTTTATTCGGATACTTACCAACAGCTAAATCAAATATTCTCCCTATCGTCATGTACATGCCAACAATTTCCCCCTTTTCTCTTTCATAAATCTATCATTTCGTCCATAAGTAGACATTGTCCTCTAATGATTTGACTAATTTTTCTGATTATTATCGACATAGTTTTACAAACGGTTCCGCTTGGCGGTAAGTAAAATTATATCGGCGGTTTTTCGAATATATGAACTTACAGATAAAAACTGACAAAATAAAAAAAGAGGCTGTTCCAAATTGGAACAACCTCTTTCTTCTTATACAAATAACTCTTCTAAAATTTTCAGTTTGTCTTCTGTATATTTTACGAAGCCATCGTTATATGATTTTGGATCTTTCGGATTTGCGAAGTGCGTAATTGCTCCCGTTTTCGGATGAACAAATTTACTTGATGCACCACAACCAAGTCCGATAATTGATTGTACCTCTTCCATAATGACAATGTTGTAAATACTTTCTTGCGTCGGCATTGCATAACCAACATTCTCTAAATTACCTAAAATATTCTTTTGACGATATAGGTAATATGGTACGTAATTATGCTTTTGCGTCCACTCTTCTGCTTCGTGCATCATCGCCGTAATTTCTTCGCGACCTGCTACTTTATATTTACGTTTGTTTTGCGTCATTTCAGAAGCACGTTTAAATGATAACGTATGAACTGTTAATGACTCTGGCATTAACTTTTCTGTTTCATCTAGCGTATGCTTGAAGATATCTAGCCCTTCACCAGGAAGACCAATAATTAAATCCATATTAATATTGTTCATTCCCATTTCACGAGCTAAATGATACTTCTCAATTGTTTCTTCTACAGTATGGTGACGTCCAATCGCTTTTAATGTCTCTTGATGGTATGACTGCGGATTAATACTAATACGGTCAATGTTCCATTTATTTAACACTTCTAGCTTCGCTGGCGTAATTGTATCTGGGCGACCTGCCTCAACTGTTACTTCACGCACATTTTTCACATCTGGGAACGCTTCATACATTTCTTCATACAGCATATCCATCTCTTCTGCTGTAATACTTGTCGGTGTACCGCCGCCGTAATAAATCGTCGTAACTGTTACACCTTTTTCTTTTAAAAACTTACCAATTTCACGAACTTCATAATGTAAACCACCTAAGAATGAATCAACAGAGCCTTGGCGTCCGTTAATTGCATACGCCGGGAATGTACAATATGCACATTTTGTTGGGCAGAATGGAATACCGATATAAATACTTACTTCCTCTTTCAAACGGTACAAATCCGGAACTACCGCTAATTGGCAATCGACAATACGTTGAAGAAGTTCAATTTTTTCTTCATGAATTAAATAGCTCTCACGAAGTTCTTGGTGCGCTTCTTCTTTTGACATACCATTTTGAAGCATTTTATGAAGAAGTTTCGTCGGACGAACTCCCGTTAAAATACCCCAGCTTTGTTCAATGCCAGTTAACTGCTGAAGTACAGAAAGATATACATAAGAAACAACGTGCTTCACTTGCTTCATACGCTCTTTTTCATCTGTGAAAGCAGATAAATCTTTTGCGAATGTTTCTTCATACACATTTCCAGTCGCAACATCTGTTAAACGAGCAGATGCTTTTACATTCTCTTCAATGTGTATATCAACGATAAGATTTGCTTCCTCTTGTTCAAACCCAATCGTACTATCTTCAAAAAATAAACCGCCAATATTTTGCAGCGGACGTAAAAAACGATCATCTTGTAACGTTTTAATTGAAATTAACAACATTATCACCTTTTCATTTGCAAACTCTCTTTAGTTTACTTGAAGGGCGTTTGCAGGTCAATACAGAAGGTTTTACCTTATTTCTTCTATTTAAAAACTTAAAGGCAGAAAAGATGACATTCTCTTCTGCCTTTTATAAGCCTATTAGCTATTTTTAGTCATAAATCTTAAACGCATTCCTATTAACAAAAGAATTACCCCTATAAATGGAAGGTAGTTTGTATTATGACCTGTAGCTGGAAGTTTTTGATTATTGGAACTGCCTTGCTCTTTTTCTGGTAAGTTAGGCGCTCCTACTTCTTCACCTGGTTTCTCTGTTTCTCCACCTGGCTTTTCTGTTTCTCCACCTGGTGTTTCTGTTTCTCCACCTGGTGTTTCTGTTTCTCCACCTGGTGTTTCTGTTTCTCCACCTGGTGTTTCTGTTTCTCCACCTGGTGTTTCTGTTTCTCCACCTGGTGTTTCTGTTTCTCCACCTGGATTCTCTGGACCTTTGCTTGTTTCTTTTTCATTTGTAATTTGAAGTTTTACTACTTCAATTTTTTGATTAGAAATCGTAAATTCAATTTCCTTATCAGATAACTCATAACCTTCTGGCGCCTGAACTTCTTTTAAAATATAATCTCCTGGCTCTAGTTCTTTCGAAGTTGCTTTACCATTTTCATCTGATGTTAATGTGTCTATTTTTGTTCCATCTTTCAAAATTTCAAACACTGCGCCCGCTAATTTTTTATCTTTATCATTAGCATCTACTTTTATAATTTCTACTTGACCTTTAATCTTTTCTTTCACTTTTTCATTCAATACTTCTTGTTTTGCTACTTCATTTGCTACAATGTTTACTTCCACTTTCACTTCTACTGTTTTGTAGCCTTCTGGCGCTTTCGTTTCTTCTAACATATACTTTCCTGGCACTAAGTTTTCGAATTTCACAACGCCGTCTTTATTCGTTGTTTTCGCTTCTCCAACTACTTGACCATTTTCATTTTTCAGCTTAAATTCTGCACCTTCTAGAACTTTTCCACTCTCTGCATCCTTTTTGATTACTCGTAAGCTTCCTAGTTCTTTTGCGTTTTCTACTTGTACTTGTACTACTTTGTTCGCTTCCACAACGACTTTAATTTCTTCTTTTAACAACTTATATCCTTGCGGTGCTTTCGTTTCTTTTAATGTGTATGTTCCTGGTTCTAATTTCTTAGAGGTTACTTTACCTGTTTTATCTGTTCGTAACATCTCTACTTTTTTACCATCTTTATGCACTTCAAATTCTGCGTCTGATAATACTTTCGCTTGATCTTCTGCATCCACTTTTACGATTTCAAATTGACCAAGGCTCTTACTGTTCGTTACTTTTACATCAATAACTTTTTCACCATCAACTGTTACATGAATTACTTGTTTTGTTAACTCATAACCTGCTGGCGCTTTTGTTTCTTCTAACGTATATTCACCAGGCACTAGTCCGTCTACTTTAACAGTTCCAGACTCATCTGTTGTAATTCCTTCTTTTACAACATTTCCTTGCGCATCTTTCAATGTAAATTCTGCGCCTGCTAAACGTTTCGCTTGATCTTTATCATCCGTCTTAATAATTTGTAGAGAACCTAAGATTCTTTCGTTTTCCGCCTCTACTTTTACTACTTCTTTCTCGTTTTGTATTGTTACTTTCCATTCTTTATTTGAAAGCTTGTAACCTTCTGGTGCTTTCGTTTCTTTCACTGTATATTCACCTAATGGTAATTTTGGCGACATCACTTTTCCACTCTCATCTGTTTTCAGTTCTGCTACCTTTTTACCATCTTTATACACTGCGAATTCTGCACCTGATAACAATTTCGTTTTATCATTTGCATCTACTTTCACCACTTCAAATTGACCTGTTACTTTTTCATTCGTAACTTCTTGTTTTACTACTTCGTTTGCTACTACGTTTACTTCCACTGTTACTTCTACTGCTTTATAGCCTTCTGGCGCTTTCGTTTCTTCTAACGTATATTTTCCTGGTTCTAAGTTTTCGAATTGTACTACACCGTCTTTATTCGTTGTTTTCGCCTCTCCAACTACTTGACCATTTTCGTTCTTCAGTCTAAATTCTGCGCCTTCTAGAACTTCTGCACTCTCTGCATCCTTTTTGATTACTTGTAAGCTTCCTAGTTCTTTTGCGTTTTCTACTTGTACTTGTATTACTTTGTTTGCTTCCACAACGACTTCAATTTCTTCTTTTAACAACTTATATCCTTGTGGTGCTTTCGTTTCTTTTAATGTGTATGTTCCTGGTTCTAATTTCTTAGAGATTACTTTACCTGTTTTATCTGTTCGTAACGTCTCTACTTTTTTACCATCTTTGTACACTTCAAATTCTGCGTCTGATAATACTTTCGTTTTATCGTTTGCATCTACTTTTACGATTTCGAATTGACCTGTAGCTTTTTCAACGATCTTTTTATTCAACACATCTACAGTCACTGTATTATTAGCAGCTACATCAATATGAACTAAACTAGATGATAGTTCGTAACCTTTTGGTGCTTCAACTTCTTTTAATGTATATGTTCCAACTGGAAGTTGTTTTGATAAAGCTTCACCTTTACCATCTGTAATAATTGTTTCGACAACGTTCCCATCTTTATCTATAACATCAAATTTTGCACCTGGTAAAAGTTGACCAGATTCACTATCTTTTTTCAATAATTTAAATTGACCATTTTCTACTTTTTTCGTATTCTTCATAACAATTTTCATTACGTTTGTATTATCAATTGTTACTTTTACTGGTGTATCAACTTTTATATATCCTTCTGGTGCACTAATTTCTTTTACAAAATAATCACCAAATGGTAAATCTTTAACTTCCGCAATACCCTTTTCATTTGTTGTAACAGTAGCCACAATATTATTATCTTTGTCTATAACATCAAATTTTGCGTCTTTTAAAACAATGTTTTCATCGTTTTCATCAACTTTTTTAATTTGTAAATTTCCTTTTTCAGCTGCTGGCTTTTTCCACTTTGGCCAGTTAAATTTAAAATTATGAACCTCAAATCCATCTCTTTGGTGTAATCCACCAACAAAGGCTTGTCCATTAATTGAACCACCCTTTGTATCTACAACTGCATTAGGTGCAAATACACTTCCTACTACACCATATCCTTTAGTTGTTATCTTTTTAGCATTAGGGAACACCCAAATGACTTTACTAGCTAACTCAGTAAAAAAGGAATTAGGGTCATATGCTTGAGAGGTATTAACTAATGTGAACCCGCCCTTATCTGTTGTATCATACAGGATTGCACCGCCACCAAAATTAACTTCTTCTGCGTCTGAATGAATAACAATAAAATCTTTGTTATTTACATTTGGAAGATAAACATCCTTTACATTGAATGGTTCTTGCCCTTCTAATCCTGAAGAAACGTAAATATTAGGATTCTTTACATCTTCACCGATTCCAAAGGTCATACCCGGTTTTGGTTTATCAGTATGTAATTGACCCGCATCCTCAATTACACTATTAATGTCTTTTCTAAACTCTTTAAATTTAGCATCAATCTCCGCTTGCTCTTTATACGAGATACGGTCATATGACGTTTTCATTGCGCCATCTGGATCACCGTCTTTTGTCATCGCCACTGTTCCATCTTGAATAATTACTTGTCCTGCTCCCGCTTTCGTAAATTGACCGCCTAGTAATAATGATGGATATCCTTCATCTACCCAAGTTGCTCCTGCTAAGTTATTTGCTCCAGTTGCAGCCGCTACGACTGTATAACTTGATGCATTCATATTTTTTTGAACCGCCATCGCACCCTCAATATCCGCACTCGTTGCACTATGATCTCCAAAAATGATTGCATTGTAATAAGATACATCACCTAAACCTTTTAATTCTGTTGTAGCTGCTTCTGCTTTATACGGTAAATGGATTAAAAAATTCATACATACTAGTAATACAACTATAAAACTACTACTTAATTTTTTTATTTTTTGATTAAATGATTTCCTCAAGAAATTCATTCCCCCTTTTAAACTTCCTAAAACCAAACAAAAAGCATCTTTCATATGTACCCAGCCTTACTCACAATTACCTAAAATCATCCATTTAAATAAAAACAAGAAACTCTACAACTGCTTAATAAAATTACTACAATTCATTTTTGAAATAATACGTAAACGAAACTATCATGCGGGAGTATTTTTTGCATATAGAGCTCAACAAAATTAACCTGAAGAATATTTCATGTGGTGTAACTATTTTGGCAACATCATTCACTCTACAATAGTTTCTCAGAGTATTCAAGTGAATTGTATAGATTTCATACACAATTCATAATCTAAAACGTTTTCATTCCTTTTAATACGTTCAACAAAAAAACGTAGCTCAAAAGCTACGTTTTTCTTTCATCGTTTCGGTGTATTTTTATGATTTTTCAAAAATGGAAGCGGGAATTGCTTACGGAAATGTTCTTTAATCATATACTCTACACCGTTCTCACTATTTGAACGTGTAATCCAGTCAGCTGCTTGTTTTAACTCTACAGGCGAGTTCCCCATCGCTACCCCGAGCCCTACATTTTCAATTACTTCTAGATCTTCTAGACTATCTCCAATCGCAACCATTTCGTTTAGCGAAATATTTAAATGCTCTCCAAGCAATTGTAATCCACGTAATTTTGATACATTTTGCGGCAAAATTTCTATTCGTTTTGAATCACACTCAACATACTCTAAATCCTGGAACGCTTTTCTTAATGTATGGAGCCCTCGTTCTTTTTCACCTTTCGTTTGGAAAAGAACATCAATTTTTGGTGCCGCTACTGGATGATCACGAAGCGCATCACCTAATGAATCCACAAATTGAACTGGATAAAATAACGGATCTGCACTCGATAACACAGTACGTGCAATTAAGTTTGGTGTATTTCTCTCGCGATTTCCGATTGAAAACCGTTCATGAGAGATGCGGACGTTACAATCAAAATGCTCTAACACTTGCACAATGTTAAACGTCTTCTCTTCCGATAATCTTCTTTGAACATACGGCTTATCTAACGTTGCTGAAACGAAAGCACCGCCATGTGTCACTAATATAGAATCTAATTTTAGTGCCTTTGCTACTTTATGAGCGGACTGAAAATTACGACTCGTAAATAATGTAACGTATACATCTTTTCTTTTCACAAATTCAATTGTTTCTCGTAATCCTTTTGCAATTTTTCCGTTGTTGTATAGTAGTGTCCCATCTATATTAAGAGCTAGTAAGCGATAAATCATGTCGCACTCCCCCTCTTCGCTGTTGTACTCTATCCATAATTTATGAAATAAATGTAGCAAATAGAACGAGTTAGAATTACTACTGAAAATTTGGTTTACTATATACATATACACTTAGCAAAGGAGATAGTACAATGCAGGCACCACCTTCCTTTTATGAAGGCGATACGTTAGAAGTCGCAAAGAAATTACTCGGACAGAAACTCGTACATATTGTAGACGGAGTAAAACGAAGCGGAATCATTGTAGAAGTAGAAGCGTACAAAGGTCCCGATGATAAAGCTGCGCATAGTTACGGAGGTAGACGAACGGACCGTACAGAAGTCATGTTTGGTGCACCGGGACACGCTTACGTATATTTAATTTACGGTATGTATCATTGTTTTAACGTCATTACAGCGCCAGTTGGCACCCCGCAAGGTGTTCTCATTCGAGCCCTTGAGCCGGTAGATGGAATAGAAGAAATAAAACTAGCACGCTACAACAAGACCGACATTACAAAGGCGCAATATAAAAATTTAACGAACGGTCCTGGCAAACTATGCCGCGCCCTCGGCATTACTTTGGAAGAACGAGGTGTATCGTTACAAAGTGACACATTACATATTGAACTCGTCCCAGAAGAAGAGCAGCTATCATCACAATATAAAATAACAGCAGGACCTCGTATTAACATCGACTATGCAGAAGAAGCTGTACATTATCCGTGGCGTTTTTATTATGAGGGGCATCCATTTGTTTCAAAGAAATAAAGTGAAACTTTAATCAGTGGGGGGTCTTCATCCCCCACTGATTATTAGCCCTCACCAATCGGACTTTTATGGGCAGTTGATCCCCCTCCCCCGCCTAACTTCTTTGCTTTCGCTGAATTTGGAGGTGGGGATCTTACTGCCCATTAAAGCGGGATAAACGATATCGACTTACCAACAAATAAAAGAAGACTGTTCCAAAGTGGAACAGTCTTCTCCTTTTACTCCGCACCTTCCGCAGTTGCAATATTATCCTCTAAGTTTTCTCTAGATAATTCAGCCGCCATAAAGTCAGCTGTTTCTGGAAGTGCTAAATGCATATGAGCTTTTTGACAAATTTGGATCGTGCAGTTTTCAACAACATAATCGAAAACGTGCCCGCCTCCGCTTCTTTCATCATCAATATAATGTAAGTGGAAACCAGCTACACCAATACCTTGCGCATAATCTGGCGTCCAAAATCCAGCAAGCGTACCTTCTGTATTTTTAAAGGAAAAGATCGGCTGTGATTTCGTCACTTCAACGAGCGGTGTATACGGTTTTTCTTGTTTTGGAACAGTTCTCGTTCTTACTTCGCGGAATGTACCATCCATTCGAATCGCGTAAAATAAGTTTTTACTTGGCATTAATTCATGTAATAATGCCTCAACTTCTTCACGATTCATCGGACGCTCTACTGTATAACTCATTTCTTTTTCAAAAAACGTTACAGTCGCAAACGGTGTTGTTTCTTCTGGCTCTACTTTTTCTGCTGAACCGTCTGAGCGTAAATGATAAAATTCGTTATCAAATGCAATCATTTCACCATCTAATTGATCAAATGTGCCGATGCCGAAATCACCACGTTCTTTCAATTCCTCAAAGCTGATCACACCATCATATATACCATCTAATAGCGCAAGCATTGTAGATGTTTGATATACTTCATTGCTCATTTTCGTTTTTTTTGCATCCATATCGATTAATTGCGCAACAGTCATCTCAAATCTGCCTCCATTAGTTTAATTGGTTTGGTAATAATTTTTCGCTTAATTTAATGTTATCACGATAGTCGATTGGAATATCAATAATGACAGGACCGTCTGCTGCTAATGCTTCTTTTAATACCCCTTCTAATTCATCAGGCGTGTTAACACGAAGACCTAACGCCCCGAAACTTTCCGCATATTTCACAAGATCAACATCGCCAAACTCTGTAGCTGATGTTCTGCCGTATTTCATCATTTGTTGGAATGCAACCATATCATATGTGCCGTCTCTCCAAACAAGATGGACGATTGGAGAATTTAAACGTACCGCCGTTTCTAACTCCATCGCTGAGAATAAGAAACCACCGTCACCTGATACGGAAACTACTTTTTTACCTGGTTCTACTAAAGTAGCAGCAATTGCCCAAGGAAGTGCAACACCTAACGTTTGCATGCCGTTACTAAATAATAATCTACGTGGTTCATAAGAACGGAAACATCTCGCCATCCAAATAGAATGGGAACCGATGTCACATGTAACGGTTGTATCGTCACTAATTAAAGAACGAAGTGTACGAATCACTTGAAGTGGATGCGTAACACCTTCTGAAGGACGATTTGGAACTTCTGCTTGTTCTGATAATTTCGCACGTAATCGTTCTAACACTGCTTCTGATTTCGTACTTAATACAAGTTTCGGTAATTTCTCCGCGATGCTATTTACCGTTAAAGCAATATCACCAATTAATTCACGCTCTGGTTGGTAATCATGGTCGATATCTGCTTGATGGTCATCAAGATGAATAATTGTTCTGTCTCCAAGTTTATTCCAGAATTTTGGATCATACTCAATTGGGTCATAACCGATAGAAATAACAAGGTCTGCTTCTTCTAGTAAAATATCACCTGGTTGGTTACGGAATAATCCAACGCGGCCGAAGAAATGATCTTCTAACTCACGTGAAATCGCACCAGCTGCTTGATATGTTTCAACAACAGGAAGTTCTGTATCCGCAATTAATTTACGAACAGCTTTCGTCACTTCATTTGTGCTCGCTCTCATACCGAGTAAAATAACCGGTAATTTCGCTGCTTTTATTTTTTCTACGACATATGTAATATCATGTGTGGGAGCGATTCCAAGCTGTGGCTTAGAGAGCGCACCGATAGACTCTACAGTCGTTTCCGCAGTCATAACGTCTTGCGGCAGACTTACTAAAGTAGCTCCTGGATTTGTGGAAGTCGCACTTCGGAATGCATTTGATAATGCTTCTGGCACATTATCAGGATGCTCTACTTCTACGCTATATTTTGTGATTGGTTCGAATAGTGCAGCATTATCCATAGATTGGTGCGTACGTTTTAATCGATCTGTACGCGGAACTGCACCAGCTAAAGCAACAACGGGATCACTCTCCGCATTCGCAGTAACAAGACCTGTCGCTAAATTTGATGTCCCTGGTCCTGAAGTTACAAGACACACACCCGGTTTCCCTGTTAATCTACCAATCGCAGCTGCCATAAATGCTGCATTTTGTTCATGACGACAAACAATTAACTCTGGTCCTCTTTCTTGCAGTACATCAAATACAGAGTCAATCTTCGCTCCTGGAATACCGAAAACATGTGTAACACCTTGTTTAATTAAACAATCAACAACAAGATCTGCTCCTTTTGTTTTTGTCTTCACGTCGTTTGCTTTTACACCTGTACTCAAAACTAATCATTCCTTTATTTCATAATGTGTGTAATAAAGATTTTTAACTTCACCTAGTTAATTAATGTGGTGAAGTATCGTTTATCATTATAGTACAAATGCATTATTTTTCCAAGAATATGAATTTGACATTATTTTGACAAACAATAAGGAATACGCTTACAACCCTTTGTTTATCCTAAAATAATATTTTTATACCTCTTCTAAAAATACACAAAAAACTTCCATCTCATCACGGTACCAAAATGTTTACAGTACCTTGCAAAGAATACTACTAAATGATATATTTGTAAATATTGGAACACCCATTAATTGGAATAACATGCATAGTTAGTATATCCCCTTCAAAAAAGATCGGACTCTCAGCTATAATTCATTATTTTATAAAGGGAAGTGATTGCAATGAACAAAAGTGAATTTTTAGCACAACTTAGTTCCTCCCTACGGAATATACCTAATTCAGAAAAGGAGGATATTATCTCAGAATATGAAACTCATTTTATCAGTGGTAAACAAGATGGCAAATGTGAAGAAGAAATTGCTAGAAAACTAGGAAACCCTAAAACGATCGCGAAAGAACTTACTGTTTCCTATGCAATAAGCAATGCTGACAGTAAACGAAGCTTTAAAAATATGCTAACCGCACTATTTTCTGTTATGAGCTTAAGTGTTTTAAACTTTTCCTTTATCTTTGTCGCCTTTTTCGTACTACTCTTTTTATTACCTTTTCTTCTAGTACTGATCATTGCCACTCCAGTATTAATTATTTCACCTATTTTATTAATAGGATTAGGATTCTTTAAAGGGTTTCATCAAATTAGTTATTCCGATGTTTATAATGTGTTCATCGCTTTTTGCGTCGGTTTACTCATATCCGTCGTATGTTATCAAATGGTCAAACATATATACGCACTTTTAGTAAAGTATTTGAAATGGAATATAGCTATTTTACAAAGACACTAATGAATAAAAAAGGAGATTAAAATGAAGAAATATACTTTATATTCACTCATGCTACTTACTCTTTTATTTCTATCAGCTTGTTCAAACAGTGCACAACCTAAGGAAGAAAACGATGTACAATCTATTAAAGATGTTACGATTAAAATTCCAGAAACTATATTCACTTCCTCAAAAAAGAATGAAACGATTAACGAAGATGAAATGAAACAAAATATAAAAACGTATTTAGATTATAGCGGAGAGTTATACGAAAACATCGTTCCACTTTCATCAGCCATGTCTGACGAGGAAGTCACGGAATCCGATCGAGAGAAATTAAAACAACTAGTAGATTTAGCGAAACAAAACGATGCGAACTTCCATCATTTTATTAGTAACAACACGATTCCTGATGATTACAAAAAACCTTCGAAAGAAATGTATGAATTCGTTTCAGCGTCTACAGCGCTTTCAGTGGAACTAGAGCAAGAATTAGACAAACTCGCTCAAGATGGTAACGTATTCAAAACTGATTTTTCTTTTACAAAACGCTTTGAGAAGGTTAATGGTAGGAAGCAAAAAGAAATTGAAACATTTTTGAAGGCGAAGAATATTGAAACGGAGTATTTCCACAAATAAAAAACAAAAAAGACGCCCCTATACTAGGGCGTCTTCTCTCATTACGCTTGTTGTTGCGCGCTATATAATTCTTCAAGTGGCTTCATGATAATTTTGTTAACGTCGCCGATTACAACGTTTAAACGTTGCTCAGTTTCCATTAACTTTGTGATTTTAGCATCTTGTTGAATGCGAGCTACAACTTCTTGTGCTTTTTGGTTATCTTCTTCAGTGATTTCTTGACCTTGCATCATTTTTTGTTGTAGGCCAAGTTGCATTGTGCGGAACTCATCGAATAGGTTCTTTGAAGCTGCGTCACCTTGAACTGCTGCGTAGCTCTCTTTTAAAGTTTTGAAGTCTTCGTTTTCAGCGATTGCTTTTTGTAATTCATATGCAACATCATGAATGTTTTTTGTCATTTTATTTTTCCTCCTTTAGAAGGCTAGCACTTGTCTTGCGTACTGCCTTTTCAGTGCATTTACATACGCACCTCTTCTTACCATATCAAACTATGCAAGAGATGTGAAGAAATTTCACTTTTATTTCTATGGACTTATTTTATTATGTAAGAAACAATAGTAACAATCCTTGCACGAGTCCAATCATACCGCCTAATAAGGCGCCTAAATACGTAATCATTTTTAGTTCATTTTTTGTAATGGACAGCACTAAATCTTCTAGTCTCTCCGTTGAAAATGTAGATACTTCTTGCTGGACAATTTCAGCCAAGTGGAGATTATTTAGTATACTCGCTACGTTTTCTGCTCCCCACTTCAAGCCTTTCGTTACTGCACTTGGAACTACCTTTTCCATAATTGTTTCTCGAACTGGCTCACATACTTGCTGCACAGATTGATTTAAAAATTTACTTACTGTTTCCTTCACTTTAACTGCAGACAATATGGAGCTTACAATCATTTCTTTTTCTACAAACGTTTCTACTTCTTTTACATCTCTTCCTTTTAACTTTTCCCACTCTTTTTGCAGTACATCAGTTAAAAGCTGTTTCGTACCTTCTTGCCCTAAAAACTTAATAACCTCAGGCTGCACACGATCCACTACACTTACATTCCCTAAAAACATTCCGACTAGGTTAAGCAGCGTTCCCCTAGAAGCAAAGAAATCATCAATCATTTTTGAAAGACGAGCTTTGCCTTCTTCGCTTTCAAAAAATTGAGTTGCTCGCCCTAAAATAAATGCCGAAACATTTGGAATCGCATTCTCTATTTTCTCGTGAACAGAATGAGGTAAAGCTTGTTCCCATGTATATGTATAGTACTCTTCTAAAAATGCCTCAATCTTTTCTGTAATCACATGTTCAATTTTCTCGGTTGCCTCTTTTTCTACATGTGCTACATTCCATTTTTCTAACATTTGTCGCAGTGATTGTTCATTCGTCATTACTTTATCCACTTCTACTTGTGCCCAGTGGATTAAACCTTTTTGAAACTCTTCATTTGTTAACTTCTTTCCGATTCCTTCTGGCGTTAACAAATGCTCGACAACCATTTTCCCTAATTGAACAGCAAGCTCATCGCGGCGCTTCGGAATTAATCCTGGTGTAAATGGAACTTGAAATTTCCCAATATAAATAGGACGGTGAGGACGAAATAACATTTTTATCGCTAAATGATTTGTGAATCCTCCAATAATTGCTCCGAGCCCTGTCGTCGTTAACATACTCAACCATATATTCATTACAATCAACCTTTCACTTCTCCAAAACTATAGCATATCATCATACGGACAAAAGTATAATGGTATAAAAACGTATTTGCAATATATAGCTTCGCCTATTGTGCCAACATTTTGTTAGTAAAGGAGTGATTTCGTTGGTTCTCGGTATTTTAACTTCTCACCCTCATTATGAGCAAACGTATTACACCGAAATCGCTAAACGCGCTCGGCTTTATCATAATGTCGTTGCCCAGTTTACGCCATTTGGTATTGATCCTAAAACAGATCTTATTTCTGGTCTGATTTATGATACTGATACAGGAAAATGGAAAGAGCAAATATTCCCTATTCCTTCTTATATATATGATCGTTCTTCTTTTAACGAAGAAACAAACTTCGAAAAAGCAAAATCAATTATTCACTCATTACACAACCGTCCTACCACTACCTTTTTAAATAACACACTCATTGATTTAAGCGAACTACATGATGTATTTCTCACGAACAAAAAATTATCTCCTTATATACCCAAATTTGAAATAGCAACGATACAAAACGTTTTCAAACTGTTATTAAAAACAAAAGATATTATTATACGTCCTACTAACACACATTCCAATGAAAGTCTGTACCGGGTCGCTTATAAAAATAAAACCTTTCATATCGATACGATCAATGACGCCTATCATACTTCAGCTCAAATGAAACGGACCGATGAATTTATATCTTGGTACAAACGTAACATACGATCAGCATGTTATATCACCCATACAATGCTGCAACCACCAAATCAATTAACATATCCGCTCCATATTCGAACCATTTTACAAAAAAATAAAGAACAGCAATGGAACGTTATCGGTCAATTTATACAAAAAAGCTCATTTCCAGATCAACTTTTATTTTCGGTAACGGACGATTCCACTCTGCACTCATTTTCAAAAATTAAATACGTACTATCTAGTACTGGGGTACAGTTATTACAAGACGCTTTACATGACATTATAAATGAAGTGTTTCAAACATTAGATCAATCTTATTCTTCTTTATTCGAGCTAGAGCTTTCCACCATTATGGATCAAAAAGGGGCCATTTGGCTTATGTATGTCAACACGATTCCCCCGTACGAACATTACATTCGTCATAGTGATGCATTAGCTGAGAAAATATATCACGGACCACTCAAATTTAGTCGCTTTACACCATAATGAAAGGAGGTAATTTCATTTTGAAAGAGCACATATATACATTAAACATTTCAGATGAGCATCCAAATAGTATTACTTTACCTTATATTTTTTCCATTACACCACCGATTACATCCCTCTCCTTCGGCATACGCCATGTTGCCAGTGAAGAGGTGAAGATTCATTATTCCTTTACTCGCGAAATCATTATCGGAAAACAAATTGCAGAGAAGCTGTTACTTCCTCAATCCACTACCATCCATGCATTCACTCAAAATGAAACCATTATTTTCGGACCATTAATCGGGATTTTTACAACCGGTTTTAACGATGACTCTTCTAATCCTTTAGGAAGCCGTTCAACTTCTCTTGGCGAGTTACTAACGCCCCCATTCACTTTGCAACCATTTGTATTCGTTTTTGGTGTGCAACATATAGACTGGGAAGATGAAACAATTGAAGGATACTTCTTTCAAGAAGGGCAATGGATTAAGAAAAAAGTACCTTTTCCGAATGTCATTTACGACCGATTACCAAATCGGAAAGCCGAAAATTATAAACCGATCGTAAGAGCAAAAAGAAAATTAGAGCATGACTATGCGATTCCATGGTTTAACCCAGGTTTTTTTAATAAATGGGAAGTACATCAACTTCTTATGAAAGATGAATCCATTATGCCGTTATTACCAAACACAGAAACATTTCAGCACTTCGAACAAGTGGAACGATTTCTCGGAACGTATAAATCGATTTACATGAAACCCATTCACGGCAGCTTCGGTAGAAATATTCATCAACTATTTTATTCCCAAGCAGAGAATTGCTACTACTGTCGTTATCGCGAGAATGAAGCAAACAAACTAAGAAAGTATCAATCATTAGAAACACTTCTAAACCATGTGTTAAAAGGACATGATTTAAAAAAGTTTATCGTACAACAAGGTATTTCCTTACTTCGCTTCGACGGGCAACCTGTTGATTTTCGCATTCATACAAATAAAAATCATTTCGGCCAATGGATGGTCAGTGCAATCGTCGCAAAAATTGCTGGCAAAGGTAGCTTAACAACGCATGTAAATAGCGGTGGTGATACAAAATTACTACAAGAACTTTTTCCGGATTCAACGAAACAAGTTCAAATTGAAAATAAATTAAAACATACAGCCTTACAAATTAGTTACGCGCTCGATGAACAAGTAACTGGAAACATTGGAGAAATCGGTTTTGATATCGGTTTAGACACGCAGGAAAACCCGTGGCTCTTTGAAGCGAACTCTAAACCTGGGCGAACTGTATTCCAAGATGCCAAATTAAAAGAACAGAGTGAACTAACGCGCCAATTATTTTACGAATATGCCATCTACTTAACTGAACATTCTTTGCGCGATGCAAAGGAAAAAATGTCTCAAATAAAATCAGAGGCTTCCTCAAACACCGAGCATATCCCTTCCCCTATGATTCACTCACAAATACAAAAACAAAAACTTCCACCTCATTCATAAGGTGGAAGTTTTCTATTTACACAAGTTTTACGACAACTTCTGTTTCCACATTACACATCCCGCAATAAAAAACATGATTACAGTACTCTTGTGAATTATTATGTGTTAAACCATCTACTGCGCTTAATAATTCTTGATCCATATACGCACTATAATCGTCTATGTAATCTACAGTTTTCCCGTAATCTTGGAGTATACTTTGGCAATTTTGACAAGAATATGTTTGTGATTCTAATGCGTTGCAAAGCGGGCAAATTCCCATCACGATTCCTCCATATAATTGTATCTAGCTACGTATAGGAGCGGCTTGCCCCATTCTTACTTACATTCTCCTCAAAATAGCAGGATACAAAAAGAAAAATATATTTCATATCGCTCTTAGTTTTACCTTCTTTCTAAAAAATACAACGATTACTCTTATTTCATAATTTACGAAATCACTAAGATTTTTTTACAAAATTTACAAATTATTATTTCGTATATCTTTCTAGGTAACATCCATACTATGAGTACAAACTTAATTACCGATGGATTAGCGCCAAACGGGGCGATAATCTGGTTCAACTCCAGCTAGTCCAACCAAAAAAATTTTTATAACTCTAAGGAGGATATATTCCTATGGCAAACCAAAATTCTTCAAATCAATTAGTAGTACCAGGAGCAACAGCTGCAATCGACCAAATGAAGTACGAAATCGCTCAAGAATTTGGTGTACAATTAGGAGCAGATTCTACGGCTCGTGCTAACGGTTCTGTTGGTGGCGAAATTACAAAACGTCTAGTTGCAATGGCTGAGCAAAGCCTTGGCGGATTCCACAAATAAATATATATGGCAAAAAGGTCTCAAGGCATATGCCTTGAGACCTTCCTTCATTTATCCCGCTTTAATGGGCAGTAAGACCCCCACCTCAAAATTCAGCGAAAGCGAAGAAGTTAGGTGGGGAATCAACTGCCCATAAAAGTCCGATTGGTGAGGGCTGATAATCAATGGGGGATGAAGAAAACCCCACTGATTAAAGTTTCACTTTATTGCAACATTTGTAAAAACTTCTTCGTACGTTCTTCTTTTGGATTTGTAAAAACTTCTTCTGGTGTACCTTGTTCGACAACGACACCGCCATCCATGAAGATAACGCGGTTCGCAATTTGATGTGCAAAGCGCATTTCGTGCGTTACAATTACCATCGTCATACCTTCTTTAGCAAGTTCCTTCATTACTTTTAGAACTTCTTGAACGAGTTCAGGATCAAGTGCTGACGTCGGCTCATCAAATAGTAACACTTCCGGCTCCATCGCAAGCGCGCGAGCAATTCCAACGCGCTGTTGTTGTCCGCCTGATAATTGGAACGGATATAAGTCTACTTTATCCGCAAGACCAACTTTTTCAAGGAAATAGTTTGCTTTTTTCTTCGCTTCTTCTTTCCCCATCTTTTTCACTGTAACGAGCCCTTCCATTACATTTTGAAGCGCTGTTAAATGCGGGAATAAGTTATGGTGCTGGAATACCATACCTGTTTGCGTACGAAGATTGACAATATCTTTCTTCGTTACTTTTTGAGAGAAGTCGAGTTCTTTATTACCGATGCGAATACTACCAGCGTTCGGTGTTTCTAACACGTTGAGACAACGTAAGAATGTCGTTTTACCAGATCCAGATGGCCCGATAATAACAACAACTTCTCCCTTCTCAACTGATAAATCTATATGCTTTAGTACGGTATTATCTCCGAAACTTTTTTGTAAGTGCTGAATTGAGATCATAAAAACAAAAACTCCTTTTGTAAAAGGATTATTTTAATGTGTAGCGTTCTGAACGCTTTTCTAACATCTGTTGTACGATTGATAATAAGAAACAAATAACCCAATAAATAAGACCTGCTTCGAAATAAACAATTAAAAACTCATAGTTCATTGCCGCAATTTCCTGCGCTTTTCGGAACATTTCTGTTACTAAAATTAACGATGCTAACGAAGTATCTTTCACTAAACTAATAAATGTATTCGAAAGCGGCGGAATGGATACGCGCGTTGCTTGTGGTAAAATAACACGTTTTAACGCTTGCGGATATGTCATCCCAATTGTGTAAGCTGCTTCCCACTGCCCTTTCGGAATAGAAAGGATAGAAGCACGAATAATTTCAGATGCATATGCACCGACATTTAATGAAAATCCAATAACTGCTGCTGTATATGGCTCAACTTCAACATTAAGAGTTGGAAGACCATAGAAAATAATAAATAACTGTACAAGAAGTGGCGTTCCGCGAATGATAGATACATAGATACGAGCAATCCATTGTAAAATACGACTACCTGAAATACGTGCAAGCGCCGTTAACGTCGCAAGTATAATTCCGATAATAAATGTAATAAGCGTTAATGGAATTGTCGTAAATACAGCTTCCTTCAGCATAGGCATGAAGGAAGACTGCATAATATCTATCCAAGTAGACAATCGATCTGAAACCAATGCACTACTTAGATACATTTTCACCGAACCATTTTTTCGCTATTTTATCGTACGTACCATCTTTTTTCATATCTTCTAACGCTTTATTTACTTCTTGTACTAGCTTGTCGCTACCTTTACGGAATAAGAATCCACTTTGTGATGCTTCTTTTTCTGTATCTACAATTTTAATTTTTGCATCTTTTTTCGTTTCTAAATAGTTTAACACTGATAATTTATCATTGATTGTGAAATCAACACGGCCAGTATTTAATAATTCTGCTGCTTGGCTAAAGCCTTCTACATTCGTAATTTCCGCACCATTTTTCTTAGCAATATCTGCATAGTTACTTGTTAAAGATTGTGCTGCTTTTAATCCTTTTACATCAGCAAATGTAGCAGGTTTATCCTTATCTTTTGCAATAACTAATACCGCTGAAGATGAAACGTATGGACTAGAGAAGTCATATTTCTTTTGACGATCTTCACGAATACCAACTTCATTCGCAACCATATCGAAACGCTTCGCATCTAAACCAGCAAGTAAGCTATCCCATTGTGTTTCTTTAAATACAGGTTTTACACCTAAACGTTTTGCAACTTCTTCTGATAGTTCAACGTCAAATCCAGTTAATTTATTGCTTGAATCATGGAATGTGAACGGTGCGTATGTACCTTCTGTTCCAATTACAAGTTCACCGCTTTGTTTTATCTTTTGTAACGCGTCTTGACTAGCTGTATCTTTTTTCTCTTCTTTACCGCAGCCCGCTACAATCCCAATCGCTAATGTAGTTACTGCAAGTACTGAAAATAATTTTTTCATGATGGTAATCCTCCAAGTATTCTGATAGGAATTTAAAAACTATATTGATTGTATGCAATCTTGAACAATTTTTCAATGAAAATGTTCTTATTTAGTTTATCCTTTTTCTTCATAATCAAACAAAAGGGAAAAATAACTCTACATACAAAAAATAAGTAACATTTTTTAATATAGCATTTATTGTAGGAAAGGTAAAATAATACTTCTTATTTAACTGCCGCGATTCACTAAAAAAAGAACTTGCGAAAATCGCAAGTTCTCCCCCGTACGTATTAAGCGCTCTGATTACCTTCCATTTGCGTTTTATACATATCGTAATAACGCCCGCGCTTTTTCATTAGTTCATCATGGGACCCTTTTTCTAAAATCGTTCCTCTATCGAGTACAATAATTTGATCTGCGCTTTTAATTGTAGAAAGGCGGTGAGCGATAATAAATGTCGTTCTTCCTTTTTTCACAACTTCTAACGCTTGTTGAATCATCGCCTCCGTCTCTGTATCAATACTAGACGTCGCTTCATCTAAAATTAAAATGGCTGGATCAAATGCAAGTGCTCTAGCAAACGATATAAGCTGACGTTCTCCGGTTGAAAGTGTACTTCCTTTCTCCGTAATTTCTTCATTTATATTGTTTGCAAATCTTTCCGCACCAACATCACGCAATGCTTTTACGATGCGATCTTTTGAAATGTTTTCATTCTCTAAACTAACATTAGATGCTACTGTTCCGCTAAATAAAAACGGATCTTGCAGTACGATTCCCATATGTTCACGAGTTGCTTGTTTCGGCATCTCTTTTACATCGTGACCGTCAATCGTTAGCTTACCTTTTTCAAACTCATAAAACTGAAAGAGTACATTCATAATGGAACTTTTTCCTGATCCAGTATGACCGACAAGTGCCACTGTCTCTCCTTGTTTCGCTTCAAAAGAAATATTTTTTAACACTTCATCTTTTCCATTATAAGAAAACGACACATTATCAAACTTTACATTTCCTTGTAAGCGAGGCATACGTTCTTCTTCTACTGCTTCCCCTTTTTCCTCTAACAATTCAAAAACACGTTCTGATGCAACGCGCGATTGTTCTAAGTTAGCAAGCTGATTTACCATATTTGTAATCGGCGAGAACAATCGTGTTAAATAATCAACGAACGCATACAGTATCCCTAGTGAAATAACACCTGAAGCACTTAATGAAGCACCACCGAAATACCAAATCACACCTGTGAAAGCGATATTTCTTAATACACCTACTAAGTTATGCGAAGTTGCTGCATTTAAATTCAAAATTTTATTTTGATACTTAAAATAATCTCCATTTAATTCATCAAACTCTTTTTTCGTTTCACGCTCTTGACGGAACGCTTGAATAATTGGCATCCCTTGAATGGATTCATTCACTGTTCCGTTAATATCAGATAAACGTGAACGCATTTTATGATTGTATACAGAAGCATACTTTCTATAAAGAATTGCCCAAACGATTAATATCGGGATAATGAGTAAACATATCGTTGCCAATTTTACATCGAGTAAAAATAATGCCGCAAATATCCCTATAATATAGATGATACTAGAGACGAATGTCGCAAGTACCGTTACATATAAATCACGAATGGCTTCCGTATCATTCGTGACACGCGATACAATTTTCCCTGCTGGTAAATGATCGAAATAACGAATCGGCAACGTTTGAATATGAGAAAACACATCTTCCCTCATAATTTGAATAATTTTGTTCGCTGCCTTCTGTAAGAAAAATTGCTTTCCGTATGCAAACAATGATACGACTACTAATAAAGCAAAATAGCCACCACCAAGTAGGAGTAAACGGTTTATTTCTGGTTTATAAAACGCAAACACTTCTTCTTTCGTTAATGCTTTCGCTTTATATACTTGCACCGCCTTACCATTTTGAACGGTAATCATATCATCTTTTACAGAACGTGCCCCTTCAACATTCACTTTGTTTGGTACAAAGTAATATTGAAAACCGACCTGCATCACGCGTACTTCTTTTCCTTTTTTCTCACCTTCCTGGAAGCGATCGCTTCGCTTATAAAAGGCACCATTATACGAAACAGCCTCTTCACTCTTTTCTGTTTCATACCAAGGCTTCTCTATTCCAACGATATGATCATCAATCATCGTTTTCGCGACGAATGGACCAGCAAGCTCTGCGATAACGAAAATAAATAACATTAGCATCGCTGCAAAAATCGTACCTTTCACTTTCATCGCATATTGAAACAATCGTTTCGAAACGCTCATATTTTCACCCCACTATCCGCACTTTCACTTTCTCCTTGTTGTCTTTCAAACTGCTCAGCATACCAGCCTCCACTCTTAATCAGCTGGTCATGCGTACCTTCTTCTATTACTTGCCCTTCATCCATAACGAGAATCCAATCCGCATGTTGAACTGCAGATAGACGGTGTGTCGTAATAATCGTCGTCTTTCCGCTTCTTTCTGTTCTTATATTGTCAATGATCGCTGCTTCTGTACGAGCATCAACAGCTGATAAAGAATCGTCCAAAATTAAAATTTCCGGATTTTGTATAACAGCTCGCGCAATCGAAATCCTTTGTTTTTGCCCTCCTGATAAAGAAACACCTTTCTCTCCAACGAGCGTTTCTAACCCTTCTGGTAAAAACTCTAAATCCTTTTTAAACGCCGCGATTTCAATCGCTTTCTCGAGTTCTTCTTCTGTCGCTTCCCTATTTCCGAATAAAATATTTTCTCTCGCTGTTTTTGAGAACAAAATATGTTCCTGAGGTACATATCCAATCCAGCCGAGTACATTTTCATTCGTCATTTTATCTAGCGTCACATCAGAGACTGCAATATCCCCATCTCCAAGCGGATATTGGCGAAGAAGCTGACGGACAAGCGTCGTCTTTCCGCTTCCTGTTTTCCCGACAACACCAAGCGTTTCCCCTTGTTTTAATGTAAACGAAACCTTCTTTAAATTTGTTTCAGTTGATGAAGGATATGAAAAGGTAACATCATCAAACTGAATATAATCCGGCTCTTGTACAAGCTTTGGATTTTTAGGATCCTTTACATCTGGTTCATACGCTAACGTTTCATTTACACGGTCTAACGAAGCGTTTCCTCTTTGCATAACATTAATTAATTCGCCAATTGCAAACATCGGCCAAATCATCATCCCTAAATACACGTTAAAGGAAACGAGTTCACCAAGTGTCACCTTTGATTGAAATACAAGATATGCACCGTACACTAAACCAATTAAATAACTAAGACCGACAAGCATTTTCACAGTTGGTTGGAATAGTGCATCAATTTTAGCTACTTTCATATTCTTTTCGTAGACGTCATCCCCTAACTGATGAAATCTTTCTTGATCTGCATTTTCTTGTACGTATGCACGAATCACACGTACACCAGCGATTGACTCAAGTACTTTATCGTTCATATCACCGAATGCATCTTGCGCAACAGTAAATCTTTCATGCAATTTCTTTCCATATATATTCATCGCATACGCCATAATCGGAAGCGGTATAAGTGCCGCAAATGTAAGCTCCCAACTAATTGTAAATCCCATCATAAAGACAATCGTAAGCATATATAAACTCGAATCCACGAGCGTTAATATACCGAAACCAGCTGTCATAGCGATTGCTTTTAAATCATTTGTCGCTCTCGCCATTAAATCACCAGTACGATTTTTTTGATAAAACGTCGGTGTCATTTTCAGTAAATGTCCCATAAATTTAGACCGCATCGTCTTCTCCAGTACGAATGCTCCCCCAAACAACTGATGTTGCCAAACGAAAGTAAGACCATATCCAACGATCGTAACCCCTATTAAAATAAGAATAGACTGTATAATAGCTTCGTTCGATAACGTTCCTGTTTTTATATTATCTATCGTAATCCCTAACACTTTCGGGGGAATGACTTCAACTATATTTACAATTAAAAGAGCTCCAATGGCGATACTATATCTCTTCCAATGCTCTTTAAAAAACCATTTTAACTTTAGTAATACTGATAACAATGTAACCTCTCCCTTCTCGTTCTTATTTTCCTCTCATTTCTTTATCCACTATCCAGACCCATCACATTTACATTTCGTAACCCATACAATCTCATCACATTTTTCCACCTTCCAAAGTTTTTTCTTGGAACTCAACAAGGGAAAATAAACAAAAAAAAGCATACCGCCGCTTGACGATATGCACAGAAATGCATAAAAGCGTACGTTACGATATACGCAACGTACGCTTTTTATAAGACAAAGATGCCCTATATATCCGTACGGGTTGCGTAATGATATGAATGTTTTCTGCCATTTAACAGAGCTAAGCCCATTACATTTACGATTACAATCATTACGCACACCCCCTTCATTTATTTTCCATTTATAATCTTACAACTTTATTGAGTATTCTGTCAATTGTTTTTTTCACAAACCGCATGAAAATATACACTACATCATTTTGAAATAAGGGAATGTTCTGTAAGAAAGGGCATACAAAATAAAAAAAGAATAAGAAATCGTTTTCACAAACATTTCATTTGAAAAATGTTATCAAACCCCCTACAATCACCTTATACTCACTCTTACAAGTTGCTATTTTAGGAGGACTAATCATGACAACTAGCAATACGTACAAATTTTATTTAAATGGAGAATGGAGAGAAAGCTCTTCAGGAGAAACAATCGAAATTCCATCTCCATACTTACACGAAGTAATTGGACAAGTACAAGCAATTACTCGCGGAGAAGTAGATGAAGCAATTGCATCTGCAAAAGAAGCTCAAAAATCATGGGCAGAAGCTCCTCTACAAGATCGCGCAAAATATTTATATAAATGGGCTGATGAGCTCGTAAATATGCAAGATGAAATTGCCGATATCATTATGAAAGAAGTCGGTAAAGGATATAAAGATGCGAAGAAAGAAGTTGTTCGTACAGCTGACTTCATTCGTTACACTATCGAAGAAGCTTTACATATGCACGGAGAAAGCATGATGGGCGATAGCTTCCCGGGCGGTACAAAATCTAAACTTGCGATCATCCAACGCGCACCACTTGGTGTTGTATTAGCAATCGCACCGTTTAACTACCCAGTAAACTTATCTGCTGCAAAACTTGCACCAGCATTAATTATGGGTAACGCTGTTATTTTCAAACCAGCAACTCAAGGCGCAATTAGTGGTATTAAGATGGTTGAAGCACTTCATAAAGCTGGTCTTCCAAAAGGACTTGTGAACGTAGCGACAGGACGCGGTTCTGTAATTGGTGACTACTTAGTAGAACACGAAGGCATCAATATGGTATCGTTCACAGGTGGTACAAACACAGGTAAACATTTAGCAAAAAAAGCTGCAATGATTCCACTTGTGTTAGAACTTGGCGGGAAAGACCCTGGTATCGTTCGTGAAGATGCTGACTTACAAGATGCTGCAAACCATATCGTAAGCGGTGCATTCTCTTACTCTGGTCAACGTTGTACAGCTATTAAACGTGTACTTGTACACGAAAACGTAGCAGACGAGCTTGTTGACTTATTAAAAGCGCAAGTAGCGGAACTATCAGTTGGATCTCCAGAGCAAGATAGCACAATCGTTCCATTAATCGATGACAAGTCTGCTGACTTCGTTCAAGGTTTAGTTGACGACGCTGTTGAAAAAGGTGCTACGATCGTTATCGGTAACAAACGTGAGCGTAACTTAATTTACCCAACATTAATCGACCACGTAACAGAAGAAATGAAAGTTGCTTGGGAAGAGCCATTCGGCCCAATCCTTCCAATCATCCGCGTTTCTTCAGATGAGCAAGCAATTGAAATTGCTAACAAATCAGAGTTCGGCTTACAAGCAAGTGTCTTCACAAAAGACATTAACAAAGCATTTGCAATTGCTAACAAAATCGAAACTGGTTCTGTTCAAATTAACGGACGCACAGAACGTGGCCCTGACCACTTCCCATTCATCGGTGTAAAAGGTTCAGGTATGGGCGCACAAGGTATTCGCAAGAGCCTTGAGTCTATGACACGTGAAAAAGTAACTGTATTAAACTTAGTTTAATCTTATATGTAGAAGCTGATCTCGTTTTAGATCAGCTTCTTTTTATATCAAATAATTATTCATCATCAATCACAAACTATTCTCTATAATCTAATTATTACCATATCCATTGACGTATAAAAATTCATTTGTTACTCTTAAATACGTTAATTTAATATTTAAATCCTCATTCGTATCTCGGTGAGGTAGAGGTTGCAGTCATTAAGAGTATCATTTCAGGAGATGTAGTGGCATTGATGAAGGAATGAGAAAGGAATGATTGCCGAAGTAAGCCCGTGTCCACTATGCACGCTTGCTGGGTCTGCTATTTAATAAGTGCAGAACTGTCACAAACGAAACGCTTCGTTTGTGGAGAGCTATCGAGAGGTATGTCGTGGGTTTCTTATAAGATAGAAAGCATGTAGCGACAAATTACGTGTTTTTTTTGTTTTGTTTGGGACTTCTCTTCCTGACTTAGGAAGACATACATATCTCCTCGCTTGACTTGGTTATACTAACTTTGGAGGTATTTTCTATGCAACAAAAAAAATGGGGCTTTTGGGTACTAACAGCTTTCGTTGTCGGTAACATGGTTGGCGCTGGTATTTTCATGGTGCCAAGTACGTTGGCACAAACAGCAAGCCCTCTCGGTGTCACTTTAGCTTGGTTAACAACAGGGTTTGGTGTTTTAATGCTAGCTCTTGTTTTCGGTAATTTAGCAATTCGTCGTCCTGATTTAACGACAGGACCACAAAGTCATGCATATGCTTTATTCTCAACACCAAAAAAGAAAAAAATGGCTGGTTTCAGTATGGTATGGGGATATTGGGTTGCAAACTGGGCAAGTAACGTTGCCATCATTACATCATTTGCGGGATATTTATCACTCTTCTTCCCCATTATGAAAGATACACGACTACTATTTTCAATCGGTTCTTTTAACGTAGAAGTCGGAAAACTAATTACATTTACGATTTGTTCCATCTTACTTTGGGGAACTCATATTATATTAACGAACGGTGTAAGCGGAGCTGGAAAGCTAAACTTCTTAGCAACAACAACGAAAGTAACTGGATTCCTTTTATTCATCGTCGTTACGTTATTTGCATTCGAAGCTTCTAAGTTTGGACAATGGTACACACCGATGATCGATAAATCAGGTGTATCACACGGCCTACTTTCACAAGTAAACTTAGCTGCTCTTACAACGCTTTGGGCTTTTATCGGAATTGAATCAGCGGTTCTTCTATCAAACCGTGCTGTTTCTCCAAAAACGGTAAAACGTGCAACAGTTGCAGGCTTACTTATTACCGTTGCGATTTACTTAGGAATTACAATTTTAACAATGGGTGTACTTCACGTTGATACATTACAAGCTTCTGAACGTCCATTAGCAGATGCACTAAACGCTGCAATGGGTCATGGCGGTGGGAAACTGATGGCATTACTTGCTCTTACTTCCCTATTCGGTTCCATCTTAGGCTGGATTTTATTAAGCTCAGAAGTACCATACCAAGCAGCAAAAGAAGGTTTCTTCCCTTCCTTCTTCACGAAAACAAATAAAAAAGGAAGTCCAATTTACTCATTACGATTAACAAACATTATGTCGCAAGTGTTCTTATTCTCAACATTATCAGGAACAATTGCGGAAGCTTATACATTCGTTATTACCGTATCAACATTGGCCTACCTCATTCCATATCTCGTTTCACCAATCTTCCAGTTAAAACTAGTCGCTACTGGTGAAACGTATAAAAATGAAATGCGGGCAAGAATTACAGATGGTATAGTCGCAGTAATCGCACTTTGCTACGCACTATGGGTTATTAAAACGGGCGCAGCCGATATAAAAACATTCCTTCTCGGAATTGGTTTATTCGTAATCGGCTTTGCATTCTATCCATTAATGAATCGTGATCAGAAAAAAAATAACGAAAAGAAAAACGGGCAAGTTGCATAACGCAATTTGCTCGTTTTTTCTTTTGTAAAACATATATAATAGAACAAAGAGGTGAAAAACATGTCAATCGAATCGCTATGGAGCAGTCGCTTCCAACAACATATGCAAAATATCATTACATACTTTGCACGTATGATTAACGGTTTACTATATAGCTTTATCTTTATTTCATGCGTTGGCGCATACTACTATGCTCAGTTTTTAAAAGCATCTCCTTCTAAAGGAATATCTTTACTACTTATAATGATTGTACTTACACTCATTATAACGAGATGCCCTATCCGTACATTTATTCAAAAACCTGATGCTGTATATTTACTTGCATTAGAAGAGAAACTAACATCTTATTTCCAAAAATCTCTTCTATATAATTACATCATTCAGCTTTTTCCATTATTGTTCACATTCCTTATTCTCGTTCCACTTGCCATGCAATCATTACAAGTAACGGTACCTTTCTTATGTACGATTTTTATCGTTTTAATGGTTACGAAAGCTTGGAACATATACATACATTGGATGTGGCGTGATAGTCATGAAAAAAGCATATGGCTCATTATTCGTATTGCTTGTAACGCACTCATTATTTACATGCTGTTTTACTCGGCACATGTTCTCATATTAGGCGGATTACTATTACTACTTGCTTTCCTGCTTCTATATACGAAAAAACAGCCTACAAAACGAATACCGTGGGATTACATAATTCAACAAGAAGAAAAAATGAACATTCATTTTTATCAATTTGCTAGCATTTTCACCGATGTTCCGCAACTGAATAAGCAAGTAAATAAACGAAAATGGCTTACAAATTGGATCGAACCTTTATTACATAAAAAGCAAGCAACTTTCTTCTATTTACATACACTCGCATTTTTACGTGGGAATGATTATTTCGGTATATATATCCGCTTAGGATTGATTGGTTCCTTCGCCTTATATTTTATACCAAACATATACGTAAAAGGCGCTATCGCATATATCGTTCTATATATGATTTCTATGCAGCTCCGTTCCCTGTGGAAATATTTTTCGGGAAATATTATTGTAGCATTATATCCAATTGATACTGAAAAACGAATGGAGCAATTTCTTCACCTAATCTTTATATTGCTAAACATTCAACTCATTTTATTTTCAATTGTTATACTCATTGCTACAGGTCAATTTTTACATAGCCTTATCATTATGATTTTCGGGTTACTCTGGATCAAATTTATTATTGTACCAAAAACGAAGCAACGTGTTTCTTCGTTTTAACGAAAAGAATTATCTTAAAAGCCAAGGAGAAAATAAATGATCTCCTTGGTTTTCTTATTTTTCTTCCTTAAATAAGAATCACCGGTACAACCGATGTTTTATGATTTTTACATAAAAACGATAATACATGTTTACGTCCTAATAAACAGGGTATGTATTAAATTAACAGGAAAAAGGAGGTGCCTATATTGTGAATAAGAAAATGGAGCAATTGGAACATCACGTTACGGATAATCAACGCAAACATGCTTTAACAACAAACCAAGGAGTAAAAATAGCCGAGGATGAATTCTCTTTAAAGATGGGCTTAAGAGGTCCAACCTTAATGGAGGATTTCCACTTTCGCGAGAAAATGACCCACTTTGATCATGAACGAATTCCTGAAAGAATTGTTCATGCACGCGGAGTTGGAGCACATGGTCATTTTCAGCTTTATGAATCTTTAGAAGCATATACAAAAGCAGATTTCCTTACTAATCCTTCAAAAAAAACACCTGTATTTGTACGGTTCTCAACCGTTCAAGGCTCTAAAGGATCCAATGACACAGTAAGAGATGTGCGCGGATTCGCCACAAAATTTTATACAGATGAAGGTAACTATGATTTAGTAGGTAATAATATGCCAGTATTCTTTATCCAAGATGCTATTAAATTCCCTGATTTTGTCCATGCAGTTAAACCAGAGCCACATAATGATATTCCTCAGGGAGCTAGTGCTCATGATACATTTTGGGATTTTGTTGCGCATAATCCCGAGTCTACTCATATGGTGATGTGGCAGATGAGTGATCGCGCAATTCCGCGTAGTTTACGGATGATGGAAGGTTTTGGAGTTCATACATTTCGACTCATTAATAAAGAAGGAAAAGCCCACTTCGTAAAGTTTCACTGGAAACCTACCCTCGGAGTTCATTCATTAGTATGGGATGAAGCTCAAAGGATTGCTGGGAAAAATCCTGATTTCCATCGTCAAGATTTATACGAAGCAATTGAAAAAGGCGATTATCCGGAATGGGAGCTTGGATTACAGTTAATTCCAGAAGAAGATGAGCATGCATTTGATTTTGACATTTTAGATCCAACGAAACTATGGCCTGAAGAAGAAGTTCCTGTAAAACTAGTTGGCAAAATGACACTCAACAAAAATGTTGATAACTTCTTTGCCGAAACGGAACAGGTAGCTTTTCACCCTGGCCATGTCGTGCCAGGTATTGATTTTTCAAATGATCCTCTTCTGCAAGGAAGATTGTTCTCCTATACAGATACACAATTATCTCGTTTAGGAGGCCCTAATTTTCACCAAATTCCTATTAACAAGCCTGTATGTCCTTTTCATAATAATCAACGTGATGGTATGCATCAAATGCAGATTCATCGCGGTCAAACAAGCTATCATCCTAATGGCTTAAATAATAATCAACCAGCAACCGTCCAAGCCGAACAGGGCGGATATGAGCATTATCAAGAAAAGATTGATGGTCATAAAATTAGAGGTCGCAGTAAAAGCTTCCTTAACTTTTATT
This sequence comes from Bacillus sp. MHSD_36, assembly GCF_030757775.1. NCBI lineage: Bacteria > Bacillati > Bacillota > Bacilli > Caryophanales > Bacillaceae > Bacillus > Bacillus sp. MHSD_36. The sequence continues at coordinate 249,084 of NZ_JAVBIS010000005.1, forward strand.
CTCAAGCTAAACTTTTCTACAATAGTATGAATCCTATTGAAAAGCAGCACATAAAAGACGCATTTTGCTTTGAAGTTGGGAAGTGCAAATCAGACATGGTGAAGGCAAATGTAATTGCTCTTTTAAACCACGTCGATCGTCAATTAGCAAAGGAAGTCGCTAACATGATTGGAGCTCCCTTGCCTAAGGAAAATCATGAAATAAATTCGGATGCAAAATCACCTGCACTGAGCATGTCCAATACTATTTTTAAAGCGGATTCCAAAAACGTGGCAATTCTATTGAATGGTGACCCAAGCGTCTCCCTTCTGTCCGAATGGATTCAAGCTTTTGCACAGCACCGAATTAACTATGGAATCATAGATAATAAAATTCATCATTTCAATGATTCCATTAAAGTAACGGATACTTATACAACAGCAGACTCCTCACTTTTTGATGCAGTATTAGTGTTTAGTAGTGAATCTGTCATTCACCCCCCTGTTTTAGAATTTGCAGAAACTACTTTTAAACACTTTAAACCAATAGCCTATGTCCTTAGCGACCCTCATGCTTTAGACCATAGTAAGGTTAAACTGCATGAGGCAGGAGTTTACAACTTAACAGATACTTCAATTGAATCATTTATAGAAGGCATCGCCCAAGGACGATTCTGGAACCGATAATATAATGTAAGGAGCGGATTAGAATGAGTAAAAAAATTGCTACTTTAATAACAGATTATTTCGAGGACACAGAATACACAGAGCCAGCAGAAGCTTTTAAACAAAAGGGATATGAATTAACAACTATTGAAGCAGAAAAAGGTAAAACGGTACACGGTAAACAAGGAAAAAGTGAAGTTGTAATTGATAAAGGTATCGATGATGTTTCTCCAGAGAACTTTGATGCCCTCTTCATACCAGGCGGATTTTCCCCAGATATACTTCGTGCAGATGAACGTTTCGTTCGCTTTAGCAAAGCATTTATGGATGCGAAAAAACCTGTTTTTGCTATTTGTCACGGACCCCAATTACTCATCACTGCACAAACACTTGAAGGACGCGATGTGACTGGATATAAATCCATTGCGGTCGATTTGAAAAATGCCGGCGGAAATTTTCATGACAAAGAGGTTGTCGTATGCCAAAATCAGCTAGTAACAAGTAGACAACCAGAGGATATCCCAGCGTTTATTGAAGAATCATTGCGTATATTAGGATAGTTATTAGAGGTTAACCAAAATAGCTGTTTAGCTACGTTGGTTAACCTTTTGATTTGTATAAAAAAGCAAAAAGAATCTCATTTTCAATAATCTTTTGAGACACCCTCTTTTCTTGCCCCAAAATTTCTAATCACTTTTCATAGGCATTTCTCATATAGTGAAAATGACTATACGATTCCTATCCATAAGTTAAATAATGATTTTACACATATATAAATAAAAAAAGACGGGAGCCTTAATCATGAATAACAATCCACCTTCAACGCCCCCAAATCCAACAGAAACGAATAATAATGAAATAAGCTTACAAACGTTACGCGTTATTGGGCTTATTGTACTAATTAGTGGCTACATATTAGTAGCTCTTTCTGAAGTAGGAACGTTAAAAAATCTTTTGCTACAGCCGAATACCACTCCAAATTTAGCTGAGGTTGATCCGTTCTAAAAACTATATAAAAAGCGAGTCCCAGTATAACTGATTCGCTTTTCATATAGTTTTATCCAATCTGAGAAACATTTCCTTCATTCTGATACTTTTCTTTCCCTATCGCTTTCATAAATAATAAAATACTGCTCATACCAACGATAAAATACAGAGCACTCATGCCCCAAGATGCAAGAAATGAACCTAGCATAACACCTAAAAAGGTCAGATTAGCTCTTAATCTAACTAAGAAAAGAATTTAACACAAAATTGATTAGCCGAGTTAAATTATTTCACTTTCTTCCCAGATAGTATTTTCATCAATATATTCATTTACCAGTTGCAATTGCTGATCAAGCTCTTTTTCACTCTTTGCAGAAATAATAAATCTAACATATGTTTCAAAATATGCAGTAGGGTTATAAATTTTATCTTCTTCCCCCTTAATTTCATACTCCTCTATACAAGGAAAAGGCAGAGAATTAATCTTTTTCACAAGTTTACCTTTTTTAAGAGGACGATAGAATGCTAAATAGTACTTTGTTGGCTTTGTTTCCTGTATTTCTTTATTATCATCGTTTAGTTGATTTACTAAAAGTTCTTGATCTAAGGAGACATTATATGCTTTTTTAATAATATTAGGAACTAAAAATCCCGAAGTTCTACTTGCTATTTCACAAAAAAGAATTTCATCATCTTTTGTTAAGAAGAATTCTAAGTGAAAAGTAAAAACATCTGGACAAGGTAATGCACACAATACATGTTCAGTATAATTTTTAAACCTCTCCAATAACATATTGTCTTCGGTAATAAGTTTATCACCTAATCCATCAAGTGAATGTGAGGAAAAAATGGTATTTACATAAGAAAAGGCAGAGAAAAATATAATTTTCCCATTCTTTACCAAACCATCAGTGTGATAAACATCACCTTCAATATAGGTCTCCACCATAAAATCAACTGGTTTATTTTTTTTAAGCCAATTAACAAGCTCAACTTCATTATCTATTTTTGAAGTACCTATAGAGGCCATTCCTTTTTTAGGTTTTAAAAAAATAGGGAATCCAAATTCATTAGTGAATTCAAGCAAATCAAAACTATTACTAATAGATTTAAAATTAGGAACTTTTATTCCGGCTTCTTGTACAAAACTTTTCATTATTACTTTATCTCTAAATGCATTGGCACTATTAATAAATTGCCCTGGTATTTTTAATGTTTGTCTAATAATACCAGCTCTTTCAATATCAAATTCTTCAAAAACAATAAGCCTTTTAAACTTATACTTTTCATGTAACTCTCTAACTCTAACTTCAACGGAATAGTCATCAATATACTGATCAAATACCACTTTTTCTGTTAAATTGCTATGACTATCACTAACATCTTTATTCGTAATTAACACTACGGGTTCTTTATAATCCTTAACCCATTCTTCTATATTCGCTCTATTAGAATCATATCTTGTCATAACAAGAATACTCATTCTATTACCTCCATCTCATCTTTAAAGTATATGAATCCTACTAATCCACTCATTGCAAGTATTAAAAGATTTGCAAATAATATGGTTTGAATTGAATAAAAAGAAAGTAAATATCCGCTTAAAGAAATCATCAATACGGAAACAGTATTTACAATTGTATAATTTAATCCAGTCATTCGGCCAATATTATTAGAATCACAATGCTTCATAAAGAATGTTCGTGAAATAACCATAACTATTTGAACTAATAATCCAACAATAAAATTACATACAAGCATAAGCATTGTATTAGGTATAATTATATAGAGAAGTTCAAACGTACAAATCATCAATGTCAGTATAAAAATAACACGATTACTAGCTTTCCATTTATCTACATAAGAAAATAAAAAACCACCTACAAAATTGCCTATTCCTTGGAATGTTATCGACAAGGAGAAAACAACTTCACTTGCTTTGAAAAAGTCTTTTATAAATACATAAATGTATGCTGAAAAAACTGCACATGAAGTTATAAATAGAACTTGAAAAATAGTAGAGCCATATATAGCCCTATTATTTTTTATAAGAAAGTAAATCTCGTTCAAACTTTTCTTTTTCAAACCTGTTTTAGTTTTAGTATCATTTGCTATACTTAAGTTTTTAAAAGTAAGAACTACAATACCCATAATAGCAATACCTATATATAGGATTCCATCGATTCCTGAAGCCACATAAATGTTACTTCCAATTATCGGACCTAATATTAATGCTAAAGAAAATATCATTCCCATTGAAGCATTAGCAATACCTAATTTTTCATTGCCTTCAAAAATATTGTAAATAGCTGAATTTCTAGCAATATTATTAGTTCTGCCCAGTGCTACGAAGAATAGCATGAAAATCAAGAAAAGCTCAAATTTTAAAATTGTAGCTTTAAATAAGATTGCCGATATAAATAATATTAATAGTGCAAAATTAGTAGCAAGTAGAATTTTTTTAGTTTTGAAAGAATCTACTATGAACCCACTTATTAAACCAAATAAAAGAAGAGCAATTGTCTCAACTAATGATCCAAATCCTACTAATCTAGCATTATTAGTTAAATCGTAAATATAAATTGGAACAACAACATAAAAGGCACGTTCGTATACAGAAGTAAGAATAGTTGATATCCATAGCATTAAAAAATTTTTATTACTTTTTAATAAATCTAACATCTCTATTTTAATTAATTTTTTCATATGTTACTTCCTTTTGGATGTACATTGCTAATTTTCTTATATTTATCCATAAATCCGTTTTTGTTTTGCCACTAATTATAAAGGATGCTAAGTCAGAACCAACACTTAATTCTGGGATTTCATCCCCTACTTTTGCACGTGGTTGATATTCAGTAACCCAATCAAACGGAATTGATTGGGGAATACTCTTGATTTTACCAGCTTTTTTAGATAATAAATAAGTAGCCGTGAAGATGTTTGGTTTATCTGCGATGACCAAGTTATCTTTATTCCAAATGCCCGTTTGGATTTTAACAACTGCCTCTTCTAAATTAATTCCGTAACTCTGTCTTACTAACTCTACTATTCTTGCTCCTCCTGCTCTGCTAGCAGTTTCGCAGAGTACAAGTTCATCATCGATTGTATGAAATATTTCAGTATGAAAAGCATAAGCTCCTGCCTCATTTGGAATATTGTTTATAATCTTGTTGTTGAATTCTTTAAGACGAGAAAATATTATTTCATCCGGGTGAACGGTTTCAATAATACTTTCGCCTTTTCCATTGATATAATCTAACATATTTTTACTATAGCGATTTACAGCAGAAAACACGATCTCATTATCAACTACTAAACCTTCCACCGAGTACATATTTTGCGTATTAATAAATGATTCAACTAAATTTAAATTTTTTATATTTATATTTTCTAAATCGGTCGAGTTATTAATCTTTTTCAATCCAATGGATCCCATACCGTTGTGCGGTTTCAATATTATTGGATATCCATATAATTCAGCAAAAGCTTTAACATCCTCTATTGATTCTACTTTACTATAGTCAGGTACGCGTATTCCTTTGGATTTCAAGAAAGTCTTCATCCATATTTTATCCCTGAAAATTTTTGCGCTATAATATTTTTGGCCATCGATTTTAAAATACTCTCTGAAGAAACCAGCTCTTTCTATATCGATTTCATCAATCGCTATTATACTAGTTATTTTATGGTTATTATCAATATTGGAAAGTATACTTAGTAATTCAAAATCATTCTTGAAATTTTGGACAGTAAAAATGTTTTTGTAACCATTCTCTCTAAATTCTTTCTCTCTGTGTTCCGGTAAAATAATATAAACTTCCTCTGCTTTTTCATCTAACCATTCTTTAAAATCTACTATAACAATAGGTAACCTATTTAAAATAACTATAGGCATTAGAGTCACTCCCTTGCTAGAATTTATTATGTTATGATTATTTCTATAAAATACAAAATTTGCTTCGTTTTGAGATAGTAAAGAATCTTCTTTATAACTTCTGCTAAATTATAAAGATCCAGTTGAATTAGCCTAATGGAACTAAAGAAAGAACCCTCCAATCTTTGTACTTCAAAGTTTGGAAATTGTTTGGTAGAAACATTGGTCTACAGTGTATCCGGAATAATTATTGTTTTCAATCATTCAAAAAATTTTAATTTCAATGTAGAATAGCATATCCCTATTAACTTCCCATTACGATATAGAATCGGGGCTAGGAAAGGAACTTGTCTTGATGCTTGGCCATATTCAAAGGAAATCCTTCTTACACACCTACTTAATGTACACAATTTTCAAGGACTGCTATTAGTAGTGAAGGACGCATTGTTTTGGAGTAGTATCCTCTTTGAAAACAGTATGTATATGTTGGTTTCATCTATAAGATATTCGCTTGGAAGTGGATATCAACAAACGAATATCTTACGATGAAATCTTGATAAATGGTACTGTTCGAAGAACTTTGGAAGAGGTGTAAGTTTCTTACTGTTCCATTATTATTGTTAATCTTACACCTTAATATTTTAATTTCTCACGTAATATCTAAATATAAGAGCATACTTAATTATAATTTCAGCCCTTTAATTTAGATAGAATCTAAATCCATTTTTTGTTAGTGTATAATTTCTTTTCTGCATCAACAAGCCATTGTCGAGGATTGTTGATGTTTCTCAAATACGGATAACCGTTCATCTTTAGGTTAAAAGGAAAATCATTATTAAAGTCTACTTGTAGTAACAGATTACTATCACAATTATGCTTAATTGTACCAATAGCAATCTTTTCCGGTATTCCTCTGCTATCTTTCCACTTTAAAAGAGTTTCTTTAGTCAATAGATCCTCTACTTTATTACTTTTTATTTGTCTCTTAATATATTTAATAGAATCTTTAATATTGGCAGCAAATAGCTCTTCTTCTTTTCTGATTATTTCCACAATTCTTTCTTTCTCGTCACTATAGTCGTATCCCATAAATTTTAAAGATTCAATTGTCGGCTGAACTAGAAAAGTTAAATCTAGTATGCTTTGAATTTCCAAATACCAATTTACGATGATTTGTCTTAAGATTTTTCTTCCAACATATCCGTACCCCTTTGGTGTTATACATAAACCATCACCTAGGAGTGCTACTAAGCTTCTCATCAAAATAGCAGTTTGATTTACTAATACTTCAGATACTGAAGTATACTGTTCTTGGATTTTATCAACTATTGGCATATATAAAGGGGTCTCAAACCATGTATCCTTTTCCGCTAATGTAAAATATATTCTATCTAGATAAAAACAAGCTTCTAATTTTAGAACATTATTCTGTATATCCTTCATAAAAGTCATATCGACGATTGGAAATAACCCGCTATTATAGCTTAAACAGAAACGACCGTAATGCCCAGTAGGTATATCTTCTCCAATCTTATAACGCATGGGTTTATGCCACTCTACAATATTCGCAACATTAAATTGAACATTCTCTAAAGCCTCGTTGACATTATAATTTCCAGGAGATATAAAAAATAAGTCTTCAATATTTATACCAATCTTCCTCAAAAAACCTAGTACTAAACTAAACATTTTTTCTGGGGTTTGGTCAGCAAAACGGAAAATACTCATTTGTACTTCCATAGGTGTAGCTACAGGATAAACTCCAGCTTGCTCTAACTGGTTTGCCATAAACATTCTCTGCACTATACAAACATTTGGATTACAAGGTATGCCTGCATTTTGATAACTATCTTTCACAGCTTTAGCAGCAGCGATAGTAAAAAAACTATCTTCTTTTGGACTAATTAAAGGAAGTTCCGGTAATAATAAGTGTCCATTTCCTTGCATATGTTCTTTAAATAAGGATTTTATTTCTAAAGCATCCATTTTCTAGCTACACCTCCTTGAAACACTATGATAATACGTATACTTACTTATAATTATTGTTAATCTCTTCCCAAACTAAGTTTAAACCGCCCTTTTTCATTAATAGATCTAATTTTTGAATCTCAGTAAAATGTGCTGTCCATTGAAAATGAGTTGCATCATAATAAGGAGTAAATGTTCCCCCCCATGTAATTCCTAATTTTTTAGCAACTTTCCCCAAATCATCATAAGCTGCCTTGTTCTCATCATGATTAACAATTTCATTATTTCGAAAATAAGCAAGGTCAATCGCTAATCCAAAATTATGCCAAGATTGTCCCCCCTTAGCACTGGTTACCGTCAAAGGTTTGCACGTAAGGCTGTCATAAAGTGGCTCTCCTTGATCATTTCTTCCTATTAGCCATAATTGTTCCTGCTTCTCATAACTTACTAAAGCATACAGAGCTTTTAGTTCCATTTCCTTATTAGGTCTATTGTCAATTAATTCTACAATTTTCTTTTGAAATATAGGGTGGATTTCTTGTAGTATTTCTGTATGCTTTTGTTTAGTGTTAATCATATTTTATACCTCTACATTATTCAGTGGTAAGAAGTCATAGTTTATATTATATTTCTCACCCAGCATAGCTAGTTCTTTTATGGTTTTTATATGTAAAGGAATTCCATTTTTCACTCGTTTACGCTCCGATTCAAACTCTTTTTCCCCAGCTACATAAACTCTTTCATGTCCTGGTGCTGGTTCAGACTCTTTTAGGGAGCGTAACATACCATCCATTGTAGTTAAAACTTCTTCCTTCTCACGAAATCCTTCAACTTTAAACGCCCCAAAAAAGTGACCAACATTTGCGACTACAGATAGAGGATTTCCAAATAATTTTGAGTCACTTTGGTTTATACCGTAGATAGAACCAGATAAAGCACCAGATAAAGCATTTACTAAGGTCGCTAATCCATATCCTTTATGCCCACCAGTATCACAACTATCTCCGCCTAATGGAACTAAAGCTCCATTGTCCCAAGGATCCTTAGGATTATTTGTTGCCCTACCTTCCTTATCAATGGCCAAGCCGTAAGGAATGTCGCGCTCTTCACGCATTGCAATTTCAAGCTTCCCTCCAGAAACTGCTGTAGTAGCCATATCTAAAACAAATGGATCTTCTGTTTTAGCTGGAATAGCAAATGATATTGGATTTGTCCCTAGCATACGTTGTTTACCATTTGTTGGTGCGACAATTGGTATCATATTTGTCATTGAGATACCTACCATATCCTCCTTTGAAGCCATCATGGAGTAATAACCAGCGATACCGTAGTGGTTGCTTCTGCCAACAGAAACTAATCCGGTACCATATTCTTTAGCTTTTTTAATAGCAAGATTCATGGCGAATTTTGATACCAACATCCCCATACCATTATCTCCATCAACATTTGCGGTCGTAGGTGTTTCAGTCGTAATTTTTATATTAGGCTTCAAGTTAATTAGGCCTTTTTCAATCCATTCATCATACCATGCAAGGCGAGATACACCATGAGAATCTACTCCTCTTAAGTCTGCAGCTAAGAGAACATCTGCCACTGTTTCGCAATCTTCTTGTTTAAAACCATAATTCTGGTATAGATTTTCTACATATTTTCGTAACTCTATCGCGTCAACTGTTAAATAGCTAGTATTCAATATATTTCCCTCCTAGTTAATGTGGTAAGGTGTTCAGTTATATTTAACTTTGCGTTTGTTATAACATTTTGATTAATATCTACTATTGTAAGACCCGTATTATCGACATGAAGATATTCCTCCATTGGGATGTTTAATAGATTTTTTATAAGGCATGATAAAAATACACCATGACTTACAAATAAGTAGGATCCACCTTTTAGACTGTGTATAAACTTATTAATACAAGAAGCTCTCATATGTAACTGATAATCTGTTTCAGCAAAGGGAATTTTGTTAAATCCACTATCCTCATAAAGTTTATAATAATACGGATATCTCTCTTTAACTGTATCTAGACTTAACCCGGTAAATATTCCTATATCTCTTTCCTTCAGACAATCTAATGTAACAAGAGGGCTTCTTTTATTTTTCAATAGAATCTCAGCAGTCTTTCGAGCCCTTGCCAATGGACTGGTATATATAGCTTTGAAATTAATGTTTTTTAAAGATTCACTTAACATTACTGCTTGCTCAATTCCTACTGTGCTCAAATCATAATTAGCAATACCCTGCATAATTCTATTAGCGTTAGCTATAGATTCACCATGTCTTACCAAATATATTTTTAGGCTGTTCATTATTTATCTTGAAACAACTGTATTAGTTTCAATTTCCGCGAGATGATCACCATGTACTCTCAATAATTCATCAAAATCTACATCATATGGAAAAGCTAGACGATTAATATTACATGCTGTGCATAAAGGACCCAGTTTGCCATCATTTTTCTTTACAGCACTATTTGCCAGTTTGTAAGTCTCAATCATGTGATAAACCGAAGGAGCTTTTTCTTTAGCCAGAGGTGTACCATTTAGTGGTCGGAAAATGATTAATTTAGGGACAACACCCATACTAGCAAATACTTCTGCCCCCTTCGCTGTTGATTCAGGTGATTCAAGCCCTACAATTAGATTTGATGTAACATTTCCCCTTCCAAACACTTTCACAGCTCTTTCTAATACTTTTAAATAATGATCTAATCCAATTTTCGCTTTTCCTTCACTTACAGCCCAATTTCGCTCCCAATCAAAGACTTCAACATCATATGTAGCTTCAGAGTATCCAGCCTCTTTTAATAAATCCACGTAATCTAGCTCTTCAGGTGGAAGCAGTTGAGCAGCTATATGCACATCTATTTTCTCTCTAATTGCACGTGCGTATTTAGCATATGTTTTTGCCCCTCTATCTTTGCCTGGCAATCCTCCAGCATTAATAGCGACATGATTCGCACTCCCCTCACTAACTGCTTGCACTACCGTTTCAACGATTTGATCAACTTTTTTAAAGGTAAGATCTTGCTCCTTATTTAATCCTATTGAACAATATTTGCAAACATCCTGGGTGCCCCAAAATAAACATGCATTTGTAATGGATATTGCCAGTCTATCTCCTAACATTACACCGACTTTAGACATTGGTACTCCATCGGAAGTTAGCATATCGTAATACTCTGGCCTTTTTGGGAAGGTTACCTTTTGAATAGCTTCTCCTCTTGCCTTAATGAAAAATTCTCCTTTATAGACATCTAGATAATAAGGGGAATTTTCTGCGAAATCCTCCAGAGTAGGCGCATTTACCCAAGTTCCATCTTCAAGGATGATATCTAATCCTCCACCCGCCCCTGCTCTTGTTCTTAATGGTTCTTTAATATACTTTTGAAATGCTTCTTGTACATCCGCAGATACTCTAATACCGTTACTTAATAGCCCTAAGCGGACAAGAGGTGATGGTAGGGTTTGCATTATAATTGACATTAAATATTCCTCCAGTATAAGTTTTTTACAATTTTCTTCTTTTCTTACTTGATATAACAAATCATTTTTTATCTTTAAAGTTTCAAAATACGAATAATTACAAAAATAATCCATTTAAAGATACCAGCATAATTGTGATTCTGTTGTAAAGTTTTTAAACAAAGTTACACTTTAAAAAATGAACAGGAGTATGAGGAGTGAGATACTCCAAAAGGAAACACTTTGAAAAACACATAATTTTAGTAGCACCTTTTTTCTATGAGCTATCGTGATGCTTCCGTTCATACCCTATACAGAAAATGGTGAAATCTTCAGATAGACTCCGCCTTTTCCGTGTATCATGAATTACAAGAGTTATTAACCGTTACATAATAAAGTACCGACGCTTCTCCAGATTATTTATGTTTTTGGTAACTTTGCAGCAGAACCATATTTTCCATTATTAATTTACTGGATTTTGGGATTACTTTTAATTATTTCCATATTCATTACTTTACTTTTCATATTATACAATTATTAGGTAAAAACGGAATATTTTTTTGAAAATTCACTAAAAATAAACTTGATAAAATTTAAACTGAATTTTCAGAACTAATCAAAAGACTATATAGATTTAAATATATTGAAGGAACATTACGCTTTAGTGATTTACAAAAATCAATGGACGGCATTAGCCCGAAAACATTATCGCTTCGACTAAAAGAATTAGAAACTCAAGGCATTATAACAAGAAAAGTATAACCAGAAGTTCCGCCTCGTGTAGAGTACACATTAACGGATAAAGGAAAGCAATTAGAGGGGATTTTTATTGAATTAAAGCGGTTTGGATTAAGCTTATAAAACAAAAAACCTTACCATCGTTAAACAGGCTATAATTAGTAGTAATTATAGCCTCATTGAAACGTAAGATTAAGAATTTAGAAGAAGAGAAGAAACAATTACGTGAGCAATTGAAGATTGCTTATGTAGATATATATATAAAGAATTTAGAATATGAGGGGAACCTTGTCCACCTTTATTCTGTCACTAAGTAGCGTATAAATTTATATTTTATTAGTTTATCTTCACGCTATTAGACCTCTCCATATGTGTGCATCAACTTAAGAATTTTATAATACCCCCACAAGATAAAATCTATATTTTTTCTTGTGAGGGTATACACGCAAAGCAACTACATCTTTGGTTTGTTATTTATCGGTTCGTTGCACAAAGCCTATATTTCTAGCAGGATTTCGTAAAACATTAGAGGATAAAAGGCTTGAATTTCTTGAGTAAATAGTTAAGAGTTCTCTATATTTTTAATTATTTCTTTTCCAATCACTTTAAAAAGACATTTCAATTACATTCTAATATTCTCGACTACTTTTACAAATTTTTAATCTTCTCAAGTTATTTCATCTAAAATATGTTTAATGTGCGCCACTTAATTTAACTAGAATTTTCGCTTGCGCTTTGTCATGAATTAACGCTTCAAAACCTTGTTCAGCGATATTATCTATACCAACTTTACTTGTAATAATGGATTGTGCAGGTAATCTTCCATTAGCAAGTAATTGAATGACCTCATTATAAGTTTCATTACTGTATCCCACAGATCCCATTAATTTTACGCCACTAAAGAGTAAGGAAGCAGGAGCATTGAATTGGATATCTTGCGTGTGGAAGCTGATAACCATCATTGTGCCACGAACTTTAGTTGATTGAATGGCTTGATTAAATGTTGACTCAACACCTGCAGCTTCAATTGTCACATCTGCTCCATCTGGGAATAATTTACGAATTTCTTCTACAGGGTTTACTTCTTTAGCATTAAACGTATGCGTCGCACCTACCTCGGTTGCTTTGCCAAGTCGACTATCAAATAAATCAACAACAATAATATTAGAAGCACCTGCAGCTTTTGCACCTAATACAGCAAATAGCCCAATTGGACCTGCTCCATAAACAACAACAGTATCTCCTTCTTCTACATTTGAATCCTTAATTGATTGGAATGATACAGCTGCTGGTTCTACCATTGCTGCCACTTCTAGTGGTAAAGTATCTGGAATTTTAAAAATCGTTTTTTGTGGAAGTATCGCGTATTCAGCAAATCCTCCATCGATTTGTGCACCAACCGCATCTAAAGTGATAAAACGTTCAGTTTCAGCATTTGAAGGATCTTTAAGCATCATTGGATAGATGCACACTCTGTCCCCTTCTTTAAATTTTGTTACATGAGAACCAACTTCTACAATTTCACCAGAAAATTCATGTCCGAGTACCGTATTCTTATTCATTGGTACTGAATCCGGATGCAAGTATGCATGCAAATCAGAACCACAAATACCAGCCCATGCCACTTTAACTTTTACATCATTGGGTTGTAACTCTTTTGTTTCTCTTTCCTCGATACGAATATCTTTTTCACCATACCACACTGCGGCTTTCATAAAAAATCCTCCCTCAAACAATTGGAATATTATATATAATTTTCATTTAATATTAGATCGTAATTCGTTTTTTAAAGCATAACAGCAATTTTTTTGCTCTTTAACCTTACTCATTCCTCCTTTGCTATGTTCAATAATCTATCATAGGTTTTTGAGGAAGACGATGAGCAAAAAATAATATACGTCTCGAATTGAGACATTTGTTTTAATTTGGTTCATTTATCAATAAGTTCTTAGAAATCTGAATCAATTCTTCTTTTGTATAGGAATATTCATTGCTTAACCATTTTTTTATAATCTCAAAAAAACCACTACAGTAGAAATCACATAGTACCATTGGGTAATCTGAGTTTTGTATTTTTTTCGAAAGCGGATCATTATATTCCATTGAGTTTTCATATAAATTTTCTGCACCAAATCGAATCAATTTTTCGTATAACTCAAGGCTATTATTTTTACTGGTAATATTAAAAAACAATGCACGATTAACATCTATGTATTCAATTATTTCCTCAAATAGTGTATGTTCTAAATCCAAACCTTCTTTTGTTTGTTCAAAAAGGTTTATTGCGATGGAATTTGACACGTCACTAAACAACTCATATTTATCCTCATAATGACGGTAAAATGTGCTTCTATGAATCATTGCTTTTTCACAAATATGATTAATTGTGATGGATGAAAATGTTTTTTCTTTTAATAAATCCATAAACGCATCTTTTATTATGGTTTGTGTGCGTAAACGTGTGAAATTACTCAATTTTAGTATCCTCCTATATTTAATCTAAGTAATGCATGAATTTGTAATTGTTTTCCTAGTCCTTATTTCCTTTTAGTATGCCTAAATTAGTGATGATCTGGAATTCCCCCCTAAATATAATCCTTTTATGAAAATGAGATGGATCATATAAATTTGGCTCTGGCGCGAATATACCAGAGCCAAAATGTTTAATTTAGTTCACTTTTTACAGGGAAAGAATGTAATCCATATATAGAGCTACTATTTGAGATAGGAACAGGGAGGTTCTGATCAATAAATGAAAATGATTTATATCTTTTTATTAATTCTGTTAATACAATTTTCGCTTCTAATCTAGCTAGAGGAGCCCCTAAACAAAAATGGATGCCATGTCCAAATGTAAGATGAGGATTACGTCTACGATATATATTAAAACTATCGGCACCTTTGAATTGATGTGAGTCACGGTTAGCTGATCCAACCCAAGCTGAAATGATTTGGTCTACTTGTAAAGTTTGCCCTTTTAATTGAATCTCTTTTTTTACTCTGCGTACAACTCTTTGAACTGGTGAACGATACCGCAATACTTCTTCAATTGCTTTCGGAATAAGAGATATATCCTGTTGTAATTGATCATAAACATTTGGATGTTCTATGAAACAATATAAAGCGTTTCCAAGTAAATTGGTTGTTGTTTCATTTCCTGCTACTAAAAGTAGTTTACAAAACGGTACTATTTCTTTTCCTGAAATGTTTTTTTCCGCTTCACTTTGAACTAATAAAGAAATAATGTTATTTGAATCTTTTTTGGATTTCCCTCGATTGGATTGTATGATTTCTTCAAAAAACTCTCCTAATTCATTTTCTGCTTGTAAACGTGTATTAAAAAATCCTTCCAAATAATCCGAATCATCATGACTCGGTGAACTTACGATAATATCAGACCATCTCTTAAACCTTTCCATATCCTTAGCAGAAACACCTAACATTTCAGCAATTACTATAACTGGTAACGGATAAAATAACTCTCTAACAATATCAAAAGTTTCACGATTAGATAATTGATTGAGTATATCGTTTGTGATTTGCTGGATTCTAGGTTCCCATTCCCTTAATGCTTTAGGAGTGAAAGACCGATTTACAATAGACCGAATTTGCGTATGCTTTGGCGGATCCATCCCAAGAATACTTTGTGGAAATGGAGACTTTTTCTTCTCAGGCATAATATTAGAAAAGTACTCTTTATCCTCTAAGACAGTTTTTACATCTTCGTACAAAAAAACATTCCACATGTCTGCCTGATGATTAAAACAAATAGGCTCCTTTTCTCGCATCTCTTTATACCATGCAAATGGTTTATACGGATCTTCTAAAGCCTTTTTTCCCATCAACTTATTTGTAGGAATCATAACAACTGATTGATAAGGTGTTTTCATATATATAAATCTCCTCTCAAAAAAATTCTATTACACCGAATAATATTCACCGAATGCCATTCGGTGTAATGAGGATTATACAACAAGAACCGAAATATTCAAACTACTTTTTCGATTTTAAGATATCCGTTAATATATAAATAAGGGGGAATAGACGTTGTATAAAAAAACTCTGCCAAATAGAAAACAACAAGCTCTACTAACACAGAACAATATATTTCAAGTGTTTTTAAATTTAATGAAAGAAAAAAAATTTGAAAATATAACAATTGAAGATATTTGTAAAAAAGCAAATGTATCAGTAGGAACTTTTTATCATTATTTCTCTTCCAAAGAGGATATTTATAAAAAATTATTTCAACAAATTGAAGAAAACCTACATGTTGAATTAGAAAATATCGATCAACATACAACAATGCAAACAACTATTTTAACTTTCTTCCAATGCATAGCTGAATATACAACTAAATTAGAGTTACATATAAATCTTCTTAACGATTTCAACAAAAGGTCATTTATATATGAGCCTTCACTCATTTACGAAGCTCTAAATGGCTTTGTTTACAAAGGACAACTTGAAAAAGAATTAACAAATGATATGAGTGTAGAAGAAATAACAACATATCTTTTTACAATTGCTAGAGGACTTATATTAGATTGGTGTCTTTTAGCTGGAAAATACTCACTAGAACAGAGAATGAATACTTATATGAATTTAGCATTGAAATCTTTAAAGCCTTAAATTTTAATCAAGCCCTACGCTTTGTTGCTTCATTTTGTACATTTCATTCTGTTTTATTTTTTCTAGGTGTTAAAGCAGCTGGAATAAAAGAAAAAGCATGCCCCTTCTTTATACTGCGAGAAGGGCATGCTTTTTCTTTTTTATAATACAACATATAAAGTGAAACTTTAATCAGTGGGGGTTTTCTTCATCCCCCACCTAACTTCTTTGCTTTCACTGAATTTTGAGGTGGGGATCTTACTGCCCATTAAAGCGGGATAAATCCCGCATCAATCTACTTCATGATAGTTAATTCCCCATTAGATATGTTTCCTATCCCCTCGGAAAAGGAGAATAACAGTCAAAACACATGTGAAAAATCTATTGAAAAATGAACCACTTTGAGATATATGTCGCATTTTGATACACATAAACATTTTTGATTATCGTTTTCCACTAATGCCTATGATAAATTGCTATACATAGCTAGCTTACAATTATATTTCTAAAAATAATATTTCACCTTTCATAAAAAATAAAAAGGAGTTTTTAAAATGAAGAACCGAGTAAATCCAGCATTATTACCAGGATTAGAAATGTATCCAGATCAAGATTTACGCCCAGAATGTTTGCCAGTAATGAGAGAAGAAGCGTCAAAAGTCTTCCCACCTACCATTGTTGATGAAACTCTTTCTGTAACAGATGAGGTCATTGAGGGACCTGATGCGAATCCATTACGATTAAAAATTTATCGTCCAAAATCAAATAATGAAGTCTTACCTGCTCTGTTGTGGATACATGGTGGCGGGTATATCTTGGGATCTATAAATGATAATGATGATCTTGCTGTAAAAATTGCAAAAGAGGCTAACTGTATGGTCGTTTCTGTAGATTACCGTTTAGCTCCTGAACATCCTTATCCAGCTCCAATTGAAGATTGTTATGCAGCATTAAAATGGATTGCTGATAACGCGGAGACATTGAACATTGATTCAAATCGAATTGGTGTTGCAGGAGTGAGCGCTGGTGGCGGACTAACAGCTGCATTAACATTATTAGCCCGTGATCGCCAATACCCTTCTATTTGTTTCCAAATGCCGCTTTATCCAATGATTGATGATCGTAATAACACACCTTCTGCCAATGAAATTAAAGAAGGATTTGTTTGGAATCAAAAATCAAATGAAGCTGGCTGGAAAATGTATTTAGGAGAATTACATGGAACGGATCATATTCCTGCTTATGCAGCCGCTGCTCGAGCAGAAGATTATCGTAATTTGCCACGTACCTACACATGTGTTGGTCAATTGGACCCATTCCGTAGTGAAACATTAACCTATGTAACCAAACTTGCAGAAGCTGGTGTTGATGTCGAGTTCCATTTATATCCTGGGGCTTATCATGGGTTCGAAATGATGCATCCGGATACTGATATATCTATTCACGCTTGGAATGATTATGTACGAGCAGTTAAAACTGGTTTCGCAAGAAAGTAACTACGGTAGCGACAAAAAATTTCATAATAAAGGAGAATTTTTAATGAAGAATAGAGTTCATCCAGAATTAAGAGAAATATTTTCTGTATTACCAGAAATAGATTAAAGAACCCATCATAAGAAATCTCTCTTTTTCCTCTTTTTATCAGTGGTGACACATAAAAAGAAGCTCAGACACAAAAACAGGCTGTGGAGAAGACTTTCTCCACAGCCTGAAAAAAGTACTGGCAATGCCAGTACTTTTTTATTATTATGCTCGCTGTTCAACATTGACTCTTTTGATAAAGAACGAGATTATTAATCCAACAATTACTACAATGATAGCAAAGATAAAGGTATTTTGAACACCGTTTGTAAAGGCCAGAACTTGGTTTAACGGATTTTCTTTATCAGATACTGTCTGAAGGAAGCTTCTTGAACCTGAGGAAAGAATTGAAATTCCAACAGCTGTTCCAATAGCACCAGCAACTTGTTGTAAGGTGTTCATAATCGCTGTTCCATGCGGGTATAGTTCAGGTGGCAGCTGATTTAATCCGTTTGTTTGAGCTGGCATCATAATCATTGAAATTCCAACCATAAGTGCAATGTGTAGTGCAACAATAAATCCTGTAGATGTTTCCAATGTTAAGGTTGAGAAACCATACAGTGCACATGCTACAATGACAAGTCCAGGAATAACTAACCATTTAGGACCAAAACGGTCAAATAATCCCCCCATAACAGGCGAAAGGATTCCGTTAATAATTCCTCCCGGTAGAAGCATAAGACCCGCTGCAAACGTTGATAACGCTAATGATGTTTGTAAGTATAATGGTAAAATCATCATCGTACAAAGTAGCACCATCATGCATACTAAAATTAAGAGAAGTCCAATAACGAACATTGGATATTTAAAAGCCTTAAGGTCTAACATTGGCTCATCCATCTTCATTTGACGAAGGGAAAATGCAATTAATCCAACGACTCCAATAACAAGAGAAAGAATAACGTGTGAGCTTCCCCAGCCTCCACTTTCTCCAGCGCTACTGAAACCAAATACGATACCGCCAAAACCAATTGTTGAAAGAATGATTGAGAAAATATCGATTCTTGGCTTTGTTAGTTTTGTTACGTTTTGCATGAAGAATATACCAAATACTAATGCGACAATCAATAATGGGAGTGAAATCCAAAAAATCCAGTGCCACGTTAACGTTTTTAGAATCAACCCTGAGACGGTTGGTCCAACAGCTGGAGCGAACATAATGACAAGCCCGATAATTCCCATAGCTCTTCCACGCTTATGTGGTGGAATAATAACAAGAATGGTGTTAAACATAAGTGGTAAAAGTAAAGCTGTTCCTACTGCTTGTACAATGCGGGCAATCATTAGTACGCTAAATGTTGGTGCAATAGCTCCGATTAACGTTCCGATAATGGAGAATACAAGAGATGCGATAAAAAGCTGTCTTGTTGTAAACCATTGAAGAATTAAACCTGAAATTGGCACAAGAATTCCTAATGTTAATAAGTAGCCGGTTGTCAGCCACTGTGCTGTTGTCTCTAGAATATCAAAACCTGTAATTAAATCTTTTAACGCCATATTTAAGGCTGTTTCACTAAACAAGCCGATAAATCCAGCAATAAGAAATGACGTAATAATCGGCAGAGCTCTGATGTTAGAGTTTTCTGCTGTTGTTTGTTGATTCCCCATATTAAATTGTCTTCCTCTCTCTTACCTAATTCTTTTATTTGAATTTTCGATTTTAATAATCTTCCCTTAACACCTCGTGGCACTCCCAAATCAGCTCTTCTATTCCCGTCTGGCCTTTCAGCCTACGACGGACGATTTCTGAGGATAGATTCTGGACTTTGAGCGCTCTTGGTGCTCTTCTTTCGAAGTATGCCTGAAATGCAGCTTCAATGTCATTATTGTTTTTGAGCTCTTCGGCGAGAACGATTGCATCCTCAATAGCCATGGCTCCTCCTTGTGCAAGAGTCGGAGCTCCGACGTGGGCGGCGTCCCCTCCAATGACGACGCGGCCTTTGTACCATGGCTCTTGCACTGCGACTTGCTCCAATTTGTTAAAAATAACAGGATAATCTTTTGACATATGCTTTGTAATAAAATCAAGTCCCGGAAAGCCTAAGAGAATCTCTTTGACTCTATTAAACCGGGTATCTTCCTCATCCCAGTAATCGCTGGCGCAAGGCTGGAGCACAAAGACATAGCCGGCGCGCTCGGCTAATGGTACGACGCCGATTTGCGTTTCTCCGCTTATATACATCAATGACGAGTCCTCGAATTTGTAATCAGGAAGCTCGAAATAAAATCGCCACGCCCCCATACCGAGATGCTCCTTTTCTATTTCCTTTTGCAGCATCATATTCCTTACAGTTGAATGGATGCCGTCAAAACCTACTAAAATATCAGCCTTTATCTTTTCTCCGTCGTCAAATATGGCAGAGACCGATTCAGCCGTTTCTTCATAAGCAACAACCTTTTTCCCCCACTTGATATCTACACCCGCTGCATCAGCATGCTTGATGAGAATATCACTTAATGTTTTTCGCGGGATATTATTGCGCCCTGGAAGTGTGTCGTCTAAAAAGGATTCACTCACTTGAAACTGCAGATTCCCCTGTGCATCAAATGTTTTAAGCCATTTTGTTTGAAAGCCATGTTCACAACACTCTTCGAATACGTCCAATTCTTTCAAGACAGCCAGTGCGTTTTGCGGCATGAGAATCCCCGCACCGGTTTTGCGATTTTCTAAAGCCGCTTCGCACAAGGTAACAGAAAATCCTACTTTGCTAAGGGAAATAGACGCTGACAATCCGCCAATTCCCCCACCAGCTATCAAAATATGTTTCATATAAATAACCCCTTTTAGTTCTTCGAATATAGTTAGGCGCCTAACTACATTACTTTACTATATCCTCAGAAAAATTGTCAATCATCTTTAAGTCAGGTTGTATTATGATATTAACTCCTTTATAATCGTGTCATAACGAACGAACGGGAGCTTATTTTAATGGAATTAAAACATTTACCTAAATATAAATATTTAACAGAACACACCGAGACGTATTCCAATATAGATGCTAGTTCTCTTGAATTGTTTTTATCTCTATTTGATATATCAAAAAAAATGAATCATGTGATGGAGCGTTACTTTGCAGGCAGAGGGCTGTCTGAAGGAAAATTCAAAATCCTGATGCTACTCTTTGACGCAAAAGACCACTCGTTAAGTCCGACAGAACTTGCAAAGCAATCAAACGTCACGAAAGCAACGATTACAGGTTTGCTGGACGGGCTGGTGAGGGACGGTTTTGTTAGCCGCACGCATCAAAATAAGGATAAACGAAAAATCAGCATTGAACTGACAAAAGAGGGAAAAGAACAACTGAAACAATTTCTACCCGGTCATTTCAGTAAAATCTCTGCGGTAATGGAAAACTACAGCGATGAGGAAAAAGAAATGTTTATCAGTATCCTGGGAGATCTATTCGAAAAACTGAGCGTGTTTAAAGAGTAAAACGCATTTTTTGGGTCCCGCCACATCGTTATTCAGCTGAAATTTTATAGTATCCCCAGAACGAAATTTTGTACTAACTTGTAATAAAATATTCATTTTTTCGTTTTGGGGGCATTTGTATTTCTTAGGTTGATGGCGGTGAGGCTAGTTCCATGAACGCTATAAATCCAGTTGAATTAACGAAAGGTTTACCTGGCATACCTTGTCCTATCGCTAAAACGCTTGATGTAATTCGTACAAAATGGACGTTTTTAATCATCCGTGACCTTCTTATCGAAGTAACATTACGCTTTAGTGATTTACAAAAATCAATGGATGGGATTAGTCCGAAAACATTATCACGAGAAAAGTATATCCAGTAGTTCCGCCTCGCGTAGAGTACACATTAACGGATAAAGGAAAGCAATTAGAGGGCATATTTATTGAATTAAAACGGTTTGGATTAAGCTTATAAAACAAAAACCCCTTACCGTCGTAAGGGGTTTTATTACTTCGCAAAACTTTCAGCTAACTGTTTCTCTCTCCACATAAATGTAATAGCGAGACCAACTATTAAGACAACTCCTGAAAATGCATATGGATAATGAATATTCATATCAAATAATATTCCGCCCATCGCTGGTCCTGCGATATTTCCTAAACTCGTATAAGTCGAGTTCATACCAGCAACGAATCCTTGCTCTTTTCCGGCTGCTTTTGATAAAAACGTCGTTAAAGCTGGGCGAAGCAAATCAAATGCAAGGAAAATAAAGCAAGTAACGAGAAGTACAATCCAATAATTAAAGACTACAGTTGAAACGAACGCTAATACTGCACCTACAATTAAACAGATTTGAATTAATACTTTTTCCCCGAATATATCAACCAATTTACCAAACATAAATACTTGCACAACTACCCCAAAGATTGAACTAATTGTAATAATTGCCGCGATATCTTTCGGTGTGAATCCAAACTTATGATCAGAAAACAAACTAAACACCGTTTCATACGCCGATAAACCGAATGCAAGTACAAATACGATGATAAATGCAATTGCATACATTGGATGTAATGATTTCTTTAAATCACCAATAAAGCTTGATTCTTTCGTATTAGAAGAAATCTCTGCAAGCTCTTCTTTCGTTAACGGTTCTTTCAAAATAAAGATCGAAATGACACATGCTATAAAGGCAATTGCTGCTGCAACGAAAAACGGCACACGTATACCGTATTCCGCAATAAATCCGCCAATTCCAGGCCCTATAATAAACCCCGTACTAATTGCTGCAGATAAATATCCCATCGCCTTTGGACGTTCTTGCATAGAGGTAATATCAGCAACATATGCCGTAACACCAGGCATAACAAACGCAGCACTAATTCCGCCTAACACCCGTGCTACATAAAGCATCCACACATCTTTTCCTAATCCAAAAAGAAGTTCTGAAACACCAAAAATAAATAAGCCAATAATGATTATTTTCTTTCTACCGTAAAGATCGACCCACCGGCCTGTAATAGGTGACGAAATGAGCTGAGCCATTGCAAACACTGCAACGAGGTAACCCATTGTCTTCCCTGTTAAATGCATATCATTCATAAAGGACGGCATAACCGGAATGATTAATCCAATCCCTAAAAAAGCGATAAATATATTACTCAAAAGAATGACCAGTACCATCTTTTGTTCTTTTATCGGTTTCTTCACTTTTAACACCTCTTCCCGTAAGCTCCTCTCAAAAAATAATGCCCAAGAAGCTTTTTCTTTATCCTGCTATTTGTGGGCTAATCATGAGTAGAGATGCCTCCACTCATTAGAATTTCACTCTATCCTTCCACACATACATAAGTATTAAGTGAATGACTATCATTCATTTGTCCTCAAAAATGAACCTACCTTCTCAGACAGGTTCATCTTACTACTTCTTTATATGTAGTGCATGTGTTAAAAAATCTAGTACTTCTGCCTTTTGTAGCTCGACTTGCTCATCATCTTTATGATCATATAAATAAACTTGTTCCGCTGCTGATTCAACTAGAGCAATAAATAACTTCGCTGTTCGCTCTGCGTGAACCGAATCACGAATTTCACCAGCTTCTTTCGCCCCACTTAAAAATTCACTTAGCCACATATAAAGAGGCTCATACACAGCTTCCCATTCTTTTATATGTTCCGTAGATGCAAGACCTGCATACATTAAAGCTTGTATTTCACGATATTCCGCTATGAAGTGAAACACCGCATCTATTACTTGCGTAACTTTACTTGAAAAAGGCGCATCGTTTTGCACTTTTTCTTTCACTGCAAGGATCATCTTCTCAACCATCACTTCTGCTATTGCAGGCATAACAGATAACTTAGAAGGAAAATATAAATAGAAAGTTCCTTGTGCAATGCCAGCCAATTTCACGATATCAGAAATCTTCGTTTTTTCAACGCCTTTTTCCTGAAACACTTCAATAGCTGCATAGACAATTTTCTCTTTTTTATTCATCATCTGAACCCTTTCACACGCGTATTGAATGACTGTCACTCATTTTATAAAATAACTAGCTGTACTGTCAATGATCGTGTACTTTGTATAATAAAAATCTCCTAACAACTTGTTAGGAGATACAGTATATCTTTACGAAAGAGCTTTTAATCCTGTCACTCCACATACAATAAGAGCCACACTAATGATACGTGCTTTACTTTTCGACTCACCAAACAGGAACATGTTTAATAAAACGGCACCTGCTGTTCCAATACCAATCCAAACCGCATACGCGACACTGACTTGTAAGAATAAGAAAGATGTATACAAGAATGCGAAGGATGTAGCAAATCCGCCTATATAAATCGCACCATTTGCTAACGTTTTATCTTTACTATACATTTTTAGACCGATCACACCGACTATTTCACTAATTGCAGCACAAAATACGAAAAACCAACCCATCTTTAAGCAGCTCCTTCCATAGTTTCTTCTTTATTATCAGCTAGCTTTAAACCGATAACGCCCGCTATAACCATCACGATAAAGAATAATTTCCCTACACTGAAACTTCCGCCGAAAAGGAATACATCCATTAAGAAAGTACCTACCGTACCAGCTCCGGCGAAAATGGCATATACAGTCCCTGTTGCAAGATGCTCACACGCCTTAGAAAGGAAGTGAAAATCAACAGCGATAACGCCTAAAATAATAATCCAATGCCACCAAGTATCGGCCGTATTAAAACCAAACACCCAAAAAATTTCAAAGATACATGTTAATATGACATATAACCAAGCTCTATTCTTCATACCTCTCACCTCTTATGACTGACTATCAGTCATTTTTGTTTTGAAAAATATACTCCTTCATCACTACTATATATAAACAACTATCATCCTCATTTACCATTTATATTTGTTCCGTTTCCAAGTAAATGACATCCTGTTACAAAAATGACTGAATGTCATTCATAAATATTGTACATGAATATTTTAAAAACTGTCAATGCCAAAAATTTATTTCATCTGATTTGTATATTTCCTAATAATCTGTCAATACTGCTAGTAACATAATATTTTCTCCACTCCCCCTTGGAGAGATCCCTTGAATAGAGCAGTTAGCTTTTGCTAGCTGCTCTTTTTTGCATTAGTTTCACCCAACATACCGAACCATCGCCACCTCATCACAATAATCAACCTTTGGACAATGCCTACAATCAATCCATACTTTCTCTGGCAATGCATCTCTATTCACAAAATCAAACCCGCACTTTTGAAAAAATTCCGTTTCATATGTTAAAGAAATAACTCTACTCACTTTTATTTTCGCTGCCTCATTTATTACATGGTTTACTAACATACGTCCAATCCCTTTCCCTGCATATGTATGCGAAACGACTAACGACCGGACTTCTGCTAGGTCCTCCCCTAATACATGTAAACCAGCAACTCCAACAATTTCTTCTTCATCTTTCATAACATATAAACATTGTAAGTATTGATAGAGAGATAAAAGAGAACGCGGTAAAACCACTCCCTCTTTTGCGTAAATCTCAATAAGACTATAAATTTCTTTCACATCACTCGTAACTGCGCTAAAGATTTTCATATTCTATCCCCTTACCCTCAATATTAATATTTATAAACCTAAATGAATTTTAATTCATAATTTTATATAATAATACATCTCTCTTTTCTCCTCGTCAATCACTTTATACAAACAAAAAACCAAGCAATCTAATCAATGCTTGGTTCCTCATTTCGTATCGGCAATACCGTCGAATATTTAATTTCACGAAGTGCCAAACTCGTCTGTATACGTGTAATACCAAGCTTATTCAGCTTTCTAATAAACTGCTCTAGTTCTTTACGATCACGATTTGCAACCTTTAATAAATAATCGTACTCTCCTGTTAAACAGTGACATTCTAACACTTCCGGCATCGATTCTAATTCTTTTTCCAACACTTCAAGTTTATCCGATTGATGAATATTCGTACTCATAAAAATAAAGCATAATAAATCAAACCCAAGCTTTTCTTGATTTAAAATCGCAACTTGCTTATCGATGAAACCTTCCCCATCTAACCTTTTTATTCTTGCATGCATCGCAGCCGGTGATAAATTAACGCGTCGCGCAAGCTCTGCATTACTTACTTGTGACTCCTTCTGCAATATATCTAAAATTTGTACATCTAAATCATCCAACACTTTAATAACAGACGACTCCATTATAATTCCCCCTTTTTTCTTACCGATGATTATTCGAAAAAACACCTTACAACTTATACAAAACTGAATATCATTCCGCAAACAATACCTTAAACAAAATATTTTATCGACTTTTATTCTTTATACAAAAGAATATATTACATACAGAAGAAAAATGCTAAAATTATTTACAATTCACATTGATTATAACAAAGGGGATTTTAATATGCCTTATTTTTATGTCTTTTTACTATTACTAACGAGCTTATTATGGGGAGGAAATTTCGTCGTTGGAAAATCACTCGTTGATCACGCGTCTCCAATGACACTTACAAGTTTAAGATGGATGATTGCGATCGTTTGTTTATTACCGATGGTATGGTTTAAAGAGAAGAAAATCATTCCACCACGTGCTGCCATACTTCCGTTAATATTGATGGGAAGTTCAGGGGTTGCTCTTTTTAACATCTTTCAATTTTTGGCATTAGAAAAAACATCCGCAACAAATGTAGGGCTTATTTCTACATTAAACGCAATTTCTATCGCATTATTTTCCGTCTTATTTCTAAAAGAAAAAGTAAATACACTTCAAATTTTATCTATGATTCTTTCATTCTTCGGGGTTGTTCTCGTTCTATTAAAAGGTAACTTTGCCCTTTTATTTTCACTACATTTTAATAGCGGCGATTTATGGATGATTGCAGCAGTTTGTATTTGGGGAATCTATTCTGTTTGTAGTAAATGGGCAACAAAAACAACGACACCACTCATGGCGACATTATACTCTGGTATTTTCGGCGTTATTTTATTACTGCCATTTAACATAGGGAGCTTCACTGTTACAAATATCAACACTTCTTTTATAACATCACTTTTATATACTGGGCTTATTTCCACAGTTCTTTGTATGGTATTTTGGAATGTTGGCGTACAAAAATTAGGAGCAACTACATCTGGCATTTTTCTAAACTTCAATCCCATTTTCACAGCTATTTTAGCATTCCTTTTCCTCGGAGAAGAATTAACGTGGATTCAAATTTTAGGGACAATGATCGTTGTAACAGGATGTTATTTATTTTCTCATTTCAAAACAGTTGCTGTTCAGCCAACTGGAGCTTTAATACGAAAACATTCTTAATGAAAAAACATCGTCATCTAAGTTGGCGATGTTTTTATTTATTCTTCATTTCTTTTATATACTGCTTTTCCTCTTCTGGTGATAAACGTTCAGTTGCCTTACCAGTATCTCCACCTTGAAGGCTCCATAAGAAGTTGTGTTCCTCAACAGTTTGAGAAAAATCTCCTTTTTCCCATCTATTTATAATAGAAAATAACCTCATTTTATATTGAAAACCTGTACTATTTTCAATATCTCTTTTCACATTAGAAATTTCCTTGTTTGTCATTTCTACAAATCCCCATTTTTCAGAGGATTTTACCTTTTGGTGTACCATTTTGTGCATAGTAGAAATAATTTCACCTTCACTAACTTGTGGAGATTCTTCTGCAACTCTCTTCTCTTTTTCGTTTGCCACTTGCTGGGTTTGAATATTTTTATTTTCTTTTTCCACATATGCAAGCAGTTTCTTTCCGCCAACTATAGACGAGAAAATTACTATAATTGTAATGCACATACCTACGATCCATTTAAAAAGCATTAGCTCTTCATCGCTTCCCTAACAAGATGACTATCTACATACTGCTTAAACTTCACGATTTTTCCGTTCTCCAGTTGCCATACATGAACAAAATCTGCTTCAAATGATTTTCCCGTTTCTTTATAAACTCCTGAATAAACACCCTCAGCAATAATCACATCTTTTCCGCTTACTTCATGGTACATATTTACACTCGCTTTATAATCATCCCATTCTGATCCTAATCGGCTAAATACATTTTTCATTATTGCTTCTATCCCTATATAAGTTCCCCCGTATGGGAATCCTTCTGCCTCTGTCCATTCTACTTTTTCAGAGAGGGCTTCTACTAAATGTTTTGCATTCGAAGAAGCTGATCCTTCATATGTACTTCGAATCACTTCTAAATTTGATTTAAGCATGTTACTTCCTCCCGTTTTATTTATTTTTTGCACAAGATGTAACCAATTACGTTACACCTTGTGCAAAAAAAATTAAATTGTTTTATTCTTAATCTACATGTTGTAATCATTATAGTTACATTAATGATTCAAGTCAACAATTTATAAATAAGTTTACTTCGTTTTCATTACTTTCTCTTTTAAGAAACGATCTACATATCCTTCTGCTTTTACAACGAATAAATACGCACCCATTGATAATAATGCAAGATCTAATTCATATCCTGGATTCTTTCCATCTCCTAATAAACCTGCTGCTCCATTTACCTTTACGATAGCTCCAGCTAAAATAAGAGCGAATAACAATCCTACATATCGTACGCCTAAACCGATAATTAATAATATACCACCAACTAATTCAACTGTTGCTACACCGTAGGCAAGACCACCTGGTAAGCCAATGCTTGTAAACCATCCTGCTACGTTATCGATACCTGATTGAAACTTCGCTAAACCGTGCGCAAAGAATGTCACTCCTAACACGATACGAATAATTAAATTCCCAATATATTGGTTCATTTTGAACTCTCCTTTTTGTTTTGTTATGGTGAACTTTTATTTACAAATCAAAACAATACGGTATTTCATTTCATTCGTCAAATACTTTTTTTAAGAAAACAAAAAACATTATCCCTTTTACGGATAATGTTTTCCTACAGAATAGTGCTAATTCAAGCTTTTACTCTATTGCACAAAAAAGTTGAAACATTTTTCCAGCGCCAACATACGGCAATAAAGACAAGTCCTCTTCTACAACCATCCCAACAACATTCACTTTCTCATCTACAGGCAAGTCATGTTTGGCAACTTGCATCTCTCCTGCATATCTACCGTACAATTCATTATCAATTGTAATGCTGCCTTTCTTCCTTGCAATTGTTTGCATTGGCTGTAACACGATTTTATTTTCTTCTCGTGATTGTACAGAACGAATGACATCACGCGCTGGATCTAGTCTATTTGTATGCACTTGTTCTACCATTTTTAACACTTCACTTTTCTCTATCAATGGCTCGTATCGCAGCGGAATAATTCCTCTACTCGCACTCGCTATTTCTTGTACACTTTCTATACTTCCGCTTATATCCCCGATTAACACCTTATCGACACCACAATCTTGTACAAGTTCTAAGTACGCTTCAAGCGGGCGCATATTGCGGTGCTTTTCTAACGTTGGTAAACCTTCACATAACGGACCCCGTTTTTCACCATCTCCCGGAATAAATGCCATCGTTTTTATTCCACACTCATGTAAGTATGCGTTTTGTTTTTGTAAGAATGATTTTGCTAGTCCTGTTTCTGGGCGCGGGTAAAAATTATGCCACGCTTCTACATTCTCTATCTTTATATGTTCTATGATTAACTCTTTCCAAAATGAATCTGTAATCGTGCTCGCATTTAAAGCTACTTTCATCTTGTGAGATACGCGTGCGATTTCTTTCGGCTTGATGCCGTAGTCCATTCTTAAGCCTGTAATGCCCCAGTCCAATAACTCCTCCACATTTTCATACGTCATCCCTAAATGGTATAACGATTTTGGAGAAACATCGACCATTAATTCCATGTCGTTTTCAAGAGCTTGTTTCCCAAGTATTTGAATTAGCTCTTTATACGTACCAGGGTCATCTTCAGGAATGTGAAGTGATGTAAAAATAGATGAAAACCCGTTTTCCTTCACTACTTTTAGCCATCCTTCTTGTTTCTTTACTCGTTCTTTTGCAAGGTAAATTGAAACTCCGATCATATGAATCTCCCTTTCTATGAATAGAAAAAGAGAAAGGAATCCCTTTCTCTATATGTTTTCTGCCATTTCTTCTTTAAATCCGAAGAAGTACGTAAAGATGAATCCGAACGTATATGCCACTACTAATCCAAGGAAATATAGTAAATATTTATTATCAGCAATTAACGGAATTAATGATAATCCTGATACGCCAATTCCAAGTGCGGCTGTTTTCATAACTGCTTGGAATGCACCGCCAACTGCTGCTCCTAAACAAGCTGTAAGAAACGGTTTCCCAAGTGGTAATGTAACCCCGTATAATAACGGTTCACCAATTCCTAAAAAGCCAACTGGTAATGCCCCTTTAATTACGTTACGAAGTCGTTTGTTTTTTGTTTTCACATAGATGGCAATCGCTGCTCCTACTTGTCCAGCTCCAGCCATTGCGAGTACTGGTAATAGAGGTGTTACGTGCGTTTGATTAATAAACTCCATATGAATTGGTGTTAAACCATGATGCAAACCGACCATAACGAGTGGTAAAAATGTTCCCGCAAGCACTGCTCCAGCAAATGCTCCAGCAAATGCTCCACCAATACTTAAAATACCATTAATGCCGCTTGTAATTCCTTCAGATAAGAAACCTGCTACCGGCTGAATCGCTAACATCGTTACGATACTTACCACTAACACAGTAATAAGTGGCGTTACAATAATGTCAACTGCATTTGGCACTGCTTTTCGAACTTGTCTTTCCACTACAACCATAAGCCACGCTGCAAAAATAACGGCAAACAATCCGCCCCGTCCGGGTACGAGCGCTTCACCGAATAATTTTACGTTCGCCATCGCTGGATTAAAAATTAAAATACCAGCAATTGCTCCAAGAACCGGTGTCCCGCCAAATTCTTTCGCTGTATTCCAGCCGACTAAAATTCCTAAGAATGTAAAGATACCCCCGCCAATAAGTAATAACATTTGTAGCCACGTTGCATTCGGATCAGCACCTGCGTTTTTCGCAAAGTTAGCGACCCCGTTTATAATACCTGACGCAACAAGACCAGGAATTAACGGAATGAAAATACTTCCTATTTTTCTTAAAAAGTTTTTCACTGGTGTATTATTTTTCTTCTTAATCTCTGACTTCATCTCTTGCCCAAGGTCTTCAAGGTGATGATCTGCCACCTCACCAATTCGCAGTCCTGTTAAACCTTCCATTTCAGCTGCTACTTTATTTACTGTCCCTGGTCCAACAACGACTTGAAGCGTCTCATCTTCAATAACGCCCATAACCCCTTCAACCTTTTTCAAAAGGTCCATATTCACTTTACTTTCATCATGAAGCGTTAATCGTAGTCTCGTCATACAATGAGCAATGCCACGAATATTCTTTACTCCCCCAAGTTGCTCTGAAATTTCTCTGGCCATTCTCTCTTCTTTCTTCATAATAGAATCCCCCTCCCTATTATTTTATAGTGCCTTCTTCACAAACCCTTTCGCCTCTTTTAATTTCTTCAGTGCTTCCCCAT
Source organism: Bacillus sp. MHSD_36 (assembly GCF_030757775.1). Taxonomy (NCBI): domain Bacteria; kingdom Bacillati; phylum Bacillota; class Bacilli; order Caryophanales; family Bacillaceae; genus Bacillus; species Bacillus sp. MHSD_36. The sequence goes on from NZ_JAVBIS010000005.1 coordinate 280,413, forward strand.
ACTCACACCGCAATAACACCATAACAATCGCAGCTTTCACATTACGTTCTGCTTTTTCATAATACTCCCCTGCTACTTCATAACTAACCCCTGTTGCTTCCACAATAATTCGTTTTGATCGTTCTACTAACTTTTCATTTGTAGATTGCACATCTACCATTAAGTTTTTATATACTTTCCCAACACCAATCATAGATGCTGTTGAAATCATATTCAGTACTAGTTTTTGCGCTGTACCAGCTTTCAAACGCGTTGATCCTGTTAAAATTTCTGCGCCTGTTTCTACTTCCACGTTTAGTTTTGCATATTTACTTATTTCAGCATTTTTATTACAAGAAATACTAGCTGTACTCGCCCCTACACTATTCGCGTACTTCAAGCCACCAATAACATAAGGAGTTCGACCACTTGCTGCGATTCCAATCACTGTATCTTTCTCGTTTAATCCAATACTTTTTAAATCTTCTTCTGCTAACTCTTCGCGGTCTTCAGCACCTTCTACCGCCTTGGTAAACGCTTTCAATCCACCTGCTATAAATCCTTGCACCATTTTATCATCTGTACCAAATGTCGGTGGACATTCCACTGCGTCCAAAATACCTAAACGGCCACTCGTACCAGCCCCAATGTAAATTAATCGGCCCTCTTCTTCAAAGGATTTAATGACAATCTGTACAACTTTTTCAATTTCTTCTATTTCATTTTCAACTGCTAACGCAACAGTTCGATCTTCTTCATTCATACTTTGCAACACTTCTTTTATACTCATCTCATCTAAATTCATCGTCTTCTCATTACGATGTTCTGTCGATAAATTTTCTAACATATTACCACCCACTTTGAAATTTAATTTCATACTTTTATTATAACTTTAAGAAATTTAAAATCAATATTACTTTATTATTTTATGAAATTTAATTTCTTTTCATGACGAATTTATCCCACTTTAACTGGCAGTAAGACCCCCACCTCAAATTAAGCGAAAGCAAAGAAGATAGGTGGGGGATCAACTGCCTGTAAAAGTCCGATTGGTTCAACTAATAATAAGTGGGGATGCCCCCCCACTTATTAAAGTTTCACTTTATGTCGGTACGAAAAAAAGATGGGTTTCCCCATCTTCTCATTTCAGCTTCCGTAATCGTAAAGCTTCTTCTCTTGTTTCCATAAATTGATCTAGCACTTGATTACCAATACGATTAAAAGTAATGACATATAAAGCATCTATCATATTCAATTGTGTCATTCTTGAAGCAATACTCGCAATACGATGATCTTGTTCTACATCTGGCATACAAAGACGAATATCCGCCTCTTTATATAACGGTGATGATTGATCGAGCTTTGTAATCGCAATAACTGTTGCACCTTGTCTCTTCGCATATTGCGCCATTTCAAGTACATCTTTCGTACGGCCAGATGTTGAAATTGCCACAAAAATATCACCTTCTTTTAAATTCGTCACAAGCGGCAACATCATATGAAAATCAGATAGCATCATCGCTGTAAATCCGAGCCTTGTAAATTTATAAGCTCCGTCCATCGCCGGAGTAGCTGATCCGCCTACCCCGTAAAAGATAATTTTATCGGCATTTACAATACGATCTGCAGCTTTTTCAAGTTCTTTTTTATCTATCGCCGTCACGCTCGCCTCAATTGCAGCTTTATTCACATACGTAACTTTATTAAACAAGTCGTACGGGCCATCTTCTGTATTCATCACTGAAAAATCATTAATATTATAATCAGCAATCGTTAATTCACGAACGAGTGCGATTTTAAATGCTTTAAAGCTCCCAATCCCAATCGACTTACAAAAACGAACAACACTCGCCTCACTTGCACCCGCATTCGTTGAAACTTCTTTCGTCGTTAAGTTCGGAACAATCTCTGCATTCTCCATTATGTACATGGCAACCTTCTTTTCAGCTGGTGAAAATTGATCCATATTACTTTCAATTTTAAATAGTAATGTTGAAGCTTTCACTATTTAACCTCCACTTCTTACGGTTGCGTATATTCTCTACTATCATTTACACCATATAGATAAAAACCATCATTACCAGGTGGATGGTGAACGATTACAGTTCGATCCCCTTTTTTATCCCGCTTTAATGGGCAGTAAGACCCCCATCTCAAAATTCAGCGAAAGCAAAGAAGTTAGGTGGGGGTCGGGCTGCCCATAAAAGTCCGATTGGTGAAGGCTAATAATCAGTGGGGGATGAAGAACCCCCCACTGATTAAAGTTTCACTTTATATGACGTTATTTCACCTTCAAATCGCTGTTTTTCCCATCCATGTATCCAAATTGCAAAGTCAGGTACAAAAGCAGTGTACTTATAGTCTTTCGGGTTTTCGTCTTCTACATAGGAAGAAAAAATAGAAACTGGAAAATCTTTCACCTTTGATTCTTTCCATGCGGTAAATGGCATACATAGTACAATTAGTATGATCACACCAATAACCTTCCCCTTCGTAATCTTCACACATTTTCTCCCCTCGACTTATCATATACGTAGATTTTACCATAATTACAACCTATTCACGCTATATGACTATTGCCTTTTCCAATAAAAAAGAGCTTACCTACATGAGATAAGCCCTTCCTTTCTATACAAAATACTTCTTCAAAAGCGGCGGCGTAATAATCGTCGTTAATATAACAACAATAACAATCGCTGTGAAATTTTCTTTCGCTAATAAATTCGCCGTAAGTCCATTCGCTGCGATGATAAGCGCTACTTCACCACGTGATACCATCCCGGCACCGATACTAATAGAAGATTGAAGGTTGAATCCTGTTAATCTTGCTCCTAAACCTGATCCAATCAGCTTTGTGAAAATCGCAATAAGCGTCATGATGATAATGAACCAAAGCTGGCTTCCGATACCTTGAAATGTAATTTCCATTCCGATACTTACGAAGAACACTGGCACAAATATCGCATACGCAATCGGTTCAATTTTATGTTCTACTTCGTGCTTATACTCTGTTTGCGAAATGGCAATTCCAGCTGCAAATGCGCCAATAATACCTGCAATTCCCATCATTTCACTATAATACGAAAAAGAGAAACAAATAATAAGAGCTGCACTAATTAATGCCTCCGTTACACGAAGTGGCACGAGCATTTTCATAATCCAAGGCACAACTTTCCAGGCAATAAAAACAATACTGACGAAGAAAATAATTTTCTTTACGATAACAAGTGTTATATTCACATCTTGCGTTCCTAAAAAACTCATAACAAACGCTAATAAAATAACGACGATAACATCATCAAATACAGCAGCACCTAAAATCGTTGTACTTTCTCTCGTATTCATTTTCCCTAAATCTCTTAGTGTTTGAACCGTAATACTAACTGACGTTGCGCAAAGTAATAAACCTAAGAAAATTGCATGAGATTGTATTAATCCAAACAGCAATCCTGTTACATAACCACCGATGAAAGGAAAAATAATTCCACCAGCCGCTACTGCAAATGATGATTTCAAATTCCGATTTAGCTCTTCTAAATCTGTTTCAAGTCCAGCCATAAACATAAGTAGCAAAACACCAATTTCACTCAGTTCATCGATTAATTCGGAACTATCTATAATACCAAGTACAGCTGGACCGATAATAATTCCGATAATTAATTTACCAAGTACAGAAGGCTGACCAAGTCTTACACTAATATCACCAGCTAATTTTGTACAAAGTAAAATGACGACAAGTTCAAAATAAAATAACATAACATCTTCTCCTACTTTAACTTTAATGAGCGGGTTTTCTCCATCCAAAGTAGATTATTAACCCTCGTCCATTCCTGCGAGTAGTTTCCCCTATTCATCCGCATTTTATTTGTCATACTTTTATTTGACAAAATATTCTGAATTATATTAAGATTAATCCAGCAATTTTAAAAAACTACATACCATAACTGTACCTCCATTTACCTACATACTCTTTTCTAGTGGGCTCATACTATATTCGCAGTTATGGAAATGAAAAACGGGGGGAGAGTCCAAAGTGAAGTCATTATTACGAAAAAAAGCGCTTAGTACTGAATCACCACGGCAGTTAAATAGAACATTAACTGCACTTGATTTAACGTTTTTAGGAATTGGCGCCGTAATTGGGACAGGAATCTTTGTATTAACAGGTATTGTTGCGGCGAAACATTCTGGTCCTGGTATTATGCTATCATTCCTTATTGCTGCATTTACTTGTGCTTGTGTAGCCTTTTGTTATGCTGAATTTGCTTCTTCTATTCCTGTCTCAGGAAGTGTGTATACTTACGCATACATGACAGTCGGAGAAGTCGTCGCCTTCATCGTCGGCTGGTGTTTAATGCTCGAATATTTACTTGCAGTCGCAGCAGTAGCTGTCGGTTGGTCTGGTTATTTACAATCTTTACTACAAGGATTTAACATCCATCTGCCCGCCATAATCGCCTCGGCTCCTGGCGTAGGAAAAGGTGGTCTTATCGATTTACCCGCTGTTTGTATTTTACTACTCATTACGGGGCTTTTAAGTTTTGGTATACGCGAAAGCGCACGCATTAATAATATTATGGTTCTTATCAAGTTAGCTGTTATTATCGCCTTTATCGTAGCAGGTGCAAAATATGTAAAACCTGAAAACTGGACGCCGTTCATTCCATTCGGATACGACGGTATCATTACTGGAGCTGCCACTGTATTCTTCGCCTTTTTAGGCTTTGATGCAATCGCAACCGCGGCAGAAGAAACGAAAAAACCACAGCGTGATTTGCCAATTGGCATTATCGGTTCCCTTCTTATTTGTACTGTTTTATACATGATTGTATCTTTCGTTTTAACAGGTATGGTTCCGTATACACAATTAGATGTTTCTGATCCAGTTGCATTTGCCTTACATTTCGTTGGCGAAGATACAATTGCAGGACTACTTGCTATTGGAGCGATGACTGGAATGACAACCGTTCTCTTAGTCGTTATGTATGGACAAGTTCGCGTTTCATATGCGATGAGCCGCGATGGCCTACTTCCAAAAGCATTAGCACGTGTAAATAAAAGAGTAAAAGTCCCTTTATTAAACACATGGATTACTGGTGTTGTTGCCGCTTTATTAGCAGGACTTTTAGACTTACACTTACTAGCTAATTTAGTGAACATCGGTACGTTAACAGCCTTTACATTCGTTTGCTGTGCGGTACTTATTTTACGAAAAACACACCCTGACTTGAAACGCGGATTCCGTACACCTTTCGTCCCTGCATTACCAGTTGTCGCGATTCTTTGTTGTTTATATTTGATGGCTAATTTATCTAAAACGACATGGATTAGCTTTATAGCTTGGCTTATAGTCGGTTTATGCTTTTATTTCTTCTACTCTAGAAAACATAGTCACTTAGCTACTGAAAAAACAAACGATGAACAGAAAAAAGCATAACAAAATAGCTCGCCAATAAAACGGCGAGCTATCTTTCTGTACTATTATATTTTTTCGTTAACGATTGTAAAATGAAAAATATGCCGATGCAAGCTGTAAACGATGCCCAATTTCCTATTGGCGTTGAGTATTTAACAATTCCAATACCTACAAGCACTAAGAAAATAATCACCTGATATATGAGCTTCCACTTTTGCATATGTTCCCTCCTTTACTTCGTTCCCTTCTTTTTCTTCTTCCATGCATTTAAACTATCAAAGAAGAAGTTAATAAATAACGTGCCTAAACCCGCTAATAAAAACGTCATTAAAAATAGAATCCATATACTTTTTTCTTTTAAGAAATAATATCCTACAAGGAGCACAACCGCGATCCATACATATTCAAGAATTCTTTTTAGCTTTTTCTCTTCCAAATTATTCGCTCCCTCATTCTATACTATTTTTAGTATAACAAAAAAGAAGCCTATCATGATAAGCTTCTTTCTCTTCTCTCTTATTTGTTTATGCTTTTTTCAACGAGTGAAATCGCATATTCCATCGTACGATTCATCGTTTCTACTTGTGTATCTTTTACTTTCGCATCTTTTAACACAGATTCTGCCACTGTAATTTTTTGACTCAATGATTTCACTGAACCGTCCGTTACATTTGCAGCTTGCGCTTTTTTCACTACTGCTTTTGCAGATTCAATATTCATTTGTAATTTTTCTTTCAGTGTTTTCGGTTGGTCTACTACTTTAGATTGTATAAATATTTGATTTGCAGTTTTTAATTTATTATACGCTTGAACAATTTGTTCTCCCGTACTCGCTACATTTTCAAACACTTGTTTTGTATTATTATAGCTTTTCTCTAATTCTTGAAATGCTTCCTTTGAATATTGACCTGGCTTATCACCAAATTCATACGTACCAGCTAACACTTCTTTTACTTTTCCAATCTCTTCATATAACGCATTTACTTCCTCTAACTTTGTACGGTTAGAAAACTCATTATACGCTGCTAATACTTCTGAAGAATTTAACGCTTTACTATATAATTTCGCAAGCGCAATTTGTCCATTTAACGGAATACCACCATTCCCATTGCTATCAGGATCAGCACCAAGTGCAAATGGTACGTTCGGGTGATACACTTTCCCTGTAGCTGGCTGGCTATTTACTTTTTTACCATCTACGTAAATTGCTACTTCACTTCCGTTATACGTTCCTGTTAAATGATACGTTTTGTTAGCTGCTAATTGAACCCCAACGCGCTTATAGCTACCGCCAATATGAGCCCATAATTCTACATATCCACTTCCTGTAGATTCAAAGCCAATTCCGCCGCTCTCTGTATTTTGTAAAATACCTTGTCCGCGGATTTCATTCATTGAAAATACAGTTTCTAACGTAAACGTATTTGCTACTTTCTCTTTTTGTGCTGCTGAAAACGGAAGGTATCCAAATGTATTTGCTTTTCCATTTAGCTTCATAACATTCTTTTTTAATGCTTTATCATATTCAATAGTCACAGTGCCCTTAACATCACCTTTTGTACCAAATGATGAATTGTCTTTAAATGTACCATCTGCAAAGTTTACATCAAAAACATCGGCCTTTGGTACTTTTACATTCGGATCAATATTATCTTTTTTCGTAGTGATTTCTGCTGTTAACGGCTGTCCACTCTCATTGCCAAATGAATCAATCGCAACAACTTCAAGTGTATATGTTTTCCCGCCATCTAACCCTGCCAGTGTAAATGTCAGCTCTTTTGGCACTGGATCACGATAAAACTCTGAGAATGCTAACAATTTATTCTTTATCTCACCTGTTTGCTTATCTTTAGCTTGTACACGATAAGAGTGAACAAGAAGGTTGTCCAATGCTTGAGGGAATGTTACTGTTGCTGCATTTTCTGTTACATTTGATACCGATAACTTCGCATCTTTTGCAAAGTAAGGCTTTTCTTTATCACGATCTTCTACATGTGTAAATGTTTCTTTCTTTGATGGCAACTGAATTTTCCACGGTTCGCCTGTCCAAGAATTTGTATGGAAATCACGGCGATTAATCGTTACTTCTTTATCATCTACTTCTACTAATAAACCTTGACTTAATGTACTAGCTCCTGGCGGGATATTTCCTTGTACTTTCCCACCTTCAACTTCCATATAACTTACAGAAGATGTACCAACTGATGTAAAGTCTTTTTGATGAATCGATCTTGGATCATCTAACGGATAATGCGAATGCCCTGAAAACGTAATAACCTGTGGGTATTGTTTTAATACCTGATTAATTTTCGCACTATCTTTCGTTCCCCACTCTTGACTACCGTATACTGTATCTTTAATATGCTGATGTAAAAATACGAAAATCGGCTTTTCTGGATCATCTTTTTGTGCCTTTGCCATTTCTTCTTTTAACCAATTAATTTGTTTGTCTGAATAATATCCATGAGTTGTCCCATCCTCTGGAGACATAACAAGGAAGTGATAACCCTTTACCACATTATGATAATAAATTGATTTCATACCTGTTTTTTCTAAGAAACGCTTCTGCGCTCCTTCTACAGATAAACCGTTCCAATAATCATGATTTCCTAGGGAATTCATGCGTACCGCATCTTTATTTGCATTTTCATTATATACTTGCATGAAACGATCATATTGTTGTACCGATCCTGAATCAGTAAAGTCTCCCACAATTACGAACGCATCTTGTTTAGGTGCAAGTGTATTCAGTTGCTCGATTGCTCGTTTCCAGCGAAACGTATCATCCGTTCCACTATTTTTAATATGTACATCACTTACGACTGGAAAAACGATCTTCTTCTCACTTGGTGCCTTTTCTTGCTTCTTCTCTTCCGCTTTGACTGATGTACTCCACGGAAATGATACGAATGCTAATACAAAAACCATGAATAATCCAATAAGGCCTTTTACTTTTCGTAAAGCTGTTCTTTCCACATGAATCCTCCTCATATAATGAATTAATTACAATGGTTATTGTAGCGAATACATATTAACTTCGTATAAATTACAAATAAAATTTATTTCATTTTTGTAAATATACAGTCAATTTTCCATAACATCCAACATCACTTGTATTATCTTATACAACCACCTTTTGTCTAACAGACTCTTATTCATTATTATGAGTTGGAAGCCTATTAAACAAACTTTCATGAAATTTTTTCCTCTTTATTAACACAACTATCGTTTTACAACATTTAATAGTAGTAAAACGAAACTATGAAGGGAGGAGCTATTAATGGCTTATAAAAAAAATATTGGCTGCTATGCCCCTTTATCCATCATTTGCCCTCCCTATGATCCACCTATCCCCCCAGACCCATCAGCTTGTAAATTAGTCAACAATGAATTCGCTGGTAATTTTTTTATAACAAAAGAAATTCCATCATCTTCTGAAAGTTCTACATTAATCTTATGGGAAGGAGATGGTGTACTTAAAATATCGGGTAATATTTCTGTGTATAATAGCACTAGTAGTACTGGAGCGGTTACGGTTCAAATTATTGGACAGGTGACAAATACTTTTACTGTATACCCTGGCAACACCATGTCATATACAGGTCAATCATTACAATCTGTGGCAATTATTAATCTCCCAAATAATCCAACTCGGTATATAGAAGGAAAATATTGTTGTCAATTCTCATTTTGCTTTTAAAATTATTTATGACCTCAACTTACAAACTATATAAAAAAGCATACCAATTACGGTATGCTTTTTCTTATGAAATTGGATAACGTACTGTCAGACATAATTGTCCTTGGCTTACTCCTGTTCCTGTTGTTACGATTTGAATAGTAGTAAAGTATCTTACTGTAAATGAACCACTACTTTGTGGTTGTACAGTAATTGTATTCACTACTGTCGCTCCTACTAGAAAATTCACGGTAATTGGAGCTGTACCTACATCATATTTCACATAACCTGATGCGTATAAATCTTGCGTAATGTTATTCGTATACACCGTTTCGGTTACCGCACCAGTAGCGGACCAATCTATGCATACTTGATCTTGTACAAGTGTATTATTGGAGCAACAAGATAAACTAGAATTCCCCATTTTAGCCCTCTCCTTTTATGAAAGTGGATAACGCGTCGTGATACAAAACTCACCTTGATATGTCCCAGCTGTTGCAGCCGGTAAAGTTACCTCAATTGTTTCAAAACGGCGATACGTAAAAGCAATACTAGTTCCTGGATTTAAAGTTTGGGTATCAAGTGTATTACCAGCTGAGTCAAGAACTGTTAACGTTATTGCTGCTGGTCCTACATCATATCGAACAAATCCTGTTCCAATTACATTTTGATTAATGTTGTTGTTGTACAGCACATTCGTAATAGCAGTCGCCACTACAGTTCCTGACCATGGACTACACACTTTATCTTGCACATAATTTTTATCTGGACAACACGTTAATGCAACCCCTGAGCATTCACAAGACATAGATGTTTCCCCTCTCTCTTACTTATTCCTTATATGTGTATGTCCCTCAGAGTCTTTTGCCTGTACTATTCATTTATTTTCAAAAAATAAGACAACTCCTGTACTCATGACTAGATAGATTCCGTTCTGTTTCTTTTTTTCATAAATTTATAGATGAATATACCACCTACAACAATAACTACGACTAGTAATATCGGTAGCATATATTGTCCAACAACATCCGCTGCTTTTTCCCAATGCGGACCTAATTTCATTCCAAAATAGACATATAAAGTCGTTAACGGGAACATTGCTACAAATGTATATATGCTAAATTTCCAGATGTTCATTTTTGCCATGCCACATGGAACAGAGATAAGTGTTCGAACTCCTGGTACAAAGCGTCCAACAAATGCTACAACTGGTCCATATTTCTCAAAGAAATCATCTGCTTTCTGAATTTGCTCTTCTTTAATAAAGAAGTATTTTCCGTATTTTATTAATAGCGGACGACCACCATAATAACCGAGTGCATATAACGTTAAAGGTCCTGTCGTTCCGCCAAGTGTCCCAGCTAATACAGCTAACCAGAAATTCATATCTCCCTCGTACACCCAATACCCAACCATAGGCAACACTACTTCTGCTGGAATAAATTCAAATGTTAATGCTAACACAACTCCAAAATAAGAAAACTGCTTTAAAAACTCGATTATATCTAAAATCATTTGCTCCATATTTTTAACTCCTATCCTACGTTTACGTTATGCTTTTCTCGTAATTGAACTGGCGCCATCTTGACAATTCGGTTCAAAATGAATAACACAACTCCAATATCATCTAAAATACCGATAAACGGTAGGAAGTCTGGAATTAAATCGAGCGGCATCGCAACATACCCAACTAAAAAAGCAATGGATAAAATTTTCTTCTTTATTGAAACCTCTTTTGAAGTAAAAAAGTCAAATAGAAATGGAACGAAACGACGGACATGAAATACAACTCTTAATCTACTCATAAGTTTTTTCATTTTTATTTCTCCTCTCTTTGTATACGAAAAGGACCCTACCAAATATGGTAAGGGTCCTCAAAAAGACAGAAAGGGGCCTTTACCATTGCTGGTAAAGGTCTCACTAACAACGAAACGTTGCCAATAAAGCCGAGGGTTTCTCCCTGTAATGACGACTTTACTGTAATAAGTTACTCCCCTTTATACACAATTTTATACACTCACATTAAAATATTTCATAGGGCTTGTCAATATATTTTATCTTCCACTCCCTTCTGATCATTCTTCCATAAAAAACAAATACACGTATAGGAAATTTCTTACTATCTCATAATATACATAATCATTTTTGAACGAAAGGAGATGTTTCATTTGCATACCGTCTGGAAAGGTGCACTTTCACTTGGACTATTAAATATAGGAATCAAACTATACAGTGCCGTAGAAGAAAACGATATAAAATTTTTAAGTCTCCATAAAGAATGTTTAACACCTATTAAATATAAAAAATTTGCTCCTGATTGTACGGATGAAGAAATTGATGATACAGATATTGTAAAAGCCTATGAATATGCACCTCATAAATACATTATTATGGATGAAAAAGAATTAGCTGAGTTGCAAAAAGCTCACGAACCACGATCCATTCGTATTATATCTTTTGTCCAAAATAACGAAATCGATTCTGTTCTTTATGACCGTTCTTATTTTATAGGCCCTACCCCAGGACATGAAAAATCGTATTTATTATTAAAAGAAGCTCTTGAACGTACAAATAAACTTGGGCTTATTCATATTTCTATTAGAAAAAAACAACATTTAGCTATTATCCGTAACTTTGAAGATGGACTGATGTTACAAACCATTCACTATCCTAATGAAATTCGCGATATAACAAATATACCTAACTTACCAAGTAACGAAAATTATCCTATCCAAAAACAAGAACTCACCGCAGCAATTAATTTAATCCACCACCTTACAAATCCTTTTGAACAAGAAATGTATACAGATGAATACAAAGAAGCCCTTACCGAATTAATCGAGAATAAAATTGAACAACAAGAAAAAACTGAAACAATCTCTCCAGCTCCAAACATCATTAATATTATGGAGACATTACAGGCAAGCATTGAACAAACAAAAATAAAAAGAGACAATAAAACAGAAAAAGAGGCCAAATAAAATTGACCTCTTTTTTCTTTAAAGCGGATTACATTTCGGCATTTCAAGTCCAGACGATTGAGCTAGTTTTAATAAGTAGTAACATTCCTCTCTTGCCATATGATCTGCCATTCTAGCTGATAATACACTTAATACTTCATTCGATAACTCGAGCTCTTCCACTTCATGTAAAAAATGCGAAAATAATTTCAATTCAAGTGAAACATCTTTTGTAAACTTCTTTAATGCTGGAAAATGATGAAGCTCCGTTCGTAAATATCCAGTCATCTCAACTGCCTTTAAGTAAAATTGTTCAAAATGCTTCGTAAATTCTTCGCTTTTCTCTTTCAATCTTTTTTCAACAAGATCTAGCCCACCAGAAATAGAACCCGCATGACCAGCCGCATCCGTTAACCAAACGAGATGATAATGCAATTCATGAAAAACAGGCGGAACTTCCCCTTTCTTCAAAAACTCTAAAACTGTTATATACTCTTCCACTTCGTTTACCATATGATTAATAAAAGTTGGCGTAAAATGAATCGTAATTTTCCCTTCCAACTGCTTCTGTATAATATTTAATTTAAACGCTCGAATTTCCTTAGCAGCTTGTTCAGCCTCTTTTGAGAATGCCATTAGATTCACATTCCGAACTTTATTTAACAAATTCGTAAATGTTTCAACAAAGTAAGTAGCTTTTTTTATATCCTCTTTTTCCTTCGGAGCTAATGCATCCAGTAAAAATTGTGCATGATCAGTAAGTACCTTTAGCCAAAATTGATGCTCAAACAACGCACTTTCTTCATAATTTCTCTCCACTAAATCCCCTCCGTTTATTCATTCTTCTCTACCACTTGAAGTTTATATCCATCTGGGTCTTGTACTACAATACTTTTCTCACTTTCTTTTTCTGTATATGGAATTTTATAAAATACTAACCTCTTCTTTACATTCTCTATGTTAGAAATTGAAAACGTTAGAACATCAACTGAATCCACAACACTCTTCTCACGTCCGCCCAAACTGCGCTTCATAACAAAACTAATTCTCGTTGAATCAGCATCATACCAAACCCCTGTTACATCTAATTGAGGTCTTTCTAAACTAGGTTTGATTCCTAAAATCCCTTCGTAAAAATACAAAGTTTCCTTTAAGTTCTTTACTTCTAACACAATTAAATTCTTTACAGTCTCCACATTCATTCCCCCCGTACCTATTACTTTTTTATATGTGTCATAAATGCTCATTATGTCTGAATACAATACGTAGTAATGAACATGTAAGGAGGTTTATTCGTGAATAAATATATGAGATCATTCGTGCCCTATCATAGTCCTCTCGACCCTTGTCCTCCTATCGGAAAAAAATATTATTCTACTCCTCCTAATTTATTTTTAGGCTTTCAACCGCCAAACTTACCACAATTCACACCAAAAGAAGCGCTACAAAAAGGGACTTTATGGCCTGTTTTTTATGACTATTATGAAAATCCTTATAAAAAAGGGCGGTGACTACTGACGTGAATCAATCGCTACCAGAAGAATACTATCAACTTTTACTGGAGCTTCAAGAACTGGACTTTGTACTAGTTGAACTCACTCTTTATTTAGATACACATCCAGATGACACCGCTGCGATTAATCAATTTAATGACTTTTCCTATAAACGGAGAGTATTAAAACAAAAGATGGAAGAAAAATACGGACCACTCCAACAGTTTGGAAACAGCTATTCGAATGCCCCTTGGGAATGGAGCAAAGGTCCTTGGCCATGGCAAATATAAAGGAGAGAAACTATGTGGATTTATGAAAAGAAATTACAATACCCCGTTAAAGTGGGAACTTGCAATCCAGCACTAGCAAAATTATTAATTGAGCAATACGGCGGTGCAGATGGCGAGCTAGCTGCTGCACTACGTTACTTAAATCAACGTTATACAATTCCTGATAAAGTCATTGGCCTACTTACTGATATTGGTACAGAAGAATTTGCTCACCTTGAAATGATTGCTACGATGGTTTATAAACTAACGAAAGATGCAACTCCTGAGCAAATGAAAGCTGCTGGTCTTGACCCTCATTACGCTGATCATGATAGTGCACTCCACTACCATAACGCTGCTGGTGTTCCATTTACTGCAACCTATATACAAGCTAAAGGTGATCCAATTGCCGACCTATACGAGGATATTGCGGCTGAAGAAAAAGCACGCGCAACATATCAATGGCTTATTAACTTATCAGATGATCCAGATATAAATGACAGCCTACGCTTCTTACGTGAACGAGAAATTGTCCATTCACAACGTTTCAGAGAAGCGGTTGAAATTTTAAAAGAAGAACGTGATAAGAAAATATTTTTTTAAAACACGTATCCTAGGGATATGTGTTTTTTTTACGTTAAAAGTTAAATCCTCCTTATTAAACATACAAATAGTATATTTATTCGATTTAATGCATTATTTTTTAATTTTTTCAAAATTCCCTATTGCTTTCTAGTCATCAGACCTTTAAAATAGTAACAGTTACTCGACAAATTATTTGAATTTTCGACAAAAATACTCATTAGGAGGATTTTCTTTATATGCGTACAACTTTAAAGCCAGCGCAAATACTTTCGATTAGTTTATTACTATTCGCAGTTTTCTTCGGTGCTGGTAATATGATTTTCCCGCCCCTTCTCGGTCTTTCTTCCGGAGAAAATATGTGGGTCTCCATTACAGGATTTATTATTACAGACGTCGGTTTATCTTTACTAGCTATCGTCGCTGTTGCCCTTGCCGGTGGTAGTTTTAACACTTTAGCAAGCCGTGTTCATCCAAAATTTGCAGCAATATTCGCTATCATTATTTATCTTTCAATCGGCCCACTATTTGTTATTCCACGAACTGGATCTGTATCTTACGAAATTGGGATTGCACCACTTTTCCCGGACCAATGGTACTCTATGTTAATCTTTAGTGCAATTTTCTTTACAGTCGTCTACTTCTTATCATTAAATCCATCAAAATTAGTAGATCATATCGGAAAAATATTAACACCAATTTTACTTGGAATTATTGCAATTATGGCAACAAAAGCGATTCTTTCACCAGGAACGTTTGCAGAACCTGTTGGTGACTATAAAGAAATTCCATTTTTCAAAGGATTTCTTGAAGGATTTTTAACGTTAGATGCAATTGGAGCACTTGTATTATCAACGATTGTTGTAAATGCAATTCGCCAAAACGGTATACAAGAGAAGAAATCAATTGCGAAATATACAATTATTTGCGGAAGCATCGCAGCTCTATTTTTAACAATTGTTTATTTCTTACTCGGTTATATCGGGGCTTCAAACGGCAACTTAGGTCAATTCGAGAACGGTGGTCAACTATTAGCTACTATTATGTACCAATTCTTTGGGACAAGCGGTAATGTTTTATTAAGTATCGCCATTATCTTTGCTTGTTTAACGACAGCAATTGGCGTTGTAAGTGCATTCGCCAACTATTTTGCAACAGTATTAACAAACGTTTCTTACAAAAAACTCGTACTATACGTTTGTATTTTTAGCTTCTTCATTTCAAACTTAGGATTAAGTTTATTAATTAAAATTACATTACCTGTATTAATTATTTTGTATCCAATTACGATCATTTTAATTTTCGTATCATTTATTGATAAATATACGAAACGTAAACCTTCTGTCTACATCGGAGCAATGATCGCAGCATTCATTATTAGCTGTATTCATGCACTTGATAATGTGGAATTGATACCAAGTTTTATCGCTAATATCGTACACACGATTCCGTTTTATAACTTAGGAATCGGCTGGATTATTCCAGCAATCATCGGTGGTATAATCGGTTACTATATTCCCCAAGCAGAAGCTGAAGGTGAAGTTTCTACAAAATAAAGAAAAGAAGCAAGCATGAAATACATGCTTGCTTCTTTTTATCTTCTACCATTAAATACCGTATTTGTATACGAACGAACGGTTAACATATAGTAACCAAAGTATATTATGATATACACCCCTATACTCCCTAGTAAAGGAAGGATATATTCAAACATTCCTGTAAAGCCCATCAAACTTAGAAATGCAAAGAATGTATGAACAATCGCAAGAAATAATGGTACTAAAAATATCGCACCTACTTGCTTTCTTATAGACTCTCTTGCTTCCTTTTTCGTTAGTCCGATTTTCTTTAACATTCCGTACGCCGGACGCTCTGCCATCGCTTCTGTTATTTGTTTAAAGTATAAAATACAACCCGTTGCAAGAATAAAGACAACCCCTAAAAATATACTAGCAAACAATAACACTGCACCATCTTGCAATTCAGATTGGCTCGTCTCTTCAAATGATTGTAATTTCGCTTCTACAGAAAGGATATTCGCTAGATTTTTCGTTAGCTCTGCATTTCCATTTCCTTCAACAATAAATCCACTTACTGTTGAAATAGCTTTCCCTCTTTGCAACTTATTAAATAACGAATCTTGAACAACAAGCCCAACTGGTGCAAGTTTTGCGCTAACAACTGTTTCTTCGCGGTGATCAGCAATTATTACCTCTCTCTTCATCCCTTCAAAGGACACATTATTTCCTTCAAGCGAATTCTTTTCGATGTTATATGATTTATACGGATCTAATAAAACAACTTCCTTTTCAGAACCTAAAACAGCTTTTTTATTACCTAACATAGAAGCTGCTTTATTATAATCTGACTCTTTTATAACTTGTACATTGCCATCACTAATTAAATATCCTGTTAACATACTCGAACCATCTATATTTACTTGTCCCGAAAACAACTCTACTTTTGTTTCACCCTTAATGATTCCTCCATGTTTTTGTATCTCTTCTCTAACTTTCTTATTTAATTCCTTCCCAGTTGTTACATATTCATAACTAACTGGATTCATAAGTGTTGCCGTTTTCTTTGCTCCATAATACATACTAGAACTCATACCAATTGTGCATAGTGTTACCGCACTTAATAAAGATAGTAAAGCTAACATCTTTACGTTTCCTTTTATTCTAAAGAACAATGAAGAAATCGATAAAATGTTCGTTCCATTCCAATATTTCGTTTTATCTCCCTTGATTGTATGGAGTGATTTCACTGTATATTGCTCAAATAGTAAAAACGTACCTTTTACAATACAGCCAAAAATAAGTAGACCTGTAATAAAAATTGCTCCAAATCCAAAAACTTGTGTAAGTAGCGCAATGATATAACCTGTAATTAATAAAACAATCGCTCGTTTTGCCTTCTTACTTGAATACGTAGGTGCCTCTTCTTTTTGATTTTCACCATATAGTAATTCAACTAAACGATGCTCATAAATTAACTTTTTACTTTTCCATGATGCAATAAAAAAAATTGCTCCTATCGTTATAAGAACTTCTACTATAGATAAAAATGAAATCGTAAATGTAAAAGTAAATGCACTTCCCATTAACTTTACGAGAAACCCTGCGCACATATTCGCTATAAATAAACCAGCAAGAATACCTAACACACTTGCCGCAGTACCAACTAATAAAGTTTCATAAAAGAGTAACTTCGCAATCTCCTCTTTACGGATACCTAATAAACTGTATAGTGCAATTTCTTTTTTCTTCTTTCGTAAAAAGAAGCTATTACAATAAAAAATAAATATCGTTAAAAAGATAATCAACAATATTTGTGCAAACGTAAATGTCGTTTCCACCTTATCCGATTCTTTTAAAAGAGCTACTACACTTTCATTTCGTTTAATCGATACGAATGTAAAATAAATAATAATGCTACCTACTAATGAAATAAAGTATAGAAAATAATCTTTTATATTTCGTTTTATACTACGTTTTGATACTTCTAAAAAATCCATCGTATACCTTCACCCGCTCTCGTATTTCTCTATACATAAAGTGTATACGAAATTGTATTTCTCCCCTATCGATTTTCATTACATCTCTCTTACGATATTGTAATATAACAAAATAAAAAGAACCTAGTCTCCTAGGTTCTTTACATCGTATGTTTAAACGTAAACAACTCTTCTTTTGAATGCACCGCAGATTGTTCCTCTTCTACAACGTCCTTCTTCATCTCTCCTCCTAACCTTATTTTTATCATCGCCCCTTCTATACTTTTTACAATCATATTTCCTGAAAAAATAGTAAGCCCGAAAAATGTAATTGGGACAAGAGGAATCCACGGATGCACCGTTAAGGATCTAAAGTATACTCCAATTAAACCTGACCATTCATGCGTGTAAGACTCTACTTCTTCTACCGGTCCGAAAAACTTAACAGTTCCGCCAAAGAATACTTCCAGTAGCCCTAAGTGCAGTAAAATGGTAAGAGTCTGCGTAAACTGTTGAAGAAATACGAGTATAAACGTCATATAGAGATGCGGAAAAAGATGCTTTATAACAATATGTCTTCTCGATCCACCTAATATGCGCGCGGCATCAATAAATTCTTCCGTTTGTAATTTACGAACTTCCTTCGCAACATACAGTGCAATAACCGGCATCGCAAGCATTACAAGTAATACCACTTGAAACGAAGCTCTTTCAAAAAAAGTGGTTGTTTCCTCTCCACTTCCAAAGCTATTTACAGATCGAAGAAAGAAATACGCAATCATAACTGTTGGAATGACTGTAAAACTATCAAAAAAAGCCTCGATTTTTGAAAACCCTCTTTTTATGTACGTTCCGAGGACGACACCGAAAAATACACCTATTACCATTCTAAGTGCCGCAATTAAAATAGAGATACCAATCGTCCACTTTGCACCTTCAATGACTAAATGTAACAGGTCGTATCCTTTCCGATCAGTCCCAAGTAAAAATTGGAATGAAGGTGAAAACGGTGGCACTTCTGGATTTTCATCTGCATCATATTGCAATGTAACTTGTCTAATATGTCCATCATTCCATATCGTATTTCCGATGCTCAAAAGAACTAATAGGAGAAAAAAACCAATGCTTATCCAAAATCTTTTATCGCGTTTTATATACGTCCACATATTATAGCCTCTCCTTCATCGCAGCTGGAATGAGGTAATGAAACAATTTAAACAAAATAAAAATCGGAATATAAATAAGTAGCACACTAACGATGAAAACCTCAATCCTAATACCTTCGTACGATTTCAAAAACATAAAAATACCACCCGTATTAAAAATCCATTCTATAATATATAGATTAGATAACATAAAAAAGATATTCGTTTTCGCAAAGAAAAGTGTACTAAGCAACACATTTCGTAAAACATGACGGTTTAAAATATGAAAACGATCCAGCCCTTTCGCCTTAGCAAATAGTACATAATCTTTTTCTAACTCATTTTCAAAACGAAGCACTAACATTTTTACAAACAGAATCGTAGTCGGGATACTCAAACAAAATATCGGCAATCCTCTAATAGACTCGCCTCCGATTGACGCAATTTGAAAGGGTAAAAAACCTGTCTGTTTAAAAAACCATATAACTAAAATTTGTGATCCCAAAATAAGAAGAATGTCTGGAATGGATTCTAGGAAGATAAGAAATGATTTCATTCGATGTCGTATATGCGGTGAACTACTCATAATGACATAAACAATACAAAATGCTACAAATAATGAAATGAAAAAAGCAGCCAAAAAAATAATAATCGTTTCTTTATAATGGACGAACAACTGCGGAAATAAAAATTTACCTCTCACATATTGCAAATTGGAAATATCCATTAAGTTCACAAACACTTCTTTTAAACTTTGTATGTACTGTGATGCACGCAACTCAAATCCATAAAATAACTTCGGCAATGCCCCTAAACAAATAATACCTAAAATCGAAATAATAAATTGAACCGTCACTTCCATCCCATTCAGAAAAACTTTTTTGACCACGTTTTCCCTTCTCTCTTTATATAATTTACCTTTTAATTTTATTCTTAATTTTCTGAATTGTAAATATTTATACATAAAAAATCACTAGGTTATGACCCTAGTGATTCTTTATGCACGTGCCCTTCTCTTTTCGCAAACGGCATATACAAAATAAAACATCCGATAAGCGCAGCTATTTCTAATGAAATGATGTAGTAAGGGTGCGGTCCTAACATATCGAGTAATGAAGCAGTTTCTGGCTTACGAGCTAAAAACATATAATTACCACCTGTTTTGTAGTTCACAAACGAAACAATGGGAATCAATATGTTTAAAAAGATCATTGTGCGTTTAATAGATTGTAATGTCGGACGATACCCTTCCACCCAAGTCATAAAGAGTGGTGCCCAAATGAGCAGTATATGTGCGATAAAATATTCAATGAAACGAAAATGCGGAAAAGCATATTGCAAGTTCGGCGTTAATATAGCTTGTGATGCACCAATAATTCCCGTAAAAAATACGATCTCATATATGCGGTAACTTTTCGTTACAATCATAATCGACGCTAACAATAAACTAATCGTACATAACTCAAATGGTAATGAAGTGCCCAGTTCAAATATCCCTGCTTTCCATTCCCACATATGAAGTCCAATTTCACTTCCAATAAATAAAAATGCAATCGCATATCGAACCGTTATATTCCACTCACTTTGCCGTAATACATCTTGGTATTGATACAGAAAAAATATCCCCACCAACATAATAAATAATATAAGGACGTGTTGCCTTGAGTATGGAATAAATGGTTTTAATGGATGCGCACTAAAATAAGCTTCCATCTTGCCTCCTCCTCTCTTTCATACAATATTATTGTAAGAAAGAAACAACGAGTCAATTCATTTGCTTACACTAGGACAAGCTCTACCTTACATTTACATATTCATACCTTACAAAACTGTAAGGTTATTGTAAGCTAAAACGATTTGTCAGATTCTTTACCTCTTCTATACTGAATGTAGATACTAAAACGAACGAAAAGGTGATAAATAGATGAAGAAGAAAAATAAAGTGTTAATTACTAGTGTAGTAGCAATCGGTATTGCAGCTGGATCATATTTTGCATTTGCTGGCGGCGGTTCAGAAGTGGCAATGGCATATAGCGGATATAAAGTAACAGAAAAACAAATTGAAAACGCACAAAAATTTGGCGGTGAAGTCATTCCAAACGGAATCGAAACAATTTCATTTGATCCAACAAAAGGTACGTATGAATTAGCTGTAAAAAAAGGTGATGAAGTGAAAAAAGGTCAGCTCCTTTTTAAATATAATGACCCTACTGCGAAACAAGGTGTAACAGAAGCAGAAATGCAAAAGAAAATCGCACAAAAAGAAGTAACATTGTTCCAAAAGCAAATTGATACAGCGAAACAAAAATTACAAAAAGATAAAAATGCAGGCCTTCCTGCTGAAGCATTAAAAGCATCAGAAATTGAAGTACAGCAATTAGAATCACAACTTGAAATGAAGAAGTTTGAAGTTGAAAAAGCTGATGAGATGATTAAAGCGGCAAAAGAGAAAGTAAACACACTTTCTGTAACGAGCCCTACTGATGGCGTAATTGATGACATCGTAAAAACTGCTGATGAAAAAACAGGTATGAGCGGTATTACACTTCGTCACGCTGGTCCATTTAAAGTAAAAGGGCAACTTTCTGAATATGAGCTCGCTAATATGAAAGTTGGGCAAGAAGTAACTGTTTCATCAAAAACGGTCGCTGGTAAGACTTGGACAGGAAAAGTAACAGAAATCGGTTCTACACCATTAAAGAGCATGGATGAAAATAAAACTGTTTCTAACTATCAATTCACTGTCACATTAGACAATAGTGACGAACTACAAAACGGCTTCCACGTTTACGTAACAAGTAAATCTGGCGAAGCAACTGGGACAATTGTTCCGAAAAGCAGTATCGTGAAAAAAGGTGACAAAAATGTTGTCTTCGTTGTAAAAGACGGTAAAGCGAAAGAACAAGCAGTTACGGTTGAATTCGAGACTGATAGCGAAGCAAAAGTTTCTGGAGTGAAAAAAGGAGAGGAAATTATCTCTAAACCTGAAAAAGACTTAAAAGATGGTATGGAGGTTGTCGCCCAGTGATTAACTTAAAAGGCATCACGAAATCTTTCCAAAATGGTGCAGAATCCGTTCAAATATTACACGGCATTGACGTAACACTGAACCAAGGAGAATTTACTTCTATTATGGGACCATCTGGTTCTGGTAAATCAACATTAATGAACATTATCGGTTGCTTAGATAAACCAACGACAGGTACGTACGAACTAGCTGGTCAAAACATTTCAAACATGTCTGAAACAGAACTTGCACGCGTTCGTAATAAAGAGATCGGATTCGTATTCCAAAACTTCATGTTATTACCGAGACTTACAGCACTTCAAAATGTAGAGCTACCTCTTATTTACGCTGGAGTTGATAAAAAAGAAAGACGTGAGCGCTCATTAGCTGCTTTAACAAAAGTAGGTTTAGCTGACCGTGCTACTCACTTACCGAACGAATTATCAGGTGGACAAAAACAGCGTGTCGCTGTTGCACGTGCAATCGTAAATAATCCAAAGTTCATTTTAGCCGATGAACCGACGGGGGCACTTGATACAAAAACGAGTACACAAATTATGGACCTCTTTTATGAATTAAACAAACAAGGCTCAACAATCATTATGATTACCCATGATCGTGAAATCGGGGAAGCTGCAGCACGTCAAATTGTAATTCGTGACGGAAATATCGTCCAAGATTGGAGAGGTTAATTTTGAATACGAGTGAAAATATACGCATGGCCCTTTCCTCTATCTTTGCCCATAAAATGCGTTCTATCTTAACGATGCTAGGAATTATTATTGGGGTTAGTGCCATCATTACCATTATCTCGATTGGGGATGGAACAAACGCAAAGTTCCGCGAACAAATCGGGAACGAAAAAAAAGATCAGTTTTCTGTAAATTATAAGACGGAAGATTACTCAGATATGGACGGAAAAATTTCCTCAAGCATGTATGAAAGTATATCAAAAATTTCTGGTGTACAAGAAGTTTATCCAGATGTAAAAGGAAAAGAAAAAGTATATGCAGGAAAAAAAGAATTAGATTTAGATATTACCGGTGCAAAAGGTGATTATTTTGAAGATACATCTAAATTCAAACTTGAGCACGGCAGATTTTTAACAGCAGCTGATTTAGACAGACCTGAACATACAATTGTATTAAATACAGATGCTTTTGATAAATTATATTCTTCATGGGAACCAAACTTATATATAGATATAAAAGGTACACCATACAAAGTAGTTGGCGTATATTCAGTAAAAGCAATGATGGGCGGCATGACATTTAAAGAAGGTGTCATTTCAGCAGAAAATTGGCCCGTACTATTCGGAAAAAACAACTACGATTCTGTAACAGTAAAAATTGCTCCTGGTCAAGACAAGGAAACTGTTCAAGAAGCAGTTGTAAAATCATTAAATGAAGCAAAAAAACCAGAGCATTCAGGTAAATTTGAAGTACCAGATCCACAAGAATTCTTAAAAGAAATTGATAGCTTCACAGGTATACTAAAAAGCGTATTCGGTGGTATTGCTGCTATTTCCTTACTTGTAGGTGGTATTGGTGTAATGAACATTATGCTAGTATCTGTAACGGAGCGGACACGCGAAATCGGTATCCGTAAAGCATTAGGTGCAACACGTGGTAAAGTATTAATGCAATTCTTAATCGAAGCTTGCATTTTAACAGCATTAGGTGGGTTTGTCGGATTTATGCTTGGGATCTTCTTCGCATGGATTGTCGCAATGTTTGCAGGATGGCCACTTGTCGTTTCACTAAAACTAGGACTTATCTCTGTTGCCCTATCTATGTTAATCGGTATACTATTCGGTTTACTGCCAGCTAACAAAGCTGCCAAACTGGATCCAATTGAATGTTTACGATATGAGTAAACAAAAACGTAGGAATTTACACTCCTACGTTTTTTTATTTATCCCGCTTTAACGGGCAGTAAGACCCCCACCTCAAAATTCAGTGAAAGCAAAGAAGCTAGGTGGAGGTCGGGCTGCCCATAAAAGTCCGATTGGTGAGGGCTAATAATCAGTGGGGGATGAAGAACCCCCCCACTGATTAAAGTTTCACTTTATCTATTAAATCGTGTTTCTTCTATTATATATGTTTCACGTTACACATACCTTTAACTATTTCAAAGTACTACAGCTATTATAGAATCCTATTATCGCAAAAATAATATGTAAAAGACCAAAATCAAGGCGTAATTTTTTCCATACCTCGACTTATTTTGTAACAATTGTAGCGATATTTCATTAAATTTCACCCCATTTCTATTTCTCCACAACTAAAATAGTTATTTTTACATAACTACTTTCCTGTTTCAATAGAAAAAAACATCATTTTTGTAATGAATACGAAACAATTACGTAACACTAAAGAAACAATATTAACCTATTAGAAATTGAAACACTCCCCTTTTTATGTATTAGATGCTCTAATCTCCCCTATAAACTAAAAGAAAGCGGTTTTAGGATATTGCTGGAATTATTACAGAATATTAATGACCCATTACGAAAGCTTTGTAATTCTATGTTTTTCGCAAATAAGAAAATAATGGTTGCTATAATGAGGTCAACGAAAACAAATGCAATGGAGGCTATTATGAAAAAATTTATGGGTATAGCAACAGCAGCGGTTTTTGGTCTTGGGATTTTCACAACATCTGCTAAAGCAGAAACAATCGTAACGACTGATGTACTAAATGTACGAGAAAACCCAACTACTGAATCAAAAGTTGTAGGAAAATTATTAGATGGATATAAAGTTAACGTTTTACATACAGAAAACGGATGGTCAAAAGTGAAATTAAATAGTGGTAAAGAGGCTTTCATTAGCGCTGACTACACAAAAGATACTTACTACGTAACAGCAAACGTATTAAACGTACGTGCTGGTGCAAACACAGACTCAGAAATTCTTGGTAAATTGAAACAAGATGATGTAATTGAAACAACACACCAAGTTGAAAATGATTGGATCCAATTTGAATATAACGGAAAAACAGCTTATGTTCATGTTCCTTATTTAACAGGTAAAGCTCCAGTTAAAGTTCAACCAGCAGTTAAAGTTGAAAAAGCAACGAAAGTTCAAAATACAGCTAAAGCAGTGGAAGCAACTAAAGCTCGTGAAGTAGCTGAAACGCAAGCTAAAGCTAAGGCGGAGGAAGCAACTAAAGCTCGTGAAGTAGCTGAAGCTCAAGCAGAAGCTAAAGCCGAGGAGGCAGCTAAAGCTCGTGAAGTAGCTAAAGTTCAAGCAGCAGCTAAGGCTCAGGCAGCAGCTGAAGCTCAAGCAGAAGCTAAGGCTCAAGAAGCAGCTAAAGCTCGTGAAGCGGCTAAGGCTCAAGCAGCAGCTGAAGCTCAAGCAGCGGCTAAAGCTCAAGAGGCAGCTAAAGCTCGTGAAGCGGCTAAGGCTCAAGCAGCAGCTGAAGCTCGTGAAGCAGCAGCTAAAGCTCAAGAAGCAGCTGAAGCTCGTGAAGCGGCTAAAGCTCAAGAGACAGCTAAAGCTCGTGAAGCGGCTAAAGCTCAAAAACCTGCTACACAACAACCTGTTGCAAAAGAAACTGAAACAAGTGCACCATCATCTTCTCGTGAACTACGTGTTGTAGCAACAGCTTACACAGCAGATCCACTTGAAAATGGTTATAAAGCAGGCGACCAAGTAAAATCAGCTTTAGGTCACAACTTAACAGCTAATCCAAACATGAAACTTATTGCAGTTGACCCAAATGTCATTCCATTAGGTTCAAAAGTATGGGTTGAAGGTTACGGAGTAGCAATCGCTGGTGATACTGGTGGAGCTATTAAAGGTAATAAAATCGACGTTTTAATGCCAGATAAAGGCACATCTAGTAACTGGGGACGTAAAACAGTTACAGTGAAAGTTTTAAACTAATTATGCAAAAGAGTCAGTCTCAATAATGAGACTGACTCTTTTTTTATGATTCTTACATTCTTTCTCTTGAAAGTAACTAATATAATTCCGAAGCCACTTTCGCTCTGACATAAATAAGTTCCCTCGGTTTTTATATACTTTATCAAACGTCTTTAAAACTTCTTCATGATCAACAAACTTATGTAAGAAACAAAGAGCGATGATAATCTCCTTCTCTCCCGTCCAAATTAAATCTATCTCTTTGCATTCTATATACGATGAACACTCCCCCACTTAGCAAAGCTTGAAGTGGAGGTTTCTAACG
>NZ_JAVBIS010000006.1:0-210896 GCF_030757775.1 Bacillus sp. MHSD_36
TAATAAGGCTCGGTAGCTCAGTCGGTAGAGCAGAGGACTGAAAATCCTCGTGTCGGCGGTTCGATTCCGTCCCGAGCCACCATTTATCTTAATCATATACGCCGGCTTAGCTCAATTGGTAGAGCAACTGACTTGTAATCAGTAGGTTGGGGGTTCAAGTCCTCTAGCCGGCACCATGTAAGTTTCGGAGGGGTAGCGAAGTGGCTAAACGCGGCGGACTGTAAATCCGCTCCTTCGGGTTCGGCAGTTCGAATCTGCCCCCCTCCACCATTTACATAGGGGCATAGTTTAAAGGTAGAACTGAGGTCTCCAAAACCTCCAGTGTGGGTTCGATTCCTACTGCCCCTGCCAAATATATTTATACAACATGGCGGTTGTGGCGAAGTGGTTAACGCACCGGATTGTGGCTCCGGCATTCGTGGGTTCGATTCCCATCAGTCGCCCCATTTTTATTTTAAAAATTACAAATAATCTAATGGATACTTACATATAATTAAGTAAGAATTCGATGGGCTATAGCCAAGCGGTAAGGCAACGGACTTTGACTCCGTCATGCGCTGGTTCGAATCCAGCTAGCCCAGCCATTTTGCGGAAGTAGTTCAGTGGTAGAATACAACCTTGCCAAGGTTGGGGTCGCGGGTTCGAATCCCGTCTTCCGCTCCAATAAAACTTTATATGGCGGCATAGCCAAGTGGTAAGGCAGAGGTCTGCAAAACCTTTATCACCGGTTCAAATCCGGTTGCCGCCTTTTCTTTTGTGCCGATGTGGCGGAATTGGCAGACGCGCACGACTCAAAATCGTGTTCCTTCGGGAGTGTCGGTTCGACCCCGACCATCGGTATCACGAACGGCGTAATAAAAAATCTCTATACTAATTGTATAGAGATTTTTTGTATTTTCATTAGACGGTAAAATAAGCACTAAAAGTATGCGGAAGGTCGTGTGCGGTGAGTAAACGTAGAACATTATTAATAGAAGCAGAATTAAAACTGGCAAAGACTACGAAAGATTAACAGGATAAAAACGAATATTCATTTTTATCCTGTTAATTCCATTATTCTTTTCAAGCACTCTAGAGCGAATTTCTCCACCCAGGTGGCATAAAGTTAAATCCGACACCACCAGTAGATATTAGTACATTATTAACGGTTAAGTTTGTAATTTCTAAAAACCTCTTTTCAAACTCTGCTCTGTTGTACTTGTACATAGTTGATTGGCACGCCCACATGTGCGTTGAAGTACTCAACCAGTCTCCTAATTCCTTTAAACCAGGAAACGACTCGAATTGAATTGGTGCGTCTAATTTCATGAATCTCACTTGATAGATAGTTGGGTTTAGCTTTTCTCCTATTCCTTTAAGACCATGTGTGTTTTTTCGTTTGAATGTGTCATAATTCTCCCTCATTTCCCCTTTAAATTTTTTCCTATTTTTATTATACAACAATAGAAAGAAGATATAGGAATATTATGGAAAATGATATCAGCTTTTTTGTTAAATTATACTATGTGCTTCTAAAATTCGTAATAAACGTAGGAATTCATGTATAATATAACTTGTCGAAAGAACAAAATGATAGTGATTTATATTATGTCTGTAATATGAATCAAAGATGAACTTTTTATATTTCTTTTAAAAATGTGTTGAATACACATTATATTTCATATTAATATTTTTATGTAGATTTAAAACGGGAAAGAGAGTGGAAAGTATGGGTCGTAAATGGAATAATATTAAGGATAAAAAAGCATCAAAAGATGCAAATACAAGCCGTATATACGCGAAATTTGGACGTGAAATTTATGTGGCAGCAAAACAAGGCGAGCCAGATCCAGAATCGAACCAAGCGCTTAGAGTTGTATTAGAACGTGCGAAAACATACAATGTTCCAAGAACAATTATCGATCGTGCAGTTGAAAAAGCAAAAGGCGGTTCAGAAGAAAATTATGATGAACTTCGTTATGAAGGATTCGGACCAAATGGATCTATGGTAATTGTAGATACACTTACGAATAACGTAAACCGTACTGCAGCAGATGTACGAGCTGCATTTAGCAAAAACAGTGGTAATATGGGTGTGAACGGTTCTGTAGCTTACATGTTTGATGCGACAGCTGTTATCGGCCTTGAAGGTAAAACATCAGATGAAGTTCTTGAAATTTTAATGGAAGCAGACGTGGATGCACGTGATATTCTTGAAGAAGAAGATGCTGTTATCGTGTATGCTGAGCCTGACCAATTCCATGCAGTACAATCTGCACTTAAAGATGCTGGTGTTGAAGAATTCACAGTTGCTGAATTAACAATGCTTGCACAAAGTGATGTAACACTTCCTGAAGATGCACAAGCGCAATTTGAAAAAATGGTTGATGCATTAGAAGATTTAGAAGATGTGCAACAAGTTTATCACAACGTAGACTTAGGAGAATAATACGATAGAAGCCCCTTTTCGTTTAACGGATAGGGGCTTCTTTTTATGAATGTGATTAAGAGGATGAATTAGTAAAGGTATTTCGTTGTAGACAGGGAATATGCTTATAGGGATATGTGAAATATTCATTATTGCTAGGAGGTTTTTAATATGGAACATAAAGCACCAAAGCATATCGTTGCTGTAGCAGGTTATTTAACAAATGAAAAAGACGAGGTGTTATTAGCTAAAGTACATTGGAGATCGGATACGTGGGAGTTGCCGGGAGGGCAGGTAGAAGAAGGAGAAGCGCTCGATCAAGCAGTTTGTAGGGAAATGCTTGAGGAAACGGGATTAACTGTGAGGCCTATCGGTATTACAGGAGTTTATTATAATGCTTCTATGCATATTCTAGCTGTCGTTTTTAAAGTAGCATATATGAGTGGTGAAATAAAAATTCAACCTGAAGAAATACAAGAGGCTAAATTTGTTGCTTTAAATGAAGAGAACATAGATGAGTATATAACGCGTCCTCATATGAAATCCAGAACGCTTGATGCGATGAGAACAACGCATTGTATTCCGTACGAAACGTGGGAAGTGCAGCCGTATAATTTAATAGGTAGATTGTAAAGAAAAGAGTAGCTGGTTTGAGATACAATCAAATCACTACTCTTTTTTGTATACTGTTTAAGAAAAAGGTCAAAATAATAATAGTGCTAGTATTGATTTTGAGAACATTTGTTCTGTATAATGTATGATATATTGTATACATTTAGATTACTAGATACTTACAAATATATATATTTGTAGATGATATAATGAAAATAGGATGTTTTAATAGGGGAATATAATAGGCTTAAGGTATGCTCTGTTATTGGTTTAGCATAATCTATATTCAATATTTCAGATGAATAGTAGATAAAAAAAGACTGTGATACAATACTTTTTTATCCCGCTTTAATGGGCAGTAAGCCCCCCACCTCAAAATGCAGCGAAAGCAAAGAATTTAGGTGGGGGTCGGGCTGCCCATAAAAGTCCGATTGGTGAGGGCTAATAATCAGTGGGGGATGAAGAAAACCCCCACTGATTAAAGTTTCACTTTATACCTTACAATGATGTAAGGTACGTGTAAGAGAAATCGATGGGATGTTTTTTTACAACAAGGTATTCTTAAAGTAAGAGTTATACACTGTGTGGAAAAGAGGTGTTCAAGATGAAAGAACGAGTATTATCTAGGATGAACTATCATCAAAAAGTTGCATTAAATCCAATGACTAAATTCTTTTATAAAGCCATTATATTATTATTATTGTTAAGTTGTACGTTATTATTCGTTGGAAATGTGATGATCGAGCAAAGTGATATTAGTAAATTACATGTGCCGGCTAAGTTAGAGGTGCCAGAATCATTGACACATGCATTTATTGCGACAGAAGATAAAAGGTTTTATCATCATAACGGTTTAGATTATATAGCGATTGTTAGAGCGTCTGTCGAGAATATAAAAGCTGGTGGTGTTGTACAAGGTGGAAGTACAATTACACAACAGTTATCCAAAAATGCTTTTTTAACAAATGAACGTACATTTTCTCGTAAGTGGAAAGAGATTTTCTATACGAAAAAGATTGAACGTACATTTACGAAGGATGAAATTTTAAAATTGTATGTAAGCAATATTTATTACGGAGAAGGAGCATGGGGAATTGAAAAAGCGGCAAACCTTTACTTCGGTAAAAAGGTAAGTCAATTAACGCTAGCTGAAAGTGCGATGATGGCTGCTGTAGTAAAGGCACCTGCTTATTACTCACCGGCACAAAATTATGATAAGGCCGTAGAGAGACGAAATGTCGTTTTGAGATTGATGGAGAAAGAAGGCTATATTAATCATGATGAGTATGTGCAAGCAGTTAGTGAGAAGTTAGTAATTCGTCATGATATAAAAACAGAGCAGTCGATGTTAAATAGTGCTCGTGAAAAAGCAGTAAGCTAAAGGAAGTTCCTACATAGGAGCTTCCTTTTTTGAATAAATTGTGACAAATTGTGACACAATATCGTCACAATTATTGTATTTTTGTAATTTATGTGAGCGTGTTCATTGCGTGACGTATATAAGTGTTGATATTATGTGTATTGTGTACAATGCTGTATACAGAATATGAATTTAAAGAGGAATGTATATGAAATCAAATAAACTCATGGCTCTTGGTATAGTTTTTTCTATCGCAGTATTGATTGTAATCGGAACAATTGCGTATAGCATCATAAATGACAAAAAAGATAAAGGGAATGAGATGTTTGCTTATTCCACACAACAATCTTTAGGGAAAGATGATGCCCCAGTTAAGGTAGTTGAATTTGGAGACTTCAAATGTCCTGCTTGTCGTACTTGGGATGTAACAGTATTACCACGATTAAAAGAAGAGTATATCGATAAAGGTAAAGTGCAGTTATACTTTATTAACTTCCCATTTATCGGAAAAGACTCTGATTTAGGTGCAGCGGCTGGTGAAGCAATTTATAAACAAGATAAAGATTCATTCTGGACTTTCTATGATGAGATTTATCAAAGTCAAAAGAAAGATACGGAAGAATGGATTACAGAAGAACTGCTTCTTAATATTGTGAAAGAGAAGCTTCCGAAAGTTGATGTAGCACAATTTAAGAAAGATTTACACAGTAAAGAAATAAAAGAAAAAGTACGTAAAGATTCAGATCGTGCTCAAAAATTAAAAGTTCAAGGTGCTCCTTCAGTATATGTAAACGGGAATCTTGCAAACCCTGATTTCGACAGTATGAAGAAGGCCATTGATAAAGAATTGAAAAAGTGATGAGTATCTCATCACTTTTTCGACTTTTTTCGATAAAATTCTTGCTTCCGCTTTTTGTACATGCTATACTACTTTACATAAGTTATTCTAATATCTTATATGTATTTCATATTTGCGGGTGTAGTTTAGTGGTAAAACAAGAGCCTTCCAAGCTCTGGTCGAGAGTTCGATTCTCTTCACCCGCTCCAAATTTTATTAAATGTTTTTCTATAAATTGTGATCAACGCAGTGTTTCGTTTCCGAGATAAACGAGGCATTGCGTTTTTTAATGTTTGAAAAACATAATTGTATGCGAAAATAGAAGTAAAGAATAGTATTCAAAAAGTGAATTGCTAACCAATAGATCGTTACATAAAGGATGGATTCATCTGAGGAGGCGATTAAGAATGGATTTTGAACAATTAAAGCAAGATGTAATTGCGTATAGTAAAACAATTGGTATAGATAAAATAGGCTTTGCTAGTGCCTCACCATTTGAGGAATTAAAGCAGAGGCTAATCCAGCAGCAACAATTAAATTATCAATCTGGATTTGAAGAGTCTGATATAGAAAAGAGAACGAACCCACAGCTGTTACTACCTGGTGCAAAATCAATTATTGCGATTGCATTAGCGTATCCTTCAAAATTAAAAAATGCACCATTAAGTAAGCGCGGAGAACGTCGCGGTATTTTTTGTCGTGCCTCTTGGGGACAAGATTATCATCTTGTTTTACGAGATCGTTTGCAAAAATTAGAAGCATATTTAATCGAAAAACTTCCCGATATAGAAGTTAAGTCGATGGTTGATACGGGTGAATTAAGTGATCGGGCTGTTTCGGAGCGTGCCGGCATTGGATGGAGCGGTAAGAACTGCGCCATTATTACACCTGAATTTGGTTCATATGTATATTTAGGAGAAATGATTACAAATGTGCCCTTTCCACCAGACCAGTCGATAGAAGATCAATGCGGGAGCTGTACAAAATGTATTGATGTTTGTCCTACAGGTGCTTTAATACAAGGAGGACAGTTAGATTCGAAGAAATGTATTGCATTTTTAACACAGACGAAAGGATTCCTACCGGAAGAATACCGCGACAAAATAGGAAATCGTATTTATGGATGTGATACATGTCAGACAGTTTGTCCGAAAAATAAAGGAATGGATTTTCATAATCATCCTGAGATGGAACCAGACCCTGAATTAGTTAAGCCGTTGTTAACACCACTTTTAACAATTAGCAATCGTGATTTTAAAGAGAAATATGGAATTATGTCTGGTTCATGGAGAGGTAAAAAGCCATTGCAACGAAATGCAATTTTGGCACTTGCACATTTTAAAGAGGCATCAGCAATTCCTGATTTAATTGGTGTGATGAAAGACGATCCAAGACCGGTACTTCGCGGAACAGCAGCATGGGCACTTGGGAAAATTGGTGGGGATGGTGTGGGCGAAGCTATTGAAAAAGCGATGCAACGTGAGAAAGATGAAGAGGTTCTCCATGAAATGAATCGAGGACTGGAATTGTTAGCGCAGAAAAAAGAGTAGATAATATCTCCCTTTGTCATATTGTAATATGGGAGGGAGACGAAATGGTTGTAAAAATAAATATTGAAAAGCAAGTACAACAATTTTTAGCATATATAACAGAGAAACGAACAAATGTAGATGGTATTGCTGAAGACTTATTACAAATAGCACAAAGAAAGAAACGATTATTTCAAAAGCGTAATGCAGAGATAGTGAAAGCAACTGCGGATGTTTCTTTCATGAGACAATTAAATAATAGCAATCATCAAGAAATTGATTATCAAATACATTTTAAATATTTAATTAAGCATAAAGAATTATTTTATATCGAAGAGGAACAACTAAAACGAAGAGTTTGTTTAAATAATAGCCAGGTAATAGGTGATTATGCTATTGAAGTGCCAGAAGCAGTTGGGATGAGTGAGACATTAGAAAGGGAAGTTACAAAAGAGAAGTACGGTTCTTATCAGTACAACCGGTTAGAGGCAGTTAAATATGCAGAGCGTTGGTGGGATGATCGAAACCCTGTATATCGTAATTTCCCTGATAATTGTACGAATTTTATTTCGCAATGTCTTCATACTGGAGAAGTACCAATGAATGGATATCCTAACATTCGCAAAGGATGGTGGCAAAGGGAGAATCAGTGGAGTTGGAGCTGGGCTGTCGCACACTCTTTTTATTGGTATTTG
This sequence comes from Bacillus sp. MHSD_36, assembly GCF_030757775.1. Lineage (NCBI taxonomy): Bacteria > Bacillati > Bacillota > Bacilli > Caryophanales > Bacillaceae > Bacillus > Bacillus sp. MHSD_36. Next base: position 7,442 of record NZ_JAVBIS010000006.1, read on the forward strand.
TCAGGTGCTACAACAGGACTTCGAGCTGAAGCTGTAGAAAGGCCAGAGGACCTTATTCTTGGTGATGTCATCGCTTATGATTTCGAGGATGATGGTAGGTGGAATCATACGACGATTGTAGTAGCAAAAGACGCAGATGGTATGCCACTTGTAAATGCACATTCAGCGAATAGCCGTCGGCGTTATTGGAACTATGAAGATTCTAGTAAATATACACCACAAATGAAATATAAATTCTTTCATATTATTAATGGGTAGAGATTTTTCGTTCAAGTGGTATAATACTTAGTAGACAAAAAACAGAGGTGAATATCGCGTGGGAGTACATGTTGTTTTATATCAACCAGAAATTCCAGCAAATACAGGGAATATTGCTCGTACTTGTGCAGCAACTGGAACAGAATTACATTTGATTAGACCGCTTGGATTTTCAACGGATGATAAAATGTTAAAGCGTGCAGGATTAGATTATTGGCAGCACGTGAAAATTACGTATTATGATTCAATTGAAGAGTTTTATGAGAAAAATAAAGACGGTGAGTTCTTCTATTTAACAAAGTATGGCGAGAAAGCTCATACAGCGTTTGATTATAGTAAACGTGAGAAGGATTACTACTTTGTATTTGGTAGAGAAACAAACGGCTTACCAGCTAATGTAATCGAAGAAAATTTCGATCATTGTTTACGTATTCCAATGACTGATAAAGTGCGTTCATTAAATTTATCTAATACAGCAGCTATTTTAATTTATGAAGCATTCCGTCAACAAAATTATCCAGGATTAGATTTAGAAATTGTTTATTAAAAGTCGCCATATGGCGACTTTTTTTCTAAAAATAAAAATAATATGTAATCATACATTTAAAAAAGGATACATATTCATATAGAATGGGGATATATGAATAAAAATAGATCAGACGGGTTGAGATAAATATGAAGGAACGATATAGTAATCAAAATACCTTTTTAAGTATGATAGATATGGATTTAATAAGAAGAGGATTATTACATGCTATTCAAGATTTAGTATTTATTGTGAAAGTTATGGATGATGAAACCTTTAAATATATTTATGTAAATAAGATAGGTATGGATTATGCGAAGCTAAGCGAAGAGTGTTATGGAAAAACGTTTTCTGAAGTATTGCCGGAAGATACGGCAGAAATATTGCAAGTGCAATATGCAAAAGTAGCGAGCGAAGCAAAAGCACATACCTTTTGTGATGTAGTTAGTTTACCAACTGGTAATTTACATTATGAATCTTCACTTAATCCTGTATTTGATGAAGAAGGAGTATGTCAGTTTATTATTTGTATTACGAGGGATATTACAGCTCAAATTGAGGAGAAGATTGAAATAGAAGAAAAACAAATGTTGTTCAAGTCATTACTAGAATATAATAATGACTCTATTATATCTATAGATTCTATAGGTAGAATTACATATGCAAATCCAGCAACGTATGAAATATTTGGATATCGATATGAAGAATTAAACAATAAATTTATTTTTGAATTTATTAATAAAGAATATGAAAAAGATTTTCAAATTATATTTAAAGGATCCATGCAAGGAAAAGCGAAGCAAATTGTTTCAAAGAAATATGTTCATAAAGAAGGGTACGAGCTCTATATTTCTTTGAGAACTATTCCAATTATTGTGAATGGTGAAATTGTTGGAGTTTATATTGTTACGAGGGATGTTACAAGGCAAGTATTAAATGAGATGAGAACGGAATATTTAGCTTATTATGACCAGTTAACAGGATTAATGAATAGAATTTCATGTACAAATAAGTTAAATTGTTTTTTAAATGAGAAGATAGATTTTGCGTTTATCTTTATAGATTTAGATGAATTTCATCTTATTAATGATACTTTTGGTCATAAAGAAGGAGATAAAGTATTACAAAAGGTGACAGAATGTTTAAGCAGTATCCAAATAGGCGGTATGCACTTATTTAGAGAGCACGATGATCAATTTGTTATGTTAATAGAAAATATAACGAAAGAACGTGTAGAGGTAGTTGCAAAAAGCATATTAAAAAAAATTAGTGAACATTTTGTAATCGAGGAAGAGGACGTGTATTTAAGTGCGTCAATCGGAATTGTAATGGCTCCAACAGATGGAGAAGATGAAAAAATATTATTCCAAAGAGTTGATGCTGCTCTGGAAAAAGCGAAAGAAAAAGGAAAAGGGTATTATCATTTTTATTGTAATGGATTAGATTGTGAGCGTGAACAAAGATTTATAATAGAAAACCAATTACATCGTGCTATAGAAAAAAATGAATTCTTTTTATATTATCAGCCGCAAATTAATATTGAAAAGAAAAAAATAGCTAGCATGGAAGCTTTAATAAGGTGGAAAAATAAAGAATTAGGATTTGTCTCTCCTAATCAATTTATTCCGCTGGCAGAAAGAACAGGTTTTATTATTAAGCTTGATGAATGGGTAGTAAATGAAGTGTGTAAGCAAATACGTGAATGGTTAAATAAAGGATATGAAGTTGTCCCGATTGCAGTTAATATTTCAGCCAGACATTTTCGTTCTATCACATTAATAGAGATGATTACACGAGCTTTACATAAGTACAATGTACCAGCTCATCTACTAGCAATAGAGGTTACAGAAGGAGCCCTTATACATAAAGACATATCGAAAAGAGTATTGCTACAATTAAAAGAACAAAATTTAAAGATTCATTTAGATGATTTTGGGACGGGATATTCATCTTTAAGTTATTTGAAAACTTATCCAATTGATACGTTGAAAATTGATCGTTCTTTTATGGAAGGTATACATGTAGATGAACGCGATACGAATATTACAGCTGCAATTATTCATTTAGCTCATACTTTGGAATTAAATGTAATTGCAGAAGGAGTAGAAAAAGCGGAACAAATACAATTTTTGAAAGAAAAGAATGTGAAGCTTGTACAAGGTTATTACTATAGCAAACCACTATCAAAATGTGATGTGGAAAATATATATTATAAATAATTTATAAAAAAGTGATGTGCTTTTAGCACATCACTTTTTTTGTGTCCCAGGTTTATCATTGTAACCAGATGTAAAAATAGCTGTAAGAAATGTGAGTGATACACCTAAAATTAATAATAATTTCATACTAATATCCCTCCTATTTTTCAGTTTACGAATCTGAAATATGAATCGAAATGTATGTAATGTTCTTGGAAGAAAAGAATTTATTTAAAATGAATAGAGGTGTAAAAACTTTAATACCTATATTATACAGAATTTTCTTTGAATTTTGGAGAGAATTTTATAGCACAACTGTATATTTCATTTTGATTTAAAGAATGTTTGAGGACATCCTAGCATACCTTTTATAATAATCCGATTGAACAAGGAGATGGGGGAGGAGCTATAATGGATATTCTAAAAAAAATTGAACAGCATCGAGAAGCAGAAGAACGCTTACAATGGGAAGGTACGTTTGCGGAGTATTTAGAGCTTGTGAAGGAAAGACCATGGGTGGCTCAAACAGCACACTCTCGCATTTACAATATGATAAAAGATGCTGGAATTGAAGAAGTAGATGGTAGAAGAAAGTATAATTTCTTTAGTAATCAGCTATTTGGATTAGAGGATGCTTTAGAACGTCTTGTAGAGGAATATTTTCATCCATCTGCAAAACGATTAGATGTTAGAAAACGTATTTTATTATTAATGGGTCCTGTTAGTGGAGGGAAATCAACATTAGTTACGATGTTGAAACGAGGATTAGAAACATATTCACGAACAGATCGAGGAGCAATTTTTGCAATTAAAGGATGCCCAATGCACGAAGATCCGCTTCATTTAATTCCGCACCATTTACGGGATGATTTCTTTGATGAGTATGGAGTTAGAATTGAAGGTAATTTATCGCCTCTCAACGTGATGCGTCTAGAACAAGAGTATGGTTCAAGAATTGAGGATGTCGTTGTAGAGCGTATTTTCTTCTCGGAAGATCGTCGTACAGGGATTGGTACATTTAGCCCATCTGATCCTAAATCACAAGATATTGCGGATTTAACAGGTAGTCTGGACTTTTCAACTATCGCAGAATATGGTTCAGAATCAGATCCACGAGCATATCGTTTCGATGGAGAATTAAATAAGGCAAACCGTGGGATGATGGAATTCCAAGAGATGTTAAAATGCGACGAGAAGTTCTTATGGCATTTATTATCGCTTACGCAAGAAGGGAATTTCAAAGCAGGAAGATTTGCGCTTATTTCAGCAGATGAATTAATTGTAGCGCATACGAATGAAACGGAGTATCGTTCTTTCATAGCAAACAAGAAAAATGAAGCATTACACTCAAGAATTATTGTAATGCCTGTCCCATACAATTTACGAGTGAGTGAAGAAGAACATATTTATGAAAAAATGATTCGTGAAAGTGATGTATCCAATGTTCACATTGCACCACACACACTTCGCGTTGCAGCAATGTTTACCATTTTAACTCGTTTAAAAGATCCGAAGCGTCCAGATATTGATTTAATTAAAAAGATGCGTTTATATGATGGAGAAACGGTAGAAGGTTATAATGCGATTGATGTAGAGGAGCTACAACGTGAATATCAAGATGAAGGCATGAGCGGTATTGACCCTCGTTATGTGATTAACCGAATTTCTTCTACAATTATTCGAAAAGAGGTACCATCTATTAACGCATTAGATGTACTTAGATCGCTAAAAGACGGGTTGGATCAGCATCCGTCAATTAGTAATGAAGATCGAGAGCGTTATATGAATTTCATCTCATTAGCAAGAAAAGAATATGATGAAATTGCGAAGAAAGAAGTACAAAAAGCATTTGTGTATTCATATGAAGAATCGGCGAAGACACTTATGGATAATTACTTAGATAACGTTGAAGCATATTGCAATAAATCAAAATTACGTGACCCATTAACAGGTGAGGAAATGAGTCCAGATGAAAAGCTAATGCGCTCAATTGAGGAGCAAATTGGAATTTCAGAAAATGCTAAGAAAGCATTCCGTGAAGAAATTTTAATTCGCATCTCTGCTTATGCGCGTAAAGGAAAACGCTTTGATTATAACTCACATGAGCGCCTTCGCGAAGCGATTCAGAAAAAACTATTTGCTGATTTAAAAGATATAGTGAAAATTACAACATCAACGAAAACACCAGACGAAAATCAGCTTAAGAAAATTAATGATGTTGTTGCACGCTTAATTGATGAGCATGGCTATAATTCTTCATCTGCGAATGAATTATTACGCTATGTAGGTAGCCTGCTAAACCGATAGTTTGATAACAAAACGCTGTCTCTTGTATTTTGCGGGACAGCGTTTTATTATCCATTCATATGTGTAAAGTGTCATACCTTGTCCAAATATAATAAATTAAGATGCAATTTTATGAATTTATTGTCAATTATTTTTACAATATGCATATGATAGAGTAACCAACCATTCATACGAAAAAAGCCAACACAATACAATATGTTGCAAAGTGTAAATGTGTGCAACTATGCATTGTGTTTCTTTCTTATCAAAGGCTGAATGATTCTTTTCTAGTATGTGAGTGGCAAAATTTTGTTTAGGATGCTCGGAATATTATATGAAAAACGTTATATATGTTTATGGGATGATTTTCGATGGGCAGTTACTTTTCATTCTAGCTGGCACAGTATAAAACAAAATTTCTAGATTGCTGTTCATATAGGAAGACAATTACAGTAAGGAGGGAAAGAAATGGGTGAAGAAAACCAACCAAATTATACGATTTCACAGGAAAACTGGTCCCTCCATCGCAAAGGATATGACGACCAACAACGCCATCAAGAGAAAGTACAAGAGGCAATTAAAAATAATTTACCCGATCTTGTAACAGAAGAAAGCATTGTTATGTCTAATGGTAAGGATGTTGTAAAAATACCGATTCGCTCTTTAGATGAATATAAGATTAGGTACAATTATGATAAAAACAAACATGTTGGGCAAGGAAATGGTGATAGCAAAGTTGGTGATGTCGTTGCGAGAGATGGATCAGGTGGTCAAAAGCAAAAAGGACCAGGAAAAGGGCAAGGAGCAGGGGATGCGGCTGGAGAAGATTATTATGAAGCTGAAGTTTCTATTTTAGAATTAGAGCAAGCATTTTTCAAAGAATTAGAATTACCTAATTTAAAGAGAAAAGAAATGGATGAAAACCGAATTGAACATGTTGAATTTAATGATATTAGAAAAACAGGATTATGGGGCAACATCGATAAGAAAAGAACGATGATATCCGCATATAAACGAAATGCGATGCGTGGTAAAGCATCTTTCCATCCAATTCATCAAGAAGATTTAAAGTTCCGCACTTGGAATGAAGTATTAAAGCCAGATTCAAAGGCTGTTGTATTAGCGATGATGGATACGAGTGGATCGATGGGAATATGGGAGAAATATATGGCACGGAGCTTCTTTTTCTGGATGACGAGATTTCTACGCACAAAGTATGAAACAGTAGATATTGAATTTATTGCCCATCATACGGAGGCAAAAGTAGTTCCAGAGGAAGAGTTTTTCTCAAAAGGAGAAAGTGGCGGAACAATTTGTTCCTCTGTATACAAAAAAGCACTCGAGCTAATTGATAATAAATATTCACCAGACCGCTATAATATTTATCCATTCCATTTTTCAGACGGTGATAATTTAACATCAGATAATGCTAGATGTGTAAAGCTTGTTGAAGAGTTGATGAAGAAGTGCAATATGTTTGGGTATGGGGAAGTGAATCAGTACAACCGCCACAGCACCCTCATGTCAGCCTATAAAAATATTAAAGATGAGAATTTCAGATATTATATTTTAAAGCAAAAAGCAGATGTATTCCACGCGATGAAGAGCTTCTTTAGAGAAGAATCAGGAGAGAAAATGGCATAACCCCTTAAAGAAGGGGTTATTTTTTTGTAAACTTTTTATTTTTCTAGTTGACAATGAAAATGAAAATCATTATCATTTATTCGAGATATGATTACATTTAAATTTATATATTTTGGAGGAGATGTAAAGTTGAAAAAAAATAAAAGAAAACATATAAATGCGATGATTATAGCTGCGGCGTTATCACTTCCATTTGCTGCGTACTCAACGCCTGCTTTAGCAGCCGTAGCAATTGAGATGAATAAATCTGGACATACTTTAGAAGATGGTACATATGATGCTGTTATGAAAGCATATAAAGATAAAACGAATGAAGAGTCTATGGCAGCTGTTTATATAAAGAACCCTAAGTTAACAATTGAGAATGGAAAGAAAATCGTAACGGCAACGTTAAGTGATAGTGATTTCTTCAAATACTTGAAAACAGAGGATATTCACACTCCTGGTGTGTTTCATGATGTAAAGGTCATATCAGAAGACAAAAAGAAGAATGGGAAGCAGGTTATTCAATTTGAAGTTGGAGAATTAGGAAAAAGATATAATATGCAAATGCATATTTATATTCCGACAATGGCCTATGATAATAAATATCAAGTGCAGTTTGAAGTAAATATTTTAAATTTAGAAAACAATGTTCCAGAAAAACAAAAGGAAAATAAAGAGGATAAAGTGGATCAACAGGATGAAAGCGGAAATGTAATAGTAGATAAGCAATTACAAAGGCATATTAATAAATATAATTTAAATAGAGAGAATCTAAATACGCCAATAACTAAGGAAGATTTATTAAAAGTTAAATCTTTAATAGTCGTCGAAGCTAAAAGTAAAGGAATAAAAGACGTAAGTGGTCTAGAATATATGACGAACTTAGAAAACTTAACGTTGGAAGAAGTTAAGTTAGAAAATATACATTTTATCTCGGGTTTGAGACAATTAAAATCATTAAGTATAACTTATAGTGAACTTAATGATATTGGACCTTTAGCTAAGTTAGAACATATTGAGAGTTTAAGTTTGAGAAACAATAAAATTTCAGATTTAAGCCCATTGAGTCAAATGAAGAAGATTAAAATGCTAGATTTAAATAGTAATTATATAAAAGATATTAAACCATTATTTAAATTAACATCCTTAAAGACTTTGACAGTAGCAAATAATCAAATTAGTAATGCTAATCTTGCTGGGATTGAGCAATTAAAAAACATAAAAAAATTATCTTTAAGTAACAATGGACTTACTAATATTGAACATCTTACACCAATGAAAAAATTAATAGAGTTAGATCTTGCTAAAAATGAATTAGAAAACATCGAACCTTTATCAAAATTGTCTACTGTACAATCGCTTAATTTAGAAGAAAACTATATTTCAGATATAACCCCACTTAGTCAATTAACAGGTTTATATGATTTAAAGCTAGGGTCAAACGAAATTCGTGATGTTAGACCGGTTCAAGAGTTAGGAAAAAGAATGTACATTGATGTTCAAAGACAAAAAATCTTTTTAGATGATGTAGAAAAAGATAAGGAAATTAAAATACCTATCTATAATTTACGAGAAGAGCCACTCGATACTATTCAATTAAAGAATGGAGATGGAATAGTTAATAATGGTTCTGTTAAATGGATTACTACCGGTGAAAAAACATACGAATTTATGTTAGATATAAAGCCAGAAGAGAATCGTATTAAGTTTAATGGAACAGTGATTCAAAATGTTGTTGAAAGGTTAGATGAAATAAAAGAGGATAATGAACAAAAGGAAAATGTAATTCTCGATAAAACTTTACAACAACATATTAATAAAGAGAGTTTAGGTAGAGAGAATTTAAACGCTCCTATCACAAAAGAAGATTTATTACAGATTAAAAAATTAGAGGTACTTAAAGAAAAAGGAAAAGAGATAAAGGATATAACAGGGTTAGAGTACATGACGAACTTAGAAAAACTCACTTTAGAAGGAGTAGGTTTAAAGAATATCGAATTTATCTCGAACTTAGAAAAGTTGAACGATGTGAATATATCTCATAATCAAATTGAAGATATAAGCCCATTATCTTCATTGAAGAATTTACAGTGGTTAAATCTTACGGATAATCATATCAAAGATGTATCAGTTTTTGGCTCAATGTTAGACCTACTTAGTTTAAAATTAGCTGGAAACGAGATTCGGGATGTAAGGCCGTTAATACAATTAGGTCAGTGGTTTACAATTGATGTGGGAAGACAAAATATCATTTTAAATGATGCAAAAATAAACGAAGAAATTCAAGTTCCTATATATAATTTAGAAGGAGAAAGTATTGAAAATATTCAATTGGCAAGTGAGGGAGGGATGTTTAATAACGGGGTAATAAAATGGAGTACCCCAGGTGAAAAGGTGTATAAATTTGATTTGGATTCTGATGAAATTAGTATAATTTTTAACGGAACGGTAATTCAAAATATAATTGAAAAAGAAGAAGTGAAAGAACCAGTAAAAGAAGTTGAAGAACCGAAAGAAGAAGTAAAAGAGCCAACAAAAGAAGTTGAAGAACCGAAAGAAGAAGTGAAAGAACCAGTAAAAGAAGTTGAAGAACCGAAAGAAGAAGTGAAAGAACCAGTAAAAGAAGTTGAAGAACCAAAAGAAGAAGTGAAAGAACCAGTAAAAGAAGTTGAAGAACCAAAAGAAGAAGTAAAGGAACCGTCAAAAGAAGTTGAAGAACCGAAAGAAGAAGTAAAAGAGCCAACAAAAGAAGTTGAAGAATCGAAAGAAAAAGTAAAAGAACCAGCAAAAGAAGTTGAAGGATCAAAAGCTAAGGTAAAAGAACCAACAAAAGAAATGGAAGGTTCAAAAGACGCATTAAATCAATCAGTAGCAGTTCAAGACCAAAGCGTGAACAATCAAGCTGTGAAAGAAAAAGTAGTAGAGAATCAAAACGTGAAAGAGAATAAACTAGCTGTTAATAAGCAAGAAGAAAGTAAGAAATCATTAGGAGCAACAGGTGGACAAGAGAATACATCAACATTACTTTCAGGCATAACGTTAGTTCTTTCAGCACTGAGTGTGTTTATATTTAGAAAGAGATTATTTAAGAAATAAAAACGTTTTATTTTATTATAACGTAAGATTATTATATGAGTTTTTGAGAAGACATTATCATGGCGATTTCATTTTGAAATATGCTTACGATGATGTCTTTTTTAGAAGGAGATAAATGGAAAAGGTGTCGGAGAGCGGTTATTACAAGCTGCAATTCAGTATATTTTCTCCTTCCAAGGGATGAGAGAGATAGTATTATGTTTGAATACGAATAATGAGCGTGCGATGAGATTGTACAAGAAAGTAGGCTTTGAGGAAAAAGCATGTTTACAACACTATATAATAGAGTAAAACCCCATTCGTATGAAATATATTTTTCATACGAATGGGGTTTATTTAATTTACTTTGCCGCCCTCAGTAATAACGGATGCAGGACTAATTTGAGGACCGAATTCTTCTTTTAAATGTTTGTCATATAGTGTATGTAGGAAGTTTTCTTTTCCTAGTTTTTCAAGCTCCTTATTTACCCAATCATGCACTTCTTTGTTGCCTTTCTTCACTGCTATAGCAATTAAGTCATCTCCACCTAATTTGTCTTTTAATAAGTGGAATCCAGGGTTTTTGTTTGCCCAAGATAGAAGGACAAGATTATCTTGAGCATATGCATCAGCACGGCCATCTTTTAGTGCTTGTAACGCTTCTGTATTTTTATCAAATTTAATCAATTCTACGTTTTTCATATTCTTTGTTAAATAAATATCTGCAGTTGTACCCTTTGTTACAATTACTTTTTTTCCTTCTAAATCTTTTACTGATTGAATAGGACTACCGTCTTTAACAAGCACTTGTACAGCTACTTTTAAATGTGGATTTGTAAAATCAACTACCTTTTTTCGCTCATCTGTTGCAGTCATATTTGCTAATACAAAATCTACTTTATCAGATTGTAAGTATGGAATACGGCTTGCTGCTTCAACAGGAACAAATTTCACTTTTGATTCATCACCTAATAAGTCTTTTGCAAACTGTTTTGCCATATCAATTTCAAATCCAACATTTTTACCATCTTTGTCAACGTAACCGAACGGTGGTTTATCTGTAAAAACGGCAACTACTAGTTCACCGCGCTCTTTTATTTGCTCAATTTTCCCACTTGGTTTTGCCGAGGTTTTTTCTGTTTTCTTTTCATTTGAACCACATGCAACGACTAAAATAGAAAGCAGTCCGATAATAATAAATGTTAGTAATTTTTTCATATAATATCTCTTCCTTTCACCGTTTCAATATAGAAAAATTGATTTAAGAAATGTTGCGCACGCTCTGTTTGTGGGGATGTGAAAAAAGTAGTTGGATCTCCTGTTTCACAAATTTCTCCTTTATCCATGAAAATAATTCGATCAGCAACAGCTTTTGCAAATCCCATTTCATGAGTGACGATTAGCATTGTCATACCTTGTTTAGCTAAGTTCATAATGACTTCTAATACTTCTTTGACCATTTCAGGGTCTAATGCAGCTGTTACTTCATCAAATAAAATGACTTCAGGATTCATACAGAGAGTGCGAACAATTGCAATACGCTGTTGTTGCCCGCCAGATAACTCTCTTGGATAGGCATCTTTTTTCTCTAGTAAACCTACCTTTAGTAATAATTGTTCCGCTTGCTTCAATACTTCATTTCTATTTCGTTTTTGTACTTTTAGAGGACCGAGTAAAATATTTTCTAAAACAGTCATATGCGGAAATAAATGATAACTTTGAAAGACCATTCCGATTTTTTGACGAAGTTTTTGCCAGTTAACATCGTTTTTCGGAAGGGGAGCGTTATGAAAAAGCATTTGCCCACTTTGTATATCCTCAAGACCATTTAAGCATCTCAACAATGTACTTTTTCCGCAGCCACTTGGTCCTAAGATAACGATGACTTCTCCGGAAGATACTTGTAAGCTAACGTCTCTTAAAACAGGGTTATCACCATATGACTTATAGATGTTTTGTAATTGTAACAATGGAGCAGTCATATTTCTTCTCCTCTCAAACTATTGAATTGTCTATATCCATCTTGTTTCTAATTTTCTTGACCAAATAGATAATGGATAGCAAAGTAAGAAATAAAAAATAAATAAGCAGCCATATATAAGAAATGCTTCTCCTGTTCGCTCCACAATTTGCTGCCCAGCTTTTATGACTTCAGTTACACCAATTAAAACGGTCAAAGATGTTGTTTGAATAATACGAATGAAGATGTTTATTGTAGCTGGAATCATTCGCCGTATTGTTTGAGGAATGAGTACATATTGGTATAATTGCTTCTGATTCATTCCGATAGATTTTCCAGCTTCCACTTGCCCTTTGGGTAAGGACTGAAGTGCTCCTCTTACAATTTCTCCAATTTCTGTGATTCCCCATAATGATAGAGCTGTAATAGCAGCTACTGTACTAGAAACATCTATTCCAAGAGCGATTGGAAGACCAAAAAAGAAAAGAAACAACCAAACAAGGATTGGAATAGAACGAAATAATTCAATATAAGTTCTTGAAATGAATCTTAAAATAGTAGTCTTTGATGTACGAATAATTCCAAATAGAATGCCGCCAATTGTACTAATGATAATAGTAAATAATGCAATTAATAATGTTTGTTCTAGTCCCTTTAGCAATTGCGGGAGCGATTCTATTAGTAGATTAATGCCCGAATTGCCCATAACGATTTCTCCTTTCTAACCAAGATAGTAGAAATGATAGTGGTACAAACAGAAAGATATAGGAAGTAGTTAACATGATGAGCATCTCAGATGTTTTGTAATAAATTGAGATCAAATTTGTTGTTGTATACAACAATTCAGGAACAGCGATTGCAGAAACGATAGATGTTTCTTTTAATAAAAAGATAAAATTTGCAAATAAGGCTGGTGCAGAAATAGTTGTAGCTTGCGGTAAAACTACAAATCTAAATAGTTGCCATTTATTTAATCCGATGGCATATCCTGATTCTACTTGGCTTTTGGATATTGAATCGAGACCAGATCGAATGACTTCTGTCATATACCCACCACCTAAAAAGCACATTGCAAGTAAGGCGATTGAAAAATTAGATAATGTAATACCTAATGATGGTAAGCCGAAATATAAGAAAAATAATTGAATGAGTAAAGGTGTATTTCGGGCTACTTCCACATAAGTACGAATGAATGTATGTAGAATGCGAATTCGAAAGAATAGAATTAAACCATTTATACTCGCAACAAGTAATGAAATGATAATGGCGATACATGCAATCTTTAAAGTTAATAGTGCACTATCTAGAAATAGTGGGATTTGTTCCCTCATAAAATTAATGTCTATTTCCACATGGACAACCTCCTTTCATTTAGATATCAAGAAAAAAAGATTAATTGTTAGTAAAAAATGTAAAAAGATTCAATTTATTTCCTTTATAATAACATATAATTCATATAAAACAAGTAGGTTTTATGTGTTTTAGGGGAATAAATGAAATGAATGTGGAAAACACCTCTTCTAAAAGAAGAGGTGTTAATTGTTACATAACCTTTTTTATTTTTTTCGGAACTTCTTTCGTTTGCGAATTAACATCTTCTTTTCGCAGCTCTTTAAAGAGCGAAGTAACCATAAGGACGACTACGATAGAAAATGGTAGTGCTGCAATTATAGCTGCAATTTGCAGTGCATTTAATCCTCCAGCTTGTAATAAAATAGCTGCAATTATCGCGATTGTTAATCCCCATATAAGTTTTAAACTATTTTTCGGTGATAAGCTTCCGTTGCTCGTTTGCATGGAAACAACAAATGTTGCCGAGTCTGCAGAAGTAACGAAAAATGTGGCTACTAAAATTAACCCGATAATTGTTAAAAATGTAGAGAATGGTAGGTGTGAAATAACAGCAAATAATCCAATCTCTGTACCGTTTTTTGCGATTTCATCAGCTATTCCAAGCGATTGGAACATTTCCATATGGATAGCGGTACCGCCAAATACTGCAAACCAAAATGTACAGATAAGAGTTGGGACTAATACAACTCCAATAATAAATTCTTTTATTGTGCGCCCTTTAGAAATACGAGCGATGAATGTACCGACGAATGGAGACCAAGAGATCCACCATCCCCAATAGAAAATAGTCCAGTTTTCAATCCAAGAAGAAGATTTTTCATTAAATGCTCCTAAATTTAATCCCATACTAGGTAAGGCTCCGATATAAGAACCGAGTGTAGATGTGAAATATTTCATAATAAATACTGTTGGTCCTAAAAGTAAAAAGGAGACGAGTAATATACCTGCAAGAGAGAAATTTAAGTTACTCAAGTATTTAATCCCACGATCTAAGCCCGTTTGTGCGCTTGTTAAATATAAAACAGCGAAGATGGCAATAAGTATGAGCTGTGTAAGTAAAGTGTTATGAATAGAAGGGAATAAATAGCTTAATCCTCCGGCGATTTGTTGAGCACCAATCCCAACAGATGGCACAATACCGAATACTGTGGCTAAAACAGCTAAAATATCGACTGTTTTTCCGATAGGAGAATTTTTCGATCGATTAAATAATGGAGTAACTGTAGCCCCAATTGTGCTACCTTTTTGTTTGCGGAATGTGAAATATGCAATTGTTAAAGCAACCATTGCGTATAGTGACCATGGAAAGAGACCCCAGTGGAAAAATGAATATTGCATAGCGAGCTTGGCGCTTTCCTCTGTACCTGCTTTTCCTGTTAGTGGATCTGTAAAATGTGAAATCGGTTCAGCGATTCCATAAAAGAGGAGTCCAATTCCCATTCCTGCCCCAAACAACATGGATAGCCAAGATGGATAACTATACTTTGGTTGTTCTCCATCCTTACCAAGACGAATAGAACCGTACTTAGAAAATGCTAAATAAGTGGCTAACATAATCATTGCGGTCATAAGTAGAGAGTAAAACCATCCAAATTTATTGAGGATAAATGAGTTTAAAGATGATGTAACGCTTTGTAAATCATAGCCTTGTATCCAACTTGCCGGGGTAATTCCCCATATGATGAATAATGTTGTTAGCAAGATGGAGATATAAAATACACTGTTCTCTTTTTTTATCATAGAATCCCACCCTTGTTTAATAAAGTTAACAATTATATTAATCATAACAATTAAAAGTTAAATTGTCAAAAAATTCCCTTTTTAACGCATGGAAAAGGGCGGTTTAATCGCTATAGATTCGTAACTATTGGAGAGGAGATAAAGGTAAGAGTGTTCACTTTATGTACAAAATATTAGGAGAAATAATATGAAATATTGCATTTTATATTTTTATATCTAGATTTTATGTTAAATTCTTGGATGGAATATTTAAATAGGGGGCAAGGATATGAACAAGAAATCAAAAATTAATAAAATAATGCTTAGCATTAGTACAATGGCTCTATCACTGGGGGCAATTCAAACTCATGTATCAGCAGAAGAAAATGTGCCATATAATGTATTGCATTCGAAACCAGTTGGAATTGAAAAACCAGTAGATGAGATTGGGCACGTTTCTAAAGCAGAGGAGACATTATCATTTCAAGAACGGTTAAAAGTAGGAGATTTTTCGCAGCGACCAGCATCTATTATGAAGAGCTCAGAAGTAAAGCAAATGAAAGAAAGCTATTCAATGGCTGATTTAAACAAAATGAATGATCAAGAATTAGTTGAAACGTTAGGAAGTATTAAGTGGAATCAAATTACAGACTTATTCCAGTTCAATGAAGATGCAAAGGCTTTTTATAAAGACAAAGGAAAAATGCAAGTAGTTATAGATGAATTAGCTCATCGAGGTAGTACATTTACGAAAGATGATTCAAAAGGAATTCAAACGTTTACGGAAGTGTTACGTTCAGCTTTTTATCTTGCATTTTACAATAATGAATTAAGTGATTTAAATGAGAGAAGCTTCCAGGATAAATGTTTACCTGCTTTAAAAGCAATCGCAACCAATCCAAACTTTAAGCTCGGTACATATGAGCAAGATTCAGTCGTATCGGCATACGGTAAATTAATCAGTAATGCTTCAAGTGATGTTGAAACGGTTCAATATGCAGCTAATATTTTAAAACAATACAATGATAATCTTCGTACGTATGTAGACGATCGTATGAAAGGACAAGCTGTATACGATATGATGCAAGGTATTGATTATGATATACAGTCATACTTAATTGAGGCTCGTAAAGAAGCGAACGAAACGATGTGGTATGGGAAAATAGATGGATTTATTAATGAAATAAATCGTATCGCTCTTCTAAATGAAGTAACACCAGAAAATAAGTGGCTCGTTAATAATGGAATTTATTTCGCTAGCCGTTTAGGGAAGTTTCATAGTAATCCAAATAAAGGATTAGAGGTTGTTACACAAGCAATGCATATGTATCCGCGTTTAAGTGAGCCATATTTTGTTGCAGTAGAACAGATTACAACAAATTACAATGGGAAAGATTATAGCGGCAATGCAGTAGATTTAGAGAAAATACGTAAAGAAGGAAAAGAACAGTACTTACCAAAAACATACACATTCGATGATGGATCTATCGTGTTTAAAACAGGGGATAAAGTATCGGAAGAAAAAATTAAGAGACTATACTGGGCTGCGAAGGAAGTAAAAGCACAGTATCATCGTGTAATTGGAAATGACAAAGCGTTAGAGCCAGGCAATGCAGATGATGTATTAACGATAGTAATTTATAACAGTCCAGAGGAGTATCAGTTAAATAGACAACTGTATGGATATGAAACAAACAACGGTGGAATTTATATTGAAGAAACAGGAACATTCTTTACATATGAGCGTACGCCAGAACAAAGTATTTATAGTTTAGAAGAATTATTCCGTCATGAGTTTACTCATTATCTTCAAGGGAGATTTGAAGTGCCAGGTTTATTTGGAAGAGGAGATATGTATCAAAATGAGAGATTAACTTGGTTCCAAGAGGGGAATGCTGAATTTTTTGCAGGGTCTACTCGTACAAATAATGTAGTACCGAGAAAGAGCATCATTAGTGGATTATCATCTGATCCTGCAAGCCGTTATACAGCAGAGCGCACATTATTTGCTAAATATGGTTCTTGGGATTTCTATAATTACTCGTTCGCATTGCAATCTTATTTATATACACATCAATTTGAAATATTTGATAAAATTCAAGATTTAATTCGTGCAAATGACGTGAAAAATTATGATGCTTATCGTGAGAATTTAAGTAAAGATTCTAAACTAAACAAAGAGTATCAAGAGTATATGCAGCAGCTAATCGATAATCAAGATAAATATAATGTACCGGAAGTAGCAGATGATTATTTAGCTGAACATGCACCAAAATCTTTAACAGTAGTAGAGAAGGAAATTAGTGATACGTTACCGATGAAAGATGCAAAAATGACAAAACATAGCTCCCAATTCTTTAATACATTTACACTAGAAGGCACATTTACAGGTACTGTAACAAAAGGTGAATCAGAAGATTGGAAAGCAATGAGTAAGAAAGTAAATGAAGCTTTAGAACAACTAGCACAAAAAGAATGGAGTGGCTACAAAACTGTTACAGCATACTTCGTCAATTACCGTGTGAATAGCTCAAATCAATTTGAATATGATGTAGTTTTCCATGGTATCGCAAAAGATGACGGAGAAAATAAAGCTCCAACGGTTCATATAAATGGTCCTTATAATGGTCTTATAAAAGAAGGTATTCAATTTAAAAGTGATGGCTCAAAAGATGAAGATGGACAAATCGTTTCTTATTTATGGGACTTTGGAGATGGAAGCACAAGTGCAGAGGTTAATCCAGTACATGCATATGAAAGAGAAGGAACTTACAAAGTTGCGTTACTAGTAAAAGATGATAAAGGGGAAGAGAGCAGAAGCGAAACAACTGTTACGATTAAAGATGGAAGTTTAACAGAATCAGAACCAAATAATCGTCCAGAGGAAGCGAATCATATTGGGCTAAACACTACTATAAAAGGTAGCCTTATTGGCGGAGATCACACTGATGTTTATACATTTAATGTAGCATCAGCGAAAGATATCGATATTTCCGTTTTAAATGAGTATGGAATCGGGATGACATGGGTGCTTCACCATGAATCAGATATGCAAAATTATGCTACTTACGGTCAAGCTAATGGAAATCATATAGAGGCAAAAATGAATGCAAAACCAGGTAAATATTATTTGTATGTATATAAATATGATAATGGCGATGGAACTTACGAATTATCAGTAAAATAAGTGCTTTTCCAATGTATGTTTAACTTTACTTTTTGTGGAAAATAGTATATTATATAGATATATAATATATCGGTTATTTACTAGGAGGAGCCTGTCACAATAGGTTTCTCCTGTTCTTTTTTAGAGACCTGTTTTACAGGCTTTTCTTTAAAAGTTAAATAACTGAAAATTAAGAACAATAATCTTTGAAAGAGGTGGGGCATACACATAACAAAAAAGGGATTGTTTAAGAGAGGGGGATAAGAAATGGTTTTGTTTGGTTATCCACTTGAAACAATTTATTTATACGGATTTATTATTGCTACTATACTCACTGTTATTTATATCTTTTTTGGAGATATATTTGAATCCATATTTAGTTTTGGGGGCGGATCGGTATCCGTTGTTACTTTATTACTTAGTTTTTTCGCCATGTTATGCGGACTTAGTTATATAGGAGAATATTTATTTTCCTTTAATAGCATTCTTATTTTCGGGGCTGCATGTGCTATATCCTTTATTGGTGTATTCATAATGAAAATACTAATTTTAAAGCCGATTGCAGAAGCAGAACAAAATACTGTGCAACGTATGGATGAATTTATAGGTTGCAAGGGAGAAGTCATTACGACAATTCCTATAGAAGGATTTGGAGAAGTATTAATCTCCTCTCAATTTGGAAGTAATGCAATTCCAGCCAAAACAATTGGGAAAAAAGATATTTCACAAGGAACTGAGGTTATTATCGAGGGAGTCCAAGATGGTGTTTTGCTTGTACAAAACATCGCTTATTCTTTAAAAAAACCAAAATTATAAGGGGGAATTTACATGACGATTCCATTAATTATTGGTGGAGTGTTACTCGCAATTTTAATTCTACTCATTTTAGTATTCATTACGAAGTATCGAACAGTTGGACCAGATGAAGCGTTAATTGTTACAGGGAACTGGCTTGGTGGCGGAAAAAATGTAGTTACCACTGATGATGGAAAGAAGATTAAGATTATTCGCGGTGGCGGTACATTCGTAGTTCCAATTATGCAACGAGCAGAGCCTTTAAGCCTATTAAACTACAAGTTAGAAGTGGGTACACGTGATACGTATACGAAGCAAGGTGTTCCAGTTACAGTAAATGGTGTTTCTATTATTAAAGTAGGTTCTACGATTGAAGAAGTATCCACAGCAGCTGAGCAATATTTAGGAAAAGAAACAGAAGAGTTAAAAGTAGAAGCAAAAGAAGTTTTAGAAGGTCATTTACGTGCGATTTTATCTTCTATGACAGTAGAAGATGCGTATAGTAATAGAGAGCAATTTGCTCAAAAAGTACATGAAGTAGCTTCTACTGATTTAAAGAAAATGGGTCTTCGCATCGTTTCCTTTACAATTAAAGAAATTATGGATAAGAATGGTTACTTAGATGCACTTGGTCAGCCGCAAATTGCAACAGTTAAGCGTGATGCAACAATTGCGAATGCAGAGCGTGAAAAAGAAGCTCGTATTGAAAAGGCTCGTGCTGAGAAAGAAGCAAAAGAAGCTGAATATCAGCGTGATGCTCAAATCGCTGAAGCTGAAAAACATAAAGAATTAAAAGTACAATCTTATAAGAGAGAGCAAGAACAAGCTCGAGCAGACGCGGATCTTTCTTACGAATTACAACAAGCGAAAGCACAACAAGGTGTTACAGAAGAACAAATGCGCGTTAAAATCATTGAGCGTGAGAAACAAATTGAATTAGAGGAAAAAGAGATTGCGCGTCGTGAAAAGCAATACGATGCAGAAGTAAAGAAAAAAGCAGATGCAGATCGCTATGCTGTTGAGCAATCAGCGGAAGCAGAAAAAGTAAAACAAATTAAAAAGGCAGATGCGGATCAATATAAGATTGAAGCGGAAGCGAGAGCTCGTGCAGAAGAAGTACGTGTAGAAGGTTTAGCGAAGGCAGAAATTGAAAAAGCGCAAGGTCAAGCAAAAGCAGAAGTACAAAAAGCACAAGGTACAGCGGAAGCAGATGTTATTAGGCTAAAAGGTTTAGCAGAAGCAGAAGCGAAACAAAAAATTGCAGAGGCATTTGAGTTATATGGCCAAGCGGCAATTATGGATATGGTTCTTAAAATGCTTCCAAGTTATGCGAAGGAAGTTGCAAGCCCACTTAGCAATATTGATAAAATTACAGTTGTTGATACAGGCGGCGGTGGTAAAAATAGCGGCGCCGGAAAAGTTGCAGGTTATGCGACTGATTTAATGGCAACGATGCAAGAAACATTAAAAGCATCTTCTGGCATTGATTTAAAAGAGTTATTAGAAGGATTTGCTGGAAAAGGAGCAGTACAGCAATTATCAAGCGATAAACCTGTTGTATCTGTAGTAGAAGATGAGAAAAAGGAAGTAGAAAAAGAGAAAGAATAGTAAAGTGGGAGGGACCTCTAGTAAGTGCGATACTAGAGGTTCTTCTGTGGATTATAATATTTCGAATAATATACATTTTTATATATTGTTTTAATTATTTAATTTATATAGAATGAAAAAGGTATGTATTAATTCTTTAATAGAAAAAGAGACAAAGAGTTAATACAATTAATCGTGTAATTTATATAAATAAATTAAATGTGAGATAATACATTTAAAACGGTATGGAGGGGTAGAAATATGTTTCAAGGGAAATTAAGGAGTAGTAGTTTAAAAGCAAAGTTACTTGTGTCATTTGTTATCATTTTAATTCTTCCAAGTATTGTAATTGGTTGGACGTCTTATCAGCAAGCGAAGACAAACTTTAATGAAACGATTTCACAAACGGCGAAAGATAATATAAAAATTTTGGATAATGTAATTAATAAAGAATTGGATAGTAAAAAAGTAGATGCAGTTTATTTTACGAAATTATTTACACAATCAAGTTACCAAACGGATCAAATACAAAATATCCAAAATAAACTAGAAGAATATAATAAGTTACATCCAGAACTGGAAGCCATCTATACTGGATCGAGCAATGGGCAGTTTATTCAATCACCGTCTATTCAAATGCCAGAAGGATATAATCCTACAGAAAGAGATTGGTATAAAGAGGCAGTGAAAAAAAGTGGAGAAGTAATTATTACAGCTCCATATAAATCAAAAACGACAGGAAATATTGTTATTACAATAGCAAAACAAAATGAGGATAAGAGCGGTGTTCTCGGTATTGATTTAATTATTAATGATATCGTAAACACTTCAAAGATGGTTAATATCGGTAAAAAAGGATATGTAGCAATTTTTGATCAAGATAAAAATGTGGTAGCACATCCAACAATGAAGCCAGGGGATAAGATAGAAGAGAAGCTTGAAAAAGAGTTGTACAAACAAGAAACAGGTGATTTTAATTTCACATTAGATGGTGAAGAGCGTCATATCACTTTTAAAACAAATAAGATAACTGGATGGAAATTAGCAGGAATTATGCCTTCAAAAGAAATTATCGAAGCAGCTAACCCTATTTTCTATAAAACAATAACTGTTATTGGTATTTCATTAGTAATTGGCGGGATTTTAATTTACTTCATCATTGCTTCTATTATCAATCCGTTAAAACAGCTTGTTACATCATCGAAAAAAATTAGTGAAGGTGATTTAACAGAATCCATTACAGTTCATTCTAAAGATGAAATTGGACAGCTAGGAGAAAGCTTTAACGAGATGGCAGCATCATTACAGGAGGTCATTTCTAATATAAATACTTCAGCAAGTCATGTAGCGGCATCTTCAGAAGAATTAACAGCTAGTATGAAGCAGACGAGTGAAGCGACGGAACAAATTACACAAGCAATAGAGCAAGTGTCGAGCGGAGCGGAAATACAAACGAAAGAAGTAGAAGAAGGTGCAACATTATTAGAAGAAGTTACAGAAGGAATTCAGCGTGTTGCAGATAGTTCTTCATTAGTATCCACAGCATCTATGTATACGAAGAAAAAGGCTGAAGATGGTGGAAAGTTAGTTGAACAAACTGTGAATCAAATGCAATTAATCCATGATTCTGTTTCACAATCAGATAAAGTAATTGTTTTATTAGATGATAAGTCGAAACAAATTGGAGCAATCCTTGAGGTGATTCAACATATTGCAGAGCAGACCAATTTATTAGCATTAAATGCTGCAATTGAGGCTGCGAGAGCTGGAGAACAAGGAAGAGGATTTGCCATTGTAGCAGATGAAGTGCGAAAGTTAGCAGAACAATCAGGACAGTCTTCTACGGAAATTGGAAAGCTAGTAAAAGAGATACAATTTGACATAAAAGAAACGGTAAGTTCTATGAAGCAAGTTGGAACAGAAGTACAATCAGGACTTGTAGTTGCAAATGAAACGAAGCAAAGCTTTGCTGAAATATTGAAATCTACAGATGATACAGTTGTACAAATTGATAATATGGTAGAAGTAGCGAAACAAATGACAGTAGATGCAAAACAAGTTAGTGCATCTATTAATGAAATTGCAGCTACGATTGAAGAAAATGCAGCAAGCGTTCAAAATATTGCAGGCTCTTCAGAAGAACAATTAGCTTCAGTAGATGAAATCAATGCAGCGGCAGTTCATTTATCGCAAATGGCAGAAGAATTACAAGAGATGATTGGGAAATTTAAAGTATAATAAAAAAAAGAAACGAGGTAGTAATAGTACTTCGTTTCTTTTTTTTATCCCGTATTAACGGGCAGTAAAACGCCCACTTCAAAATTTGGATGGAGTAAAGAAGTTAGGTGGGAGGTCAACTGATCGTAAATTCCCGATTGGCTCAATTAATAATCAGTGGGGATTAAAGTTTCACTTTATGAAGAGAAAAAGAAAGAAATATAGAGTAACCGTGTTATGATTTAAGTATAATTAAAAAAGACTGTATATTCTTTAAATTCTATCTTTAATTGTGTTAGGGGAATGGTTTTGAAATTGAAAAAATTAAAACTACAACCGAGAATTACTTTAACAATTAGTACACTTATTTTAGTTGTACTTCTGTTAACAAGCTATTTATTTTATTACATATTGTCTGAAACGGTAGAAGAGCAAATTGGGAAACGTGCTTTGCATGTTGCGAAAACCGTTGCTGCTATACCTGAAATAAAAGAAGCTTTTCAAAAAGAGAACCCAGCTTCTATCATTCAACCAATTGCAGAGAAAATTCGAATTGATACAGATGCTGATTTTATTGTAGTTGGAAACAAAGAGGGAATTCGATATGCACATCCAGAGCGAGATAAAATAGGAGCAGCAATGGTTGGTGGAGATAATGAAGGGGTTCTATTAGAAGGGAAATCTTATGTTTCGAGAGCAACTGGATCATTAGGCCCTTCATTACGCGGGAAAGTTCCAATACGTAATCAGGAAAATGAAATTATAGGTGTAGTGTCTGTTGGATTTTCAATGGATGATATTCATGGAGCGGTAGAAGTATATGGAAAGCGTGTATTTTGGATTACAATAATAGGTCTTTTAATCGGGGTAATTGGTTCTATATATTTAGCGGGAAGTATAAAAAGAATGATGTTTGGGATGGAGCCAGAAGAAATTTCATCTTTATATGAAGAGCATAGTACAGTGATTCAATCTGTACGTGAAGGGATTATTGTTATTGATCAAAATGGCATAATTAGTTTAGTTAATCAAGCAGCCTATGATATTCTTTCGCTAGATGAACAACGAAATATTATTGGAGAATTTATTTTAAATATAATTCCTAATTCAACGATATTAGATGTACTTCAAACTGGTGAAGAACAGTTTGATCGTCAATTAAGTATAAAAGGGCAGGCTGTGATTGCGAACCGTCTACCTATTAAAGTAAAGAATAAAGTAACTGGCGTTGTATCGAGCTTACGTTTGAAATCTGAAATGGATCAGTTAACAGCAGAATTATCTCAGACGAAGCAATATACAGAGGCATTACGAGCACAAACACATGAATATAACAACTTGTTATATACGCTTTCAGGTCTTATTCAGTTAGAATCATATGAAGATGCTTTAGAGCTAATTCATAAGGAAACAGCGATATATCAAGATTTTGTCCAATTCATTATGAAGCGAATTCAAAACCCATGGTTAGGTGGGATTTTAATTGGATTCTATAATAGAGCAAGAGAGTTGAAGATTGATTTTATGCTAGATCGTGAAAGTAGCTTAGAAAAATTAAGCCCGCATATTGAGAGTAATTATGTCGTTTCTATTTTAGGGAATTTAATTACGAATGCATTTGAAGCAATTGAAAGAAATGAAGAGAATGATAAGAAGGTAAGAATGTTTGTAACTGATATTGGAGAAGAAATAGTAATTGAAGTGGAAGATTCAGGACAAGGGATTCATGATGAAGTCATTACTAGCATATTCTATAAAGGCTTCTCGACGAAAGAGGGCGGGAAGCGAGGATATGGGTTAGCAAAAGTGAAAGAGTTAGTAGAAGATTTAAATGGAAGTATTGCAATCGAAAAAGGGGATTTAGGTGGTGCATTATTTATTATCGCATTACCAAAAGAGAGAGGCGAATTGTAATGGGTGAGGAGATTGAAGTATTGGTTGTAGAGGATGATATTCGAATTGCGGACATTCATCGTCGTTTTACTGAAAAGGTTGAGGGATTTAAAGTAATTGGAACAGCAACGACTGGAGAACAAGCGAAAGAATGGCTAGATCTTGTGAAACCACAGCTCGTTTTATTAGACGTGTACTTACCTGATATGCAAGGTACGGAACTTGTCACGTATATTAGGCATAATTTACATGATACAGATATTATTATGATTACAGCTGCATCGGAAACAGATATAGTGAGGCACGCTTTACGAGGCGGAGTAACAGATTACATCGTAAAGCCACTTATGTTTGATCGATTTAAAGCGAGTTTGGAAAGTTACAAAAAAAAGCTTGTGCAGTTAAAGAAAAATAATCAATTATCTACAGAACAAATAGAACATTTATGGTCTCAAAGAGGCGTAAAGGGAAATGAAATAGAATATGCCCCGAAAGGAATAGATCCTTTAACTTTAGCAAAAATAAAAAAGCATATGTCAACAGTGAATGAAGAAGGAATTACAGCAGAAATGTTAAGTATGATGGTAGGAGTAAGCAGGTCGACAGCGAGGCGTTATTTAGAGTATTTAATATCAGGAAAGAAAGTACATGCGGAGCTTACATATGGGAGCGTTGGGAGACCAGAAAGAAGGTATTTTCTTATTTCTTCATAATAAAAAACAGTAGGGGATATGTGTCCTCTACTGTTTTTTTATTTTATATTGGAATAATCCCAATTACAATTCCAGTAATCAACATCACCATTGTCGTTCCAACTGCCCATAATAAAGTGAAGCGTTGGTGTTCACCAAAATCAACTTTAGCCATCCCGACTAATAAATAAGTGGATGCGACAAGAGGACTTAATAAGTGAACGGGTTGCCCGAGTAATGAAGCGCGCCCCATTTCAGCTGCACTAATTCCATAAGCAGCGGCAGCTTTCGTTAAAATAGGTAATACGCCGAAGTAAAAAGCATCGTTGGACATGAAAAATGTGAACGGCATACTAAGAAGTGCTGTAATAATTGGCAGTTGTGGTCCAAGAGCATCTGGTATAAGAGTGACTACACTTTGAGCCATTGCATCCACCATTTTTGTTCCTGATAAAATACCAGTGAAAATTCCAGCGGCAAATACGAGAGAAACAACCGCTAATACATTTCCTGCGTGAGAAGCAATACGTTCTTTCTGTTGTTCTAAGTTCGGATAATTAATCATGACAGCAATAGCGAAAGAGATTGTAAATAAAACAGGTAAAGGCATAACTTCTAGTACGAGACAGACAAGTAAAGTAGCGGTTAATAAAAAGTTAATCCATAGAAGTTTAGGGCGCTTATGAATAGCAGATTCTACTGTGGCAGCTTGCTCATCCATCGTTTGCATTTGTTTTAAATGTTGTGCATCCATAATTCCTAAACGTTTTCTTTCTTTTTTTCCAAGATAGTAAGCAACGAAAACGACCCAAATGGCACCAGCAATCATTCCTGGTATAAGTGGTGTAAAGAGCTCTGATGCGTCTAGTCCAAGAGCACTCATAACCCGAGCTGTTGGTCCACCCCATGGTGTAAGATTTGTAATTCCTGCCCCTAACATAACAACGCCAGCTAATATAAGTGGATTCATTCCAAGGCGTTTATATAGTGGGTACATTGCGGAAACAGTAATCATATACGTTGTTGTTCCATCCCCATCTAATGAAACGATAATCGTAAGAATCGCTGTACCAACAACAATTTTTAAAGGATCTCCTTTTACAAATTTCAAAATCCGACTAATGACAGGATCGAATAAACCACTATCAATCATAATTCCAAAATATAAAATAGCAAACATAAGCATAATACCAGTAGGTGCTAGTTTTTGAACCCCTTCTAACATCATAGGGCCCATATTTGCATAAAAACCACCAATTAAAGCGAAAGTAATTGGAATTAATATTAATGCGACTAGTGCAG
This sequence comes from Bacillus sp. MHSD_36, assembly GCF_030757775.1. NCBI lineage: Bacteria > Bacillati > Bacillota > Bacilli > Caryophanales > Bacillaceae > Bacillus > Bacillus sp. MHSD_36. Next base: position 34,098 of record NZ_JAVBIS010000006.1, read on the forward strand.
ACATACGTTTCGTCATAATTAAAAACATAAAGACAAATATCATCGCAAATCCAAGTAGTGCTAACATATAATCTCCCCCTCAAAAATGGTTACGCTTTCAAAATGTGATGAAAATTCAGATAAATGTTTTTTGTTTATCATAAAATCATTCATTCAAATGGTAAATAATTTGAGGAATAACATCATTAGAAGCATAATTTTTATTTTGGTCATTTTGTTCACGGTAGTTAATTTGAATTTTTAAAAAGTAAGCTGCGCTCCGTAAGAATGGTAGAATAAGATGAAAATATTGAAGTGTGAAATAGGGAGTAGATTTTATATGAAAACGAGAATGGAAGAGATTTATAGTTCTTATGAAGGAAAAGTAGAAGAGATTTTTGTTAATGAATCTTCTTACGTATATGAGTGGGAAAAGTTAATGATGATCCGAAAAAATAACGGTGAACTTGAAAAAGTTGCGATCGGTATCAGTGGAAACATAAGATTAGTAAATGTAGTTGTTGGACAGCAAGTTAATACAGATACATTATTAGTTAAGTTAGAAGATGATTTATTAATTACAGGTTGTGAATGATTGGAGATGTGTAGATAGGACTACACATCTTTTTTGTTCCATATATTACAAAAGACACATCGTTTTTTCACAAATCGCACACAAGTTTTTGGTATGCTCCTTGTAGAACATAGGGTTAGGGAGGAAATAAAATGAGGACAAAGTATGTGATGTTTGCTATATGCTTATTTTTTGTCTTTACAATTGTAGGATGTGGTAAGAAACAAGCAGAGGCAGTGGCAATTGATGAGAAACATGATAAGTGTGATATTTGCCAAATTGGGGTAATGGATAATCAGTTTGCAACGGAAATTATTTTAGAAAATGGAAAAGCATTAAAGTTTGATGATATCGGTTGTATGTATAAATGGATGGAGATTAATCCGGGCGAAAAGACGAAAGAAAAATTTGTTCGAGATTATGATTCGAAAGATTGGGTTTCGTTAGAAGACGCTACTTATGTATATGATAAAACAATTACAACACCAATGGCTTATAACGTCATTTCATTCAAAAACAAAAAAGATGCAAAGAACTTTGTATCTAACTATAAGGGAAAAGTTCTTTCGTATAAAGAGCTAGCAGAGCATAAATGGGAAATGAATAAAGAAATGATGGGGAACCCGAAAAAAGGAAATCACGGTGGGCATCATTAATACGAGAAAAAGACAACTATATAGTTGTCTTTTTCTCGTATTATTCAGGTGCAAATATAGAAAAGGTGTAAAATTTTTAGAAGAACGGTTACAATGGAATATAGTAACCTAAAGCAATCATTTATATACTTTTTAGAAATATATACAAATGCGGTAAAATCGTGCTAAACTAATTGCTTCGCTAATATAGGTTGAGAAACTTAGGGATAAGTTTAGATAATCCGATTAAAGAAGGAATATAAAGGGCTTATGGATAAATCTACTCAAGAAGAGTTATTGTATGTGATGGAGGAATGGTTAAGAAAACATTATCTTTCATAGGAGCTGTAGTTGTGAGAAAACAAAAAATTTTATTATGTATGTTATTAGGACTTTTAATGACGGTAGTGGCTTGCGATAAGCAAGAGGAGCCAGAATCGAAACCGGTTCATGTGAAAAACGAAAAGAAAAAAGAAAAGCATAAAGAACAGGAAGAATCTAAAGAAGAAAAAAGTATAAATTTAATGGACAAACAGTTACTACTTTCTGCGACCCTTGGAGACACAGAAACAGCTATGAAGCTGATTCAAGATGGAGCTAATATAAACGTAGAAGGTGACAACGGAGAAACACCTATCCTTGCAGCAACGTATCAAAATCATGTAGAGACAGTTAAAGCGTTAATTGGTGCAGGTGCTAATATTGAAAGTAAAGATGAGAAACAAAGTAATCCATTTCTTTATGCAAGTAGAGAAGGATATACAGACATTGTAAAGCTACTAATTAATGCAGGGGTTAATACGAAAGAAACGACTAAATCAGGTGGAACAGCACTCATTTCTGCATCTGAACGTGGCCATGTAGAGGTCGTAAAAGAATTGTTAGAGCATACGGATATTGATGTGAATTATAAAAATGCTCGTGGTGGAACAGCTTTAGTAGAAGCAATCGTATTAGGAAATGGTAGTGAAAATCATAAGAAAGTAATTCAAATGCTTATTGACCACGGGGCAGATGTAAATATGGCCAATAAGGAAAATATTACGCCACTGCAATATGCTGAAAAAAGAGGTTTTAAAGATATTGCAAATATGTTAAGGGTTGCTGGGGCGAATGAAGTAGTACAACCACAACCCCAACCTGTAGAATAACAAGTATAAAACAATCCCATTTAGATAGACAGAATGAAGAAGTCATTTCGTATGATGAATTCAGTAATGTGTATTTGAATGGGATTTTTGTTTTGAGCATGAAAAATAGAGTATGAATGGTATATGGAGTAACTAAGGAGGATATAAATGAAGCTCTCAGAACTTGATTTAATAGCAATTCAGGTAGAAGTTTTATTTGTTCATAATCAAGTAGGAAAAATGAAATATGTAAATGAACAAGGAAATCCGAAAGCACCACGCTTTTTCCTTGGCAGAACTCGTGAAGGAAGTATAACGAGATATCGTTGTGATCTGGATGATGAAACGGTAGGTAAGATTGAGAAAGTAATTCGAGAACCTTCAAATCATATAGAGATAGCAAAGGTTATTGAGATATTAAATGAAGAAAGAACAGTAAAAAATATTTGGATGGGCCCTGCTTTCATGTTCTCTAATAATTTACATAAGCCAACTAGAACGATACAGATAACAGAGAAGAATAAAGAGCTTTTGCGAGAAAATTTTCCTAATTTAATAGGACAGATGGAGTGGAGGCAACCTTACTTTGCAATTGTGAAAAATGAAAAGGTAGTTTCTATATGTTGCAGTGCTAGGAGTACGCCTGTAGCTGCTGAGGCGAGTGTGGAAACTTTAGCGGAGTTTCAAGGGAATGGATATGGTACTGATGTTGTTACAGCCTGGGCGATATCAATACAAGAAGAAAAACGCATTCCACTTTACAGTACTTCTTGGGATAATTATGCTTCACAAGCAGTTGCGAGAAAACTAAAACTGATTAACTATGGAATAGATTTGCATATCACTTGAATTTTAAAAATAGTTGTTTGCTGTTGGAATTCATTCGTATATTTAGATTATTGTTAAAAAAATATGGTGAACATTAACATTCGATTAACAGCTAATTAACAATCTATCAAAACTGACTTAATAAATGCGTAATATAGTAAAGGTAACAAAATAACTAGGGTAGAGAACATTTGAGAACACCCGCTTACATATAACGCGCCACTTTCTTAGGTGTGCTCTATTCTCTAGAGTTCAAATAAGGAGAAAGGTGTTCTATGTAAGTAGGTGTTTTTAGTTTGGATAAAAATAGAAAAGCTAGGTGGAATAAATGTTTGAAGAACCTTATATTGCGATGATAAAGAATTGGAAAGGATACAAAACATACAAAAAATTACCGAAAACAGTTTTTCTTATGACTGGTTCAATGCTGGAGTTACCAGAGCGTGTATATGAATTACAAAAGTATGGACATGATGTATTTCTTCATTGTGATTTTATACAAGGTTTAAATACAACTACAGAGGAAGCTCTGTTGTATATTCAAGACGTTATTGGAGCACAAGGTATTATTTCAACAAAGGGTTCGACAATTCGAAATGCTAATAAAATTGGATTAAAAACGATTCAACGTATTTTTATTGTTGATACTTTATCTCTTACAAAATCAATTGAGAATTGTAAAACGACTAAACCGAATGCTGTAGAGATTATGCCTGGTATTATGCCTTCCATTATTAAGCGGTTAGCAGAGGAAATAGAATTTCCTATTATTGCAGGTGGACTGATTCAAACACGAGAAGATGCGGAAATTGCTATTCGTGCCGGAGCAAGTGCGATTTCAACGAGTCATTATGAAGTATGGATACAAGAAGAAAAAAGGAGTGCAACCTTGTGATTGAATTGAAAAATGTTTCAAAGTTGTATAAAAATGCGGAAGAGACAGCGGTTAAAGGTGTATCGGTTCACATTAAGAAGGGTGAGTTTTTTGTTTTAGTTGGACCTTCAGGATGTGGGAAAAGTACACTATTACGAATGATTGCTGGTTTAGAAGAGATTTCTTCGGGAGATTTAATTATTAATGAACATGTTGCAAATGATTTAGAGCCGAAAGACCGTAATCTATCAATGGTATTTCAAAATTATGCACTATATCCACACTTATCTGTAGAAGAAAATATTTTATTCGGACTTAAGGTAAGAAAAGTACAAAAAGAAGAGCGACAAAAGCGATTAATGGAAGCCATTGAAATGGTAGGACTGAAAGAGTATGTGAAAATGAAGCCAGGCCAATTATCAGGCGGACAAAGACAACGTGTTGCACTTGCAAGGGCGATCGTGAGTCAAGCGCCGGTCTGTTTAATGGATGAACCGCTTTCGAATTTAGATGCGAAATTACGTGCGCAAATGAGAATTGAAATTAGAGAAATTCAGCAACGGTTAGGAATTACAATGATTTACGTTACTCATGATCAAATAGAAGCGATGACTATGGGAGATCGTATCATGGTCTTAAATAAAGGAAGCATACAGCAGGTTGGAACACCGCTTGATATATATAACGAACCAGCGAATGAATTTGTTGCAAGCTTTATAGGGTCTCCTTCGATGAATATAAATGATGGAGAAGTGGACAAAGAAAAAGGAGTATTACATATAGGACAATTGCAACTTCCATTATCTAATGGACGATTAAAGCAATTACCAGAAGGAACAATTCGAATAGGTATGCGACCTGAACATATTGAACTGTCTGAGGAAGGACAAGAAGTTACGCTACAATCAGTAGAAGTATTAGGGAATGAATCTATATTAAACTTCGCGGTAAATGGAGCAACTTGGAGTGCGAAAGTTATTGGACAGCTACTCCTGAACAAAGGTGACAAAGTAAAATTATTATTCTCGCAAGAAAAGTTATGCTTCTTTCATCAAAATACGAATGAACGATTAAAAATGGTAGCCGAAGAAGAGTTGAAAGTGGTGGCGAAATAATGATTGAAGTAGGTAAATTACCGGTTCAAGTAAAAGTGTCGAAAAAGAAGAATTTATGGAGTAGAACGAAAGATTTAAGAGTAGGATTATTATTTTTGGCGCCATCTATTTTGCTGTTTTCAATTTTTCTTTTCTATCCATTATTTAGAACAATTTACTATAGCTTTTATTTAACAGATATACACGGAGAAGCTAATCTTTTTGTTGGCTTAGAAAATTATCAATACTTATTTTCTGATCCTGCTTTCTATAAAAGTATAAAGTCAACTTTATTATTTGTTGTATATACAGTGCCCACGAGTATTATATTCGCTTTATTTCTTGCATTGATTGCAAATGAAAAAGTAAGGGGTATTGGGGTATTCCGTGTGTTATTTTCTTCCACTATGGGAATATCAGTAGCTGCTAGTGCGGTGATTTGGCTATTTTTATTTCATCCAAGCGTCGGGTTATTTAATAATATATTAGCTTCTATGAATCTACCTGCAATCGCATGGTTAACGAGTCCAGATTGGGCATTGTTCTCTGTATCGGTTACAACGGTTTGGGTGAATACAGGATTTGCATTTTTAGTTATATTAGGTGGGTTACAAAACATTGATACGTCTTTATACGAGAGTGCAGCTATAGATGGTGCTAGCTATTTATATAAGCTTCGCCGTGTGACATTACCGATGCTATCACCAACTTTATTCTTTATCGTAACAGTAACGTTAATTAGTGCGTTTCAAAGCTTTGGACAAATTGATATTTTAACGCACGGTGGACCAAATGATGCAACAAATTTAATTGTATATTCGATTTATAAAGAGGCATTTGTGAACCATCAATTTGGAACAGCAAGTGCACAAGCAATGGTATTATTTATTTTCATTTTCATTGCTACATTACTTCAATTCAAGTTTGCTGAGAGAAAGGTGCATTATAGATGATTGTTAAACAGTGGAAACAAAATTTCCTATTATACATGCTGCTCATTATTAGTGCAGTAATGGTGTTTTTTCCTGTACTCTATGCATTTTTAATAAGCTTTATGACACCAGACGATATTCAAATGAGAAGGTTATTTCCGACTCAATTTACTTTTGATAATTTTATTAATATTTTTCAGAAAGTACCACTTTTTACATACTTATATAACAGTTTAATTGTATCAACAGTCGTTATGATTGGACAACTTATCGTATCAAGCCTAGCAGCTTATGCTTTTGTCTTTCTTCAGTTTAAAGGAAGAAACCTTATTTTCTTCCTGTTTATTTCAACGATGCTTATTCCGTGGGAAGCGACGATGGTACCTAACTTTTTAACGATTCAAAACTTTGGTTGGATCAATAGTTTTGCTGGGATGACAGTGCCGTTTTTTGCAACAGCTTTCGGTATTTTCCTACTACGTCAACATTTTATGACGCTTCCGAATGAACTGAAAGAAGCGGCCTTTATTGAAGGGATTGGAAATGTAAGGTTTTTATTTAGCGTTGTAATGCCGTATTGTAAAACGAGTTTTATTACCCTTGGAGTATATAGCTTTTTGACAACATGGAATATGTACTTATGGCCACTCTTAGTGACCACTGATGAAAGGGTGAGAACAGTCCAAATCGGTATAAAGCAGCTTCAGTCTCAAGAAGTTGCAACTGATTGGGGAAGCGTAATGGCCGGTGTTACGGTTATTGTCATTCCAACATTGATTTTACTATTTGTAGGGCAAAGGCAATTACAACAAGGGTTAACAAAAGGTGCAATTAAATAAAGAAGAGAAGGTGAATGGAAAATGAATTTAGTTAAAAAAGGTGCTGCTCTATTAATGGCAGCAACAATGGCATTATCTAGTGCTGCTTGTTCAAATAGTAAAACGGAGGGGAAACCTGAAGCGCAGGCAAAAGTAGCACCAGTTGAAAAAAGTGGTGATAAAACTGTAATTCGTTTCTGGCACGCGATGGGTGGAAAAACACAAGGTGTATTAGAGGGACTTGTTGCAGACTATAATAAGTCACAAAATAAATACGAGATAAAGCCAGAGTTCCAAGGGACATATGAAGAGTCTTTAACGAAATTTAGAACGATGTCTGCTACGAAAGAAGCCCCAGCTCTTGTTCAGTCGAGTGAAATTACAACAAAATATATGATTGATAGTAAAAAGATTACGCCAATTGATAGTTGGATAAAAAAAGATAAGTACGATACTTCAAAGTTGGAAAAAGCAATTACAAATTATTATTCAGTTGATGGAAAAATGTATTCTATGCCATTTAATTCATCTACACCAGTATTAATTTATAATAAAGATGCTTTTGCTAAGGCTGGATTAGATCCAGAGAAAGCCCCACAAACGTATGTGGAATTACAAGAAGCAGCGAAAAAGTTAACGATTAAAGAAGGCGGAAACGTAAAACAATATGGATTTTCAATGCTGAATTATGGTTGGTTCTTTGAAGAATTGTTAGCAACACAAGGTGCTTTATATGTAGATAATGAAAACGGACGTAAAGATGCAGCAAAGAAAGCGGTATTTAACGGTAAAGAAGGACAAAAAGTATTTGGAATGTTAGATGACTTAAATAAAGCTGGAGCACTTGGAAAGTATGGAGCAAGTTGGGATGATATTCGTGCTGCGTTCCAGTCTGGACAAGTTGCTATGTATTTAGATTCTTCAGCTGGTGTTCGCGACTTAATTGATGCATCTAAGTTTAATGTAGGCGTGTCATATATTCCATATCCAGAGGATTCGAAACAAAATGGTGTTGTTATTGGCGGAGCATCATTATGGATGACGAATATGGTTTCAGAAGAAACACAACAAGGTGCTTGGGACTTTATGAAATATTTAACGAAGCCAGACGTACAAGCAAAATGGCATACTGCAACAGGTTATTTCTCTATTAATCCAGATGCATATAATGAACCATTAGTAAAAGAGCAATATGAAAAATATCCACAGTTAAAAGTAACAGTGGAACAATTACAAGCGACGAAACAATCTCCAGCAACTCAAGGAGCATTAATTAGTGTATTCCCTGAATCAAGAGATGCAGTTGTAAAAGCACTAGAAGCAATGTATGACGGGGAGAATAGTAAAGAAGCGTTAGATGAAGCTGCAAAAGCAACTGATAGAGCAATTAGTATTTCAGCTCGTACGAGTCAAAAATAAGAGAAAGCCGTATCCGAAAAAGGATACGGCTTTTTTAGGAGATAAGGGATCAAAAAAATGAAGAAGTCTTATCTCTTTTATATGAGTAAAGGGTCTAGAATGAATCTTGTCCTTTTCATTATTTGTTTAACTCCATTGCAACTTGTTTGCCATTTACGAAAACTTCTGCCACTGCTACTACAACTTCCATCACTTTTTTCATTTCTCATCTCTCCTTGTTTTTGTTTCATTTCTTACTTTTAGTATAAGGAAATATAGCAATCGCAACTATCGAATTGGATGACAAGAGACTTACATTGTTGTAAGGATAATCGTTGTATCTGTAATAAATACGATTTAAAATTACAATTCGGAAGTTTCTGTCGTTTTGAACTATAATTAGAAAGAGGGGGGATAATATGAAAAGAATTCTTGTTATTAGTGATATTCATGGAGAAATAGAAAAGTTCGAACAGTTACTGGAAGAAGCTCAATATGATACAAAACAGGATCAATTAATTTTACTGGGAGATTATGTGGATCGTGGCCCAAATGCGCGTGCAGTAATTGAAAAAGTAAAAGAGTTAAAAGAAGATGGAGCCTTCGTTCTAAAGGGCAATCATGAAGATATGATGATTAAGGCGTTAACGACAGATGAGGAACGTTCATGGAATCATTGGGTAAAAAGGAATGGTGGAGATAAGACGTTATACAGCTATGGATTTGTAGAAGAAGATATTGTGGTTAATGAGGAAGCCTTCCAAAAACCAATTTTACAATCTCGTGTATTAGATGAACATGTAAAGTTTATTCAAGAATTAGATCATTACATTGAAACAGAAGAGTATATATTTGTACATGCTGGTGTTGAGCCATTGAAGCAGGTTTCGGAATGTGAACCATATACTTTAATGTGGATTCGTAATGAGTTTCATAGTGGGTATAGTGGTGAAAAGGTTGTTGTATTTGGTCATACGGAAACAAAAACACTTCATGGTAGTGAAAATTGTGGAGTGTATTTTGGGAGTAATCGTATTATAGGAATTGATGGCGGTGCTGTATATGGCGGCCAGCTAAATTGTTTAGAATTGCCGAGTAAAAAGGTATACGTAGTAAAAAATTGAAAGAGATAAGAGGAATCTTATTTCTTTCAATTTTTTATTAAGCTAAATTTAAGGAAGAGCTTGTATAATAAGTCTTCCAAATTTTATGTAGAGAAAAGCGTTAAAATGTAATTATAAATAGAATTGAACAAAATGGTGGAAGGTGAGAATATGCGCTTACTCGTAGTAGAGGATAATGCTTCTTTATTAGAATCTATTGTCCAAATATTACACGACGAATTTGAAGTAGATACAGCATTGAATGGAGAAGATGGATTATTTCTAGCATTACAAAATATACATGATGCTATTTTGCTTGATGTGATGATGCCAGAAATGGACGGTTTTGAAGTAATTCAAAAAATACGGGATGAAAAGATTGAAACACCGGTCTTATTTTTGACAGCGAGAGATTCTTTAGAAGATCGCGTAAAAGGGTTGGATTTTGGTGGAGATGACTATATCGTTAAGCCTTTTCAGGCTCCAGAGTTAAAAGCGAGAATTCGTGCTTTATTACGACGAAGCGGTAGTTTAACAACAAAGCATACTATTCGTTATAAAGGGATTGAACTGTTCGGAAAAGATAAAGATGTTCAAGTAGATGGACAAAGTATGAAGCTCACATTAAAACAATATGAGCTTTTAGAGTACCTTGTTCAAAATAGCGGAAAGATTTTAATGCGTGAACAAATTTTTGATCGTGTTTGGGGATTTGATTCAGATACGACAGTAGCAATTGTAGAAGTGTATGTACATCATTTACGTAAAAAATTAGAGCCATTCGGTTATCAGAGAGATATCCAAACCGTTCGAGGTATTGGATATATATTAAAAGAACAATGAAAAAGGGAAGTATGTTTCAGAAGACACGTATTCGATTGACTATATTGAATTCATTAGTATTTATCATTTTGATAGGTGTATTAGGTAGTATTATTTATTCGTACACATATAATCGGATTTATAATGAAATTGATAAATCTATAAAAATGATGGCTCAGTATGGAGAAAAATTAGATGTTAAAATACCACCAAGAAAACGTATGGAGAATATCCAAATTGGAGATCCGCGAGTAACTAGAATAACTTGGAATGGGAAAATAGTGAAAATAGAGAGTGATAACCGTAAATTTCGTTCTATTTTTGAAGAGAATTTGGAGAAATTTTCTCCAAAAAAATTAGAGGGTTTACAAGATATTGAAGTGCAAGGACGATATTTTAGAACTATTTCACTTCAAAAAGATAGTGAAATAGTTCAAATCGTGCGAGATATAACAGCGGAAGAAGGAATGTTAAATACTTTATTTTTAATTCTCGTTATAGGTTGTGGCATAGGAAGCCTCTGTGCGATAGGTATCGGATTTTTCCTAGCTGGCAGGGCACTCGTACCCATTCAAAATTCATGGGAGAAACAGCAGCAGTTTGTTTCGGATGCATCACATGAATTAAGGACACCACTTGCGGTTATTCAATCGAAAACGGATGTGTTATTTCAGTCACCATCTGCGACAATAGAAGAAAAAGCGATGGATATTTCTACGATTTCCAAGGAGTGTAGACGGTTATCTAAGCTTGTAGCTAATTTATTATTGTTAGCACGTTCAGATTCTAATCAAATTGAGATGGATAAAAAAACATTTGAAATGGATACATTGCTAGAAGAAATAGTAGATCCATATAAGGAGCTTGCTTCCTATCAAGAAAAAGAGATGATATTGAAAGTAGAGCATAGCATATCATTTATGGGGGATAGAGAGAGAATTCATCAAATGATGGTCATATTGTTAGATAATGCGATGAAGTATACGAATGAAGGTGGTCATATACAAATCGATTGTACGCAAATGAACAGTTCAATTCGTATACGAGTGAAAGATGATGGGATAGGAGTGAAAGATGAGGATATCCCAAAACTATTTAATCGTTTTTATCAAGGAGATAAAGCAAGAAGTACGTCAGAAGGAGCGGGATTAGGCCTTTCAATCGCGAACTGGATTGTAGAAAAGCATTATGGGAAAATATCAGTAGAGAGCAGATGGGGAGAGGGCACTTGTTTTGAAGTGATTCTTCCGAAAAACCAAAGAATATAGATGAGAAGACGATCTTGTTTTTACAAGGTCGTCTTTTTTTAAGGGAAAGTTAAGAAACTGTTTATAACATGTACTATATATAGAAAGTTCGCCCTATGAAGAAGCGATTATAAAAAGGCATTTGAACAGATTATATCGATCATAACGTTATTTCGATTATGTATAGGGAATGATGGAAAAGAAAGTGTAAGAGGGAGGAATTAATTTTGAAAAAGAAAATGATGACGGTATTCACTATAGGAGTAATGAGTTTAAGTATATTAGGGGGTGCCTCTCCTTCTGAAACATCAAAAGGAAAGACAGATTACACACAGCGCAGTAAAGAACAATTAAACAATGGAGAGATACATGCGGTGCATACAGAAGAAAAGGCGGAGAATCTAGGGATTGAAACGGAAGGGAAAGAACAAATTACGCTAGAAAAAGAAATCCATGAAACAGAAGTAGGAAGGGAAGCAGAACAGTTAGGAATTTCGATTGAAGGAAAAGACGTTGGAACTCTTTCAGAAGAAATCTATGAAACAAAAATAAAGCAAGAAGCGTTAAAGTTAGGCATATCTATAGAGAATACAACGATTGTAAATTTAATTAATCAAATTAATGCGATTAAAATTAATGATGAAGCGGATAAATTAGGTATTTCGACAAATGGAAAAGAAATAGAGGACATTGAGGAAGAAATCTATGGAACGAAAGTAAGAGGGGAAGCAGGGAAGCTAGGTATTTCCCAAAAAGGGAAAGAGATAGAAACGTTAGCGCAAGAAGTGTATGAACAAAAAGTGCAGGAAGAAGCAAAAAAATATCATATTGACTTGTATGGTAAAGATATATATCAAGTATTAAAAGAAATTAATGAACAAAAAGTATTACAAATGGCAGATGAGCTTAATATGGATAAAACGAATATGAACGTTCAAGAATTAGCCGAAAGAATAAAAAAAGATCAGCCTGAAAAAGGAAAAGAACTAAATTTTGTACCGGTGATTCGCACAGATGCTGACGCGTTTTATTCGTATTTAACGAACTAAAAAGGGCGTGAGAGTGATACGGAGATGGAAGTGGTATATATGTATGGCCTTACTCGGCATTGCAGTATGGAATGTATATACAAATGGAATTACAAAGTATGTGGAGAAGTTAACCTTCTTCAATATACAAAGCGGAAAAGAAATGGAGTTTAGTAATAATGGTGAAAAGGTCATCTTATCAAATGTACCTTTCATTCAGCAATTACCAGAGCTAGATAGAGGCTGCGAAGTAACAAGCTTAGCGATGATGTTGCAATATGCAGGTGTTAAAGTGGATAAAATGAAATTAGCAAACGAAATAAAGAAAGTTGATTTTATGAACGATGGTGTACGTGGGAATCCGAATGAAGGATTTGTAGGGAATATTTATACGTTTTCTGAATCTGGATATGGTGTATATCATGGACCACTTTTTCAATTAGCGAAAAAGTATTTACCTAATAAAGCTGTGGATGTAACAGGGAAGAGTATAGAAGAACTTTATAAGAGTGTAAAATCAGGACAACCGGTAGTTATGATTACAAATGCAACATTTGCACCATTAGATGAAGATGAATTTACTACATGGGAAACAAGTAGTGGAGATGTTTCTATTACGTATAATGAACATTGTGTAGTACTTATTGGATATGATAAGGAATTTGTATATATTCGAGATCCTCTAAGTGATAGTTTAGATGTAAAAGTACCGAGAGAAAGCTTTGAACAGGCATGGATGCAAATGGGGAGTCAGGCGATTAGTTATGTGAAAAGTTCTAAATGAATTAGTAAGGAAATAGGTGTAAGGAATTGTAAGATTTTTGTTAAGAAATAAGAGAACTTCAGCTTATATAATAAGCTGAAGTTCTCTTATTTTTTATGATTAAATCTTTAGAAGTAGTGAATATGTAAAAATACATAATTGACAAAATAATTACATGTTATCATTATATATTGTTTTATATATGTTACTTGTATAAAATTACACAAGTATTCACATTACATAAAGGAGGCTTATTATGCAAAAAATATTTAACTGGGTTAAATGTACGAGTATCAAGAAAAAATTAATCATTTCATTTTTTCTAATTTTAACTATACCAGGACTTATTATCGGTGGTGTTTCATATCAAACTGCCAAAACAAATTTTGAACAACAAATCACAGGTAAAGCAAAGGAAAACATTTCGATTTTAAATACTGTTATTTCTCAAAATATAGAAGAGAAATTTGTTGATGCAGCATACTTTGCAGACATTTTAACAGAGGATACATATCCAAACGGACAAGAAGAAATAGTAAGAACGAAGTTAGCGCAATATATAAAACTTCATCCAGAAGTAGAAGGTATTTATATTGGAACGCAGACAGGAAAGTTTATAAGAGAACCATTTATCCAAATGGATGATGGGTATAATCCAACAGATAGATCTTGGTATAAAGAAGCACGTGAAAATAAAGGGAAAGTAATTGTTACTGCACCATATCAATCAGCATCTACAAAAAATATGGTAGTGACAATTGCAAAAGAAGTAAAAGATGGTAAAGGTGTTATAGGAATTAACTTAAATCTAGATAACATCTTGAAAATTTCCAAAATGATTAACATTGGTGAAAAAGGTTATGCAGTTATTTTAGATCAAAATAAGCAAATTGTTAGTCATCCATCTAGAAAACCAGGTGCAAAAGTTACTGATCCTTGGATTAAACCGATTTATGAAGAAAAACAAGGAAGTGTCTCTTATACAGAACAAGATGATAAAAAGAATTTAATCTTTGCAACAAATGAGAAAACGGGCTGGAAAGTAGTTGGAGTTATGTTTGATGAAGAAATTACCCAAGCTGCGAATCCAGTATTTTATAAGACTTTTATTGTTATTGCTATCGCTATTGTATTTGGTAGTGTATTAATTTATTTCATTACAAAGTCTATTACAAGACCATTAAGAAAAATAGCTGACTCGGCGCATAAAATTAGTAAGGGAGATTTAACAGAGAAAATTACAATCCATTCCAAGGATGACATAGGGAAATTAGGGAATTCCTTTAATGAAATGTCTGCCTCTTTACAAGATGTGATTACTCAAATTAGTTTTTCAGCAGAACATGTCACTGCATCGGCTGAAGAGTTAACAGCGAGCGTACAGCAAGCAAATGATGCGACAGATCAAATTACAATTGCAATGGAACAAGTATCAGGTGGGGCTGAATCACAAAGTCAAGGTGTTGAAGAAGGTGCGGCTACATTACAACAAGTAAATACAGCAATTCAAGATGTAACTGGAAGTGCAGAATCAATTTCTATCTCCTCATTGCATGCGAGAGAAAGAGCTGAAGAAGGGGAGGAATTGGTTGAACAAACAGCAAAACAAATGCAGTCTATTTCTAGGTCGGTATCCGAGTCAGATGCCATTATTAAACTTCTTGATGAGAAATCTAAGCAGGTAGGGGCTATTTCTGAAGCAATTCAAAATATCGCTACTCAAACGAACTTATTAGCTTTAAATGCGGCTATTGAAGCAGCAAGAGCAGGTGAACAGGGCCGAGGATTTGCTATTGTAGCAGATGAAGTTAGAAAATTAGCGGAGCAGTCCGGAGAATCATCTGGAGAGATTGCAAATTTAATTACAGAAATTAAGGCTGATATTGAACATACTGTTAAGGCGATGGATAATGTGAATGGGGAAGTCCAACAAGGCCTTGATGTTGTAACCAAAACGAAAGTAAGTTTTACGGAAATTTTAAGTTCTACTACACATATTGTTTCTCAAGTGAATCAAATGGTAGAAACAACGAAGAGAATTGCTGGAGATGCAAATGAAGTGACAAATGCTATTGATGAAATTGCGGTGGCTGCAGAAGAAAATACAGCTAGTATGCAAAGTGTTGCTGCTTCAACAGAAGAACAAATGAATTCAATGGAAGAAATTAGTTCAGCTTCGCAAAATTTAGTTGAGATGGCCGAAGAACTACAAGCGATGACTAGTAAATTTAAAGTATAATAACAGCAGATAAGTAAGGTGAAAATAATATCACCTTACTTATTTTTCTATTCAGTAATTAGGGGAGTCATTAATGGGATGAAAAAAAGAAAAAGACTATGGAATTTATGGAAAACGATTACATTGTTAGTTTGTACAGTTGTAATTTTTTCTTTACTTGTGACAGATATATTAATTAGTCATAATGTAGAACGGACGACGGAGGATAGCCAAGCAGAGAAAGCAAAAACAATTGCACACATTGTGGCGAATGCTTCGATTGTAATCGATGGTTTGACTGGGAAAGCAGATACTTCTGCAATCCAAACGTATACAAATAGAATACTAAAAAACACAGGTGTTCAATTTATTGTAGTTATGGACATGAATGGAATAAGAAAATCACATCCAAATCCTCAAAAAATAGGTCATCATTTTATTGGGGGAGATGAAGGGCCTGCATTGAAAGGAAAGGAACATGTATCGCTGGCAGAAGGAACTTTAGGTATTTCAATGCGAGTATTTGTACCTGTATTTTCTGAAACGGGTAAACAACTTGGAGCGGTGGCCGTTGGTATTTCAGCAGATAATGTAAAAGAGAGAGTTAAGGAGAGTAGACATATTATTTATATTGGAGTTGGAGTTGGAGTACTAGTCGGAATTATAGGAGCAATATTACTAGCTAGACATATAAAGAAAAGTTTATTTGGTCTTGAACCTCACAGGATAGCGAAAATTCTTGAAGAAAGAAATACGATGCTACAATCTGTAAAGGAAGGTATTATTGCTGTAGATAAAGAGGCCAATGTAACTTTAATAAATAATGAGGCAAAACGATTGTTTAAGAAAAGTGGTCTTGAAGAAGATTTTATTGGTAAAGATGTTGAGTTGTATATGCCTAATTCACGTATAAAAGAAGTATTACAAACGGGAGAGGTACAATTAAACGAAGAACAAAATATTTATGGAATTACGATTGTGACGAATCGTGTTCCTTTATATGTAAAAGGAGAAATAGTTGGTGCGATTGCAACATTTCGTGATAAAACAGAGATTAGAAAATTAGCAGAAGAATTAACTGGTATTAGACTATATGCGGAGGCATTACGGGCACAATCGCATGAATTTATGAATAAAATGCATGTTGTATTAGGGCTTACACACATGAAGCAGTATGAAGAATTACAAAAGTATATAAGCGGTATGGTATCAGAGCATCAATATGAAATTGGTGGGGTTATGGAGAGGATAAAAAGTCCAGTATTTGCTGGTTTTTTACTCGGGAAACTTAGCTATGCTAGAGAGAAAAATATAAAATTAATCATAAGTGAAGATTCTTACATGCCGGAAATAGATGATGAAAGTATTATTCATGAACTAATTACGATTGTGGGAAATTTAATTGATAATGCATTAGAGGCAGTGACGAATTGTGAAAAGAAGCAAGTTGAACTTGAGATACAATATGGGGATACATTAATCATTACAGTACAAGATACGGGGAAAGGTATATCAGAAGAAGAAATAGGGGCATTATTTACGAAAGGTTATTCTACAAAGGGAGATAACCGTGGTTATGGTTTGTATCTTGTAAAAGAAAGTATACAGCGAATAAATGGGGAAATTCATATGCATTCATTAGTAGGAAAGGGAACAACGATAACAATTGAAATACCTAAAGGTAGGGATGAGAGGCAAATATGATTAAAGTTTTAATTGTAGAAGATGACCCGATGGTAGCAATGTTAAATACGCATTATTTAGAGCAAGTAGGAGGGTTTGAACTTGTTCAAGCAGTTAATTCGGTAAAATCGGCGATAGAAGTATTAGAGGAATCAAGAGTAGATTTAGTATTACTTGATATTTTTATGCCTGAAGAGACTGGATTTGAGCTTTTAATGTATATTCGGAACCAAGAAAAAGAAATCGATATTATGATGATTTCAGCTGTACATGATATGGGGAGTATTAAAAAAGCATTACAATATGGCGTAGTAGATTATTTAATTAAGCCATTTACATTTGAACGATTTAAAGAGGCGTTAACTATATATCGAGAAAAACTTACTTTCATGAAAGAACAACAAAAAATTAGTCAATCGGAATTAGATTCGTTAATTTTGCAAAAAGAAAAAAGAGAACCTACTGTCACTAAAGAGCTTCCGAAAGGATTAACGAAGCAAACGATGCAATTAATTTGGCAGAAGATCGAGTCGCTAAATGGACAAGCATTTACAACAGAGGAAATGGCGCAATTAGTTGGTGTTTCAAGGGTTTCTATTCGAAAGTATGTAATGTTTTTGACTGAAATTGGAGTGTTAGAAAACGAAATGGTGTATCAACATGTAGGGAGACCGGTGAGTAAATTAAGATGCATTGACCCAAATAAAATAAAGTTTTAAGTATAAGCGACTTATTATAAGTCGCTTATACTTTTTTTAATTACAAAATCAATTACAAAACTTACAAAAACTATTTTTACTATTGAAAGCGTTTTAATATTGTTATTAAGAAAACAAGGGGGTGCCATATGGGAATTCAAAAGAATGTGGAAGCGGTATCATTTTCTGGAGGAAATGCAGTACAAAGAGAATCTTTCGCTTCTAAAATTATGAATGTAAAAATCGGTGTTATACCTTTACCGTTATATGTAGTATTGGCTGCTATTATTTATGGGGCATCTGTATATAATAAATTGCCAGCAGATATGATTGGTGGATTTGCAGTTATTATGATCATGGGTATTTTCTTAGGTGACATTGGGATGAGAATTCCAATTTTAAAAAACATCGGTGGTCCAGCAATACTTTCGCTATTTATTCCATCATTACTTGTATTTTTTAACTGGATGAATCCAGCTTCAATGGAAGCTGCGACTATGTTAATGAAAAAATCGAACTTTTTATATTTATATATTTCTTGTTTAGTAGTCGGAAGTATTTTAGGAATGAATCGTAAAGTGTTAGTACAAGGTTTCGTTCGTATGTTTATACCTTTAGTGGTAGGGACGTTAGCTTCTGTAGTCGTAGGATTATTGGTCGGTTCACTATTTGGATTTGAAATGAAGCAAACATTCTTCTTTATCATCGTACCAATTGTGAGTGGTGGTATCGGGGAAGGGATTTTACCATTGTCGCTAGCTTATAGTGATATTTTAAATGAATCATCAGCAACATTTGTATCGCAGCTTATTCCAGCGGCTATTATTGGAAATATGTTCGCTATCGTGAGTGCAGGGTATATGAAGCGTTTAGGTGAGAAGAAACCGGAGATTAGTGGTAACGGTGTATTAGTAAAAACAGACAATCAAGCCGAGTTATTAAAAGAACAAAATACAGAGAAGCCAATTGACTTCTCATTAATGGGAGCAGGTTTATTAATTGCGTGTACATTCTTCATCTTCGGAGGATTTGCTTCTAAGTTCATCGGTATTCCTGGGGCAATCATTATGATCTTCTCGGCAGCACTTGTGAAATACTTTAAATTAATGCCAGCAAAAATGGAGCAAGGAGCATTCCATCTATATAAATTCATTTCGAAGAATTTAACTTGGCCTTTAATGGTTGGACTAGGATTACTATATATTCCGCTAAAAGACGTAGCAGCAGTTCTTTCAGTAGGATATGTTGTCGTGTGCGCATCAGTTGTTCTTACAATGGTAGCGTCAGGTTTTCTTGTAGGGAAAGTGATGAAAATGTATCCGGTTGAATCAGCAATTGTAACTGGATGTCATAGCGGTTTAGGTGGAACTGGAGATGTTGCAATTTTATCAGCTTCAAATCGTATGGAATTAATGCCATTCGCACAAATTTCAACACGTTTAGGCGGGGCAGCAATGGTTGTAACAGCGACAATTTTATTAAAAATGTTTTCATGATCAAACAAGCTAGCTATATTCATATAGCTAGCTTGTCAAATTAAGGGGAGATTATAAGTATGTTAGAAAATCAAATTAATGAAAGATCATTGTTATTGCATAAAGAATTAGTAGGAAAAATTGAAATTACAAGTAAAGTAGAAGTAAATTCAGCGGATGACCTAAGTCTGACATATACACCAGGTGTAGCGGAGTCTTGCAAAGCAATTGCAGCAGATGAAGAAACAGTGTATGACTATACAGCACGCGGGAATATGGTGGCAGTTGTCTCAGATGGAACAGCGGTACTTGGTTTAGGGAACATTGGACCGAAAGCAGCTATGCCTGTTATGGAAGGGAAGAGTATTTTATTTAAGAAATTTGCGAATGTAGATGCTTTCCCATTATGTTTAGGTACGACTGATGTGGATGAAATCGTTACCCTTGTGAAAAATTTAGAGCCTACGTTTGCAGGAATTAACTTAGAAGACATTGCGGCACCACGTTGTTTTGAAATTGAAAAACGATTAAAAGAAGAAACAAGTATTCCTGTATTCCATGATGATCAACATGGAACGGCTATTGTCGTTTTAGCAGCTGTTATTAATGCATTAAAAGTTGTTAGCAAACAAATGGATCATGTGAAAATTGTTATTAACGGTGCGGGTTCGGCAGGAATTGCAATTGGAAAATTATTATTAAAGGCTGGTGCAAAGCACATTACGTTAGTTAGTTTAGAAGGTATTGTTTGTGAAGGTGAAGCATGGATGAACGAAGCGCAAATTGAGGTTTCAAAAAAGACAAATCGAGAACATGTACGTGGAACGTTAAAAGAAGCGATTTATCAAGCTGATATTTTTATCGGTGTATCTGCTCCTAATGTACTAACGGAAGAGCTTGTAAAGACGATGAATGAGAAAGCAATTGTGTTTGCTATGGCGAATCCAATTCCAGAAATCTTCCCAGAGGATGCATTAAAGGCTGGGGCAGCTGTAGTAGGAACCGGGCGCTCGGATTATGCGAATCAAGTAAATAATGTATTGGCGTTCCCAGGAATATTCCGCGGTGCGTTAGATGTGCGTGCGACTGATATTACAGAAGAAATGAAATTAGCGGCAGCGTATGGAATCGCTAACATCATTACGGACGAAGAACGTAATGCGAATTATGTAATCCCGAATCCATTAGATAAAAGAGTTGTTCCAAGTGTTGCTGAAGCTGTGGCGAAGGCAGCTATTGATTCAGGCGTGGCGCAAATTATGAAAATACCAAGTTATTAATAGCTAAAAGCAGTGCCTAAAAAGGCACTGCTTTTTTGAGATAAGAAATCAAAATAATGAAGAAGTGTAAAATTATTTATTTATGTTTCCTCACTATTTATTTAATTCCATTGCAATTTGTTTACCATTTACTAAAGCCTCAGTTACTGCTATGATCACTTCTATCATTTTTTTCATCTCTCATCTCTCCTCGTGTCATTTCTTACTTTAAGTATAAGAGAAGAGAGATACTTAAACTATCGAAGTATATGACGTGGAAATTACATTGTTGTAAGAAACTGCTTTAGCTCTGTCACTTTACTCAGCAGTAATTACAAACTGATCATAATATTTTTCATTTACATATATGTTTAATACCCATAATCCAGATGAAGGTAGTGACATAGTGAGAGGAAGTTCGCTTGTAGTCGAATCAATTGTATTTGAAGTAGTCCAAGTTGGTTTGGAAGTTTCTTGTTGAAAGAGTACGGGTGTTGGAGTTACTGATCCTTGCTTTAGTGCAATAATAGATAGTTTTCCAGTTGGCATTTCAGGATCTAAAAAGTACCACATCATTTCATTTTTTTCGTTTGCGATAATGGGGCTATCAGCCATTGCGATTTTTTCTTCGATACCTTTTAAAGGTGTTTTTTCTTGTATGAAGGAGGGTGTTTCTTCCCAATTTACATCTTTTAAAACGCTAAGATGAAAGAAGGAAGGTGCATTAACTTGAGTGGATGACGTGGCGATAGCTTCTTTTTTAGGTTTTTCTAAATCAGGTTGCGCTTGTGTACATCCAGCGATGAGAAAGGAGAAAAGTAGCATAGTTCCAATTTTTTTCATGGTGTCACACTCCTAATTTTTACTGTTAGTGTAATTGTATTTGCTAGAAAGCGGGACAATTCCTTTAAAACATCAAAAGAGGTCGTAAGTTTTGTACGACCTCTTTTGACATTTTCTATATTTGTTCAGTTGAAAAGGTAGGTTCATTCTCTTTTTGTGGCATCGTCAAAAAAATAACAGAAAGAACGATACATAGGCCGCCTAGTAATTGATAGGCTCCAAAGGATTCATTCAGCCAAGCGATTGAAACGATGGCAGCTACAAGTGGTTCAATACTAGATAAAATGCTTGTTTCTGTTGCTGCTAAATATTTCAGACTACCGATATAAAGGAGGAAAGAAAGAGTGCCACTTATGATGATAAGAATAAGCATAGAAAAAGTTTTTGGTGTAAAAGTTTGTGCAAGCTGATTCCATCCAAACGAGCGATTACAAATAAGCAGAGTGATGCCACCGATTAACATCCCCCAGCCAATTACTACAGTTGTTCCGCATGCTTTAATAAGAAAGGCTGGATGAAGGGTATAAAATGCAAATCCAATTGCTGTTAATAGGCCGAAAATAATGGCTTCTTTTGATAAAACAATATTTTCAATTGAACCATTTGTAATAATAAAGTATGTCCCCGTTAGTGCTGTTATAATTGCGAGCAGTTGCATAGACGCTGGGAATTTTTTTTGTCCAAATGCGACATAAATGGTAATAAGAACAGGGCCAAGAAATTGAAATAATGTCGCTGTAACCGCATTACTAATATGAACTGTTTCAATAAAGGCGTATTGCGCACCAAGCATGCCGAGAATAGAGAAAATAATAAGTTGTATAGAATATCTAGGGTGCTTCCAAATTTGAAATATGTTTTGTTTCTTTATAAGTAAGAAAGACAAGATAAATATTCCTGCAAGCAATAAGCGAATTGTTAAAAAATCAACTGATGATACGTTAGTATGTTGAAATAGCCACTGGATCATCGGGCCAGATAATCCCCATAATGTAGCCCCTGTAATAATCATAATGAGTCCGATACGTCTACCATTGTTCATTATCATGTTTCTCCTCTCCGGTATTTGATTTTTTATGTGTGACATGATAAAAGGAATTATATATAAAATCTGGTACTGTAAAAAGTATCAGATTTTAGTTTTATTAAGGGGTCAGATATTATGTTAGAATTAACGCCTAATCTAAATGTGAATAGTAAAAGAGCATTGTACGTGCAATTGTATGAGTATATAAAAAAAGAGATTAAAGATGGAACGATTCCGGCTTTAACAAAATTACCTGCAAAAAGAAAGCTGGCGAGCTATTTACAAGTGAGTAAGAATACAGTAGAAGCGGCTTACGAGCAATTACTTGCAGAAGGTTATATTGAGTCGGCATCGAGAAAAGGTTATTTTGTATGTAAAGTTGAACAAATGATTTATGTAGAAGGAAGTGAAGAGAAAGTAGAAGAGGTTCCGTTTAGGGAGGAAAACTATACGTTTGATTTCACCCAAACAGGAGTTGATACGCATACTTTTCCATTCACCATATACCGCAAGCTTATAAATGATGTATGGCAGCCACATAATAATGAATTGCTTTTTCTTGGACATCCTCAAGGGGAATTGAGCCTGAGGGAGGAAATTGTCAACTATTTGTATGAATCTAGAGGTGTGCGTTGTTCAGCTAGTCAAATTGTATTAGGAGCGGGAACACAAATATTAGTGAAGTTACTTTTTCAATTGTTGAAGGGAAGTAATTATGCAGTTGAAAACCCAGGTTATCATAGGAAAATGGTTGTTTTTGAACAAGGAGAAAAGAAGGTTCAAATGTTGTCTTTAGATAGGGACGGAATTTGTATGGCAGATTTAGAAAATAGTGATGCAAATGTTGTATTTGTAACGCCTTCTCATCAATTCCCATATGGAATGATTATGCCTATTACGAGAAGAATGCAGCTATTACAATGGGCAAAGAAAGAAGAAGATAGATATATTATTGAAGATGATTACGATAGTGAATTTCGCTATTCAGGAAAGCCAATTCCGGCACTACAAGGATTAGATACGGATGGGAAAGTTATTTATATGGGGACGCTATCAAAAGCTTTGTTACCCTCATTACGGATGAGTTATATAGTATTACCAAAGAATTTAATTGAAAAATATCAAAAGGAATATTTCTTTTATACACAAAGTGTTTCAAGAATGGACCAAGAAGTAATTAGAAAGTTTTTAAATGAAGGGTATTGGGAAAAACATATTCATAAAATGCGTGTCGTCTACCGAAAAAAGAGGGATCGACTTGTCTTTGAAATAGAAAAATATTTTTCTAATCGTGTTGAAGTGATAGGGGAAGATTCGGGATTACATATTTTATTACAAGTGCATAATGGAATGCGAGAAGAAGAACTAATTAAAGAAGCAGCAAAATATAGTATTAAAATATATCCTGTTTCTACGTACTATAAAGACGGTACTGCACCTGAAAATGTAGTTTTACTTGGATTTGCGATTTTATCAGAAGAAGAAATTGCAGAAGCGATCCAACTATTAAATACAGCGTGGTTTAGAAAAAAATAAAAACATCCTCATACATGAGAGGATGTTTTTTATTATTTATTTTCATCTAAGAATAAGACCATATGCTCTTCGTCCCAATATTGTCCGTTATATTTTAATGAACGTTCTTGTACACCAAATGTTTTAAATCCTAATGATTCATAAAGTTTTTTTGCTCCATCGTTGCCGACAACAACATCAAGCATAACTTGTTCTACTTCTAAAGATTTAGCAAGTTCAAGACATTCTTTAATAAGTGCTTTTCCTGCTCCAAGTCCGCGTGCTTTTGGAGACACATATACAGAACCGATTTTAGCTTTATGTTCTTGTTTTACATATGGTTTCGTTTCCAGTGTTGCAACCCCGATTAATTGTCCATCTTTAAATGCACCTAGCGTATAGTTTTCATCTTGTGCTAATTTTTGTGCTTTATATTCAATCGCACACTCTTTATTAATAATATCTTCATAAGAAGAGCTGAAAGCTTCAGGGTTTTGCTTTAATCCTTCTACACGAAGTTCTAAGTAAATTTCCGCTTCATCTTTTGTTAATACATGGATATCCAATTATATCACCCTCCAAATCTTTGACAAATGTACCTTTACCCCGCTATTCGCGGGCAGTAAGACTCCAACCTTAAAATTCGGCGAATGCGCGAAAGCTAGGTGGGAGATAACTGCCCGTAAATGCCCGATTGGTTCAACTAATAATCCATGGGTGAACCTTTCCATGGATTAAAGTTTCACTTTATTTTATATTGAAATAAGAATAATTTCAAAAGCTTAGCTTAAATGAATAGATTTTATGAACAAAATAACACCAGTAGTGTTTACTACTACTGGTGTTTTCACACGCATCTTATTCAAAAGGTAGTTCAATTATAAAGTTTGTTCCTACTCCTAATTGGCTTGTTACTAGAATGGAACCGTTATGCAATTCTACAATTTCTTTTGCAACAGCTAGCCCGATACCTTTTCCTCCAGTAGCTCTCGTTCTGGATTTATCAACGCGATAAAAACGATCGAAAATATGTGAGATATCTTCTTCAGGAATACCTTCTCCTTCATCGTCTACACTTATTGTAAAAGAATCTGTTTCCGTGAGTACACGTATCGTAATAGATGTGTTTTCTGGCGAATGTTGATAAGCATTGTGTAATAAATTTAACATAACTTGTTCCATACGTCTTTCGTCTATGCAAACTTCTAAATCATCTTTGCAGTATACATGGAGTTGCATTTGTTTATTTGTTAATGTTGTTTTTGTTTTTTCAATCATTCTTTCTAAAAATGGTTTAAGTAGCACTTTTTGTTTTTTTATAACAAACTGGTGTTGTTCTAATTGTACAAGCATAAATAAATCTTGGACGAGATCGGTAACACTATCTGTTTCATCCTCAATGATTTGCAAGTATTCTTCTCGCTCTTCTTTCGTTAAAGAGTCTCTCTTTGCTACCTTCGCATACCCTTTCATATAGGTCAATGGAGTTAATAGTTCATGGGCAACACTAGCGAGAAATTCATTGCGTTCTTTTTTCATATAAGTCAGTTCACTGGATAAATCTTCAATCGTTTTTGCTAGACTTCCAAGTTCATCATTTCGTTTTATACCTAATTGAATTGGCGTATTTAATTTTGACATTTTTTCTGTTGCTCTCTTCATTTTTATAAGCGGTTCTGTAATAACACGAGAAAAAACAAAGACAGAAATAGTTGTTAAAATAATCGTCAATACACTAATGATAAGAAATTGATTCATGAGTTTAAGTAACATTCTTTCTAAGAAAGATGTTTTTAATAACATATATAACTTACCTTGAAATCCTTGAATTTCAATTGGACTTACTGTTGAGATAAATTTCGATTCTTTCCAATTTCTCTCAATTATTAATCCGCTTTTTGGGATAGGTTCTGTTTTACAAGTAAGTTGTTTTTGCATTTCTTTTGTTACGGGTTCTGAGTTAGAAATAACTTTGCCGTTAGTGTCAGTTATAATGATTGTAATATCAGTATTAGCGATTAATTCGGAACCGATTAAATCTTCAGCTGCATGCTCGATAGTGAAATCCTGATACCGAGGATGTTTAGGACGTTCTGTGTATTGCTGTTGTTTAGAGTATTCATTCCATCTCTCATTCCATTTTGCACGGTTTACAATCTTATCACGATACCGATTACCTTTTTCTAATAGAGCAACGGTTTCTTCTTCAACACGCATTTTTGAAAGGCTTTTATAAAAGGAGACGAAAGCAATTGTTTCAATACATAAGGCTAATATTAAGAAGTATGTCCCGATTTTAAGGGAAAGTTTGCTCATGTTCTCACCATACCTTATTCATAATAAATGGTCAGTGGTATGGTATTTCCACTGACCGAAGTAATTATTCACTTTTCCATTTATAGCCGACCTTATAGACAGTTTCTAAGTAATCTTCAACTGGAAATCCTTTTTTACGTAATTTATCGCGGATATTGCGAATATGTGAATCGATTGTTCTATATTCGATGTCTGTTTCATAGCCCCAAATCTTCTCAATTAAATCATCTCGGCTATAAGCACGGTTTGTATTTTGTAAAAATAGTCCAAGTAACGAAAATTCGATAGGAGTTAGTGAGATTTTTTCGTCATATACTGTGACAGTATGTTTCGTTTTATCCCACTCAATACCATTGAAGCTAACGAATCCGTCTTTCTTTGTACGGCGTAATATAGCCTCGATTCTTGCGACTAATACATGCTCATCAAATGGTTTTGTAATATAGTCGTCCGCGCCCATAGTGAGACCTTTCACCATATCATAGTTTTGATTACGAGCTGTGAGCATGATGATCGGAATGTTGGAAATTTGACGGATTTGATAGCAAGTATCCCATCCA
Source organism: Bacillus sp. MHSD_36 (assembly GCF_030757775.1). Taxonomy (NCBI): domain Bacteria; kingdom Bacillati; phylum Bacillota; class Bacilli; order Caryophanales; family Bacillaceae; genus Bacillus; species Bacillus sp. MHSD_36. The sequence goes on from NZ_JAVBIS010000006.1 coordinate 60,917, forward strand.
TCCATATTCGGCATCATAACATCTAATAAAATAATATCGAAGTCTTTTTGTTCTATTAACTTTAGTGCTTCAAGGCCAGAGGTAGCTTTCATACAAAAATAGCCACGAGGACTTAAGAACAGATCTAATAATCGTAACATGCGTTCTTCATCGTCTACTAATAAAATTTTTACCATAATCTTGTGCACCCCAAACTGTTCATTCTACTTGTATAGTTTACATGAAAATAATAAAAAACTCTTTTTATGTGATTGGGTGGAAGAGTTATTTTTCGCTCAGAGTAATTGACATAAAAAATGCACTAGTTTTGCACAACTATTTTTTATAATAGAAAACGTAGCGACACAAAATACCCTATGTTGCGACATAACGTCATGTCATTTTATTTATAAAATGACAATTCCATTCTATTGTGTATGTGAGATAGAGAGGTTTTTCGTATTCACCTCGCATCGGATAAGAAAAAATTCCTATCTCACACTTTTTTTAAAAGGAGATCATACACATGAATCCAAAAGAAGAAATTTCAAAAAAAGAAAAGCAAGATCGTAATACGGTTGTCATGTGCGTTGCCGTATCTATGGTTATTATTATAAGTTGTGTAAATAAAATTTTGGGGATTTTATAATATAAAAAAAGCTTATTGCTTCTTAAGAAGCAATAAGCTTTTTTCGTTGTTAGGGGAGTGTTCATATAATAAACCAAGGTAAAATTGCTAACCCAGAAGTTACGATTGCTGTAGTACATATTAAAAGCATAGCTCGTTTGTTTTGTTTCATGTCACATTCTCCTCTACCTATCAATTGAATGCTATACGTTCATTTCATAATTAGTGCCTCACTAATTAAAGTGTTGCTTTATGCTTTTAGTATAATGAATGGAAAGGTTTGGTACGATCGATAAAGGTGACATGAAGATTACATTGTTGTAATGAAAAAAGCACCTTTCTTAATAAGAAGATGCTTTTAAAAACTATATTGAAGTATTAATCATTTAAGAACAGAACCATATGTTCCTCGTCCCAATATTGGCCATTATGTTTTAATGAACGCTCTTGTACGCCGTAAGTTTGGAAGCCTAATGACTCATATAATTTTTTTGCGGCATCGTTACCAACTACAACATCGAGCATAAGTTGTTCTACATGTAATTTATCGGCATTTTCGATAATTGCTTTAATGAGAGCTCTTCCTGCTCCAAGGCTACGCGCTTTTGGGGAAACAAAAACGGAACCGATTTTTGCTTTATGTTCTTGTTTAATGAAAGGCTTTGTTTCTAAAGTAGCAATGCCGATTAAATCGTTATCTTTGAAGACCCCTAGAGTATACTTATCCGGATTGCTTAATCGTTTTGCCATAGCAGCTACAGGATTCTCATGTTTAAGAACATCTTCATAAGAAGAGCTAAAAGCTTCCGGGTTCTTCGTTAAACCTTCCATACAAACTTTTAAATATATTTCTGCGTCCTCTGTCGTTAATAAGCGAATTTCCATAGTTGTAACCTCCTTGGTCGATTTCAAATAAAGTGAAACTTTAATCAGTGGGGGTTTTCTTCATCCCCACTGATTATCAGCCCTCACCAATCGGACTTTAATGGGCAGTTGATCCCACCTCAAAATTCTGTGCTTTCGCTGCATTTTGAGGTGGGGGTCTTACTGCCCATTAAAGCGGGATAAAATAGATCCAATACTTTTATAAAATTGTGTATGCGTTTTGTTAGCAGTCTCTTTTAATTTGTAAAAGAATGAAAAGATATATGCTACAATGTTTTGTTTTTTAATATGTAATGAAATTATATATTAACTTTATTAACTATTCAAGTATTTGATATATTACATTTTCATAACTAAAATAACTTCTCGATTGAGGAGTTATTTTAGTTATTCGATTGATAACCATCAATTCGATGTGGATGTGTGTAAATATTACAAGATCCATTTCTAATAAATCCTACAACTGTAATGCCTAAATCGTGAGCGAGTTGCAATGCTAGTTTTGTTGGAGCAGATTTAGATAGAACAATTTCGCATCCGATTTTTGAAACTTTGAGTAAAATTTCGGATGAAATGCGTCCGCTAAATGCAATGATTTTTCCTTTAACGGATATATCGTTGCGCAAACAATGGCCATATATTTTATCTAATGCGTTATGTCTTCCAATATCCATTCTTGATAGGAGGATATTGTTTCGATCGCATAGTGCGGTATTGTGAACACCGCCAGTTTGGCGAAATGTAGTGGAAGATTGTTGCAAAGTATTCATTAAGTGAAAGCATTCTTCAGGAGTAATTTTCACGTGTATATCATGTAAATCTTTTGCCTTTGCTGCGTCGTTAACGAAAATAAAACCTTGTCTACCTTTTCCGCAGCAAGAAGTAATGTATCGTTTATTATATAAATTTTGATAGAGCGGATTTATTTTTGATGATGTTACATGGACAATTCCGTTATCTTTTTGAACCCATAGTTCTTCAACATCTTTATAGGAAGAAATAATTCCTTCAGAAATTAAAAAACCAATTACCATATCTTCAATATAATTTGGTGTGCATACGACTGTTACATATTCTTCACCATTCAATTTAATCGTAATAGGAGATTCTGTAACAATCTCATCAAGCTGTTTTGAAAATGTACCAGATTGATAGCGTACAATTGTATAAGTCTCTTGCGTAGGCCCCATATTAAATTCCCCTTTTATATGTATTTCTCTCCCATATTTATCATAAAACAATGGGGAAATAAAAACACCTATTAGCAAGAAGATCACAGATTATTTTGGTTATTATTGTATATGTACGATATAATAGAACAGTAGAATAGTGATATTTTTAAGCTTTCGTAGTTATACCTTATAACATCTAGAATCGACTTCATAAGAAAAGTATTTGCGCAGAGCGTTTCAAAAATATGTACAGTAACGCGATTTTGAAAACGGATTCATAATCGTATTTTGTACAGTTGGTTGTAAGGAGAGGGGAAACTATGGCAGAACAGACAGTCCATGTAACCGTGGATGGTAAAGAATTTTCCGCATCGGGTGAAAAGACGATACTACAATTATTTAACGAGAGTAATTTGGAACATCCTCAAATTTGTCATGTACCAGAAGTAGATCCAATTCAAACTTGTGATACGTGTGTTGTAGAAGTCAATGGGAAGTTAATGCGTGCTTGTTCAACGAAATTAGAGAATGGTATGCATATCGAAAGACAGTCCCAGCGTGCAAAAGAGGCACAGACAGAGGCAATGGATCGAATATTAGAGAATCATTTATTGTATTGTACTGTTTGTGATAACAATAATGGTAACTGTAAAGTCCATAACACGGTACATATGATGGGGATTGAAGAACAGAAATATCCGTATGAGCCGAAAGTAAGTGCTTGTGAAGTGGATATGTCACATCCTTTTTATCGATATGATCCAAATCAATGTATTGCTTGTGGACAGTGTGTAGAAGTATGTCAAAACTTACAAGTTAACGAAACTATATCAATAGATTGGAGCTTAGATCGTCCACGTGTTATATGGGATCATGGTGTAAGCATTAATGACTCGTCTTGTGTAAGTTGCGGGCAGTGTGTAACAGTATGTCCATGTAATGCGTTAATGGAAAAATCAATGTTAGGTGAAGCTGGATTCATGACTGGATTAAAACCAGATGTGTTAGATCCGATGATTGATTTTGTAAAGGATGTAGAGCCTGGATATAGTAGTATTTTAGCGGTTTCGGAAGTAGAGGCTGCGATGCGTAGGACGAAAGTGAATAAAACAAAAACAGTTTGTACATTTTGTGGTGTCGGTTGTTCATTCGAAGTATGGACGAAAGATCGCCATATACTAAAAGTTCAACCAGTTTCAGATGCACCTGTTAATGGTATTTCCACATGTGTAAAAGGAAAATTTGGATGGGACTTTGTAAATAGTGAAGATCGCATTACGAAGCCATTAATTCGCCAAGGAGATATGTTTGTTGAAGCTACTTGGGAAGAGGCTCTTGAAGTTGTTGCTTCTAACATGCAGTATATTAAATCTGAATATGGTAGCGATGCATTTGGATTTATTTCTTCATCGAAAGTAACGAATGAAGAAAACTACCTTATGCAAAAACTAGCTCGGCAAATATATGGAACGAATAATGTGGACAATTGTTCTCGTTATTGTCAATCTCCAGCAACAGATGGTTTATTTAAAACTGTCGGTATGGGCGGGGACGCTGGAACAGTGAAAGATATAGCTGAAGCAGGCCTTGTTATTATCGTTGGTGCGAATCCAACAGAAGGACATCCTGTACTTGCGACGCGTGTAAAACGTGCTCATAAATTACACGAGCAAAAACTGATTGTAGCAGACCTTCGCAAACATGAAATGGCAGAGCGTGCGGATTTATTTATTCATCCGCGCCAGGGTACGGATTACGTATGGCTTGCTGGTATTACGAAATATATTATTGATCAAGATTGGCACGATAAAAAGTTTTTAGCTGAAAATGTGAAGAACTTTGATGAATATAGCAAAATGTTAGAAAAGTATACGCTTGATTATACAGAAGAAATTACGGGGATTTCGAAAGAAAATCTGAAAGAAATGGCTCGTATGGTATATGAAGCAGATGGTACTTGTATACTTTGGGGAATGGGTGTAACGCAAAATACAGGAGGAAGTACAACATCTGCAGCCATTTCAAATTTACTGCTTGTTACAGGCAACTATCGTCGTCCTGGTGCAGGCGCATATCCATTACGAGGGCATAATAACGTACAAGGTGCTTGTGATATGGCAACATTACCAAACTGGCTTCCTGGTTATCAAGCGGTATCAGATGATACGCTTCGTGCGAAGTTTGAAAAAGCATACGGCACAACGATTCCAAAAGCACCAGGATTAAACAATATTGCAATGTTACTTGCGGCAGAAGAAGGAAAACTACGTGGTATGTATGTCATGGGTGAAGAAATGGCTTTAGTCGATTCCAATGCGAACCATGTGCAACATATTTTAGCGAATTTAGACTTCCTCGTTGTTCAAGATATGTTCCTATCAAAAACAGCCCGTTTTGCTGATGTTATTTTGCCAGCGGCACCAAGCTTAGAAAAAGAAGGAACGTTTACGAATACAGAGCGCCGTATTCAAAGATTATATGAAGTATTGAAACCGCTTGGTGATTCAAAACCAGATTGGTGGATTTTACAAAAAGTTGCTCGTGCACTCGGCGGTGATTGGAATTACGAAAGTCCAAGTGAAATTATGGACGAAATCGCATCACTTGCACCGTTATACTCTCAAGCAACGTACGACCGTCTAGAAGGATGGAATAGTTTATGTTGGGGTAGTCATGACGGTAGCGATACACCGCTATTATATGTAGACGGATTTAACTTCCCAGATAAACTCGCTCGTTTATCATTAGATGAATGGGTACCACCGGTTGTAGCACCAGATGAGTATGATTTACTTTTAAATAATGGACGTATGCTAGAACATTTCCATGAAGGGAATATGACGAATAAGTCAGCTGGTATTTTATCTAAAGTATCTGAAGTATTCGTTGAAATTTCACCTGAACTCGCTATAGAGCGTAATGTGAAAGATGGTGGTCTTGTAGAATTAGCATCACCATTTGGAAAGATTAAAGTACAAGCGCTTATTACTGATCGTGTAACGGGGAAAGAACTATATTTACCGATGCATGCAACGATAAATGAAGAAGCGATTAATATTTTAACTGGGACGGCAACAGACCTGTATACGTGTACACCGGCGTATAAACAAACGATGGTGAAAATGCGTGTATTACGTGAAAAAGGAAACCGTCCGTTACCATCTTCAAACCCACGAGATAAACAGCGTAATCCGCAAAATGGTGTTGAAATTGAGCAAAAATGGCAAAGAAAACAATACGTATCACTTGTGGACTAGGGGGCGGAGATAGTGGCGAAAGAAATTACGTTAATTAAAAAGAAAGTTGTAACAGAGGAAGAACAGAAACAGCAAGTAGCAGATGAACTTCTAAATGAGCTATCTAATAATCGTGAAGCAGTAGAAGAAACGATGCAGCTTCTAGCACAGTTGCAGAAGGCTGGTATATTAGATGCAGCGATTAGTTTACTTGCTGCGAAGGAAGATGTTTCAAAAATTGCTGTCGAGCAATTAAATCGTAAACCAGTTAAAAATGCACTCAACAATATGATGGGAGCGGGGGAAGCACTAACCTCAGTTGACCCAGAAGTAACAAAACAAATTACATCGAGTTTAGTCACTGGATTGCAATTTGCAACAGATGAATTAAAGAGTGGTAAAAAAACAAAAGTGATGGATTTCTTTAAAGTGTTAAAAGATCCAGATATCAATAGAGCCATCACATTTGGTTTTAGCTTCTTGAAAGCATTTGGACAAGGATTAGAGAAAAAATAGAGTCAATGAAAAAGTGATGGGAAGTAGCCATCACTTTTTTCATTGTATGTATAAGAGTGTTCATGTTAAGCGGAATATATTATTATTAAAGGGATGGGTTAGAAATGGAAATGTGGAATCCATCTCAAATATCGTTTTAGAATGTGGAGGAATATATGCAACACCGTAAAAGACTATCTATACCAGGAGTAATGAGACATTCCTTTCAAACTGTTAGATTTGCTTTTTGGAATGTGTTAACATTCCAACTTGCTTATAAATTATTAGCAGCGATTGTGTTTATCCCACTTTTCGGTATTATTTTCAATAAGTTGTTGTACTTTGGTGGGTATGCAAACGCAACAAATGATGAGTTATTAGCATTTTTGAAAACACCATACGGGATTTTAGCGATTGTAATTTTATCTATATTGGCATTGTTCCTGATTTTTACAGAGTTTGCAGTACTTATTATCATTTCGTACTTCGCTCATAAAAGGCAAAAGGTGAGATTACGTCCAATTTTATATAAAACAGTAACGTATTTACCTTCTCTGTTTACATATTGCTTACCTGGATTTGTTTTGTATGCAGTTGTACTATTACCACTATTAAGTATGGGATATAAATCTGCATTGATTCCTGAAATTCAAATTCCTAATTTTATTACAGGTGAACTATTTAAGACAACAATGGGGCAAGTTGGATATTATACTTTCTTTGCTGTAGTTGCCTATTTGAATCTTCGGTGGATTTTTGTTTTACCTATTATCGTTTTAGAGGAGAAGCCGTTCCGTACGGCAGCACGAAAAAGTGCGAACTTAGTAAAAGAAAGCTTCTTTAAAGTGTTGTTCTTTTTAGTAGGTTTTTTCATATCTGTAGGGATTGTTTTTCTTTTGTGTATAGGAATTTATTTACTTTGTCTGTGGGGAGTATATGAATTTACAAACCCAAAAGGGACATTTGCACTACTAGCAGAGTCAACTATTTCAGTCTTCTTAACCAGTACATTGTATCTATTTAGCTTTATTATGACGCCGTTCTATATTATGGCGTTAACAAGACTGTATTTACAAAAGGTTTCGGTTGAAGATGTTTTATTAGAAGAAGGATTAGATTATTCAAAGACGAAGGCAGATAAATGTTTCTTCCAAAAACATCGGTGGAAATTTATTGGTGTATATATTGTAGGAATTATTACTGCGGGAATGGTTGTTGCCTTCATTGTGACCTTTATTACAAACACATATAAAGAACCAATTATTATGGCTCATCGCGGTTATATTTCAAAAGGTGTAGAGAACACGAAAGAAGCTGTGCAGGGAGCTATTGATGCGAAAGCAGACTATGCTGAAATTGATGTACTACAAACAAAAGACGGTGAATTAGCAGTAATACATGATTTGAAGCTAAAACGTCTTGCTAATGCTAATGTTCATGTTTCAGATTTAACGATGGACGAGTTAAGACAACTTACCCTTAGTCAAGATGGGTTTTCAGGACAAATCAGTACACTTGATGAGATCATTAAGCTGGCAAAGGGGAAAATCAAACTTAATATTGAAGTGAAGCTTCATGGTGGCGAAAAAGATTTTGTAAATAAAGTATTAAAAACGATTAAAGATAATGAATTTGAGAAGCAATGTGTTATTCAAACGTTACATTACCCGCTTATTAAAGAGTTTAAGCGTGCAAATTCAGATATAAAAGTCGGATATATACTATATGCAAGTAGAGCTAACTTAAAGAATGTGAAAGCTGATTTTTATGTAGCGGAAGAATATATGTTAAATAAGAAGTTAGTAAGAGAAGCAAGGAAGTTAAACAAGCCAATTTACGTATGGACAGTAAATGATATGGAAAGTTTAAAGGGATATTATAAGTTAAACGTAGATGGTATCATTACCGATTACCCTGAAGATGCACGTGAAACAATTAAGGTGTTAAAAGAGCAAGAAGCGGAAGAAAGTGATCTGTTTGATAAAATTACGGAAACGACAGATGATTTATTTTCTAAGTTATTTATAAGTTACCCAGCTGCTGGCTAAATGCCTGCAGCTGTTTTTTTATAAAAAGAATATATCTCTAAAGTAATGTGTAAATTAATAACTGAATATGTATACGGCATCATTGAGGTTTCTTACATCGTTACATTATTGTCAAATAATAAATGATTACTACTTATTTTGAAGGAGTATAATAAAAATAGAGTGATAGATAACGAGAGAGAACAAAGAGGCTAATAGAATCAATGTTCCATATATTTACACTATTCTAAATATATAAACTTTAAAAATATAGTATGTTAGCGTTTTCATAACTTTTAAGTTATGCTAGAATAAGGACATAAGTTATTAATTATTACAAAAAGAAAAAAGACTTTCTTTTTTCTGTTAATTATAAGGGGGCATTTCATTATGCGTATTGGGGTACCAGCAGAAATTAAAAACAACGAAAACCGTGTGGCAATGACACCAGCAGGTGTTGTACATTTAATTCGTAACAATCACGAAGTATTCATTCAAAAGGGTGCAGGTTTAGGGTCTGGTTTCACAGATGCTCAGTATGTTGAAGCAGGAGCAAAAATTGTTGATACAGCTGAAGAAGCTTGGAACATGGAAATGGTTATGAAAGTTAAGGAACCAATTGAAAGCGAATACAAGCACTTCAGCGAAGGTTTAATCTTATTCACATACTTACACTTAGCTCCAGAACCAGAATTAACAAAAGCATTAATCGAAAAGAAAGTTGTTTCTATTGCATATGAAACAGTACAATTAGAAAACCGTTCTCTACCATTACTTGCACCTATGAGTGAAGTAGCTGGTCGTATGGCTGCACAAATTGGTGCACAATTCCTTGAGAAGAACAAAGGCGGTAAAGGTATCTTACTTGCAGGTGTTCCAGGGGTTAAACGTGGTAAAGTAACAATCATCGGTGGTGGACAAGCTGGTACAAATGCTGCTAAAATTGCAGTTGGACTAGGTGCGGATGTAACAATCATCGACTTAAGTGCAGAACGTCTTCGTCAATTAGATGACATTTTCGGAAACCAAGTAAAAACTTTAATGTCTAATCCTTACAATATTGCAGAAGCTGTAAAAGAGTCTGATCTTGTAATCGGTGCAGTATTAATCCCAGGTGCAAAAGCGCCAAAACTTGTAACAGAAGAAATGATTAAATCAATGGAACCAGGTTCTGTTGTTGTAGATATCGCGATTGACCAAGGTGGTATTTTCGAAACAACTGACCGTATTACAACTCATGATAACCCAACTTACGAAAAACACGGCGTTGTTCATTATGCAGTTGCAAACATGCCAGGTGCGGTTCCACGTACATCAACTCTTGCATTAACAAACGTAACAGTACCATACGCAGTACAAATTGCTAACAAAGGCTACAAAGAAGCTTGCCTAGGCAACTCTGCGTTACTAAAAGGTATTAACACATTAGATGGCTATGTAACATTTGAAGCAGTTGCAGAAGCTCACGGTGTAGAGTACAAAGGTGCTAAAGAATTATTAGAAGCAGAAACAGTATCTTGCTAATACAAGCATTATACAAAACAAAATCGAACAATATATAAACCAACATGATAAGAGCTAAGAGTGAATATCTCTTAGCTCTTCTTGGCAAAAGGGGGCATACATCGTGGCCAACCTATTTAAAAAGAAATCCGTTACGCAATTGTTAGGGGAAAGTAAAAGTAAAACTTTAACGAAAACACTAGGGGCATTCGACCTAACAATGCTAGGGATTGGTGCGATAATTGGTACAGGAGTTCTAGTATTAACGGGATTAGTAGCAGCAAGAGATGCTGGTCCAGCAGTTATTTTTTCATTCATGATTGCAGCGATTGTTTGTGGATTTGCAGCATTATGTTATGCAGAAGTTGCATCTACACTGCCGGTTTCAGGTAGTGTGTACACATATTCATATGCGACAATTGGTGAGTTTATTGCCCACTTAATGGGATGGACATTACTATCTGTATACGTCGTAACAACTGCCGCAGTAGCTGGTGGATGGACAGGTTATTTCAATAACTTAGTGAGTGGATTTGGATTAGAAATTCCAACAGAGCTGTTAAAGATTCCATCACAAGGTGGAATTGTGAATTTACCAGCAGTAGTCATTACTTTAGTTTTAACTTGGTTATTATCAAGAGGTACGAAAGAAAGTAAACGTGTGAATAACATAATGGTATTAATCAAAATTGGTATTGTTATTTTATTCATTGCAGTTGGTGCGTTTTACGTACAACCAGAAAACTGGACACCATTTGCACCATACGGTATGAGCGGAATCTTTGCCGGAGGCGCAGCAGTGTTCTTCGCTTTCTTAGGATTTGATGCATTAGCAACTTCTGCTGAAGAAGTAAAAAATCCACAACGTGATTTACCGATTGGTATTATTGCTTCGTTAATTATTTGTACAATCATTTATGTTGTAGTTTGTCTCGTGATGACAGGTATGGTTTCTTATAAAGAGTTAGATGTACCAGAAGCCATGGCATATGTGTTAGAGGTTGTGGGACAAGATAAAGTAGCAGGTGTAATCGCAGTTGGAGCTGTAATTGGTATTATGGCTGTAATCTTTGCTTACATTTATGCAACGACACGTGTATTCTTCGCGATGAGCCGTGATGGTTTATTACCGAAATCATTTGCGAAAATTAATAAGAAGACAGAAGCGCCAGTATTCTCAACTTGGTTAACAGGTATTGGTAGTGCTTTAATTGCTGGATTTATCGATTTAAAAGAATTGTCGAATTTAGCGAATATTGGAGCATTATTAACATTTGCGATGGTAGGTGTGTCAGTTATTATTCTTCGTAAAACACATCCGAACTTAAAACGAGGCTTTGTGGTACCACTTGTACCAACGCTACCGATTATTTCAATCGCATGTTGTCTATTCTTAATGTTTAACCTACCGTTAACAACATGGATTTACTTCGGTATTTGGTTAGCAATTGGAGTAGTTGTATACTTTGTTTATTCGAAAAAACATAGTCATTTAAAAGACGATGGAAGTTCGCAGGATAATTTAGAACAAGCTAATTAAAAGGGATATAAGTATAGTAAGCCTTGTGCGTCTAGGGAGCGCGCAAGGCTTTTTTCTTTTGTGTAAAATGTACATCCTTTTTTGTATGAGAATGTAATGGATGCGGAAAATATGTGTAGATTTTTTTAAAAAATGTGAACGAAATGTTCAAAAAAATGTATGAGATTTCATTGACACATATGAATGGGCGCTCATATAATAAGAGTATAAGATATATGAATGATTGTTCATATGTTCAAATAAAGAGGTGAGCTATAATGGCTGTAAATAAAGTAGAAACACCACAAGAGACATGTTCTCAAACGATAATTCATGAAGAAGTTGTTGATCAAGTAAAACAAACAATTCCAACTGATGAAAGTTTAAGTAAAGTAGCAGAATTATTTAAAGTATTAGGCGATCGTACACGTACGAGAATATTACATGCGTTATTTGAAGCAGAAATGTGCGTTTGTGATTTAGCGTATTTATTAGGAATGACACAATCATCTATTTCACACCAGCTTCGTGTGTTAAAGCAAGCGAAACTTGTAAAGAATCGTAAAGAAGGAAAGGTCGTTTATTATTCGTTAGCTGACCAGCACGTAATTCATATCTTCGAGCAAGCGTTTGAACACGTAAACGAGGAAGAATAAAAAAGAACGCGAGGAGGGAGAACGATGGCTGAAGCATTAGTGAAAAAGAAACTGATGTTAGAAGGTTTAGATTGTGCGAACTGTGCAATGAAAATCGAAAAAGGTGTTGGAAATATAGAAGGAGTAAATTCTTGCTCTGTAAATTTCGCAACAAAAACAATGGTGTTAGAAACAGCACAAAATAAAGAAAACGAAGTTGTTACAGAAGCAAAACAACTCGTTACAAAATTAGAACCACACATTAAAGTGCAAGAAGAAAAAAGTACAAAAGTAGCAAAAGAAGTATTTATATTAGAAGGTTTAGATTGCGCAAACTGTGCGATGAAGATTGAAAATAAAGTGAAAGAAATACCGACTGTTTCAGCAGCAACTGTTGATTTTGTATCAAAGAAATTAAGAGTTGAAGTAGCGAATAAAAGAGAATTAGAAGCGACTGTAGCAAATATAACAAACGTCGTTCAAAAGTTAGAACCAGATGTGAAAATTGTTCGTGAAGAAAAAGGTGGTCATGATCACGGACATAGTCACGACCATGGTGAAGCAAATGTGAAAAAGATGGTAGGACGATTAGTGGTCGGCGGAATTTTGACAGCAATTGCTGCATTAGCTGGTTTACCACAAATGATCACAATTCCGTTATTCGTCCTTGCATATTTATTAATAGGTGGAGATATCGTTTGGAGAGCGGTAAGAAACATAACTCGTGGTCAAGTGTTCGATGAGAACTTCTTAATGGCAATTGCAACACTAGGAGCTTTCGCGATTCAGCAATACCCAGAAGCGGTTGCAGTAATGTTATTCTATCAAGTAGGGGAACTATTCCAAAGTATTGCGGTAAATCGTTCTCGAAAATCAATTACTTCATTAATGGATATTCGTCCTGATTATGCAAATGTAAAGGTTGGAAATGAAACGAAACAAGTATCGCCAGAAGATGTACAAATCGGTGATTACATTATCGTGAAACCTGGTGAGAAAGTACCATTAGACGGAAAAGTAATTGAAGGAACATCAATGGTAGATACTTCAGCATTGACTGGTGAATCGGTACCACGTGAAGTGGAAGGTGGAAATGATGTACTAAGTGGTTTTGTGAACCAAAATGGTGTATTAACAATTGAAGTTACAAAAGAGTTTGGCGAATCAACTGTATCAAAAATTTTAGATTTAGTTCAAAATGCAAGCAGTAAAAAAGCGCCGACAGAAAACTTTATTACGAAGTTTGCACGTTACTACACTCCAGTTGTAGTTATTACAGCAGCGATCATGGCGTTTATTCCACCACTTATTTTGGAAGGAGCTACATTTGCAGATTGGATTTATAGAGCGTTAGTGTTCTTAGTAATCTCTTGTCCATGTGCGTTAGTTGTATCTATTCCTCTTGGATTCTTCGGAGGTATCGGTGGCGCATCTAAAAGTGGTGTATTAGTAAAAGGAAGTAACTATTTAGAAGCTTTAAATGATGTGAAATATATTGTCTTTGATAAAACAGGAACATTAACAAAAGGTGTCTTCAAAGTTACAAAAATGGAACCGAGCGAAGGTATTACAAATGAAGAATTATTAGAGTATGCAGCATTTGCTGAAGTATATTCTAACCATCCAATTGCACAATCGATTCGAAATTCATATGGAAAATCAATTGATGAAAAAATAATCGATGATTATAACGAAATTTCTGGTCACGGTACAGTCGTAAAAGTACAAGAAAAAGAAATCTTTGCAGGTAATGCTAAATTAATGAGAAAAGAAAACATTACATTTAAGCAACCAGAAACAGTAGGTACATTAGTTCACGTTGCTGTAGATGGAAAATACGCAGGTTATATTGTTATCTCTGATGAGGTAAAAGAAGATTCAAAACAAGCAATTCAAAAGTTAAAAGAATTAGGTATTAAGAAGACAGTCATGCTAACTGGAGATGCAAAAACAGTTGGTGAAGCTGTTGGTAAAGAATTAGGTTTAGATGAAGTTCACGCAGAACTATTACCCCAACAAAAAGTAGAAGAAATTGAAAAAATTGATGCAGCGAAGCACGGAAAAGAAAAAGTTGCTTTCGTGGGTGATGGTATTAATGACACACCAGTATTAGCAAGAGCAGATGTTGGTATTGCGATGGGCGGTTTAGGATCAGATGCAGCAATTGAAGCGGCAGATATCGTTATTATGACTGATGAGCCTTCAAAAATTGCAACAGCTGTAAACATTGCAAAACGTACACGACGCATTGTATGGCAAAATATTATCTTTGCATTAGGAGTAAAAGGATTAGTTTTATTACTTGGTGCTTTCGGTATTGCAACAATGTGGGAAGCTGTCTTCTCAGATGTCGGTGTGACACTACTTGCAGTGTTAAATGCAATGCGTGTACTACGAGTGAAAGATTTATAAAAAAGAGGACGCAACCTGCGTCCTCTTTTTTAAGTTATTTTGTTGAAATTGACTCAATAAAATAATAGCAAATATTATTTTATAAATAAATAACGTTATATTAAAATTTACAAATAAAAAATATTTGTCTTATTATTTTAATATATTTTCCATAAAGATACACACAGTATGGAAAAAACAGAGAAGGGGAAGCTTCTCTGTTTTATTTTTGTATATTTTTTTCAACTTGTTCTCGAACAGTTTGAATGTAATTCATTTTATGATCCCAGCATTCTTGACTTAAATCGACAGGGTATTCTTCGGGATTTAAAGTGCGCATATACTCTTCCCAAAATAGCGCGAGACTCTGTTCATTGTATTTTTGAATATCCAATATGTCAGGTAGTGCATATGTTCTTTCACCGTTAACGAAAATGTCTTTATGCAGTTCGCGAGCTTCAAAGTTTGTTACAAATTTACTTATATAGGTGTGAACAGGATGGAACATTTTTAATCGTTCTTCTTTTCCTGGTTCTTCAGAATCTAATGCAATATAATCGCCTTCTGCATGATCATTAACTCGGTTGATAATGCGATAAATTCGTTTCAGTCCTGGAGTAGTGATTTTTTCAGGGTTAGATGAAATTTTAATTGTATCATTTAACTTTCCATCAGTATCTTCAATCGCAACTAGTTTATAAACAGCTCCTAACGCTGGTTGCTCAAAGGACGTAATCAATTTTGTTCCAACGCCCCACACATCAATTTTTGCTCCTTGAGATTTCAAGTGCATAATTGTGTATTCATCTAAATCGCTAGAAGCAATAATTTTTGTATGTGTAAACCCAGCTTCATCTAGCAGCTTTCTTGCTTTTTTAGATAAATAAGCCATATCACCACTATCAAGGCGAATTCCATAAAAATCGATACGATCCCCAAACTCTTTCGCGACGCGAATTGCATTTGGAACACCGGATTTTAATGTGTCATATGTATCAACGAGAAAGACGCATTTTTTATGTGTCTCAGCATATTTCTTAAACGCGACATATTCATCACGATATGCTTGAACGAAAGAGTGAGCGTGTGTGCCGGCTACAGGTATTCCGAAGCGTTTCCCAGCCCGTACGTTACTCGTAGATGAGAAACCACCAATAAAGGCAGCACGTGTGCCCCAAAGAGCAGCATCAAACTCGTGGGCACGTCTTGTGCCGAATTCTAAAAGTTCATCGTTATTTGCAGCGTGCTTCATACGAGCAGCTTTCGTTGCAATTAATGTTTGGTAATTCACAATGTTTAACAGGGCGGTTTCAATAATTTGTGCTTCGCCGAGCGGTGCATCGACACGTAATAAAGGCTCGTTATTAAATACAACTTCACCTTCTTGCATACTTCGAATCGTCCCAGTGAATTTCATATTTTGTAAATACTGAAGAAATTCTTCTTCAAATTGTAATTCTGCTAAATAAGCGATATCGCTTTCGGTAAAGCTGAAGTTTTCTATGTACTCTACAATTTTTTCAAGACCAGCAAAAACAGCATAACCATTCTCGAATGGAAGTTTTCGAAAGTATAAATCAAACACCGAGCGGCGGTTATGAATACCATCTTTCCAATATGTATAAGCCATATTAATTTGATATAAATCTGTATGTAAGGCATAGCTATCGTCTTTATAATAAGTCATCGCGAAACCACCTCCATAATTTGGTTATAGTATACCAATTTTTCACGGCTCGTAGCAAAGAATAGATATGAAAGTATAGTCAAGAGGGAAAAAAATGAAACATTGCATATTTTTTAGAAAATTAACATTTATCAATTTATATTTCTCAAGATTTTATGTATTATTAAAGTAATGGGGGTAAATGAGAATGGAGGAGGACAATGCAACAAACATTAGAAAAAATAGGCAAACAAGTCTTTTATAAGCGGCTACAGCAAAAAATGACACAAGAAGAATTATGTCAGGGCATTTGTTCTGTCTCATACTTAAGTAAAATCGAAAATGGAAAGATCGAAGCATCAGAAGAGATTCTACAATTGCTCTGCGCAAGATTAGAAATTGCCGTGACGGATTTGAGAGATGTAGAAGAGGATGTGAAGGGGAAGCTGGATGAATGGTTAAATGCACTCGTTCATTTGGACAAGCAACAAGTAGAACGCATATATGAAGAGTTGCAAGGTGAAATGAAGCATGTTTTGGATTTTGAAATTATAAATTATTATAAACTGCTTTATACACGGTATTTAATTATGAAAAGGGATATTGTTGCACTTGAAGAAGAATTAGATAAATTGAAGAAGGTATATAAAAAGTATTCTCCATTTCAGAAGTTATTATATATGTATAGTAGAGGGTTATTGTGCTGTTTGCAATATAGATGGAAGGAGGGATTAGATTACTTATTAAAAACAGAAGTAATGGCCAAGGAACAAGGGTATTATGAAACAGGCTTATATTATAATATAGCGCTTGCATATACTCACTTAGATATTCATCATCTTGCAATTCATTTTGTAAATATAGCATTAGAAGGATTTCGTAGTGAATATAAGTTTAGAAACATAATTAATTGCCAAATACTTATTGCGGTAAGTTATACAGAAAAAGGTCAGTATGAAGAAGCTTTAAAAATGTATGAGAGTATATTGAGAGAGGCTGCATCTTTTGCTGATAAGGATGTACTTTTAGCTATTACTTTAAGTAATATGGGAAGTATCTATTATAAAAAAGGCAAATATCAGCAAGCGAAAAAATATTATTTAGATAGTCTACAACTTCAAAAAAAAATAGATTTAAATTATTTAGATACAATATATGAAATGGCATTAGTATGCATTAAATTAGAAGAGTTAGAAGAGGCAAAGACATTAATTGATAAGGGAATTGATGCAGCAAAACAAGAAGAGAGGTTTAATGCAAAATTATACTTGCTTTTAATGCTTAGATATAAATATTTTGAAGAAGCAAAAGATTATAAAGTATTTCTGGAAAATGAGGCTATCCCGTTGTATAAATCTGCGGGAAATAAAATAGAATTAAAGAAAGTATACATTGAACTAGCAGAACATTTTTCCAGTTTATCGAGATTTGAAGAAAGCAATCGATATTATAGGTTAGTTATTGATTTAATGAATGATAAGGAGGAATAAAAATGAAAAAGGTGGTATTTGGAGCATTAGCGTTTATAGTGACTCTTACAGTTGTTGGAGGAATACATCAGTATAGCAGTAAACCTGATATTGTTGGTCAACAAGTTAAAACTGTTGAACAAGTTAATTTGTAATAAAAAACCCCTTTCCAATCGGAAAGGGGTTTTTCAATATTTGTTCCTCAAAATTCTACAAAACTTGAGAAAATAATTATTTGAATTTTTAGTATATTAATAGTGGAAACATAATGCTAATATGAAACTACTCTTTTTCAAAAAAATTTTTTATTAGGGGGAAGGTTCATGAAAAAGAAAAGTTTAGCATTAGTGTTAGCGACAGGAATGGCAGTTACAACGTTTGGAGGGACAGGCTCTGCATTTGCGGATTCTAAAAATGTTCTCTCTACGAAGAAGTACAATGAGACGGTGCAGTCACCGGAGTTTATTTCTGGTGATTTAACTGAGGCAACTGGTAAGAAAGCAGAATCTGTTGTGTTTGATTACTTAAATGCGGCAAAAGGTGATTATAAGTTAGGGGAAAAGAGTGCGCAAGATTCTTTCAAAGTGAAACAAGTGAAGAAAGATGCTGTAACTGATTCAACAGTATTACGTTTGCAACAAGTATATGAAGGAGTACCTGTATGGGGTTCTACGCAAGTAGCTCACGTAAGTAAAGATGGTTCTTTAAAAGTATTGTCTGGAACAGTTGCGCCTGATTTAGACAAAAAGGACAAGTTGAAAAATAAAAATAAGATTGAAGGCGCAAAGGCAATTGAAATTGCGCAAAAAGATTTAGGGGTTACACCTAAATATGAGGTAGAACCAAAAGCGGACTTATATGTATATCAAAACGGTGAAGATACAACATACGCATATGTTGTGAATTTAAACTTCTTAGATCCAAGTCCAGGAAATTACTACTACTTCATTGAGGCGGAAAGCGGTAAAGTATTAAATAAGTTTAATACAATCGATCATGTGACGAATGATGATAAGTCTCCAGTTAAACAAGAGGCTCCTAAGCAGGATGCAAAAGCAGTTGTAAAGCCTGTAACAGGAACAAATAAAGTAGGGACTGGTAAAGGGGTATTAGGAGATACGAAATCGCTTAATACAACGTTATCTGGCTCATCTTACTACTTACAAGATAATACGCGCGGAGCAACAATTTTCACATATGATGCGAAAAATCGCTCAACATTACCAGGAACATTATGGGCAGATGCAGATAATGTGTTCAATGCAGCGTATGATGCAGCGGCAGTAGATGCTCATTACTATGCAGGTAAAACATATGATTACTATAAAGCTACATTTAATAGAAATTCTATTAATGATGCAGGAGCGCCATTAAAATCAACAGTTCATTACGGAAGTAATTATAATAATGCATTCTGGAACGGATCACAAATGGTATACGGAGATGGTGATGGTGTAACGTTCACTTCATTATCTGGTGGTATTGATGTTATTGGTCACGAATTAACGCATGCAGTGACGGAAAATAGTTCTAATTTAATTTATCAAAATGAATCAGGAGCTTTAAATGAAGCGATTTCTGATATCTTTGGTACTTTAGTAGAATTCTATGATAACCGTAACCCAGATTGGGAGATTGGTGAAGATATTTACACACCTGGTAAAGCAGGAGATGCACTTCGTTCTATGAGTGACCCTACGAAGTATGGTGATCCAGATCATTATTCTAAGCGTTACACGGGTTCAAGTGATAACGGTGGGGTTCATACAAACAGTGGTATTATTAATAAACAAGCTTATTTATTAGCAAATGGTGGTACACATTACGGTGTAACTGTAACTGGTATCGGTAAAGATAAGCTAGGTGCAATTTACTACCGTGCAAACACACAATATTACACGCAATCTACTACATTTAGCCAAGCTCGTGCTGGTGCAGTACAAGCTGCAGCTGACTTATATGGTGCGAATTCTGCGGAAGTAGCAGCAGTTAAGCAATCATTTAGTGCAGTTGGTATAAACTAAGGTTTTAAGGGAAGTTATCAATAAAATACTTCGAAAATAAAGAAGGAGCATAGGCTCCTTCTTTATTTTTTTCTCCATTTTTTCCACAAATAAAACAATCCAACACACCCTGCGATTGTGACAATCCACTTCGCTTCATTCGTTCCATTCATGACATGATAGGCAGAATATACTTCGATTAGCAAAGCCGGTATTTTACCTATTGTACTGGCAATACTGAAGGAGAGTAATGACATTTTCCCTAGAGCGGCAAATAAAGTCACGATACTTGATGGGATGAAAGGTATTAATCGAAACGATAGAACGAGTAGAAAGGCCTCTTTACCTTCTACATAAAGTAGGCGTTCTACCTTTGGGTACTTATTTACTTTATCGTGAGTGAACTTTTGAAGGCCTATACGATAAATATAAAACGAGATAATAGCCCCTAATGCCTCACCGGCGATCGAAATAATCGTTCCGTTTACTACGCCAAAGAGCTGTATGTTAATAGCGGTTAAAAAAATACTAGGGATAACACCTAAAATACTAATGATGATGTTAATTAAGATGCTAAGTGGAATTGCGATTGAATAATAGTCTGTTAAGAAGTTTTGAATTGTTTCAGCCATTGTTTAAAATCCTTTATCTTTTTTTGCATTACACCATATTTCCATTGTATAGGCAAGTGTAAATTTACATAATGTAGAAAACGTTGATAAAACACAATCTATATACCTTATATGGGTAATAGGTATATAGAATCGGGGGTATATTTAAATTTTTGATAAACTACCAAATAAGCCCTGTTATTAAAGGGTTTATTTGGTGGTTTTAGGGAGGGTTTATCTCGGGAAATAATCAGAAAAACATAGGGGTATATTTTTAGGGGGCTCAAAAATAGCGGATCTATAAAAGTTAGGTGATAATATGGCAAAATAGGTAAGGAATTTAAAAAATGTGTATGTTTTTTCGGTGTGAAATTGACTTTTAGTGAAGTTACGATAATAATCATGAAAGAGGTGATATGATGAAACGAATAAGTAGTCTTTTCTTGGGTAGTTTATTGGCATTCATGCTGATCTTAAGTGGATGTGCAGGAAAAGAACAAAAAACAGAGAAACAAACAGGGAATCAATCGGCATCAGTAGAAAAAATTAGTGATAATATTTTAGATGAAATGGAAGGGCCACCTAAAAATGGTCATACGATTGAAAGACATGTAGGCAAATCAGAAGAAGATTTGAAGAATCGCTTGAAAACAGATAAAGTATCAGCAGCAAGTACATACTATGACAAGGAAACGGCAACGAAAGCTGTAAAAGATAGTTTGAAGCAGCATGATAAGGAAATTCAAGATTGGTTAAAAAATTCTAAAGAGGCTCGTCTTGTATTAAATACAACACATTCATTCCCGGTTGGAAAAACGGTAATAAAGAAAAATATGAATGTAAAAGACAAGTTAGTAAAAACTGTCACTGTTTTAGCGAGAGATAAGTCAGGAGATTTAGGATATAAGATCATTACTTCTTATCCATCTGATAAATAAGAAGGGGGAGTAAATATGTATACGACATTACAATATTTTTTTAAATCGTATTGTACGTTAAGTATCCATGAGGATGAAATAGTAGGTGTGATGGAAGAGTTTATAGAGCAAGAAGACGAAGAAATTGTTTTGAAATTACGCGATGAATTATTATATATGAAGAAAAAGGATGCTTGGGAAGAGGCGTGCGTATTAGCTGCGAAGCAAGGGAATCGTATGTGGTCGTTAGAAGAAACGAAAGACCATCTTGCAACTTTTTTAGTATTATTGCAAAAGAAAAAGGCGTGAGTAGATCACGCCTTTTTTGTTTGTTGAAACTTGTTCGTTTAATAGTGTCTTATTGTTTTGGAGCGCTTTTATATACACTTTTCGAAATTTGTCCGTTAGATACTACTTCACCGTTTTTTGTAACTTTTTTATATGTAACTGCTGTTATTTTATCGTTAGTCCTACTAATTACTTGAGAAGAAACTTCAACATTTTTACCAGTATTTGTACCGAAAATACGTGCAGTAATGCTACCTCCATTTGAAAATGTTTGAATATAAATATGATTACCTGTATTGTTTTTAAATTTTAAATCTGGACCATAATCTGCTACTGCTGCATCTTGCCCAAGTGGTAAATAATTTACGGGCATAGAATGATTGCTTCGAGAAACAATTCCTAAATCTGCTCTTAAAGCTGCGCTATATAAAGTACTACTAACTTGGCAAACGCCTCCGCCTGCACTTTGTATAACTTTACCTTGTGAATAGACGGCTGCAGATTTGTAACCATGAGCAGCATCAGTTACGCCAACGCGGTCATTAAAACTAAATGTTTCATCAGGTGCAACAATAACTCCACTTAAAGTATTGGCTGACTTATTTACGTTAAAGGATTGATTCCCATTACGACCAGCCATTGGAGTTGAGTATTCAGCAATTACTTCTTTAATCCCCATTTTCTGTATATCTTCTGTAGAACGTTCAGGTTTTAATAGTGTAACTGGTAATGTAACATCAGATGTGCCAGAAATAATTGCCTGCTGCGTTAAATCTGTTAACTTTCCTTTATCGATTTTTTCTCCATTTTGACTTTGGCTAATATTTACTGTAGAGCCTTCAATACTTAATTCAGCATTAACAGGATTTTTTAATGTTTCATTATATTTATCCTTCATAAAGCTTTCATAAGCAGTTGTATTTAATTGAGGTGTTAATTTGTAATCACGTTTTAACTCACCGTTCTCAGCTTGCCTCCGCATTTTGTAACGATTTATTGCGTTGCCTTCTTGTTCTTTAAAGATTTTGTCGATAATATCTTTTTCTTTATAATTTATCCCTAAATCTTTCCATGTGTAAGTTTGTTTATCATTTTGGAATATGTAGGTAAGAGATTTTTGATCTAATTCTGTTATTTTTTGATTAATAATAGCTTGAATATCTTTTTTATTTTTTCCATCGAGAGAAATACCTTCAAATGTAGTATTGGGTAATGCAGTAGTATCTAATTGATTATTTAGTTTGGATACATATTGATATCCGCTAACACCGCCTACACAAAGTAATATGCCTCCAGCAATTGCAGAACCGATTAGTATGTTACTTAGCTTCATTTATTTCCCCCCAGAAATTTTTGTATAAATATATGTATTACATTTTTTGTATAAAAATGATGAAAATAACATTATGTACGTACTAGTATACTATTATTTTCTCTATGCGTGTAATGTTTTTATAAAAAATGTTACACTGATGTAATAATTGTCTCTTTTTGTCACAATATGTACGAAAAATATGCTGGAAATAATAATAAAAAGGCTGTCTAGAAAGATCTAGCAGCCTTTTTATTATAATTTTTTATGTTCATTTTTATTCGTAACGCCGAGATGTTCTTGTAATTTTGTCGAAATGTTATTGACGCTTTTTTCGTTTGGAACGTAATAATAAATACCACCTATATATTTATCAGTACCTTCTACTTGCATTTTGTCCATTTTCAAATTGGAATCCATTGAATTTTTTGCAATTGTCATCATATCATCAAAAGTTAAATTTGTTTTTAAGTCTTTATCAACAGCGTCTAATAGACCACCGATCTTATTAATGGAATTAAGAGATAGTGCTTTTTGAGCGATAGCTTCTAAAACAAGCTGTTGTCGTTGACCGCGCATATAATCACTATCGATATGACGAGTTCTAGCTAGCGCCAATGCCTCTTCGCCATTTAAGTGTTGACGACCTTTTTTCAGGTGAATAGCATCTGCTTCGTCTTTACTATTTTGTTCTGTAAACTCAACTGGAACATCGACAGTAATACCACCAAGAGAATCAACAATTTTGATAAATGATTTAAAGTTGAATTTTACATAGTAATCAACTGGAACATCTAAAAAGTTCTCTACCGTATCAATCGTACTATCTACACCACCGAATACGTGCGCATGTGTAATTTTATCGTATTTCTCACGTGATTTAATGTAGACACGTGAGTCACGTGGAATACTAACAAGCTTAACCGATTTATCATTTTTATTAATTGTGGCAAGTAATAGTGCATCTGTACGAGTTGCTTTTCCGTAATTTTTGTCCCTAATTTCACTTTCATCAACACCCATAATGAGTACAGAAATGTTATCAGTCATAGGTTTAACAGCTTTTTCACGTTTGCTGGATTTATCTCCGCGGCTCAGTTCGGAATAGGCATTACTTAACACAGACTTTGCTTTACTGTATATATGGAAGGAATAGCCCCCTGCTCCAAGTGCTACAACCAGTAATGGAATAAGCAGGAACCAAAGTAGGCGTTTTTTCTTTGAGCGTCCTTTTTTGGCTCGAGTATCTTTGTTCATATCGGATTTCATCATTTTTTCTCCTTTAAAACTATCAAAGTATATACATCTAGAAGCGCATTCAAACACATAAAAAATATTGTACGCTAAATAAAAGCGATTGTACATGTATAAAAAATAGATGTCTTGATTATTTATAAAGACATCTATTCGTTATTGTATACAAAAGATAGGGATAAGAAAATGATAAAATTTTACCTGGTTACAACATAATGCTTACGATAATTGCAGATAAAATGCTAACGAGAGTAGCTCCATATAGTAATTTAAGGCCAAATCTGGCAACAACGTTTCCTTGTTCCTCGTTTAATCCTTTTACCGCACCTGAAATAATGCCGATAGAAGAAAAGTTAGCAAAAGAAACGAGAAAAACAGAAATAATACCAATTGTACGGGGAGAGAGGCTATTAGAAATTTTACTAAGGTCCATCATTGCTACAAATTCATTTGTTACAAGCTTCGTTGCCATAATGCTACCAGCTGTGACAATTTCAGAACTTGGTACACCGATAAGGAATGCAATAGGCGCAAAGACGTACCCAATTAATTGCTGGAAAGTAATGCCGAATATAATAAGGAATAGGTCATTAATGCAACTCATTAATGCGACGAATCCGATGAGCATAGCGCCGACAACGATTGCTACGCGAAAACCATCTAGAATGTATTCCCCAAGCATTTCAAAAAAGCTTTGCTTTTCTCCTTTAATTACTAAAATATCCTCGTCATCTTTCACATCGTAAGGGTTAATGATGAGTACGATAATAAACCCACTAAATAAATTGAGAACGAGTGCGGTTACTACATATTTAGGTTCGATCATTGTCATATAGGCACCTACGATAGACATAGATACGGTTGACATGGCAGAAGCACAAAGTGTATAAAGACGGTGTTTTGGAATTTGAGCTAATTGTTTTTTTACCGTAATAAAAACTTCTGATTGGCCGACAATGGCAGATGCGATAGCGTTGTAAGATTCTAATTTCCCAAGACCATTTATTTTGCTAAGGAAGTAACCGATCCAACGAATAAAGAATGGTAGTATTTTGAAATGTTGTAGTATGCCAATTAAAACGGAAATGAAGACGATTGGTAATAATACAGTAAGGAAAAATGGCATTTCACCTTTATTGGCAAGTCCCCCAAATACGAAGTTTATACCATCAGCGGCATACTCGAGTAGCTTTGTAAACAGACTGGAAATGACCCGAATAAGTATGAGGCCGATTTCTGTATTTAATAATAAATAGGTTAAAATTAACTGTATAATAAGCATGATGAAAATTGGTTTAAATTTAATATGTTTCTTATTGTTGCTAGCAATATAAGCAAGGAAGAAAACAACGATAAGTCCCACGAAAAAAGTAATGAATTTCATAGTAACCCCCCTAAAAGAGATATTCTGCTATATATGTTTTTCATTTCAAGAGAGAATATGCATCTTTGGTAAAGAAAGGAATAGAGAGAACATGAATATATGTGGAGTGCATCACGTTGCAATTATTTGCTCAAATTATGAACTGTCAAAGGATTTTTATACCCGGATATTAGGTTTTAAAGCGATAAATGAAGTATATAGAAAGGAACGAGATTCTTATAAGTTAGATTTATGTGTAGGGGAAGAGTATCAAATTGAATTATTTTCATTTCCAAGTCCCCCTGAGCGCCGAAGTTTCCCAGAAGCGGCTGGACTTAGACATTTAGCATTTGCTGTTACAAATATAGCAGAAGCTGTAAAGCAGTTAAAGCATTGCGGTGTAGAGACTGAATCCATTCGTACGGATGAAATAACTGGGAAAAAATTCGTCTTTTTCCAAGATCCTGATGGCTTGCCTTTAGAATTGTATGAGGTTTGAAATTGGTGAATTTTATATAGGGTTGCTTTTGTGTAAATGAAGAAACTAAAGTGAAACTTCTTTCTTAAAGGAGGTGTAACTTTAGCTAAGAAAGCTAAAGGGTATATGTGGATATTATAAAATTACTGATGGTCGCCATTCTTATTGCATTAACAGGTTTTTTTGTAGCTGTTGAGTTTGCAATTATTAAGGTACGTAGCAGTCGTATTGATCAACTCGTTAGTGAAAAGCGACGAGGAGCATTGGCAGCTAAAAAAGTAACTTCAAATTTAGATGAGTATTTATCAGCATGTCAGTTAGGTATTACAATTACTGCTTTAGGGCTTGGGTGGTTAGGCGAGCCGACTATAAAACATTTACTCGAGCCGTTGTTTTTGAAACTACATGTATCTCCTGCAATTTCCAGTACAGTTTCATTTATTATTGCCTTTGCAGTAATTACATTTTTACATGTTGTCATTGGTGAACTTGCCCCGAAGACGTTCGCTATACAAAAAGCGGAGCAAGTTAGCTTATTATTATCAAAGCCACTTATTTATTTTTACCGAGTTATGTATCCTTTTATTTGGGCTTTAAATGGTTCTGCGAGACTTGTAACAGGTTTATTCGGATTACATCCGGCTTCTGAACATGAAGTGGCTCATTCGGAGGAAGAGTTACGATTAATCTTATCTGAGAGTTATGAGAGCGGAGAGATTAATCAAAGGGAGTTTAAATATGTAAATAATATTTTTGAGTTTGATAATAGAGTCGCAAAGGAAATTATGGTACCTCGTACGGAAATTGTAGGTTTATATGAGGACGAACCATTTGAAACACATATTAAAATAATCGCACAAGAAAAATATACGAGGTATCCCGTATTTGGTGAAGATAAAGATGAAATTATTGGGATGGTGAATGTAAAGGATTTATTTATTCGTTATATGGATGGTAATCGAGATGAGGATTGCTCGATTACGCCATATACAAGGCCAGTTATTGAAGTGTTAGAAAATATCCCAATTCATGATTTATTATTACAAATGCAAAGAAAACGAATTCCCTTAGCTGTATTATATGATGAATATGGTGGTACAGCGGGAATTGTTACACTAGAGGATATTTTAGAAGAAATTGTTGGAGAAATCCGAGATGAATACGATGAAGATGAACACCCTCCTATAGAACATATAAGTGAAGGGTGTAAGATTGTAGATGGAAAAGTGCTTATTAGTGAAATAAATGATTTATTTGGCATACATTTAATCGCTGATGATGTAGATACAATTGGTGGCTGGATTATGGTACAAAAGCAAGTCGTTGCTGAAGGAGATATTATTGAAAAATTCGGCTTTTCTTTTAAAGTTCTTGAAAAAGATATGCATCAAATTAAACGAGTCGAAGTAAAGAAGGTAGAAGAATGATTTTCTGTAAATATTTACAAAAAGTATATATAGAAAAATAAATGTTTGCGCTTTCAAAATAGGTGCTATATAGTGAAGGTGGATACTGAAAAATTCTTCTGCATGATACTCGTATTTTTAGAGGGCGAATTTTTGGGATAAGGATTTAGAATGAAAAGTATAGGTGATGAAAATGATAGCAACGAAGGATATACGTATAGAAAAAGACTTTTTAGGTGAAAAGGAAGTACCAAATGTAGCTTATTATGGTGTACAAACATTACGTGCTGTAGAAAACTTTCCGATTACAGGATATCGCATTCATCCGTCACTCATTACGGCAATGGCAATTGTGAAAAAAGCGGCGGCACTTGCAAATATTGATACTGGTTACTTAGCGAAAGATATTGGACATGAAATTGCAGAGGCAGCACAAGAAATTGTTGATGGAAAATTTCATGATCAATTTATCGTAGATCCAATTCAAGGCGGTGCTGGAACTTCTATTAATATGAATACAAATGAAGTAATCGCTAATCGAGCGTTAGAACGTATGGGATATGAAAAAGGCGAGTATGCAAAGATTAGTCCAAACACGCATGTGAATATGGCTCAATCAACGAATGATGCGTTTCCAACGGGAATTCATATTGCAACTCTTATGATGTTAGAAGAGCTTCTTATTACAATGGAAGAACTTCATGCTGCATTCTGTGCAAAGGCAAAAGAGTTCGATCACGTTATTAAAATGGGGCGTACACATTTACAAGATGCTGTTCCGATTCGTCTTGGACAAGAATTCGAAGCGTATAGCAGAGTGCTTGAGCGTGATATAAAAAGAATTCAACAGTCTCGTCAACATTTATATGAAGTAAACATGGGGGCGACAGCTGTTGGTACAGGATTAAATGCAAACCCTATGTACATTGAACAAGTGGTTAAACATTTACGAACATTTAGTGGATTCCCGCTTGTTGGTGCAGAGCATTTAGTTGATGCAACGCAAAACACAGATGCATACACAGAAGTATCTGCGGCATTAAAAGTATGTATGATGAACATGTCTAAAATTGCGAATGATCTTCGTATTATGGCATCTGGTCCACGTGTTGGATTGGCGGAAATTCAATTGCCAGCTCGTCAACCAGGTTCATCTATTATGCCAGGGAAAGTAAATCCTGTTATGGCAGAAGTGATTAATCAAGTTGCTTTCCAAGTAATTGGTAATGATCATACAATTTGCTTAGCATCAGAAGCAGGACAATTAGAGTTAAACGTAATGGAGCCTGTACTTGTGTTTAATCTAATTCAATCTATTAGTATTATGAATAACGGATTCCGTGTATTCCGTGAATATTGTATTAAAGGAATTACAGCAAATGAAGAATTGCTGAAGCAATATGTTGAGAAAAGTGTTGGAATTATTACGGCAGTTAACCCTCATATTGGCTATGAAGCAGCATCTCGTATTGCACGTGAAGCAATTGAAACAGGGAAATCTGTTAGGGAGTTATGTCTAGAACATGGTGTACTGACAGAAGAAGAATTGGATATTATTTTAGATCCATTCGAAATGACGCATCCTGAAATTGCTGGTGCTTCTTTACTAAAGAATAAGAAGATGTAATGTGAAAAAATACCGATCCATTTGGATCGGTATTTTATTTTTAAAAGATATTAAATACAGCATTTAATTGAAGTAAGCTAATAATAGCTAAGAAGATTAAACTATATTTCATCACTGTTTTAAATAGAGCCGATTCTTTACCAACTAGTCCAACTGCCGCACAAGCAACTGCTACGGATTGTGGTGAAACCATTTTTGCTATTGTGCCACCAACTACGTTTAATGAAACGAGAGTAGATGGTACGATGTTTAATTGATCGGCAGTTACTGCTTGAAGTGGTGCGAATAGTGAACCACTAGATACTACTGAACCAGTAATGAATACGCCAATCCATCCTAAGATTGGAGAAAGAATAGGGAATGCATTTCCAGTAGAAGAGAATGCAAGTCCAAGTGTAGATGACATACCAGAGTAGTTCTCTACGTAAGCTAAAGCGATAACGCTACAAATTGTATATACTGGAACCTTTAATTCTTTTATTGTTTCAATCATTAATTCTTTAATCATTTTGCCGTTTACACGGTAGACGATAAGTGAAACGATAATTGCTAATACAATCGCAGTAGTTGTAGAAGAGAATACATCTAGTTTGAAAATCGCTGCGAAAGGTGTATCAGCTTTTGTGATTGGTGCAGTTTTAATAACTTGATTATGAAGACCAGGGAATTGAATGTTAAATACTAAGTTTGCTAATGGACCATCCGGAGCAAATAACGCTTTAATTGGTTTTAAATTAAAGATTGTTACAAATGCAGTTAAGAATACGAATGGAGACCAAGCATATAAAATTTGATTGAATGTATGAGATTCTTTTTCTTCTTGTTTTTCTTCTTTAGCAGAAGATTTTGGTTGCCAAACACGTAAGAATAATGCAAGAGCGACCATACTTACGACTGCTGCGAAAATATTAGTAAGTTCAGCGCCTAAGAAGTAAGTTACAACGAACTGAGTAATTGCGAAAGAAACACCACTTACAAGAATACCTTGCCAAGTTTCTTTAATGCCTTTAAATCCATCTACCATTGAAACAAGTAAGAACGGTAAAACAATGCTAATGAATGGCAAAATGTAAACTGCTTGACGACCGACAGTTAATGCATCTATTCCAGTTAATTGTGCAGGTACTGTAACTGGAATACCCATAGCCCCCATAGCACCGCCAGCGATATTAGCTACTAAGCAAATACCCGCTGCTTTTAATGGATTAAAGCCCATACCTACAAGTAATGCAGCTGTAATAGCAACCGGAACACCGAAACCAGCTGCGCCTTCTAAGAAAGCGCCGAAAGAATAAGCGATTAATAATACTTGTAAACGTTGATCATTTGTAATACTTGAAATACTATCACGAATGACATTGAATTGTTCTGTTTTAACAGTTAATTTGTAAAGGAAGATAGCTGCGATAACGATAGTACAAATTGGATAAAATCCAGATAAAACACCAAATCCGGCAGATGCTACTGCTGCAGTTGTAGGCATTTTATAAACAAATATAGCAAGAATAATAGCAACAATTACACTGTAAAGACCAGCCATGTAACCTTTCATTTTGAATCCCACTAAACAAATAATGAAGCAAAAAATTGGAAGTGCTGCGATTAGAGCAGATAACCAAATATTGTTTAATGGGTCATAAATTTGTGTCCAAGTACTCATAATAATGACAACTCCTATCTATTTTATGTGAAGAAATTCACATTATTTGTGAAACTATTCACAATCAACTTACATGCTTAGTATATTCTCCTTCAACACTATTGTCAACGTAAAAAAGTATAATTATTCCATAATAGTGTTAAAAGAAATACTTTGTTCATAAAGTAGACAAAAAGCCCATTCAAATAGACTTGAGCGGGCTAGATAAATTATTTGCATATTCTTTTCTTTTATTATTGATCTTACAACTCTATATTAGAAGCCGTTTTTATATCGAATAGGAAAGGATGCAGAAGTATTTAATATTTGCTAGGTTCGTATAGCTTGTCCTATTTGATCAAGTCAGAAAGGGGACAGTGAATACATCTAATAGGAAGTATTCCGTCACAGTTTAAGTTATTAAATACGAATTAAAAAGCAATGAGTTAATTTTTAATGTTACGGCATCTTTTTTTTACTGAAAATTCCTTTTAGTGTAACAAAGAGGTTAAATATACGCCGACTACTTTACGAAAGGTTATCAATTATAGATGGTATTTTACGATATCATTACTGCACATTGCAATGAGGTGAAAATATAACAAAAAGCCTGATAAAACAACGTTTGCAAGCAAAGTATTTGCAGACCGCTGTTTTGCTTTTTCGTTATATCATATAGTATAATATTCAAAATCAGCAAGGAATTTTTCCTGAGTTCTTTGTTGGTTAAGATGGAAAAAATTTTCGGCTTTATAAGTTGATAAAGTTATGTCGTAACAGGAAATATAAGAACAGATATATAAATAAATAAAAAGAAAATAAAAACGAAAATGAGGGGAACTTTATGAGCCAAAATCAATTCGAATGTCGTATTTCAGAAGAAGATGTACAAATGTTAAGAGCGTTAGCGCATCCGTTGCGTCTACGTCTAGTAATGGAACTAATGCAACGTGGAACTTGTAATGTAACACAATTACAGGAAGTGTTAGAAATTCCGCAATCAACTGTTTCGCAACATTTAACGAAATTAAAACAAAATAAAGTAGTACGCTTTGAACGACGAGGGTTAGAAGTGTATTATCAAATTCATAATGATAAAGTAAGTGAAGTAGTAAAAACATTATTTTCTTAAAATTTGAATATTATGGAAAAAAGACGTATGGGATATACGTCTTTTTTATTTGTCAGAAAGGTGATATGAGAGTAAATGTTAGCATGTAAGGAAGAAAAGGCTATCACTTTACATGTTGCTATATGGAATAGATTCTAAAGGGAAAAGAAAAGATAGAAAGGAGTGCAGTAAGTAAAAGGAGGAATAGTAGAATGGATGTAAAACGTGTGAAACAAATTTTATCTTCTTCAAGTAGAATTGACGTTACATATGAGGGCGTACCAGTATGGATTGAGAGCTGTGACGAGCAGAGTGGAGTTGCTCAAGTGTATGATGTATCTAATCCTGGAGAAAGCGTTCACGTGAACGTGACGGCTTTAGAGGAGAAGTAATAGAAAAGACGCTTCTAAATGTTTAGAAGCGTCTTTTTATTTATTCCATCATATGTGCAATTTTCTTAGAGAACATAAGAAGTACTAATCCGAGTACGATTACGATAACACCGATACTTGCGAATACTTCTAAATATCCTAAAGATTGAGTGAAAGCAGCTAATTGTCCTGCTAATAAGTTTGCGAAGCCAGTACCAGCTAACCATACACCCATTAATAATGATGCTAATTTAACAGGAGCGATTGCACTTACCATAGATAATCCGATTGGTGATAAGAATAATTCACCAATTGTATGGAACATGTAAGTGAATACAATGAATAGTAAGTTTGCCTTCATTGTAATGTTGCCTTCGTCGCTACCAGTTTTTAATACAGCTAAAGTTAGAACTAAATATCCAATCCCTAGTAAAATCATACCAAATGCCATTTTTGTTGGGATTTTCAAATCACCATTTTTTGTTTTTGAAAGTTTAATCCATAATGCAGAAACAGGTAATGCTAGTAAGATAATGAATAGTGGGTTTACAGATTGGAACCAAGGTGTTGGAATTGTAAAGCCACCAATTGTACGATCCACAAACTTATCAGTGTAAAGTGTTAAAGAACTACCAGCTTGTTCAAATCCTGCCCAGAAGAATACAACGAAACAAGTTAAAATTAAAATTGCAGCAGTACGTTTTTTCTCTTGTGTTGTTAAAGGTTTTTTCTCAATTGCTTTTGCATTTTTTTCTTTAGATTGTTTACCTACAACAGTTGTTCCGATAGATCCTAAGTAACGAGGT
Organism: Bacillus sp. MHSD_36; assembly: GCF_030757775.1. Taxonomy (NCBI): domain Bacteria; kingdom Bacillati; phylum Bacillota; class Bacilli; order Caryophanales; family Bacillaceae; genus Bacillus; species Bacillus sp. MHSD_36. The sequence goes on from NZ_JAVBIS010000006.1 coordinate 93,708, forward strand.
GCTAGTAAATTAAATATAATCTGTCCAATAACCATACCAATACAAGCTGTTAAGAATCCATATTTATAATCTGCGAAATAACCACAAATGATTGGAGCGATAAGAGCGCCTAAGTTAATTCCCATGTAGAAGATAGTGAAGGCACTATCACGACGAGAATCGTTTTCGCTATATAATTGACCTAATAAAGTCGAAATATTTGGTTTGAAGAATCCGTTACCAATAACTAATAATCCTAATCCTAAGAAAACTCCAGTTTTCGTGTTCATTGAAAATAGTACGAAGTTACCAATTGCCATGATGATACCACCAATAGTAATGGCGTGACGTTTCGATATGAAATGGTCAGTTAGCCAACCGCCGATAATTGGTGTGAAATATACTAGCATTGTGAAAATACTGTAAATTTGTACGGCAACTGTTTTATCAAATCCTAAACCGCCACCTATTAAGCTCGTTGATAAATAAAGAACTATTAAGGCACGCATTCCGTAATAGCTAAATCTTTCCCATGCCTCTGTAAAGAACAACAAGTATAACCCTGGTGGATGTTTCTTTGGTGATTGTTGCTCTCCAGCTTTGTCTAACTTTAAAGCTGCATCCATTTTTGTTTCCCCCTAATCCTGTATAACGGATATTTATGTAATCATTTTAATTTACAAAATATTTAGAAGTCAATAGAATTATATGGAAATAGAAAGAAAATTCCTAAAAAGTTCTATTGTTCTTCGACCGTTACTGTATTTTGCCCTGAAAACGAGATGATAAGCGTTTTCAAATGTAATAATTGAATTCTAAAAGAAAATAAAATAGTGATTAATCAGAAAATTTAGATTAAAATATTTATTCTGATATAGAGAAAATACATTCTATTTACTTTTATAATATAACATATTGGGAATAAAAATACAAAACGAAATAATGTGACATTTAAGTGAATTGAAAAATAACCAGCTCCATAGAAGGGAAGCTGGTTAGGGAAGTATTATTTAACAAAGCGTTTTTCGATATCATCTAATAGTAGGTTAGCAGCCATTACACCACCAGCTGTATTCCAAATAACATCGTCAACTTTGTATGCTTTACCATTTTTCACTGCATTTAAGTTTTTAAATAGCGGATCATTGATATATTCTTTTTCTAATTCAGAGCCTTTTTTCTCGTTTCCTTTATCGAATGTGAAGTAGAATAATACATCTCCATCCATTGCAGAAATGCGTTCTTTAGATACGTTACGCTCTGCGAAGTCATCTTTATTTTGATCGCCAGGACGTTTAAATCCAAGTTCTTTTAAAATAACACCAGAGAATGTATCACCATGATAAATACGAACATCACCAGGCATGAAGCGAACCATAGAGATTTCTTGATTTACTTTATCACCTAGTTTGGCTTTTAAATCTTTCATACGTTTATCGTAATCAGCTAAAACCTTTTGGCCTTCTTTTTCTTTATTTAATGCTTTTGCATAAAATTTGAAGTTATCTTTCCATTCACCACGTAGCGTTTCAGAGAACACAGTAGGTGCAATCGCTTTTAGTTGCTCGTACACTTTTTCGTGACGCATTTTGTTACCGATAATTAAGTCTGGTTTTAAAGAAGCGATTGTTTCTACGTTCACTTGTCCTTCATCACCAACAACTTTTACATCTTTCATTTTATCTTTAATATGTGGATACCATGGATCGCCAGTCCAAGATTTTACAGCCCCAACTGGTTTCACACCTAGCTCAAGTAAAGCTTCAGTTCCTTCATTTGTTAAAATAACTACACGTTTTGGATTCGCAGGAACTTCTGTTTTACCCATTGCATGTTCAACTGTAATCATTTCTTTTTTCGTATCTTCTTTTGTTTCTTCTTTCGTATTTGATTTTCCACAAGCACTTAAAAGTAATGAGAAAGCTAGTAAAAATACAAATACTGTAAACGATTTCTTTCGCATGAAATTCATTATGTACCCCCTACATATTGAGAAGTTTTTTCAATAGCAAGCATGATATTAAGCCTTTATCTTATGATTGTCAATACATACGGTTGAAAATAATTCTCATTTCCGTTGACAATGCGAATTAAGTTGAAATACACTTACAACGTATCATTATACATTGAAGGGGAAACGCTGCATGTTATTAAAAACAAATCAAGCAAAATGGATTGGATTATTTGTTGGAATCATTGCAGTCATTATTTGTATTTGGGGAAGTATTATTTTCGGATATACAAATACGAGTTGGAAATTAGCATTAGATGCTTTTTTTCATTTTAATGGTTCCAATGAACATATTATTATTCAAAATGTGCGTCTACCAAGGGCGTTAATTGCAGCTAGTGTTGGTGCTAGTTTAGCCATTGCTGGTTGTCTTATGCAAACTTTAACGAAGAATCCACTTGCTTCTCCAGATTTTATTGGATTAAATTCAGGTGCTGCTTTCTTCATAGTTGTAGCAATTGTTATTTTTTCCGTGACATCACTATCAGCTTTCACGTGGATCGCCTTTTTGGGGGCAGCAGTTGCAGCTGTACTTGTATTTGCTTCTAGTTCTTTAGGAAAAGAGGGGACAACGCCTCTTAAATTAACATTAGCGGGGGTCGCAATTAGTGCGTTATTTTCATCATTAACACAAGGATTACTTGTTTTAAATGAAAAGGCGCTTGAAGAAGTATTATTTTGGCTTGCCGGATCTGTGCAAGGAAGAAAGTTAGAAATTTTACAATCTGTATTCCCATATTTATTAATAGGCTGGATTGCATCTATTATGATGGCAGGGAAAGTAAATACATTAATGATGGGGGAAGATGTTGCAAAAGGACTTGGTCAAAGAACGATTTTAATGAAATCATTCATACTACTTATTATTGTCCTGTTATCTGGTGGTTCAGTTGCGGTCGCTGGTCCGATTGGATTTATTGGTATTGTTACTCCGCATTTTGCCAGATTTCTTGTTGGAGTAGATCACAGGTGGAGAGTACCGTATAGTGGCTTGTTAGGTGCAATACTATTAATCTTAGCTGATATAGCAGCAAGATATGTCATTATGCCACAAGAAGTACCGGTAGGGGTTATGACAGCATTTATCGGGGCCCCATTCTTTATTTATATTGCACGTAAGAGAGGGCTTAGCAAATGAAGAAGTATATTCCGTTTCGTATAGGAAAAGGCGAGCTCTCGTTTTTAATGTATAAACGAGCTTGTCTCGTCTTATTCAGTTTACTAGTTGTTTTAATAGGATTATTTTTTGCGAGTGCAGGTATGGGAGACATGAAAATTGCTCCTTATGATGTATGGCAAGCGATCACTGGAAATGGCGATGCGATGTCCAATATGGTTGTAAATAAATTTCGTATGCCACGTATTTTAATTGCTATTCTTGTAGGAATCGCACTTGCGGTAGCAGGATGTATTTTACAAGGTCTCGTCCGAAATCCACTTGCTTCTCCTGATATCATCGGGATTACAGGTGGTGCAAGTGTTGCAGTTGTACTGTTTTTAGCTATATTTAGTGATAAAAATAATGCGCTAACTGTAAGCATTCATTATATGCCGTTAGCAGCTTTTGTTGGGGCAACGATTGTAGCGCTTTTTGTATATTTATTTGCATGGAGAAATGACGGGTTATCGCCGATTAGTCTTGTTTTAATTGGTGTTGGGTTTTGGGCATTAACGAAAGCGGCAACGACTTTGTTTATGTTATTAGCGCCAATTTATCAAGCGAGTCAAGCGAATGTATGGATTACGGGTACTGTTTACGGTTCTTCATGGCAAAACGTCATGGTACTTGCGCCGTGGGTTCTCATTTTAACGGTAATATCATTTATAGCTGCTAGACATTTAAATGCGCAAGAGCTAGGGGATGATATTGCGGTAGGACTTGGTGTTCCTTTAACGAAGTCACGCATATTCATGTTATTACTTAGTACAGCTTTAATTGGTGGAGCAGTTGCCTTTGCTGGAGGAATTGGATTTGTCGGTTTAATGGCACCTCATATTTCACGAAGACTAGTTGGTTCTTTATATGGTGCATTACTCCCAGTTGCGGCAATCGTTGGTGCAATTTTAGTACTTGCTGCGGATTTAATTGGGCGTACAGTTTTCACGCCACTTGAAATTCCAGCAGGGGTATTTACATCAGCAATTGGTGCACCTTATTTTATTTATTTACTTTATAAAAGTCGGAATTCATAAAGGGAGATGAATATGCAAAAAGCATTGGAGACGAAACGTTTGACGTTGTCTTATGGCGAAACAATTATTATTGATGAACTGAATTTAGAAATTCCAAAAGGCGAAATTACAATCTTTATCGGTGCTAACGGTTGCGGAAAATCAACTTTATTACGCTCACTAGCTAGATTATTAAAACCAACAACTGGTGACATTTTATTAGATAATCAAGCCATTCAAAGTATGCAAACGAAGCAAATCGCTCGCCAAATGGCAATTTTACCGCAAGGACCGCAAGCGCCAGAAGGGCTTACAGTATTGCAACTTGTAAAGCAAGGACGTTATCCATATCAAACATGGCTGAAGCAATGGTCAGAAAAAGATGAGGAAATGGTACAAAAAGCCCTTGCAGCAACAGGTATGACAGAATTTGCTGAGCGTGATGTGCATGCTCTTTCAGGTGGACAACGTCAACGTGCTTGGATTGCAATGACGCTTGCACAAGATACAGATATCATTTTACTGGATGAGCCTACTACCTATTTAGATATGACTCACCAAATTGAAGTGCTCGATTTATTATTTGAATTAAATGAAACAGAACAAAGAACAATTGTTATGGTATTACATGATTTAAATTTAGCATGCCGTTATGCAGACAATATTGTAGCCATTCAAGATAAACAAATATATGCACAAGGTAAGCCAGAAGAAGTAGTAGATGAGAAGTTAGTACGTGATGTATTCCGAATGGAATGTCAAATTAGTACGGATCCGTTGTTTGGAACACCGCTTTGTATCCCTCACGGAAGAGGAAGACGTGTAGTTAAAGAAGTTGCTCAGGCAATGAGATAAAAAAACGATGAGTAATTCATCGTTTTTTTATTTGGTACAAGAAAATAAGAGGAAGAGAGGAATACGTAAGCGACGTTTATACTCTTCTTCATTTTGAAAATAGGCTGGATTTGGTGTAGCTTCTTTTAATGATGTAATGGTAAATCCGGCTTGCTGTAATAATGTGAAATACTCTTCCGTTGTACGATGATATTTAATAACTTCTTGGTCAATCCATGGTTCAACCCGTTTGCCTAGTTTAAAGTAATCATCGACGAGCCAACTCGTTCTTTTATCACTTGTTTGTAAGCTTTCAAACGAAGAAGTAATAACGGGATGTTGAACGCTAAAGGTAAAGGTGCCATTTGTTTTTAAGGTTTGAAACACATTTTGAAAAATGGTATCAAGATGTTCAATATAATGTAAGGCGAGTCTAGATGTTACTAAATCAAAAGTAGCAGGAGGGTAAGTGTAGTCTTTGAGGTTTAAAAAATGGACGGTCCCATTTTGATTTTCTAGTTGTTTTTTAGCATTTTCATACATAAGTTCAGAGCCTTCAATACCAGTGTAAGAGTGGCAGTCTTTTTCTAATAATTCCTCACCGAATTTAGCGTCACCACAGCCTAAATCGAGGATTTTCTTTCCTTTCACATCACCAATGAGTTGAAAGAAGGCTGGTTTTTCAATTGATTCATTTGGGCTATTTTCTCGGTATCTTCGTTTCATATATTGTTTGAAAAACGCTTCGTTATTATATACATCAGATTCAGTAAATGCCATGATTGAAGCCCCCTTAAATATTTTTTTTATTCTACCAAATATGAAAAGTAAATGATAGATTTCTTGTAATGAATCATATATAATCTAGAATTGTAAGCGGTTACTTTAAACTATTTTTCTATAATAAATTCTGAAAACGTGTTAAGCTAGTAGAGGGATTATTAGAACTATTAAGACAATAATTCGCTTACATGAACGATGGGAGGCTTCACGATGTCTAGTAAAACACTTGCAAAATTTTTAGAAGAAAATTTAGAGGATTTAAAATCAAAGGGGCTTTATAACGTAATTGATCCGCTTGAGAGTTCAAATGGACCGATCATTACAATTGGCGGAAAAGAATATATTAACTTATCTTCAAACAACTATCTTGGATTAGCAACAGATAGCCGTTTGCAAGAAGCAGCAATTGGTGCTATTCATAAGTACGGCGTTGGAGCAGGAGCTGTTCGTACAATTAATGGTACTTTAGATTTGCATATTAAATTAGAAGAAACAATTGCAAAGTTTAAACATACAGAAGCAGCGATTGCTTACCAATCAGGATTTAACTGTAATATGGCAGCGATTTCAGCCGTTATGGATAAAAATGATGCAATTCTTTCAGACGAATTAAACCATGCTTCTATTATTGATGGTAGTCGTCTATCAAAGGCAAAAATTATTGTTTATAAACATTCTGATATGGAAGATTTACGCCAAAAAGCAATCGCGGCGAAAGAATCAGGTCTTTACAATAAATTAATGGTAATTACAGACGGTGTCTTTTCAATGGATGGAGATATTGCAAAACTACCAGAAATTGTTGAGATTGCAGAAGAATTAGATTTAATGACATATGTAGATGATGCACATGGTTCAGGTGTACTTGGTAAAGGGGCAGGAACTGTAAAGCACTTCGGTCTGTCTGATAAAGTTGATTTCCAAATTGGTACATTATCAAAAGCAATTGGGGTAATTGGTGGATATGTAGCAGGGAAGCAAAACTTAATTGATTGGTTAAAAGTTCGTTCACGTCCATTCTTATTCTCTACAGCATTAACACCAGCTGATGCAGCAGCTTGCATGAGATCAATTGAAATCTTAATGGAAAGCACAGAGTTGCACGATCGTTTATGGGAAAATGGCCGCTATTTAAAACAAGGGTTAAAAGAACTTGGCTTTAACATAGGGGAAAGTGAAACGCCAATTACACCTTGTATTATTGGTGACGAAGTGTTAACACAAGAATTTAGTAAACGTCTAAATGAAGAAGGCGTATATGCAAAATCTATCGTGTTCCCAACTGTAGCAAAAGGAGCAGGCCGCGTTCGTAACATGCCTACAGCAGCTCATACGAAAGAAATGTTAGATGAAGCAATTCGTAAGTATGAAAAAGTGGGGAAAGAAATGGGTATTATTTAAGTAACGACATCTTTTGAATAGCTTGCAAATGAGGAGTGGGGATAATGAAAAAAATTCTAGTAACCGGTTCTTTAGGGCAAATTGGTTCTGAACTAGTAATGAAACTTCGTGATGTATACGGTGCATCAAATGTTATTGCAACAGATATTCGTGAAACAGATAGTGAAGTAGTAACGTCTGGTCCATTTGAAACGTTAGATGTAACAGATGGACAAAAACTACATGATATTGCAAAGCGTAATGAAGTAGATACAATTATTCATTTAGCAGCTTTACTTTCAGCGACAGCAGAAAAAAATCCGTTATTTGCATGGAATTTAAATATGGGCGGACTTGTAAATGCATTAGAAGCAGCTCGTGAATTAAACTGTAAATTCTTCACGCCAAGTTCTATCGGTGCATTCGGTCCATCAACGCCGAAAGATAATACGCCACAAGATACAATTCAGCGTCCTACTACGATGTATGGGGTAAACAAAGTAGCAGGAGAATTACTATGTGATTATTATTATCAAAAGTTTGGCGTTGATACGCGCGGTGTACGTTTCCCTGGTTTAATTTCTTACGTAGCTCCTCCAGGAGGCGGAACAACTGATTATGCAGTTGAAATTTATTATGAGGCGATTAAAAAAGGCACATACACCTCATACATTGCAGAAGGAACATACATGGATATGATGTATATGCCAGATGCTCTACAAGCGATCATTTCATTAATGGAAGCTGATCCAAGTAAACTTGTGCATAGAAACGCGTTCAATATTACAGCAATGAGCTTTGAGCCGGAGCAAATCGCAGCATCTATTCGTAAACACATTCCGACGTTTACGATGGATTACGCTGTAGATCCTGCTCGTCAAACAATTGCTGATAGCTGGCCAAACTCTATTGATGCAACAGCTGCAATGAACGAGTGGGGCTTTAAAGCAGAATATGATTTAGACAAAATGACAACGGACATGTTGGCTAAGTTAAAAAAAAAGCTCACAGCTGAGTTAGTGACGAATTAATAGGAAGGGTCGATTCTTAGGAATCGACCCTTTTAATTGAAGGAGAAAAGGAACATGCAAAGAGTTGACGTCGTATATGCACTCATACATGATAAAGAAACGGATAAAGTATTAATGGTACATAATGTAGAACAAAACGTTTGGTCATTGCCAGGCGGGGCTGTTGAAAAGGGTGAAACGTTAGAGGAAGCTCTAGTAAGGGAAGTGAAAGAAGAGACAGGTTTAACTGCCGTGGCAGGTGGACTTGTTGCGATCAATGAAAAATTCTTTGAAGAGTCAGGGAATCATGCGCTACTTTTTACATTCCGAGCAAATGTAGTAACAGGTGAGCTTATTGCAGAAGATGAAGGAGAAATTTCTGCAATAGAGTGGGTGGATAGAGCAATTGCAAATGAACGATTTCCATTCTACGATGGTGGATTCGAGGGATTATTAGAAGTAGCCATTCCATACAAGTTTCAACCAGAAACAAAGTGATTGAATAGAAAAACAGGAGCGACAACGCTCCTGTTTTTCTATTCAATCGTCTTCAGTAATAACTTTTTCAATAGCGGTTTAATTTTCAGACGTAAATCTTCAGCATGATTTGCCACTAAGAAGTGATGGTTATAAATATTCTTCATTAATTGGTAAGTTGCTTCTTTCGCTTCGCCTTCTTCGATGAAGATCCCGATTACTTCCATACCACTTTTACGAGCAAGTTTGACAGCTTCATGCGTATCTAAAATACCGTCTTGTTGATAGTCTAGCGCAGAAGGCTCACCATCTGTAAAGACAAGTAAGAATTTATGTTTTTCTGGTCTTTTCGCAAGCTTTTCAGAAACGATACGAATAATATATCCGTCGCGGTTATCTTCTTCTTCACGAAGTTGCATAATTTCAGGCCCAACGTTTGGGAGCGTTGAATTTTTATACGTTACAACCTCATGGATAACATTCGGCTTATCTTCAGGTTTAGCACTAGAGGCATCCTCCCAAAATCCGCTAATAGCGTGCGGGATTTTTAAAGATTTCAACGCTTCATGGAATAGGACTACACTCTTTTTCGTTTCTTCCATTTTGTTATACATAGAACCAGAGCAGTCCACTAACAGTTGGAATGCAACATCGAGTTCTTGTGATTCTTGTCCTTTTTTATAAAACATGCGCGGCTGCTTTTCAGTATAAATACGAAGGAATTTTTTACGAAGTCTTCCGTAATATTTATCACTATTTGCATTCGTTTTATTTTCAATCGTTTTTTCGATAATTTTCTTTAATTCTTTTACATCTTTATTAACGACTGATTTGATAGCTTGGTAATCTTTTTTCTCATCGGTATTTGCTTTGCGAGCTTCTTTAAATGTATGAGAAGCACCAACGTTATACTTACCGTATGCACCGTCGTGTTGGCTAGAAGCGTGTGAAGCTCTTGCTTCTTCTGTATCAGCGCCATCAAAGTTGGATTGTGTACTCTTTTGAGAAGTACCTTGTACAGAACCAAGTGCTTGGTCGCCATCTTCTGATTCACGAGCAGTATCGCCCATCATATTTGTTTTTGTTCCGCTTTCTAATTCAAAGCGTAAAAAGTTCTCGTTTTCGTTATTTTTATTTTCACGATGCCATGTAGAGAAACTTTCATCCATTTTGTTTTTATTTTCATCATCATCTATGAGCTGCGTATCATCATTTGCTAAATCTTCGACGCGACAGTTCTTTTCGTCTGCGATGACAGATAAATAAAGCGGAGCATGTCCGAAATAATTGTTAAGCATATCACTTTCAAGAAGTCCTTCTAAACGATAGCGAATTTTCTCAACGATATACATAATATCTTCCGTATTACGAGCTTGGAATGTTTCATGCAAAATTGCTTCAATTTGCTCGAAGTATTCATTATTAAACATTTCATATTTATCGCTCGTTAATGAAAGATAGCAGAGACAAAATAGACGGTCACCGTGATAGTTGCGAACACGATTGATTTCATTTTGTGAGCTGAAGTAATTGCGATACATTTCTTTTCTTCTTTTAAAAACATGCTTTGTGCCAGGGCGTAAGTTTTTTACGATTTCCTCAACACGTAAATCTTCTAATAGAACAAATAATTGTGTTAAAAACTTTTTTAAAGGTGATTCTTGTAATTCAATCGCATAAGAACGAATTAAAGTCATGTCCGAGTAATGTTTATTACCAAGTGCTTTTAAAAACACTTCGCTTTTTAATCCGATTACTGTATCCTCTTCTTTTCGATCATCCCAAAAGTGACTAATGACAACCTTTTTTTCAATTTCGTCGTAGTATGCTTTATAGCCATACTCAAGGTAGGCATCGTCTTCTTTTAGAAGAGCATACATTAAGTTTTCCATTTGTAGAAACAGCGACGCATCAATTTTTTTGTCACTAAAAATTTGTCTCATGAATTATCCCTCAAAGAAATAACTTTCTGCTAATTCACGGACAGTCATTTGTTCTGTTTCATCGTTTAATTTTGCGATAATACTACGTTCAATTGCACGCATAATAGGAATATATACACCTAAATCACATGCATCGATAATGCCACGAATACTTGCTGCTTCTTCACTTACACGTCCATCACGAGCTAAAGGCATAAGGTCGCTTGCAAATGCAACAAACTTTTCAATTGTTGCAACATCATTTAATTTTGATTCTGCTAATAATAGTTCTTTTAATGTATCACCTTGAATATAAGGAACTTCAATAATAACGAAACGGTTTTTTAATGCTTCGTTTAGTTCACTTGTACCAACGTAACCTTCATTAATTGCTGCGATTACACGATATTCTTCATCACCGTATACAACTTCTTGTGTAAACGGGTTAGTAATCATTTTACGGTAATCTAATGCACCGTGAAGAAGTGGTAACGTTTCAGGTTTTGCCATATTGATTTCATCAATATATAAGAAATGACCGCTCTTCATTGCCTTCATAAGAGGACCGTTAACGAATGTAACTTCAGATGCGCCATCTTTTGTTTGTAGTGTGTTGTATCCTAAAATACCTTCTACATCTAGATCAACAGAACAGTTAATGCTATGCATTGGTTTTTGGAATAAAGAAGAAAGAGTTTCAGCTAGTACTGTTTTACCACTACCAGTCGGCCCTTTTAATAGAATGTTTTTGCCAAGAAGAAGCGCTGTAATGGCATCTTCGATAATGCTGTTATCAGATGCTTTATATATTTTGGTACCGATTAAATGTGCATTTTCACCAGCTTCTTGTTTATTCTTTTCGTGAATGTTTGAGAGCTGTTGTTTTAAATCAGCATGTATATGAAATTGTTCTAACATGTATTTCCCACCTAACATTATTTTCATAAAGTAATACATCTTATGATAACTTGTTTTAATATGGTATGCAAAGAAAAGGAAAGGGGAGAAATACAAAAGAAAAAGCAATCAATATTACATTAACTGCTTACAGTAAAGGAGAAATGAGCCTCATAAAAGACTCTAATATTCGTTTTTTGATACTTCTTTTTTGGAAAGCGTTCCATTTAATTTCAGTGGAATGCTTAAAGTCTTCTTCAAAATCACGTTTTATATTATGAACAGTTTCTGATTCATAAAGTACGCTAATAAGTTCGTAATTTAATTCAAAGCTACGTACGTCCATATTTGCTGTTCCAATTGTCGCGATTTTATCATCAACAAGTACAATTTTCGCATGCATAAAACCATCTTTATAACTATAAATGGAAGCACCAGCTTTTAAAAGTGGAGTGAAGTAGGACTGAGATGCTTGGTCACTAATAATACTATCACTTTTACCAGGATATAAAATGCGTACATCTATACCAGATATTGCACTTAAACGTAATAATGTTAAAGTTTCTTGATCTGGAATAAAGTATGGTGTAGCGATCCAAATCGATTTTTTTGCAGATCCCATAATAGCTAATAATGTATTGCGAATGCTTTTATCATCTGAGCTTGGACCGCTTGCTACAATTTGCACAGCACCTTCCGCGCTTAAAATTTCTTTACCTGGGAAGTATTGTCTATTCATAAATTGATCCCAGGAATAAGTATTCAATCCACTAGAAGCATAGAGCCAGTCCTCTAGAAAAATTGCTTGTAATTTATATAGCGCCTTTCCTTCTATTTTTAAATGACTATCACGCCAAACAGGGAATTTTTTTGAACGGCCAAGATATTCATCACCGACGTTGAGTCCACCAGTAAAACCGATTTCTCCATCTACAATAACGATTTTACGATGGTTACGATAATTGACAGTTTCAAGTAACCAAGCTGAAAAAATAGGGTCAAATTCTACAACTTCAATACCAGCCTTTTTCATAGGTTGTAAAAATCGTCTTCTCAAAGTGTTACTTCCGAGTCCATCATAAAGGAAGCGTACAATAACACCGTCTTTTGCCTTTTTGATTAAAGCATCTCGAACTTTTGTACCAATTTCATCAGATTTATAAATATAGTATTGAATATGGATATGATGTTTTGCTTGCTCGATAGCTTGCAAAATTTCTGAGAATGTTTGATCGCCATTTGTTAAAAGTGTTGTAGTTGTTTTATCTGCGGCAGGTCCGCCTCCAAATTTTTGTACGACTTCTGTTAAATGTGTAGAACGTTCATGTAAGGGGACTGTGAGTGATAATTCTACTCGTCTTCCTTCTAATATTTCACGGAATAATTTTCTTTGTTCTTCTGAACGATGTAGATGTTTTTTTCTTCTCCAGCGGCTGCGTCCGAAAATAGAATATAAAAGCACCCCTATAACGGGAAGAAGTGCTAATACTAAAAACCACGCTAAAGTACTTTGAGGAGACCTATTTTCGATAAAAATAACGAATGAAATTCCTATGATTGTAATAGACCATAAGGCACCGACAAATGTATATAAAGAAATAAACGATGTATTTAATAGGAAAAGAACGATAGATATAATTAAAAATATTGATAATAATTGAACGATAGGCTTCTTCATTTTTATAAAATTCCTCTAATCTTTCTTAAATATAAACTTCTTATATAAAGTGAAACTTTAATCAGTGGGGGTTTTCTTCATCCCACACCTAAATTCTTTGCTTTCGCTGCATTTTGAGGTGGGGGTCTTACTGCCCATTAAAGTGGGATAAAAAGTTATAATTCGACATTCTTATTATAAAGTGTTTTGTTTTTTTTACAAAATATAGACATTTTCCCCATGCCTTCCGCATTTGTCCTACATACAGTATATTGTTACGTTATTATCTCGCTAATTGCTGGTTAATAAGCAGTGTAAGGGGGACAAAACCCTTGCCTGTTATATATAGGAAGAGAGATAACTATATTCTATGTAGCAGGTGCATGATGAAGCCTAAAGTATGGTTAGCCGTATTATACGGTTTCTTCTTAATATAGGTTACCAGCTAGGTTCGTACTATTCATAAAATACCTATTAAGATGAGAAAATGGAAAAGGAGAAGAGGAACATGAATTATATAGACAATAATGGATTGTATTATCGTCATAATCATGGAGGTCATCATCATAATGGCGGACACCACCATCATGGAGGACACAATCACCATGATCATCACCACCATCACGGAGGCGGATGGGGCTGGGGTGGCGGCTCATGGGGTGGTGGATTTTTCCCTGGAAGTTTTGCTGGAGGTGTTTTAGGTGGGCTTACAGCTGGCGCGTTAACGGGTGCAGCAGGTGGAGGCTACTATCCAGCACCGTACCCAGTAACTTATCCAGCGCCATACCCAGCACCATATCCAACGCCATATCCGGGTTATCAGCAAATAACATATCCATACTAAACTAAAAAAGAGGCTTTCCTCTTTTTTTAGTTTAGTATGGATATGTATTTATAAAGTTTTTCCAAAAAAAAGGTGAAAATATGTTAATATTTTGTTATTGTAATTTTAAAACATATACACTAATTTACATTTTTATATTATTATTCGTGAATAGTTGTATATCGTGCTCAAATGTCTATTTCGCTAGTAAAGTAAAGAGGTCAGATGTAAGCAGAATTAATAGGAAACTAGGATTGTATAGAGCTAGTTATAAAGGTATGTAAGAGAATGAAGAAACTATAATAAGGTAAGCTAATTATAGTGATAAGAAACAACTATTTATAATTGAAACGGTATTATATTGCTTTTTATTACAAATAATATTATGTTATTTTAATCGGCATATTTCAAAATGTGATTTATGTAAAGGGCAATTATTAGGAAATGAAATATCTCTATTTCTATGAAAAGAAACAAGTTGTGTTTTAGTCAGATAGGAAGCAAGGAGAGATGCGCATGCTAGAACAAAGAGGTCATGCATTATATGACTCTTCATTGCGAGATTTAAAGTTAGCATTAGATGAGTCTTCAATTGTTGCGATTACAGACCGAAATGGTCTTATTACATATGTAAATGATAAGTTTTGTGAAATATCCAAATATTCACGAGAAGAGTTAATAGGGAAAGATCATCGCATTTTAAATTCAGGACATCACCCGAAAACATTTTTTCAAGTTCTTTGGAAGCGCATTTTGAGCGGAAAAGTATGGAGAGGTGAAATTCGAAATCAAGCAAAAGATGGGACATATTATTGGGTTAAAACAACAATTGTTCCATTTTTAAATGAAAAAGGAGAGCCATATCAATTTATCGCGATCCGAAATGATATTAGTAGTAGGAAAGAAGCAGAACAGAGGTTGCGTTTAAGCGAAAGCCGTTATAGGGAGCTTGCGTATCATGATGCTTTAACGAGTTTGCCGAACCGACTACAGTTAATAACGACTGTCAACGAGATGATTGCAGGCAAAAAAGAATTTGGTATGATTTATTTTGATTTGGATCGTTTTAAATTTGTAAATGATACGTTAGGTCATATGATAGGGGATTTACTATTAAGCGAAGTTGCTTCACGGTTGCATTACGTGCTAGGAGAGAAAGATGTTCTGGCTAGGCTGGGTGGCGACGAATTTGTGTTGTTAACAAAAAGTCATACACAACATGAAATGAGGCAGTTAGCGACATCTGTGTTGTCGTGTTTTCAGGCACCATTCATACTTGAAGGGCATGAAGTATACATTTCAGCTAGTCTAGGACTGTGCTCATATCCGCAAGACGGAAAAGATGTGGAAACACTACTGAAAAATTCAGATTTAGCTATGTACAGTGCGAAAGAGCAAGGCAGAAATGCGGCGTGTTTCTTTACAGATGAGTTACGTGCGAAAATAAATCGTAGAATGAAAATTGAATTTGCTTTGCAAAAGGCGATTCGTGATGAAGAGCTAGATGTGGCACTGCAGCCTATTATTGATTTGAAAACGAAAAAATATACTGGTATTGAGGCTTTAGCACGTTGTTCGACAGAAGAAGGGCCGATTTCGCCAGGTGAATTTATTCCAGTAGCTGAAGAATCTGGGCTTATTATAAAATTAGGAGACTGGGTATTAGAAAAGGCATGTCGCTTGTTTAAAACATTGCCAGAGTATCAAGACGGACTAAAGTTATCTGTGAATTTATCCATACAACAATTAATGCAAAAGCGTTTTATTTTATCTGTACGTAGCATTTTGAAGAGAACTGGTTTCCCTCCAAATCGTTTAATTTTAGAAATAACGGAAAGCATTGCTGTTCGCCATTTTGATTATATTATTGCTACATTACAAGAATTAAGAAATATGGGTATTTTAATTGCTTTAGATGACTTCGGAACGGGCTATTCTTCCTTATATTATTTAAAACAACTACCACTGGATATAGTAAAAATTGATCGTAATTTTATTCGTGAATTTCATTATGATCATGCACAGCCAGAGCGAACGATTGTAAAATCTGTTATTGAAATTGCCCATAGCTTACATTTAGCAGTAGTTGCTGAAGGGGTAGAAACAGTAGAGCAAGAAAGTTTATTACAATCTATGGGTTGTGATTATGTACAAGGCTTTTATTATGCAAAACCTTTATCTGTAGGAGAGTTAAAAGAAAAGTTAATGACAGATTTTGAATAAAAAAGAGAAGCCGGTAGCTTCTCTTTTTTAATTTATTTTTTTGAGTTTTTCATTAGTACAGGATAAAGAATAAGACCTATTACGAACAATCCGATTCCTAAGAAGAACGTTTTTAAATCAGCAGTGCCGGTTTTGATAACCCAAATAGAATATATAAATGCTAATGTAGTAATGATGCCGTCCTTTATTCGAGAGCCAGGCATTATATCATACGTTTCTCCTGTAATAACCAGTTTGAATTGGTACAGTGTAGAAACAAGGTATGGAATTAAATAAGCTAATGTTGCTACAACGATAGCGAAATTATAAGCTTCTGAAACGGTACCAGAAATCGTTGAGAACAAGAAAATCTGTGTCATTACATTTGTAATAAATAATGATTTTGAAGGACTACCTTTTTTATTTGTTTCCGCGAAAAGCTTAGGGAAAAGTCCATTCTTTGCAGCCTGATAAGGTACTTCTGAACTAACAACTATCCAGCCAACTGTAGATCCAAATAAAGATACAAGTGCAAGTAAAGCCATTATATATGCGCCTTTATTGCCAATCGCTAAATTTAATGCGTCTACTAATGGTTTTTGAGACTCTTTTAAAGCACCTTGCGGGAGAGCGCCCATTGTAAGTAGAGTAATTGACATGTAAATAAGAAGAGCGATAATTAATCCGAAAATGGTAGCTTTTTTTACATCGCGCTGAGATTTTGCACGATTAGAAAGCATGACAGCCGATTCAATACCGATAAATGCCCAAAGTGTTGCAATAGCAGCTGAATTGATTTGTCCACCTAAAGAAATGGATTGTCCTGCTTCATTCATAAATGTTTGACCGTCTCCGAAATTAGAGGCATTGAAAATGAATAACGTGATTACAATAAACATTGTAAATCCGATAATCTTTGCAATGGTAGCAAGAAGATTCATATTTCCAGCTCGATCAATATTTTGAGAAAGAATATATTGAATTCCCCATAACATAAGGCTACATACGAGGAAAGTTAGTCCTTTTCCGAGTTCTAGTGAAAATCCGTTCGTTGAAAAGAGAATTTGCTTACTTTGTAAAACTGGAAAGAATGTTGATAAATATCCAGCGAAGGAAATAATAACAGATGCTGTTGCAGCCCAGTTCGCAGCCCAATATCCCCATGCCATACTGTATCCTGCAACTTTTCCCGCTTTTTTTGAAGGAAACATTGCTTGAGCGTAACTTTGTGGTCCTGCTTTTAATTCTGGTTTTCGAATTGCTAAATTTCCAAATACGAGTGCAATCATAAATACGCCAAGTCCTGTAATACTCCATGCAAGTGTAGAACCCATTGGACCTGATACTTGTGCTAAATTTGCTGGGAGCATAAATACGCCACCGCCAACCATGTTTCCGATCACAAAAGCTGTTAATATCCATAATCCCCATTTTTTCGTTTCCATTTTTGTTAACTCCTTTGTAGTAAGTTTTGCTTAAACATCATTTTTTACTAGCTTTTTGGCAATAAAAAAAGAGCCATGTAGATAAAAAATACCTACATGGCTCTTCGCCTAACGTAGGTACAACGGGAATAACCCTTGTACCTACGCGTAATTTTTCCGCTAGGTTTCAAGGGTTACGTATGATGATGATGTTTTTGTGCAAATGTAACTACAATTGTTGTATAAGTAAGCATAGTTCTTTGCTCCCTTTCTCCTCTGATTTTGAAGTTAGTATACTACATGTTTTTTTGAATGAAAAGAAAAATATAAAAAAATTTATAAAAATACGTTTTAGAGATTAAATATTTACCTGTATTTTTCCTATAATGGAAAATAAGTGAGAGATTGGCAGAAGAGTGTAGCATGGTATAATACATATAGAATTAGAAGGTGACAAGGGGCTATTGTAGATGATGAGCAAGTATGAACAAATTTATACAGAAATCAGCAAGTCTATTGATAATAAACAATTAAAAGAGGGATGCAAAATCCCATCAGAAACTGAATTAATGAAGCAATATGAAGCGAGCCGAGGTACAGTAAGAAAAGCTGTAGATTTATTACAAGAGCGTGGATATGTTCAAAAAATACATGGAAAAGGTGTCTTTGTTTTAAAGCGAAAAAACATTGAATTCAACTTTGGTGGTATTGTAAGCTTCCAAGAAGAAAATGAACGTTTAGGACGCCATTGTATTACAGAAGTCGTGGAAATGGAGAAAATAAAAGCGACAAAAGAGGTTGCAAAGCTATTAAATGTGAAAGAGAAAACAGAAATAGATCATATTAAACGCGTACGAAATATTGATGGAGAAAAAGTAATTTTGGATATCAACCATTTTGTATCGGAATATATTCCTGGATTAACAAGTGAAATTGCAACGAAATCCATTTATAAATACATTGAGAAAGAACTAGGTCTTCATATTAGTTACTCACAGAGGGTAATTGAGGTGCAGCCATGTACAGAGGACGATAGAAAGTATTTAGATTTAAATGGAACAGACTATGTTGTCGTTGTGAAAAACTTTACGCATTTTTATGATGGAAGTCAGTTTGAATATACAGAATCACGCCATCGTTTAGATATTTTTCATTTTTCGGATGTGGCGCGGAGGAAGTAAAGAGATGGAACAAACTATTGTTTCATCTCTTTTTTTATAAAAAAAACACAAACTCGTATATACGAGTGTTGACTAACTTATATATACGAGTTAATATGTAATTGTAAACGGTATCAAAAAAAGAAAAGAGGGACGGGAATATGGGGAAAGATTATCGTAAAACAGCAGAGGAAGTGTTGCAGTATATTGGTGGGAAAGACAATATTGAACAAGCTGCACACTGTGTAACGAGACTCCGTATCGCTTTAAAAGATGAAAGTAAAATAGATAACGATAAATTGCAGTCTGTTTCATTAGTGAAAGGAGCGTTTCATAACGCTGG
Organism: Bacillus sp. MHSD_36; assembly: GCF_030757775.1. Classification (NCBI taxonomy): domain Bacteria; kingdom Bacillati; phylum Bacillota; class Bacilli; order Caryophanales; family Bacillaceae; genus Bacillus; species Bacillus sp. MHSD_36. The sequence continues at coordinate 112,782 of NZ_JAVBIS010000006.1, forward strand.
GGTATTTCAAATTGTAATCGGTCCAGGAGATGTTGATCGAGTATACGCTGAATTGATAACGCTTGCAGGTATGAAAGAAGCGACAGTAGCTGACGTAAAAGATTCTGGAAACCAAAAGTTAAATCCAGCTCAAAAGTTTGTAAAAGTATTTTCAGATGTATTTATGCCGATATTACCAGCAATCGTAACAGCTGGTTTACTAATGGGAATTAATAACCTATTAGGGGCGAAGGACTTATTTTTTGAAGGTAAAAATTTATTAGATGTGTATCCAAACTTAAGTGGGCTTTGGGATTTAATTAATATGATGGCGAATACAGCATTCGTATTCTTACCAGCACTTGTCGGTTGGTCAGCAACAAAACGCTTTGGTGGTAGTCCGATATTAGGGATTGTTATGGGATTAATGCTTGTGCATCCAGCCCTATTAAACGCGTGGGATTACGGAAAAGCAGCAACTGGTTTAGATGGTCAAAAGATTGAGTACTTCGATATTTTAGGATTATTTCAAATTGAAAAGGTAGGGTATCAAGGTCAAATCTTACCGGTTTTAGTAGCGGCATTTGTATTAAGTAAAGTGGAAATTTTCTTGAAGAAACATGTACCAAATGCAATTCAATTATTAGTTGTACCAATTACAACGATTGTCGTAACAGGTGTATTAGCGCTAGGAATTATTGGTCCAGTTACACGTCATATTGGAGATTTATTAACAGCTGGATTAGTAGGTGTATATGAAACAGTACCAGTAGTTGGGGCAGTATTGTTTGGAGCATTATATGCACCACTTGTAATTACAGGTATGCATCATATGTTTATTGCTATCGATTTACAATTAATTGCACAACACGGTGGTACATTCATTTGGCCAATGATTGCCCTTTCTAATATTGCGCAAGGTAGTGCGGCACTTGCGATGTTCTGGATTTCTAAAAATCAAAATGATAAAAGTATGGCATCTACATCAGCAATCTCAGCATATTTCGGTATTACAGAACCAGCTATGTTTGGTGTAAACTTACGAAATAAATTCCCGTTCTATGCAGCGATTATAGGATCGGCTATTGCAGCTATATTTATTACGTTAAATGGTGTATTAGCACCTGCTATCGGAATTGGCGGATTACCAGCATTTATTTCTATCATTCCGAAATCGATTCCAATGTTTATTGTCGGAATGATTATCGCAGTTGTAATCCCATTTACGTTAACGTGGTTATTTGCAAAACGAGTAAAACAGAAGTAGGAGGAAGTTGAACATGAAGGATTGGCATAAAAGTGTAGTTTATCAAATTTATCCGAAGAGCTTTAATAGCTATTACAATAAAGAAACCGGTGATATAAAAGGGGTTACAGAGAAACTAGATTATTTAAAAGAACTCGGAGTAGATTATATTTGGTTAACACCGATATACCAATCACCACAAAATGATAATGGATACGATGTAAGTGATTACTACAGCATTGATCCATCTTACGGAACAATGGAAGAATTTGAAGAGCTTTTAGAAGAAGCAAAGGCACGTAACATTGAAATTATGCTTGATATCGTTGTAAACCATAGTTCGACGGAGCACAAGTGGTTTAAAGAAGCGAAGGAAGATAAAAATAGTCCATATCGTAATTACTATATTTGGCGTGATGAAAAAAATAATTGGCAATCTAAGTTTGGTGGGTCTGCTTGGAAATATGATGAAAAGACAGAGCAATATTATTTACATCTATTTGATGAGACGCAAGCCGATTTAAATTGGGAAAATGAAAAACTTCGTGAAGAAGTATATGAAATGATGCGCTTTTGGCTTGATAAAGGGGTAACTGGATTCCGATTAGATGTTATTAATTTAATTTCAAAAGATCAACAGTTCTTAAATGATGACGGAAGTACGACGACAAGCGATGGACGTAAATATTATACAGATGGTCCGCGTGTTCATGAATATTTACAAGAGATGAACCGGAATGTTTTTGAAGGGAAAGATGTAATTACAGTTGGAGAAATGTCATCTACGACAATTGATAATTGTATTAAATATTCAAACCCTGAGCGTAATGAATTAAGTATGACGTTTAGTTTTCATCATTTGAAAGTAGATTATCCGAATGGAGATAAGTGGACGAAAGCGAATTTTGACTTCATTAAGTTAAAAGAGATTATGTCTAATTGGCAAATTGAAATGCAAAAGGGCGGAGGATGGAATGCGTTATTCTGGTGTAATCATGACCAGCCTCGTATTGTATCACGCTTTGGTGATGATCGAAAGTACCGAAATGAATCTGCGAAAATGTTAGCGACAGCTATGCATATGTTGCAAGGTACACCTTACATTTATCAAGGCGAAGAAATCGGTATGACGAATCCTAAATTCGAGTCCATCGAACAATACCGCGATGTAGAATCGTTAAATATATATGATATAAAGCGAGAAGAAGGATCATCAAAAGAAGAGATTATCGGGATTTTAAAACAAAAATCTCGTGACAATTCCCGTACTCCGATGCAATGGAATGAAGAGATGAACAGTGGTTTTACAACAAGTACACCTTGGATTTCAGTGGCTGGAAACTTTAAAGAAATAAATGTAAAGAAGGCGCTAGAAGATAAAGAGTCTGTATTTTATCATTATAAAAAGTTAATCGAACTTAGAAAAACATATGATGTAATTACAGAAGGAGAGTATGCTATTTTAGATGAAAATCATCCTAAGATTTGGGCATATACACGTACTGTAAATGATGAGGTATTACTTGTTATAAATAATTTCTATGGAGAAGAAATAACGTACTCTGTACCAGCACACGTTCAATTAGATGGAATGAAACAAGAAGTACTACTGTCGAATTATAAAGATTCCAGTAAGGATATTACAAAACTTAACTTAAGACCATACGAATCAATTGTATATCGATATACGAAATAAAAAGGTTGTATGCCCGCGTGGCATACAACCTTTTATTTTAAGACACCACTATATAAAATATTTACCTCTACCTCAGGTTTGAATTTTACCTTTGCATAATCTTTATTCCAATTTTTTTTCTTCCATAAATCAGGGTGATAAGCGATAAGGTGTCTGCCGATACCAAAAGCATCACAGTTTGCTTTTTGTAACTTTTTCGTTATTTTTTTCGCTTCTTTTGTAAGTTGTTTCGATAATTCTTTATTTAGCTTTTCTCTTTCATCCATTTTATAAAGATTATCCCTTGGAGCTTCAAGCGCTATAACTTTTAGTTGGAGCTTAATGTGAGCATAAACATTTCCTTTTTTATCTGTTGTTATTTTTAAGTCTCGTTTTAACTTTCGATTGCTAATTTCCATTGTTAAATAATCAGATGTCTTCTCAGATTTATCACTAGTAAGTTTTTGAGTTATCCGGGCACTTGTTCCCATTTTTCCGGTTAATAACACGAATAAAACAGATTGTTTCAAAGGTAAATGCCCAGTTAATTTATCATTGTTAAATAAAGCTAATCCGTTTGTAATTACTTCTTTTCCTTTTATTTTTATAGAAGGGAGGGTAAAGTCTTTACCGGGATCTAACATTTTTGTAGCAGCTGTTTCTAAAGTTTCTTTCGGAAATACACTCATCTCTTCTAAGCTTTTCACTTTTTTCTTTAGAAAATCTCCAATTAGTAAATTGCCTACTTTCTTTTTTTCTAGTATCTCGGATGTTTCACCATCTACTGCAATGAGTTTTACTAAAGCAGTTGGGTTTGTTGGATCCCGAAAGCTGACATCTAAATAGGGTAGTATACCTTTTTTTAGAATTTTGGTTCCTAGTAATTGAACACCATATTTGAAATAACGAATATTCCCAGTCACATTTTTTTTTAGGGCATCGCTTGTATCCCTTATGTTATGACCCGTTGCTGAATGTATTTCATTTTCGAATGAAGATTGCTCTCCGCTTGAACTTTTTACGAGCTCAATTGTTTGCTGGAGTTGATTCTCTTCCGTAATATCAGATCCAATACTATAAGCTAACCTTGCTTCCCTTAATGGTTCTTGATCCCAACAGCCAGAAAGAAATGAACTAGTACATAATATAAAAAGTAATTTAACTCTTTTTTTGAACATACTGCTCTCCTTTCTTATTTCTTATTACTGAATAAAGTAGAAATAAAAGAGGGAGGACAACTATGAAAATATACGTGAACTTATCAGTGAAAGTTGAAATTACTTTTAATTCTTCAGGCGTATCTATAAATAAGGCTACACTAAAAGCAATAATACCAACGATTGGAACAGCTTTTTTATGATTAGCAAGATTGAATATATGTCCCACTCCGATTGAAGCAGCGCAATAATAACTAGCGATAGAAGCTACAACAGTTATCATCCAAATTGGTATGAATAGTAAATCAGTTCGGTCTATAATTCCGATATGTAAGGAGCGTAATAAGTAAGCAACTGGTTCTGGAATAAGCTCAATTTGTTTTGGACTAAATACGATAAAGCAAATCCAAACGGTAAAAGTATAAAAAAGAGTTACAAATCCATTGGCGATAGAAATAGCCTTCAGTTTTGCAATAGAACTCCCATTTACTTTTGGGAAAGCGATAAGAATAATTTCAAAACCATACATGGCTGTAATTGTTTCTTTGGATGCTTGAATAATATTCCACCATCCAGCTTCTGTAATTGGAAAAATATAAGAAAAGTCAGCCCGTGAGAGCCCAAGTCCAATTAAAAGTGCCATTGGGAAAATAAGAATAGAAGCCATGACATAAAATCGCACAATTACTTTAAATGTATTATAGGCTACATAGCAACAAGCTATTGTAAATAGGATGAGAATGGCAGACCAAGGAGTAGCTTGTAATATCCAAACTTTAATGACATTACAAGCATTTAACATAACTGTCATACCGATAAGGATAAAATAAAAAACATAAGCAAAACCTAATAGTTTTCCAAATTTATTACCAAATAGCATACAAACACTTTCATACATATCTGCATCAGGAAATCGTTTTAAAAAAAGCCACATAAGTAAAATAATAAGCTGAATTGCAAGCCCGGCGATGAGTACAGAAATCCATCCACCTCCTTTTGCTATTGGGTGAAGACGGTTAGGTAGAGAAAGGATACCAACTCCGATTTGGCATTGAATAACGAAAAAGGTAAATTGAACGAGCGAAATTTTACTTTGCGTGTTTGTCACCGTTCTCATCCTCTCTCGTTACATGTTGTCGTTGCATTTTTTTCGGTTTTGGATCGTGTGGTCGTTCCCAAAATGACCAAATTGGTAGTCTTACAAAAGAATCTTTCATATCTTTTATCCGCATCGGAGCAACAGGAGAAAGATATGGTGTATGAAAAGAATGAAGCTGACATAAGTGAACGAAAGTAATAATTAGACCGAATGATATTCCTACATATCCGAATATGGCAGCAAGAATCATTAATGGAAAACGAAGAATTCGAACTGCTGAGCTCATATCGTTTGATGGAACGAGAAAAGATGAGATTGCAGTTAAAGCTACAACGATAATCATTGTGTAAGAAACGAGTCCGGCTTTTACAATTGCATCACCAATTACTAAACCGCCTACAATACCGATTGTTTGCCCAACGCGGCTTGGCAGACGAATACCAGCTTCCCGTAATAACTCGAAAATCAGTTCCATTAAGAGAGCTTCAAAAATAGGAGGGAGCGGTACTTTTTCTAATGAAGCTTTAATTGTATAAACGAGTTCAAGTGGCAACACATCAGGATGAAAAGCAACCGTTGCGATATATATAGCTGGTAAGAGAAAAGCAATTAAGAAACTCACTAACCGAATCATTCGGACGAAAGAACCGACAATCCAGCGGTTATTATAATCATCTGGTGATTGATAGAAAGCAAATAATGTAACAGGAACGATGAGAGCTGTTGGATCTCCATCAGATAAAATAGCAACTCGTCCTTCCATTAAATTTGCAGCGGTCCTATCTGGACGCTCTGTATTTAATTGCTGCGGGAAGGGTGAAAAAGACGTATCCTCTATAAACTCTTGTATATATCCTGGAGGCATGAGTGCGTCCGTTTTAATCATTTCTAGCCTTCTTTTCACTTCTGCAACTAAATCGTCATTCGCTATGTTTTGCATATAAGCAATTGCCACTTTCGTGTGCATTTCTTCACCAAGCGTGAAATATTTAACGACGATATTTGGACTTTTTATGAGTTTACGAATGGAAGCTAAATTGGTTGCTAAATCTTCTACAAAACCAGTATGTGGTCCACGGACAATGCCTTCATTATCAGGCTCAGCTATATCTCTCTTTAAAGATAAAGCTGTTTCGAAAATACAAAAACTGTCGACTTGTTCATGAAAATATAATGATTTTCCTTGTAATAGAAGCTGCACGCCATAATTTAAATTTGTTTCTTTTTTCATATTTAATGTGGCGAAAGCTTTATCCAAAGGTAAATCCGACCGAGTTAATAAAGGCTCAAGAGCTAATTGGTGAATTAAATTTGGGTCTGCTAAAGATTCGATATATAAGATTGTTCCTTTTCCGTTTTGAAAAGGGAGGTCTAATTTTTTTATATCGTCTGAATGGGAAAGTTTGTTTTCAATGTAATTAATGTTCTCCAGAAGTGATGGAAACATATGCTTTTTGTTATTATCTTGTTGTGAACTTTCCTGTTCGGTCATAATTTCCACCTCTTTTAAAGTACAATTGTTTCTGTTAATTTTTGTCGTTTGTGAGAAATTTATGCTTGAATTATTTTTTGAAAAGAGGATTGAAAGTTACGTTGCGTCATCTTTTATACTTAAGGAAACACGGAGTAGAGGGGGTGTGTATATGATTTTGAAAAGTATGTGGGGATGGAAAGAAATTTTATATTTATTAGTTTTCGTATTTCTTATTGTCCCAGTAACAGTTGAAGCTCTTTTTTATGAATATGCTTTAAAAATAATAGGGAACTCATTATATGCTGGAGTATGAATGGGATTTATAATGGCAGTGATATTTACTACTGTAGTTTATCTTTTTTGTATAAAAAGATATCAACTGTCTTGGAAAGATATTGGAATTCGAAAGCTTTCATGGAAAGATTTTTTCTGGACAGTTATAGCATTGATTACCTTAATTGTAGTTAGTATTGCTGTATTAATGATAATGGAGAAGATGGGGATTTCTTTTGAAAATAGTAAAACGGAGACGGTCCAAAATGATAAATCAATATATTCGTTTTGTATCGCGGTAATTGGAGCAGCAATTATATCACCAATCTACGAAGAAATTTTATATCGCGGTGTTTTTTATACTTTTTTTCGTGATAGATATGGTATATGGGGCGGTGTGTTTATCAGTTCCATAATATTTACCGTTGTCCATATTCCCACATATAACACATTACCGGTGAACTTTTTGAGTGGTGTAGTATTTGCTTGGTTATATGAGAAAACAAATTCTATTTTATCAGCTATGATTGTCCACGCATTATTCAACTTTCTAGCAGTACTTTTAACATTTATGTCGAATTAAGAAGATATATAGGAGGGATACATATGGAAATAGCGGTAGAACGTGTTTTTACAAAAGAGATTTTAAAAAGAGCGGCGAGTTTGTTTCATGTAACAGTGGAAGAGAAGCCACTTGGAGATTTTGAAAATTATATTTTTAAGGCAATGGGTGATCGTGGCGAAGATTACGTATTGCGTTTAACTCACTCTTCTCATCGCTCTAAAAAAGAGGTAGAGGCCGAACTAGATTTTTTACGATATGTTGCGGAGAACGGAGCAAAGGTAGCAGGACCTCTTTATTCAACGTCTCAAAATCTTGTAGAAGAAATCAGAGCAGAGGATGAAACTTTCTTTTTCGTTTCCTTATTTACATATGCAAAAGGTGAGCAAGTAAAAGGTGAAGAATCACCCTATTGGGGAGATGCTTACTTTGAAGCGTGGGGAAAATCGATTGGACAACTGCATCGCCTAACAATGAACTATCCTAAAACAGATTATCGTGATACGTGGGAAGAAGATGAGAGTGGGATTGTGAATGAATTAGAAGATGATCAAGTGAAAAAGATTGCTGCGGTATTAATGGATGAAATTAAGGCTCTTCCAGTTGAAAGAGAAACGTTCGGCCTTATGCACGGTGACATTCATCCTGGTAATTTTCATTATGATGGAAAAGAGCTAACAATCTTTGATTTTGATGATGCAGCTTATAATTACTTTATACATGATTTAGCGATGGTTCTCTATTACTCTGTTTTATTTACACCATGGACAGCGGAAGAGAAGACAGATTTTGCTCGTAAACAGCTACAAGTGTTACGAAAAGGGTATGAGTATGAGCACAGACTGGCGGATAGTTGGTATGAATCGTTACCGCTATTTTTACGCTTACGCGATATAGGTTTATATGGCACGCTCCAAAAGAAGTTTAAGGGGAAAGATATGCCAGATAACTTCCGGGAATTATCTGAAGAATTATATGAAAGAATTATAAGCGAAGAAGCAATTGTGAATATATAATACATTTTGTTCAAAACAAAGTATGCAAAATAAATGTATACTTTGTTTTTTTATACAAAAATATGTTTGTTTTATTAAAATAATATTGTCATAGATTCGGTATACATTTATAATTTTTATATATTCTGAATATTCTTGATAAAAAGGAGGGGGAATATTGGAAGCTTTCGTAAATTGGTTAAATAATATTGTTTGGAGTCCAGCACTTGTTTATTTATGTTTAGGAGTAGGTTTATATTTTTCCATTCGAACGAAGTTTTTACAAGTAAGGCACGTAGGAGAAATGGTGAAGCTGACATTTCAAGGAGAAAAGTCAGAAGCTGGTGTTTCTTCATTCCAAGCGTTAGCACTTTCGTTATCAGGGCGCGTTGGAACAGGAAATATAGCTGGGGTAGCAACAGCGGTTGCCTTCGGTGGACCAGGGGCTGTATTTTGGATGTGGGCAGTAGCCTTTTTAGGAGCAGGATCAGCTTATGTAGAATCAACACTCGCGCAAATATATAAGACGAAACATCAAGGGCAGTTTCGCGGTGGACCTGCTTATTACATTGAAAAAGGTCTAGGTGTTAAATGGTATGCGTTAGTATTCGTTGCAGCGACAATTCTTGCAACTGGGCTTTTATTACCGGGCGTGCAAGCAAATAGCATTGCTGTAAGTCTAGAAACGGCTTTTGGTATTAATACTACCGTATCAGGTGCTATATTAGTTGTCGTATTAGCTCTTATCATTTTCGGTGGAGTAAAGCGAATTGTTAACGTAGCACAAGTTGTCGTACCGTTTATGGCAATAGGCTATATTTTAGTAGCTTGCGTCATTGTTGCTATGAATATTGAAAAATTGCCAGAAGCATTTATGTTAATTATAAGAAGTGCTTTTGCATTAGAAGCGGCTTTCGGTGGTATTATCGGTTTAGCAATTTCTTGGGGAGTAAAACGTGGTATTTATTCTAATGAAGCAGGACAAGGAACTGGGCCACATGCAGCAGCAGCTGCTGAAGTATCACATCCAGCTAAGCAAGGTTTAGTGCAAGCATTTTCCGTTTACATTGATACATTATTTGTTTGTTCAGCAACAGCATTTATGATGATTATTACAGGCATGTATAACGTATTTGATGCAAGCGGAAAAAATTTTATCGTAAATAAATTAAATGGTGCTCAGCCAGGACCGGGGTATACACAGGCGGCAGTAGAATCTGTTTTCCCTGGATTTGGAAACGGTTTCGTTGCAATCTCGTTATTATTCTTTGCCTTTACAACAATTATGGCGTATTACTACATTGCAGAAACGAATATCGCGTACTTAAATCGTGATAAAGACCGTCCTTGGATGTCCATGGTACTAAAGTTTGTATTTTTAGGAGCTGTATTCTACGGCTGTATAAAAACAGCAGCAACCGCTTGGGCTTTAGGTGACATCGGTGTAGGAATTATGGCGTGGGTAAATATCATTGCGATTTTACTATTACAAAAACCTGCATTAGTCGCATTAAAGGATTATGAAAAGCAGAAAAAAGAAGGAAAAGATCCAGTATTCGATCCAGGGCCATTAGGAATTAAAAACGCTGACTTTTGGGAGCATGAATACGGGAAAGATAAGAAAGAAGAAGTATCTTAATCAAATAGAAATGAAGGAGCAAAGGGAAAATCCCTTTGCTTTTTTTATGAGCAAAATGAAGCAGGCAGTTATTTTTTTCCCTATTTTTGAATATAAAAAGAATGTACATGCTTTGTTAGGGGAAGGGGGGAGTATGTTGATAGAGTTTCGTAATGTAAATAAATATTATGGCAATTTCCAAGTTTTAAAAGATATTAATGTGCAAGTGAAAAAAGGGGAAGTGGTAGTAGTTGTTGGGCCTTCAGGATCAGGAAAAAGCACGTTGCTTCGGTGTATAAATCAGCTAGAGACAATTACAGATGGAGAGTTAATTGTACAAAATACGGAGGTACACAATGCCAAAACAGATATGAATGAATTACGCCGAAATATCGGAATGGTCTTTCAACATTTTTATTTATATCCACATAAAACGGTTCTTCAAAATATTACACTAGCACCTATTAAAGTAAATAAAGTTTCAAAAGAGGAAGCTGAGAAAACGGCAATGTTTTATTTAGAGAAAGTAGGAATCCCGGAGAAGGCTAGTGTATACCCGCATCAATTATCTGGAGGACAACAGCAAAGGGTAGCAATTGCTAGGGGACTCGCAATGCAGCCGGAAATTATGCTATTTGATGAGCCTACGTCTGCTCTTGATCCAGAGATGATCGGGGAAGTACTTGATGTTATGAAAACGTTAGCTAAAGAAGGGATGACGATGGTTGTTGTCACGCATGAGATGGGATTTGCGCGGGAAGTAGCCGATCGGATTTTATTTATGGATGATGGCCAAATCATTGAGGATACAACACCGGCGCAATTTTTTGCAAGTCCTGAACAAGATAGAGCGCGTCTATTTTTAAGCCGAGTGTTAAACCATTAAAGGAGGAGTTTTATGCTTAAAATGAAAAAGTTGTTTACGTTAATCGTATTTTCCTGTTTATTCGTACTTGTCGTTGCCGGGTGCGGAAGTAAAAAAGATGAGGCAAAAGAAACGAATACGAAGCAAGGCGGGGCCATTGAGCAAATTAAGAAGCGCGGGAAATTAGTAGTTGGAGTGAAGAATGATACGAACTTATTCGGATTGAAAAACCCTTCAACAGGGCAAGTAGAAGGATTCGATGTTGATGTTGCAAAGGCGCTTGCGAAAAAAATTCTTGGAGATGAAAAGAAGTTAGAGTTAAAAGAAGTAACGTCTAAAACGCGTATTCCACTATTGAAAAACGGTGATATTGATGCAATTATCGCAACAATGACAATTACAGAAGAACGTAAAAAAGAAGTGGATTTTTCAGATGTATATTTTAAAGCCGGACAATCGTTACTTGTGAAAAAAGGGAGCGATATTAAAAGTATTGATGATGTGAAAAAGGGCGTGAAAGTGTTAGCTGTCAAAGGTTCAACATCTACAAATAATATTCGTCAAAAGTCACCAGAAGCGACTGTATTAGAATTTGAAAATTACAGTGAGGCATTTACGGCGTTAAAAGCAGGGAAAGGTGATGTTTTAACGACAGATAATGCAATTCTTTACGGTATGGCAAAACAAGATTCGAATTATGAAGTTGTAGGAAAAATTTTCACGGATGAGCCGTACGGAATTGCAGTGCAAAAAGGTGCAGATGATTTAACGAAAGAGATTAATAGCTTAATTAAAGACATGAAAGTAAGCGGAGAGTATGACAAATTATATGAGAAATGGATTGGGCAAAAACCAGAGAAGTAAAGTGATAAATAGTAAAAGTGAGAGGATGAGAGTACTCATCCTCTTCTTTTAAAGAAAGAGGGGAGAATATGTGCCTGATTTTTCTATATTAACGAATAACATTGATATGTATTTAGAAGGATTTAAATATACAGTGATGTCTAGTGTAATCGCATTAATAGGCAGTTTTATTTTAGGTATAATATTAGCGGTAATGCGTATTGCACCGATTCGCATTTTAAATTGGTTGGGAGCAACTTTTGTAGAATTTGTAAGAAATATTCCACTCGTATTAATTGCATTTATATTTTATTTCGCTTTACCTGTAATAGGAATTACTTTAAATGGTTTTGTAGCAGGGACAGTTACGCTTACGGTATATACTGCAGCGTTTATTGCGGAAGTTATTCGCGCTGGTATTTTATCAGTCGCGAAAGGTCAGATGGAAGCAGCACGTTCTTCAGGATTGACGTATACGCAAGCAATGTACCATGTCGTTTTACCTCAAGCGATGAAAATTGTAATCCCTCCTCTAGGAAATCAATTTCTCAATTTAGTAAAAAACTCTTCCATACTCGGAATTATCGCTGGAGCTGATTTAATGTATCAAGGAGACTTAATTTCAACGAAGACATTTGTTACGTTCGATGTGTATATATTTGTCGGGATGTTTTATTTAATATTAACAATTCCGCTCAGTATGCTAGTGCGTTATTTAGAAAAACGCTTAGCAAAGGAGGCGGTGTAAATGGATTTTAAGGGAGCAATAACAGGTGATCATATTCTATTTTTATTAAAAGGATTACTTATAACGCTAGAGGTAGCACTCATAGCAATTGTACTTAGTTTTATTATTGGTAGTGTAGTAGGGATATTGCGCTACATGAAAATCCCTATCGTCTCACAAATATTAGGGATTATCGTTGAAGTAATTCGAAACTTACCACTACTTTTAATTATATTTTTCACGTATTTTGCACTTCCAGAAGCAGGCTTGAAATTAGAAATTATAACAGCTGTAATTGTTGCTTTAACAATATTTGAAGCAGCAATGATATCTGAAATTGTTCGAAGTGGTCTATTATCGATTGAAAAAGGACAGATTGAGGCCGCAAGATCTTCGGGATTAACGTATGTTCAAGCGCTTTGGCATATCATTTTACCACAGGCGTTAAGAAGAATGGTTCCACCGCTTGTTAGTCAGTTTATTTCATTGCTGAAAGATACAGCATTAGCAGTTGTTATATCACTGCCAGAGCTTATGCATAATGCTCAAATTATTAGCGGACAAAATGTAAATTATATGATTCCAACGTTTATGGTAGTAGCTTGTATGTACTTTATCGTAAATTATAGTTTATCAATTTTATCGAGAAGATTAGAACTCCGTTAACCTTTACAATATATGTAAAGGTTTTTCCTTGTTTATCCTTATTTTCCTTTAATTATAATCTTAATCTCGTGATAATTCGATTTTTTATATTATTTTATCAGAAAAGTTTTAATTTTATATAGAAAATGTAATCGCTTTCGTGTATATTTTTATTATCAGAAAATTTTAACAAGATATAGGGGTATTTGTAGGGGGAGGATTTAGATGCAGCAACCAACGAATGAGAAATTACATCGTACGATGAAGAGTAGACATTTATTTATGATCGCACTAGGTGGTGTAATCGGGACTGGTTTTTTCTTAGGTTCAGGTTACACCATTAATCAGGCTGGACCAGGGGGAGCCATCCTTTCCTATTTAGTGGGCGGATTTATTATGTATTTAACAATGCTTTGTCTTGGAGAGTTAACGGTAGCGATGCCAGTTTCAGGTTCTTTCCAAAAGTATGCGACGAAGTTTATTGGACCAGGAACGGGCTTTATGATCGGCTGGCTATATTGGCTTGGCTGGGCAGTAACAGTAGGACTAGAATTAACGTCAATCGGTTTAATGATGAAAAGATGGTTTCCGAATGTTGATGTTTGGGTGTGGTGTCTCGTATTCGGTGTTATTTTATATGCGTCAAACGCAATTTCGGCGAAAAGTTATGCTGAATTAGAATTTTGGTTCTCTAGTATTAAAGTAGTTACCATTCTTGCCTTTGTTGTTCTTGGTGGTAGTGCATTATTAGGGTTTATATCATATGACGGAAAAGAAGCGGCACCTCTTTTCTCTAACTTTGTAAGCAATGGTGGATTATTCCCGAATGGACTAGCTGCCGTATTACTTACGATGATTACAGTTAACTTCTCGTTCCAAGGAACAGAGTTAATTGGGATTGCAGCGGGAGAAAGTGAAAATCCAGAAAAAACAATTCCACGCGCGATCCGTAATACAGTATGGCGCATTATGTTATTCTTCATTTTAACAATGACGATTTTAGTAGGGTTAATTTCTTGGAAAGAAGCTGGCGTAATTGAAAGTCCATTCGTAGTCGTGTTTGATAAAATCGGTATTCCGTATGCAGCTGATATTATGAACTTCGTTATTATTACAGCGTTACTATCTGTAGCGAATTCAGGATTATATGCGGCAACTCGTATACTATGGTCACTTGCAAATGAAGGAATGGCACCAAAGTCTTTCCAAAAAGTAAATAAACGTGGTATTCCAATTACAGCGTTAGTTGTAACAATTGCTGTAGCTGCTTTATCTTTATTAACAAGCTTCCTTGCAGAAGATACAGTATACATGTACTTATTATCTATAGCTGGTTTATCAGCTGTTTCAAGTTGGATCATTATTGCTTTATCGCAACTTCGCTTTAGAAGTCAGTATATAAAAGGCGGAGGAAAGTTAGAGGACTTAAAGTATAGAACACCACTATACCCAATCGTCCCAATTTTAGCTTTAATTACAAATAGTATCGTTGTTATTAGTTTAGCGTTTATTCCAGAACAAAGAATGGCGTTATATTGTGGTATTCCATTTATCATTTTCTGCTATATATATTATTATATAAATAAGAAACGGCAGAAACCGATGAAGGTGGAGACAACTAATGAAACTAACAATCAAACACGATGATATTGAGGCAGATTTATCGTATGGTCAATTAGCGATTGGAAAAGAAAACGGGTATTCACCGTTACAATTACTCGTTTCTTCTATCGCAGGATGTAGTGCAATTGTCTTTCGAACAATTTTAGAAAAGAAACGTATTACATACGATACGTTTACAATTGAAACGGAAATTGGTAGAAGTGAAGCTTTATCAAAACCAGTTGAAAGTGTTCATTTGCACTATAAAATTAAAGCACAAAACATTACAGAAGAGCAGTTGGACAAGGCACTGCAACTGGCAGTGAAAAATTGCACGATTGTTCAATCTGTAAAAGATAGTATAAAGGTTACGGAAACAATTGAACTAATAAAGTGAAACATAAAAACGTGAGAATATGGCTCTCACGTTTTTATGTTTTAGAGAGAGGAGAAAGTGTAATGGATTGTTTAGGTTGTAAATTAGCAAACGAAGAGGAAAAAATATATAAAATATATGAAGATGACTATGTAACATGCTTTTTAGATCATGCACCTTTCTATACAGGACATACTTTAATTGTGCCAAAACAACATGTTGTAGAAGTGGACGAATTAGATGACGTTGTAGCGAAATCCATTATGGATGCTTCTAAGATTATTGCAAAAGCGATTAAGGCATTATATAAACCAGATGGAATTACAGTTTGCCAAAATGGTGGAATTTTTAATGAAATTACGCACTATCATATGCATGTCGTACCAAGATATAAAGAGCGATCGTTTGCTGAGTTTTATATGGTACAACCGGGAGAAAAGCAGAATCATAGCTTGGAAGAGACACAGAATTTGTTAAAAGAAGCGGTAGAGCAAATGCAATTTGCGGAAAAGGTATAAGAGGGACGTTATTAAAGCGGCAGTTAGGAAAATTCTAATATTAAAAAGCCCAATTTCTCAGTTAAAATAGAGAAATTGGGCTTTTGTTTATTCTATTATTAAATTTTAACTATAAAAAGATGCTGTAGTGTCACAAAGTATATTGCTCATTCGTTATATAGAGTGAGAGGAGGAATTATATGAAAGTTACAAACAACGATTATGAAAAGATGGAAGAGCTATACGAGTTGTACGAACAAAAAATTTATTATGTAGCTTATTCTATTTTAAATAATATTCAGCAAGCAGAAGATGCAGTTCAAGAGACGTTTATTACTCTTTATAAGAATTTGGAAAAGCTCCATAACTTGAGCACTGAAGAGCTTAAACGTTACATTTTGAGGGTCGCGAAAAACAAGGCAATTGATAGTTACCGGAAAAATAAACGACATGAAACATTTTTAGAAGAATATGAAAGAGAATCAATAGAAGCAGTAGATGAAAATATTGAAGAGTGGGAAAAACGTAAAATGTCTGAGCTTCAAATTGATGCATTGCTAAAAGAGTTAAACGAATCTAACAGACAGGTGTTTAAATACAAAGTCTTTTATAACTTAACGTATCAAGAAATTTCAAGTGTTATGGGGATAACGGAGGTCAATGTCCGCAAGCAGTTTGAACGCACTCGAAAACGAGTCCAAAATATGATAGGAGGTATACAACATGACGAATTCAAAGAACTCCAAAGAAATATATGAACTTGCTGAAAAAATTGCTTTAGATGATTTTGATAAACTTGAAGAACAACATGAATTTTCACATACATATACGCGCAAAAAGAAATTGTTTATGGAAGAAATGAAGCTGAAAGATGGACAACCGCAGAAAAAGCGGAAAAAACATCGTATGTTAATCGCTGCTGCTTGCTTATTGATCGGTATGCCGACAACCGTTTTTGGAGCAGTGAAAGTCTATAATATGATTGTTCAAAAACAAAATTATGAAGTAAATGTTTTGGTAACAAATAAGGACTCGAAAAAGGCTGACAAGTGGTATAAATTGAAAATCGATAAATTACCAGAAAATATGGAGGCAATTGATGACGCTGCTATGAAATATTCCTTTAAGGATAACTATGCAAAGGGGGGATTTTCATTCGCTCTTCGGAGAGTAGGGGAGAATACAGATTTTCAAACTCTGTACTCGAAAAGTTACGAAGAAAAAGAGATAAATGGTAGGAAAGTAGTAATTGTCCATAAAGAAACAGGAAACAACAATGTAATGTTTGACAGAAAGGTCTTTCTCTTTTTTGAGAAAGAAGGGATTATGTTAGAAAGTTATATTGGATCCGATGTAAACGAAGAACAAATGATGGATGTGTTAGGGAGCATTTCACTTGAACCTACGTCAAAAGAAAAGGCATCACATATAGTAGATTATGATGAAAATCGTTTTAGTAAAGCAGATGAACCGAAAAAAACTAAGGTTATTCCTTTGAAGAAAGATAGTAAACGACTATTTCATATAGGGCAAAAGGTTCCAGTAACTATAATCATGGATAATAGCCAAATTGAATATGTAATAGAAAAAGTTGAAGTTTTCGATTCAATCAAAGATTTTAAACAAGAAAACTTTTATGAACTTGGCTTAGAAATACTAAGCAGGAATCAGGCTTTGGATCAAGAGGGACAATTGCTACCATACAGACGGGATGAATATAAACTCGGAAATGGTAAAGATTCAATTGATCAATTAGTAGAATCAAAATTAGTTAATCCTAAATTTGTTTACTTAACAACAACAGTGAAAAATATTGGTAAAAAGTCGACAAAAGAAATCTATATGCATCCATCCATAAAGTTGCTTAAATCTGAAGGTAATGCATGGAACTACGCTGAAAGAGATGGAATTGCGGAAAAAAATATTATGACAGGCGAAGTTGATTATTTAGAACCTCACGGAGATGGAAAAAGCTTTTATAATATTGGCAGTATCCGACCAGGACAAACGGTAAATGTTAAATTAGGTTATTTTGTAGATGAGGATAAATTAGGTTCACTTTTCCTTGAAGCTTTCCGTTACAGTGGTTCTAGTGGAACTGAGAATATGAATGAGAAAAATCGTTGGTGGTTCGATATTCGTCAATCGTAAACATAATAGGAATAATTAGACTAAAAAGCTGCTTATATATAGCAGCTTTTTCAGTCTCTATACATATGTAAAACTTCTTTCGCACGCATACGTAAACCATCTATCAATTCTTTCGGTTCTAAAACTCGTGCATCTTTCCCAAGTCTATAAAATAAAGGGGTAATAAAGTTAATTTCACCTTTATCAATTGTTGAATGTATATATCCTGAACCGTCTTCGTTTACTACTACGAATTCTTCAAGGTAAGGAACGCTTTTACATTGGCGTACACCTTCTGTTGTTAGTAAAACATGTAACTGAGTAGGACTATGTATTACGTTAGAGTTAGAGGCAAACCACTCTTCTAAATTCATGAATGTATCTCCATTTTCTTCGGTTGATAATATAGAAAGAATACGATCGACGCGATACAGTAATGTTTTTTCTACATTAAAATCATAAGCAGGTAAATACCATAAACCATCATGCGCATATACACCGATAGGATGAACGTGTTTTGTTTTGATCCCTGATTTAGATTCGTATTGCAAGTGTAAATTTTTATTTTCAATAGCCGCAGTTAATACTTCGTTTAAAAGAGGTGTATCAATTGTTCTCTTCGGATTCCAAAAAGCGATATAAGAACGTATTTTATCAACTTTCGTTTTCGCATCATGCTGTAGAGAGCTATATAGTTTATGTGTAACGGAATTGATTTCTGTGTTAAAAGGTAAGTCTCGATAGTAACTCAAAGATTGAAAAGCAAAAAAGATGGAGACTGCTTCTTCTTCCGTAAATAAAATAGGGGGAATGATTCTATTTGTTAATACTTTATATCCTCCATTACGACCTTGTTCAGCATAAATAGGTAATCCCATATCACTTAAATCTACAATGTATCTATGGACAGTGCGCACGGAAATATTAAATTCATCAGCTATTTCTTGAGCTGTAAATGCCTTTTTGGCAGAAGCAAATATAAGAATATCTAATAAGCGTTTAGCTTTTGACAAATGTATCACCTTTTTCTTTTTAACATGACATAAAGTGTCGTGTTTTATTGTTAGTATATTGTTTACATCATAATGTTATCAAGATGAAACACAAGGAGGAAAAGAGATGTCACGTGAAATTGTTTTATTTATAGCCGCTAGTTTGGATGGATATATTGCGAAAGAAAATGATGATTTAGAGTGGTTAATGGAAACAGAAGGAGAGGGAGATAACGGTTATACAGAAATGTATGAAACAATTGATACAATAATCATGGGAAAAAGAACGTACGATTATGTAGTAGAGCATATAGAACCATTCCCGTATTTAGATAAAAAATGTTATGTTTTTTCTAACTCAGAAAAAGGTTCAAACGAACACGTAGAGTTTGTAAATGAAGATGTAGTGGAGTTTACAAAAAGGTTAAAAGCACAAGAAGGATCTAAAATATGGATGGTCGGTGGAGGAAGTCTACTAAGAGAATTCTTTAAGAATAATTTAATTGATGAATATGTTGTTACAATTACACCGCATATATTAGGTTCTGGAGTTCCGTTATTCCAAGATAAGAACCCGGAAATTAATTTAACTTTAACAGATACGAAACGTTTTGGGCAATTTGTAAATTTATATTATAAAGTAAAATGATAAAGAAACACGACTACTGATGGTAGTCGTGTTTCTTTACAGATGGTAATGAAATGATAAAGCAAGATCCGTGATCGACTTCGCTTGTTACAGTAATATTCCCGCCGTGTAGCTCTACAATTTCTTTCACGATAGATAGCCCTAAACCAGTTCCACCTGTAGCTCGTGATCTTGCTTTATCAACTCGATAAAAGCGTTCGAAAATGTGAGGGAGATCTTCAGGCGGAATACCTTCGCCTTCATCTTCAATTGTAATGGAAATATGTTTATGTTCTTCTGTAACGGAAATGTTTATATGAGAATGCTCATTTGAATGTCTATAAGAGTTATTTAAAACGTTCACTATAACTTGTTCAAATCGCTTCTCATCTAAGCCTACTACCAGTGTAGGAGGACAAGAGAAAGTAACTTTAATGTATTTTTCTTTATATATGGCATTTACTTTTTCGGTTATACGAGTCAGGAAGGTGTGTAAATGTACTTCCTTTACTTGAATAGAAAAGTTATGTTGTTCCATTTGTGCAAGTGAAAATAAATCTTGAACTAAGTTTGTAATGTAATCAGACTCATCTTTTATAATAGATAAATATCGCAAACGTTGCTCAGGAGATGTGCTTTCTTTTAAAGCAATGTCAGCGTAACCTCTTACGTACGTTAATGGTGTTCGTAATTCGTGAGCAACACTTGCTAGAAATTCACTTCGCTCTGTTTTCATATAATGTAAATCATTTGCAAGCGTTTGAATAGATGATGCTAGCTCACCAATTTCATCATTTCGAGTAGTCGTTAACGAAACTGATAAATCGCCTTTACTCATTTTTTCAGTGGCATGTTTCATGTGTAACAATGGTTTTGTTAATAAGCGTGATAATAGAAAAATGGTGATTACTGTTAGTAGAAACGTGATAGCACCAACAATAATGAATTGTTTTGTTAGCCCATTCACCATTTTTTCAATGGATTCTGTCCCAAGAAACATGTACACATAGCCTTCATGTTTTCCATCTACTACAATGGGACTAACTGTACATATATAATTAGATGTTTTCCAATGATTCTCTATAATTGCGCCTTCATGATCTGTCCGTGTTTGCATCTTTTCAATATGCTTTTTTATAGTAGTATTTATTTCATTGGATTTAGCTAGTACATCCTTATTTGCATTTGCAATAACAACAGTGGTTTCGGCTTCGGATTCCATTAGTGCAACATGGGAGATTGTTTGCTTATCAAAATACTTTTCAAGGACATCTCTGTGACTATTTCCGCGCTTTAATAAAGCTGTCATTTCTTCATTTACCCTATTGTTGACAAGGCTATAATAAAGCAAGACAAATAGAACACTTTCGATTAAAAGTGTAACAATTAAAAAATAAAATCCGAGCTGAATAGAAATTCGCTTCATCGTTTTGCTCCTTAATCTAAAGTATCAATCCATCGATATCCGACTCCATAAACTGTTTTTAAATGGTTATCAATAGGGAAATTTACTTTTCGTAATTTATCACGCAAATTACGAATATGTGAATCGACTGTTCGATCTTCTGTATTTGTATTTAATCCCCAAATTCGTTCAATGAGCTGATCTCGGCTTAATACGTAGTTCACATGACGTAGAAATAATCCGAGTAAAGAGAATTCGATTGGAGTGAGAAGAAGTTCTTCATTATCAACAGAGACGAAATGCTTTGCCTCATCCCATAAAATGCCGTGATATTGGATTTGCGTACGTTGATTCGTTCGCCTTAAAACAGCTTCAATTCTTGCGAAAAGCTCTTCTTCATGGAAAGGTTTTGTCACGTAATCATCCGCTCCAAGTTTTAACCCTTGGATGACATCTACCGTTTGATCACGAGCAGTTACCATAATGATAGGAACATTACTAAATGATCGAATTCTTTTGCACGTTTCCCACCCATCCATCTTTGGCATCATAATATCAAGTAAAACAAACTTGAAGTTTCGATTTTCTATATGTGAAATAGCTTCTTCCCCGGACACTGCACATACGCAGTTGTATCCGATTGGAGTAAGATAAAGTGTTAATAATTCAAGCATTCTCGGCTCATCATCTACGAGTAGTATATCGACCATAGAGTACCTCCGCATTTGTAGTTATTACTTAAATTGTAAGTCAAAATCATGAAGAAATGGTGCAGATTATCATGCATCTGCATAATTTCTTCAGAATTGCTTGTTATTGTAAAGTTGAAATTCCATTTTAGGTAATGATATTGGCTCGAAAACGATTTATACGGAGGCGGTATAGTGAAAAAGATGACCCGAATCTTTGGGATAACAATAATTACAGCAGTTGGTCTTGCTGCATGTGGACAAACGAACACGGATCATAAAAATCATGAATCGAAAGAAGAGAAAAAAACAGAGCAAAAGGAGATGAAAATGAATCAGGAGGTAACTGCGCCGAAAGAAATGAATGAAGGTGCATCGAATGATTTATTAACGATAAGCTTAAAAAATGTAACGAGATTAAATACAAATGATCCTTTGCAAATGGCAGTATTAACTTCGCAAACGATATGGCCAGCAACGCATAAAGAGAATCAGCCAGGTGCTGTTATTTTAGTACCAATAAACGAGTGGCAATTAGGTATTGCAAGTGCAGACCTGATTCATCATCCAAATAACGGACCGATTCTATTTATAGAAAAAGAAAAGGTACCCGAAATGACGTTAAAAGAAATAAAACGATTAAATCCGCTCGGAACGAAAGATGGAACACAAATTATGGTGATGGGGGATGTCGGTGCATCTACCCTTGAGCAATTAAAAGAGTATAAAGTAAAGCAAATAAAAGAAATGGATCCAGCTACATTTGCTAAAGATGTGGATAAAGAATATGCCGATATAACAGGAAGCTACCCGAATAGTGTTATTATCGGTTCGTCTGAAGAAGCAGGACGTTTATATACAACACCAGCTGTAAATTGGATCTCTCATATGCCAGAACCGCTTTTATATACAGAGAAAGATAAAGTGCCAGAAGCAACGATAGAGGCATTAAAGGTGAGAAAAGAGAAAGTGAATATATATGTATTAGGACCAGAAAAAATCATTTCAAAAGCAGTGGAAAAAGAGTTAAGTAAATACGGGAAAGTAACGCGTATTAGTGGTGAGACCCCAACAGAAAATTCTGTTGCCTTTGCGAAATTTAAAGATGAAAAAACAAAATTTGGATGGGGGCTCACAAAACCAGGCCATGGTGTATCATTTGTTTCAAGCAAAACACCGGACTTAGCAGTTGCAGGAGCACCATTTTCACATATGGGTAAACACGCACCTGTGGTATTGTTAGAAGAAGGTAAAGCTTCACAACCAGTGTATGACTTCCTTGCTACTATTCAGCCGAAATTTAAAGATGACCCAACGCTTGGACCGTATAATCACGGTTTCTTATTAGGAAGTACGAGTGATATTTCATTTGAAACACAAGGTATATTGGATGAGAGGTTAGAGATTGTACAAGAAAGTGGTCAAGGGCACGGTGGACATTAATGAAATGAGAGAAGACGCTATGAAGGTAGCGTCTTTTTTTAGGAAACTTTTACATAGCGCAAAATCCTCTACTCGTTATATAATAGCCTTCGTGCAGTCGGCTTAGATTTTCTTATGGAGAAAATCAAATGAGAAAAGAGTAGAGGAGTGGTATTTTGTTTCAAACGATAAAAAATGACTGGTTCTCCAACGTAAAAGGAGATGTGCTATCAGGAATTGTCGTTGCTTTAGCGTTAATTCCTGAAGCAATCGCTTTCTCAGTTATTGCAGGTGTGGATCCGACCGTTGGATTATACGCAGCCTTTTGTATTGCAGTTACCATTTCATTTGTTGGCGGAAGAACTGGGATGATTTCAGCTGCAACAGGTGCAATGGCATTGTTAATGGTGACGCTCGTTAAAGACCATGGTTTGCAGTACTTATTTGCTACAACAATATTAACAGGTATTGTCCAAATTATTTTTGGTGTGTTCAAACTAAGCTCATTTATGAAGTTTGTTCCGAAATCTGTTATGAGTGGTTTTTTAAATTCACTTGGAATTTTAGTTTTTACAGCGCAATTGCCACATTTTAAAAATGCAACTTGGCAAATGTATGCACTTGTCGCATTAGGACTTGTAATTATATATGTATTTCCACGTATTACGACGGCTGTACCGTCTACACTTATTTCCATTATTATTGTGACAAGTATTGCAATTATGAGCGGATTACAGTTAAAAACAGTAGGGGATATGGGAAGCTTGCCGAAAGAATTACCATTCTTTAGCATGCCTGATGTACCTTTTACACTTGAGACATTAGGAATTATTTTACCGTACGCAGTTATGCTTGCAATTATCGGTTTACTAGAGTCTTTATTAACAGCTTCAGTTTTAGATGATATGACGCATACGGAAAGTAATAAACATAAAGAAGCACGTGGACAAGGTATTGCAAACATTGTTGCTGGTTTCTTCGGAGGAATGGCAGGATGTGCAATGATTGGACAATCTGTTATTAATATTAAATCAGGTGGACGCGGACGTTTATCAACATTTGTAGCGGGCGGATTTTTAATCGTATTACTATTCGTTTTAGGTGAATATGTCGTGCATATTCCGATGGCAGCGTTAGTTGCAGTTATGATTATGGTTTCCATTGGAACATTTGATTGGAACTCTGTAACAACGATTCATAAAGTACCGAAAGGGAATGCATTTGTTATGATCGTAACAGTTGTGGTTGTCTTAATTACACATAATTTAGCATTAGGTGTAATTATCGGAACAGTAATTAGTGCAGTTTTATTTGCATTCAATATGGCAAAGATTCACGTGAAACATTTATATATTGAAAATAAGAAAATATACGAAATTCACGGTCAACTTTTCTTTGCATCTACAGCGGACTTTATAAAACATTTTTCATTTGAGGAAGATGTACAAGAAATTGAGTTGAATTTTACTCACGCACACGTATGGGATGATTCAGCGGTAGCAGCAATTGATAAAGTTATCATGAAGTATGAAAAAAGTGGCGTGAAAGTAAGTATAACGGGATTAAATGAACGAAGCTCGAAGATTATTTCAAATTTAGCTACTTACAATAAAAGAATTGCTAGTTAGAAGCCTCCTTTTTAGGGGGCTTTATTATATAATACGAGTAGGATAACGAAAAGGGGATTCAGCATATGTACAAACAAATTATATTAGCATGTGACGGCTCTGAACATGCGCTTCGAGCAGCGGAACATGCAACATATATTGCGAAATGTAGTGAAGAAACAAATGTTGAAGTTGTGTACGTAGTAGATAATAGAACAGCAAAATCAGATATTATACAAGGCCAAACAGATTTAGAAACAATATCGGCTAGCCGAAAAGATAAATTAAAAGAGATTGAAGGTTTATTAAAGAAAGAGAACATTCCTTATACAATTACGATATTACATGGTGATCCTGGAGATACAATCGTTCAATATGTAAATACAGGGGATATAGACCTTGTTATAGCTGGGAGTAGAGGATTAAATACACTACAAGAGATGGTGCTTGGTAGTGTCAGTCATAAAATAGCAAAACGAGTAAAATGCCCGGTGATGATTATTAAATAAATTGAGTGAGATATTCTGTAGTGTAAGCAAGACCTTGATATAATGCGAGGTCTTTTTTGACGTATAAAGGAGGAGGGGATGGACATACTAGATATATAAGTTTAAAGAGAAATTGTTAACTTACAAATTTGTAAGTTTGTTGTTAGTGAAATCGATGTTATGAAAATTATTCCATTGGTAAAATAAACATATCGAAGGGGAGAGAGGGAGGATGAAAAAGATGAAAGCATTTCAAAATTTATCATATAGCCAAGGTGTCGGTCTTATTTGTTTAGGAGGATTTGCTGCATCTGTTACGTTAGCTGTTGTAATAAAGATGATTCATCAAATCTTTTAATCTTAGAGTAGGAAAGGAATTGGTTGTTATAAATAGTAAGAAAAGGATTATAAATAAAAAATAGCTCTTAGCAGTAAGTAAATGCTAAGAGCTATTTTTATGATTATTTTTCTACTTCTGGCTTCTCACTTGTTACAGTAACGTCTTTCCAATGTGAAGTTATTTGATTCACTTCAGTGTTGACATCATAATTTTTTACGCGCTTATTAACACCTGTTAAATCAAATGTGTAATGAATTGGAATCATCGGTGCCTCGTCATGAATTAATTTTTGCCATTTATCGTATACTTCTTTACGATATTTTTCATCAGTAGCTTTTTCTGATAATCCAGCATCTAATAATTTAGTATTTTCATCATTTACCCAGCGCTGATAGTTAAATCCAGCATTTTTACCCCATAGACCAGAAAGGTCAGGATCAGAACCAGTGTTCCAAGCACCAGAGAAAATATCAACTTTAGGATCATCTTTTTTAATCATATCACGCATAGCATTAAATTCATGTAGTCGTCCATCAACAAGTTCTACTTTTAAGCCGATATCTTTCCAAGATTGAATATAGAATTTAGCCAGTGGTTCACTTGTTTCACTACCGTTACTAGCTAGGAAGTTAATTTTAAATTCATTACCTTTTGGATCCTCGCGGAATCCATCACCATTTTTATCTTTATAGCCAGCTTCATCTAATAGTTTTTTCGCTTTATCTACATCTAAGTTATATGCGCCAACATTGTTATTATGGTACTTTGGCATAGATGGTGGAATTGGAGAGTTAGCTGGAACACGAAGTCCGTGATATACTTTTTCTCCTAATTTTTCTCTATCAATTGCATAAGCCATCGCTTGACGTAAACGAACGTCTTTGAACTTATCGTTATCCATTACAGCTTCATTCTTTGCTTTGTCCATATGTCCGAACTTAAATCCGATATAAGTATAAGCAAGGTCAGTTTTACCAATTAGTTGTGTGTTTTTTAATTTACTTACGTTCGGATATTGATCAGCAGTAATTGCTGCAATATCAATATCACCTTTTTTCAGAGATGCACTAACAATAGATGGGTTTACAACTTTTAATGTTACATTTTTTAGTTTAGGTTTGCCACCCCAATAATCATCGAAGCGCTCATACTCAACTGATTCACCAGGGACGATTTTCTTCACTTTAAATGGTCCGAATCCAATTGGATTTTGACGGATCTTATCAGATTCAGCCAGTTTTTCAATTGGTATATCACCTAAATATTTTTTAGGTGTAGGATATGTCCAAATACCAGTTTTCAGTGAAGGGTTTACTTCTTTATAAGTAATGGAAATTGTTTTTGGATCGACTACTTTAATACCAGAAATTTTGTCAGCTTTTCCAGTGTGATATTCTTCCATACCTTCAATCATTTGCATTTGTGTATCGTAACGAATACCTGTATATTTGCTATTCCCAATAATTAAGTAAGAATATTCTAAATCCTCAGCTGTTAAAGGGTTACCATCGTGCCATTTTACATTATCTTTAATCTTAATTGTAATTGTTTTTTTATCTTCAGAAATTGTATACGTTGCAGCACCATCATTTGTAATTTCCCAGTTTTTATCTGTAGCTAATAATTGTTCATCAAAGAAATCCATAATTTCTGAATCTGGAGCAACTTCATACAATACCCTACTTAAAACACCAGAGAAAGGTGAATTTGAAACGAGTCCATAAGTTAATGATCCGTCTTTAATTTCTTTACCATCATTTTTTACAGCAGCACTAAATTTATTTGTTTCTACTTTTTTCGTATTTGCTTTTTTGCTACCGCTATCAGCACCCCCACATGCAGATAGTAATAATGTTGAAGCAGCAAGTGTACTTAATACTTTGTACAGTTTTGGTTTGTTCATAACTTCTCCACCCCTTATCCTTTTCTTTGTCTCGCATCAGCCGCACGTTTTAACGCTTGACCAATAAAATTTATACACAGCATCAACACTAAAATCATGATTGATGCGGGTAACCAAATCCACCATTTTTCTTGCAATACATCTGGGTTTGTTGCGTAACTTACAAGTGTACCAAGACTCGGTGTACTTTCTGGTAGACCGAAGCCTAAGTAAGTCAAACTAGATTCAATCCCGATGTTACCAGCAAGATTTAATGTAATATTTACGATAATAATAGAGCTTAAATTAGGTAATATTTGCTGGAAGATAATCTTCCAATTTGGTGTTCCTAACGTTTTGGATGCAGATACGTAATCAAGTTCTTTCTCAGTTAATACTTTAGAGCGTATAAGCCTTGCTTTTCCGACCCATAAGAAAGCGGTCATTATGAGAATAAATGTAGTAATATTGAAAGTTGGAACGAGTGAGATAAATACGATAACAATCATTAAGAATGGTAAAATCATCATAAAATCGATAAAACGCATGATGATGTTATCGACAACTCCTCCAAAATAGCCAGCAATTAGTCCCATCGTAAGACCAATAAGGGTTGATAAAAGAGTGATGGCTAACCCAACTGTAAAGGAATTACGTGTACCAATAATTAATTGTCCGAAAATATCACGGCCACCATAATCAGTTCCTAGCCAATGTTCAGCTGAAGGAGAGTCATAAATGGCGAACAAATCAACTCGAACGATATCTTCTTGTTTCATAATAAATGAAGTTGTATAAACGGCTATTAATATTAAAGCTAAAAAGAATAGGGAAAACATTGCTAGTTTATCTTTACGAAATTCTCGCCACATAATGGAGAAACCAGAAGGACTCTTTTCGTAATAAATGACTTCAGTTTGTTTTTCAGGATTTGCTAACATAACGTTTCTTCACCTCCATTAATCAATACGAATACGTGGATCAACGATGCTTAGAATAATATCGGAAAGAAGAGTCCCGAGTAGCGTTGCGAATCCAGTAAATAATACAAGAGCAGTTACGACACTAAAATCACGTTGAGTGATAGATTGGAAAAATAATTGTCCAATTCCTGGGTAGCCGAAAATATTTTCTAGAATAATAGAGCCACCAACTAAACCTGTAATTTCATATCCTAAAAATGCTGCAATTGGTAAAAATGAATTTCGTAAAATATGTCTGGAATATACTTTAGATTCTGGTACACCTTTTGCTTTTACTGTGCGTACAAAATCTTTATGTTTCGTATCAATAATTTCACTTCGTAAATATTGTACAGTTCCTACTGTGCCAATTAATGCCCCAGATAAAGCTGGTAAAATCATATGATTTAATTTACTTAAATAGTAATCAAATGATCCGGCTGCCACTTGTGGATCCACGCTACCACTTGTAGGGAAGATTGGGTATAAAAAGCCGAATAAGAATAACATTACTAATCCAAAAATAAATAGGGGTGTACCAAATCCTAAAAAGTTATAGAGTGTAATGAGTCGATCAGCCCACGTATCATTCCAACGTCCACTTATAACGCCAAGTGGAATGGCGATTAAATAAGTAAGAATAAGAATTAGAAGAGCTAACAGCACTGTATTACCAAGGCGTTCCCCAATAATATCTGTTACTTGTATTTTATGTGCGTAAGAAATACCGAAATCCCCTTGTACGGCATTTGAAATCCACCTTACATATTGTGTGGGAATAGGATCATTTAACCCAAGTTTCTCACGTTGTTCTTCAATTACTTTTGGATCGGCTTTTGGGTTTGCTAGTTCAGCGCCACTTAATGCATCACCTGGCATTGCTTTAGCAAGTGTAAAGACGAGTACGCTTAATATGAATAATTGTGGTATCATAACTAAAATCCGGCGTAATATAAATTTCCACATGTTTTATCACTCCCTTATGGTAATGCCACCCGGTGAGTTGGCGAGATTGGTTTTAAATCGTAAGCACGTCCATTTTCATTGAAATAATTTTCGTATGATTTTTCGTACTCGGCGCTTACTTCACGGCGCAATTTACGCTGTTGTTCGCGGTTTTCTGGACGAATGTCAGGAATAGCTGATATTAGGCGCTTCGTATAGATGTGCTGTGGATTATTATAAATTTCAGCACTAGTTGCTTCTTCCACAATGCGTCCGCGATACATAACACCTATACGGTCACACATATGGCGAATTACACCTAAATCATGACTAATAAATAAGTATGTTAGTCCGAGTTCGGATTGTAAATCTTGTAAGAAGTTTAAAACTTGCGCTTGTACTGACACGTCAAGTGCAGATACAGGTTCATCTGCGATAATAAGCTTCGGTTTTAGTGTAAGTGCGCGTGCAATACCAATCCGCTGTCTTTGTCCACCGGAAAATTCATGTGGGTATTTATAAATAGACTCTGGATTTAGACCAACTTTATCAAGATAATCTTGAACAGCTCTACGCTCTTCATCAGGTGAGAGTTTCTCAAAATTCCGAAGTGGTTCAGCGATAATATCCATAACACGTTTCTTCGGGTTTAAGGATGAATAAGGATCTTGAAAAATCATCTGAATATCTTTTCGTTGTTCTCTTAGTTCTGAGCGACTTAACTTTGTTAAATCTCTATTATTAAAATGAATGCTGCCGCCTGTTGCTTTCGTTAAGTGCATAATCGCTTTTCCAGTTGTTGATTTGCCGCTCCCAGATTCCCCAACGATTCCGTACGTTTCGCCAGGTTGTAGCTCGAAGCTTACGCCATCAACAGCACGAACGTAGTCTAATGTACGACCGAAAACACCACCTTTAATTGGAAAGTGTACTTTTAAATCTTCTACTTTAAGCAGTGCCATGAGTTACGTCATCTCCTTTCTTATCTTGGAAGTTGAAATGCTTGTAGCAAGTACAACGCACCCAGTGGTCTGGTTTTACTTCATGTAAAATTGGATTTTCCTCGTGTTGATCAGGTCTAATCCATGGAATTCGAGCTTGGAAGCGACAACCTGTACGGGGTAGTTTAGCTAACGTCGGTACAACCCCTTGAATTACATGCAATTTTTCTTTTTCAGCATACGCAGATGGAATGGAGTTTAATAGAGAACGAGTATATGGGTGAAGAGGGTTGTTAAAAATCTCTTCCACTTTTCCTGTTTCTACAACTTGTCCAGCGTACATAACGACGATACGATCGGCTGTTTCTGCGACAACACTTAAATCATGAGTAATTAAAATGATGCCCATTTTCGTTTGTTCTTGAATAGATTTTAGTAAATCTAAAATTTGTGCTTGGATGGTTACGTCAAGGGCCGTTGTTGGCTCATCAGCAATAATGAGTGCTGGGTTACAAGCAATTGCAATTGCGATAACAATTCTTTGTCTCATTCCGCCAGATAATTCGTGTGGGTATTGTTTATATGTAAGTTCTGGTTTTGGAATACCAACTTGATGGAGTAGTTCTAAGGTGCGTTCTTTCTTTTCAACTTTTGAAAGGCTTGTGTGGTAGTCTAGGTTTTCTTCGATTTGTTTTCCAACTGTCATGAGAGGATCGAGTGCTGTAAGAGGTTCTTGGAAAATCATACCGATGTTTGATCCACGTACTTTATTCATCTCTGCGGCTGACATAGTCAACAAGTCCTTATCTCTATAGTTAAGCTGCCCTTGTAATTTTGTATTTGCTTCATTATGCAGTCGCATAATAGAAAGGGCAAGTGCACTTTTTCCGCAACCAGATTCACCAACTATCGCGACAATTTCATTTTCATGGACAGTTAATGAAACGTTATCAACTGCTGCATGATATTGATCTTGTATGCGAAAGGAAGTCTGTAAGTTTTCAATGCGAAGAAGTGGATTCTTCATGGCTATCCCTCCATCTTTTCTGAAAAGACTAAATGTTTTGTATGTTGTTGTTATTTTAATATAAATTGACAATGTTTGACAAGATAAAGTTGAGAAAATATTCAAAAATCTTTTTATATAAAAATTGAATGCAGTTGTAGTAGTAGTTGAAGCGTTTTGGAAACGCTAACATATATGTAGGAGAGAAATAAATCTTTTGTAAGAAAAAAGTATTATATGTAGAAAAAAGAGAGGTGTTCTGGAAAGAACAGTCTCTCTTTTTTTGATAAGAATAATATTAGTACTTAAGCTTGTTTTTGTTTTGTAGATCCTGTCTTTAAAGTAAGAGCAAGGAAGAACATTGCAAGTACACAAGATGCAAGTAATAAGATGAATCCGCCATCCCATCCGAATGCATCTACGATAAAGCCCATAGCGGCACTAGCGAAAGCAGCTCCACCTAAATAACCGAAGAAGCCAGTTAATCCCGCTGCAGTTCCAGCAGCTTTCTTTGGCGCTAAGTCAAGGGCATGTAGACCAATTAACATAACAGGTCCGTAAATTAAAAATCCAATCGCGACAAGTGCGATACTATCAACCATTGGATTCCCAGGAGGGTTTAGCCAATAAACAAGAACGGCGATAAATACACCAACCATAAATAAAATACCGGCAGGTGCGCGGCGTCCTTTAAATAGTTTATCACTCATCCAGCCACAAAGAAGTGTACCTGGAATACCAGCCCATTCATATAGAGCGTAAGCTGTACGTGAGCTACTATGAGTAAAGCTTTTTTCTTCTACTAAATAAGTAGGAGCCCAGTCTACAACACCGTAACGTACGAAATATACGAAAACGTTCGCAATAGCGATGTACCATAAAAATTTATTGTTTAATACGTATTTAAATAAAATTTCTTTTACTGAAAGTTCGCGTTCGCGATCTTTTACTTTCTCATCTGGTGGATATTCTCCAGTATGTTCTTCAATAGAAGGTAATCCGCAAGATTGAGGTGTATCTTTCATCGTAATTAACACATAAATACCAACTAAAATTGAAAGAATACCTGGGAAGTAAAAAATACTATGCCAGTCATTTGCAAAGAAATATAAGCCTAATGTTACAAGAGAAGGCATAAGTGCGCCGCCGACATTATGAGCGACGTTCCAAATAGACATTTTTGTACCACGTTCACTAATAGAGAACCAGTGAACCATTGTACGCCCACAAGGAGGCCATCCCATACCTTGTACCCATCCGTTTAAAAACTGAAGTACGAACATAAGTATAATGCTTGTTGTAATGAAAGAAAATGAGCCGAAAATAATATTAATGATACCTGATAAAAATAGCCCAGCTGCTAAAAAGTAGCGAGGATTACAACGATCGGATACGATACCCATAAGAAATTTACTTAATCCGTAAGCGATAGAAACTGCTGAAAGGATAACCCCAAGTTCCCCTTTACTAAATCCTTGTTCGATCAAGTATGGCATTGCAAGTGAAAAGTTTTTTCGAACAAAGTAATAACCCGCATAACCGATGAAGATACCTAAGAATACTTGTAAACGTAATTTACGGTATTCGCTATCAACGCGATCAGCTGGTAAGCGTTCCGCGTGGGGCGCAGGTTTAAAGAATTGTGTAAAAAACATAAAATGAAAATCCTCCCCTGATTAATTCGAAGTGTTGTAAGGCAAAGAGAATATAAAAAGGCCATGAAATATAAAAAAGTTTCCTTTTTTATGATTCATAGCCGTGTACTCCGATTCTCCGTGACTGTCAATATTAACTTCGTCGAAAATTATACAACTTTGTGACAAATTTGTAAACGTTTTTATAAATAAAAAGTGTTGACGTATTTTGTTCGTGGGATTAATATTTAAATACATTAAATATTTTATTGTTTAAATAAGAGGTGGATAACATGCCAAATGATATGACGCATATCGATAAAATTCAAGCTCTTGCGTTTTCGATTGGAAAGAAAATGCAGACTGAGCTATTAGAACAAATGCAAGCAACAGGACTTACACCACCGCAGTTTTATATTTTAAAGATTTTAGATCATTATGGAGCTTCAAGGGCGACAAAATTAGCAAAAAAGATGTATGTAAAGCCTAGTGCAATTACAGTGATGATTGATCGCCTAATTGACCAAGAGCTTGTAGAACGCTATCACGACAAAGATGACCGTCGTGTTGTCGTCATTGAGTTAACAAAAAAGGGGAAATCTAGGGTAGAAGAGGCAATGATTGCTCGTAATGAGCATTTAGCAAAATACTTCTCACATTTAGAATTACAAGAAAGAGAAGATTTATTACGCCTCTTTGAGAAATTAGAAACAATTATTTGCGGGACACAAGAGAAAAAAGAGAATAACTAAGAGGAATTGAGGAGATTACATGGAGCAACAACAAAACATAAATAGAAAGTTGCTGTTAATCGGTTTAATAATCGCGATGCTATTTGCTGCATTAGATGGAACAATCGTTGGTACAGCAATGCCGCGTATCGTCGGTGAACTAGGCGGATTAAGCTTAATGACGTGGTTAACAACAGCTTATATGTTAACATCAACAACAGTCGTACCAATTGCAGGTAAATTAGCGGATTTACTTGGTCGTCGTAACGTATATATAACAGGGCTAGTTATCTTTATGGCTGGCTCGGCATTATGTGGTATGGCAAATGGTATGACAGAATTAATTATTTTCCGTGGTATTCAAGGTCTTGGTGGCGGTATTATGATGCCAATGGCTATGATTATTATCGGAGATATGTTCACGGGAAAAGAACGTGCAAAATGGCAAGGTATTTTTGGTGCGTTATACGGCCTTGCTTCTGTAATTGGACCGCAAGTTGGTGGTTGGATTGTAGATGCAGTGAACTGGAGATGGGTATTCTATATTAACTTGCCAGTTGGTATTTTAGCAACAATCTTTATTGCAATGGGATTAAAATCACATAAACAAACAGGACCAATTAAAATTGATATTGCTGGAATTTTCACGATGATTCTTGGTGTTGTAAGTTTATTACTTGCCTTAACATTTGGCGGAAAAGATTATCCATGGGATTCATGGCAAATTATCGGGTTATTTGCATTAGCTTTAATTGGTATCGTTAGCTTTGTTATCGTTGAAACGAGAGCAGAAGAACCGATTTTACCTATGCACTTCTTTAAAAATCGTACATTTACATTATTAAATGCGATTGGATTCTTTATGAGTATTGGAATGTTCGGTGCGATTATGTTCGTACCATTCTTTATGCAAGGAATTGTAGGAGTAAGTGCTGCTGAATCAGGAACAATTATGACGCCGATGATGATTACAATGATTGTGATGAGTATTATCGGTGGGCAACTTGTATTAAAAGTTGGTGTAAAGCCACAAATTATTACAGGAATGCTTATAATGGCTGGAGGATTCTGGTTATTAACAACGATGGATATGCATACAACTAAATTAACTGCAACGTCTTATATGATGGTTATCGGTTTAGGCATGGGTCTTGTAATGCCAACATTAACATTAGCGTTACAAGAAAGCTTCCCGAAAAAAGACCTTGGTGTCGTAACATCATCAAGTCAGTTCTTCCGTCAAATTGGTGGAACATTTGGTATTACAATTTTAGGATCCATTATGAATAACACTTCAGGTACAACATTAACAAAGAATTTAGTACCTGTATTAGATACGTTCCCGAAAGAAGCAGGACAAATGGTAACGAAATTTAAAGATATGATTCATACAGATCCACAAGGTTTATATTCGATGCTATTTAGTCCAGAGGCATTAAAACAAATGCCAGAAGCGTTTGCTAACAGCATTGTACCAATTTTGAAAAACTCTTTAGTAGACTCACTTCATACTGTATTCTTAACAGGATTAGTATTTATCGTAGTAGGCGCTATCTTTACGATTTTCTTACAGAAGATTAAACTGTCAGATCGTAAAAAAGACGCTGAAGAGCCAGCTACAGAGGAAAAAGAACAAACTGTATCCTATTCGTAATGAAAAAGCATCGCCTTATGGCGGTGCTTTTTTTGAGTATAACCTTAAAAGCTTTTTCGTGAGAAATGATTGACGTATTTCTAGAAATACGTTATATTATTTTCTGTAAACGGTTACATGAAATGGAGAGGGAAAAGAATGAGTACGATTAAAGACGTTGCGAAATTAGCGGGAGTATCTGTTGCGACCGTTTCCAGAGTATTAAATAAAAATGGATATGTTCATGAAGATACATTAAAGAAAGTAGAACGAGCGATTGAGATGCTAGATTATAAACCTAGTACAGTAGCACGTTCACTATATAATAAGAAATCTCGTTTAATTGGCTTAGTTGTTCCAAATATCGTGAATCCATTCTTTCCAGAAGTTGCACGTGCCGTAGAAGATGTAGCTCATAAGCAAGGATATACAGTTGTACTTTGTAACTCTGATGAAAATTTAGAGAAAGAAAAGCAATATATTGATGTACTTAGACAAAATAATGTAGACGGATTTATTGTAGCAACAAATCCACAAAATAGCGTTAATTACATGAATTTGTCAGTACCAGTCGTTGCAATTGACCGTATGTTTAATGAGCGTATACCTGCTGTATATGCAGATAACTATGCGGGGAGTCAGGCAGCGACAAAGTTATTAATAGACAAAGGCTGTAAACATATTGCGCATATCCGTGGACCGCGTGACGTAAGCACAGCTAATGAACGTTTTGAAGGCTTTGTAGACGTTATTACGCAAAATAATCTTTCTTATATGATTGCAGAGAGTACATTTGATCCAGTTAATAGTGAGCTTGTAGCTGTGGAATTATTAGAAGAGTACCCACATATAGATGGAATTGTTGCCGGGAATGATTTGATTGCAATAGGTATTGTAAAGGCTGCACTTCAAAAGGGGATTTCTATTCCGGATGATTTACAAATTATCGGATTCGATGGAATTTCTTTAACAGAGATGATGTATCCATCTATTACAACTGTTGCACAGCCAATTTATGAGATGGGGAAAGTTGCAACAGAACTGCTGTTAGAGCAGATGGAAGGAAACATATTAGAAGAGAAACACTATCGTTTACCGATTGAAATTATAGAACGAAATACAACGAAGTAAGGAGATGAAACAGATGCCAAATATTGCAGTAGTAGGTAGTATTTCAATGGACTTAGTGGCCGTTTCAAAAAAACGTCCGAAAGCAGGAGAAACAGTAATTGGTGAAGCATTTCATACAATTCCAGGAGGAAAAGGAGCTAACCAAGCGGTTGCTGCAGCGAGATTAGGTGCAAATGTAGCAATGGTTGGAGCGGTAGGAAACGATAATTATGGAACTGTAGTGAGAAAAAATTTAGAGAACGAACGCGTTTTTATTGACTATGTGGTACCGGTTACAGATGCGGCGACAGGAATTGCCCATATCGTTTTAGCAGAAGAGGATAATAGTATTGTTGTCGTGCAAGGAGCGAATGCTCTTGTAAATGAGCCGGTTGTGGATCAATCAAAAGATCTTCTTATAAAAGCAGATATGGTTGTTCTTCAACTAGAGATTCCACTTGAAACAGTAAAATATGTATTGGCTATTTGTGAGGAGCATAATATTCCAGTTATGTTAAATCCAGCGCCAGCACAAGTGTTATCAGAAGATATTTTAGAAAAGGCAACTTATATTACACCAAATGAACATGAGTGCCGCATCGTATTAGATGATTTCACATCACCAATTGAAGAGCTACTGGCTAAATATCCAAACAAACTATTGATGACAGAAGGTTCTAACGGTGTACGTTTCCATAATGGTACGGACATTGTACACGTTCCTAGCATTGCTGTTGATGTAGTAGATACGACTGGAGCTGGTGATACATTTAATGGTGCATTAGCAGTTGCGCTTTCTGAAGGAGAAGCACTTCAAAAAGCAATTCGTTTTGCAAATATTGCTGGTGGTCTTTCTGTAACGAAGCTTGGGGCGCAAGGCGGTATGCCAACGAGAGATAAAGTGCGTGAAGTGCAGGTGATTGTTGGATGAAAAAGCACGGTGTATTAAACAGTGAGATTGCATCAGTCCTTGCTTCACTTGGGCATACAGATACGATTGTAATCGCTGATTGTGGGTTACCGATTCCTGACGGAGTAAAACGAATTGATTTAGCTGTTGAGATTGGAAAACCTAGCTTTTTAGATGTATTGCAAGTGGTAGCTGATGATATGGCAATTGAAAAAGTGACGTTAGCAGAAGAAATCATTAACAATAATGCGGAAGTAAATAAAGAGATTGAGCTGAAATTAATAGAGCCAGCGTTTGAATATGTATCTCATGAACAATTTAAAGAGCATACGAAGAAAGCGAAGGCGATTATTCGTACAGGAGAGGCTACTCCTTATGCCAATGTAATTTTACATGCAGGCGTAATTTTTTAATAAAGGGAAGTGATGGGAATGCGTATTGAAATGAAAAATATTTCAAAGGCGTTCAATGGCAATCCTGTTTTGAAGAATGCACAGTTTATGATTGAAACAGGAGAAGTTCATGCATTGATGGGGGAAAATGGAGCGGGTAAATCAACGCTCATGAAAATTTTAACAGGTGTATATAAAAGAGATGGTGGAACAATCACGATTGATGGACAAGAACGAACTTTTAAAAATGCGAAAGAAGCTGAAGAGTACGGTATTGCATTTATACATCAAGAATTGAACATATTATCGAATTTAACAGTGGCTGAAAATATGTTTCTCGGTAAAGAGTTAATGTATGGGAAGACGGGTATTTTGCGTACGCGTCAAATGAACGCGATGGCGCAGCAGCAATTAGCGGAACTAGGTTTACATGTAAAAGGCGCTATGCTGGCAGGAGAGTTATCGGTTGGACAACAGCAAATTATCGAAATTGCGAAAGCGTTAATGACAAACGCGAGCGTTATTATTATGGATGAACCTACAGCTGCATTAACAGATCGTGAAATTGAAACGTTGTTTACTGTTATTAATAAATTACGTAAAGAAGGCGTTTCGTTCGTTTATATCTCACATCGAATGGAAGAGATTTTTTCAATATGTGATACCATTACGATTTTACGTGATGGGGAATATGTTGGAAAGAGATCCATTCCGGAAACATCATTTGATGAAGTAGTGAGTATGATGGTGGGGCGCAGCATTGGTGAACGTTACCCAGAACGAAATAGTCAAATTGGCGATGTTATTTTTGAGATGCGTAATGGAACGAAAAAAGGGAAGTTTGAAAATGTATCGTTTCAGGTGAGAAAAGGTGAAATTCTTGGTGTTGCTGGCTTGATGGGAGCTGGACGTACAGATATTATGAAAGCGATATTTGGATACGAGCCTTTAGATTCTGGCCAAATTTTCATAAATGGACAAGAAGTAAAGATTGATAGTCCGATAGATGCGATTAGACAAAGAATAGCTTTTATTACAGAGGATAGAAAATCTGAAGGATTAGTTTTAGATTTCTCAATTCGAGAAAATTTAGCTTTACCGAATTTAGAAAGTCTATC
The DNA here is from genome assembly GCF_030757775.1 of Bacillus sp. MHSD_36. Classification (NCBI taxonomy): domain Bacteria; kingdom Bacillati; phylum Bacillota; class Bacilli; order Caryophanales; family Bacillaceae; genus Bacillus; species Bacillus sp. MHSD_36. The sequence continues at coordinate 151,380 of NZ_JAVBIS010000006.1, forward strand.
AAAGGGAAGTATCGTTAGTAACGAACTAGAACAACAGTTTACAGCGGATATGATGAAGCTACTTAATGTGAAAGCATCTAGTGGAGAGCAAGCAGTGAAATCTCTTTCTGGTGGGAATCAGCAAAAGGTTGTTATTGCAAAATGGTTAGGTATCCACCCGCAGTTACTCATTTTAGATGAGCCAACAAGGGGTGTAGATGTTGGAGCGAAGAAAGAAATTTACTCTATTATGAATAAGCTTACCGAGCAAGGAGATGCCGTTATTATGGTATCATCTGAGCTTCCAGAAGTTTTAGGAATGAGTGATCGCGTTCTTGTCATTCATGAAGGAAAAGTCGGCGGCATTTTAGAGAAAGATGCGGCATCACAAGAGTCTATTATGGCACTAGCTACAGGGGGAGAATAAGGATGGCTAAGAAGGGGAATGTATTACAACAACTCGGTTCTTTAATCGGTTTAGCACTAATTATCGTCGTAATTACAGCTTTAAATCCAGCATTTATTGAAATTCCAAATTTATTTAATATACTGCGCCAAGTATCGATTAATGCGCTTATTGCATTCGGAATGACCTTTGTAATTTTAACAGGGGGTATTGACTTATCGGTAGGTTCTATTTTAGCATTATCAAGTGCACTTGTTGCTGGAATGATGGCAAGTGGCATGGACCCGTTCCTTGCGATGGCAGTTGGATTATTAGCTGGTCTTGTAATGGGAATTGTAAACGGTATCATCATAGCGAAGGGAAAAGTAGCTCCATTTATTGCGACGTTAGCAACAATGACTATTTTTCGTGGGTTGACGCTTGTTTATATGGACGGACGTCCGATCACTGGTCTTGGTGATCATTTAATGTTCCAAATGTTTGGCCGCGGTTATTTTCTCGGTATTCCGGTACCAGCTGTTACAATGATGATCGCTTTCGCAGTACTGTACTTTATTTTGAAGAAAACGACATTTGGCCGCCGTACATTTGCAATTGGTGGAAATGAAGAAGCAGCAGCACTATCAGGTATTAATGTTACGAGAATTAAAGTAATGATTTACGGTCTTTCCGGAATTTTGGCAGCGCTTGCAGGTATTGTCTTAACATCACGACTAGATTCTGCACAGCCAACTGCAGGTACTTCTTACGAATTAGATGCAATTGCAGCAGTTGTATTAGGTGGAACAAGTCTTTCTGGGGGAAGAGGTTGGATCGTTGGTACATTCATCGGTGTACTTATTATCGGTGTACTAAATAACGGTTTAAATTTATTAGGTGTATCTTCTTTCTTCCAACAAGTTGTAAAAGGACTTGTAATCTTACTAGCTGTATTAATTGATCGTCGAAAAGAAGCATAATGGAGGGATAGTTCATGAAGAAATGGTTACTTATACTCGTTGCATGTATTATGGTCATTACTGCTGGTTGTTCAATGGAACCACCAGAATGGGCAAAGGATTCTAGCGATAAAGGTCGAAATAAAACTATTAAAGTTGGATTCTCTGTTTCAACTTTAAACAATCCATTTTTTGTGACTTTGAAAAAAGGGGCAGAAAAAAAAGCGAAAGAAAGCGGCATTGAATTGATTGCTGTTGATGCTCAAAATGATGCAGCAAAGCAAACAAATGATGTTGAAGATTTAATTCAAAAAGGTGTCGATGTAGTTGTTATTAATCCAACTGATTCAGATGCTGTTGCTTCAGCAGTAAGTGCGGCAAATGCAGCGAATGTTCCTGTTATTACAGTAGACCGTGTTGCAAATTCAGGTAAAGTTGTTTCTCACATTGCCTCTAATAACATTGAAGGTGGTCAAATGGCTAGTGATTACATTCGTGAATTAGTTGGCGAGGGAGCAAATGTTGCTGAATTAGAAGGAATCCCTGGATCTTCTGCTGCTCGTGAGCGCGGGAAAGGATTCCATAACGTAGCGGATAAATCTTTAAAAGTAGTTGCAAAACAAGCGGCTGATTTTGATAGAGCAAAAGGGTTGTCTGTTATGGAAAACATTTTGCAAGCAAATGGTGATATTAAAGCTGTGTTTGCGCATAACGACGAAATGGCATTAGGGGCACTTGAAGCATTGAAATCTGCTGGAAAAATGGATGTAGTCGTTGTTGGATTTGATGCAACAGAAGATGCTGTAAAAGCGGTTAAAGATGGGCGTATGGCTGCAACAGTTGCTCAAAAACCGGAATTAATCGGGGAGAAGGCGATGCAAACAGCAAAAGAGATCACGCAAGGTAAAAAAGTGGAGAAATCTATTCCGATTGAATTAGAGCTTATTAAGAAAAATAAATAAATATAAAATGAAAATTAGGAAGGAAGAATAACAAATGAAATTCTTTATTGATACAGCAAACATTAACGAAATTAAAGAGGCAAATGCATTAGGCGTATTAGCTGGAGTAACGACAAATCCATCACTTGTAGCAAAAGAAGGAGTAGATTTCCACGAGCGTATTCGTGAAATTTGCAAAGTTGTAGAAGGTCCTGTAAGTGCAGAAGTAATTAGCTTAGAAGCTGATAAAATGATCGAAGAAGGAAAAGAATTAGCGAAAATTGCTCCAAACGTTGTTGTAAAAGTTCCGATGACAACAGAAGGTTTAAAAGCAGTAAAAGCATTCTCTGACTTAGGAATTCGTACAAACGTTACATTAGTATTCTCAGCAGTTCAAGCGTTACTTGCAGCTCGTGCTGGTGCAACATACGTTTCGCCATTCTTAGGTCGTTTAGATGATATCGGTCATAACGGCATGGACTTAATTCGCCAAATCGCAGAAATCTTTGCCATTCACGGCATTGAAACAGAAATTATTGCAGCGTCTGTACGTCACAGCGTCCACGTAACTGACGCAGCATTAAACGGTGCACATATTGCAACAATCCCAGCAAACGTAATTGCTTCATTAGTGAAGCATCCATTAACAGATCAAGGAATTGAGAAATTCCTAGCTGATTGGGAAAAAACACAAGAGAAATAATAGAAATCAAGAATCCTAGTTTAATTGACTAGGATTCTTTTTTATTTAAAAGAATTTTCATGCAATTTTGCATATTGTCTTTTAAATTTTTTATATAAGCTATTTAATATATATCAAATCACTTTTTATTTTTCATATTTCGACATAAAAAGGTAGAGGTTCTGACCAGAAAACTGGAGGGCATGATTCTATAACAGAAAGCTTAACGTTTATAGAATTATGCCTTTTTATATAGGGAGGGCAGAGAGTAGGGATTTCGATTTAAATGCACTTATTTATCTGAATTTTAAGTTTTATGTATAAAAGGAGAGAAATAGAATGAGAAGAAAAGCGCCATTTAAAGTGTTATCATCATTAGCAATTGCGGCAATTATCGGATGCACATCTGTAATGAGTACTCCGCTAGCGTACGCAGAAACAACAGCAAAAGAGAAAGAAAATGTATCTACAACACCAATTGATTACAATTTAATTCAAGAAGATCGTTTAGCGGAAGCGTTGAAAGAAAGAGGAGCAATTAATCCAGCATCATCTAAAGAAGAAACGAAAAAAGCTGTAGAAAAGTATATTGAAAAGAAACAAGGCGATCAGGCAAATAAAGAAATTCTACCAGCGGATACTGCTAAAGAGGCATCTGATTATGTAAAAAAAGTAAAAGAAAAGAAAATGGAAGAAAAGGAGAAAGTAAAGAAACCTGAAAAAAATGTGAGTCCTGAGCAAAAACCTGAACCAAATAAAAAGCAATTGAATGGACAAGTTCCAACTTCTAAAGCAAAGCAAGCGCCGTATAAGGGATCTGTTCGAACAGATAAAGTATTAGTATTACTCGTTGAATTTAGTGATTATAAACATAATAATATTGATCAAACGCCGGGGTATATGTATTCGAATGACTTTAGTAGAGAGCATTATCAAAAAATGTTATTTGGTAATGAACCGTACACGTTATTTGATGGTTCGAAAGTAAAAACGTTTAAACAATATTATGAAGAGCAATCTGGGGGAAGTTATACGACGGATGGATATGTAACGGAGTGGCTAACTGTTCCAGGAAAAGCGGCTGACTATGGTGCTGATGGTAGTAGTGGGCACGATAATAAAGGACCAAAAGGTGCACGTGATTTAGTGAAAGAAGCTTTACATGCAGCTGCTGAGAAAGGATTAGATTTATCTCAGTTTGATCAATTTGATAGATATGACACAAATGGTGATGGGAATCAAAATGAACCTGACGGTGTAATTGATCATTTAATGGTAATCCATGCTGGTGTTGGTCAAGAAGCTGGTGGCGGTAAATTAGGTGATGATGCAATTTGGTCACATCGCTCAAAACTAGCGATAGACCCAGTAGCAATTGAAGGTACAAAATCAAAGGTGGATTACTTTGGTGGAAAAGTAGCAGCGCATGATTACACAATTGAACCAGAAGATGGAGCAGTAGGTGTATTTGCGCATGAATTTGGACATGACCTTGGCTTACCAGATGAATATGACACGAAATATACTGGAACTGGTTCACCTGTCGAAGCTTGGTCATTAATGAGTGGAGGTAGTTGGACAGGGAAAATTGCAGGAACAGAGCCAACTAGTTTCTCACCACAAAATAAAGACTTCTTACAAAAGAATATGGGTGGCAACTGGGCAAAAATTTTAGAAGTAGATTACGATAAAATTAAGCGTGGTGTAGGAGTTCCTACATATATCGATCAAAGTGTTACGAAATCAAATCGTCCAGGCGTTGTACGTGTTAACTTACCAGGTAAGAGTGTTGAAACGATTAAACCGGAGTTTGGAAAGCATGCATATTATAGTACAAGAGGCGATGATATGCATACAACATTAGAAACACCATTCTTTGATTTAACAACAGGAACAAATGCAAAATTCGATTATAAAGCAAATTATGAGTTAGAAGCAGAGTGCGATTTTGTCGAAGTACATGCAGTAACAAAAGATGGAACGAAAACATTAATTGATAGACTTGGAGAAAAAGTAATCCAAGGAGATAAAGATACAACAGATGGGAAATGGATTGATAAATCATATGATTTAAGTCAATTTAAAGGAAAAAAGGTGAAACTACAATTCGATTATATTACAGATCCAGCTGTAACCTATAAAGGTTTCGCGATGGATAATGTAAATGTAACTGTTGATGGACAAGTTGTATTTTCTGATGATGCAGAAGGACAGTCTAAAATGAATGTAAATGGTTTTGTTGTTTCTGATGGAACAGAGAAGAAAGCTCATTATTACTACTTAGAGTGGAGAAACTATGCGGGATCAGATAATGGATTAAAAGCAGGAAAAGGTCCAGTGTATAATACAGGTCTTGTCGTTTGGTATGCAGATGATAGCTTTAAAGATAACTGGGTTGGGGTGCATCCAGGTGAAGGATTCCTTGGTGTTGTAGACTCTCATCCAGAAGCACTTGTTGGTAATTTAAACGGGAAACCAGCATACGGTAATACAGGCATGCAAATTGCTGACGCTGCATTTTCATTTGATCAAACACCAGCATGGAGTGTAAATTCATTAACACGTGGACAGTTTAACTATTCTGGATTACAAGGTGTTACAACTTTTGACGATTCAAAAGTCTATAGTAACAAACAAATTGCAGACGCAGGAAGAAAAGTTCCGAACCTTGGACTTAAATTCCAAGTTGTTGGACAAGCAGAGGATAAATCAGCAGGCGCTGTTTGGATTAAACGTTAATAAAATGGAACTTTAATCAGTCGGAGGTGTTCATCCCCACTGATTATTAGCACACACTTCCTCGTATTCGTCGAATTTCGAGGCGGGATTCTTACTGTCCGCAAATAGCGAGATAAAATAAAAGCACATTCTTCATTCGAAGGATGTGCTTTTTCTTTGTACATTAAGGTATTAATTTATCTATGTGTAGTGTATCAAATTATGTGGGGAAAAGAAGTATTTCCGAGGAAATTGTCGAAAGGGTTTCTTTGTTTTTTATGAGAATTGACTCGATGAACTTTCAGTATATCGGATGGGAATTAATTATTTTAATATGGTAAAAGTTCTAATTGAAAAAAAGTAAATACATATTTTTCAAGGTTTTACTAATTTAAGGTGTCGAAATTTAATTATTTAAAAAAAATAAAATTATATATTGCTTTTAGTTTTTGTTTTAAGTAAAATTCATAAGGAATTAATAAGATAATAGTTTAGTAGTTTAATGTAATATTCTTTCGGAAAAAGAAAAGTAGCACGTAGTAAATTTTTAATTTGTAAGTAAAGGGAGAGTAAAGTAATTGAAAGCATGGAAAAATGTATCGTTTGTTATGAAAAGTAGTATCTTTTTATTATGTTTAACTTGTATGTTTTTTATTGTGCCAAGTACAAATGCGAGTGCAGAAACAGTTAAAATTTATCTAGATCCAGGGCATGGGGGAACAGATACAGGTGCTATTGGAAATGGTTTGAAAGAGAAGGATTTAACATTAGATATTGCTTTGCGAATTCGTAATATTTTAAATTCTGAGTATACAGGTCATGAGATTAGAATGAGCCGTACAAGTGATGCGTATCCTACATTAGCACAAAGAACGAATGATGCTAATCAGTGGGGAGCAAACTTCTTCTTATCTGTGCATATCAATAGTGGTGGAGGAACAGGCTATGAGGATTATAGTTATCCGAATGCAGGTGCTCCTACTACAACGTATCAACAATTGATTCATCAAGAAATTATGAAAACAACTGATTTTGTTGATCGAGGAATGAAAACAAGTAATTTTCATGTTTTAAGAGAGACAAATATGCCTGCAATATTGACTGAAAATGGATTTATTGATCGAGCTGAGGATGCTGCAAAGCTTGCAAGTGCGGATTTCAGAGAGCAGCTTGCAAGAGGACATGTAAATGGATTAGTAAAATCATTTAATTTACAAAAGAAAACATTCTTACTTCGTGTAAAGGCACCTGAATTATACTATTATAACCAACCTGATTGGAATGCAAAAGCAGGGACTGTGAAACAGGGAGATGTGTTTACTGTTGTAGAAACATTAGTTGTGAATGGTTCGAAAATGTATAAATTAAAATCTGGAAATTATATAACTGCGAATCCAGCATATGTTGAAATTATAAATTAAAAGGCGATACATAGAAAGACAATGAAGGGATTATCCCATCATTGTCTTTTTTACTTTCCTTCTTACGTAAATCATTCCGGCAAATGTTAGTAAGAATGCAGTTCCGATAACGAAGCTGACGCTAGGGGATGCCCCGATTGCACCAACTGTAAAGGATCCAGCAACAACTCCTAATGAGAAGAAAGCATAAAACAATCCAAATGCTTTTCCTCGCTTATCATCTGTCGTATTTTCAACAAGTAATGCATTTATTGATGGGAAAAGGATAGCGAATCCAATGCCATAAATCATCATAACGATAAAGAGCATACCTTTTGTTGCGAATAATCCAAGTAAAGATAATGCTAATGCCATTACTGCAATACCAATTAGCATTAGTTTTGAACGATTAAATCGATCGTAAATACGATTTGTTGGTAATAAGAAGAAGAGGATAGCGGTAATGCCGAATACACTTAACATCATGCCTGTTGTAGATGCTTTAAGTGCTAATGCCTCAACTTTCACTGGTAACATATAAGTGACAATTCCTTGTGAAAACATGAGTGTGAAAGCTCCAATATATGCTTGTAATAACGGTTCTGATTTCAATAGTTCAATCATATCTTCTTTGTTCATCATTTGTGTTCTTGAAGTATCTTTTCTCGATACGTTATTTGGTAAGAAGAATAGAGATACGATTGTACCAAGAACCATTAAAATAGAAATGGTAATGAACACCCACTCTATACCAGCAGTTGTTTTCATAATCCCGCTGAAAGCAGGTCCTACAATTGCCGCTGTTCCAACAGCAGCACCAGATAGAGCCATTGCCTTACCTTGTCTTGCTGCATTTGTTTGTTTTGATAAAAACGTAAAGGCAGCAGGAATTAAAAAACCATCACTAAAGCCGTGCATAAAGCGCACAACTAATAGTTGTTCACCACTTTGAACAACGGTGTATAACAAGACTATGAAACTCGTAAGTCCCATGCTTATATAAAGTATTTTTTTTGCACCAAATTTATCGACAGCAGCGCCAGCAATAATATTACCAATCATATTAGCGAATGAGTACATGCCGACAACTAGCCCAATAATAAGAGGGGATCCTCCAAGACTTTGAGCGAACGTACTCATAATAGGTAATTGTGAAAATGTATCTAGAAACGCTACGATAACAATAAAGTAAATAAAATATTTCAAGCGATATTCACCTCTCCTATGCTATTATGGCATACTGCTAATTTCAACCGCAATGAAATTAGCAGTAACAGATGTGGAAAAAAGTACAAAGTGACAAAATATCGAACGTTATTTGTTAAAATTTAGTGAAAATGATATTGTTTTTTTGAAATATATGGATGGAAGTATTATAATAGATTTGTAAACTTCACCAGGTTAAGTATATACATAGAGAGGGATGTATAAAATGAAAGCATTACTTTGGCATAATCAACGTGATGTAAGAGTAGAAGAAGTACCAGAACCAACTGTAAAACCAGGAGCAGTTAAGATTAAAGTTAAATGGTGTGGTATCTGCGGGACAGACCTGCATGAATATTTAGCAGGACCTATTTTTATTCCAACAGAAGAGCATCCATTAACACACGTAAAAGCACCGGTTATTTTAGGTCATGAGTTTAGTGGTGAGGTAGTTGAAATCGGTGAAGGCGTTACATCTCATAAAGTGGGAGACCGCGTCGTTGTAGAACCAATTTATTCTTGTGGTAAATGTGAAGCTTGTAAACATGGACATTACAATGTTTGTGAACAACTTGTTTTCCACGGTCTTGGCGGAGAAGGTGGCGGTTTCTCTGAATATACAGTAGTACCAGAAGATATGGTTCACCATATTCCAGATGAAATGACGTATGAACAAGGTGCACTTGTAGAGCCAGCAGCAGTAGCAGTTCATGCAGTACGTCAAAGTAAATTAAAAGAAGGCGAAGCTGTAGCAGTATTTGGGTGTGGTCCAATTGGACTTCTTGTTATCCAAGCAGCTAAAGCAGCAGGAGCAACTCCTGTTATTGCAGTTGAACTTTCTAAAGAGCGTCAAGAGTTAGCAAAATTAGCAGGTGCGGATTACGTATTAAATCCAGCTACTCAAGATGTATTAGCAGAAATTCGTAACTTAACAAATGGTTTAGGTGTAAATGTGAGCTTTGAAGTAACAGGTGTTGAAGTAGTACTTCGTCAAGCAATTGAAAGTACAAGTTTCGAAGGACAAACTGTAATTGTTAGTGTATGGGAAAAAGACGCAACAATTACGCCAAACAATCTTGTACTAAAAGAAAAAGAAGTGGTTGGTATTTTAGGATACCGTCATATTTTCCCAGCTGTTATTAAATTAATTAGCTCTGGCCAAATTCAAGCAGAGAAATTAATTACGAAAAAAATCACAGTAGATCAAGTTGTTGAAGAAGGATTTGAAGCACTTGTAAAAGATAAAACACAAGTGAAAATTCTTGTTTCACCTAAATAATAGAGAATAGTAAAAAGTAGCCCTTTTCTAGAAATAGAAGAGGGCTACTTTTTTTCTATACAGAAAGGTGATAGACTTTCCTGTAACTACAGGTATTTTGTTTGGAAGGGGAAGTCGGATGCTTTCATTTATGTTGACATTGAAACGGATGCTAAAAGCTTGTTTACGAGCGTGGAAAGATAAAGAATTTCAAGTATTATTCGTATTAACATTTTTAACATTAACATCTGGTACGATTTTTTATAGTACAGTTGAAGGATTACGTCCTCTTGACGCTTTATATTTTAGTGTGGTCACGTTGACGACTGTCGGTGATGGGAATTTTAGTCCGCAAACTGATTTCGGAAAGATATTTACAATCTTATACATATTTATTGGGATTGGACTAGTATTTGGATTTATTCATAAGTTGGCAGTTAATGTGCAACTACCAAGTATATTATCGAATAGAAAAAAAGAGTAAAGCATGTGGATGCTTTACTCTTTTTTACATTAGTTTAGACAAGTATTTGCAGTAGCTTAACAATACTTTATTACAATATAAGTGCATTCAATCATTATATTCACTATGTATAAAGTTATAATGATATGAACATTTGCATATTTTAATTTAGTGATAGAAATTTCATGAAAGGTGGGATATTCTAGTCATAGGTTAACCGGACGACATCATAGGATCCTAACAAAAAAGTTTACAATAATTCAATTATAAAATGGAGGATTTCAGATGAAAAAGAAAGTACTTGCTTTAGCAGCAGCTATTACATTAGTAGCTCCGTTACAAAGTGTTGCATTTGCTCATGAAAATGATGGGGGAAGTAAAATAAAAATAGTTCACCGTTGGTCTGCTGAAGATAAACATAAAGAAGGTGTAAACTCTCATTTATGGATTGTAAACCGTGCGATTGATATTATGTCACGTAATACAACACTTGTAAAACAAGATCGAGTTGCACAATTAAATGAATGGCGTACGGAGTTAGAGAACGGTATTTATGCTGCTGACTATGAAAATCCTTATTATGATAATAGCACATTTGCTTCACACTTCTATGACCCTGATAATGGAAAAACGTATATTCCATATGCAAAGCAGGCAAAGGAAACTGGAGCTAAATATTTTAAATTAGCTGGTGAATCATACAAAAATAAAGATATGAAACAAGCATTCTTCTATTTAGGATTATCTCTTCATTATTTAGGGGATGTAAACCAACCGATGCATGCGGCAAACTTTACAAACCTTTCGTATCCACAAGGGTTCCACTCTAAATATGAAAACTTTGTAGATACGATAAAAGATAATTATAAAGTAACGGACGGAAATGGATATTGGAACTGGAAAGGTACAAATCCAGAAGAGTGGATTCATGGAGCGGCAGTAGTGGCGAAACAAGATTACTCTGGAATTGTAAATGATAATACGAAAGATTGGTTCGTAAAAGCAGCTGTATCACAAGAATATGCAGATAAATGGCGCGCTGAAGTTACACCAATGACAGGTAAGCGATTAATGGATGCACAACGTGTTACTGCTGGATACATTCAGCTTTGGTTTGATACGTACGGAGATCGTTAAGTATTTAAAAAAGGTCAAATCTCACAATAGAGTATTTGGCCTTTTTATCACTATACAACACATGGAGGTATGAATCGTGAAAAGTAAATTGCTAAAAAGTATACTTAGCGTTGGAATCGGTCTAGCGGCTTTATATAGTGGATCCTCGGCTCAAGCGGAAGTATCTACAAATAAAAACGATACATTAAAAGTGATGACACATAACGTGTACATGCTATCAACAAACTTATATCCGAACTGGGGACAAAGTGAGCGTGCTGATTTAATTGGAGCGGCAGATTATATAAAGAATCAAGACGTTGTTATATTAAATGAAGTATTTGATAATAGCGCATCAGATCGTTTGTTAGGAAATTTGAAGAAAGAATATCCAAATCAAACTGCGGTATTAGGTCGTAGTAACGGAAATGAATGGGATAAAACGTTAGGTAGCTATTCATCTTCAACTCCTGAAGATGGGGGCGTTGCAATCGTGAGTAAATGGCCGATCGTTGAAAAGGTTCAATATGTATTTTCAAAAGGATGCGGACCGGATAATTTATCAAATAAAGGGTTTGTATACACGAAAATTAAGAAAAATGATCGTTTCGTTCATGTGATTGGGACACACTTGCAGGCTGAAGATAGTATGTGCGGAAAAACTTCACCTGCATCTGTACGTACAAATCAGTTAAAAGAAATTCAAGATTTTATAAAAAATAAAAATATACCGAATGACGAGTACGTTCTATTTGGTGGTGATATGAACGTGAATAAAATAAATGCAGAGAACAATAGTGACTCAGAGTACGCATCCATGTTTAAAACATTACACGCTTCTATTCCATCTTATACGGGACATACAGCAACTTGGGATGCGACGACAAACAGTATTGCGAAATATAATTTCCCTGATAGCCCTGCCGAGTATTTAGATTATATTATTGCAAGTAAAGACCATGCGAATCCGTCATTTATAGAGAATAAAGTATTACAACCGAAATCTCCACAGTGGACTGTTACATCATGGCTCAAAAAATATACGTATGATGATTATTCTGATCATTATCCAGTAGAGGCAACTATTTCTATGAAGTAGTCCTAAAAAAGTTTCTTCTTAAATAGGAAGAAACTTTTTTATTTTGTAGAGGAAATTTCAACTTTCTTTCCAATATGTATAAGACATATTGGAAAGAGGAGAGAAAAATGTGGATCGAGGAATTTTTAAAGAAGTTCCATTACCGTGTGCATTTTTGGATGAAGTGGCTTTAGATAGAAATATTCAATCGATTATAGAATTAAGTGGAAATAAGAAGATTCGTATAGCGAGTAAATCATTACGTTCTGTTCCGGTTATGCAAAAGATTTTATCGGCAAATGATCGTTTTCAAGGTATTATGTGTTTTTCACCTAGGGAAGTTTTGTTTTTAATTGAACAAGGATTCAATGATTTATTGCTCGGATATCCTGCTTATGATGATAGCGCGTTACATGAAATAAGTCTGCTAACAAAGCAAGGGGTTATTATAACTTGTATGGTGGATTGTGAAGAGCATATTGTTTATTTAGAAAAAATTGCGGAGAAGTCCAAAGGGTGTTTTCGTGTTTGTTTGGATATTGATATGAGTAGTCGTTTTGTAAAATTTCATTTTGGGGTCAAAAGATCACCAGTAAAAGATGTGCAGGGTGCTTTGAAAATAGTAAAAAGAGTGAAGGAATCATCATTTTTAATACTAGACGGTGTCATGGGATATGAAGCACAAATTGCTGGGGTAGGAGATCACATACCGAATCAACGAGTGAAAAGTAAAGTGATTTCGTATTTAAAGAAGAAATCGGTGTTAGAAGTTAAAGAAAGAAGAGGACATATCGTAAAAGAAATACAAAAACTAGGTATTGAACTAAGGTTTGTAAACGGGGGAGGCACAGGAAGTATAAAAACAACTGAGAAAGATAGTTCGGTTTCGGAGATTACAATAGGCTCTGCTTTTTATGCCCCGAAGCTATTTGATTATTATAAAGAGGTGCAATTTCATCCAGCTGTCGGATTTGCTTTACCAGTTGTGCGTAAACCAGCCCCGTTTATTTACACTTGTCTAGGTGGGGGATATATTGCCTCAGGCGCAATCGGGAAAGATAAAGAACCTGAGATTTGGAGGCCAAATGATGCCAAACTATTAGCTTTAGAAGGCGCTGGTGAAGTGCAAACACCGATTTTCTATAACGGTGAGGAACGAGTAGAGATAGGAGATTCTATTTTGTTTCGTCATAGTAAAGCTGGAGAGTTATGTGAGCGATTTCCTTTTTTATATCGTGTGAAAGAAGGAGAGATTGTTGGGGAGTATGTAACATATCGGGGGGATGGACAATGCTTTCTATAAAGGGACAGAAATGGAGAAATTGGACTGGGAATGTAGAAGGAACGCCGCATTATACGATGTATCCAGAAAGTATACAAGATGTAGTAGAAGTTGTAGAGCTTGCACGAAAAGAAGGGAAGAAAATTCGTGTTGTTGGTTCAGGACACTCGTTTACACCTCTTGTACAAACGGAAGAAATTTTAATTTCTTTAGATGAATTGAAAGGTATTATGAATATCGATGAAGAGAAGATGGTTGCCGAAGTGTGGGCAGGGACAAAGTTACATGATTTAGGGAAGTTACTTGCAGAAAAAGGTTATGCGCAAGAAAATTTAGGGGATATTGATTCACAATCGATTGCAGGAGCGATTAGTACAGGGACTCATGGAACGGGTATTACCTTTGGGAGTTTATCAACACAAGTTATAGAAATTACCGCAGTTTTATCTACAGGTGAGAGTATAGTTTGTTCGGAAACTGAGAATATGGAATATTGGAGAGGCTTTCAGTTGTCGCTTGGAATGTTAGGTATCATTGTGAAAATAAAATTGAAGGTTATCCCAGCCTATTCACTCGTTTATAAAAGTGAAAAACAGTCATTATCTACTGTAATGAACAAGCTAGAAGAATATAAGAAGAATCGCCATTTTGAATTTTTCGTTTTTCCTTATTCAGATGAAGTACAAGTGAAATTTACAAATGAAACAACTGGTAAAAAAAGTGACTTGAAATGGCATAAACTAAAGATAGAGTTGCTTGAAAATAAGATGTTTTCTTTGTTATCTAAAGGATGTAAATGGTTTCCTTCTATAAGTAAAGGAGTAAGTCGATTATCAGCTAAAGCTGTACCGAATACAAAAATAATTGGCCCGAGTTATGAAGTATTTGCTACATCTCGCGCGGTTCCATTTTATGAAATGGAGTATAGTGTTCCTTCAAAGTATATGCAGGTCGTTGTAGAAGAAATATCAAACCTTATTGAAAAGAAAAAGTATAAAGTACACTTCCCAATTGAATGCCGGTATGTGAAAAGTGATGATATATGGCTCAGTCCAGCATATGGAAGGGATTCAGCGTACATTGCTGTTCATATGTATAAAGGTATGAAGTATGCTGCTTATTTTGGTGAGGTGGAGCAAATTTTTTTAAAGTATGAAGGGCGCCCGCATTGGGGGAAAATGCATACGTTAACATACGAAAAATTACAAAATATATATCCAGAAATGCGTTCATTTCTAAAGGTGAGGAAGTTACTAGATGAAGCAGAAGTGTTTTCAAATCCTTACACAGAAAAATTATTTGCGATTATGAAAAAAAGCTGACAAAGTATTACTTGTCAGCTTTTTTTAGTATGATCGCGTTTCTTGTTTGACTAATGCGCTCGTAAAATAGTAACTTATCACGACTAAATACATGTAATAAAACATGAATAATAAATAGGCCGTTAATTACGAGTTGGAATAATAATATAACTACTAATACTAAAGGCTCTTTAAGATTTAAAATAGAGCTACTCGAAAGAATATAATTGATTCCGCCTAAAATGAAATAGAATATACCGTAGCGGATGAATAGCTCCTTCAACGTAATACGATCTGATTTTCCTTTCACGTAAATACGAAGTAATGCTTTACCAATTGTCTTTCCATTCGTAAAGTATGGAATGATAATAAAGTAAATAAAGATCGAACACGTCATGAAAATGAGTTCGTATATGTTTGTGTAAGATTGAATATTAGAAACAAAGAAATAATTTCCTTTGTTTTTAATGACAGGTACAACGATGGATAAGAAAATCCAATCAATTTGCATCGCGATAAAGCGACGAACGAATCCGACTGGTTTCGTTTCTAAATCAATATGAATATCTAATTCGCTTGTTTTCGGAAGGAAGTACGTAAATATTGGTGCAATGATAAAGCCAATTACGCCTCCTAATGTATTTAAAAATAGATCGTCTATATCAAATAAGCGGTATGCACAATTATATATACCGTATAGTCCAGTTACTTGTGTTAGCTCGAAAAAGAGTGAAAGACAAAAAGAAATACAAATTGTTTGTAAGAAACTACGTCGGAAATAATAACGTAAGTAAATACCGAATGGAACGGTTAATAGAACGTTAAATGCAACTTGTAAAAATGCAGATTCCTTTAATAAATAGAAGTACGTAGCTGGTTTCGTTAAAATCGCTGAGGTATGATTACCAATTTCTTGTATGAAATAAAATGGTGAGAGCTGCATATGTTGTGTATTAGCTGGTTGTAGGCTACACGTGTCATATGTTTGGGGTAAAGGTAAAATAACAAGAAAATAGGCATTTAATACATAAAGTAATAATGAGTATAAAATAAATGAACGCCATTTATTTAAATAACCGTACTTGCGATAATTAAATATTAAAAAAGGGATTAATAGAAACATTGCTAAAATAGGAAATAAAATAAATGCTGTTTTTATTGGAAATAAATATGCAGTCAAAATGAAACTCCTTTCAATGAAAATTCGTTTATCATTATAACGTTAAAAGAACCTGAAAACAAAATTAAAATATTTCGAAATAGAAAAAATTACAAATTTAAACGGAATTAAGTTATACTAAATTTAATATAAGGATATTATGATTATTATAAGTTGAGAGAGGGTACAAGATATGCGATATGAGCTTTTTTCTGTAAGTGGGGATCATATTACAACTTTTGAAAGTGCATGGCGTTTTCAGGAGGGAGAACAGATTTTTGTTCATGATGATCAAACAAAACGAAATTTTATTATTATCCGCCTAACGCATGATGTATTTCAACAAAATAAACATGTTATTCGTTTGTATTGTCAAGAAAAGAAAGTATACGCATAAAAGAGCCCCTCTTACTGTACAAAAAAGTAAGAGGGGCTTTACATGTCTTTTAGGAATGGCAAGCGAGAGGGTCGTGCATATAGGTAGCATTTGATTTGTAAGTTTCACCTTATAAGAAAATAAGAGTTAGTACACCTACGATAATGCAATAGAAAGAGAAATATTTTAAATTTCCTTTTGCCATAATGTTCATAAACCATTTTAACGAAATATATGTCATGATAAAGGTTGCGATAAAAGCAACGACATATGGTACGAATAATGTGTCTAAATTTGGATCTTTTGCAATGTCTGTAATACTTAGTAATAAGCCACCTAAGCTAACAGGGATATATAGTAGGAACGAGAATCGAAGTGCTGTTTCTTGTTTCATACCAAGTAACATCGCTGCTACAATTGTTGCACCTGAGCGGCTTATTCCAGGAATTAGTGCGCAAGCTTGTGCTAATCCGACGATGATTGCATCTTTCATAGAAAGATCGCCATCATTTTTACGTCCGCGCAAGTTTCTAATAATCCAAAGGCCGACAGCGGTAATAAGAAGGGAAATCCCAACCATTTTCACACCTTTTAAGTACTGATCGATGTAATCTTTAAATAAAACACCGATAACACCTGCTGGAATGGTCGCAATGACAAGGTAAATAATAAAGAAGAAATCTGATTTTGCATCTTCTGCTCTTGTAAATATATAAGATAGACCATTATTTGTTAGACGAATTAAATCATTTCTATAAATAAGTAATACAGCTAATAATGAGGCTGTATTAACAAGTAGTTCAAAGCTAAACCCCTCTATTTTTAGTCCTAGCAAATGCTGTGCCAAAACGAGGTGACCGCTTGAAGAAATCGGAATCGGTTCTGTTAGTCCTTGGAACAGACCAAGAATTAAATATTTTAAAATGTAGTAAAATTGTTCCATAATAACCTCCTTGTTTAATAGTCGAAAGAAACAACTTGTCCATTATAACAAAGATATGGCTCAATATTGAGAAGAAATAAATATTCGAAATATAATAAAAATCCCTTATAACAGTATAAGGGATTTTTACTATTAATGAGAAACTACTGTTTCTTCAAGACTTTTCGTTAATTGAACATCGACTTTCTCAGCATCATGAATGTGATTCATAATAGTAGTATTTAACTTTTGGAACATTTGTTGTGTATTAGCGAATTCTCGTAATATATCATCATTACAAGTCTTTTGGTTTTCAATAGCTTTAATAACATTTGTAGCACCGTTTTGTAACGTTTGAATCATAATTAAAATATTTTCGATTCTAGCGTTTGTATCGGCACTCATTTCTACACCTTCATCGACTAAATGCAAATTATCTTTTGTATTATCGTATGCTTTTTCAATTTCTTCTTGAATTTTTTTCGTTAAGTTTCCGATGTTTTTTGTACTTTCGGCTGTACTTTCAGCTAGTTTTCTTACTTCATTGGCAACAACAGCGAATCCTTTACCATGTTCTCCAGCACGCGCAGCTTCAATACTTGCATTTAAAGCAAGTAAATTTGTTTGTGCTGCAATGTTTTGAATAACTTCTACAATTTGCTCGATTTCTTTTGAGCGTTCGCTTAAATGATTCATACTATTTGAAGTGCGCTGAGATTGTTCACCTAATTTGTTAATTACAATAAGTAAGCGATGAACAGATTCTTTTCCTTCATTAGAACAGTCAATAATTTCTTCAATAGATTGAATTAAGCTTTGTTCTTTTTGTAACATTTCGTTATTCAATTCATTGGAATGTGTTGTACGTGTTGAAACATTTTCAAAACATGAGTTTAATTGTTGAACTAGATTTTGAAGTGTATGGTGCTGGTTATTTACAAGTTTATGTTCTTGAACAACTCTTTGTACACGATCGTGGATAGAAGAAATAGTCTCTTGTTGTTCGATATCCTTTTGTTTTAATTCTGCTTCTAGTTCTTGTATACGATTTTCTAATTGATCAATTTTATGTTGGAGTGATTTCTTTTGAGTAAACATATATTTATTTCAACCGCCTTTAGAAGTTATATTTTCTCTATATTTGGATTTTAGCATCTTTTATAATTTTTAAATATAGGAATTGTTAAATATTTAAGAATCTATTACATTTTATGCATAATTCCCTTTTTTTCGTCATGAAAAATAAACTGTATTTAATGGTATTGTAAACAAACTGTAAAATAAATCATGTATAACTGTATAAGAAGGGAGTCGGATTATGAACTATTTTAAGCGAATCAGTAGTCTAGTATTAGCAGGCATTATCGGTCTTTCTAGTACAGTCGCTGTTAAAGCAGAGTCAAACGACGAGAAACTTAACAACATGCAACAGCAATTGCAGCAAAACGATGCAGAAATGCAAAAGAAAGAGCAAGAGAAGCAAGCTGTTAGTAAAGAAATTCAAGGTATCGAAAACGAACTACATAATTTAAATAATACAATTGCAAAAAATAAAGAGGATCAAACTGCTATTCAACGTAAAATCGATGAAACACATAAGCAGATTGAGCAAAAAAAGAACGAAATTGTCGTTTTAGAGGATAAAGTCCTTGCTCGTAAAGATATTATGAGAAAACGTATGGTTTCTGTTCAAAACAGTTCAAATACAAGTTTAGTAGTAGAAGTTGTAGTAGAGTCAAAGAACTTTGCAGATTTCTTACAACGTATGAATGCAGTTTCTACTATTTTAGAAGCTGATAAAGAAATTTTACGTCTACAAGAACAAGATCTTCGTCAAATTGAAGAGGATAAGAAAACAATTGATGAAAAAGAAGCATCTTTAGTAGTAGACAAACAAAAATTAGCAAAAGCACAAGCTGAGTTGCAAGATAACTTGAAAAAACGTCAAGATAACTTACAAACAGTTCAAGCTAAATATAATCAGGTTGCAAGCCAACTTAATTTAGCAGCAGAAGAGAAAGCTAAAATTGAGTCAAATATGAAGGCAGTGCAAGAAACAATTGCTCGTGAGCAAGAAGCAGCAAGAATTGCAGCAGAAGAGCGTGCGAAAGCAGAAGCGGCTGCAAAGGCTGAGCAAGAAGCTTTAGCGAAAGCGCAAGCGGAAATTGCTGAAAAGCAAAAGCAGGAAAAAGCTAGTAAACCAGCTGAACCTGTAGCTGTAGCGAAAAATACAGAAACAGAGTCTAAGTCTGATACGAAACCAGCTCAAGGTGGAAAAGAATTTTACGTAACAGCAACGGCTTATACAGCTGATCCATCTGAAAATGGCTATAAACCGGGTGAAACTGTAAAATCTAAGTTAGGACATAATTTAACTGCAAATCCAAACATGAAATTAATTGCTGTAGATCCATCTGTTATCCCATTAGGTTCTACTGTATATGTAGAAGGATATGGAACTGCAATTGCTGGAGATACTGGTAGTGCAATAAAAGGGCATATCATTGATCTATTAATGCCAAATTCAGCTCAAGCTAATGAGTGGGGTAGAAGAACAGTTAAAGTTAAAATTTTAAATTAATATGTAATCCAACTTTACAATACGTAAAGTTGGATTTTTTTGTGAAAATAATGTTAAGTTGAGTTTACATTTTGTTAAGGTTAGCATACAATATAAATGAGAGGTGGTAAATTTGACCATTTTAAATAGAGTGAAGGAATTAAGAGCGCGGTTTAATTTTTCGCAAAGTGTATTAGCAGAAAAGGTTGGAGTGACGAGACAAACGATTGCTGCAATTGAAAAAGGGGATTATGTTCCTTCATTATTATTAGCGCTTATGATTTGCGATGTATTTCAGTTAAAGATGGAAGATGTGTTTGTTTTAAATAAGGAGGGGGAAGAGGATGAATAGACTTGTATTTTCTTATATGTTAAATGTACTTTTAATGGTATTAGCAGGTTGGGCGTTTATTGAGTTGTATTATTTTACTATCGAAGTTGCTAACTTTATTCAAACGGAGAGAGTACCATTTGAAATTTCATTGAGTTTAATGCCGCTAACATTACTATTAATATTTAGTATTGTATCGACTATTCTTTATAAAATTCAAAAGAAAAAATATAAAAAGCTCTCGTATTGGATGTTTCCACTATTATTTCCTCAAGAAGATGAACGAGAAAAGGCAATTACAGAAAAAGCTTGTCGTACTACATTTATGTCATTATGGTACGTGTTGCCTTGTGCGGTTGGTTTTTTAACTCTTTCTCCAATTGCTAATCTATATATTCCTGCATATCCGGTATATATTGCATTTAGTATTTTCTTTATTCAAATGACGATTTTCCACGTATCCTTATATCGAAATAAAATCGCTTAAAAAGAAACCTTCTTGCATCGGCAAGAAGGTTTCTTTTTAGCTTATACTTGTACATATAGCAATATTATCTTATCATTTTATATAGAGTAAGATTTTGTATGGGAAAGGAATTGTATATGAATAAGCAAAGAATTTATAGTATAGTAGCAATCCTTCTATTTGTTGTAGGTGGTGTGTTAATCGGAAAGCCATTTTATGATGGATATCAGGCTGAAAAGAAACAGACTGAAAATGTGCAGGCTGTTCAAAAGATGGATTATGAAAAACATGAGACGGAATTTGTAGATGCTTCGAAAATTAATCAGCCAGACTTGGCAGAAGTGGCGAATGCATCATTAGATAAGAAACAAGTAATTGGGCGTATTTCGATCCCAAGTGTTTCATTAGAACTTCCTGTTTTAAAATCTTCTACTGAGAAAAATCTATTATCTGGTGCAGCGACAGTAAAAGAAAATCAAGTAATGGGAAAAGGGAACTATGCATTAGCAGGACATAATATGTCTAAAAAAGGTGTTTTATTTAGTGATGTATCCTCTTTAAAAAAAGGTGACAAAATTTATTTGTATGATAATGAAAACGAATATGAATATGCGGTTACTGGTGTATCTGAAGTAACTCCTGATAAGTGGGAAGTTGTTGAAGATCATGGGAAAGATGAAATAACGCTTATTACATGTGTATCTGTGAAGGATAATTCTAAGCGTTACGTTGTTGCTGGTGATTTAGTAGGAACGAAGGCGAAGAAATAAAAAAGAAGGTCAACTCTCTAAGAGTTGACCTTCTTTTTTACTAATGTTGAGAAATAATAGAATATTTTAGTTGGTATTTAAGTATTTTTCTATTTATGTATAATAAATTTAGAATTCAAGATTTTGGGAGGAACAAGAGTGAAACAACAGGTGAAGAAACTTCTTTTAACAACAAGTGTAGCATTATTGGTAGCTCCAATTTCAGCTTATGCGCATCCAGGGCGTACAGATGCTAATGGTGGGCATACGTGTCGTACAAATTGTGAAAAATGGGGATTGCAGTACGGGGAATATCATTATCACAATAAACCAGCTTCTAGTAGTGGTGCAACAAGTCCAGCTCCCAGTCAAAATAATAATGGTGCTGTAGAAGCTGAAAGACAAGCGGAAGCGCAGCGCAATGCTGAAGCTGAAAAACAACGTGCCGCAGAGGCGCAGCGTAAAGCTGAAGAAGAAAGACAGCGTGTAGCGGAAGAACAAAGAAAGGCAGAGGAAGAGAGACAACGTGTAGCTGAAGAGGCACGTAAGCGAGAGGAAGCACAGCGTCAAGCTGATATGGAAAAAGGGCAGCTTGAGGGACAAAAAAGTGGAGAGACTGATTTCAAAGTAGGGAAAAATGATGTGGAATCACATTTAACTGGAAAATCAGATACATATAAAGAAGCATTCAAAATTGCTTATGCTGCATCTTGGTCTTTAGAAGAGCAGAAGAAAACGCATTTTGAAAAAGGAAAAGAGCAAGGTTTAGCACAAGAGATGATGGAAGATAGTCAAATTGTTCCAGAGTTTAAGCCAAACTTTGCAGAAGGTTTCCAAGTAGGGAATAAAGAAAGAACAGAAAAAATTGAAAAAGAGCAAGCTGAACTAGGGGAAAAGGCAGGTAAAGAACTAGCTGGAAAGAACCCTGGAAATAGAGAGAAAGATGTGTACGTGAAGGCGTATGAAACAGCTTATGAAAAGGGTTATAAATCTACAAAAAAAGCAGTAGAAAAGGCTGGATATAAATATGCGTTTGAGAACTATGATTTGAAAGTGCCTGCTAAGTATGAAAAAAATGAATCGTTAAAGAAATGGTTTACTGAAGGATTTAAATCAAATAAAAAAGCAGCAGAAATTAGAGAAGAAGGATATAAAAAAGGAGACAGTTGGCTTGCATTCTTCTATAAGAATTTTGTGCCAAGTGAATATAAAGAACATAAAGAGCTGTACGAACAAGCGATAGAAAAAGGTAAGAATGCATAAAAAAAGATGAGGGATTTCCCCTCATCTTTTTTAATCCATCCATTTCACTAATTTTTTAGAAATTAGTAATAAAACACAACCTAATACAATTGCTACAGCTCCGATTACGGTAAATACTTCAGCATATCCAAGTGAAGTTGTGAAGCTTGCAAGTTGTCCGCCTAAAATGTTGGCGATACCTGAGCTTGCTAACCATACTCCCATTAATAAAGAAGCAAGTTTTACTGGGGCAAGAGCACTAACCATTGAAAGTCCAACAGGTGATAGGAATAGCTCACCTAACGTATGGAAAAGATACGTAAAGACGATAAATAGTAAGTTTGCTTTTTCTGTAATGTTATGTTCATCACTACCAGTTTTTAATGTAGCGATAACGAGAATGATATAACCGATACCGAGCAAGATCATACCAAGTCCCATTTTAGTTGGGATTTTTAAATCCCCGCGCTTGCGAGTTGCAAGTTTTGCCCATAATGCTGAAATGACTGGAGCAAGTAAAATAATAAATAATGGATTGACCGATTGGAACCAAGATGTTGGAACTTCCCATCCGAACACAGAGCGGTCTACAAATTTGTTTGTATATAATGTTAATGAACTACCAGCTTGTTCAAAGCCAGCCCAGAAGAAGACAACGAAGCATGTTAAAATGACGATAACTGCAGTACGTTGTTTTTCTTTTTTTGTTAACGGTGTATCTCCTACTGATGGTTGTCCATCTGTTGTTTGTAAATCGCGAGTTGGTTTTTTACCGATATCACCAAGGAAGCGATTTGATAGTGTTGTAAATAAAATTTGTCCAATGATCATTCCGATTGAAGCGGCTAAGAATCCGTAACGGAATCCGTAATGTACAACGCCATCAACCGTTGTTTTGAATAAATTTTCTGATAAAAATCCGCAAACGAGTGGAGCTAAAAATGATCCGACGTTAATACCCATATAGAAAATGGTAAATGCACTATCACGTTTTGGATCGTTCTCTTCATATAATTCCCCAACTAGTGTAGAGATGTTCGGTTTGAAGAATCCGTTACCGATAATAATAAGCGCTAATCCGAGGTATAGGCCGACTTGGTTTTGCAAGGCAAATAGTATAAGGTTACCGATTGCCATTGTTATACCACCAATTGTGATCGCTTTTCGTCTACCTAGGAACCGGTCTGTTAA
Organism: Bacillus sp. MHSD_36; assembly: GCF_030757775.1. Classification (NCBI taxonomy): domain Bacteria; kingdom Bacillati; phylum Bacillota; class Bacilli; order Caryophanales; family Bacillaceae; genus Bacillus; species Bacillus sp. MHSD_36. The sequence continues at coordinate 175,144 of NZ_JAVBIS010000006.1, forward strand.
GTATCCACCAATCATTGGTGTGAAATAACAGGCTCCAGTGTAAAATCCGTAAATAGAGAGTGCCCATGCGGGACTAAACCCAAGACCACCGCTTACTAAAGCTGTCGTTAAATATAATGTTAATAATCCTCGTAATCCATAGTAACTAAATCTTTCCCACATTTCTGTAAAGAAGAGTAAGTATAAACCTGGAGGATGTTTCTTTTTTCTTTGTTGTTCTTTTTCTAGTTGTATCGCTGATTCCATGTTATTTTCCTCCTGACACAAACAAAAACAAAGTTAATAATTTTGTACATTTAATATTTTACCTTATTAACTATTATAAGTCAATAAAGGTTGATTTTTCAGAAGAAATTGGAAAAGGGATATAGCTATAGAATGAGTGTTTCTTTTATGTTAGACTATGGACTATGTTTTCTTTGTAAAGAAGCGGTTTATTGCACGTTTTTATATGTGAAATTGATTTCATAAAAGATGAAATTAAAGAAGGAGAAAGAAATGAAATTGTTACAGAAAAAAGAAATTTTACTTATTAGTCTTATGTTATTCTCGATGTTCTTTGGAGCGGGGAACCTTATATTTCCACCTTTCCTTGGGTATGAAGCAGGAGAACATGTGTGGATTTCATTAGTAGGGTTTATTATATCAGCAACAGGTCTTCCTATATTGGGAGTTATTGCGATTGCGAAAGCAGGAAGTTTTCAAACGCTAGCGGGTAGAGTTCATTCTTCATTCGCCATTATTTTTCTGTGTATCGTGTATGTATTTATTGGACCAGGCCTTGGCATTCCGCGTGCAGGAAGTCTCGCTTTTGAGATGGGACCGGGTCAGTTATTCCCGGAAGCAGGTAGCGTAATCTTATTATGTTACACAGTTATTTTCTTTAGTATTGTGTACTGGTTAAGTTTATCACCGTCTAAATTAATGGGGTTGTTCGGAAAGGTTTTAACACCGTTATTATTAGGTATGATTGCTCTTATCTTTATAAAAAGCATGTTTACATCGGTAGGTAATGTAAAAGAGGCTGCTGAAAACTATGGACAAGCTCCTATGTTCCAAGGGTTTTTAGATGGGTATTTAACGATGGATGCATTAGCAGCTTTAATTTTTGGGATTGTTATTGCAAATGCTCTTCGTGCAAAAGGTATTGAAGATGATAAAGGTTTAGCGAAATATATGAGCATTGCTGGAATTGGAGCAGGACTATTATTATCTATTATTTATGTCATACTTGGATATGTTGGTTCAATTAGCGGTTCGTTAGGTCCATTTGATAATGGGGCGAACGTATTAGCAAAAGTGATGACTACATTATTTGGACAAGGCGGAGTCGTTTTATTAGGTCTTATTTTCACGATTGCGTGCTTATGTGTTTCAATTGGACTTGTTACATCTTGTAGTCAATTTTTCGCAAGTGCATTTCCGAAAGTGGCGTATAAAGTTTGGGCATGTATATTAAGTTGTATTAGTATGATTTTAGCTAATTTAGGATTAACACAAATTTTAAAAGTATCCGTACCGATTCTTGGATTTATTTATCCAGTTGCATTAACGCTTATTATTTTAGGGCTATTCCATAAGTATATTGGAAAGTATGCATACGTATATGCAGTAGCTGTTGGGATTGTAGCAGTATTTAGTGCAATCGATATTTTCAATAAAAATGTGATGATGAATCAGTGGACATCAGTATTGGAATACATTCCGTTTTATGCAGAAGGTGTTGGATGGATTGTTCCAGCTATTATAGGCGTTTGTATTGGTGTTATCGTGAGTATTGTTTTCAATAAGAGGAAATAAGTAAGAGGTGTTTTCCTATTTCGGAGAACACCTTTCTTTTTTTTGGAAAAATGGTATTGAAAATGAATAGACTAAGAGTATGATAAAGGTAATTGGTAATATATAGGTTTTAAATGAATGGTGAGGGGGGAGTATATGAGGGAAGATTTAAATAAGAAAATAGAAGCACTCGAAACAGCAATTGAAACGATGCAAGAAGCACTTTTTGAATTGAAAGCAAAACAAAGAGAAATAGAAAATGCTCAGCAACATGTTAGGACGGAAAAGAAAGAATGTATTGAAACGGTAATAGAGGAAAAACAAAAAGAAGAAGTGGTTACAATAAAAGAGCCCGTGCAAGAACTTGAGGTAAAACAAGTAGACATATCTGCTTTTAAACGAGAACCATTTAATATTATTAAGTTTTGCCAAACGTGGTTGCCACGTATATTTGTCGGCATTATGTTGCTTGGAGTAATCTGGTTATTTAAAGCAGGTGTAGATGCCGGATTATTAACACCAGCAATACGAATTGTGTTTGGTATTGTCCTATCAATCGGTTTTTATTATATAGGAGATATTCAAATTAAACGAGAGCGGCAAGCGTTAGGATTAGTATTAGCAGGAGGAAGTATTACGGGTATAGTTTTAACGACATTTGCGGCACATTATTTATATGGCTTTATTCCAGCAAGTGTCGCGTTTGTATGTAATATTGCATGGGTCATTTTAGGGATTTATGTAGCGAAGAGGTATCAATCAGAGTATCTTACTATCTTCGTAGCAGTAGGAGCTTTCTTCGTCCCATTCTTATTAAATAGTACGACTCCTAATCCGTATATTTTCTTTGGATATGAGACGATATTAACACTTAGCTTATTATGGTATGCGCTGAAAAATCGTTATCAGTATTTATATATGATTTCTTATGCTGTTGCTGCTATTGTCCTTTTTGTCTTCTTTGCTATTATGTCAATGTTAGTAAAGGATTTGCAAGTACAGTTAACGGTTGTTTATGGTTTAATTCACTTACTATTATTTTGGCATATGTTTACGGAGAGAAGTTTTATATTAGAGCCACGCTTGGCGATATTTAGTGCGAATGCAGTTTTCTTTATATTAGCCATTTCAAAAATACCCGAATTTACAACATGGGGATTAATGATTAGTGCGCTTGTGCATGCTATTATGTTCGTGTTTGAATATAGGAAGAATCGACATTCTACATTTACCAATCTTTTATTTGGTTTCGCAATGGGAGCATTTAGTTTAGCTATTTTATATGAGTATAGTTTAGTGAATGCAGCGATTGTATTATTATTACAAGGTTTCCTCGGTATGGTGACTGCTATTAAAGTAAAACAACAAATAAAATTGTATGTTAGTGCGACGATTTATGCGATTGGAATGATACAGACTATTTTTAGTCCATTTGATCATTTCCTTTCAGCTGGGTTTGTTGCTCATATTATTTTAATAGGTACTTTTTATTACTGCATGAAACAAGCGAAAGATGTGTTAAAGAGTTTTGGAAAATACGTTTATTCTATAGCGCTCTATTGGTTTATGGTTATCGTATTTATTGCCATTACTAGAGTTGGTGAAGTGCTCTCTACAGATGGAAGTATAATAAGCGTATCAGTATCCTTATTGTGGATGGTATATGCATTATTTGCAGTTTGGCTTGGACGGAATAAACATATGAATGAAATATTGTATGCTGGATTAGTCGTTTTAGTTGTAACGATAGGGAAGCTATTCCTTCTGGACCTACCAGAAGTATCGATGATGATCAGGGCGGTGTTATTCTTAATAGTAGGTAGTATAGGTATCGTTATTTCAAGAATGTTTTTCTCAAAAGAAGAGAAGTAGAAAGAAGGCAATCCATATCCGGATTGCCTTTTTCATTATTTCTTATTAATCGTTACAGTCTCACTATATTTCGCCGTTGTATTTTGGCGTAGACGAAGCGTTGCTTGTCCAGTTGTATTTGAATCGATTTGTACGTTCACGATTTTCTCAGCAGAACCTAGGCTGTTTGTTGTGAAAGAGAATGCACTGCTATATCCGAAAGTAGATGGCCAAGTACCGTTTGTATTTTGAACTTTTGCTACTTGTGTACCACCAGTCGTGAATATACCTAGAGAGTAATTATTGTATGTTGTGTTTGGTAATAAGTTATTTACTTGAATTTTCATTTGGAACACTTCATTGTTTGGTAGAGTGCTAGGATGTGTAACTACGTAGTCGTTTGCTGTTACAGCACCGTTATAACCGTATGAACCTGGTTTGAAAGTGTTTGTATTAAACCATTGATAACCTGCATTTGGCGCACTCCAAGGTTCGGGTTGTGGCTCAGTTGATAAGCTTGGTTGTTCAAATGTTTGTAAAGTAGTAGGTAAATCAAGTTGTAAACCATTTACTTGATCTAAACTTGTAAATGTTTCTTTATTCGCTAGCCAATTTACGATGTTTTCTAGTAAGATAGCATCGTTTTCTTCTTTATATCCATCGTAAGTTTTCTTTGTTTGACCAGAATCTTCACGAACGTATTTTGGTGATGCATCTTCAACAGGAGAAGAATCACCGATAAAGGCAGCTTTTCCAAGCCCTACTTTAGCGATAGCAGCATAAGGACCCTCTGCAACACCACCGCCGTTATAAACACCGCTATCAACAGCGTTATTCCATTTTGACGGGTTTTCTGGAAGGTAAACAAGTCCTTTTGCTAGTTTTGGATTTGTAATTGCTAGAGTTGAACCAGCGTGCATTGCTACAGATGAAACACCTTTTGTAATTCCAAACGATTGTTCAGGTGACACAATATTTTTAGCGGAAACATCACCGATTGCATTGTAACGGAAGCGAATACCGAAGTTGTCAGATAGCCAATCAGAGCTTTCTACTCCTTGCATAGCTTGTGAGTTTACTTCCTCAGTAGACATTCCTTTTGCAGGATTATCCCAAGCGCCGCGTCTATATCCATTAAATACTTCAGAAGAGTCCCAGCGATTTTTATTGCGGTCTGCATTATAATGATCGGCAATGAAGAAGATACTGCCACCATTTTTCACGTATTGTAACATAGCATCTTGTTCAGATTTTTTGTAAGGAATATTTGCTTCTGGAACGATAAACACATTGTAGTCTTTTAAATCTTCGTATGTAATTGGTGTTGATTTACGTAGTTCTTTTACATGATAGCCGTTTTGGGCAATGCCGTTTCCGAAATCAGAAAAGCCACCATCAATAACCCAGTCAGCGGTCCCAGCAGTTTGACCGTGTGTATTATCGAATAATACTTTTTTCCCATTGTTTTGATTTACAACTTTTGCAGCAATTTCAGGAGCTGGGTCTACAGAGCTTTCTGCATAAGTAGACGGTATGAACGAAGTCCCTATACTTAGTGTAATTGCTGTTGCTAAAGAAAATGTAATCCATTTTTTATTCTTCATAGAAGAATCCCCCTAATAATAAATATATGTGCTTTAATAATGTAATTTATTTTTCTGTAAAAATAAAGACGGAAAACATAAAAAATATTAAAAAATTGTAAAAATAACGTGAATTTTGTTGAGAAATATTTATATAGATTTAAAAACATCCCTTCCAAGTAATAAGGAAGGGATGTTTTGTTTAACTAATTTTTGAATTAGGCGTTTCATCAATTTTATGGAAACCTTTCATGTAATACACGATAGCTAAACCAATAAGCCAAATTGGTCCTACAATTAATGCAATTCTTGTATCTTCTGAATACGCCATTATACCTAATACGAGTGCAAGGAAAGCGAGTGAGAAATATGAACTTAATGGGTATAAAGGCATTTTATACGATAACTTTTGTTTGTTTTGCGTAGGCAAACTTTTACGGAACTTAATTTGAGCGACTAATATAATACCCCAAGTCCAAATTGCCCCGAAAGTTGAAATACTGGTGAGCCATGTAAATACTTTTGCGGGTACAAGATAGTTTAATATAACACCGACGAGTAAGACGATAGCTGTTGCTACAATTCCTTGACTTGGAATGCCATTTTTATTTAAACGACCAAATCTTTCAGGAGCTTTTTTCTGCTGAGCTAATGTATACAGCATACGGCCTGTACTAAATAAACCACCATTACAAGAAGAAAGAGCTGCTGTTAATACGACAAAGTTAATAATTCCTGCTGCTTTTGCAATACCGATTTGCTGGAATGTTAATACGAATGGACTGCCTTTCTCACCAAGTTCGTTCCATGGATAAATTGCCATCATAACGAATAGAGCTCCAACGTAGAACAGTAATATTCTCCAAAATACATTATCGATTGCTTTTGCGAGTGTTTTTTTCGGGTTTTGCGCTTCACCCGCTGTAACGCCGATTAGTTCAACGCCTAAATAAGCGAATAACACCATTTGCATGGAGAGTAGTAATCCAGAAAAACCATTTGGGAACCAGCCACCATGTGACCAAAGATTGGAAATACCAGTAGCGATACCGCCGTTTCCGAATCCGAATAAAATAATACCAGCTCCAACTATTATCATACAGATAATTGTGACAATTTTAATGAGAGCAAACCAAAATTCAAGTTCTCCAAATACTTTTACAGATAAGAAGTTGAAAGCACTCATTAATAATAGAGCGAGTAAAGCCCAAGTCCAGCGCGGGATATCTGGGAACCAGTATTGCATGTAAATGCCAGCTGCTGTAATTTCAGCCATACAAGTAACAACCCATAGGAACCAGTAGTTCCAACCGGTAATGTAGCCAGCTAGTGGCCCAAGGTAATCATAAGCATATTTACTAAAAGAACCAGCAACGGGTTGTTCAATTGCCATTTCTCCGAGTGCTCGCATAATGAAAAAAATGACGAGTCCAGCAATCATATAACCTAGTAGAATAGAAGGACCAGCTAGTTTAATAGCAGAAGCAGATCCTAAAAATAGTCCAACGCCAATAGCTGAACCGAGTGACATTAAAGTAATATGTCTTTCTTTTAAACCACGGTTTAAAGTTCCAGATTTGTTTGTGTGCTGCATAAGAAGAATCCCCCTTGTAGAGTGAACGATATTTGAATGCGTTTACTAAATATTTAACTATTTCAAATTATAAAACATTTCTATCTGTTATGCTACAAAAATAATCAATATGAACTGTACTACATCTGTACTTGTCAGACTTAAACTTAAAATTCGAACTATTAGTGAATATATTGACTCTTCTTTTTAGTGATTGTTAAGATTAAGTATTATATTTTCTCACATACTAGTAAGAAAAGAATGTGTGATAATAATTCAGATGTAGGAAGGGTACATAACCATGTTTCAATTACAAAAATATAACACTTCTGTGAAGCAAGAGCTTTTAGCTGGCATCACAACTTTTTTTACATTTGCGTATATTCTTGTCATCAATCCGAAAATATTATCTGATGCAGGTGTACCATTTGATCAAGCTTTTACGGCAACTATTATTGCGACTGTTGTAGGGACGCTATGTATGGCGTTTTTAGCTAACTATCCAATTGTTATTGCTCCAGCTATGGGAATGAATGCGTATTTTGCTTATTCTGTTGTTCAACAGGCAGAGGGGATTACATATGTCATTGCGTTTTCAGCAGTATTTGTAACAGGTATCATTTTTCTTTTATTATCTTTCACTTCATTTAGGCAAAAGCTAATCGTCGCAATTCCTGACAGTTTAAAACATGCAATTGCAGGTGGAATTGGGTTATTTATTGCTTTTATTGGATTACGTCTATCTGGAATTATTGTTGATCATCCATCTAACTTAGTTACGATTGGTGACTTCCATTCTCCAGCCGTTATTTTAACTTTAATTGGTTTAATATTAGCGGCGGTATTAATGGCATTACGTGTAAGCGGTGCATTATTTATTAGTATGATTGTGACAGGAATTATAGCCTTCTTTACCGGGCAACTGAAGTTTACGGATAAAATTGTTGCGATGCCTCATTTACCAAAGGGGATTATCGTTTCAAATCCAATCAACGCCTTTTCAGATGTAATTGAATACGGATTATACGGTGTTGTATTTTCATTTTTACTTGTACTGTTATTTGATACAACAGGTGCATTACTCGGTTTAATTAAACAAGCAGGCTTAATTACAGATAATACAGAGAAGCGTTTTGGTAAAGCGTTTATTGCGGATGCAATTGGTGGGACTACAGGCTCTATCTTTGGGACAAGTCCAACAGCAGCAACGATTGAATCGTCAGCTGGTATTGCTGCGGGTGGTAAAACAGGATTAACAGGTATTGTAGTAGTCGGTCTAACGATTATAACGGCATTCTTCAGCCCTGTCATTGCTTCTTTATCAAGCGTAGCCGCTATTACAGCTCCTTCGTTAATTATTGTAGGTAGTTTAATGGCGCAAAGTCTTCGTGATATTAATTGGAATGAATTTGATGATGCGTTACCAGCATTTTTAATTTTCGTTGGTATTCCGTTAACGTCTAGTATTGCGAATGGAATTGCAATTGGATTTCTAGTGTATCCAGTCTTAAAAATTGTGAAGGGGAAAGGGATGGAAGTACATCCGCTACTCTACTTATTTACAATTTTATTTGGATGTCATTTATTCTTATAATATAGATATAGGAGAGGGGACTTCTTATGAGAGGCCCCTTTTTTGTGTATAATAAAGTGAAACTATAATCAGTGGGGGTTCTGTTCATCCCCCACTGATTATTAGTTGAACCAATCGGGCTTTTATGGGCAGTTTGACTCTCTCTGGATATCTGGTTATTAGCTTAATTATTAGGAGGGAGTCTTACTGCCCGTTAATGCGGGGTAAAGTGAAACTATAATCAGTCACGCAAAATATAAATTACTTAATGGAATATATATGTTACAATACAGATGGAGGGGGAACATGAATGGCTGTAAGTAAAATAAAAGTCGCGCGTGTTCAGTTAGATTTAACACAGCAACAATTAGCAGAAAAAGTAGGCGTTACAAGGCAAACGATTAGTTTAATTGAGAAGGGGAAATACAACCCGTCTTTAGATTTATGTTTGAAAATTTGTTATGCGGTAGATAAAACATTGAATGATTTATTTTGGGAGGAAGAGGAGTGAGGGGATGAGAATTGTGAAAGATGAACGTTTAATGATTGAGGGGCTAAAACATATTAGGCTCGTTTTCATCTTACAAAATATCGTCATACTAGGTATTGTTTTTTATCGCTACGTTTTGCGAGATGCAGGATATGAAAGTGTTTCGGATTTATTAATGATATTTATGTGCGGGATAATAGGGATTAACTTTTTAAATTTAAAAAATTCGGTGCAAGTGTATGAGCATACGGGCGGAGTATCACGTAGCTATTTTATGAAACTATTATTCATTCCGGTAGGTATTATTATTGGGATTCTAGCCATTTGTATCGTTGTAACACCGGATATTTCGATGAAGGAAATTAGTATGACAGGACTTATTATGTTTGCTTGTTTTTTAGTGCCTAGTTTGTTTATATACATATATATGAAGAGAATAAAAAGTGAAGATTGAAACATAAGAAAAGCTTTCCCATATTGCGGAAAGCTTTTCTTATATTCTTTTATATAGTACTTTATGAAGGCCAATCGGTTCAATTTCAAAGATTTCACCATGTTCCTGGAAGCCTAAGCGTTTGTAATAGTCAGCTACAGTAATTCGCCCATTACACCATAATATATTTGCTTGGCGCTCTTGCAAGATTTGTTCCGCCTTCTGAATTAAGGAGCTTCCAGCACGGTTGTTTCGAAATTCAGGTAATGTGGCCATTCCTCGTAGACGATAATGAACACCTGTTAGTAAGTCAGGGTGTATCTCTTTTGAGAAGGAAGCGATACTAATTAGTTCATCGTTTATAAATGCGCCTAAGTGAAAGGTGTCTGTTTCATAATCGGAAGGGTATTTACAATCTGCTAATGTTTGATTCGGGCGTAAAATTTTTTGACGTAATACGTAAGTTTCAGATCCCTCAATATTTTTCATGGTAATCATATTAACATCCTTTCCTATAAGGATTTTTCTGTTAATTGTATGAAGAAATAGGCAGGTGCAGCGAGAAGTCCGAGTATGCTAGCAGTTCCGAGAAGGAGTGAAAGTAGGAGGCAAGAATATTTTATTCCATTCGATTTTTTCCATCCGTAACTACAAATCTCAATACTAACACCGATGAGAATAATGGCAACGAGTATTTCTGCTAATAATAAAAGAGCTAAAGTTACAATAGACATAATGTGATCCACCCTCATAATATGTGATAGTTACATTTTACCATATGAAATGGAAAAAAATGCCCCTCAATTATGTGAGGGGCATTTTCTATTCTAATATGCTTTTTAGTGTATCGATATGTTCTTTTGAACCTGTTACAAGTAATGTATCACCGTGCTGTAGTCTCGTATCACCATGTGGAATTAATGCTTTATTCCCACGATAAATTTGAATGACTAGTACATCACCTAAAAAAGGAAGGCGGCGAAGTGCCACGCCGTTATATTTATTGCTTCGTAGTTCAACTTCACGGACCGTTTCGTTAGCTGTTGTAATTAAGCGAACAAGACTCGGTTTATCAATAAGTGCACGTAATAGAATACGTGTAGAGTTAATTGTTGAGAATACAGCGATATGCTCTTGTGTTGCTTTTTCTTGTAGAAGTGGATCTTCTACGCTTGCAATAACATGTTCAACACCTAGTTCTTTTGCGTGTTCTGCTAATAATAAGTTTTGCTCATCATCACTTGTTGCAACAACAACACGGTCTGCGTTAAATGCTGTTTGTTCAGTTAATGATGCGATTGTGATGTCATCTAATTTTACGATAGGGAAGTCATGTGATTTTGCTTCCTCATCATTTATTTTATTTTGACGTATCATATAAAGTGTTACGTCATAATCTTCTCTTTTTAAATCAAGTGATAACGGAAGGGTAATTCTGCTCGCGCCAATAATAGAAACCTTTGGTTTTGGTGTTTCTACTTTTGGGAACATCTTTTTAAATAATATAGGTGCAAAAATACAAGTAATAACTGCACTTAAAATAAGGGAAGCAGATAAACTTGGACTGATGATTCCTAGTTTTTCACCAATTTGTGCAGCTGCAATAACTAAAGAAAGTGTTGATGTTAATAAGATGGCACTTCCCAGTACGATATTACGTGGATACCATTTTCGTAAAACGAGTGATGGTAGCAGCTTCGAGATAAAGAGTCCCACAATTAAAATTGGAATCATTAGCATGCTAGAAGGTTCTTTAAAAATAGACCAAACCTCTAAATTTACACCGACCATTACGAAGAAAATAGGAATGAAGAAACCATATCCGATAGAATCTAGTTTTTCAACCATATCTTCATTTGGTGATAATAATGATACGAGTACCCCTGCTAAGAAGGCACCTAAAATATTTTCAGCTCCAACCGATTCAGATAACCCAACTAATATTAAGATGAGTGCAAAAACAGCTCGTGTATCAATTTGTACACTACCAGCTTTTAAGCTATCTAAGTATGGAATGTTTTTAAAGCGTTTTGCAACGAAGTAAATAACAATACCAGCGCCGAATAGAAGAAGAAGGAGCCACATGCTTTGACCGCTTTCGGAATTTAATCCGACGAATACAGCGAGTAAAATCATTGTAACTAAATCTGCAATAACAGCGACTAATAAAATGATTTGTCCGATTGCCGTTTTTCCTAAGTTATTCTCTTTTAATGTTGGTACGACAACACCTAAGGAAATAGTTGAAATAATTAAAGTCATGAACATTGCATTATCTACAAATCCTAGCCATACGAATAGTAATGATAGGGCATAAGATAAGATGAAAATAAAGAAGAAGATAATGCTTGCTGCTTGAAACGTGTTTGGTTCGTTTGTCGTATTTTTTTTCCCTTTTTGTTTAAAGATAGAAAAATCAATTTCTAAACCGCTTAAAAACATAAGGAAGATAAATCCTAGTGTCGATAAGACTTGAAGCCACATATCTGGCTCAATAATATTAAACCCACTTTTACCTACAAAGATTCCTGCGATGATTTCTGCAACAACGACAGGAAGTGCTTTTAATTTAAAGCGTTGTAACAAAAGGGGAACGAAAAACGCGATTGCAACGACAACCATAAGTGATAGAACAGAAGTGTGATGTTCCATTGCGTTCTCTCCCTTCAAATAAATATAGTACTTATTTAGCCATATAATAGGTAGAAAAGCAACGCATATGGATTCGATTTCATAAAGAAAGAGTTTTCTTAAAATTTGTCATAATAAGTATATTTTTCATGATTCTGTTGTTAATTCCGTAATGTGGATGTAATAGGGGAAGTAATAAAAAAAGACTGCTGAGAAATCTCAGCAGTCTTTTCATGTACATTACATTGAGAAGAAGATCCATACAGTTAAACCAACTGTTGCAGTTGCAACGAAGAAACTGTATATCATAGTAAGAATTTGAACTCTTCCTTCTCCTTCTTTTAAGTGCATGAACATAATTAATTGTAACAACGCTTGCGCAACAGCCATTATGATAATAGTTGTTAAGATCGTTGAAAGTGGCAGGTTTGTGTAAAGTGCCACGTATAGAGCTAGAAACGTTAGTGCAAGCGATAAAATAAATCCGAAAACGTGTGACCAAGGGAATCCGCTATGCGCATGCCCGTTTGCTTGGTTGTTATTTTGACTCATTTACGCCACCATCCCGTTCAAGTAAACTAGTGTGTAAATAAATACCCAAACAAGATCAAGGAAATGCCAGTATAAGCTGATAATGAATACTTTACGAGCTGTAACTGGTGTTAAACCTCGTTTTAAAATTTGGATAATAACACAAGTTGCCCAAATGATACCGCCTGTTACGTGGGCTCCGTGCGTTCCAAGAAGAACGAAGAATCCAGATAAGAAAGCACTTGTTTGAATTGTTGCGCCTTCACCAATATACATAATGAACTCTTCGATTTCGAAGAATAGGAAACCTGCACCTAAAAGTAATGTAAGGACGAACCATCCAAGCATTGCTTTTTGGTTATGCTTACGCATTTCGTGAATTACGATACCACATGTGAAACTACTTGTTAAAAGTAGTAGTGTTTGAATTAAAAGCGTTTTAAGTTCAAACAGTTGTGCTGGTGTTGGGCCATCTGCCGTACGACCAGCAAGTACTAGATAAGAGGCGAAAAGTGTTGCGAACAGCATAATTTCAGCCCCAAGAAAAATCCAGAATCCTAGGATATTCAATCTGCTTTGCTCGGATTGATATTCCAAAGGTAAGCTTTTATCTAAAGCCGCCATATCATTTCACCTCTCATGCTACATGTTCTGATTTTTTAATTTCATCAACACTGATATAGTAACCGTCATCGTAATCGAATGAACGATAGATTAAGCAAGCTAAAATACCAACGCCGCCGATTGCTGCAAGCCAGAACCAGCTAAATACTAATGCGAAACCTGCAAGACCGAAGAATCCAGACGCAATAATAGGCACACCAGAGTTACTTGGCATGTGAATTGGTTTAATATCTTCTGCTGCTGGTGTAACTGTTTCTCCGCGTTTCTTCATGTACCAGAAAGCATCAGCTTCTTTGATTTCAGGAAGTTTCGCGAAGTTGTAATGTTGTACAGGAGATTGAGTTGCCCATTCAAGTGTACGGCCATCCCATGGATCTCCAGTTGTGTCACGTTCACCGTGACGAGCACTCCAAATTACGTTGTAGCAAAGAAGTAGGAAGCCGATACCCATCATTACCGCACCAACAGATGCGATTTGGTTTAGCCATCCCCATCCAAGACTTTCAGAGTAAGTGTACATACGACGAGTCATACCGTCTAAACCTAAGAAGTACATTGGGAAGAAACAGATGTTGAATCCGCTCATAAAGATCCAGAATGTCCATTTACCTAGGCGTTCATTTAACATATGACCAGTCATTTTTGGATACCAGAATGTGAATCCAGCAAGCATAGCGAATACTGTACCTGCGATTAATACGTAGTGGAAGTGAGCGATTAGGAAGTAGCTGTTATGGTACTGATAATCAGCTGCTGCCATACCAAGCATAACCCCTGTAACCCCACCGACTACGAAGTTTGGAATAAATGCCAATGACCAAAGCATTGGAACTGTAAAACGAATACGTCCTTTATACAGTGTAAACAACCAGTTAAAGATCTTAACACCGGTTGGAATCGAAATCGCCATTGTCGAAATCGAGAAGAATGAGTTAACCGCTGGACCTGCACCCATCGTGAAGAAGTGGTGAAGCCATACGACGAAACTTAGTAAAGAAATTGCAACCATTGAGTATACCATCGCACTGTAACCGAATAGACGTTTACGTGAGAATGTACTAATGATTTCAGAGAAAATACCGAATGCCGGTAAAATAACGATATATACTTCAGGGTGACCCCATACCCAGAATAGGTTGGCCCATAACATTGGCATACCGCCGCTCGCCATCGTAAAGAAGTGAGCATCGAATAGACGGTCAAATGTCATTAATGCAAGAGCAACTGTTAATACTGGGAAAGCGAAAATAATGATAATTGTTGTAATTAAGATTGACCAAGTAAACATTGGCATTCTCATTAAAGTCATACCAGGTGTACGCATTTTTAAGATAGTAACAAGGAAGTTAATACCTGTCATTAACGTACCGAGACCTGAAATCTGTAATGCAATTGCGTAGTAGTTATTTCCTACACCAGAAGTAAACTCTGTACCTGCCATTGGGAAGTAAGAAGTCCACCCAGCGTCTGGAGAACCACCGATTACGAAAGCGATGTTGAATAACATTGCTCCGACAAAGAATAACCAGAAACTTAAAGCATTTAAGAACGGATATGCAACGTCACGAGCACCAATTTGTAATGGTACTACAAGGTTCATTAATCCCATAACGAATGGCATCGCCATGAAAAGAATCATAACTGTACCGTGTGTTGTGAAGATTCCGTTATAGTGTTCAGCATTTAAATAAGTTGTTTCTGGGAATGTTAACTGTGCACGGATCATTAAACCGTCCATACCACCACGGAATAACATAATAACCGCAGAGATAATATACATGGCACCAATCTTTTTATGGTCAACAGTTGTTAACCATTCGTCCCAAAGCCATTTCCATTTTTTATACTTTGTTAGTACGAAAATGATTGCTAATGTCACAAGAACGATAGAAGCGTCTGCACCGTAAATAATCGGATCACCTGTGACAAAGAATTCATCAAGCTTCACTGTGTTCACTCCAATCTGTTGGAATTATAGCTATTATTTTTTGTTTTTGTAGTAGTTGTAATCACAATATTCAAGTGATTTTGGATCAACATAACTTAAGTGATGGCTAGAGAATGTCATACGACCAACTACACCAGGTTTAACAATTTCGTTGTACTTATCTTCTGTTAGTTTAGGAGCAGTTTGTTGTACTTCTTTAACCCACTTGTCATACTTCTCTTTAGTTTTTGCTTCAACTTCGAACTCCATGTGAGTGAATCCTTCACCAGAGAAGTTCGCGCTACGGCCTAGGTAAGAACCTGGCTTATCAGCTTGTAAATAAAGGTCCATAATCATACCATCCATAGTGTACTTCATACCACCAAGTTCTGGTACCCAGAAAGCATTCATTGGGCCAACAGAAGTCAATTTGAATTGAATTGGTACACCAGCTGGGATGTTTAAATAGTTAACGGTTTCAATTTTTTCCTCTGGGTAACTGAATAACCATTTCCAGTTTGCAGATGTAACATAAATCTCCACTGGTTTAATATGTTCGGACTCTTTCGGAACCTCTTCCGAAGCATAAGTTGCTTTTACTGTTGGAATCGATAATGCGATAACGATAATAACAGGAACAAGCGTCCAAATGATTTCTAATAATGTGTTACCGTGTTGTTCAGGTGGCTCATAGTCCATATTCTCTGGTTTTTCACGATAACGAATCAAGATGACTGTAAACAAGATGAATACAATTGCGATAATTAATGACATAAGCAAGAATGACCAAACAATTAAATCATACTGTGCTTTTGCAACAGGTCCTTGCGGATTTAATACTGCGAGTTTCTTATCACAGCCACCGAGGAACAGAAGTAATGATAACGGAAGAAGCGAAGCCAGCTTCCAAAACGTTTTCTTTAGTTGCACGATTGAAAATCTCCTTTCTCCTTGGATTGAAACTATGCCAATAAAACAATATAAACCTATTAATTTATAGATGGCAATAGTTTTTGTGATATTGTTAAAAAATAGACACAAATGCACACTTTTTAAGGTGAATATCATTTGTAACTTGATAACATTGTAAACCATTTTCCAGTGAAAAACGTGATTGTGAAAATTTTAAGATAAATAAAGTTATACCAAGATATCCAATAAATAGAAAAAAGCTATCTTATGATAAGAAAGATAGCTGAATATTTAGTATATTTAGTTTACTTCTTTTTTTAGACTTATTTGTTGTTCAAATGTGACAACTTTTTTATATTTAACTCGGTATAAAATGTAACAAATGATCATAAACGGAATACCACAATAAAGAGCAATTCTCTGGTCTGGAATGAAAGCTAAACTAACAAATGTAATGAAATTGAGTGAGAATGCTACGATTGGAACTAATGGATAAAGTGGTGTGCGATATTTTAAATCATTAATGTCTCCGCCGTTTTTTAAGAAATTTCTACGGAAGAAAAACTGTGAAGCTGCGATTGACATCCAAACTACGACAGCGGCCATAGCTGCAATAGATGTTAAAACTAAAAAGACAGTATCTGCTGCAAATATACTTGTTAATAGAGACAAGCTTGCAAAGATTAGACTGAAAATTAATGCGTTCAATGGCACACCTTTTTTCGTTAACTTCGTAAAAGCTGGACTTGCCATTCCTTGTTTTGCCATCGCCCAAAGCATACGTGAATTTGCGTATAGACCAGAGTTGGCTACGGATAATACAGCTGTAATAATAACAAAGTTCATGATGTCTGCTGCATATGGAACACCAGCTACATCAAATACAAGTACAAATGGACTTTCGACTAGATTAGCCTCTTGCCACGGGAGTAAACCTACAACAACTGATATGGCTAGGACAAAGAAGAATAGCGTTCGCCAAATGGTATTTTTGATTGCTTTTGGAATTGTTTTTTCAGGATTCTCACTTTCTCCTGAAGCGATTCCGATTAATTCTGTTCCTTGGAAAGAATAATTTACTGTAATCATCGTAAGAAGAACAGCCAATGCACCGTTTGGAAATAATCCGCCATTTTCAGTGAAATTGTGAAGCATTGGAGCTGGTTTTCCGTTAAAGTCTAGTAGACCGAACATAACTGCACCACCGAGTACGATGAAAATAACGATGGTTGCGACTTTTACACTAGCGAACCAAAATTCTGCTTCTGCATATGCTTTTGCTGATAGAGCGTTTACAAGAAAGAGTGCTGCCGCAAATGTAACACACCAAATCCATGAAGAAACATCTGGAAACCAGCGTTTCATTAAAATACTTACAGTTGTTAACTCTACTCCAACTGTAACAGCCCAATTCAACCAATACATCCAACCGACAACAAAACCAAAACCAGGTGAAATAAATTTGCTTGCATAGCTTTGGAATGAACCTGCTTCTGGCATAGCAACGGATAATTCACCAAGACATAACATCGTTAAATACATAACAAATCCACCGACTAAAAATGCAAGAATAGCACCACCAGGACCGGCGTTATGGACGATTTGACCTGATCCCATAAATAGGCCCGTTCCAATCACTCCACCAAGTGCAATCATAAATAGGTGTCTACTTTTCATTGTTCGTTTTAAATCTGTTTGTTCTACTTGTTGATTCATATGCCCCTCACCTCGTTATTTTCTGTATGTATGAACTGATTTTCATTCCGAGTTTTTAATCATTAGTGGGGGATATGACACATACTCGGTTTATTTACTATGAAATGAATGGAGTATGTAAAAGCGAACTATGACTAAATACTCTAAGAATGTTTTTATTAACAAAGTGATATCTTCACCATATTAATTATTTCGATTTTAGCAAAAAAATTCAGAAAAGTATATTGTTTTTTCCTTTTATTAAAAATAATTAGAATTTTCCTGATAGTAAAAGTGTGAACAATAATTCACAGAATCTTTCTAGCAAACTAGTAAGAAGAAAGGTACAATGATAGGAGGTATGTCTGTAAAATAATAATTAATGGAGTTTTGTTTAAAATGAAAAAGTTAAAATATCTTTTTGTTTTTGGGATTATATTTGTTGCCGCGTTTTTTATAGCGAAAGATAAAATTATACAAAAGGCGCAAGTATTCCGTTTAGAGTTTCTTTCTGAAATGAAAGAAGCGGCTATGATTGAAAATGTTCCGTTTATAAAGCAGTTACCAGAATTACCTCGTGGATGTGAAGTGACAAGCTTAGCTATGTTGCTACAATATAAAGGTGTACAAGTAGATAAGATGCAACTTGCTAGTGAAATTCATCGAGTTCCATTTGAACAAGATGGTTTGCGTGGAAATCCTTATGAGGGATTTGTTGGAAATATTTATACGAAAGCTGAACCAGGATATGGTGTATACAATAAACCAATCTTTAATTTAGCAGAAAAATATGTTCCTGAAAAAGTAATTAATTTAACAGATAGAGACGTGAATGATCTATATAAGGTAATTAGTTCTGGTTCTCCAGTATGGGTTATTATTAATACAACGTTTAAGCCGCTAGCTGAAAGTAGTTTTGAAACATGGAAAACAAGTTCTGGTGAAGTGAAAATTACATATTTTGAGCATAGTGCAGTAGTGGTTGGATACGATCAAAACTTTGTGTATGTAAATGATCCTCTAAAAAACAATCCGCGTTTCGCTGTTCCACGAGCAGAGTTTGAGAAAGCTTGGGAGCAAATGGGGAAACAAGCGATTACTATTTTATAATAATGAAAAGTCATCTTTTTGATGGCTTTTTATTTTTGAGTTCCAGTGATAGAAAATTCAGAAGATTCTTTTAAAAGTTGATAATTCACGTTATAATAACATTTAACTTGGTGAAGAAGGGGAGAAGAGAAATGGATGTAGTGAAGGAACTAGTTGTATCGAAAAATCAATTGATTGAGTGGAGAAGGCATTTTCATAAGTATCCAGAGTTATCTTTTCAAGAAGAAAAAACATCACAGTTTGTTTTCGACATACTTCGGAAAATCCCACATTTAGAAGTGTCAAGACCCACTAAATATAGTGTAATGGCAAGATTAATTGGTAAGAAACCTGGTAAAACCATCGCGGTTCGAGCTGACATGGATGCTCTTCCTATTCATGAAGAAAATGAGCTTGACTTTATTTCTACAGAACCAGGTGTGATGCATGCATGTGGCCATGATGGGCATATAGCGATATTACTTGGAGTTGTACATAAGTTAGTAGAGGCAAGAGAGAAAGTTGAAGGGGAGATTCGTTTTCTCTTCCAACATGCAGAAGAAAACTTTCCTGGCGGTGCAGAGGAAATGGTTGCAGCGGGTGTAATGGAAGGTGTGGATTATATTATTGGTGCTCACCTTTGGGCATCGTTACAGGTAGGGAAAATAGGTGTGATTTATGGTCCGGCAATGGCTGCCCCAGATGTTTTTAAAATTACAATAGAAGGAAAAGGTGGACATGCTGGAATCCCTCATGAAACTGTTGATAGTATTGCAATCGGTACACAAGTCGTTTCCCAACTTCAGCAAATTGTATCTCGCCTCACGAATCCGTTAGATTCTCTTGTAGTATCTGTTACGCAATTCCATGCTGGGACAACCCATAATGTGATTCCAGAACAAGCGGAGATTGAAGGGACAGTGCGGAGTTTAAGACATGAGTTACGAGAAGAAACAGAGAAAAGGATTGAACAGATTGTGAAGCATGTGACGGAAGCTTACGGAGCGAAATATACGTTTTCTTATGAATATGGATATCGCCCAGTCGTAAATGATTATGAAGTTACAGAGATTATTGAGCAAACAGCATTACAGCTTTATGGAAGGGAACGAGTTACTCGTTTACAGCCGACGATGGCTGGAGAAGATTTTTCAGCATTTTTACAAAAGGCACCGGGGACATTCTTTTTTATCGGAGCGGGAAATAAAGAGAAAGGAATTGTATATCCTCACCATCACCCTCGTTTTACGATTGATGAAGATGCATTACCGATTGGGGTGGAAGTCTTTGTATTATCCATTATGAATTTCATAAGTAAAGGAGAATGAGATGAAGAAAATACATCTATTAGCGCTTATTCCAGTTTTTTGTTTAGTCATTGGACCTGTATTTGCTAATTCAGTTACTCCTTACATATTAGGGATGCCATTTTTATTATTTTGGATATTATTATCGGTGCTCATTACGTCTCTTTGTATGGGGATGGTGTACGTATTTGATCCTGCGAATAAGGGGGATGTAAAATGACCGCATTGCTTATCATTATTTTATTTTTGTTTCTTGCACTATTTTTAGGAATTCGAGCGCAACATGGAAAAGATATGAATTTAGAGCAATGGTCAGTTGGCGGAAGAGGATTTGGCACTATTTTTGTTTTTCTTCTTATGGCAGGTGAAATTTATACGACCTTCACATTTTTAGGCGGAAGTGGATGGGCGTATAGTAAAGGAGCCCCTACTTTCTATATTTTAGGTTATGGCGCATTAGCTTATATTTTATCTTACTTTTTATTACCGCCAGTTTGGAAGTATGCGAAAGAGCATAATCTTGTTTCGCAGCCAGATTTTTTTGTGAAGAAATATAAGAGTCAGACACTTGGCATTATTGTTTCTATCATTGGGGTTATTTCGATTATCCCATATCTTGTTTTACAGCTAAAAGGGTTGGGGATTATCGTTTCGGAAGCATCTTACGGAAGGGTATCACCAGTTATTGCAGTGTGGATTGGTGCAATTGTCATAACCATATATGTAATGGTTTCAGGTATACACGGCTCTGCTTGGACGGCCGCTTTGAAGGATATTATGATACTGTTTATCGTTATGTTTTTAGGTATATATTTACCGTACCATTATTACGGAGGATTTCAGCCGATGTTTGAAGCAGTAGAAGCAGCGAAACCAGGGTTTTTATCTTTACCTGATGAAGGAATGAGCATTTCTTGGTTTGTTTCTACTATTGTACTAACAGCTCTCGGTTTCTATATGTGGCCTCATACATTCGCTTCTGCTTTCTCTGCCAAAAACGAAAACGTATTTCGTAAAAATGCAGCAATTATGCCACTGTATTCTTTAGTTTTACTTTTCGTATTTTTTGCAGGATTTGCTGCCATACTGCAGGTTCCAGGGTTAAAGGGAGGGGATGTAGACCTTTCGTTATTCCGTCTTGCTCTTCAAACTTTTGATCCGTGGTTTATTGGGATTATTGGTAGTGCTGGAGTTTTAACAGCATTAGTTCCGGGTTCTATGCTTGTTATGGCCGCTTCTACATTATTAGCAAAAAATATTTACCGAACAATGGTCCCATCTGCTTCGGATCGACAAGTTGCAAAAGCGGCGAAATTATTTGTTCCTGTAGTAACGCTTGTAGCTGTTTTGTTCACTTTTAAAGGTGGAGAAACGATAGGAGCACTCCTTTTAATGGGATATAGTATAGTGACACAACTTTTCCCTGCGCTTGTATGTAGTTTGTTTCCACGTCAAGTTATTACGAAACAAGGGGCAATTGCGGGAATGGGGATTGGGTTGTTAGTAGTCGCATATATTACTTTAACTGGTTCAACTATAGCTACAATGTTTCCGAGTTTCCCTCAATATATAAAAGATTTAAATGTAGGTATAGTCGCATTGTTAATGAATATGATTGTGATGTTTATCGTTAGTGGATTTACGAAAAATGTGTCTGTAAAAGCAGACAATATAATAGTAGAAAAATAATCCGTGGGCTAGAGCTATCTTTGAAAAGAGATAGCTCTTTTTTGTATATATTTTCTTTTATTAGCGGAATCTAACTAAAAACTTGTTGAAAAGGAAGTTAGGTGGGGGATTTTGTTAGAGTTAAAAGGTAACTTATTTGAAGTTATGAAAAAAATTAGGGATGAGTTAGGTTCGCCTAATGATTTAACAATTAGGGAAGTTGCCCTTGCTGGTAGTTTTACACGTTGTGCTGTTATTTTTTTATGTGGGTTAACAGATAAGGATAATGTTTATAAATATGTAGTTCGTACACTTCAATATGAAGAAGTGCAAAATGAAGCAGCTGTCGTTCAGACGTTATTGGATCGTTTTATTTCTATTGCGGAAGTTGGTAAGAAGACAACGTTTCCCGATATTATAAATGCGATTTTAGCGGGAGATACAGTTATATTAATTGATAATATTCAAACCGCTATTGTGATTAATAGTAGAGCTTGGGAAAAAAGAAGTTTAGAACCGCCAGTAACAGAAGATTTAATACGTGGACCGAGGATCGGATTAAATGAAGATATTAACGTGAATAAAATGTTAATTCGCCGTAGTTTACGTGACCCAAAGCTGAGATTTCAATCTTATATTATGGGGAAGAGATCTCAAAAAGAAGTGACGTTAGTATATATAGAAGACATTATTAATCCTTACATTGTAAAAGAGCTAGATCGGCGTCTTCAATCCATAGTCACAGATGTCGTTTTTGAAACGGGTACGATTGAACAATTAATTCAAGATAATAATTTGTCACCGTTTCCGCAGTTTTTGAATACGGAAAGACCTGATAATATTGTGGCCTCCTTAGCGAAAGGAAAGGCTGCTATTTTGGTGGATGGATCACCGTTTGCCCTTATAGCTCCGCTAGTATTTGTTGATATTTTTCAATCTGTGGAAGACCATTATGAGCGTTGGGTCATTGGGACTTTATTAAGAATTTTGCGGATGTGGTCGGGTATAGTTGCAGTGTTAATGCCAGCGATGTATGTGGCTCTCGTATCATATCACCAAGGACTTATTCCTTCTAAACTGGCATATTCAATTGCTGGGGCGAGGGAAGGCGTGCCGTTTCCTGCCTATATAGAAACGTTAATGATGGCATTAACGATGGAGTTAATACGAGAAGCGGGAATTAGGTTGCCGAAACCGATGGGGCAAACAATTGGGATTGTAGGTGGTCTTGTAATTGGGGAGGCAGCGGTGAACGCAGGAATTGTAAATCCATTTTTAGTTATCATTATTGCGGTTACAGCTATCGCTACCTTTTCTCTCCCTGTATATAGCATTACGATTACGTTTCGTATTTTACTTTTCGTCTTTGTGTTAGCAGCAACTGCTTTTGGTTTGTATGGAATTATTTTAGCGCTTATTGCACTTGCTGTTCATATTACAAATTTAACAAGTGTTGGTGTACCGTATACGACTCCAATTGCTCCTGCATTTTATAAAGATTGGAAAGAAGAATTTATACGTATGCCAAAATCGATGTTGAAAGATAGACCGGAATATTTACAAACGAAAGATTCTACAATACGTCCAAAGGAGCGGGAATAATTGAAACCATTTGAGTATGGCGATGAAGAGATTGGATCTCGGGAAATTGGGTTTGCAGTATCGTCGACCATTATTGGCATAGGGGCGTTGTCTATGCCGAGAGATATTGCTAACCAAACTTTATTTTCGGACGGTTGGATTATTTTACTTTTGGGTGGATTGGTATGTGCAGTTTTAGGTTGGTTTGTAACGAGGGTAGCTATCTTATTTCCGAAACAAAACTTTGTTCAATATACAAGTGCGCATTTGACAAAGCCTGTTGCTTACACGATTAGTAGCATTTTAGTATTAACGTTTGCTGCTTTGACAGCATATGAATCGCGAATGATTTCAATTATTTCTCAAACGTATTTATTTAGTGAGACACCGATACAACTATTGTCTTTCTTCTTCTTACTAGTTGTTATTTACGGAATAGCAGGATCGAGAGCGGCGTTATTAAGACTAAATGTTCTATTTTTACCTATTGTTTTAATTGCGATCGTGCTTCTTTCTTTATTGAATATAAATTTAATGGAAATAAATAATTTACTACCAGTTTTTCAAACGGAAGTAAATGAATATGCTGTTGGAGTTAAAAATTCTATTTTTACGTTTATTGGATTTGAAGTAGCTCTGTTTTATGCAGTGCTGTTAAACGATAAGACGGCGAAAAAAGCACCAATGGCAGTTGCAAAAGCTGTAATGGTAAACGTGTTGGCATACATTTTAATTTATTTAACTTGTATTAGTGTTTTTACGTATATGACAACGCGTGGATTGACATATCCAACAATTGAATTAGGTAAAGAAATTGAAATTGGTGGAGGGTTTTTAGAAAGGTTTGATGCGATTTTTTTTACGACTTGGATTATTACTATTTATAACACGACAGCCATGTATTACGACGTCGCATCTTTATTGTTTTGTGCGATGTTTCCGAAAGTGAAGAAACATATTTTCATTTTTGTAAGTGCCCCTATTATTTTTATGGTGAATATGGTACCGAGTAGTTTGAATGTTTTGTCAAGCTATGGGACTTATTTAGCTTGGATAGATATGGGGTTTGTTGTGTTAGCGCCTTTGCTCGTTTTAATTGTATATAAAATAAAAAGAAGGAATGGTGGAAATGAAACGCCTTCTTAAATTTATAATGATTATGGTTGTAGTTGGATTCATGAGTGGGTGTTCGGAGTTAGAGGAGATAGAAGAAAGGGGATTTGTAGTAGGTGCAGCCTATGATATCGTGAAAAAAAAGCAGGCAAATCCGATTATGAAAGGGACGTATCAGATGGTACTTCCGAGTAAGCTAGCACAGCAAGGTGGAAAAGGTGATGGAGATGGTGAAAATTACATTAATGTTAGTGCAAAAGCAGATAGTGTCTTTGAGCAAATACGAATTATCGCCAAAAAAATTAGTCGCTCACTATTCTTTCCACATATACAAGTGCTCATTTTTTCTAAAGATTTATTATCGAACCCATATGTTCTGCAAAATACGTTAGATGTATATATTCGCGATCATGAGATGAGAAGAAATATTCGTTTGTTCGTTTCTAAGAAAGATGCAGAAGCTATTTTAAAGCAAAGTGCCAAGCCTGAAAATTTACCGGCGCAGTATATTGATATGTTAGCTGAACATCCTCCGAAAAATGCTCAAATGATTGAGGCTTCAAGAATTGGTGAAGTTCAGGAAAAGATGATTTCCAACCGAAGTTTCGTATTACCTATTCTCGAACTAACAAAGCAAGGGGTACAAATGAATGGTGCGGCGTTGTTTCGTGGAAAGGATAATAAGTGTGTAGGCAGTTTGAGTGGGGAAGAAACATTAGGAATGAATTATATAATAGGTAAAAAAATTGGAGGTTTTTTTACCATTCGTAAAAAGGAGCAACTAATTACATATGAAATTCATAAGGTGCGTCGGAAAATTAAAGTATCTACAACGAATGCTGAAAAACCAAAGTTTAATATTCATTTATATCTAGAAGGTATATTGGCTGAGTTGCACTTTAGTGACCATAAAAAGGTTTTGAATGAAAAGCATTTAGAGAAAGATATATCGGAAGAAATGGAGGAGCGCATTCAAAAATCGATTAAGCTTGTTCAAAAAAAATATAAGGTAGATGTATTGGAACTAGGAGAGGTATATAAGCGGCATAATTATAAAGAGTGGAAAAAAATAAGTAAGAATTGGGATCAAGGTGAAAATTACTTTAGTGATGCTGAAATTGCTGTTCATGTTCATCCAACAATTGAGCATTCAGGTTCGGCATTACCAAAGAGAGTGAAATAAGGTGATATCATTTGTTTACGGGATTAGGAATTAGCTGCACGATATTAATGGCAGTTCTTCCGGGAGCCACATACTTCATTCATAAGAAACTCACAATGTATGGAGCGCAGCCTTGGAATACTGATGCACAAAAAAAGAAACCTGAATAAAATTCAGGTTTCTTTCGTGCAAAGCAAATGAAGGGGGATACCTTCATTTGCTTTGCTTTTATACAAGCCCTAACCAATGTACCAATTGTGTAGAGAGGAATGTAACAACAATGGCGATAACGGTAGGGATTGCAAACGATAAGAATGTCCATTTGGCACTTTTTGTTTCTTTATATATGTTAACCAGTGTTGTTCCACATGGGAAATGAAGAAGTGAGAACAACATTGTGTTTAACGCTGTTAACCAAGTCCAACCATTTTCTAAGAATAGATTTTTAATTTGATTAAAATCGTCTATTTCAGTTAAAGCTCCGGTTGATAAATAAGACATTAATAAAATCGGGATAACAATTTCATTCGCTGGTAGTCCAAGAATGAACGCAGCTAGAATAAAACCGTCAAGTCCTAACATTTTAGCAAATGGATCTAGGAAGTTTACAAAATACATAAGTAAGCTTGTGTCACCGATAAAAATATTAGCAAGTAACCAAGTTAATGCAGCCGCAGGGGCAGCTACAACTACAGCTCGTTTTAAAACATAGACTGATTTATCAAGTGTTGCACGCACAATTGTATTCCAAACCTTTGGCTTACGATACGGCGGTAACTCAAGTGTGTAGTGGGTTGGAACACCTTTTAAAGCTGTTTTTGATAGTACCCAAGAAACGGTTAATGTCATAATAATACCAATTACAACCATTCCAACTACAACGCCAGCAGTAACTAATGTTTGCATACTACCTGTATAACCAGCAGCCATAAATAATGAAGCCATTAAAATTAACATAGGCCAGCGACCGTTACAAGGAACGAAGTTGTTTGTTAAGATTGCAAGCATACGTTCACGTGGTGATTCAATAATACGTGTTGACATGATGGCTGCTGCATTACAACCAAAGCCCATTGCCATTGTTAAAGATTGTTTGCCATGTGCACCAGAGCGTTTAAATAAGCGGTCCATATTAAACGCAACGCGTGGTAAGTATCCGTAGTTTTCTAATAGTGCGAACATCGGGAAAAAGATAGCCATAGGTGGTAACATAACGCTAATAACAGCACCGATACCGCGGAATAAGCCAAGTATTAAAATGCCATGTAACCATTCAGGTGCATGTGCTGCCTGGAACCAAGATGTTAAATACCCTTCGGCCCATCCGAAGAATTCAGCAATCATATCAGACGGTACGTTAGCGCCTGCAATGGTAAGATAAAAAATAATAGATAAAATACCGAGCATAATTGGGAATCCCCATATTGGAGATGTGAAAATTTTATCTAGTTTTTCAGAACGATATAATTTATCAGTATTTGTATATTGAACAGACTCTTTACATATGCTTGCAGATGTTCGATAAATATCTCCGACAATATCATCCCGTATATCTTCTTTTGAGAGTGCTTGTGCATGTTGAATAATATAGTCTAATGGAAGAGCCTTACTGGCTGAGTGAGATTCCATTCATTACGACCTCCCTTACAAGTGGTTCATTATGGTGTTTTTGGAGTGTAGTTAAGAAATTTTTATCTCCATCTAATATACGTAACGCAATCCAACGTGCTGGATACGTATCACCGAACACTTTATAAATTTTTGGTTCTAATTCCTGAATCATACTTTCGATTTTTTCGCTGTAAGAAATTTTAATTGGTGTTGGAATTAGTTTTTTATTTGCTACTTTAGCAATGACATTTAGTAAATGACCGATGCCTACTCTGTTACGAGCGGAAATCTTAACTACAGGTACACCGAGTGATTTTGCTAATTTTTTTTCATCGATAACGATGCCTTTTTTCTCGGCTTCATCAATTAAATTAATACAAATGACTACGTTGCTCGTCATTTCCATCACTTGAAGTGCTAAATTTAAATTTCTCTCCATAGCAGTTGCATCTATAACAACTACAGTTACTTCTGGTTTTTCAAATATAATATAATCCCTTGCTACTTCTTCATCTGCAGAATTTGAATATAGTGAGTAAGTTCCAGGTAAATCTATTAATGTATATTTATTTCCGTTATGTTCATATTCCCCTTCGGCTTTTAAAACAGTTTTTCCCGTCCAGTTTCCAGTATGTTGTTTTAAGCCTGTTAAAGTATTAAATAATGTACTTTTCCCAGTATTCGGGTTACCAGCTAAAGCAATGCGATGTTTGCTCATCTGAAATCATCTCCTATTAATACCCCGAAAATAAGGGAACTTTCTTCTTTGCGTAGTGCAATAGTTGTGTTGCTTACTTGATAAGCGACTGGATCTCCGAGTGGACTGCGCTGTAATACTTTAATTGTTGCTCCAGGGATAAATCCTAAATCTAATAAACGTCGCTTCATAGTTCCTTCTAATTGTATCTTCTCAATTTCTACAAACTCTCCTGTTCTAAATTCGGAAAGTGGTTTTGTGTTAGCCGATACCATAAAAGTTACCTCATCTCTATATTTTTAGTTTAAGTTTAAAAAGTTTCCTTAGGTAAACTTTTTGTTAGTAATATAGTAGACTACATTGGATGATGCTGTCAATTGGTACTTTAAAAATATTCATTTATTTTTAGAATTGTTCCAATTTATTTAGTTGTACTAAAAAATATTACTGAAATTCTGTGTAATGTACACAAATTAAGCGTGTAAAAGTAACAAAATACAGTGGAATTGTAAACGTAGCTTTAACTAAAAGGGAAAAAGAGTGAAAAACATTTACATTGAATTTACATTGTTAAGAATAAATTTACATTACAGCTTAATTAGTGTGGATTTTGTTGGGTTCTTCAACCATAAATGTTGGGATTCCTAGTTTTTAAGGGTTATTATCGTCATTTACTTAAAATTAAAAATTGCTTAACACTCACATAATATTATTGTCCTACAATGAATTTGTGTTCGAAAGAAGTAGACAAATGTGAAAAGTGATAATCCAAATGGGGGTACAAGACATGGTTATGAAAAAGGGTATTAAATTTTCTTTAGCAGCTTTAGTGGTAGCGGGGTCATTAGTGGGATGTGGAAAAGCAGAAGAGACATCAGGTAAAGATGCTAAAGGAAGCGATAATGCAAAACAAGAATTGTCAGGTACGATAGCAGCTGCAGGCTCTACAGCACTTCAACCTCTTGCAGAGGAAGCTGGAAAGAAATTTATGGAGAAAAATTCAAACGTTTCTATCCAAGTACAAGGTGGCGGTAGTGGAACTGGAATTAATCAAGTAGCTTCTGGTGCAGTCCAAATTGGTAACTCAGATGTTCCATCTGCAGATAAAATAAAAGATGCTGATAAGGCGAAAGAATTAGTAGATAACAAGGTAGCGGGTATTGCATTCGCACTTGTCGTAAATAAAGATGTAAAAGTTGATAATTTAACAGTACAACAAGTACAAGATATCTTCACTGGAAAAGTAACAAACTGGAAAGAAGTAGGCGGGAAAGATGAAAAAATCAACGTAATTAATCGTCCGGCTTCTTCTGGTACACGTGCTACATTTGAAAAAACAATTATGAAAGACGCAAAAATTAATGATGGAACTGGTACTACACAAGATTCTAACGGTGCAGTAGAGCAAGCGATTAACTCTACTCCAGGTTCAGTAAGTTATTTAGCAATGTCTTATATGGTTGGCGAGAAAAAAGGTGCGCTACAAACAGTGAAAATTGATGGTGCTGAACCAAAAGTTGAAAACATTGCGTCTGGTAAATATCCATTCTGGTCTTACGAGTACATGGTAACGAAAGGTGAGGCAAAAGAAGCAACAAAAGCTTACATTGACTATGTAAAAGGTAAAGATTTTGAAAAGCAAGTAGAAGACATGGGTTATATTCCAATGTCTAAATTAAATAAGTAATAAAATTTATGGGGCTGGCTGCAAGGCCAGTCCTGTTCATTTCAATTTATGAAGTGGGGTCTGTCCTGTGATGAAGGGGAAAAAACAAATTAATTACGTGAAAAGTGAATATATAGGAAGATCACTTGTTACGTTTTGTGGTATTTTTATTGTTTTAGTTACATTAGCTATTATTGCGTTTATTTGCGGTAAAGGAATTCAATCTTTTACGCAAAGTGGTATCTCGTTTACTGAGATGTTAACATCGACAAAATGGAGTCCAAATGCTGATGAGGGAGCTTTCGGGGCTGTAATTTTCATTGTAGGTTCAACGGTGGTTTCGTTAGGTGCGGTTGTTATTAGTGCGCCAATTGCTATAGCTCTTGCTATATTCATGAATTTAATTTCGCCGAAGTTTGGGAATAAAGTATTGAAACCTGTTTTAGAATTATTAGTTGGTATTCCTTCGGTTGTATACGGATTATTAGGGGTTACTATTTTAGTACCGTTATTACGCGATTCGTTTGGGGGAGTGGGATTTAGTTTAATTGCAGGTATTGTTGTATTAAGTATTATGATTTTACCTACTATTGCTAGTATCGCTTCGGATGCAATACGCTCTGTTCCATTTGATTATTTAGAAGCTTCTTATGGTTTAGGATCAACGAAATGGCAAGCGATTAGCCGAGTGATTGTTCCTGCTGCGAAAAAGGGGATTTTAACAGGTGTTGTTTTAGGGTTAGCGCGTGCTTTTGGTGAAGCATTAGCGGTTCAAATGGTAATTGGGAATACGATTAAATTACCAGAAGGAATATATAGTCCGACAGCAACGTTAACTGGTATTTTGACAATGGACATGACAAATACATTAAACGGAACTGCTTGGAACAATGCGCTATGGACTTTAGCAATGATATTACTTGTTATTTCATTCCTGTTTATTTTAGTAATTCGAGCAATTGGGCAAAGAGGTGAGCGATAATAATGAATGCAAGAACGGTAAATAAAGTTTGGACAGGTATCTTTTATGCGGTAGCGGCTTTAGTTGTAGCTTTGCTAGTGTTCTTAGTATTTGAGATTTTACAAAAGGGATGGGGTTTTTGGGATCCTAGTTTCTTGTTTGGAGAACCAAGCAATACAAGAGCTGGTGGTGGGATTGGTCCGCAGTTATTCAATTCATTCTATATGCTTGTTATAACGCTTATTATATCTATTCCCCTTGGATTAGGTGCTGGAATATATTTAGCAGAGTATGCAAAACAAGGACGTTTTTTAAACTTTGTTCGTTTATGTATTGAGACAATGGCATCTTTACCTTCTATTGTTGTTGGTTTATTCGGTTTGTTAGTGTTCGTTACAATGACAGGATGGGGATACACAGTAATGGGTGGTGCCCTTGCTTTAACGATTTTAAACTTACCAGGTTTAACACGTGTTTGTGAAAATGCGATTTCAGAAGTTCCTGCTAATGTGAAAGAGGCGAGTCTTGGATTAGGTGCAACAAAGTGGCAAACGATTACTCGTATTATTATCCCGTCGTCATTACCACAAATTATTACAGGTGTTATTTTAGCGGCAGGTCGTATATTTGGTGAAGCAGCGGCATTAATTTACACAGCGGGTTTAACATCTCCAATTTTAAATTCAGCAGCGGACTTCTCAAGTCCTGCTCATCCTTTAAATCCATTTAGGCCAGCTGAAACGTTAGCAGTTCACATTTGGAAGTTAAATTCTGAAGGAATTATCCCAGATGCGAAGTTGATTGCGACAAAATCTGCAGCTGTATTAATTATTATGGTATTGCTATTCAATGTTATTTCACGCTTAGTAGCATCTATATTGCACAAACGTTTTACAGGAGCGAAAAGAAAAAGTAAAACGATGAAGAAGGTAAAAGCGGCATAAGTTGTAAAGGGGAACTCTCTACTGATAAGTAGGGGGTTCTTTTTGTATTTTAATATAGAAGGAATGGAAGTAACAGGAATTGAATTATATAGATGAACAGGTGCAAATGAAGGGGTGGAGGAATTGTTTTTTCTACAAATGTCAGGATTTCCTGGATCGGGAAAATCGACAGTTTCTAAGTATATAGCGAAGTTAACGGGTGCTGTAATTGTAGATCATGACATTTTGAAATCAGCGTTGTTACAATCATTAGAAATGAAAGGGATTGAATCGACGATTGTTGGAGGAGTATCATACGATGTGGAATGGGCATTGATTGATTCTTATTTAGAACAAGGGCATAGTGTGATATTGGATAGTCCATGTCTATATGAAGGGATGATTGAAAAAGGAATTAAGCTGTCTAATAAACATGGTGTGAAATATAAATATATTGAGTGTTATGTGAATGATATGGAAGAGATTAATAATAGGTTGCAAACACGTAAGCGTATGGTCAGTCAAATTGAAAAGGTAGAGTCGGAAGTAGCTTTTAAAAAGTGGTTAAATGGTAGTAAAAGACCTTTAAATAGTGAATATATTATTGTGGATTCTAGTGAATCTCTAGAACGGTATGCGGAAAAAATGATGGATTATATGATTAGGTAGAGAAAAGGGTTATCTTCATGAATGAAGATAACCCTTTTCTTTTAAATATCAGGTGTTTCTGTAGAAGTGCTTATTTTTCTACGAGAGCGCCTTTTTCTCCCAATTTTATCTAATAGTTCATACATAACTGGAACGACTACTAATGTAAGAACAGTTGAGACTGCCAAACCACCGATGACAACAACGGCTAGGCTTTTTGATACCATACTTCCTGCTTGTGATTGGCTAAATAGGAGTGGGAGCATAGCAACAATTGTTGTAATAGCTGTCATAATAATTGGACGTAGTCTAGTGGAACCTGCTTCGAGTAAGGCTTCTCTCGTTTCCATACCGTGTTCCCGGTTTTGTTGTACTCTTTCTATTAATACGATAGCGTTTGTAACGACAATCCCGATTAACATTAATGCACCGATCAAGGAATTTACATCAACTGGTGTTCCTGAAATGATTAATCCTAAAATACCGCCGACAGCAGCTAATGGTAAGGAGAACAAGATTGCAAAAGGAGCACGTGCCTGCCCGAAGGTAATAACCATAATTAAATATACAATCCCAATTGCAATTCCCATAATCTTGAATAAATCTGTGAAGTTCTCTTGCATAGATTCAGTGGCGCCTGCGATATTTACTTTTGCTCCGCTAGGTAAATCTAATTCGGCTATCGCTTTGTTCACTTCAGTGCTTATCTTGCTTAAATCTTCATTTGAAGCTTCTGCGGTAATTTGAATCGTTTCTTTTCCATCTTTATGGAAGACTTCTGTTTGAAGTTGCTTTTCTGAAATAGTTGCAATGTCTTTTAAAGGAATTGATCCATTAATAGGTGATAGTATGTTTGTGTTTAAAATGTCTTCTTGTTTAGTAATACTTTCTTTTTTATGTTCTATTATAATAGCAGTTTTTTCGTTATTGATTGAAACTTCACCAATAGGTGATTTCTTCATAAGGAATGCTACTTGTTGAGCTGCTAATTCTGGTGTTAATCCTAGTTGTTCGGCCTTTGTTTGATCAACATGGATTTGCCATTCTTTCTTAGAGTCTTCTAAATTCGTTTTTACTTTAGAAAGATCATCCATATCTTTTAGTTTTGTTTCGACGATAGTAGCAGCCTCTTTTAAATTTGTTTCGTTAGTGGCTGTTACGTTGAATTGTAAATTATTGCCGCTACCAGAGCTTGAATAACTCATTTTTATATAATCAAGTTCAGCGGGCTCAAAAGTTTTATGTTCTTTCTTTAACTCTTTAATATACTGATCAATATCAGAACCCTTTTTAAAGACTACCAATATACTTGCGAGATTATTTTTGGTCGTTTGCCCCCATTGTGCATCTTCTGCGCTAGATCCCATTCGTAAAATAACATCCGTTACATCTGAATTAGAAAGTAGCTTCTTTTCGAAATCAAAAGCTTTTTGTTTTTGTGTTTCAGGAGCGTAATCAGCCGGGAAAGTCATATTAATAGATAACATTGTGTCGTCTTCAGATTTTATATTCGCTTTCGGTAGTAATACATAGGTAGCAATCGATCCTGCGAATAATAAAAAAGAAGTAAGTAGAATAATGAATTTATGCGAAAGAGCCCACTTTAATGTAGCGACATATCGTGGTGAAGAACTTTGCTTTTTGTGTTTTGTTTTTTTGAGTAGTAAAAAAGCCATAAGTGGAACAACTGTTAGTGCAACGATTAAGGATGATAGTATAGAATATACGACCGCTAATACCATAGGTAACATTAATTTTCCAATTACTCCTGATACGAGGCCGATAGGCAAAAAAACAGCGACCGTCGTTAAAGTAGAAGAAGTAATTGCGACGGCGACCTCTTTTGTTGCATCGAGAATAATATCTTTAGAGAAAGATTCTTTTTGTAAACGTCGGAAAATATTCTCAATGACAACGATGCTATCATCGACGAGACGTCCAACTGCAACAGCTAAACCACCAAGTGTTAAAGTGTTAAGTGTGATGTTAGATTGGTGTAGTAAAAAGAGTGTTAATAAAATAGATAATGGAATACTGACAACAGCAATGAGTGTCGTTCGGAAGTTACGTAAAAAGATTAATATAATTAGAGTTGCAGCAATTGCTCCAAGGATTACTTCTTTTCCCATGCTAGTAACAGCATTTTCAACTTGTTCATGAGTTGATGCTAAAAGTTTAATAGAAAACTGATCTTTATATTGTTTACTTATATCTTTAATTTTTTTATCGATTTCTTTTCCAATTGCAACTGCATTTTTACTTGGCTCTTTCATGATGATTAATCCAGTGCCTTCTTCGCCGTTTATATGTGAGATTGTATCGTAGTGTTGTTTAAGTTCAATTTGAGAAACATCTTGTAATTTAACTTGAGGTGCAACAGTGATTTTTTTAATGTCATTTACATTTTTTATATCCCCGATGACACGAAGGTTATATTCTTCTTTATTAACGGTAACAGCTCCAGCTGGAGTGGAAGTTTCTTTTCCTTGTAAAACCTTTAATATTTGTTCCGTTGTTACGTTTTTATCTTTTAATTGGTTTGGGTCTAGTATAATAGATAATTCGGAAGTTGATTTTCCAAAAAACATAACGTTGGCAACGCCATCAATGCTTTCGAGTTGTGGTACGATTTCCTTTTCGATTTTTTTTTCATCTGCTTTTGAAAATCCGTTTTGTTTTTGGATTGCAATTTGAGCGAGTGGAATCATAGAAGTATTTAATTGGCTAACTATCGGTTTAGTTGCATCTTTAGGTAATTTAATTGTATTAATGGCCTTTTCAACTTCACGTGTGGCATCTTTCATATTTGCTTTGGATGTATATGCGATATCGATGCGTGATAATCCTTCGTGAGTAGAAGAGGTGATGTTGTCAATGTTTTCTAAGTTGCGAAATTGTTTTTCAAGGGGATCGGTTACTTCTTTTGTCATTGCTTCAGCGTCGAGTCCTGGAGATAAGGTTGTGACGGTGACTGCGGGATTATCGATGCTAGGTAAAAATTCCATAGGTAATTTAGAGCCGGAATAAACACCGAGTATGGAAATGAGAAAAACCATGATGATAACAGCGGCGCGGTTTTTTAATGAAAAATTCGTTAACCTATCCATAAAGTAATTCCTCCATTGGTTTATTTGTAGTTGAGTACGTCCTTTCTTACTATATAACAAAAAATGGATATTTTTTATTAATTAAATGTAAAAAAATTCTAATAATAATCTTAAGTTGATGTTTCGTTGGAATTTCGTTATCTATCCTGTCGTTGATCGGACGATAAAATTCTCACTTCGAATTCGGTTGGAGTTATCTGCCAACAACCGGTTCTTTCAACTAGTAATGATTTGTGTGGAGGGACAAAAAATCAACATGTTCGCATTATTAGGAAGTGGCGAAGCTATTTTCTTTTTAAATGTGGACTTTAATGTAGAAGAGAATGAAAAGGTGGGAGGGAGTATGAAATGTAGTTTGGTTAATTAGAGTGTATTGGTATACAATCAAAATACTTATTTTCAGTAGAGAGAATACAAGGCTTTACTATAGAAGAAAGTAGGGTAGATAATTTTTTTGTTTTTTTTATAAAAAAACACTTGTTATTTAAAAACCATGATGGTATATTAATAAACGTCGCTGATGAGGAAACGCAGAAAACGACAAAAAAGAAATTTTAAAACTTAGTTGACATCGAAAAATGAAGATGTTAATATGATGAAGTCGCTTCTGAAGCGACG
>NZ_JAVBIS010000007.1:0-133846 GCF_030757775.1 Bacillus sp. MHSD_36
TTTCGACTTAGGTTTTTTTGTGTTTATTTTTATGTGCCAAATATCATAATTCATATATTTAATAACCTGAAAGAAGAAAAAGAATGAAAATGAGGCTATTTAAAGGAATAAATATGAAAAGAGTGTTGATATTCTTTCATTATTATCCTTAGTATAAATAAAAGGAATGAAAATGATATACTTATATTAAAGCGTACCGAATTAGTATATAAACTGCCATGTGTATGATAGATCTCTAGAAATATATATTCTAATTTCCTATCCTTCTTGCATATAGTTACAATTATTCTTTTGAATATAACTAAAACACGAACGTTATTGATGAGTAATAAAAAAACATTCGATTATTTGTTGACATTGTTTATGAAATATTGTTAATATAGCCATAGAAAGAATAATATATAAGACCTCATATAATCGCGGGGATATGGCCTGCAAGTCTCTACCTAACGACCGTTATTCGTTAGACTATGAGGGAAAGTCACTCGGTATTTTTCTATTCACAAGGGATACGTATGCCTGAGTAGAGCACTTTCTCTCATAGTAAAAAGAGAAACTGTTCTATTTCAGGCTTTTTTTATTTGAATCGGGGGGATTCTAATATGAAATCACTAGTTGGAGTCATAATGGGAAGCACGTCAGACTGGGAAACAATGAAATATGCTTGTGACATTTTAGATGAATTAAATATACCGTATGAGAAAAAAGTTGTATCCGCTCATCGGACTCCGGATTATATGTTTGAATATGCAGAGACGGCTCGTGAACGTGGATTGAAAGTTATTATTGCTGGAGCTGGTGGAGCAGCGCATTTACCAGGAATGGTTGCAGCGAAGACGAATCTTCCTGTAATCGGAGTTCCAGTTCAATCAAAAGCGTTAAACGGCTTAGATTCATTATTATCCATCGTCCAAATGCCAGGAGGGGTTCCAGTTGCAACTGTTGCAATTGGTAAGGCTGGTTCAACAAATGCTGGTTTACTTGCTGCACAAATACTTGGATCATTCCATGATGATATACATGATGCATTAGAATTGAGAAGAGAAGCAATTGAAAAAGATGTGCGTGAAGGTAGTGAGCTAGTATGACGAGAATCATCTTACCTGGAAAAACAATCGGCATTATTGGAGGCGGCCAGCTAGGAAGAATGATGGCATTGGCAGCTAAGGAGATGGGATATAAAATTGCTGTTTTAGATCCTACAAAAAATTCACCATGTGCACAAGTTGCTGATATTGAAATTGTTGCATCATATGACGATTTAAAAGCAATTCAGTATTTAGATGAGATTAGTGATGTTGTCACATATGAATTTGAGAATATTGATTATAGATGTTTACAATGGCTTGAAAAACATGCTTACTTACCGCAAGGCAGTCAGTTGTTAAGTAAAACGCAAAATCGTTTTACAGAAAAGAATGCGATTGAGAAAGCGGGGTTACCAGTAGCAACGTATAGATTCGTTCAAAATCAAGATCAGCTTACTGAAGCAATCACTGAGTTATCATATCCTTCCGTATTAAAAACGACGACAGGCGGATATGATGGGAAAGGTCAAGTTGTTTTAAGAAGTGAGGCTGACTTTGATAAAGCGCGAGAGCTTGCGAATGCAGCAGAGTGTATTTTAGAGAAATGGGTGCCTTTTGAAAAAGAAGTATCAGTTATTGTCATTCGTAGTGTAAGTGGTGAAACGAAAGTATTCCCGGTAGCGGAAAATATTCATGTAAATAACATTTTGCATGAATCTATCGTTCCAGCTCGCATTACAGAAGAACTTTCTCAAAAAGCAATTGCTTATGCAAAAGTGCTCGCGGATGAACTAGAACTTGTGGGAACACTAGCGGTAGAGATGTTTGCTACAGCTGATGGTGAGATTTACATTAATGAACTAGCACCAAGACCTCACAATTCAGGACACTATACACAGGATGCATGTGAAACGAGTCAATTCGGTCAACATATTCGAGCAATCTGTAATTTACCTCTTGGAGAAACAAATTTGTTAAAACCAGTTGTCATGGTAAACATTTTAGGCGAACATATAGAAGGGGTCCTAAGACAAGTGAATAGATTAACCGGGTGCTATTTACACTTGTATGGAAAAGAAGAAGCAAAAGCGCAGCGAAAAATGGGGCATGTTAATATTTTAAATGATAATATTGAAGTCGCTCTAGAAAAAGCGAAGAGTTTGCATATTTGGGACCATCAAGAACAACTGTTGGAGGGAAAAAGATGATTAGTCGTTATACACGCCCAGAAATGGGTGCAATTTGGACGGAAGAGAACAAATTTAAAGCGTGGTTAGAAGTTGAGATTTTAGCTTGTGAAGCATGGGCTGAGCTTGGCGATATTCCAAAAGAAGATGTTAAGAAAATTCGTGAGCATGCATCATTTGATATTGATCGTATTTATGAAATTGAAAAAGAGACACGTCATGACGTAGTTGCATTCACTCGTGCTGTATCAGAAACACCAGCATTAGGCGAGGAACGTAAATGGGTTCATTACGGTTTAACATCTACAGACGTAGTAGATACAGCGTTATCTTACATTTTAAAACAAGCGAATGAAATCATATTAAAAGACTTAGAAAACTTTGTAAGCATTTTAGCTAACAAAGCGAAAGAGCATAAATACACAATCATGATGGGAAGAACACATGGTGTTCATGCAGAACCAACAACATTTGGTTTAAAACTGGGTCTTTGGTATGAAGAGATGAAGCGTAATGTAGAGCGTTTCAAGCAAGCTGCTAATACAGTTCGCGTTGGTAAATTATCTGGTGCGGTTGGTACATATGCAAATATCGATCCATTCGTAGAAAAGTATGTTTGTGAGAACTTAGGATTAGAAGCAGCACCAATTTCAACACAAACATTGCAACGTGATCGTCATGCTCATTACATGTCAACACTTGCATTAATCGCAACATCTATCGAAAAGATGGCAGTTGAGATTCGTGGTTTACAAAAGAGTGAAACACGTGAAGTTGAAGAGGCTTTCGCAAAAGGTCAAAAAGGTTCTTCTGCAATGCCGCATAAGCGTAATCCAATTGGATCTGAAAATATGACTGGTTTAGCTCGTGTTATCCGCGGTTATATGATGACAGCTTATGAGAATGTTCCATTATGGCATGAGCGTGATATTTCTCACTCTTCAGCAGAACGCGTAATTTTACCAGATGCTACAATCGCGTTAAATTACATGCTAAACCGCTTTGGTAATATTGTTAAAAACTTAACTGTATACCCAGAGAATATGAAACGTAATATGACAAGAACATACGGCTTAATTTATTCTCAGCGCGTAATGCTTACATTAATCGATAAAGGTATGGTACGTGAAGAAGCTTACGATATCGTACAGCCTAAAGCGATGGAAGCTTGGGAAACACAAGTACAATTTAAAGAGCTTGTAGAAGCTGATGAGCGTATTACGAGCAAGTTAACACAAGAAGAAATTAATGAATGCTTCAACTATGAGCATCATATGCAACACGTTGATACAATCTTTGAACGCCTAGGATTAAACGAAGCGTAAAATTTCATATGGCACAGAATAGAGTCATTCTGTGCCATTCTTTATAAAAACATTATTCACATTTTTCAAACTACAGGGGGCTTGCGAAATGCAAAAGCTAGAATTGCTGTATGAAGGTAAGGCAAAAAGAATTTATCGTACAGAATCAGCAGATATGGTTTGGGTAGAGTACAAAGATAGTGCGACTGCTTTCAATGGGGAGAAAAAAGAGACGATTACAGGAAAAGGTCGTTTGAACAATGAGATTACAACTTTATTGTTCAGAAAGTTACAAGAAGTGGGAATTGAAACACATTTTGTTGAGAAGTTATCTGAGACAGAGCAACTTGTTAAAAAAGTGAGTATTATTCCTTTAGAAGTTGTCACAAGAAATGTAATTGCAGGAAGTCTTTCAAAACGATTAGGAATGGAAGAGGGAACTGTACTTGCAGAACCAATCGTAGAATTTTACTTCAAAGATGATGATTTAGGAGATCCGCTTGTAACGGAAGATCATATTCGTGTATTAAACGTTGCGTCGCCAGAGCAAGTAAGCGTATTACGAGAGATGGCTCTACAAATCAATCAAGTGTTGATTGATCATTTCGCAAGCTGTCGTGTAAGATTAGTAGATTTCAAATTAGAGTTTGGTGTAACGGAAGCAGGAGAAATTATTTTAGCGGATGAAATTTCACCAGATACTTGCCGTTTATGGGATGAAACGAGCAACGAAAAGTTCGATAAAGACGTATTCCGTCGCGACCTTGGAAATTTAACAGATGCTTATGAAGAAATTTTAAAACGTTTAGGGGGAATTTCACATGTATAAAGTTAAGGTATATGTAACATTAAGAGAAAGCGTATTAGATCCACAAGGAACAGCAGTAAAAGGAGCACTTCATAGCCTTTCATTCACAGAAGTACAAGATGTTCGAATTGGAAAGTATATGGAACTAACAATTGATAAATCGGTAACTGACTTAGATAGCAAGGTAAAGGAAATGTGTGAAAAACTATTAGCAAACGTTGTAATGGAAGACTTCCGTTATGAAGTTGAGGAGGTTGTCGCACAGTGAAATTTGCCGTAATAGTATTTCCAGGTTCGAACTGTGATGTTGACATGTTCCATGCAATTAAAGATGAGCTTGGCGAAGAAGTAGATTACGTTTGGCACGATACAGAGAATTTAGATGAGTATGATGCAATTCTACTACCAGGTGGATTCTCTTACGGTGACTACTTACGCTGCGGTGCTATCTCTCGCTTTGCAAATGCAATGAAAGCAGTGCAAAAAGCTGCTGAGCAAGGAAAGCCAATTTTAGGTGTATGTAATGGATTCCAGATTCTTGTTGAATCAGGATTACTACCAGGAGCGTTAATGAGAAACGAAAACTTAAAATTTATGTGTCGCACTGTTCAGTTACGTGTTGAAAATAATGAAACGATGTTTACATCACAATATGAAAAAGATGAAGTAATCAATATTCCAATTGCACATGGTGAGGGGAATTACTATTGTGATGAAGAGACTCTTAAACAATTAGAAGAGAATAATCAAATCGCATTCCGTTACGTGGAAAACCCGAATGGTAGTGTTTCAGATATTGCAGGTATTGTGAACGAAAAAGGAAATGTACTTGGTATGATGCCACACCCAGAGCGTGCTGTAGATGAATTACTTGGCGGTGCTGAAGGGTTAAAAGTCTTTCAATCTATCTTAAAACAGTGGAGGGAAACATATGTCGTTAATGCTTGAACCAAATCCAACACAAATTAAAGAAGATCGCATATATGCGGAAATGGGGCTAACAGACGAAGAGTTTGCCATGGTTGAAAAGATTTTAGGCCGTCTGCCAAATTATACAGAAACAGGTTTATTCTCTGTAATGTGGTCTGAACATTGTAGTTATAAAAATTCAAAACCAGTGCTTAGAAAATTCCCAACAACAGGTGAGCGCGTCTTGCAAGGACCTGGGGAGGGTGCTGGAATTGTAGATATTGGTGATAATCAAGCGGTTGTATTTAAAATGGAAAGTCATAACCATCCTTCTGCTATTGAACCATATCAAGGAGCAGCAACAGGCGTTGGTGGTATTATCCGTGACGTATTCTCTATGGGGGCACGCCCAGTAGCTCTATTAAACTCACTTCGATTTGGGGAATTACAATCACCACGTGTGAAATATTTATTCGAAGAAGTAGTAGCAGGGATTGCAGGATACGGTAACTGTATCGGTATTCCGACTGTTGGCGGCGAAGTACAGTTTGATCCATGTTATGAAGGAAATCCACTTGTAAATGCAATGTGTGTAGGTTTAATTAACCACGAAGATATTAAAAAAGGGCAAGCGCACGGTGCTGGAAATACAGTAATGTACGTAGGAGCATCAACTGGTCGTGACGGTATTCACGGTGCAACATTCGCATCTGAAGAGTTATCTGAAAGCTCAGAAGCGAAGCGTCCAGCAGTTCAAGTAGGAGACCCATTTATGGAGAAACTTCTTATTGAAGCTTGCTTAGAACTTATTCAATCAGATGCACTTGTTGGAATTCAAGATATGGGTGCAGCTGGTTTAACATCATCTTCTGCAGAAATGGCAAGTAAAGCAGGAATGGGTATTGAAATGTACTTAGATGATGTACCACAGCGTGAAACAGGAATGACACCATATGAAATGATGCTATCTGAATCACAAGAGCGTATGTTAATTGTTGTGAAAAAAGGTAGAGAGCAAGAAATAGTAGATTTATTTGAGAAGTATGGTCTTGCAGCCGTTACGATGGGGAAAGTAACGGAAGACAAAATGCTTCGTTTATTCCATAAAGGTGAAATGGTAGCTGAAGTGCCAGCAGATGCCCTTGCAGAAGAAGCGCCAATTTATCATAAACCATCAAAAGAAGCAGCATACTTTGCTGAATTCCAGCAGATGAAAATGGAAACACCAAAAGTAGAAAATTATAAAGAAACGTTATTCGCTTTATTACAACAACCGACAATTGCAAGTAAAGAGTGGGTTTATGATCAATATGATTATCAAGTTCGTACAAGCACAGTTGTTACACCGGGTTCAGATGCAGCGGTTGTACGTGTACGCGGTACAGAAAAAGGATTAGCAATGACGACAGACTGTAACTCTCGCTACATTTATTTAGATCCAGAAGTGGGCGGTAAAATTGCAGTAGCAGAGGCAGCACGTAATATCGTATGTTCTGGAGGAGAGCCACTTGCAATTACAGATTGCTTAAACTTCGGTAATCCAGAAAAACCAGAAATCTTCTGGCAAATTG
The DNA here is from genome assembly GCF_030757775.1 of Bacillus sp. MHSD_36. Taxonomy (NCBI): domain Bacteria; kingdom Bacillati; phylum Bacillota; class Bacilli; order Caryophanales; family Bacillaceae; genus Bacillus; species Bacillus sp. MHSD_36. Next base: position 6,808 of record NZ_JAVBIS010000007.1, read on the forward strand.
AGAAATCAGTAGATGGTATGAGTGAAGCTTGTCGTACATTACAAACACCAGTTATCGGCGGAAACGTATCAATGTATAACGAACGTAGTGGTGAAGCGGTATATCCAACACCGACAGTTGGGATGGTTGGACTAGTACATGACTTAAAACATGTAACAACACAAGAGTTTAAGCAAGCTGGCGATTTAGTTTATGTTATTGGAGAGACGAAAGCTGAGTTTGGTGGAAGTGAATTACAGAAAATGATTCACGGGAAAATTTTCGGCCAATCACCAAGTATCGATCTAGACGTAGAATTAAAACGTCAAAAACAAGTATTAGCAGCAATTCAAGCTGGCCTTGTTCAATCTGCTCATGATGTTGCTGAAGGTGGTTTAGCAGTTGCAATTTCAGAAAGTGCAATTGGTGCTAACGGCTTAGGTGCTACTGTGAAATTAGGCGGAGAAGAAACAGCAGCATTATTCGCTGAATCACAATCTCGCTTCGTGATAACAGTAAAACGTGAAAATAAAGAAGCGTTCGAGAAAGCGGTAGAAGCAATTCAAGTTGGAGAAGTGACAAATACAAATGAAGTAACAATTCATAATGAAGAAAATGAAGTATTACTTACAGCAAATGTAGATGAAATGAGAAAGGCTTGGAAAGGGGCAATCCCATGCTTGCTGAAATAAAGGGGTTAAATGAAGAATGTGGCGTTTTCGGAATTTGGGGGCATGAAAATGCAGCACAAGTTTCATACTACGGATTGCATAGTTTACAGCACCGTGGGCAAGAAGGCGCAGGCATCGTCGTAAATAATGGGGAAAAAATCGTCGGTCACAAGGGGTTAGGTTTAATATCGGAAGTGTTTTCAAGAGGTGAACTAGAAGGATTGAACGGAAAATCAGCAATTGGACACGTACGATACGCGACGGCTGGTGGAAGTGAAGTAGCTAACGTTCAACCATTATTATTCCGTTTTTCTGATCATAGTATGGCATTAGCTCATAACGGGAATTTAATTAATGCAAAAATGCTTCGCCGCGAATTAGAGGCAGAGGGAAGTATTTTTCAAACAAGTTCAGATACAGAAGTACTTTTACATCTTATTAAACGTAGTACGAAAGATTCATTAATTGAAAGTGTAAAAGAGGCTTTAAATAAAGTGAAGGGTGCATTTGCGTATCTTTTACTAACTGGAAATGAAATGATCGTTGCGTTAGATCCAAATGGGTTCCGTCCTCTTTCAATTGGAAAGATGGGTGATGCTTACGTTGTAGCATCAGAAACATGTGCTTTTGATGTAGTAGGTGCAACATACATTCGTGATGTAGAACCGGGTGAGTTACTTATCATTAATGATGAAGGAATTCACGTAGATCGTTTCACAAATGATGTAGAACATGCAATTTGCAGCATGGAATACATTTACTTCGCACGCCCAGATTCAAATATTGCTGGTGTTAACGTCCATGCAGCACGTAAAAACATGGGAAAACGTTTGGCGGCAGAGGCTCCTATTGAAGCTGATGTTGTTACTGGTGTACCAGACTCTAGTATTTCAGCAGCAATTGGTTATGCGGAAGCGACAGGCATTCCATATGAGTTAGGATTAATTAAAAATCGTTATGTCGGACGTACGTTTATTCAACCTTCGCAAGAACTGCGAGAGCAAGGGGTTAAGATGAAGCTTTCAGCAGTAAGAGGTGTAGTTGAAGGAAAACGAGTTGTTATGATTGACGATTCTATCGTACGAGGAACAACGAGTAAACGAATTGTTCGTATGCTTCGTGAGGCTGGAGCGACAGAAGTTCACGTAAGAATAGCTTCGCCACCTCTGAAATATCCATGTTTCTACGGTATTGATATTCAAACGAGAAAAGAATTAATTGCAGCAAATCATACAGTAGAAGAAATTCGTGAAATAATTGGTGCAGACTCATTAACATTTTTAAGTGAAGATGGATTAGTAGATGCAATTGGACGTCCATATGAAGGGAAATACGGCGGCCTATGTATGGCGTACTTCAATGGAGATTATCCAACAGCTCTTTATGATTATGAGCAAGAGCTTTTAGAAAGTATGAAATAAGAAGAAAAAAGCTTCTACTTCTTTTGATGTAGAAGCTAGCTTCTTTCTTAAAACGGCCCGCACAGGATAGGGAGAAATTAAAAGACGAGGTGTAGATAACGATGGCGAATGCATATAAGCAAGCAGGAGTAGATATTGAAGCTGGATATGAAGCGGTATCTCGCATGAAAAAACACGTACAAACAACAATGAGAAAAGAAGTACTAGGCGGTTTAGGCGGTTTTGGAGGTATGTTTGATCTATCAAAATTTGCATTAAAAGAACCTGTATTAGTATCTGGAACAGATGGCGTGGGAACGAAATTGATGCTCGCTTTTATGGCAGATAAACATGACACAATTGGTATTGATGCAGTAGCGATGTGTGTAAATGATATTGTTGTCCAAGGAGCAGAGCCGCTTTTCTTCCTTGATTATATTGCTTGTGGTAAAGCTGAACCTAGTAAAATTGAAAACATCGTCAAAGGTATATCAGAGGGCTGTCGCCAAGCTGGTTGTGCATTAATTGGTGGAGAAACAGCTGAAATGCCAGGAATGTATTCTACAGAAGAGTATGATTTAGCTGGTTTTACAGTTGGGATTGTTGATAAAAAGAAAATTGTAACAGGTGAAAAAATTGAAGCTGGTCACGTATTAATTGGCTTGGCATCTAGTGGTATTCATAGTAACGGTTATTCTCTAGTACGAAAAGTATTACTAGAAGATGGAGAATTATCTTTAGATCGCATTTACGGACGCTTAGAACTACCTCTTGGTGAAGAGTTATTAAAACCAACGAAAATTTATGTCAAACCTATTTTAGAACTATTGAAGAAATATGAAGTATACGGTATGGCGCATATTACAGGTGGCGGATTCATTGAAAATATTCCACGTATGTTACCAGAAGGAATCGGTGCAGAAATTGAATTAGGATCTTGGAAAATTCAACCGATTTTCAGTTTACTTCAGGAGGTTGGAAAACTAGAAGAGAAAGAAATGTTCAATATTTTTAACATGGGTATTGGTATGGTAGTAGCGGTGAAGGAAGAAGAAGCAAAAGATATCATTCGTCTTCTTGAAGAACAAGGAGAAACAGCTTGTATTATTGGACGTACTGTACAAGGGGCTGGCGTTACCTTCAATGGAGGAACAGCACTATGAGTAGATTAGCAGTTTTTGCTTCTGGAAGTGGCTCTAACTTTCAATCTCTCATCAATGCGGTAGAAGAAAAAAGATTAGGCGCAGAGATTAGTTTATTAGTATGTGATAAACCAGAAGCACGTGCCGTTGGACGGGCACATTATCATCATATTCCATGTTTCGCTTTTTCAGCGAAAGCATATGAGTCAAAAGAAGCATTTGAAAAAGAAATATTAAAGAAGCTAGAAGAGTATGAAATTGATTATGTTATTTTAGCTGGATATATGCGCTTAATTGGACCGACTTTACTAGAAGCTTACGGCGGCAGGATTATTAATATTCATCCATCACTATTACCGAGTTTTCCAGGGAAAGATGCTGTTGGCCAAGCGTTAGAAGCAGGTGTGAAAGTAACTGGAGTAACGATTCATTATGTAGATGCAGGTATGGATACAGGGCCAATTATTGCACAAGAAGCAGTAGTTGTTTCTGATGGGGATACGAGAGAAAGCTTACAAAAGAAAATTCAACAAGTTGAACATAAATTATACGTAAATACAGTGAATCAAATTGTTCAATCTGTGAAAGAACCAACTGTTAACTAACATACAATCAGGGGTGAAGGATAAATGAAAAAGCGTGCATTAGTAAGTGTTTCAGATAAAACAGGAGTAGTAGAATTTGTTAAAGGTTTACTAGAACAAGGGATCGAAGTTATATCAACAGGTGGTACGAAAAAATTACTAGAAGAAAACGGCTTACAAGTAATTGGTATTTCTGAAGTAACTGGGTTCCCAGAAATTATGGATGGTCGTGTGAAAACATTACATCCAAATATTCATGGTGGTCTATTAGCAGTTCGCGATAATGAAACGCATGTAGCGCAAATGAATGAGTTAGGTATAAAGCCAATTGATTTTGTTGTTGTTAACTTATACCCATTCAAAGAAACAATCGCTAAGCCTGATGTAACATTTGCTGATGCAATTGAAAACATTGATATCGGTGGCCCAACAATGATTCGCTCTGCTGCGAAAAATCATAAATTTGTATCGGTAATTGTAGATCCAGTAGATTATGATGTTGTATTAGCAGAATTGAGAGAGAACGGTGAAGTAAAAGAAGAAACGAAACGTAAATTAGCAGCGAAAGTATTCCGTCATACAGCGGCATATGATGCGTTAATCTCTAACTACTTAACAAAGCAAATGGGCGAAGAAAGCCCAGAAACATTAACAGTGACATTTGAGAAAAAACAAGATTTACGCTATGGAGAAAATCCGCATCAAAAAGCAACATTCTATAAAGCACCATTCGCTGTAACTTCTTCTGTTGCGTACGCAGAACAATTACACGGTAAAGAATTATCTTATAACAATATTAACGATGCAGATGCAGCGCTTAGTATCGTGAAAGAATTTACAGAGCCAGCAGTAGTAGCAGTAAAACATATGAATCCATGTGGTGTTGGAGTAGGAACTGATATTCATGAAGCGTACACGCGCGCTTATGAAGCAGACCCAGTATCAATTTTTGGAGGCATTATTGCAGCGAATCGTGAAATCGACAAGGCTACAGCTGAAAAGTTACACGAAATTTTCTTAGAAATTATTATTGCGCCTTCTTTCTCACAAGAAGCTTTAGAAGTGTTGCAAAATAAGAAAAACTTACGCTTACTAACTGTAAATATTGAAAAAGCGACAAGTGCAAGTAAAAAACTAACTTCTGTACAAGGTGGTCTTCTTGTTCAAGAGGAAGATACGTTATCATTAGATGAAAGTACAATTTCAATTCCAACGAAACGCGAACCATCAGAACAAGAGTGGAAAGATTTAAAACTAGCTTGGAAAGTTGTAAAACATGTGAAATCAAACGCAATTGTTTTAGCGAATGATAACATGACAGTTGGTGTAGGGGCAGGACAGATGAACCGTGTAGGCTCTGCAAAAATTGCCATCACACAAGCTGGCGAAAAAGCACAAGGTAGCGCACTTGCATCAGATGCTTTCTTCCCAATGCCAGATACAGTAGAAGAAGCAGCAAAAGCAGGAATTACAGCAATCATTCAGCCAGGCGGATCAATCCGTGACGAAGATTCTATTAAAGTGGCGGATAAGTATGGGATTGCTATGGTGTTCACTGGCGTACGTCATTTCAAACATTAATAGAGGATGTTTAAAAAAGTCCGGTCAAGATAACAGTCGCATGTCGTCGTTGCATTGCCAGTGCGGTACTCATGTAGGAAAACTACACTCCGTGTCCTCCTGTCAAATGCGCCTCGACCTGCTCGGTTCTCTTGATCCTCCTTTTTAAACTTTTATTTATATGAAACCAAACTAGGAGCATAGCTTCTAGTTTGTACTTATTTAAGTATCGGGGGATGAAATATGAATGTTTTAGTAATCGGTCGCGGTGGACGTGAGCATGCTTTAGCTTGGAAGTTTGCACAATCTGAAAAGGTAGAAAAGGTATATGTAGCACCGGGTAATGAAGGTATGCGCGATGTTGCAACACCAGTTGATATTGATGAAAATGATTTTGATGCATTAGTTTTATTTGCTAAAGAGAATAAGGTTGAATTAACTTTTGTTGGACCAGAAATTCCGCTTATGAATGGAATTGTTGATCGCTTTAATGAAGAGGGGATTCGTGTATTTGGCCCAAATAAAGCGGCTGCTGTTATTGAAGGTAGTAAAGCTTTTACGAAAGAATTGATGAAAAAATATGATATTCCAACTGCGGCATATGAAACTTTTACAGACTATGAAGAGGCAGTACAGTATATTGAAAAAGTTGGTGCACCAATCGTTATTAAAGCTGACGGTCTAGCTGCTGGTAAAGGTGTAACAGTAGCGATGACGCTTGAAGAGGCGTTACAAGCTGTAAAAGAAATGTTACAAGATGTAAAGTTCGGTGAAGCGAGTAAGAAGGTTGTTATTGAAGAATTTTTAGATGGACAAGAATTTTCATTAATGGCATTTGTGAATGGAGCAACTGTGCATCCGATGGTAATTGCTCAAGATCATAAACGAGCTTTTGATGGTGATAAAGGCCCAAATACAGGCGGGATGGGTGCATATTCTCCAGTACCACAAATTCCGGAATCAGCAGTTCAAGAAGCGATAAAAACAGTATTACATCCAACTGCTAAAGCGATGATTGCAGAAAATCGATCGTTTACAGGGATTTTATATGCGGGACTTATTTTAACAAATGATGGCCCAAAGGTAATTGAATTTAATGCACGCTTTGGCGACCCTGAAACGGAAGTAGTATTACCACGCTTAGAAAATGATTTAGTGGATGTATGTACCGCTGTATTAGATGAAAGTGAGTTAGCATTAAAATGGTCAGAAGAAGCGGTAATCGGTGTTGTGCTTGCTTCTAAAGGATATCCAGAAGCTTATAAAAAGGGTGATATTATTAGCGGGCTAGATGCATTACAAGATGTGATTGTTTTCCATGCAGGTACAGCGATGAAGCATGGTGACTTTGTAACAAATGGTGGTCGTGTACTATTTGTTGCTTGTAAAGCAAATAGTTTACAAGAAGCGAAAGATAAGGTGTATAAAGAAATCGGTAAAATTGAGAGTGATGGTCTGTTTTACCGAAGTGATATAGGATATCGTGCAATTGGGCATGAGATGACGAGAAGCTAATATGTAAAAATCCCGCTGATTTCTCAGCGGGATTTTTTATGCATCTTTATCTTTTTTCAATTTCCCTTTTTGCTTTGCCATCTCTCGAAGCAAATATTCGATGTGTGCATTGACGCTACGAAACTCATCATTCGCCCATTTTTCGATGACTGCGTGTAATTCAGGATCAATACGTAATGGAAAGCTTTTCTTTTTAGCCATAATGATTTACAACCTTTTAGTATAGGCTTCCTGTATTAATAACCGGTTGCGCACCTTTATCTGAAACGATGGCAACTAATAAGTTGTTTACCATATTTGCTTTACGCTCGTCATCTAATTCCAGTACGCCTTCTTCATCTAGCATATGGATTGAATCTTTTGCCATCTTTACAGCACCTTCAACAATCTCTTTTCTAGCAGCTAATACTGCTTTTGCTTGTTGACGTTGTAGCATTGCATGGGCAATTTCTGTTGCATAAGCTAAATGTGTTAAACGAGTTTCTAATACTTCTACGCCAGCAATTTCAAGGCGTGCTTCTAACTCACGTTTTAATTCTTCAGAGACTTCTTCAGTATTTCCACGTAATGTAATGCAGGTTTCATCTTGGAAATTGTCATAAGGATATTTCGTTGCAACGTGGCGGATTGCCGTTTCACTTTGAATTTCTACAAATCGATCATAATGTTCAACGCCGAACATCGCTTTTGCAGAATCAACAACTTTATAGACGATAACAGCTGCAATTTCAATTGGATTTCCGTCAACATCATTTACTTTTAATTTCTTACTATTAAAGTTTTCAACACGTAACGATACAGTTTGACGGAATGCGAACGGAATCGTTAAAAATAAACCGTTTTGACGAATTGTTCCTAAATAATTACCGAAAAACGTAATGACTTTTGCTTGGTTTGGTTGAACAATACCAATACCTGTAGCAAGAACTGCAGCTAAAATAATAGTTAATGCTGCTCCTATGAAAATTTCTTGCACGAGGAAAAATACACCGATAGCGGCTAAAATCAAAATTCCAATAATTCCAAGAAAACCATTAACATAAAATACTTGTTTTTCTTTCATATGATCGCCTCCTGATATTAAAATGATATCATTTTTATATCATTTTAATCAAGGGGGTTGCACCTAATTTTCTGAATTTTATTGATTAGGTATATTTTATGTATATTTCAAGGTTCAAAATAAGAATATACGTTCTGTTTTGTGGTAAAATAAAGAAGACTTAACCGCCCACTGCAGCAGCTAAGTCCCTTTGAGAGCATCTTACATCGTGACAAATGATTCAAAGCGGTTTTGCCAGGATTATATCTTCAATCGCTGACTCAATCTCTTTGTCAGAAGCGTCATAACTTCCATTTGACCGTGGTTTGTCATGATTGGAAGTTTGGTTCACTTCTTCTTTAGTATGTCCCTTTTCAGCGAAATTCATGCTAGGCATTTTAAATGCCCCCATATTCATGTATTTTCCGAATTTCCACATTTCAACAACAGGGCAGAAACGAACAATTCCCTCTGCAATTTTCATTGCACCAATCCATAGCAAGACGTTAGACCAAGTGCACCACGGCTTACGTACAAGTTTAGCGCTACTACAGCCGAAGAGAATAAGTCCGAGTGTAATTCGAATTAGGGCATTTATTGTACCGATGTTTTGCTTCATTAGAAAAACACTCCTTTTTATGAAAGTTGAAATAGATAATACTATTTCTCTTATTAGTATCCCGCGTGATTTTTGGGATATGTAATCCAACATTTGACGGTGAAAAAGATGTTGGAATGTGCGTGTGTGTAAGTAGCTTTTTTTGTTATAATGAAAGAATGCATAAAAGGAAGTTCAAAATTAAACCCTCTCGTTTGAAAAAATGTGGAAGAGGGAATTCCAAACTTAATTCTCCGTTGTAAACAAATATTTAAGATGAAGTTAAAAAAATCCTAATGAAAATAAGCTGTTATTTTGAACAGAAATATACATAAATAGAGAAAAGAAAGGGTGTTTTCATGTACGATATTTCCGGGTGGAAACATGTATTTAAGCTAGATCCAAATAAGGAGTTAAGTGACGAACATTTGGAAATGATTTGTGAGTCTGGAACAGATGCAGTTATTGTAGGCGGAAGTGATGGAGTGACAATCGATAATGTATTACACATGCTAGTTAGTATTCGTAGATATGCAGTTCCTTGTGTGTTGGAGGTTTCTGATGTAGAAGCAATTACACCAGGATTTGATTTTTATTATATCCCAAGCGTTTTAAATAGCCGAAAGGTAGAATGGATAACAGGCGTTCATCATGAGGCTTTGAAAGAATTTGGGGATATTATGGATTGGGACGAAATTTTCATGGAAGGGTATTGTGTTTTAAATCCTGAAGCGAAAGTAGCTCAGCTTACAGATGCGAAATGTGATGTAACAGAAGATGATGTGATTGCATACGCGCGTTTAGCAGACAAGCTATTACGTTTACCGATATTTTACTTAGAATATAGCGGTACGTATGGAGACGTTGAACTTGTTAAGAGTGTAAAAGCACAATTGAAACAAGCTAAGTTATATTATGGCGGCGGTATTTCCAATGCAGAACAAGCGAAGGAAATGGCACAGTACGCTGATACGGTAGTTGTTGGAAATATTATTTATGATGATATAAAAGCAGCGTTAAAAACGGTTAAAGCAGTAAAAGGAGAGTAGGTGCAGGCGTATATGAGTATGACAGATAAGTTATTAAATGGTTTAAATCCGCAGCAACAAAAAGCAGTACAAGCAACGAACGGACCACTTCTATTAATGGCAGGCGCAGGTAGTGGTAAAACACGTGTGTTAACACATCGTATTGCGTATTTACTTGGTGAAAAAGGTGTAGCACCATGGAATGTACTAGCTATTACCTTCACAAATAAAGCCGCTCGTGAAATGCGCGAGCGTATTGATACACTTGTCGGACCAGAAGCGGAAGACATTTGGATTTCTACGTTCCACTCTATGTGTGTTCGTATTTTACGACGTGATATCGATCGTATTGGTATTAATCGTAACTTTACAATTTTAGATTCAGGCGATCAGTTAACTGTAGTCAAAAAAATTATGAAAGAGCGTAATATTGATCCGAAGAAATTTGAGCCTCGCTCTATTTTAGCTGGCATTAGTAATGCGAAAAATGAATTGTTATCTGCGGATAAATACGCAAAAAAAATTACAATCGCTGATCCATATGAAAAATTAACGAGCGATGTATATACAGAATATCAAAAGCGTCTCCTGAAAAATAACTCATTAGACTTTGATGATTTAATTATGACAACGATTCAGTTATTTGAACGTGTTCCAGAAGTACTAGAGTTTTATCAGCGTAAATTCCAGTATATTCACGTGGATGAGTATCAAGATACGAACAAAGCACAGTACCTTCTTGTTAAGCATTTAGCCGCACGGTTTAAAAATTTGTGCGTTGTCGGTGATTCTGATCAGTCTATTTATCGCTGGCGTGGTGCAGACATTTCTAATATTTTGTCATTCGAAAAAGACTATGAGAATGCGCAAGTTATTTTGTTAGAACAAAACTATCGTTCATCACAAAATATTTTAAATGCAGCGAACGCTGTTATTGAAAAAAATACGAATCGTAAACCGAAGAAGTTATGGACTGATAATGAAGTTGGAAGCAAAATCTCGTACTATCGTGCTGCAACGGAAAAAGACGAAGCGTACTTTGTTGCGAAAAAAATTCGTGACGATATTCAAATGGGAAAACGAAAATATACTGATTTTGCCGTGTTATATCGTACGAATGCGCAGTCGCGTATGGTCGAGGAGATTTTCCTGAAATCTAATATTCCTTACAAAATTGTCGGCGGTACGAAGTTCTACGATCGTAAAGAGATTAAAGACATTTTGGCGTATTTACGTTTAATTGGAAATCCAGATGATGAGATTAGTTTCGCACGTATTATAAACGTGCCAAAGCGCGGAATTGGTGCGACTTCTATCGATAAAATTATTAATTACGGTGTGCAAAATGGAATTTCATTAACGGCTGTATTTGATGAGATTGAGCATGTTGGAGTAAGTGCGAAGGTTACAAAGGCAGTAAAAGAATTCGCAGGTTTATTACACAACTGGGTAAATATGCAAGAGTATTTATCTGTTACAGAATTAGTGGAAGAAGTTATTGAAAAAACAGGCTATCGCGATATGTTGAAAAACGAGCGTACTTTAGAAGCGGAAGGTCGTCTAGAGAACTTAGATGAGTTTTTATCTGTTACGCAAACATTTGAATCTCAAAGCGAAGATAAGAGCCTTGTTGCATTCTTAACAGACTTAGCACTTGTTGCTGATATTGATCGTGTAGATGAAGATCCAATTGCTGGTGAAGAAGTTATTTTAATGACAATGCACTCAGCGAAAGGATTAGAATTCCCGGTTGTCTTTATTGTTGGTTTGGAGGAAGGAATATTCCCACATACTCGCTCTCTGATGGAAGAAGATGAAATGCAAGAAGAGCGCCGTCTTGCTTATGTAGGTATTACTCGCGCAGAAGAAGAGTTATATTTATCCAATGCACAAATGCGTACTTTATTTGGTAGAACAAGTATGAACGCCGCATCTCGATTTATTACAGAAATCCCGGCAGAACTAGTGGAATCATTAAATGAAACAGCACCAAAGCGTGAAACTTCGTTTGGTGCAAAAGGAAGAACGGCTAGTAGCAGTAAAACGACAGTCACAACTACAACACGCTCTCGTTCAGCTTTCGCGCGTCCTGCAGCTAAGACGACAGGCGGCGAACAAATTGGCTGGGCAGTAGGCGATAAAGCTTCCCACCAAAAATGGGGAGTCGGTACAGTTGTAAGTGTAAAAGGTGAAGGTGATGCAAAAGAATTAGATATTGCGTTCCCAAGCCCAATTGGTGTTAAACGTTTGTTAGCAAAATTTGCACCTGTGACGAAACAATAGGAAAGGAATGAGGATATGTCAAAAGAGATAGCAAAACAACGTATAGAAGAATTACGTGATTTATTAAATACATTTAACTATCAATATCACGTATTAGACAATCCTTCTGTTTCTGATGCGGAGTACGACCGTAATATGCAAGAGCTTATAAAATTAGAAGCAGAGAACCCAGAGTTTATGAGTGAAGACTCTCCCTCCATTCGTGTTGGGGGAACGGTTCTTGATATATTTGAAAAAGTAACACATAAGTCACCGATGTTAAGTTTAGGAAATGCATTTAACGAAGGAGATTTACGTGATTTCGACCGACGAGTACGCCAAGGAATTGATGGTGCGAATGTAAGATATATATGTGAATTAAAAATTGACGGACTTGCTGTTTCACTTCATTATGAAAAAGGACGCTTTATTCAAGGAGCAACACGTGGTGATGGTGTAACAGGTGAAGATATTACCCAAAATTTAAAAACGATTAAAGCGATTCCGCTTTGTTTAAATGAAGAAGTAACGTTAGAAGCACGAGGCGAAGCCTATATGCCGAAGCGTTCATTCGTTAAGTTAAATGAAGAAAAAGAGCAAAATGGTGAAGATGTATTTGCGAATCCGCGTAACGCGGCAGCGGGATCAATACGTCAACTAGACCCAAAAATTGCAGCGAAGCGTAACTTATCTATGTTTGTATACGGTCTTGCGAATGTAGAGGGAAAAACAATTCCATCACATAGTGAATCGCTTGATTTCTTAGGTAAACTTGGATTCAAAACAAATCCAAATCGACGCACATGTGAAACAATTGAAGAGGTTATAGCTTATGTAGAAGAATGGCAAGAAAAACGCCCGCATCTTGATTATGAGATTGATGGAATCGTTATAAAAGTAGATGATGTTGCTCTTCAAGAAAGTCTAGGAACTACAGCAAAGAGTCCAAGATGGGCAATTGCTTATAAATTCCCGGCTGAAGAAGTTGTAACAAAATTAACAGGTATTGAATTAAGTGTTGGTCGCACGGGGGTTGTAACACCGACTGCAGAGCTAGAGCCAGTGAGAGTGGCTGGTACGATCGTTCGTCGAGCTTCTTTACATAACGAAGATTTAATTCGTGAAAAAGACATTCGAATTGGTGACTACGTAGTTGTAAAGAAGGCCGGAGATATTATCCCTGAAGTTGTGAACGTTATTTTCGATAAGCGTACTGGTGAGGAAGAAGAATATCATATGCCAACGCATTGCCCAGCATGTGAGAGTGAACTAGTTCGTTTAGAAGAAGAGGTAGCTCTTCGTTGTATAAATCCAACTTGTCCAGCTCAAATTCGAGAAGGGTTAATCCACTTCGTTTCAAGAAATGCAATGAATATTGATGGACTTGGAGAACGTGTCATTACACAACTCTTTGATGCTGATTATATTCGTACATTCGCTGATTTATATTCGTTGACGAAAGAGCAATTATTGCAGCTAGAACGATTCGGTGAAAAATCAGCAACGAATTTAGTACAAGCGATTGAGAATTCTAAAGAAAACTCATTAGAGCGATTATTATTTGGTCTTGGTATTCGCCATGTTGGAGCAAAAGCAGCACGTACATTTGCAGAGCATTTTGAAACGATGGATGCACTTGTGAAAGCAACGGAAGAAGAACTAAAAGCAATTAATGAGATTGGTGAGAAAATGGCTCAATCCGTCGTGACGTATTTTGATAATGAAGACGTATTAGAGTTATTGCAACAATTTAAAGAGTATGGCGTGAATATGGCATACAAAGGTATAAAAGTTACTGATTTACAAAATGTTGAGTCGTACTTCGCAGGAAAAACTGTCGTTTTAACAGGTAAATTAGAAGTTATGGGACGTAGTGAAGCGAAGAAGAAGATTGAGGCATTAGGTGGAAAAGTAACAGGAAGTGTTAGTAAAAGTACGGATTTAGTTGTTGCAGGTGAAGCGGCAGGTTCGAAATTAGCACAAGCGGAGAAGCATAATGTTGAGGTTTGGAATGAAGAGAGGTTCTTACAAGAGCTAAATAAGTAAGAGGTGCAAACTTACCATGAGAAAAATAGCATTAGCGGTATTAAGTCTTGGCCTACTTGTAAGTGGGTGTAGTGCAGGTACCGATAAAGATGAGAAATCGGGGAAAGCAAAAGAACAAGCAATCGTTCCGAAGTACGCTATTTCGGATGAATATTATAAAGCGACTATTCCATTTGAAGCAGGAGCGGCACGTGGATTAGTTGTACAAGGAGTAAGTAACCGCCTTGATATAGATGAATTTGAAACAGGATTAATGCGTATTGCGAAAGAATCCTTTAGTACGAAAGATCATTTCTTTAAAGGTGGAGATGTTCTAGATGCTCAAACTATACAAATGCTTGTTAAAAGAAAGCGTACAGATGCTGAGCAAAAGGAACTAGAGGACAAATTAAAAAAGGACGCAGTTAAATTTCCAAACATTGGCTTGAATCCGGCGTTAGGTGGAGGGTCTGAATCATTAGAGGAAAAAAATAAAAAAAATCCAATCTATATTTCAAATATTTTAGAGCATGATTATTATGTGAAAAAAGGCGAAACCGATGAACGCAAAGGCATAGTAGTTGGTTTAGCAATGAATTCGGTTCATAATTACGAGGAAGAGCATGGTTATCCGCGTGAGGCTAAAATTGAGCAAGAAAAAATGTTAGCTGAAGGGAAAAAAATGGCGCAAGAAATCTTGAAAGTTATGCATCAAAAAAAACCTGAAACAAAAAATCTTCCGATAACATTTGCAATTTATCGTCAGGCTCCAAAGGCTTCACTCGTGCCAGGTAACTTTGTTTCTTATGCAAATGTTGAAAAAGACAGTGAAACGGTTGAGGATTGGAAACAAATTAATGAGAAATATTATTTGTTCCCATCTGAACAAGCGAAAACAGATAATAAACGTGAAGATCTGGCGAGAGTATCAAACTTTAAAGCAAAACTAGGGGATTATTTCCAAGGAGACTATACAGCTGTTATCGGTACTGGTATGTATAGAGACGATGAATTAAGAGAAGTAAAGCTTGATATTCCTGTCCAGTTTAATGGGAAAGCAGAAATAATTGGCTTTACACAATATGTAGCTGGGCTTGTTATGGAATACTTCCCGAATTATATGAAAGTACAAGTAACGATTAAATCTGTAGAACGCCCAGAAGCGATTATTATACGTGAAGCGAAGCAAGATGAACCATTTGTGAAAATTTTAGATTAAATAGAAGGGCTGTTCCTTTGTGGAACGGCTTTTTTTCTTGGTGAATTTTGTTATAATTTAAAATGTTATAAATAATAGGGTAAGGGGTAAGCGCATGGACGAATTAAGTTTTCAAGTCATTATTTTATTAATTGCATTCGGCTTTTTAGCAGCTTTTATTGATTCAGTTGTTGGCGGCGGAGGATTAATTTCACTTCCGGCACTTATGTTTGTTGGTTTACCACCAGCTTCGGCAATTGCAACGAATAAATTAGCTGCAACGATGGGGACGTTTACGAGTGCGATTTATTTCATTCGATCGGGAAAGGTCGATTTTAAAATTGTAGGAAAGTTAATCCCGTTAACTATTATAGGGGCAGTCGCAGGTGCTTTAGTAGTAAAGTTTATTCCGCCGGATATTTTACGACCGTTAGTGCTTGTGATGTTGGTATTCATTGCCATTTATATTATTGCGAAAAAAGATTGGGGAAGTGTATCTACCTATAAGAAGATGACGAAAAGAAAAACATTAATATTTTTCTTTGTTATTTTAATGATAGGGTTTTACGATGGATTTTTTGGGCCAGGGACAGGATCCTTTTTAATTTTTGCATTTTTATTAATTGGTTTGGATTTTATTCAAGCGGCAGCATCTGGAAAACTTTTGAACTTTGTTAGTAATATCGTATCGTTAATTACTTTTTTATTTTTAGATATAATCCATTTTGAATACGGTATTATTATGGGGTTATCGATGATTTTGGGCGCTTATTTTGGCTCGAAGTTTGCGGTTCAAAAAGGTGTTGGATATGTAAGAACTTTATTTTTATTAGTAACTATTTTATTGATCGGAAAAAACGTTTTGGAATATACTCATATCTTGTAGAGTTATACATTTGTATAACTCTGTTTTTTTATTATATTTTAAAAATTAATTAATTTTTAAAATATAAGTCTAGGAATATTTGAATAAATCTAAATTATCGTGTAGAATAATGTTGTAAAATGTAAACGTTTTTCTAAGGGGAGGCTAAAAAGAATGGTAGTAGCATACAAACATGAGCCATTTACAGATTTTTCAGTGGAGGCTAACAAATTAGCGTTTGAAGAAGGTTTAAAGAAAGTAGAATCTTATCTTGGACAAGACTATCCATTAATTATTGGGGGAGAAAAAATCACTACAGAAGACAAAATTGTTTCTGTAAACCCTGCAAATAAAGAGGAACTTGTTGGTCGCGTTTCAAAAGCAAGCCGTGAGTTAGCTGAAAAAGCAATGCAAGTAGCGGATGAAACATTCCAAACTTGGAGAAAATCAAAGCCAGAAATGCGTGCAGACATTTTATTCCGTGCTGCAGCAATCGTTCGTCGCAGAAAACATGAATTCTCTGCTATTCTTGTAAAAGAAGCAGGTAAACCATGGAATGAGGCAGATGCTGATACAGCAGAAGCAATCGACTTTATGGAATATTATGGTCGTCAAATGTTGAAATTAAAAGACGGAATTCCAGTAGAAAGCCGTCCAATTGAATATAATCGTTTCTCTTACATTCCATTAGGAGTAGGTGTTATCATTTCTCCTTGGAACTTCCCATTCGCAATTATGGCAGGTATGACAACAGCTGCTTTAGTTTCTGGTAACACAGTATTACTAAAACCAGCTAGTACAACTCCTGTAGTAGCAGCGAAATTTATGGAAGTATTAGAAGAAGCTGGCTTACCAGCTGGCGTAGTAAACTTCGTTCCAGGTAATGGTTCTGAAGTTGGTGACTATTTAGTAGATCACCCTCGTACACGTTTCGTGAGCTTCACTGGATCTCGTGATGTAGGTATCCGTATTTATGAGCGTGCGGCGAAAGTAAACCCAGGACAAATTTGGTTAAAACGCGTTATCGCTGAAATGGGTGGTAAAGATACAATCGTTGTTGATAAAGAAGCTGATCTTGAATTAGCAGCTAAATCGATCGTTGCATCAGCATTCGGATTCTCAGGACAAAAATGTTCTGCATGTTCTCGTGCAGTAATCCATGAAGATGTATACGATCACGTATTAAATCGTGCTGTTGAATTAACGAAAGAATTAACAGTTGCTAACCCTGCTGTATTAGGTACAAACATGGGTCCTGTTAATGACCAAGCTGCATTCGATAAAGTAATGAGCTATGTTGCAATTGGTAAAGAAGAAGGTAGAATCTTAGCAGGTGGCGAAGGAGACGATTCTAAAGGCTGGTTCATCCAACCAACAATCGTTGCTGACGTTGCAGAAGATGCTCGCTTAATGAAAGAAGAAATCTTCGGACCAGTAGTAGCATTCTGTAAAGCAAAAGACTTTGACCATGCACTTGCAATTGCAAATAATACAGAATACGGTTTAACAGGAGCAGTTATCTCTAACAACCGTGACCATATTGAAAAAGCACGTGAAGACTTCCACGTAGGTAACTTATACTTCAACCGTGGATGTACTGGTGCAATCGTAGGATACCAACCATTCGGTGGCTTTAACATGTCTGGTACAGACTCTAAAGCTGGTGGTCCTGATTACTTAGCACTTCACATGCAAGCAAAAACTACTTCTGAAACTTTATAAGAAATAGTAGAAGAGATCTTCGCAGTCTGCGAGGATCTCTTTTTTTTGAGAAAAATTTTCTATATGTGGATCAAGATAGATATCAGTAGAAAAACTAATAAGGTTTACTTCAGTAAAATAAGGTATATTATATTGGTTGAATAGATTCTCTTTAAAGACAAGAAAAGTAGGTGAACAAAGTGGGGAAATATCAATTGGATTATAAAGGCCAGGTAGCTGTGGCAAAGTTTCATGAAAAACAGACGCCTGTCAAATTTGATAAAAAGCAGCAAATTGAAAAATTGCGTGCGGAATATTTGAAAAAGAAGCAAAAACAAACAGATAAATGATAGGGGAGACTAGTTAATTTGAATGAAAAAATTCACCACATACTACCAATAGGTGAATAGAACTAGCTAAACCCTATTAATATCGGGATAAATATGTAAATAGAAACAAAGCAACGAGAAAAAATTGACTTATTAGTCACATTTTTTAGTATTCATTTTAAGGATTTCCTGTATAATACAATTTGAAAGAAAATCTATGGTTTGACAAGAAACACTCCTTTCGGTTTTGCTCACTGAAGGGAGTGTTTTTTTGTAGCTACAAACTCCTCTGTGCTCATTACATTTGCATATATGCCATTTAAACTAGCCAAAATTGTGTTATGAATATAAACGGCTGGTATAGTAGCATTCTTAAAAGAAAGATCTTTTGTAGCACAAGCATCATGTATAACCGTACATTGAAAGCCGAAATCAAAAGCAGCTCTTACGGTAGCATCGATACACATATGAGTCATCATCCCGCATATGACGACGTGCTCAATGTTTAAATGCTGTAATTGTTCTAGAAGATCAGTGTCCCGAAAACTATTTGGATAATGTTTGATTATAACGGTTTCATCTCTAAGTGGGCGTACGCTTTCATGAATATGTGCACCTTCTGTATTTGGTAGGAAAAAAGTAGCGTCATCTTTTATTGCTACATGTTGGATATGAAAAATAGGTTCGTTTTTCGCTCTAAAGAGTTGTAGTAGCTGACTAGCATAGTCACTTGCTTCTACGGGATTACGTAATTCCATCTTTCCATGCGGAAAATAATCATTTTGAATATCAACGAGTAAAAGGGCTGTTTTCATATACTTATCTTCCTCCGATTTCATATTCAAATAATGGTATTCAATTAGTAGAGAAGATTATCCTTTTAAAAAATATGCGAGAGAAGAATTTTACATAACTTTAAAAATTACTATTTTCTCATGAGTTTTCATCTGAAAATTTTAATAAAGAAATAATTGATATTTTTCTAAAAAATGTATTGACTCTTATTATTCTGAGTTCTATAATGAGAATTAATTAAACGACAATTAAATCGATACATTCTTATCCAGAGAGGTGGAGGGACTGGCCCTACGATACCTCAGCAACGGGTTTTTTAATACCGTGCTAACTCCAGCAAGCCCTATAAAGGCTTGGAAGATGAGAAGATGTGACCGAGTACATATAAGTGCTCTCCTTCTTATCTTTATGTTTGATAAGAGGGAGAGCACTTTTTATTTTACCTCGAAAGCTCTACTTCAAGTTTTTACAGCATATAGGAGGGAAAAAAATGATTTCTTTTAACAACGTAAGTAAAGTATATGAATCAGGTGGGCAATCTGTTCATGCGGTGGAGGATGTAACGTTATCAGTTGAGAAGGGCGAAATTTTCGGCATTATTGGTTTTAGTGGCGCTGGAAAGAGTACGTTATTACGCTTAGTAAATATGTTAGAGAGGCCAACGGCAGGAACGATTTCAATAGATGATAAAGATATTACATCACTATCGACGAAAGAATTACGGAAGCTAAGACAAAGAATCGGGATGATTTTTCAAAGTTTTAATTTATTTAATTCAAGAACAGTGTTTGGCAATATTGCGTATCCATTAAAATTAGCGAAAGTATCAAAGAATGAGATAAAAGAAAGAGTAAATGAACTGCTGAAATTTGTCGGGTTAGAAGATAAAGCAGGCTATTATCCAGAGCAACTATCAGGCGGACAAAAGCAGCGTGTTGGTATTGCAAGAGCACTTGCAACATCACCGGATATCCTTATCTGTGATGAGGCAACATCAGCTTTAGATCCAGAAACAACGACAGAAATTTTGAACTTATTAAAGAAAGTAAATCGAGAATACAATGTAACAATTCTTCTTATTACACATGAAATGCATGTTGTGAAAGAAATTTGTCACCGTGTAGCTGTAATGGAGAAGGGAAAGGTTATTGAAGAAGGAAAACTGTTTGACGTTTTCACACAACCAAAAACAAAGACAACTCAAAACTTTGTACGCTCTATTATTAATGATCATTTACCGGAAAGTGTTCTAGGGAAAATTCAAAATGGTGGACAGATTTATCGCTTAACATTTACTGGTGAAGAGACAGGGCAGCCAGTACTATCATATATCGCGAAAAACTATAACGTCGATGTAAACGTACTGTATGGAAATATTATTGAACTTCAAAATGTGTTATTTGGAAATCTACTTGTAGAACTGCAAGGTGAGCAGAAAGAAATTCAAAAAGCATTACAACATCTAAGATTACAAGTGCAGCTTAAGGAGGTAGAAGCTCATGCGAGTTGATTGGAGTATATTTTGGCCCCGCATAGTAGACGCGACGGGGGATACCCTCTTAATGGTAATTGTAACCCTTATATTTGCTACAATTCTTGGTATACCACTAGGTTTACTTTTATATGTAACAAGAAAAGGAAACTTTTTAGAAAATAAATGGGTCTTTTCTATTCTTAATATCATTATTAATACAATTCGTCCGGTTCCATTCATTATCTTCTTAGTAGCTTTAAGCCCACTAACAAGAAGTGTTATCGGAACGACGATTGGAACAGCAGCAGCAATTTTTCCAATGACGTTAGTTGCATCAATCGGTATTGCTAGAATGGTTGAAACAAATCTTGTTTCAGTTCCAAAGGGAGTTATTGAAGCCGCTCAAGCAATGGGTGCTTCACCATTTAGAATCGTCTTTGAAATTCTTGTACCGGAAGCGTTAGCGCCATTGATCTTAGGAGTTACATTTATGACAGTTGGTTTAATTGAATTTTCTGCAGTTGCTGGGCTTGTCGGTGGTGGCGGTCTTGGTGACTTAGCAATGACATATGGTTATCAACGTTTTGATACATCAGTTATGTTCGTAACGGTCGTTTTACTTATTATTCTCGTACAGGTAGCTCAAAACTTAGGAAACTACTTTGCGAAAGTCTTTTTACGCAGATCATAAAAAGGAAGAGGGGAAAAGGAAATGAAGAAAATTTTAGCATTTGCATTATCGGCAATTGTAGGGATTTCAGCGTTAAGCGGCTGCTCAGATGCAGGAGCAAAAGAGAAAACAGTTCGCATTGGTGTAACTGGAACGGATGGAAACGCTTGGGAAATTGTAAAGGAAAAAGCTGAAAAAGAAGGGATTAAAGTTAAATTGATTGAGTTCTCTGATTATACAACGCCAAATAAAGCGTTAGCTGATGGAGATATTGAACTAAACTCATTCCAGCATATTGCTTTCTTAGAGCAATTTAAAAAAGAGCATAAGTTAGATATTACAGCTGTTGGTACAACGCAAATTGCGCCAATGGGCTTATACTCTGAAAAACATAAGAAAGCAAGTGAAATCCCAGATGGTTCAGAAATTGCAATTCCAAATGATCCAACGAACCAAGCTCGTGCATTAAAACTTCTTGATGCAGCTGGATTAGTAAAGCTTAAGAAAGACTTTGGTTTATTTGGAGATCCAAGCGGCATTGCTGAAAATCCGAAGAAGTTAAAAATTACACCGGTTATCGCACAGCAAACACCTCGTGTATTAAAAGATGTTGCAGCTTCAGTTATTAATAACGGTGTTGCTGGTCAAGCTGGATTAAATCCAGCGAAGGATCCAATTTTCTTAGAAGATCCAAAGAATGAAAATGCGAAGCCATATATTAATATTTTTGCAGCTCGTACGAAAGATAAAGATGATCCAACACTGAAAAAAGTAATTGAACTATATCATTCAAAAGAAGTAACAGATGCAATTAAGAAAGAAACAAATGATGGTTCCATTTCAGTAGATCTTTCACTTGAGGAGCTTGAAAAAATCGTAAAATAATGATTGGGTTTAACGGACTAGCAGAAGGAACCCCTCCGCTGTTAGTTCGTTCAACATATAATCTACTTAACAAACAAACCCTAATTCTGTACCTTCCAATTCTGTATAACGTAGAATCCAATGTGTGTTAAGTAGAGTAATGGACCAGGAGTTTTCCTGGTCTTTTTTTATTACTGAAAGCAGCTAGCGAATAGTAAGGTAATCCAAATTATAATAGGATAAGAAAATAAGCTAGAAATGAGTGTAATTATGAATTTCTTTTGATAAATTAAGTGTTTTTGGGATAAAAAAAAGAAAATTGAAAAGATGAAAATAAAAGCTGCCGATATTACGCCAGGGTTATAGGAACGGTAAATGAAAAACAAAATAATATGTTGAACAGAGTTGAAGAATATAGCCCCTTGTATAAAAATAACCCAGTATATAGAAGACAAGAAGTTTAGTTGATATAGAAAGACGATAAGTAAGACAAAGATTGTTAATGCGGAAATAGCAACGGAAAATTGCTGGCTTGTTATAAAATGAATTGAAAATTGATTAGCAAGATATTGGGGCATTTGGAAAGATTCTTCAAGGTTATGAATGAAAAATAACAAGGGAATAATCCAAAGCATAATAGTGGAATATTTTTTCATCAGCTTACATCACTCCAATAAAATATAGAAAGCCTAAAAAAGGCCCTCTATACAGAGATAGTTATTCAATTATGATACTTTTTAAATTATCATCATGATGCTCTTGTTCTTTCGGATAAGCAGCTAGCTCTTCTTGTAAAATGTTTAGCATTTGTTTAGCTGATTGCTGGATTGGGGCAGGTAACTCTTCTAATATATGCATACCGACTTTTATTTTTGCATGAATTACCTTCCTTAGTAGTTCCTCACGCATGCACTACACCTCCAAATCGAATATTTAGTACATCATCTTCGAATTTTGCTCCTTGAATAGAAAGGTGTGTCAACGTTTTTGGTAATGTTATGTTACGCTTAACAGAACCAGCACGAATGATAAGCTCATCACCTTTTTGATTTAATGCAAGTTCACTTTTATTTGAGAAGGGAATGGATAGTACAAAAATATATTCATCGTCATCTTTTTTTACATATTGAGTGCGACCGTTAAATTTCACTTCTGTAGGAGAAGAATCTGATTTAAATAAAGCATCTCCTACGCGTTCTAACATAGGTAAACCGACGACTTCTTGTTCAAACATTGGAGCTTCGTAAATAGGAAGTGGATCAAAACTATCTTGAATTAATGTTTTATATTTCTTTTGGGTATCTTTCCATGCTTGAAAATAAGGATCGGTGACAGTGTTAGGAATGACTCGGTTGATCATAATGGCATCTACGTTATAATCGTATAGATTTAAATACGTAAAACTGCGCTGTGCTTCTTTAATGACCATTTTTTCAGGGTTTACAACGATGCGGATACTTGTTACGTCTCGGTTTGATAAAATATCTCTCATTTCTCCGAGCTGTTCAAGTGTATTTGTTAATTCGTCCATAATATCATCGGTTGGAAGGGGAACACCAAGAAGTGGTTGAGCTACAGGGCGAACAACTTTTAAAACTTTTCTTTTAATAGGAAAGAGTTTTTCCATCCACCAGCCGAGCATGTCTGGAAAGCTGAGCATTGCTAGTGTTTCTCCTGTTGGAGCACAATCAATGATAATAACATCATATGTGTTTTGATTATAATAATCGAGTACGCGAAGTAAACTAATTAAATCCTCCATACCAGGAAACATCGTTAACTCTTCTGTTGTAATATCATCAGCTGCTTTTGAAGTGAAGAGTAGTGTAATATATTTCTGTAACTTTCCCCACCCCTTTTCCATTTCATAAATTGTATTAATTTCTTGTGCCCACAAATTTTCACGAATTTCTAGTGGCTCAGAAGATAACTTTATACTAAATGAATCTCCTAAACTATGAGCTGGATCTGTACTCATTACTAAAGTTTTTAATCCTTGTTTTGCGCTTTGAAGTGCAGTTGCTGCTGAAATGCTAGTTTTTCCTACGCCGCCTTTACCTGTATACAAAATAATTCTCATTATCATATCCCCTTTGTTTCGAATATCGAATATTACGAGTTACGAAATAATTTTTTGAATAAAAACCCTATTAGGGTTTTTATTCAATCGGAATGTTTTTCATTTTAGGTGTAGAAACTTTTTCTTCATTTTTTTGCTGTGACGTAGCAATGTGATTCATAATCTTTTGGAATATTTGTAGTAAGAATGCTTTTTCTTCTTCTGATAATGCTTCTGTCACTAGGTTAAAGTAATGGGCTGCATTTTGTTTTACTTCTTGAACGAGCGTTACACCGTTTTCTGTTAAGCGAATCAATACAATGCGTCGATCGTTTTCATCACGGTACCTTTCGATATATCCCTTTTTTACAAGGCGATTTACAACACCTGTCGTTGTACTCATCGGTATATCAAGAAGGTCAGCGATTTTTGTCATTGTAATATCTGTATTTCGCTCCATCCAAAGTAAACAAAATACTTCTGTTTTAGAAAGTGTTAAATCTAGGCTTACCCATTCCTCAGGATAGAAAAGTTTCTTGGCGTTATCTAGCAGTAAGTCTAAAAAATGTTCGTATTGCAACAATTAATTCCACTCCCGTATATTTCGAGGTTCGTAATATTTGTTTTTATTTTATGTAGAATTGAAATAAATGTCAATGATTTTAATTGTTTTTTCAGACTAGAAAGAAAACAAAAATAAAAATCGTATTGTTTGATAGTAGATTTATAAATATAAAACTAGAATTTACATAAAGATCCATCATGGTAAATATACTTATCTATAAGGGGTGTACAGCTAACGAGGGGGAGAACGATGAGAAGACGTAATACGCAAGCGTTCACGTTTTTAGCATGGATTTCATTTGTTTGTGCGCTTTCTGGAATGTTAATAGGGATATATACATTAGATGCAACGCTTAGTGTAAAGGGATACTATTTATTAGGCACATTATTTTTGACGATGTCGTGTTTTGTATTACAAAAAACAATTCGTGATAATGAAGAAGATAACGAGAGATTTCCGAAAAATAAACCGTTGGATAAAGAGTAAATCGTAAAGAAAGGCATTTGCCTTTCTTTTTTTATGTAAAAATGCCGTAAGTGCCGTGTGTTGACTTGCTTGAAGTACTGAAAATTTGGTATCATCAATAGTATTGTAGATTGAACGATATATTATGGAGGTGGCCTAGCCGTGTCAAGAATTTCCGTTGAGAATGTAAAGCACGTAGCACATTTAGCACGTCTTGCAATTACTGATCAAGAAGCAGAAAAATTTCAAAAACAACTAGATGCAATTGTTACATTTGCTGAACAGTTAAATGAATTAGATACAACAGATGTAAAACCAACAACTCATGTATTAACTATGAAAAATGTTATGCGTGAAGATATACCAGAAAAAGGTTTACCAGTTGAAGAAGTATTAAAAAATGCACCGGATCACAAAGATAATCAAATCCGTGTTCCAGCAGTATTAGAATAGAGGAGGGGAATTTCGATGTCATTATTTGATCATTCAGTATCAGAGTTACATAAGAAATTAAACAACAAAGAAATTTCCGTTACGGATTTAGTAGAAGAATCTTACAAACGTATTGCGGATGTTGAAGATAACGTAAAAGCTTTTCTTACATTAGATGAAGAAAACGCACGCGCGAAAGCGAAAGAATTAGACGCAAAAATTGGTGCTGAAGATAATGGTTTATTATTCGGTATGCCAATTGGTGTAAAAGATAACATTGTAACTAACGGTCTTCGTACTACTTGTGCGAGCAAAATGTTAGCAAACTTCGATCCAATTTATGATGCGACAGTTGTGCAAAAGCTAAAAGCTGCGGACACAATTACAATTGGTAAATTAAATATGGACGAGTTTGCAATGGGTTCTTCAAATGAAAACTCAGGTTTCTACGCTACGAAAAATCCATGGAACTTAGATTACGTTCCAGGCGGATCTAGTGGTGGTTCTGCAGCAGCTGTAGCAGCAGGAGAAGTATTATTCTCTCTAGGTTCTGATACGGGTGGTTCTATCCGTCAGCCAGCTGCATATTGTGGCGTTGTAGGTTTAAAACCAACTTACGGACGCGTATCTCGTTACGGATTAGTAGCATTCGCATCTTCACTTGACCAAATCGGACCGATTACACGTACAGTAGAAGACAATGCATACTTATTACAAGCTATTTCAGGCATTGATCGTATGGATGCAACTTCTGCTAACGTTGAAGTAGGAAACTACTTAGCTGGTTTAACAGGCGACGTTAAAGGTTTACGTATTGCTGTACCGAAAGAATACTTAGGAGAAGGTGTTGGCGAAGAAGCTCGTGAGTCAGTACTAGCTGCTTTAAAAGTATTAGAAGGTATGGGCGCAACTTGGGAGGAAGTATCTCTTCCACACTCTAAATACGCTCTAGCAACGTATTACTTATTATCTTCTTCTGAAGCATCTGCTAACCTTTCACGCTTTGACGGCGTACGTTATGGTGTTCGTTCTGATAATGTAAATAATTTATTAGATCTATACAAAAACACACGTAGCGAAGGTTTCGGTGATGAAGTAAAACGTCGTATTATGCTTGGTACATTTGCACTTAGCTCTGGTTACTATGATGCATATTACAAAAAAGCACAACAAGTACGTACATTAATTAAAAACGACTTTGAAAATGTATTTGCTAACTACGATGTTATTATTGGACCAACGACGCCAACTCCGGCATTTAAAGTGGGCGAAAAAGTTGATGATCCAATGACAATGTATGCAAATGATATTTTAACAATTCCAGTAAACTTAGCGGGTGTTCCAGCGATTTCTGTTCCATGTGGATTCGGTGCTAACAACATGCCACTTGGTCTACAAATCATTGGTAAACACTTCGATGAAGCGACAATTTACCGCGTTGCACATGCGTTTGAGCAAGCAACAGACTATCATACAAAAAAAGCAAGTCTGTAAGGAGGCGAGCATAGATGAATTTAGAAACAATTATTGGTTTAGAGGTTCACGTTGAGTTAAAAACAAATTCGAAAATTTTCTCTGCGAGTCCAACAGAATTCGGAGCGGAGCCAAATACACAAACAAGTGTAATTGACTTAGGATACCCAGGGGTACTTCCTACTTTAAATAAAGAAGCAGTTAACTTTGCAATGAAAGCTGCAATGGCATTAAACTGTGAAATCGCAACGGAAACGAAGTTCGACCGTAAAAACTATTTCTATCCAGATAATCCGAAAGCTTACCAAATTTCTCAATTTGATAAGCCAATCGGTGAAAATGGTTGGATTGAAATCGAAGTAGACGGTAAAAAGAAACGTATCGGTATTACACGTCTTCATTTAGAAGAAGATGCTGGTAAATCAACGCATACAGCTGATGGTTCATTAGTAGACTACAATCGTCAAGGTATGCCTTTAATCGAGATCGTATCTGAGCCAGATATGCGTACGCCAGAAGAAGCATATGCATACTTAGAGAAGTTAAAATCAATCATTCAATACACTGGCGTATCTGATTGTAAGATGGAAGAAGGTTCCCTACGTTGTGATGCGAACATTTCCCTTCGTCCAGTTGGACAAGAGAAGTTCGGTACAAAAGCGGAACTGAAAAACTTAAACTCATTCACTTACGTACAAAAAGGTCTTGAGCACGAGCAAGTGCGCCAAGAAAAAGAATTATTATCTGGCGGTATCATCCAACAAGAAACACGTCGTTATGATGAAGCAACGAAGAAAACAATCTTAATGCGTGTGAAAGAAGGATCTGACGATTACCGTTACTTCCCAGAGCCAGACTTAGTTGAACTTTACATCGATGATGAGTGGAAAGAAGCAGTTCGTGCCTCTATTCCAGAACTTCCCGATGCACGTAAAGCTCGCTACGTTGCAGAATTAGGCTTACCAGCTTATGATGCACACGTATTAACATTAACGAAAGAAATGTCTGATTTCTTCGAAGCAACTGTTGCAGACGGTGCTGATGCGAAATTAACATCAAACTGGTTAATGGGTGAAGTGCTTGCATACTTAAACAAACAACAAAAAGAATTAAAAGACGTTGCATTAACGCCTGCTGGTTTATCTAAAATGGTTCAATTAATTGAAAAAGGTACAATTTCTTCTAAAATCGCGAAGAAAGTATTTAACGAATTAATTGAAAAAGGTGGAGACCCAGAAGAAATCGTTAAAGCGAAAGGTCTTGTTCAAATTTCTGACGAGGGTACACTTCGTAAAGTTGTAACAGAAATTCTTGATAATAATGAGCAATCTATCGAAGACTTTAAAAACGGTAAAGACCGTGCAATTGGCTTCTTAGTTGGTCAAATTATGAAAGCTACAAAAGGACAAGCAAATCCACCGCTTGTTAACAAAATCTTACTTGAAGAGATTAATAAGCGATAATAGTAGTAACTTTTAAAGGTTAAGTAGAAAAACACCCGTACATGGGTGTTTTTCTAGGTTAATCAAACGTTTGTTTAAATGAAAGGAAATCGTTTAAACAAACGTTTGATTAACTGTCAAAAGTGGAAAAATGTTTGTATAGCAACTATGGTATGATAGTTGCAAAAAGGTGGGAATAATGATAAATCTAGACATAGAGGTTTTTTTCATCTCATGAAATAATAGATAATTATTATTCGTTATATGTAAATTGTTAAGAGGAAATAGATGGACATAGATTTTTTGTCAAATAAAACAAAACCATCAAAATGAATATTTATTTTTGATGGGCTACACGAATCGGGTTCTTACTGCCTGTTTGAGCGAGATAAAAAAAGGATAGGAAGATGAGAGGAGGTAGGCATGGGAATACTGAATAGAAGTTCGGTATGTTCTTTTTTAATACATAAAGAAATTTCCTGTGCTAATAAATGATGAAGCGAGCAAGAATTATTTATAATCCTACTTCTGGGCGTGAGCTATTTAAGAAGAGTTTACCAGAAGTACTACAAAAATTAGAACAAGCTGGATATGAAGCGTCTTGTCATGCGACAACGGGTCCTGGAGACGCAACTGTGGCGGCGAGGCAAGCTGTAGAGCGTAAATTTGATGTTGTTATTGCAGCTGGTGGTGACGGCACGTTAAATGAAGTCGTAAACGGTTTAGTTGGGCATGAATTCCGTCCGAAATTTGGAATTATTCCAGTTGGAACGACTAATGACTTTGCACGTGCAATCGGTGTACCTCGTTCTATTGAAGAGGCAGCAGATATAATTTGTGAAGGGAAAACTGTACCATTAGACCTTGGTAGAGCAAACGATACATACTTTATTAATATCGCTGGTGGCGGTCGTATTACAGAATTAACATATGAAGTACCGAGTAAGCTAAAGACAGTATTAGGACAACTTGCTTATTATTTAAAAGGTATCGAAATGTTACCGTCATTACATCCAACATATGTTGAAATTGAGTATGATGGAAAATTACTACAAGAAGAAATTACGATGTTTTTAATTACGAATACTCGTTCAGTGGGCGGCTTTGAAAAGGTAGCACCATATGCATCAATTAACGATGGCTTATTCGATTTATTAGTGCTGAAAAAAGGTTCTATCGCTGACTTAATTAAAGCAGCAACACAAGCGCAGCGTGGTGAACATATTAATAATCCAAAAGTGCTATACACACAAGCAAATCGAATTAAAGTACATTCACCAGATAAACTAATGATTAATTTAGATGGTGAATACGGTGGAGATGCACCGATGGAATTCGAAAATATGTATCATTGTCTTGAACTCTTTGTTCCTGAACACCAAGAGGATGCCCTGTAAAGGCATCCTTTTTATTATATAGAGGAATTGTAAATTGGAAGTTAGTTTGATTTTTATGGTATCTTTACAATTCGTTTATTTTATATCCATACTTTATTGATACACTGGAGGAGATAAGAAACGAGAGGTAGGATGCTATGGAGAAGGTAAAAGCAATACTATTTGATAAAGACGGGACGTTAATGGATTTTCATTCAATTTGGATAAAAGTAGCTGAAGAACTTGTGGCAGAATGTATAAATTTATATGAACTACCAAAGTCAATGCAGCCTACGTTATTAAAAGAAATCGGCGTGGATGGGGTATTTGTGAACCCTCTTAGCGCGATAGCGGCAGGAACAAGCCTTGATGTTGCAAAGGGGCTTTGTAAGCATATTACGTCATGTAAGGAAGAGGAGATGCATGAGTGGGTAAGTGAAAAATTATTTTCTCTTATGTATGAGCATCGTTCCTATATGAAAATGACGGCGGATTTACCGAGGATTTTACAGGGTTTAAAGGATAGAGGATTTATTTTGGGTGTTGTGACAGCTGATGATTACGCACCGACAGAATTATTTTTAAAACAGTATCAATTAGATTCTTTTTTTGATTATGTTGTAGCTTCAGATACGTTTCCGGCACAAAAGCCAGATAAAAGAATTGTAGAATCTTTTTGTGAGAGGTTTCATTTAGAAGCATGTGAAGTGGCGGTCGTTGGAGATACTCCAACCGATTTATATTTAGCGAGAAATGGCGGCGATTGCTATGCAATTGGAGTACTATCTGGTACAGGTGATCGTCAAACGTTAGAACCACTTGCGGATTTAGTAGTACAATCTGTTGGAGATTTCATTTCTCATTCGGGTGAGTTTATTTGGGAACAAGGAAAGTCTAGTGTGTAAGAAAAATAAGTCTACAGGGACTCTTAATGAGTCTTTGTAGACTTATTTTTTATGTCAACATAGAAGGTATGTAGGATGAATAGTGGAAAAGAATGTTGGCATACATTTTGCAATGAAAAGAGAAAACAATGTAAAGAAAAGGATGGGGTACGTAATGAACACAAAAAAATTTGCTAAAGTAAATGAACAAATTCCTGGACCGAAAGCAGCGTCTTTATTAGAACGCCGCCAAAATATAGTACCAAAAGGAGTAAGTAACGGCATCCCAACGTTTGTACAATCTGCAAATGGTGCTCTTGTAACAGATGTTGATGGTAATCAGTACATTGATTTCGCAGGAGCAATCGGAACAATTAACGTAGGTCATTGTCATCCAGCTGTTAAAGAAGCGCTTCATAAACAAGTGAATCAATACATTCATACTGGATTTAATGTCATGATGTATGAGCCATATATTGAATTAGCAGAAAAACTTGCAGCATTAGCGCCAGGAAGTTTTGATAAGCAAGTACTATTTTTAAATAGTGGTGCCGAAGCGGTTGAAAATGCGGTGAAAATCGCTCGTAAATATACAAAAAGACCTGGTATTATCGCATTTTCTAAAGGTTTCCACGGACGTACATTAATGACAATGACGATGACAAGTAAAGTAAAACCATATAAATTTGGATTTGGCCCATTTGCTCCAGAAGTATATAAAGCGCCATTCCCGTATGAATATCGTCGCCCAGAAGGACTAACTGAAGAGCAGTACGATGACTTTATGATTGAAGAGTTTAAGAATTTCTTCATATCAGAAGTAGCACCAGAAACAATTGCAGCCGTTGTCATGGAACCTGTTCAAGGTGAAGGTGGATTTATCATTCCGAGTAAGAAGTTTGTTCAAGAAGTACGCAATATTTGTTCAGAACACGGTATCTTATTTGTAGCGGATGAGATTCAAACAGGATTTAGCCGTACAGGAAAGTACTTTGCCATTGATCACTATGATGTTGTTCCCGATTTAATTACGGTATCTAAATCATTAGGTGCTGGTGTACCGATTAGTGGTGTTATTGGGCGCAAGGAAATTATGAATGAGTCTGCACCGGGAGAGCTTGGGGGAACGTATGCGGGAAGCCCACTAGGATGTGCGGCAGCATTAGCGGTACTGGATGTAATAGAAAAAGAGAATTTAAATGATAGAGCGATAGAATTAGGAAAAGTCGTAATGAACCGATTCGAAGAGATGAAAAATAAATATAATTGCATCGGTGATGTGCGTGGTTTAGGAGCAATGTGCGCGTTCGAGCTCGTTCAAGACCGTAAGACGAAAGCACCTGATAAAACATTAACAGCTAATTTGTGCGCAGAAGCAAACAAACGCGGATTACTTCTACTATCAGCAGGAACTTACGGTAATGTTATTCGTGTACTAATGCCATTAGTGATTACAGATGAGCAACTTGAAGAAGGATTAACAATCATTGAAGAATCATTGCAAGTCTGCTATGAGAAAGCAAATACTGCTCGTGTTTAAAAGCTAAATAATAAATAGCAAACATTCTAGCTGACTCTATATAAAATGCAGAAAATTCACTTTATAATAAAGGTAGTGAAGTGAATCGATGGATTTTGGAAGTTAGGGGTGGCTAGGATGGTTGCAGAAAAGGAACGAGTGTTAATGGATTTACAAGATGTATTTGAATATGCGTTTGACGAAATTTTTGTAACTGACGAAAAGGGAATCGTTGTGCGTGTAAATAGTACATGTGAAAGACACTATCAATTAGCTGCTAAAGAATTGGTAGGTAAGCATGTAAAAGAGTTGCAGAAGGATGGTATCTTTTATCCATCAGCAACGTTAGAAGTAATTGAAAAAAAGAGGCCAATCGAACTCGTTCAGACGACAAAATCAGGAGAGTATTTACACGTTCGTACAAGACCTGTTTTTGATGATGAGGGAAATTTAAGAAGAGTGATTAGTTATTCTCGTGACCTTACAGAGCTCTACCAATTACGTCAAAAGGTAGAGGAAATGGATAATCAGTTAAAAACATATAAAAAAGAATTAAGAGAAACATATGAACATGAAGGACTTATTTTTAAAAGTATCGCTATGCAAAAAATAGTGGAGACAATTAAGAAAGTATCTGTGGTAGATAGTACGGTTCTCGTTTTAGGTGAGACAGGAGTAGGGAAGAGTCGATTGGTACGTCATTTACATGAAGTGAGTAATCGGAAGAATGAAAGTTTCTATGAAATTAACTGTGCGGCATTGCCGACAAATTTAATTGAATCAGAGCTTTTTGGATACTCAGGTGGATCTTTTACAGGTGCGAATCGTGAAGGGAAAAAGGGACTATTAGAATCAGCGCATAAAGGAACTCTATTCTTAGATGAAATTGGCGAAATGCCGCTTGAAATTCAAGCGAAGCTTTTGCAAGTGTTGCAAGAAAAAACGTTTCGCCCTATAGGCGGAAGAGAATTAAAAAAGGTGGATGTTAGAATTGTAGCGGCAACAAATAGAGATTTAAGTATGATGGTGAAACAAGGAACATTTCGGAAAGATCTATATTATCGTCTGAATGTCATCCCAATTGTCATTCCGCCACTTCGGGAAAGAACAGAAGACATTTTGCCACTCATTTATCATTATTTACAACACTTTAACGAGAAATATGGCCGGAATGTAAAGTTAGCACCTAGCACATTACAAATGTTTGTTGGTTACCCGTGGGAAGGAAATAATAGAGAAATTGAAAATGTGATTGAGCGAATTGTTATAACTGCTGATGATATCGTTACGATAGAAGATTTACCAATAGCGATGCAAGAGTCAACGGTTGAACAGTCCGGCCAAAGTCTCTATAAAATGTTAGAAGAAGTAGAACGGAATATTATTTTGAAAGCATATAAAACATATGGATCAAGTTATAAAGTCGCGGAGTTTTTAAAAATAAGTCAATCTGCTGCCACTAGGAAAATAAAGAAACTTATAGAGGAGGAAGAAAACATTGGATAAAAAAGCGATGTTTGTGAATGTAGAGAAAAAGGCGATGTATATAAATGGTGAGTGGATTACATTGCAAGAACAAATCGAAGTAAATAATCCGGCAACGAAAGAAATATTTGCGACGGTACCGAAGGGCGGGGTAACAGAGGCAAAGCAAGCTGTTGATGCTGCCCATGAGGCTTTTAAATCATGGTCTAAGTTAACGGCAGCAGACCGTGCAGTGAAGTTAAAAAAATGGTTCACACTTATTGATGAAAATAAAGAAGAGATTGCAGCAATCATGACGAGAGAACAAGGAAAGCCATTTGCAGAAGCGCTTGGTGAAGTGAATTATGCCAATAGCTTTGTTGAATGGTATGCAGAAGAAGGAAAACGCGTATATGGTGAAATGATTCCTGCTTCTCATCCGAATAAACGTATTTTAGTTATGAAGCAACCAGTTGGAGTTATGGCAGCTATTACGCCTTGGAACTTCCCGGCTGCTATGATTACGAGAAAAGTAGCCCCGGCGCTTGCAGCAGGATGTACAGCGGTTGTAAAACCTGCAAGTCAAACGCCGTTAACTGCGTTAAAATTAGCTGAATTAGCTCATGAAGCAGATATTCCAAAAGGCGTAATAAATATTGTGACAGGTAGTGCGAAAGCAATTGCTGATACGTGGATGGAAGATGGACGTGTTCGAAAAGTTTCCTTCACAGGATCAACTGAGATTGGGAAGGAATTAATGGCTAGTGCTGCACAAACGATGAAAAAGGTTTCACTTGAGTTAGGTGGTCACGCGCCGTTTATTGTTATGAACGATGCGGACTTAGATAAAGCGGTAGAGGCAGTAATCGGTTCGAAATTCCGTAACGCAGGACAAACGTGTATATGCACAAACCGAGTATTTGTTCAGGAAGAAGTTTACGAAGTATTTGCAGAGAAGTTCCAAAAGGCAGTAGGGCAGTTGAAAGTAGGAGACGGTTTCGGTGATGGAACGACTGTAGGACCACTTATTGACGAGAATGCAGTTTCGAAGGTACAGGAACATATTGAAGATGCTATTCAAAAGGGTGGAACAGTTTTATATGGTGGCCAAAAGGTTGCAGAGCTAAATGGACACTTTATGCAACCAACTGTAATTGGGCTGGCGAACGATACGATGCTTTGCATGAATGAAGAAACATTCGGACCAGTGGCACCAGTTGCGAAATTTAAAACGGTTGAAGAAGTAATCGAACGTGCAAATCATACACCATATGGATTGGCTGCTTATATTTTTACAAAAGATATTAGTCAAGCATTCCAAATTAGCGAAGCGTTAGAGTACGGTATTATCGGATTAAATGATGGTCTCCCATCAGTTGCACAAGCACCATTCGGTGGCTTTAAAGAAAGTGGTATTGGCCGTGAAGGAGGCCATTTCGGTATCGAGGAATATTTAGAAATTAAATATATTTCATTAGGGCTATAAGTAGTATACTAGAATCTCTATAAGGTAACAGATAAGGAGATTCTAGTATGGTATATTGGCTATTATTACTCGTAACAATTATTTTTGAAGTAGCAGGAACAATTGCGATGAAGTTATCGAATGGTTTAACAAAGCTTGTTCCAAGTGTACTTATTTTCGTATTTTATGGAATTTGTTTCAGCGTATTTGCTATCGTTGTAAAAAAAATTCATTTAAGTATCGCTTATGCTATTTGGTCTGGGGTAGGAACATTACTTATTACAATCATTAGCGTGTATTTCTTTAAAGAGCACATAAGCTTATTCCAAGCCTTTTGTATTCTCTTTATCGTTTTAGGCGTAATTGGACTTAAGGTTTCATCGGCATCATAAAAGGCTATCTTCCAGTGTGGAAGATAGCCTTTTATTTGTATTAAAATGCCCAGTTACCTTTACGGAAGATAGGCTCATGTCTGCCATCAGCTGTAATACCGTCGATATCAAGTTCAGCTGAGCCAATCATGAAGTCTTCGTGTGTAATACTAGCGTTTGCTCCGTTTTCCGCCAGTTCTTCTTTAGACATTGTTTTTCCGCCAACTAAGTTGAATGCATAAGCATTTCCGATTGCAAGGTGGCAAGATGCGTTTTCATCAAATAGTGTATTGTAGAATAAAATATTTGTGTTTGAAATTGGTGAATCATGAGGTACTAAAGCAACCTCTCCTAAGAAGTGGGAACCTTCATCTGTTTCCACTAAATGTTTTAAAGCTTCTTCACCAGCTTCAGCTTTGTAGTCTACGATACGTCCGTTTTCAAATGTTAACGTGAAGTTATCGATAATGTTACCTGCAAATGCTAACGGTTTTGTGCTAGATACTTGGCCGTTGACACCTGTTTTAAGCGGCATTGTAAATACTTCCTCAGTTGGAATGTTCGCCATAAATGGTACGTTCTTTTCATTTAAGCTACCAGCACCAGCCCATACATGCTTTTCTGGAAGTTCGATTGTTAAATCTGTTCCAGGACCTGTATAGTGAAGAGCTTTATAATGCTTTTCGTTTAAGTAATCGACTTTTGTATGTAACGTTTCATCGTGTTCTTTCCATGCTTCCACAGGATTTTCTAAATCAGCGCGAGTAGCTTTGAAAATAGCATCCCATAGTTTTGCTTCTTGTTCTTCTGGTGCAACGTCAGGGAATACTTTCGCAGCCCATTCTTTCGTAGGGACAGAAATGACACACCAGCTTACTTTATCAGCTTGTACGTAATCGCGGTATACTTTCATTGCTTCACCAGCTACTTTATGAGCTGTTGCGATACGCGTTGGTTCTACACCTTTTAATAGATCAGGGTTTTCTGCATAAATAGACATAAATGCAGCGCCTTCTTTTGCTAATTCTTCACGAGCGTTTGCTTTCCAAGATGGGAACTCAGCGAATGCTTCTTCAGGAGCTAGATCGAACTTTAAGCGTGTTAACGTCTCGTCATTCCAATCCACATATACGTGTTTTGCACCAGATTTATATGCTTTTTCTGTAACGAGGCGTACAAATTGTACAGCTTCAAGAGGCGCACTAATTGATAATGTTTGTCCTGGTTGAATATTAACACCAACATTGACTGCAAGGGCAGCATATTTTTCTAACGTTTGTTCAAATGACATATGTATAATCTCCTTTAATTTGAAAGATTTCTTATTATATATAATACAAGAAAATTCAAAATATATATATAAATATAGCGTAAAAAGAGAGCTCAAAATATATTGAGATCTCATCGTTATTTAATCGAAGAAGCAAACTGTTCTACGGTCGTCGAATTGTGTATGCGAACACGTTTCATTTTTAACAATTCATCGAGTTCACCTTTTGTAATGAATTTTCCGGGTTTTGTTGTCGCCGCAAATTGATAATATTTCTTCGTTTCTGCAACGACTTTATCATCTACATGACCGAATGGATAAGCAACTGCGATAACGGGCTTACCTGTTATTTTTTCTAACTTTTCTTTCGATCCTCTTAGTTCCTCTTCATAGTTTGTAATTTTCGGTAAGTCTGCATGCGTCGCTGTATGAGATTGTACTGAGAAAATACCGGAATCGACCATTTCTTTTATTTCAGAAGTAGACAGTGATCCTTCTACATCAACGTTATTAACAATCATATATTCTGTTGCTGTTGGTTTAAACGTATCGTCTTTTAGCTTTTGTAAAACATGGAATGCATTCATATTATTTTTCATACCATCATCAAATGTAACAAAGATAGGTTTATTTACTTTATTAATATCACTCCAACGTTCAAAAGTTAGTAGTGTATAGCCGTTGTCCTTTAAATATTTCATTTGGGCTTCAAAGTTAGCAGGTGATACGAATAAATCTTTAATGCCTTGTCCGTGATAATTATCGATTGCATGGTACATAAGAACGGGAACCTTTTGCTCGAAAGTAATAGCAGATTTTGTGAGAGGGATGGTTTTCCCATCTTCTTTTATTCCTGTTGTTTCAATTTGAAACTCACCGCGTTTTCCTTCAAATTCTTTTATGTCAAAAGGAAGTGAAAATTGTTTTTCCTTTTCTTTAGAAGATAAAGATTTAGCAGTTTCCTTTCCGTCAGCAGTTCGCCAAATTTTATATTGTACCTCTGTCAAAGTATCTTTTATATCTGTCATGTGAATAGTAGTGTTTGTAGATTCATGTGTAATTGGAGTATAAGAAATTTTCCCTTGTTCTTGTACGGTCACTTCTTGTTTCTTAGTCTCTTGAACCTTGTTATCTTTTTTAGGTTTCTGGTTTACATTGCTAATATTACAACCTGCTAGAATAGCAGACGTACATAAAGCAATTGCTGCGTATTTTCTCATAAAATCACCTTCTATTGTGTATTATGTTACATATTTATATTTAAAATCCCCACCGCTGTAAGAGAGGTGGGGACATACCCTTGTTCATCATAGCATTTGGAGAAAATGTATGGAATGAGAAAAGTAACAATAGATAAAAAAATCACCTTACTTCAACGAGTAAGGTGATTTTTTATTAAATAAACAATCCAGCGATTGTCGCAGATAAAATAGAAGCAAGTGTTGATGCAAATAGCATTTTCCAACCAAATTTAGAAACGATGCTTCCTTGTTTTTCAGAAAGGGCACGGATTGTACCAACGATTGCACCAATTTGGCTAATACTTGCGAAGCTAATTAAGAATACTGTAACGATTCCAACTGTACGTGGAGATAATGTTGATGCAACACCTTTTAAATCAAGTATTGCTACAAACTCGTTTAATACAATCTTCGTACCCATAATACCACCAGCTGGGATAATATCTTGAGTTGGAATACCCATTAAGAACGCGAATGGAGCAAGTATATAACCGAAGATTTGTTGTAACGTAACAGCATATCCCATTGCACCTGAAGCGGCACTAATTACGTAGTTTACAACTTCCATCACACCGATGAAGGCGATCATTAATGCGGCAACGATACCAGCTACTTTTAAACCGTCAAGTGCACCGTTAATCATTGCACCGATAAAGCTGTCACCGAATAAAGTTCTATCGAATTTTTGAATCACTTCATCTTCTTTTTTCGTATCAACTGGTGTTAATAGCGAACAAACGATTAAGCTTGAGAATAAGTTTAACGGAAGAGCTGCTAGTACATATTTCGCATCTAACATCATTACGTATGATGCTGTAACAGAGGCAGAAACTGAACTCATTGCAGAACAACAAATGATAAACATACGGTTTTTATTGAAATGTTGTAAATCATTTTTAATAACGATTAACGCTTCACTTGAACCGAAGAATACAGAGTTTACCGCATGGAATGATTCAACGCGTGGTAAACCAGTAATTTTTGAAATGGCACCGCCGACAACGCGAACGATGAATGGTAAAACACCTAAATAACTAAAGATAGAAAGTAGTGCTGAGAAAAATACGATAATTAATAGTACGTTTAAGAAAAAGACAAAATCTCTTTGAATCCCATTAAAGAGAAAATCGACACCTGTCGTACCAAGTTTAATTAGTTTGTTGAAAACTTTACCAATGAAAATAATGATTTGTTGACCAATTTTTGTGCCAAACATAAACCAACCGATTAAAATTTGAAAACCAATCATAATAGCAATTGCACGGAAGTTGATTTTACTTTTGTTGTTTGACAAAGCAAAACATAAACCTAAAACGACAAGAATACCGATAATGCTCATTACATATTGCATGTGGTTGCCCCTTTCAGAAGTTCGTATAAAGTTTGTACATAAAACGCTTGTTATATTACTAAAAGTAAAACAAGGAGGTTTTATGTCATACGTAAGATGTCTGACCTTTTAGAAAAATAAAAATAAAAAAAGACCCATATGGATTCACTTTCATCTATGAGAGAAAGCTAATCAATATGAGTCCTTTTTTGCACATGGGCTAATATTCATTAGTTTTCCCCATAGTCCAGCAATTTAAGGTTGCCGGGTAGAAACTCTCGATCCATATTATCGAGTATATATGAGGTAACATCGTCCGTATTAAATTAGTAGTAGCGTAACATTAACAGAGAACTATCGTCAATAGCTTTTTTTCTTCCAATAGAAATAGACCATATAAGTATGATAAAATGTAACGCAGTGTTATGAAAAAGAGAGGTCGGAAAATGAGTACAAAAATGACGCCACCAGTTGAAAAAAACGAGTTTATAGATGTAGTATTTGAAGATTTAACACATGATGGTGCCGGTGTTGCGAAAGTAAAAGGCTATCCTATTTTCGTTAAAAACGGATTACCAGGTGAAGAAGCACAAATTAAAATTATTAAAGTAAAGAAAAACTTCGCATTCGGTCGTTTAATGAAGCTTCATACAGAGAGCCCATATCGTAAAGATGCAGAATGCCCAGTGTACAATCAGTGCGGCGGTTGTCAGCTTCAGCATTTAACATATGAAGGACAATTACAAGCGAAAGAAAAACAAGTACGTGACGTTATGCAGCGCATCGGCGGATTAAGTGATGTTCCTGTTCATCCTGTACTTGGCATGAAGAATCCGTGGGTATACCGTAACAAAGCACAAGTACCAATTGGAGAACGTGAAGGTGGACTTGTAGCTGGATTCTATCGTCAAGGAACACATGACATCATTAATATGGAATCGTGTTTAATTCAAGCAGAAGAAAACGATACATTAATTCAAGAAGTAAAACGTATTTGTGAAAAACACGGGATTTCAGCATACAACGAAGAGCGTAACAAAGGAACACTTCGCCACGTAATGGCTCGTTACGGGCAAGTAACAGGGGAAATTATGCTTGTCTTCATCACTCGTACAGCAGAATTACCAAACAAGAAAGCAATCATTGAAGAAATTGCTGCGAAATTCCCTGAAGTAAAATCGATTGTTCAAAACGTAAACACGAAACGTACAAACGTAATCTTCGGAGACAAAACGACAGTACTGTACGGATCAGAATATATTTATGACTTTATCGGTGACATTAAATTTGCGATTTCAGCACGTTCATTCTATCAAGTAAACCCAGAACAAACGAAAGTGCTGTACGATAAAACGTTAGAATACGCAAAATTAGATGGTAACGAAACAGTAATTGATGCCTATTGCGGAATTGGATCAATCTCCTTATTCCTAGCACAAAAAGCGAAAAAAGTGTACGGCGTTGAAATCGTCCCAGAAGCAATCGAAGACGCAAACCGAAACGCAGCACTAAACAACATGACAAACGCTGAATTTGGTGTAGGAGAAGCAGAAGTAGTCATTCCAAAATGGTACAAAGAAGGCGTAATCGCTGATACAATGGTCGTAGATCCACCGCGTAAAGGTTGCGATGAGGCACTACTTAACACAATCATCGACATGAAACCAAAACGCGTCGTATACGTATCATGTAACCCAGCAACATTAGCACGTGACTTAAAAGTACTAGAAGAAGGCGGATATAAAACGCAGGAAGTACAACCTGTTGATATGTTCCCGCATACGACTCATGTAGAGTGTGTAGCTTGGCTGAAGTTGGTATAATAGGAAAGCAGTTGATATAGGAAAATCTATACCATCTGCTTTTTGGTTTATCCCGCTTTACTGGGCAGTAAGACCCCCCGCCTCAAAATTCATCGCAAGCAAAGAAGTTAGGTGGGGATCAACTGCCCATAAAAGTCCGATTGGTGAGGGCTGATAATCAGTGGGGGATGAAGAACCCCCACTGATTAAAGTTTCACTTTATTGAGAGTTTGAAATTGTATTCATAGTGAGAGGATTTGAATTTGAAATGATAGATAATTTTTGGCGTGATTTACCACGACCATTTTTCGTACTTGCACCAATGGAAGATGTGACAGACGTTGTTTTTCGTCACGTAGTAAGTGAAGCTGGTAGTCCAGATGTATTCTTCACAGAGTTTACAAACTCGGATAGCTATTGTCATCCAGAGGGTATGAAAAGTGTACGTGGCCGTTTAATTTTTACAGAAGATGAACAACCAATCGTGGCGCATATTTGGGGAGATAATCCTGAATACTTCCGCCAAATGAGTATTGGTATGGCAGAGTTAGGATTTAAAGGCATCGATATTAATATGGGTTGCCCTGTACCAAACGTAGCATCAAGAGGAAAAGGTAGTGGCCTTATTCTACGTCCAGACGTTGCGGCAGAACTTATTCAAGCAGCAAAAGCGGGAGGGCTACCTGTCAGTGTAAAAACAAGACTTGGCTTTAAAGAGTT
Organism: Bacillus sp. MHSD_36; assembly: GCF_030757775.1. Lineage (NCBI taxonomy): Bacteria > Bacillati > Bacillota > Bacilli > Caryophanales > Bacillaceae > Bacillus > Bacillus sp. MHSD_36. The sequence continues at coordinate 48,388 of NZ_JAVBIS010000007.1, forward strand.
AAGCGAGTGGGAAGATTGGTTAACGCACATTTTCAAACAAGATATCGCAAATCTTTCTATTCACTTACGTACAAGAGAAGAAATGAGCCAAGTGGATGCGCACTGGGAGCTAATTCCGGAAATTAAAAAATTACGTGATCGTATTGCACCAAATACGCTTCTAACAATAAACGGAGATATCCCTGACCGTAAAACAGGGCTGGAGCTTGCTGAAAAATACGGCATTGATGGCGTAATGATCGGACGAGGAATCTTTAAAAATCCATTTGCTTTCGAAAAAGAGCCAAGAGAGCATAGTAGTAAAGAACATCTTGATCTTTTAAGACTGCAGCTGGATCTTCAAGATCAATATGCAGAAGTATTACCACGCTCTATCACAGGATTACATCGCTTCTTCAAAATTTATGTAAAAGGCTTCCCAGGAGCTGCTGAATTGAGAAATCAATTGATGAGTACGAAATCAACGAATGAAGTACGTGCATTGCTTGATAAGTTTGAGGCGAGTGTGAATGTAGTAGAAGGTAGTGAAACAGTGTAACTTTTGAAAGTTACACTGTTTCATTTTAATTAAGGTGGACTGTATCAGAAGTAAAGGCGTAAAACAAGGGTAAGAAAAGAATACAAGAGAAAAGTAAAAATGGTAGGTTGGTCTTGATTTTCAATGATAGTATCATGTTTATTTTATTATGCCTATAATTGGAGGCCGTGTGAATGTTAAGTGATCAGGCGAGATATTCTAGGCTCGCGAATATAACAAAAATAATAAATACAAAATTAGAACTACGTGAAGTATTGCAGCGTGTAACAATTGCGATATCAGAGGAGATTGTTAAGTGTAACTCTGTTGGAATTTATTTACCCCAGGAAGATGGAACGTTTAGAGGGTTTGCAGGAAAACCAGAGACAATAAATGGCGTAACGCTCGATACTCAGGTAATTGATCCTGAAATAGACTTACTGGCAAAAGAAGTTATTGAAACAAAAAAAACGATTTATATCCCTGATACATCAAAGGATGATCGACCAGATTCGAGACCAGTTGCTGCGTTCAAAATTAAGTCCTTATTAGCTCTGCCCATCTCATTTGAGCAAGAGTTATTTGGTTTGGTTTTTTTATTTGATTATGGAGTTCCTATGAACTTAACAAATTCAGAAATTCAAAGTGTTGAAGCTTATGTAAATATGGCTGCGGTCGCAATTCAAAATGCAAATAATTTAAAGCAAAAGGAAAACCTTATTGCTGAGAAGCAGCTGTTACTAAATGTTAACCGTGATTTATCAATGTGTTCCTCGATACAGGAGAGTTTTGATAAATGTTTTTTTTACTTAGGACAGATTTTAGAGAGTAAAAACATGGCAGCTCACCTTTTAGACCCCCTAGACAAAACAACGATTAAAACAACGAAGTTAAGCAAGGAATGTGATTGGACAGAAGCGGATTGGATGGAGAAAAGCTATGAAGCCAAGATCCAAGAGGTTATCCAAACAAAAAATATAGATAGTAATGGTCTACTGATGATTCCATTGGTTTCAATGGGAGAAGTATTAGGGGTAATCGTCGTTGGCAAAGAGGGAAAAGCTCACAATTATGATAATTCCAAAATACAACTGGCAAAATCTATCGTTGATGCAACAGCGCCTACGTTTTCAAACTTGTTATATATGGATCGACTTGAAAGCATGGTGGAAGAGCGAACGAGAGAACTGGCTGTTGCTAATAAAAAAGTTACAAGTGTGATTGAAAGTATTACGGATGGATTCTTTACTTTAAATAATACGTGGGAATTTACGTACGTAAATAAGCATCAATATTTTCCACAAAGAAAAACAGCAAAAGATGTATTAGGAAAGAATATATGGGAGATTTTCTCGAGTAGCGTTGACGAAGTCATATATAAGGAACTTCATCGTGTAATGTCAGAGCGAACTACAGTGTATTTTGAATTTTTTTCTGCCCCTGATGAATATTGGCACGAAGTTATTGCATACCCGTATGATGATGGTATTTGTTGTATTTTTAAAAACATAACGGAAAAAAAGCAGTATGAGCAGGAATTGAAAAGGTTATCCAACATAGATTTAATAGGGCAAATGGCAGCTGGTATCAGCCATGAGATTAGAAATCCAATGACAACAGTACGAGGTTTTTTGCAGTTATTAAAAGAAGAGCCTACCTATGAGAAACATAATAAGCACTTTAATTTAATGATTGAAGAACTTGACCGTGCTAATTCTATTATTACTGAATTTCTATCAATGGGTAATACAAGGAAATCGGATTTACAGATGTTAGATTTAAATTCAATTATCCGTGATATTATTCCTTTAATAAAGATTGATACGCATAATCAAAATAAATATATTGAAGTCGATACAAATGACATTCCGGAATTACTTTTAAATCGTAATGAGATACGGCAATTATTAATAAACTTATACCGTAATGGCCTAGAAGCGATGGACAAAGAGAAAGTTCTAACCATTAGCACCTATAAAGAAGGTCGACATTGTGTGGTGCTTGCAGTGCGGGATCAAGGAAAAGGTATCAGGCCTGAAGTATTAGAGAAACTAGGTACTCCATTTTACACAACCAAACATAATGGAACTGGATTAGGGTTAGGTGTATGTTATGCCATTGCCGCCCGTCATAATGCAAAAATAGAAATTCAAACGGGATCCGAAGGCACTACTTTTTTTGTTAAATTTGATTATGGAAATAATAAAAAATAACCTTATTTAGATTAGTTTTGTTGAACTGTACCACAAGTATTTATATTTGAGTAGTATAAAAAATGGACAAACTTATATTAGATTTGTCCATTTTTAAGTGTGTTAATTAATAGTAAATCCTCAATCGAAGTTTCGTTCAGCATCTTTATAATCAATTAAATATTCAATATTGATATCTTCATATGCTAATTCTAGTATCAGTATGATTTTATTGGAATTAAATATAAAATAAAGCTGCTAAACAGCATATGTTGCTGTTTTAAAATCATCTCCACAAGCATTAATCCACCTAAGACTACAAAACATTCCTCTAAAATGTTAAAGTAGTAACTTAACGACATGAATTTACACATGCTAAAGGCATTATTATATTTAACATTTCAGGAGGAAATACAATGGCAATGAGCAACAACGATATATTAAAAAGAGTAAGGTATGCTTTAGATATAAGAGATATAGATATGGTAGAAATCTTTAAACTTGGCGGGATGGAAGTAACGAAAGAAGACGTAGTTGATATGCTTACAAAAATAAAGAGAGCTCCTCAGCATGAAGCTGAAAATGATGATGTGATCGAAGATGAGTACGTAAAAACATGCGATATGATGATGTTAGAAGCATTTTTCAATGGATTTATTACTTTAAAAAGAGGGAAGCAAGATCCGAAACCTGGACAACCGGCACCTGTGCAAAGCAAAGAGAGTGCTAACAACCTTCTACTAAAGAAAATGAAAATTGCACTATCTTTAACGAGTGAGGATGTACTTGATATATTAGATAGCGTAGGCGTTACGGTGACTAAGGGAGAACTAGGCGCTCTATTAAGGAAAAAAGGCCATAAAAATTACAAAGAGTGCGGCGATAGATATGCAAGGAACTTCATTAAGGGGTTAGCTGTAAAGTATAGAGGATAATGAGTCCGTTAAAGCGGTAAATGATATAATAGGTAGAGTAGGACGTTCGTATCCTACTCTTTTTTATATGTAAAATAATACGTTAGGTGATGAAATGGTACATACATATTTAGGTGAGACAATTAATTTTCATATAACTTATAAAAAGAAAAAATCGGTGCGTCTTTTCGTAGATTCGTACGGAAATGTAGAATTACAAGCTCCGAAAGGCACACCTGTTGAATACTTAGTCCAGTTGTTAGAGGAGAAATGGGATTGGATTCAAAAAACACGTAAGGAAATGCAAGAGCGAGCGCTTGGACCACAAGAAAAGGATTATGATCAAGGAGAGGGCTTTCTGTATTTAGGAAATATGTATCCGATACAAATCTCTCAAGATGCAAGTATTACGCAAGATAATGCAGTATTTGAAGGAGATAAGCTACATATTTATGTGAAAAATACAAAAAGCGTTAAAACGATTTTACTATAAGCAGTGTAAGTCATTAGTAGAGAAGAGTATTAAAGCGCATCAAAGTAACTTCAAAACAAAGCCTCGTTCTATTCGTATTACAGATAGTAGTCGCACATGGGGGACGTGTGATTCAAATTTACAGCTAACATTCAATTGGAAGTTAGCGATGGCACCACAGCGAGTAATCGATTATGTAGTTGTTCATGAAATGTGTCATATGGTTCATTTGAATCATGATCGATCTTTTTGGCGTCTTGTTGGGAAGATAATGCCTGATTATAAGGAAATGGAGGATTGGTTAGCGTTATCTAGTTGGAAGATGACGGTTTAGTGGTGCGCTTTATATGTTTAATGAAGAGAAAATAAAAGGAGATATCACAAGCAGACATCTCCTTTTTGGTGTAACAATTATCGCCCAAACTTCACAATAAAATCTTCGTCCATTTGCTCCAGGTCATACCCGCGGTAACCGTCCGAAAGCAACGCCTGCTGTCCACCAGCGTCACTCATCGGAATGCTCTTAACATCTGTCCAATCCCTTTCCTTATCCCCACGCAATTCTTTCACAAAAACATACCGCATACTTCCGCCATATTTCTCTTTCAATGCAGCAATCTCCATTCCTTGCGCAAACTTATCCTTCAAACTCGGAATGTTAAAAGGGGCAACAGTGCAGCAAACATAGTCGTATTTGCTGTCTTCTTTTTGTAATTCGTCCATGATGACTTTCGCTAATATTTTTTGCATCCCATTTCCTCGGCAGTTCGGGTGAACGTTTGAGATTTCTTGATAGATGACGCGATGTAGTTCGCTTTCTGGTATGCCAATATCAAGTCCTAAATGTTCTTCGTCGATAGGAGGGACGAGTAGGGCACGAAATGCGATGAGTTCGTTTTCGATAAAAGCACCGATCATCATGCCGTTTCCCTCTAGAATGTATTGAAATTCTTCTAATGAGAGTGGTTGTAAGCGACTTTTATCTTCTAGTGCTTCGACTACAACGTTTTGTAGAGATAAGATTTGTTCGATGTGTTTTAGTGATAGCAATGTAACCTGAAATGGATCGTTATTTTGTTTTAATGATCCTTTGTATAGCACTGTCATGTGTTAGCCCTCCTTTAGCGTACAACGTCTTGAAAGACGGTTAGTTCTTGTAATGTATCTTCATTTATTTCAATGCCGAGTCCCGGCTTTTCATTTAAGCGAATAAATGGTACGTCGTAATGTAAGTTTCCGATGTCTTTCGTGAATTTTAATGGACCTGTAAGTTCAACGCTCGTAATAATTTTTTTCGAAAAGGCGACATGGAATCCTGCGGAAGAGGCAACAGATGATTCGACCATGGATCCCACTTGGCATTCAATGCCGGCCATTTCTGCTTGATGAGCGAGTTTTACAGCGGGATATATGCCGCCGCATTTCATTAGTTTTATATTTACTTTATCAGCCGCGTCTAATTTTATAATTTGGCGCATTTCACGAGAGCCTTTTAATCCCTCATCAATCATAAGTGGAAGGTCTGTTTTAGAACGAATGTGAGCCATTGCGTCAATATCGTCTGCAATGACAGGCTGTTCAATCCAGTCGATGTTTACATGATCTAATGAACGAAGTGCCGTTAATGTGTTTGCGCTATTTTTCCAACCTTGGTTTACATCAACACGAATCGCGATATCATTTCCTACACGTTCACGTACGGCTTCAATTCGTTTTACATCTTCTTTTACATTTGTACCGACTTTCATTTTGAATGATTGGTAACCTTTTTGAATCATGGAAGCAGCTTCTTTTGCCATGGCTTCAGGTTCGGCAATACTTAAGACGTGAGTGACAGGAAATTCCTCATGATATCGTCCGCCAATTAATTGATATACAGGTTGATTTAATTTTTTACCCATTATATCGAAACAAGCGATATCAATGGCAGCTTTCGCAGTAGGAACACCGTAAATTGTGTTATCCATCATATCGTGTATTTTCTCGATACTCATTGGATCTTGTCCGAGGAGCGCAGGAGCAAGTGTATGTTTTAAAGTATGGAAAGTACTTTCCCATGATTCGCCTGTAACGTGATCATCAGCAACACCTTCACCGTAACCGGTAATACCTTCATCTGTTTCCATTTTAACGATAATAGAAGGCATATCAGAATAAGAACCATAACTAATAACAAATGGATCGCGAAGCGGTAAACGAATTGCATAAAGATGAATAGCTGTAATTTTCATTAGGTAGAGACCCCTTCCTGTTTACAATAGTTTTGTACATTTGATATAGTTGACGTTAAATAGTCGTTAATTAATGATAAGGAGTTAGAGAAATCATGATAAAAATTGCAGTTATTGGTTCAAAAGAGTTTATGGAGACACTGTTACCTGTTGCTCATAAACTAGAAGAAATAGAGATTGATCCATATATTTACCTTCATCCGGCAGAATCTTCTGAACTATTAAAGCGTTTAAAGCCTTGTGATTTCATCTTTTTCTCAGGTGCTTTACCTTATTATATGGCAAAAGAAATAAGAGAACAATTACGAATTCCAAGTACGTACTTACAGCAAGACGAGGCAACTGTCGCATCTTCCATTCTCTCTGTCATGTATCACCAAGGTATTCAACCACATCAAATTTCAATTGATTTAGTAGACCGTTCATTCATTACAAATGTGTTCCATGATATTGGCATAAAAGAAAAGCCACAAGTGTTTGATTATAAAAATATGCTGTGGAGCAAAGATGAAATAAATAGAGTTATTGATTTTCATGTAGCTAAATATCAATCTGGAGAAGCACATTTAGCTTTAACTAGTATTCACGCTGTCTATGATGAACTTCAAAAAATAGGTATTCCTTCAGAACGTATGATAGATCCGAAGCAATCCATTATACATGGGTTAAAAGATGCAAAAATAAAAGCTGAGTTAGCAAAAAGCCATTCAGCTACTGTTGGCGCTTGTAGGATTTCTTCTTTAGAATTACGAGAAGGTTTGCTTGAGCAATTAGATGCCATTTCCAAAGCACTACATGGTTCATTTAAAAAAGTTGATGAAATGACGTTCATTTTGTATACGACTCGTGGTGATATTGAATCGATTATAAAAACGAATATGATAAATCATTTATTTGCGAGTATAGAAGGAACGATAGCTATTGGATTTGGTTACGGAAAAACTGTAAAAGAAGCGGAGCAAAATGCTAAAATCGCTCAAGATTTTGCAGAAAACAATCCAATAGACCACTGTTTTTATATACTAACAAGTGATAAAGAACTATTTGGTCCGTTCCCGAAAGAACAGAGAGTACAAAGTTTGAAGAATGAAAACCCGGAACTAATGAAAATAGCGAAAGAAACGAAACTTAGTCCAGCAAACTTATCAAAAATTATTCAATTTAGTCAATCACATTCGTCATTGAAGTTTACAGCAGCAGATCTTTCTGAATACTTACAAGTGACTCGTCGATCAACAGAAAGATTATTAAAGAAACTAGTTGATTATGGATATGCTCATATTTGCGGCGAGGAAATGCCCTATCAACAAGGACGCCCTCGCGCAATATATGAACTGAATTTACCGTTATCTTTAAGCTTCTAATTGAGATTTTTGTTTTTTTAGTAGTTCTGCTTTTTCAATGTCAGATAGTTTTGTAATTGTGAGACCAGTTATACCATAAATAATCGAGATAATAGGTACGATGAAATTCAATATAGCATAAGGAGCATATTCGAATGCGCCAACTCCAAGTGTTGCGAGTATAAATACACCACATGTATTCCAAGGTACAAAAACAGAAGTTAATGTTCCGCCATCTTCTAATGCTCTGGATAAATTTTTAGAATGTAGTCCCTTTTCTGTGTATGCATTTGCGTACATTCTTGAAGGAACAACAATCGAAATATATTGTTCAGAGCAAGTAAGGTTTGTTGCAAAGCAAGATGCGATAGTAGAAGCGATAAGTCCTTTTGCTGATGTCGCTAATTTTAAAATTTGATTTACAATTGAGCGAAGAATACCAGTATGTTCTAGTACTCCGCCAAAAGTCATAGCGACAATGGTCATAGAAACAGTATTCATCATCGAATCTAAGCCACCGCGGTTAAATAGTTCGTCTACTAGCTTGTTTCCAGTGTCTATGACAAATCCAGCTTGGAGTGCACCGACAGAGGCTGAGACAGAACTACCTTGAATAAAGACTTGTGATAAAAATCCTAAAATAATACCTACGAGAATAGCTGGTATAGCTGGCACTTTTTTAGCGACCAATACCATAACGGCTACAGGTATGATTAATAGGAATGGTGAGATAACAAAGTTTTGTTGCAACACTTGTAACGTTTGATCGATGCTTTTTGCATCAATATTGTTTTCGCCGAAACTTCTTCCTAAGAATGCATAGATGACAAGAGTAATAATTAAACCTGGGATTGTAGTAAATAACATATGACGGATATGTGCGAATAAATTTGTATTTGTTAATCCTGCGGCTAAGTTTGTCGTGTCTGAAAGCGGTGACATTTTATCGCCGAAATAAGAACCGGAAATGATAGCACCAGCAACCATTGGAGCTGGGATTCCCATACTTAGGCCAATTCCCATTCCAGCAACACCAATTGTTCCCATTGTAGACCAAGAGCTACCGATCGCTAACGCAACGATAGAACAAATCACGGTAATTGAAACTAAAAATAGTGATGGAGTTAAAAGTTTTAACCCGTAATAAATCATTGTTGCGACGATTCCGCCGCCAATCCAAGCACCGATCGTTAAACCTACAAGAATAATGATAACGATAGCGGGTAATGCGAGGCGAATTCCTTTATACATTGCTTCTTCAAGATCGTTCCACTTGTAGCCATAGCGCCAAGCAACGATAGAAGCAACGGTTGTACCGATAATAAGTGGGACGTGAGGGTTTTGTTTTAATACAACAATTGTAACCATCATAACTGCAACCGTAATGATAATAGGGATTATTGCTACTCCAAAAGGTATTTCTTTTTTCATAAACTGCCTCCTCATTATGTATGTTTGTATTTTTTGAATTGTCGCAAAATAGACGTTATTAAGTTATAATAACTAAAAATTAATGTAAGCGTCAATAAAGAAACAGAAAATAAGGAATGTTCTATCGTTATAAAGTGAGTAGGAAGAAGTTGTCGATTGTATTTAAAAATAAACAATTGACTTTTTTCTTAAAATTCAATATGTTCATAAAAACATCTGTTTTTCATAAGTATAATTAACCTGAATGGTTTTGGAATTTGGGAAGGAGAATGTAGCTTTGAAAACATTAGAATTACAAGAACGTTTAACTGAAATTTTTCAACATTTACATGAAAACCCTGAAGTGAGTTGGAAAGAGTATGAAACAACAGCGTATATTACTAACTTTTTAAAAGAAGAAGGAATTTCATATAAAATATTTGATGATTGTCCAGGTGTGATTGCGGAAATCGGAAGCGGAAACCCAGTTATTGCGATTCGTGCCGATATGGATGCATTGTGGCAAGAAGTAGATGGTGAATTTAAAGCGAACCATTCATGTGGTCACGATGCACATATGACAATTGTGATGGGGCTTATTTTACAATTGAAAAATATGAGATGGGATAGTGGAACGGTTAGATTTATTTTTCAGCCGGCAGAAGAGAAAGGAAATGGCTCTTTAAAGATGGTAGAGAAGGGTGCTGTGGATGATGCTGACTTCTTATTTGGTGTTCATTTAAGACCAATTGAAGAACTTCCTTTGAAACAAGCTGCCCCGTCTATTCGTCACGGAGCGGCAGGGTTTTTAGAGGGTACAATTCATGGAGATGATGCACATGGAGCACGCCCACATCAAGGGATAAATGCAATTGATGTCATTTCTATGATCAACATCGGTTTGAAAAATATATGGCTACCACCGCAAAGTTCTTATTCAGTAAAGATGACGAGATGCCAAGCTGGTGGAGATAATTTAAATATTATTCCGGGTAACGGGCATTTTAGCTTAGATGTCAGAGCAGAGAGTAATACATTATTAGAAGAATTGAAGAAAGAAATAGAACATGTAATAAAATCGGCTGCATCGATGGGATCGGAAACTTCATACAAATGGATTGATCTTGCACCAGGAGCTGAAGTGTCAGAAGAAGCTGAGCGCTTTATGCGAAAAGGCATTCTTGAAGTATACGGGGAAGAGGGATGCACCGGACCGCTGTATACGACAGGAAGCGATGATTTCCATTACTACACAGTGAAGAGACCACATTTAAAAGCTGTCATGCTCGGACTCGGGGCAAACTTACAACCTGGATTACACCATCCGTATATGAAGTTCGATCATAGTTGTATTATGGATGGAGTAGAAATATTGAAACAAACTGTATTGAAAGTGTTAGAAGACAGGGGCTAAAGAGCTCCTGTTTTTTTGTCGTGAATTGTCGGTAAGTCGATATATTAAAAAAATCGTCGATATAATTTCACGCACCAATTAATGCAATGAAAAATCCCTCTCCGGTACATGGTGTATAATAATAAGTACCATTTTCTAATAGGAGAAGACGAATGAACGAACAATATTACGATGCTGTATTACATATAAAAACTGTTGGTGAGCAAAAGGGCTTTAACAAGTCTATGCACTATCATCGTTATGAACCGACGCCATATAGAGGATTAGATGAACTATTAAATCAGTATGAAATAAGAAGTAGTGACCGAGTTGTAGACTTTGGATGCGGAAAAGGACGATTAAACTTTTATATGCACCATAAGTGTGGTGCTTCAGCGGTTGGAATTGAAATGAATGAAGAGTTTTATAAAGACGCGTTGGATAATCTTAATCGTTATGTACGAAAGGTAAGAAACGTTAAAGATAAAATTGGGTTTGAATGTTGTTTAGCGCAGGAATATGAAATTGATCCACGTGATAACCGCTTTTATTTCTTCAATCCATTTTCTGTACAAGTATTTATGAACGTAGTAAATAACATCTTACTTTCGGTAGAAGCGACGGAGAGAGAAGTGGATATTATTTTATACTATCCTTCTGAAGATTATATTTTCTTCTTGGAGAATCAGACTGCGTTTGAGCTGAAGAGAGAAGTAAGGTTGCCAGGAGCTTATGAGAAGAATGGGAATGAGAGGTTTTTAGTTTATACATTAAGATTATAAAAAAAGCAGGTGCCGAGGCACCTGCTTTTCTTTACTCACGTCTATATAATTAGTTACGGATTAAGTAATCAAATGCACCTAAAGCTGCATTCGCACCTGAACCCATAGAGATGATGATTTGTTTGTACGGATTATTTGTACAGTCACCTGCAGCAAACACTCCTGGTACGTTTGTAGCGCCGTGCTTGTCTGTTACGATTTCACCGCGAACGCGTTCAACTGTTTCGCCTAACCAGTCTGTGTTTGGAACAAGACCGATTTGTACGAATACACCTTGTAATTCAACGTGATGAACTTCTTCAGTTTCACGATCGATGTAAGAAATACCGTTTACTTTGTCAGTACCAGTGATTTCTTTCGTTTGAACATTTTTCAGAACAGTTACGTTTGGTAAGCTGTTAAGACGTTCTTGTAATACAGCATCAGCTTTTAATTCTGGCATGAATTCAAGAACAGTTACGTGCTTAACAATACCCGCTAAGTCGATAGCTGCTTCAATACCAGAGTTACCTCCACCGATAACTGCTACGTCTTTTCCGGTGAATAATGGACCGTCACAGTGTGGGCAGTATGCTACACCTTTATTTTTGAACTCAGCTTCACCTGGTACGCCAACGTTACGCCAACGAGCACCTGTAGAAACGATTACGCTCTTACTTTTCAGAATAGCGCCGTTTTCAAGTTCCACTTCAATAAGTTCTTTTTTCTCTAAACGTTTCGCACGTTGTAGATTCATTACATCGATGTCGTATTCTTTAACGTGCTCTTCAAGACTTGCTACTAGCTTAGGACCTTCAGTGCGTTTTACGCTGATGAAGTTCTCAATGCCCATAGTATCCATTACTTGACCACCGAAGCGCTCAGCAACGATACCAGTGCGGATGCCTTTACGTGCTGCATAAATTGCTGCACTTGCACCAGCAGGGCCGCCACCAACAACAAGAACATCGTATGGATCTTTATCAGAAAGCTCTGATGCATCTGGACCGTTACCCATTTTAGCTAAAATTTCTTCAAGTGTCATACGACCGCTTCCGAAAGATTCGCCGTTTAGGAATACTGTTGGTACTGCCATGATATCTTTACTTTCTACTTCCTCTTTGAATGCAGCGCCATCAATCATAGTATGTGTAATACCAGAGTTTAGAACGCTCATTACGTTAAGAGCTTGTACAACATCAGGACAGTTATGACAACTTAGGCTGATATAAGATTCAAAATGATATTCGCCTTGAATGTTTTTAATTTGATCGATTAATTTTTGTTCAACTTTTGGAGCGCGTCCACTTACTTGTAGTAAAGCTAGTACTAATGATGTAAATTCGTGTCCTAATGGAATACCAGCGAATACAACACCAGTGTCTTCACCAGGGCGATTTACGCTAAAGCTTGGTGTTCTCTCTAATTCAACTTTTTCTACTGTAATCTTAGATGACATAGTAGCTAATTCGTCTACTAGAGCTAACATATCTTTAGATACGTCGTCGTCTCCTGCGCTTACTTTAAGTAAAATATCGTTCTCCATTAACTGAAGGTATTGGGATAGTTGTGTTTTTATATCTGCATCTAGTATCATTTTGATCGAACTCCTTAGATTTTGCCTACAAGGTCAAGGCTTGGTTTAAGTGTTGCAGAACCCTCTTGCCATTTAGCTGGGCAAACTTCACCTGGGTTGTTACGTACGTATTGAGCTGCTTTAATTTTGTTAACAAGAATGCTTGCGTCACGGCCGATACCGTCAGCATTGATTTCCATAGATTGGATAACGCCGTCTGGATCGATGATGAATGTACCACGAGCAGCAAGACCTTCTTCTTCCATTAAAACGTTGAAGTTTGTAGTGATTGTGCGAGTTGGGTCACCAATCATAATGTATTCGATTTTGCCGATAGTTTCTGAGCTATCATGCCATGCTTTGTGAGTGAAGTGAGTATCTGTAGATACAGAGTATACTTCAACGCCTAACTCTTTAAGAGTTGCATATTGGTTTTGTAAGTCTTCAAGTTCAGTTGGGCAAACGAATGTGAAGTCAGCTGGGTAGAAACAAACTACACTCCATTTTCCTTTTAAACTTTCGTCAGTAACTTGGATAAATTCTCCATTATGGTAAGCATTAGCTTTAAACGGTTTTACTTCTGTGCCGATTAATAACATATTAAAATTCCTCCTAAATGTTGGTTTTGAGCATCAAAAAATAGTGTGCTCATAAAATATATTTTTTAATTAACTATAATAATTCTAATTCGATATTAATTATCATATAGAAGTGGTTATTTTGTCAAGAGAATAAACCAACTTTATATCAATTTAATTAATATTTATTCTCAATTAAGTTTATTAGAGAATGAAAAGGTAGTTTTCATGTAATCGATTTTCAACGAGTATGTAAAAGAGTAGTGCGTATGTTAGAGACATGGTGTAAGTATAAATTGATAGGAAGGGAATATTTCTTAGAAGTTGTGGATTTGAAAAGGGATTGCTTATTTCTATTTTACAAAGAATTGTGCGATAAATAAAATAAAATGAATTAGAATCTTTTTGAACATTTTTTGTCATCTCAAATATATAATTAGGAAGCATATTGCAATGGTATAGAGACATTGACTCAAGATGTTAACAAGATATAATAAAATCTAGATATACCTTTCAAAAAGAAGAAGATATAATATAGGATGAAAAAATTTCACCCTATTATTTTTTATAGCTTTTAGAAAACGCTTACAATTAGTGTGGAGGGGAAACCATGTCTAAGTTCACAAAGTATTTTTTAATGGAAGCTAATGATGTGATTGTATATGTGAAAGAGAAATTATCTAAGTTTGAGGATGCAAAGGGGTTACAGTGTAAAGAAATAGGCGATGGTAATTTAAATTATGTATTCCGCGTTTGGGATGAACAGAAGAATATTTCTGTCATTGTAAAGCAAGCTGGGGATACAGCAAGGATTTCAGATGAGTTTAAGTTGTCGACGAATCGTATCCGTATAGAATCAGATGTTTTGCAGTTAGAGGAGGAGTTAGCACCTGGGCTCGTTCCAAAGGTGTATTTGTTTGATAGTGTAATGAATTGTTGCGTAATGGAAGATTTATCGGACCACACAATATTACGTACAGCACTTATAAAACATCAAATGTTTCCGAAGCTTGCGGATGATTTAACGACCTTTTTAGTAAATACACTTTTATTAACATCGGATGTTGTAATGAATCATAAAGAGAAGAAGGAACTTGTGAAGAATTATATAAATCCTGAATTATGTGAGATTACAGAAGACCTCGTATATGCTGAGCCATTTACAAATCATAATAAGCGTAATGAGTTGTTTCCGTTAAATGAAGGATGGATTAGAGAGCATATTTATAGTGATAAAAAGCTTCGTATGGAAGCCGCAAAACTTAAGTTTTCTTTTATGACGAATGCACAGGCGCTTATTCACGGTGATTTACATACTGGTTCTGTTTTTGTGAAAAATGATTCCACAAAGGTTATCGATCCTGAGTTTGCCTTTTATGGACCGATGGGATATGACATTGGGAATGTAATGGCGAATTTAATGTTTGCTTGGGTGAATGCAGATGCGACCATGACGCCTGGCGCTGAGAAGGATACGTATATGAGTTGGCTCCAATCGACAATGGTAGAGGTAATTGATTTGTTTAAGAAGAAGTTTTTAGAGGCTTGGGATATTCATGTGACCGAGATTATGGCGAAGGAAGAAGGCTTTAACGAAGTATATTTACAATCTGTATTAGAGGATACAGCTGCAGTGACGGGTCTTGAGTTAATTCGTCGTATTGTTGGGCTAGCGAAAGTAAAGGATATTATTTGTATTGAGAATGAGGAAACACGTGCTAGAGCAGAACGCATTTGTCTTCAAGTAGCGAAGAAATTTATTTTACAGGCGAGTCAATATAAAACAGGCACAAGTTTTGTAGAAACGTTAAAAGAACAGTCGATGCAATATGCGAAGTAAGGGGAGAAGATGATGGAAGAACAATTAATACCCATTCAGTGGAAAGATAATGCTTTAGTTTTATTAGATCAAACATTACTACCGAATGAGGTGGTCTATGAATCTTTCAAGACGGCTGAAAGTGTGTGGGATGCCATTCAAGTAATGAAAGTAAGAGGAGCGCCAGCGATTGGTGTCTCAGCAGCGTATGGTGTGTATTTAGGAGCTAAGGAAGTTACTCAAGGTACGGTGGAAGACTTTATAGAGGAAGTCAAAAAGATATGTGCATATTTGGCAACATCAAGGCCAACAGCGGTAAATTTATTTTGGGCACTTGAAAGAATGGAGGCAGTCGTGACAGAGGACTCACATTTATCAATCGCTCAGTTGAAAGATAGATTGCTAGAAGAGGCAAAAGAGATTCATAGAGAAGATGAAGAAATTAACCGGCAAATTGGAGAACATGCATTAACGTTATTCCATGATGGAATGGGAGTATTAACACATTGTAATGCTGGTGCGTTAGCGACGACTAAGTATGGTACTGCGACAGCTCCAATGTACTTAGCGAAAGAAAAAGGATGGGACTTAAAAATCTATTCAGATGAAACTCGTCCTAGGTTACAAGGTTCGACGTTAACAGCATTAGAGCTACAACGGGCGGGAATTGATGTTACTGTCATTACGGATAACATGGCAGCTATGGTCATGTCACAAGGGAAGATTGATGCGGTGATTGTTGGATGCGACCGTGTGGCAGCAAACGGTGATGTAGCAAATAAAATTGGGACATTAGGCGTATCTATTTTAGCGAAATACTACAACATTCCGTTTTATGTAGCGGCACCAACGCCGACAATTGACTTGAAAACACCGACAGGAAAAGAAATTCCCATTGAGGAAAGAGATGCTTCTGAAGTGATTAATCGTTTTGGACAATATTCTGCTCCGAAAGAAAGTAAAGTATATAATCCAGCATTTGATGTCACACCACATGAAAATGTGACAGCAATTATTACGGAAAAAGGCATTGTAAAAGCACCGTTTACAGAGAACTTAAAAAAGTTATTTCAATAAGTAGATAGAATGAAAAAGTCAGTCATCATAAGCTTCATACTTAGGGGGATGTATGTATATGTTATTACAAAAGGAAAGAGAAGAAATTGTAGCGTATGGAAAGAAAATGATTTCTAGCGGTTTAACAAAGGGGACAGGCGGTAATATTAGTATTTTCAATCGCGAGCAAGGTCTTGTTGCAATGAGTCCAAGTGGCTTAGATTATTATGAAACGAAGCCGGAAGATGTTGTTATATTAAACTTAGATGGTGAAGTGGTAGAGGGAGAGAGAAAACCATCAAGTGAGCTAGATATGCATCTTATTTATTATCGAAATCGTGAAGATATAAATGCGCTTGTGCATACACATTCTCCGTATGCGAAGACGATTGCATCATTAGGATGGGAACTTCCTGCTGTATCATATTTAATTGCTTTCGCGGGCCCCAACGTTCGCTGTGCACCGTATGAAACATTTGGTACGAAACAATTAGCGGAGGCTGCTTTCGAAGGCATGATTGATCGCCGTGCGGTATTACTTGCAAACCACGGTTTAATTGCAGGTGCAAATAATATAAAAATGGCATTTACTGTTGCGGAAGAAATTGAGTTTTGTGCGCAAATTTATTATCAAACGAAAAGCATCGGAGAACCGAAGTTATTGCCAGAAGATGAGATGGAGAATTTGGCGAAGAAGTTTGAAGGATATGGGCAGCAGTAGAATGAGATAAAGTGAAACTTTAATCAGTGGGGGGTCTTACTGCCCATTAAAGCGGGATAAAAACCCCCTCAAGATTTCAATCTTGAGGGGGGTTCTTATGCCTTCTTAAGTAACAGATACATAAAGTAAGGAGCACCAATTAAAGCAACGACAATACCTGCTGGGATGCCATTAGGTTCAACGATGTTTCTTCCGATTGTGTCTGCTAGTAACAATAGCCATCCGCCAATTAAAACGGCGATAGGCACGAATATTTGATGTCTCGGACCTACTAAAGATTTTGCGATATGAGGAGCCATTAGCCCGATAAAGCTAATTCCTCCTGTTACAGAAACTGCAGCAGCAGCAAGCGCAACGGCTGCAACTAATAAGTATCTGCGTTCTTTTTCAATTTCAATTCCAACGCCGATCGCGACGGGCTCGTTTAATGCTAGAATGTTTAATCGATTGGCTTTATAGAAAACGAACGGAATTAATACGATTAACCATGGAAGCATTGCGAAAACGAAGACCCAGTCATCTCCCCAAATGTTCCCGGCAATCCACTTGGCGATAAAGTCCACCTTCATACGATCAGCGGATGAAATAAGGACAATCATCATCCCAGATAGTGCAAATGAAAAACCAATACCAGTTAATGTTAGTCGGATGGGCTGAAGTCCAGTTGATTTACTGTATGAAAATACGTAAATTAGAACAGCTGTCAGAAATGCTCCGATAAATCCAACGACAGGTAGTAAGTAAAGAAATGAACCTACATCTATTGGAAAGTATAAAAAGAAAATAGCGACAGCAACACCGGCCCCAGAGTTGATTCCAAGAATACCAGGTTCAGCTAAATCATTTCGGGTAATTCCTTGCAGAATAGCACCTGATAAAGCGAGAGCCATACCAGCTAATAATGTAATGACAATTCTAGGTAGTCTTAAAGAGTATAAAACGAACTCCTCTTTAAACGTCCCTTGTCCCATTAATGTTGGGAGTAGTCGATCATAAGATAAAGATGCTGAACCGAGTCCCATCCCAATTACAATGGTGGTGATGGTCAGTATAAGTAAAGCGAGTAGAATAAGACGTTGTTTTCTTAGCATAGATTGCATCATGAAAATGTTTTTCCTCCTTTACGTACAATGAATAGGAAGAATGGTAACCCTACAATTGCGACAATAGCGGCAACTGGTGTTTCGTACGGAGCGTTAATAGTACGTCCGATTGTATCTGCAAGTAGCATAAAGGAAGCTCCAGCAATTGCTGACATCGGTATAACAAATCGGTAATCTGGACCGACAATTGGGCGTACCATGTGAGGTACCATTAAACCGATAAATGCCATATTTCCGACAAGCGCTACAGACGCACCTGCAAGTAAGATAATAATGATAAATAGAATGGTTTTAATAACAATAATTTTTTGACCGAGTCCAACAGCAACTTCTTCACTGAAACTAAGGACCGTCAGCTTTCTTGCAAATAAGATAGCGATAAAGATGCTAATTGAAATGATTGGAATAATAATTTTCAATTGGCCCCATGTTGTTCCAATTACGCCCCCAGCAGTCCAAAGTGATACCTCTTGTGAAATTTTAAAGTAAATGCCGACGCCTTCTGAAATGGCAAGTAGAAATGCGGAAACGGCAGCCCCCGCTAATACAATTCGAAGAGGAGAAAGTCCGCCTTTTTTCACCATACCAATTCCAAATACCATAACTGCACCAATTGCAGCACCAATAAAGCAAGCAAATGTTAAGTAAAGATAGCTGATGGAAGGATTGAAGGCCAGCGTTAACGCAAGTGCAGCATTTGCTCCACCAGATAATCCTAATAATCCAGGATCCGCAAGTGGATTTCGTGTTAATCCTTGCATAATTGCTCCAGAAACAGCAAGTCCAGCTCCTACAAAAATAGCAGCTACTTCACGTGGTAAACGAATTTCGCGAATAATAGATAGTTTGTCTCCTTTAGCGGAGGAAGTGAGTGCTAACCATACATCTTTTATTGAAGTATCCGCAGCCCCTAATACCATTGCCACCATAAAAATAAGAAAGAATGCAATTATGCTCAAAATGAGTTTGTATGTAAAAACTATAGAACGTGGATTGTCGTGATCTTTTGTCATGCGTTTCACATCTTTTCTGTTCATAGAATAAAGGAAGAGGAATTCTTAATTTAAGAATTCCTCATGTTTGTATTATTTACCAAGAAAGCTCTTCTTGAAGAAGTCTAGTTGGAAATCTAATGTAAGTGGATCATTGAAATAGAATTCCATCATGTTTGCTTCGTATACGCGATTATTTTTTACTGCTGGGATGTTTTTATATGATTCTGTCTCTTGGAACGAGTTATCAGTATCTTTGTTTTTACTCACGATTAAGTAATCACCAGCAAACTCAGGTAATACCTCAGTAGATAATGCATAGTAACCTTCTTTTAATGCTTTTTCTTTTACTTTTTCAGGCATTTTTAATTTCATTTCTTGGTACAGAATTTCTGTTCCACGGCCCCAGTTCTCGCCGTATACATAAAGCTGCTTGTTGAAGTTTTCTACAACAGAAACTGTTGCATCTTCACCAATTTTTGCTTTAATTTCTTTACCAGCGTCTTGTGCACGTTTCTTGAAGTCATCAACCCAAGTTTTTGCTTCTTTTTCTTTGTTTAATAACTTACCGATTTCTAAATGTTGTGTTAAGTAATCAACTTTTCCGTAAGTGTATGTTACAGTAGGCGCGATTTTCTTTAACTTATCAACATTTTTAATATTTGATAAACCAATGATTAAATCTGGATTTAGTTCAGCGATTTTTTCAACATTTTCATCTGATACTTCAGCAACATCTTTAAGTTTGCTATCAAAACGTGGGTTTTGTTTAGACCATGAATCTACCCCAACAAGGTTTACTCCTAATGACATTACGTTACCAGCGAATGATGATAAAACAACAACACGTTTTGGATTTGCAGGAACTTCTACTTTTTTACCATCTTCAGATTGGTATGTAATTGTTTCTGATTTGCTACCTTTTGCATCGTTCTTTTTGTCCGTAGAGCCATTGCTACAAGCACTCATAACAAAAACGAAAAGAACTGTTAGTGAAATAAATAACTTTTTCATCGTCTGTCTCCTTTAAATAGATGATATGTGTATACAATAAGTTGTTTAACTGCAATCTTTTTGAAAGAGTAGTGTTAATGCAAAATGCTTATTAAAAATCTTGAATATGAGATTTTACAATATAGTATTAACCATAGTAATGAAAGAAGATGTAATCTCAAATTTGCTAATTATTAACAAGTTGATAATGATTATCACTATTGATTCTTTAAATAATATAATTTTATATAGGTGTATTGTCAATAGTAATTTTAATTGTAAATTTTGCGGAAACAGGTTATATTTTATTGAGAATGATAATCAATGATTAGTAGCTGAGGAGTGAAGGTTAATGAATAGAGAAGAATTATTTGATGTAACCGTGATAGGCGGGGGACCTGCAGGGCTTTATTCAGCTTTTTATAGTGGACTCAGAGAGATGAAAACAAAAATAATAGAATTTCAACCACAGTTAGGTGGAAAAATACATGTTTATCCGGAGAAAATGATTTGGGATATTGGCGGATTATTACCGGTTACTGGTGAAAAGTTAATTGAGCAACTTGTACAACAAGGGTTAACATTTCAGCCGGAAGTTGTATTGAATACAAAGATAGAATCCATTATTCGTAATAAAGATGGTATTTTCACGTTAAAAACAAGCACTGGAGAAGAACATTTTTCAAAAACAGTGATCGTTGCAACAGGAAGTGGTATATTAAATCCACAAAAGTTATCCATAGAAGGTGCGGAGCGATTTGAAGTATCAAATTTAAATTATACAGTTAAATCGTTAAAACGTTTCAAAGATAAAACGGTCATTATTTCAGGCGGAGGTAACTCTGCAATTGATTGGGCAAATGAGTTAGAACCAATTGCGAAAAAAGTTTATTTAACATATAGAAAAGAAGAATTATCGGGTCATGAGGCGCAAGTAAAACAACTTATGAATAGTTCGGCAGAATGTTTCTTTCATACATCGATTACAACATTAATTGCTGGTGATAACCATGAAACGATTGAATATGTAGAATTAACAAATCATGAAACAGGCGAGGTTTCTCAGTTAGCTATCGATGAAGTTATTATTAATCATGGATATGAACGTGACATTACATTGTTGGAAAATAGTGAGCTAGATGTCGCAATTGTAGATAATTACTTTATTGCTGGTAATGCAAATAGTGAGTCTTCAGTAGATGGATTATATGCTGCGGGAGACATTTTAAAGCATGAAGGGAAATTACACTTAATTGCGGGAGCATTCCAAGATGCTGGAAATGCTGTAAATAAAGCGAAACAATTTATTCAGCCAGATGCAAGCGAGTATGGAATGGTTTCTTCGCATAATGAAGTATTTAAGAAAAGAAATCGTGAATTGATTAAGCAGATGATGAAATAATAAAAAACAAGTATACCCCCATTTACTTCTCTGTTCGAATGATAAGAGAGGCAAATAGGGGTTTTCCTGTTTACTATATTTTCAATCATTATAATGACACCGGTTTCATTAGTTCATGTGAAATGAACGTTTTATTTGTAAATTTGCCTAGAAAACAATGAATCTATGTTTTGCTGACGCAGAACAGTATTATATTATGCTGTCCCTTTGGCTCTTTCGTTAGGAAATGGCATATTTAATATAGAAGCAATGTACTGTTTGCCATGCATGCGAGCTAATGATTCTAATATTTGACGGACGCGTTTTGTAAGATGTCCTTGTTCCTTTATAGCTTCACAATATGCATCATAGAAAGCGTATTTAGCCCAAAGGAAATCATCTTGTTGGAATAAAAAATGATTTTTGTACCAGTCCCTAATTGTATGGTAACAATTGTTTTCATGTATTGCTGTGCTTTGAGAAAGAATACGATCAGATAAAGATGTAGTTAAATGAGAAATTGTGTTTTCTGTTTCAGCCTGTAATGTTTTTTCTAACATTGTAATGATGTGACGAGTAGCCATATGTTAACTCTCCTTTGTGTAAATGGGTAATACCATTCTATATTTAAAAAATCCTTACTATATTATTATACAATAAATGGAATGCATCCACCTTCTTTTTAAATTGCATTTACAAAATCTTTTTTATTTGTTTACAAAAATAAAGTAAGATACAGTATATAGGAAAAAATGATAAAGGAATGAACGCGTTGTATATAACAGTAGAAGAAGCTACGGAGTATTTGAATTTACCAAAGTCGTATATTGAAGAGCTGATTCAGCAAAAGAAAGTTCGTGCGCTATTTGATGGAGAGCAATATTTATTAAATAAAGAACAATTCAATACACATTTAGAACAAATGGAGAAATATAAGCAATTAGTGGAAGAAATATTAAACGAACCAATTCCAGAAGATATGGATGTTAAAGACGAAGATTAAACGATGGGAAATCCCGTATGAAGATATGCAGAAATGTATCTTCATACGGGATTTTTTGTCTCGAAATATCAAAAATTTAAGGAGGTTTTAGGATTTTTCGGGATTTTGATAGGTAGTAGTCTACCATGTTAAAAGCATATTTTTTTCTAGCTAGGACAAACATAGAGAACGTAACCTGTACAGATACATATACTATCAGTGCAAAAGCTTATAAATTAATGGAAGGGGTTTTCTCGTGAGTATATTTCATTGTGATTTTCTGAAAGATTTAATTGGATCTTTTGTAAGAGTAAACAGGGGTGGTCCAGAATCTCAAAAAGGAACAATAGTCGCAGTATGTTCGGATTACTTT
The DNA here is from genome assembly GCF_030757775.1 of Bacillus sp. MHSD_36. NCBI lineage: Bacteria > Bacillati > Bacillota > Bacilli > Caryophanales > Bacillaceae > Bacillus > Bacillus sp. MHSD_36. The sequence goes on from NZ_JAVBIS010000007.1 coordinate 71,195, forward strand.
GTATTAAAGAATGAAAAAGGAGAGCTCTATTACTATCAGATTCGTCATCTGAAAAGTGTTACAAAAAATGTGAAAGATTGTAAAGTGGATGATTGCGGATGGTTTGAATGTGAGTGTGAAGAGGACTTTGAAAAACTACTCCAAAGCTTCAAATATCGCTGGGTGAAAATTAATCGTGGTGGTCCAGAGAAAGTGGAAGGTATTTTACAAGATGTTTCTTGTGAATTCGTGACATTAATTGTAAAAGAAGAAGTTATATTAGTTGCAGTATCTCATATTAAGAGTGTCACAGTAGCATGCGAAGAGAGCGAAGAAAGTAATAATGAAAGTTGTTGTTCAGGTCGAGAGCGCGCACAAAGACCATCAAGTAGAGGTAGATAATAAGAAAGGGGGATATGAATTTGGAGAATATATTATGCTGTGAGCAAATTAAATGCTTAGTCGGAGAGACTGTAAAAGTAAATCTTCGTGGACCAGAGAGTCGAGTGGGGGTACTCGTATCTTTAGGAAGAGATTACCTTACATTACAACTTCCTCTTGGTGAATTAGTATATTATCAATTGAAACATGTAAAGAGTCTAGTGAAGAAAGTGAAAGAAAGTAAATGTGGCGATTGCTATGTTTCATGTTTCTGCTCTGATGATGATACTTTTGTCGATGTATTACGTGACTTGAAGTATAAGTGGGTAAAGATTAATCGTGGCGGCCCAGAGTGTGTAGAAGGTTTATTAAGTGAAGTGCATGAAGAATGTATTACACTAGTAAACTGTGATGAAGTGATTTATATCATTAATTATCATATTAAGAGTGTGAGTCAAATAGTTAAATGTAAAAAGAATGAAGATGAATAATGTTTAATAAATAAGAGGGGCATTATGAGGGAAAGAGAAGAACAATTTCTTATTTCGATAGTATGAAAAGGAATTACTTACTATTAAGACAGAACTTTGCCCTGATTATTTTTTTAAATAGAAGATAGGAAAGAAGAAATTCATAGGAAGGAGGATATGGATGAATGAGTTAAACAAAAGGATTGGAGAAAATATATATGTTAAATTAATCGGTGAAAAAAGATTTAAAGGTGTATTAATAGACGTAGGAAATGATATCGTGGTTCTTTACAATGGACAAGACTACGTATATATATCTTTATATCATGTACAACATTATAAATTTTTACGACCACATGATGAAGAAGTATCAAAACCAGATGTGGATTCTGTAATTAAGAGAGAATCTCCTTCAATTTCTTTGAGGAAAGTATTAAGTACTTCTAAAGGGATTTTTACAGAAATTTATGTAGCAGGAAATGCTCCAATACATGGTTATGTTACAAGTGTAATGAACGATTATATCGTTTTTTATAGTCCAGTTTATAAAACAGTATATATATCTTTAAAACATTTGAAATGGTTAATTCCGTATAAAGAAAATCAAGTCCCTTATGCCCTCAATAAAAATGAACTCCCTGTAAATCCATTAAATATTACGTTAGCTCGTACCTTTGAAGAACAACTTATTAAAATGGCTGGGAAAATCATGGTTTTCGATTTAGGTGAGGAATCTAATAAGATTGGAAAGATGGCAAAGATTGATGAGGGACATATTGAAATATTAAAAGCACGTGATGCAAAAATGTATGTGAATATTCAACATGTGAAATCTGTCCATTGTCCGTAGACTAGTGGGAAGGCTGGCTTTTTCTTTTATATATGCAAAAGAAAAGGTCGAGCCTATTTATTTAGTTTGATTTGGATGTGAGGGGGAAAATGAATTGAATATAACTATATTTGTATCATTTATGAAGAGCTAGCCTTGTGCAAAATTATAAAAAACATGTACGAGCTATCTTTTGGTGTATTCAATTTATTTTTGGGGGGAGAGCTGCTTAACTAATATATTAAAGGGGTTTTGTTGGTGGAGCGGTTTCTGAATTCGTTATCGATTACATTACTTGGTAGTGCTGGTGGAGCAGCAAAAGCAGTTTTAGCAATTTTAAATCAAGCAATAGTAAATGAAAAAGACCCGATTTATGAAACGATAAAGAATGTGACATTTCATTTGGTTGATATAAAACAAAAAGATAGGAATTATTATGATGAGTTGTTTCCAAATTTAAAAGAGCAATTGTTTTTATCTGAAATAAATCTCCAAGATGTAGTGACATTTAAACAGCATTTAAAAGAAAATGGTACGAGCGTTGTTATTGATGTTTCAGGGGCAGATACAATTAGAGTATTAAGCTGTTGTAATGAACTTGGAATTTGTTATATTAATTCAGCTTTGGAAAATGAGGCAGTAGATCAGGACGATAGTTTAATTGGCTTTCAGCTCACGGAAAGATATACGCGGTTTGAGAAGGAAAAAGAGAAATTTACAAATACAAAAGCAATTATAGGCTCAGGTATGAACCCAGGTGTTGTTCAATGGATGGTTGTTGAACTTATGAGGGAACGTCCAAATGAAAAGCCAAAAGCATGTTATATAGTAGAACATGATACATCATTTTTACATGATGCAGCACTTATAAAGCCTCATACACTTTATGCTTCATGGGCAGTAGAGCGATTTTTAGATGAAGCGATATGGAGTTATCCGATGTATATGAGTCATCATCGTCCTCTTTATTTGTATGAAGATGTATATGCTTCAGAGTATAAAGTAAAGTTAGGAGAGAAAGAGTTCTATGGTTGTTTAATGCCACATGAGGAAGTTTTAATTTTAGGGAAAAACTTTAACATGGAAGTTGGGTTTCTTTACCGAATTAATGAGTATACAACAAATATAATTAGGAAAAATTTAGATAAGGTAGAAGACTTATGGAACTGGAATCGTAAAGTATTTAATCCAGCGGAGGAAGAGATTGCTGGCGAGGATCTAGTCGGTGTATTACTCGTTTATGAAAATAGCGAGACATATATGTATAACGTAATGAATAGCAGTCAAGTTTTTCATAAATATAAAACGAATGCGACTTACTTCCAAGTAGGATGCGGAATTTATGCTGGCTTGTGTAGTTTGCTGTTCGATAATTTTAAACAAGGTGCTTATTATGTAGAGGAATTATTATTAAATACAGAAAGTAAGTATGGAGAATATTTGAATTTATATATGAATGATTTTGTAGTTGGTGAAAATGACCTTACCGATGGATTACTGCATGATCGGGTAAGGTGGATATAAATTGTGATGAAAAGGAAGGGGAAATCTCCTTCCTTTGAGCGTTATAAGGTTACATATTGTCTCAAAGCAAGTTCATGTTTATCCCGCATTAACGGGGGCAGTAAGACCCCACCTCAAAATTCAGCGGAAGCGAAGAAGTTAGGTGGAGGATCAACTGTCCGTAAAAGCCCGCTTGGTGAGGGCTAATAATCAGTGGGGGATGGACAAAAACCCCCACTGATTAAAGTTTCACTTTATATGAAAAACTTTAAAAGCTAGATATATGAGGAAAGAGGAGTTTTAAAAGGATTTCCACAAATACAAAAAGAAAGAAGTCCTGCCGATACGATATTATGTTATAAGAAATTGAAAGAAATAACGGGAATTCCTTTTATATGTTGTACAGCTTGTGGAAAGTTATGCAGCACAATATAGAGTGAAATTTCAATTGCAAGTAGATGGGAATAGGAACGAAAGTGGAAATTTCTTTACCGACAGTATAATGTGCTAGAAGAAAATATTTTTCAGAAAAGTGTTCTTGTTGTGTAAATATAAACATTTTATAAAATGTTTCAAGAAGGGTTTTTTTTATAAAATACTTCGTTTATAATGGAGGAAAATATCGACATGAGATTTATTATTCATGTAACGGTTCGGTAGTATTAGAAAAAGAAGGGGTGCACGCGCATCCTTTTTTCTATGCAGATATTATGAAAGAGGTGGTATGATGGAATTAACATTAAATTCGACTGTATGCTTACACACGATTCAATTTCGAAAAGAGCAAAAGAATTATATTGTAAAAGATACAATTACAGGAGAAAAATATGAAATGCCGCCACTTTGGATTGATGCATTGGCAATGATGCGTGACGGTTTTTTATTAGGGGAAATTGAGGAGAAATTAAAAGAAGAGTATCCGGATGAAGAAATAAATATGTTAGCATTTACGAGGCAACTGTTAGAGCTAGAGCTTGTCGGAATGGTAGATGGGGAAGAAATAGCTTGTACAAAGAAGAAAGAGAAAGATTATTTAGCTTGGTTACGTCCACGTGTTGAGCAATTCCTTCTTAGTTTAAATAAAAGAAATAGAAGCAAAGGTCAATGATGATCTTTGCTTTTTTGTATAGTTTGTTTAAAAAATTACAGCGAATGCTCTTGCAAAAGCACCGTCGCTATTTTTAATTTTTAAAGGTGCTGCTGAGAAAAAGAAACGTTTCGTGTGAATGGCATCTAAGTTTGTTAAGTTTTCGATTAAGTAAATATTATTCCCAAGTAGTATGTGATGAATTGGCGATGTTTCTGTCGTTACCTCATCAGGAGAGATAAAATCTAAACCGACAGATTTTACTTTTAATTGAACGAGTTCTTCAGCTAATTCTTCCGAAAGATAAAAAGCTTCTTTCTCATATGCTTCTGTATTCCATTTAGTAGATAGATTGGAATGGAAAATGACAATATCACCTTCTTTTATGTCAGTGTTGTGTAATACTTCTTTAGGTAGTTTTCGTTCTTGTACATGAGTTACATCGATAAGAACAGCTTCGCCTACAAATTGATCTAGAGGTAATTGATCAATAGTCGTTGCGCCTGAAATGAAATGAGCAGGAGCATCACAATGCGTACCAACATGAACGACAGAATGAAAATCTGTAACTTGATAGCCTGTCTCTTCAACACTTGTAATGGCTTCTAAATTGATTTTTGGTGTTCCAGGAAATTGAGACATATTGTTTTCAAATGTTTGCGATAGGTCAATTACTTTCACTTTAAATACCTCCAAGTATATGTTTTGAAATATAAAAAACTCACCTTTCATAGTCAAGAAAGATGAGTTTTGCACACAATAGTTACGTTTTATCTTTCAAAATGCAATGCATTTTGCAGGAATTAGCACCTATTCAGTTTGTATAAACTGAGGTTGCTGGGCTTCGAAGGGCCGGTCCCTCTGCCTCTCTTGATAAAGGTATATTCAATTTAAAGTTCAGAATTTTCTTGGTAATTAAATTGTAATTCATTTCCTTTTTCTGTGCAACACAAAATAGGTATTCACCCAAATAAAGTTGCTCGCATATTGTAGCTTATGTAAATAGAATGCTGCGAAGGAGTGAGTGCAGTGACAGGGAATGTATTGAATTATTATGCTGGTGGAAATACAGCTAGAGGATTTCATAATTTATACGAAGAGAATTTAAAAGGACTAAACAGATTATTTATTTTAAAGGGTGGACCTGGAACGGGAAAATCTTCTTTAATTAAGGCAATAGGTCGTGAATGGGTTGAAAAGGGATATGATATTGAATTTTTACACTGTTCTTCTGATAATAAATCGGTTGATGGTGTCATTATCCCGAAGTTAAAAGTAGGAATTGTTGATGGAACATCACCGCATGTTATTGAGCCGAAAATGCCAGGAGTTGTCGAGGAGTATATCAATTTAGGTGTTGCTTGGGATTCAGATAAATTAAGAAAGCAGAAGGTGGAAATTGAAAGATTTGTTTCAGAAGCAAGCAAAGCTTTTCAAGCTGCTTACGCTCGTTTTAACGAGGCATTAGTTATACATGATGAGTGGGAGAAAATATATATTGATAATATTAATTTTGATAAAGCAAATGAACTAACAGATCAGCTCATTCAGAAATTATTTACAGATAAAGTTGGGGAACAATCGCTTGTGAAACATCGCTTTTTAGGGGCAGCTACACCGAAAGGTGCAGTTGATTTTGTTCCTAATTTAACAGAAGGATTATCACATCGTTATTTTATAAAAGGACGCCCAGGCTCTGGAAAATCAACAATGCTCAAAAAATTAGCTAAGGCAGCAGAAGAAAAAGGATTTGAAGTTGAAGTATATCATTGTGGATTTGATCCAAATAGTCTTGATATGGTGATCGTAAGAGAATTAGGATTTGCAATTTTTGATAGCACTGCGCCACATGAGTATTTTCCGAGCCGCGAAGGTGATGAAATTATAGATATGTATGCTTTGATCGTGACACCAGGGACAGATGAAAAGTATGCGACAGAAATTCGTGATGTGTCGATTCAATATAAAGCAAAAATGAATGAAGCGATGTCTTTCTTAGCAAAGGCAAAATCAGTTCGTGATAAATTGGAACGAATTTATATTGCTGCTATGGATTTTTCAAAAGTAGACGCATATAAAGAGGAGATTCAAAAAGAGTTTGAACGAATTGCGGTTAGTGTAACAGAAAAGAACAAGTAAAAATAAGAGGTTTTGACAAGCTGTCGGAAATTTTCTGACAGCTATTTTAGTATGTAGTAAACTTAGTAGTATATTTGTCGAATTTCCAAGGAAATAATCAAAAAATGGAGAGGGTATGAAATGAGAGAGAAAATTAGAGCGGAGTTAGCAAGAATTGAAAAAGAGAATGATGTGAAAATTTTATTTGCAGTAGAATCAGGGAGTCGTGCTTGGGGATTTCCATCAAAAGATAGTGATTATGATGTTAGATTCGTTTATATGCATCCAGTAGAATGGTATTTATCAATTCATGATAAACGAGATGTAATTGAGTATCCGATTAGTGATGATTTAGATATAAGCGGATGGGATATAAAAAAAGCGTTACAATTATTTGTAAAGTCAAACCCAGCTTTACTCGAATGGATACGATCACCAATTTTTTATTCGAAAAACTCTAATTTTCCAGAGCAACTTCAACAAATAAGTGAAAAGGATTTTGATCCAAAAGCAACGATATATCATTACTTACATATGGCATCAAAAAATTATCGGGAATTTTTGCAAGGTGAGAATGTAAAGTTGAAAAAGTACTTCTACGTATTACGTCCTATTTTAGCTTGTAAGTGGCTAGAAGAGAAAGAGACTTTACCACCTGTAGAATTCGATCGATTAATTACAGAATTATCATTAGAGCGTAGCGTATTAGATGAAATTGAACAATTGCTAATAAAGAAAAAGGCAGGTACTGAACTAGATATTGGATTAAAAATTGAGGTGTTGAATCAATTTTTAGAAGAGCAAATTCATTACTATCAGCAATATGTAAAAGGAATTGAAAAGGGATCAGGAATTGATATTGAGAGTTTAAATACGTTGTTTCGAGATACGTTGTTTGCAGTATATGAAAAAGAGCACAAATGAGTTTTGAAGTGACCCCTAAAAGTTAGACACGGTTATTTCATTAGGCAGCTTAATAAAAGTGAGTCCGGTATTGTACCGGGCTCATTTTTATTTTGTAGGGATAAAGAAAACAGATATAGCTGCAAGAAGACCTGCAAATGAGAATAAGTAAAAATTCCATGCTAAGTCGTATTGCATTGTCATAATAATACCGACAAGAATAGGACCAGCAATTGCACCAATTCGGCCAAGTCCAAGTCCCCAGCCTAACGAAGTAGCCCGAATATGGGATGGGAAGTATTGTGTTACATATGCATTTAATATTTGAGTAATGCCGACTGATCCAATTCCAGCAAGACCAATTAAAAGATAGATGATTGTAATAGATGGTTTAATTGTTAATAGTCCAATACATATAGCTGCCATAAGATAAGAGCTGCTAATAACAATTTTAGATCCAATACGATCCGCGATTGCTCCAGCAAATAATGCACCGATAGCGGCAGTAATATTTAGCATAAGTAGAAATGATAAACTAGATCCAAGAGGGTATCCTGCTTGGCGCATCATCTGCGGTAACCAAGTATTTAAACCATATATTAAAAACATCCCCATTATATAAGTGATCCAAAAAAGCAGCGTTGCTTTTCTGTATTCTTTCGAGAATAAAATAAGGAATCCGTTTTTCTTTCGTATATTAGATGGAGGTTGATGAGTTTCATCGTTTTTATGGAATTCAATTTGAAAACGATGAAGGATTTTGTCTACTTCTTCCTGGCGATTACGTGATAATAAAAATTGAATGGATTCAGGTAAATAACGGATAATGAAAGGAATGAGGAGCAGTGGAATCATTCCGATGCCAAACATAGTTCTCCATCCGAAATCCTCTAACATAAACATAGACAAAATAGCGCCTAATACGATCCCTAAAGGATACCCAGTAAACATAAGAGCATAAATAAAAGATTGCCGCTTTTTTGGTGAATATTCAACGGTAAGTGCTGAAGCTGTTGGAATAACACCGCCTAACCCGATTCCTCCGATAAACCGAGATAAACCAAATAATTCGGGAGAAGGAGCAAGTGCAGCAAGACCCATTGTGATAGAAAAAAGTGCTAAACAGCATATAAGCGTCCATTTTCGCCCAATTAGATCTGTAATGGTTCCAACTAGAATAGCGCCAATAAACATTCCAAATAAAGCATAGCTAGCAATTGTCCCAGCGTGTGCCGGTGAAAGTGCCCAGTTTTTGTCTTCTAGGAGCTTTGGTAGAACGGCACCGTAAATACCTAAATCATATCCATCAGCTAGAATGGCTAGCCAACAAATAAATACAACAAGTTTTGTAATAGAGCTCGAAAAGATAGTTTCTGTAGATTCTAGATGAGGTGGAGCTGAAGGTTGCATAATATTCACCCCTTTTAATTTGTAGATGAATATATTATTTTATTTGGTGTTAATATTTTCCTTCTTGTACCGTGATTTATCTGAAAAGGTTTTATAACAAATAAAGAAGTTCAACAGAAAACCTGTTGAACTTCTTTATTTACTCATTATCAACTCGTTTTAACGGTTGATCTGCTGGACCTTCAATAACATCTCCCTTAATCGAAAAGCGTGAACCGTGGCAAGGACAGTCCCAAGTACAATCACCATTATTCCATTCAACTTCGCAGCCGAGGTGTGTACAAGTAGTATCGACAATATGTAATTTTCCATCTTTATCTTTATAAGCACCGGCTCGTTTCCCGTTAACGTGCACGACAGATCCTTCACCAACTTCGAGATCTTCTGGTTTACGTAATGCAGTTTCAATCTTTCCTTCAATTAAATGTTTCGCAACATCAAGGTTTTGGGAGAGGAACGTTTTTATATCTGGATTTGCATGGAAGCGTGATGGTGCATACAGTTCTTTATATGGACTGTGTACTTTTAGAATGGAATCCTTCAGTAAATGAGCGGCAGCAGTTCCAGTTGTCATTCCCCATTTACGATATCCAGTTGCAACAAATATGTTTGGATTGCTCTCGTTAATATGTCCAATATAAGGGAGCTTATCTAGCGTGATTAAATCTTGTGCTGACCATCTATAAGGAACTTCATCTATTCCAAACGTTGTTTCCGCAAAAGAATAAAGTGCTTCGTAATGAAGCATCGTGTTTATTCCTTGTCCTGTTTTATGACTTTCTCCGCCAATTAAAATTAATTTTTCCCCATTGTTTGTTGTGTAACGTAAGGAGCGTTTTGGGTCATCAATACTTAAATACATGCCACCTGGATAATCTGTTTTTGCTTTAATAGCAAGAGCATAAGAGCGTTCTGCGTACATTCGCGTAAAGAAAAAGCTATTCGCATCATAAAAAGGAAAATGTGAACAAGAGACAATATATTCACAAGTGATGCGATGTCCGCCTTTTGTAATGACTTGTGGATAATCACCCTTTTCTACATCAATAGCTGTAGTTTGTTCATAAACTTTTCCACCCATCTCCACAAACTTTTCTAAAAGTGTTTTCAAATAAAGAAGGGGATGGAATTGTGCTTGATTTTTCATGACAAGTGCAGATTGTACTGGAATTGGAATCGATAGAGATTGAACATAGTCACAAGGTATATTTAATTTTTGATAGGCTTCATATTCTTTCGATAAATTTCTTAATCCATTATCAGTAGTTGTATATAAATATGAATCTTCATTTGAGAAATTACAGTCGATTTTATATGTTTGCACAGTTTCATTAATAAATTGTAGAGCATGATTATTTGCTTCATAGTAAAGCCCGGCTTTTTCCAAACCGAAATGATTTATTAATTCATCATAAATAAGATCATGTTGAGCTGTTACCTTTGCTGTTGTATGTCCAGTTGTTCCGTTTAAAATAAGACCAGAATCAATTAAAACAACATCGATGCCTTCTTTCGCAAGTAAATAGGCAGTAGTAATACCTGTAATGCCAGCACCGATAACAGCAACTTTCGTCTTTACATTTTCGGATAAAGGGGGAAAAGCAGGGATTTGAGTAGATTCAATCCAATAAGATAATGGGAATTGTGGAAATGTATCGCTTGTCATTATAGAAACCTCCCGATTTTAGAACAATTTTCCTTTTAATATTTCCATAAGTTATGAAATTCATGTGTGCTGTTTTACAGAAAGGCTATTTTCTATTAAAAGAAAGATAAAATTATTTTAATATAATTATTGGTGTTGTTGGTATGAAGAGATAGGAGTTGTGTAAAGCTAGATTTAGGTGAGTATATTTGTTGTTTACCCAGAGATTTCTTGAATAAGATAGGGTCTATAGTATATGAGTGTATGTATATGGATAATGGATGAAACCTTATAAAATCTATGTTTTTTCTTTAGTGGAATAAAGTATAATTATAAAAATATAACCAACTTTTATTACTAGGTCATAAAAGTTGTTGACAATATGGAAATTCTATTGATATGATTCATCATGTGGAAAGGTTGATAGAGAGTAAAAAGAGAAATGTTTTTCATTGATAATAAAAGCGAAAAAATAAGTGACGATAGAGTGAGTATATTTTCCTTATACATAGATGCTTTTTAATCAGCTAGTAAAATCAATCTGGAAGCAAGAATTGATATATGTAAGTTGCGCAAGACGCGGCATAAGAAAGGGGCAAAAGGATGAAGGAGCTTCATACGTTTGGGTGGTATGCAGCACGTGTATCACCACATTTGCCGAAAAAAGCATTCAAACCAGTTCCTACTCGTTTATTTGGTGGACTGGCTTATTTGCTTGTGGCATTGGCGGGATTAATATCGATTGGTGTATTTGAATTGAATGTGTGGGCGAATCTAGGAATTGCGATTGTTCTTGGGTTATGTTTTGCTTCACTTGGGTTTTTAGGACATGAAATTTTACATGGAACTGTTGTAAGAAAGGCATGGCTTCGAGATTTCTTAGGAGCAATTGCGTTTATGCCATTATCAACAGGACCTAAACTTTGGAGAAAGTGGCACAATGCAACGCATCACGTTCATACACAACATGAAGAGAATGATCCAGATGCATGGCCTACACTTGAGAAGCTTAAGAAGAGTAAGTTTTTGAGCTGGGTATATCGTATGCCTCTTCATGTACGTTCATTCTTTAGTTTTCTGTCACTAACCATTCAATTTACATTGCATTCGACTCGAATGTTCTTTCATTTTATAAAAGAATTTAAGTCATCCAATCAAAAATCTGTATGGCTTCAACTTCTTTTGCCTTGGACAGTTTGGATTAGTTTATTGTTTATTATGGGACCTGGAAAATGGTTATTTGCATATGTGATTCCGTTATTAATTGCTAACTTTATTGTAATGGCATATATTGCAACAAATCACCGCTTAAACCCAATTGTTCCAGTAAATGATCCGTTAGCAAACTGTTTGTCAGTAACAGTGCCGCGTTGGGTAGACGTTTTACATTTCAATTTCTCATATCATACAGAACACCATCTGTTCCCTGCTATGAGCTCTAAATACTATCCGTTAGTAAAAGAGAAAATTAAAGAAATGTGGCCAGAACGCTATCATGAGATGCCGATGACAAAAGCTTTGGCAGCGTTATGGAATACACCACGTGTGTATTATCAAGGAAGTGAATTAGTGGATCCGCATAGAGAGCATTTCTATGGTTCCTTAGGAAATGGACTAGATCCTCATAATATTTCATATCGTGAGGAACATATAGGGGAAGAAGAGAGTATTAAAAAAATAAATCAGTAAAAATAAATATATGTTGCAGTGAAAAAGCAAGCCATCTCAGGCTTGCTTTTTCTTATAAAGAAACTTCCTTTTTATTCTTTGTATGGACCTGGACAGAGTTAGTTTCTTTTCTTTGTAGTCGTTTTTCCAGAAGGTTAACAAGGTAAGTGAATAGGAGAACAAGCACGAGATAATATAAACCAACGATTATGTATGTTTCTAATTGTTGGAAGTTACCTGCAGCAATAGATAAACCTGATCCCCATAATTCGGACATTCCTACGTAAGCAACAAGTGAAGAATCTTTTAATCCAATAATAAATTGATTTCCTAAAGGAGGAAGAGATTGACGAAATGCTTGTGGTAGTACAATACGGCGCATCGCTAAAGGGTAAGGCATACCTAGAGAACGAGCAGCTTCTAATTGTCCACGGTCGACAGATTGGATGGATCCGCGGAAAATTTCAGTAATATATGCACCGTTATGGATTGCTAAAGCAATTGCTCCTGCCCAAAAAGGAGTAAAAACAACAACGGATGTAATCCCAAAATAGAGAATGGCAATTTGAACAATTAAAGGTGTACCACGAATAATGGCGATATATACATGAGCAATACTATTTAAAACTTTATTGTTAGAAATCCGAAAAAAAGCGAATAGTAATCCAATTAGTGAACCGAGTAATAGGGATGTTAGTGTTAATTGTAATGTGACAATAGTAGCTTTTAAGAGTGTGGGATAAGTAGACATAAAAATTTCAAACATATGTGTCACCTCATATTGTATGGATTTTGGTAGGGAATGAAATACCCCACTGATTATTATCTCGCACCAATTGGGAGTTTTACTGCCCATAAATAGCGGGATAAAAAGTGGGGCGTAATGGATGAAGCTTTTGAATAGCTAATTTACTTCGTTTTTTCCTCCTCACCGAGAATATTACGTCCAAACCATTTTTTACTAATCTTTTCATACGTACCATCTTTAATGATTTCATCTAAAGCTTTATTTACTTTCTCAACCATTTCTTTATCATCTTTACGAATAGCAATTCCCATTTCATCAAGATTTAATGGTTTTCCAGCTTCTTTTATATTTGATTTACCTTCTTTGATCATGCGTAAACCAACCATTTGATCAGTGATTACCGCATCAATACGTCCAGGCTCTAAATCCATAAGTGCAGTAATATCGCTATCGTATTCTGTAATTTGATCTGTATGTTTTGCAACAAGGTTTTTAAAGGTACTAGCTTTTACAACACCAACTTTCTTACCTTTCAAATCTTCTGGAGAAGAGATAAATGTATTCTTTTTAGCCACAAAAATTTGGGCGCCAGAACGGTAATAAGGATTGGAGAAATTAACAGCTTTTAAGCGTTCTTCTGTAATGGCCATACTGCCCAGTATTACATCATACTTTTTTGCTTTGAGACCTTGGATTAGCGTTTCCCATGGATTTGTAATAGGAGTGGGTTTCATATTCATTTTTTTCGCAAGTGCCTCACCTATTTCCACATCAAAACCGACAAGTTTTCCGTCATTTTCTTTATAGTTAAAAGGTTTATATAAGCCACTCATCGCATAACGAAATTCTTTTTCACCATTTGAAGAAGTAGTAGAGCTTTCCTTACTACATGCTCCTAGTATGAAAGATGTACATAATGTAATACTCGCAACAATGGTTAATAGTTTTCTTTTCATAAAACCCCTCCTATATATTGATCATACGGATGGCTTTAAGTATGTTATTGAAATATTGTATTTAGATGATTAGTTGTGCACCGTATGAATGTATTTCTTTTCGTTTGAAACAGAAGTTACACTATAAAACGTTGCGTAAAAATTGTTTTGCTCGTTCGTGGGATGGAGCTGAGAAGAATTGTGCTGGCGGAGCGTCTTCTACAATTTTTCCGTCATCCATAAAAATGACGCGATCAGCTACATCTCTTGCGAAATTCATTTCATGAGTAACAATAACCATGGTCATTCCTTCTTCAGCAAGTTCTTTCATAACTTGCAGTACTTCTCCAACAAGTTCAGGGTCTAAGGCTGAGGTAGGTTCATCAAATAGCATAATTTTAGGATTCATAGCAAGAGCTCGTGCTATGGCAATGCGCTGTTTTTGACCACCTGACAGGAGGTGGGGCGTTACATCTGCTTTATCTTGTAAGCCGACTTTTTGCAGAAGTTGATTTCCAATCTCTTTTGCATTTGCTGCTTCTAATTTTTTTACATGAATAGGTGCTTCTATGATGTTTTCTAGTGAGGTCATATGGGGAAAGAGGTTAAAATGCTGAAAAACCATACCGACATTTTCACGGACTTTGTTTAAATTTGAATGCTTTGGATCAATTTGTTCACCTTGTAAGTGAATTTCACCTTCATCGTACATTTCTAAAAAGTTAAGACAGCGAAGTAATGTACTTTTACCGGAACCACTGGCACCAATTAAAACAACAACTTCTTTTTCTTGTACTTCTAAATCAATTCCTTTTAAAACATCAAGTGAGCCAAATGATTTTACTAGATTTCGAACCTGAATCATACAAAACCCCCAGTCAAAAATATATTTTACAAATGTTGCCCCTTATTTCTGTTATTAGTCATAAATTGTCAGAATCCTTTATTTTTTTCGAGGAACAGTTCTTATATAAATAAATCTGAATGTATAATTTAAATAAAAAAACCACCTAAATTAGGTGGTCTTTTTATAAGTTTACAAGTTTTTAATTTTAAATTGAGTGGCAAACGTTTCTAATTCTTCAACAAGTTTTTGCATTTGAAGAGACATATTCGTAATATCCTGTATTGATACCGACTGGGCTTGTGAAGATTGGGATGTATAATTAGTTTCTGAAACTATATTTTGCGAGATTGAAGAAATATTAATAAGTGCGCTATTTATCTCTTCTGAGCTTGCTGACATTTCTTCTGCACTTGCTGTTATGTCTTGTATTTGATCTGTGATCTCATTAATATGATTCACAATGTTATGGAATGCTAATTTTGCATTTTGTACAGCATGAATACCTTCTTGAATTTCTTGTTGTCCTTTCCCCATAGTGTTGACTACATCTTTTGTATCATTTTGAACGAGTAAGTTAATTTTTGTAATATCTGTAGCTGCTTGTTTGGATTGTTCAGCAAGCTTACGAACCTCTTCAGAAACAACTGCAAATCCTTTTCCGTGTTCACCGGCGCGAGCAGATTCAATTGCAGCGTTTAAAGATAATAGATTTGTTTGCTCAGAAATGGAGGTAATAGTTTGTAATGCTTTATCAATATCTTGTGTTCGAACAACTAATTGATCTACAACTTTATATATTTCATCCATGACAGTATGGATAGTTGTCATTTGAGAAATGGATTTTTCAATGATTTCACTTCCGACATTCGCCTTATCAGAAGTAGAAATAGCTAAGTTTGAAATCGTTGTAGAAGATTCTGCTATACTTTGCACGCCATTTGCTATTTCATCCATTGCTGTAGAACTATCTTTAATATTTGCAGACTGATCATTAATATGGTGAGACAACTGTTTCATTGTACTTGCAATATTATCCATAGTAGAGGAGGAAATGGTTGCTGTTTTAACAATGTGGTTTGTAGAGCTTTTTACTTTTACACTTGTTTGAATCACATTGTTAATAATTTGCTGTAAATTTAATATCATTTGCTCAAAACTATTAAACATATGACCGAATTCATGATGATATTGTTTTGGCACCGTAATAGTTAAATCTCCTTTTCCAGCTGTATTCATGATGCTCCTTAATGAATTGATTGGATTAATAATAGATTTAGCAATAAATAACGAGATAAGAATGCAAAGAACTAAACATGCAATGAATAAAATAATTGTTACGCGTATCACTTGCTTATAAGAGTGTTCGCTGTCGGTATACAAACTTTCAGCTAACTTTTCATTATAGTCACTAAGGTTTTTTAAAGCACCTACTGTAGCCGATAAATTAGGGTCAACTGTAGTTAGGTAAAATGAATATGCCTGATTAATTTTATTCTCTTTAATAAGATCAAGCATTTGAGCCCGATGCTTGTTGTAGCTTTCTAATTTTTCTTTATATTGGTTGAGGAGCTTTTTTTCTTCTCCTGTTATATATGTATTTTCGTACTGAGATTGTAATTTTTCGGTTTCTTTATGTGTATGATTTAATTTATTTAAAATTGTAGTACGCCGATTTTCATCTTCAGTAATAATGAGTTCCTTTACATAACTAAACTCTTGGTACATGCTGCTCTCGATAGATCCTATCCATTTAATAGGTTGTAGACGATCCACATATACTGTTTGAAGCTGTGTGTGCATTTGTTGTAAGTTTATATAATTTACAACGCTAATAATTAATATGGAAAGAATCGGTATGGCTACTAACAATAATAATCTGTTTATAACATTTAAACGATATAAAATCTTTAACATAGAATCACCTAACCTTAAATTATTTAGTTGAATATGTAAATGGCATCCAAATAAAATTATACATTATTTTCATTTTATATCCAGAAAAAGTAATGTAATGAATATGTAAATAAAAAATTGAAATCTATATATCTTTCTATAAGGAAAATATGGATAATAATATATAGATAGTATGTATATTATTTATGGGGAGGAATGAGAAATGGAAAAGGAGAAGAAAACTTTTTCCTTTGGTCTACGTACACAACTTATGCTATTCACTACAGTTTTAGCTTTAATTACATATTCAACAAGTATATTTTTTATTTATGTGATATATGATTATTTTCAAAGTTATGTAAGTCAAACTGCATATAATATTATCGTTATGTTATTAGGGGTAGTATGGTCTGGAATTTTAGCATATGGAGCAGCGGTATTTTTAATTAAACCGCTCCGAAAGTTAGAGGAGGCGGCGAGAAAAGCGGCTGAAGGAGATATTCGTGAAGATGTTCCATTACCAAAGACTGATGATGAAATTAAATCTTTAAGTGTTGCATTTAATATGATGCTAGGGAACTTAAGGGGCATGGTAAAAAATATTGATACAACATTTTCGTATACAAACAATCAAGTACAGCAAATTAGAAAACAAACAGGCGAAGCAACGAAACAAGCACAAGGTGTTTCTGAAACACTTGCAGAGATTTCTTCTGGCGCTGAGCAATCTGCGGCATCCATTCAAGCAATTGTTTCTGCTGTTGATACAACAACTTCTATTGCAAGTGAAGTAGAAGAGAAAGCGAAACAGTCTGATGAGTTGTCTTCAGAAATGGTTCAAGCTTTAGGGAATAGTACTCGTGTCTTTACGTCTTTAATTCAAGGTATTCAAACATTGGCGAAAGAAAATGAAGATTCAATGCAAAATGTACAGAAGTTAGAGGAAAGAATGAAACAAGTAGAACATATTGTTTCTGTTGTGAGTGAGATTGCTAGCCAAACTAATTTATTAGCACTAAACGCTTCTATTGAGGCTGCTCGTGCAGGAGAGCATGGAAGAGGCTTTGCGGTTGTTGCGGAAGAAGTACGAAAACTTGCTGATGAAAGTGATCATTCTGCAAGAAACATATCGCAGTTATTACGAAATATGCAAGAGGAAGTACAACAAGTTGCAATGAAAATGACAGAACAAGTGAAAATAGCTAAAGAAGAGGCGAAACGTGGGGAGGCTACGGAATTAATTTTAAAAGAAATGTCATCAAGTGTTATGGAAGTAGCGGATGCAACGAAGCAAATTAGTGGTTATATGAATGAACAAGTGAGCCATATTCATCAAACAGGAGCACAAACAAAGGCCGTAGCAGCAATTGCTGAAGAAACGTCAGCTGGTTCACAAGAAGTAGCACGTGTGACGTTGCAACAATCTAAAAATATGATAGCAATCGATCAATTATTAAAGGATCTAGAGAAACAAGCAACAGAATTGAAACAAACAATTGAACGATTTTCAATGTAAAAGAGAAGAACAGAATACTGTTCTTCTTTTTTTACGTATGAAAAGGAGGGATACTTTGTTGAAATCGAAAAACATTGCAACGGTCATATATGGTTTTCACCTTACGTAATCTTTGAAAGTTACGGCCATAATAACTAGTTTGCCAATTTTTAATATCGATATCGGGCCAATTGACATAGTCACCTAGTGTATAAGAATCCAAGTTTTCTCGTAAATCTTTAACCCAGCGTATATTTCGGTTTTCTTCATCATCACATTTCCAGGAGGTAATGTATTCTTGTGCAATAATCGCTTTACGATGGAAATAAGCTGTTTCAGAAGATGGAATATTTTCAACAGCACCTACGAGCGATTGGTGCCAAATACTCGCATCTTTATTTGGAGCATGGGAAAGGAAGTGTTGCATGATTTGAATTCCTTTAAGGGGAATAGGTTTATATACATAGGAACCTGAGCGTTTGAAGTTTTCAGGGATATTACCACTATTAAAAAATTCAACAGCCTTTATATAAGGAACTTCATCTATAAAGAGAGAGGGGGTACCAGTTTCAAGAAGAGGAGATAATAAGGAATGGAGTTCCGAGGGAGAGCCAACAAACTCACCTTGTGCTTCAATTTTGTTCTGTTGCTTTGCGAATAACTCAATTGATGAAGTGAGACGTTCGTCTATATAAGGTGCCCAGTTTTGCCAAGCTTGAAATGCAGCGATAAAATCTTCCCATTCCCATGTAATGGAGAAGATTGATACATTTTTTATAGGATGCACTCGAAAAGTTAAAGAAGTAACAATGCCGAAGTTTCCACCGCCACCACCGCGGCATGCCCAAAACAAGTCATGGTTTTCATGTTCGTTTGCGCGAATGATTTTTGCTCCAAATTTACCACACGCTTGTACCATTTCAACTTCTACTAATTGATCACATGTTAATCCAAACAAGCGTGAAAGCATACCGATGCCACCGCCGAGTGCTAATCCAACAATTCCGACGCTTGCACTTGTACCAGCTGGTATTGTCACACCATAATTCCAAAGCTCTTTATAAACGGTGCCAAGATTTGCACCAGCTTCAATTGTTGCTGTTAATTTATCTGTATGAACAGTAATGCGATGCATTTCACTTACATCAATAATAAGACCTCTATTTAAAAGAGAAAAATTTTCATAGCTATGACGTCCACTTCTTAAGCGAAATGGTACATGGCGTTCGCGAGCCCATTTTAAGGCATTACACACATCATATTTATTTTGGCAAAAAACAATAATACAAGGGAGTTTTGGAATACTTAAATTTAAATTCATTCGGGCTACATCATAGTCAGGATCTGAAGGAACAACGATACGACCTGTTAATTTTGTTTGTTTCAATTTATCACTCCTTTCTAAAATAAGTAGTGCTTTTTATTAATATATGAAAAGCATATGTAACATGCGTGGACAAGAGTAGGTGAGGAATGAGATTTACTTTTGTGAGAAATAAATAAAGCATAAGAATAAGGAATCTACATAGAGTTCAATGAAAACAGTTGCAAACTATTCATATTTTGTTATGATAGTGTTACGAAAACGTTTGCATAAAATTCCGATGGGATGCAAAAGGAGAGAATGACTATGAATAAGACATGGTGGAAAGAAGCGGTTGCTTATCAAATTTATCCACGTAGCTTTATGGATTCAAATGGTGATGGTATTGGAGATTTACAAGGTATTATTGCGAAACTGGATTATTTAAAAGATTTAGGTATAGATGTAATTTGGATTTGTCCAATGTATAAGTCACCTAATGATGATAATGGTTATGACATTAGTGATTATCAAGATATCATGGATGAGTTTGGTACGATGGAAGACTTTGATGCTTTACTAGATGAAGTTCATAAGCGTGATATGAAGCTTATTATTGATTTAGTTATTAATCATACAAGTGATGAACATCCATGGTTTATTGAGTCTCGTTCATCTAAAGACAATCCGAAGCGTGATTGGTATATTTGGCATGATGGTAAAGATGGTGCGGAACCAAACAACTGGGAAAGTATTTTCAATGGTTCGGCATGGGAATATGATGAGGTAACAGGACAATATTATTTACACTTATTCTCGCGTAAACAACCAGATTTAAATTGGGAGAATAAAGAAGTTCGCGAAGTGTTATACGATACAGTTAATTGGTGGCTTGATAAAGGAATTGATGGTTTCCGCGTGGATGCAATCAGCCATATTAAAAAAGAAGATGGCTTCAAAGATATGCCAAATCCCAAAGAACTGAAGTATGTACCATCTTTTGATAAACATATGAATGTAGATGGTATTCAACCTTTATTAGAAGAGTTAAAAGAAAATACATTTTCTAAGTACGATATTATGACTGTTGGTGAAGCGAATGGAGTTAAGATTGAAGATGCTGAGCTTTGGGTTGGAGAAGAGCAAGGCAAGTTCAATATGGTATTCCAATTCGAACATTTAAGCTTATGGGATGCAGAAAAGAAGAAAGATCTTGATGTTGTAGGACTGAAAAAAGTATTAACGAAATGGCAAAAAGGGTTAGAAAATAAAGGATGGAATGCTTTATATATTGAGAATCATGATAAGCCACGTATCGTTTCAACTTGGGGAGATGATAAACAATATTGGCGTGAAAGTGCAACAGCTCTAGGAGCAATGTATTTCTTTATGCACGGTACACCGTTTATTTATCAAGGACAAGAAATTGGGATGACAAATGTTCGATTCCCAAATATTGAAGATTACGATGATGTAGCAATTAAAAATTTATATCGCGAAAAAATTGCAGAGGGCGTATCACATCAAGATATGATGGAAATTATATGGGCTTCTTGCCGCGATAATTCACGTACACCTATGCAGTGGAACGATGAGATGAATGCTGGCTTCACAACAGGTGCACCTTGGTTTGGTATGAATCCAAGCTATAAAGAAATTAATGTTGAAAAGCAAAAAAATGAAGAGAACTCTATTTTCAATTTCTATAAGAAAATGATTGCCTTGAAAAAAGAGCATGATGTACTGAATTACGGTACGTACGATTTACTTTTAGAAGATGATCTGCAAATTTATGCATATACTCGTACATTAAATGATGAAAAAATCATTGTAATTAGTAATATCTCAAAAGAGGAAGCTGTATATAATGAGGATTCATTCGCACTAGAACGCAAACGTTTGCTTTTAAATAACTACGAAGTTGCGGAACATGAACAAGTAACTACAATCATGTTAAAGCCTTATGAAACAAGGGTTTATCGCATTTCATAATAAAAAAGGATGCTCCTAGAGCATCTTTTTTTATGAAAAAAAATAAATTTCTATTGCAAAGTGAAAACGCTTTTATTAAAATAGATTTATGAAAACGGTTGCGTAAAGATAAAAATGAAGTAACATAAGGAATCGTTTTCACAATAGAAACAGAAATTATAATTTAAATTATTATGTTGTTATAAATAAAGGGGAGGAAGAACAGATGAAAATTACGTCTTTTGATTTTTGGCAAAAGTTCGGGAAAGCATTATTAGTTGTTGTAGCTGTAATGCCAGCAGCTGGTTTAATGATTTCTATAGGTAAGTTAATTGGGATGTCTGCTGGGGATATTAACGCAGTTCATACGATCGCTCGCGTAATGGAAGACATCGGTTGGGCAATTATTACAAATCTGCACATCTTATTCGCAGTAGCAATTGGGGGATCTTGGGCGAAAGACCGCGCAGGTGGTGCATTTGCAGCGCTATTAGCATTCGTCTTAACGAACAGAATTACAGGAGCTATATTTGGCGTAAACGCTGAAATGTTAGCGGATTCAAAAGCGAAAGTTTCTTCAGTATTAGCAGGGGATTTAATTGTAAAAGATTACTTTACTTCTGTACTTGGTGCACCAGCATTAAACATGGGAGTTTTCGTAGGGATTATCACAGGTTTCTTAGGAGCTACTTTATATAACAAGTATTATAACTATAACAAACTGCCACAGGCATTAGCATTCTTTAACGGAAAACGATTTGTACCATTCGTTGTAATTGTTTGGTCTACAGTCACTGCAATTGTATTATCACTTTTATGGCCATTCATCCAAAGTGGATTAAATGAATTTGGTCGCTGGATTGCAGCTTCAAAGGATAGTGCACCAATTGTTGCACCATTTGTATATGGAACATTAGAGCGTTTACTATTACCATTCGGTTTACATCATATGTTAACAATTCCGATGAACTACACAGAGCTAGGCGGAACATATACGATGTTAACTGGCTCAAAAATTGGACAAGTTGTAGCAGGACAAGATCCTTTATGGCTTGCATGGATTACAGATTTAAATAACTTATTAGCAAATGGAGATACAAAAGCATATAACGATCTATTAAATAATGTTGTACCAGCCCGATTCAAAGCTGGACAAGTTATCGGTTCATCAGCAGCGTTAATGGGTATTGCATTCGCAATGTTCCGTAATGTTGATAAAGAAAAACGTGCAAAATATAAACCAATGTTCTTATCAGCAGCGTTAGCAGTATTCTTAACAGGTGTAACAGAACCAATTGAATTCATGTTCATGTTTATTGCTCCAGTATTATATGTTGTATATGCAATTACAACAGGACTTGCATTCGCATTAGCGGATTTAATTAACTTACGTGTTCACGCATTTGGATTTATTGAATTAATTACTCGTACACCGATGATGGTTAATGCGGGACTAACTAGAGATTTAATCAATTTCGTTATCGTTTCATTAGTGTTCTTCGGTCTGAACTTTACATTATTCAATTTCTTAATTAAAAAGTTCAATTTACCAACACCAGGGCGTGCAGGTAACTATATTGATAATGAAGATGAGTCATCAGAGGGAACAGGAAATGTACAAGATGGTTCATTAGCAACAAAAGTTATTGATTTATTAGGTGGAAAAGAAAATATTGCTGACGTAGATGCTTGTATGACTCGTTTACGTGTAACAGTAAAAAATTTAGATGTTGTTGCACCAGAAGCGCAGTGGAAACAAAATGGTGCTTTAGGACTTATCGTAAAAGACAAAGGTGTGCAAGCAGTATATGGTCCGAAAGCTGACGTATTAAAGTCAGACATTCAAGATATGTTAGGTGCGTAATAATATGAAATTGCTAACTTTAAACTGTCACTCTTGGCAAGAAGAAAATCAAATAGAAAAGATAAAATATCTTGCTAAAGTCATTCAAGAAGAAGAGTATGATGTCATCGCATTACAAGAAGTAAGTCAGTCGATAGGGGCTGAAAATGTATGCGGTAACAAGAAAGAAGATAATTTTGGACTTTTACTATTAGAAGAGTTAAAAGCGTTACATGTAAAAGATTACAATATTACTTGGGATTTCTCTCATATTGGTTATGATGTGTATGAAGAAGGATTAGCGATTGTAACGAAACATAATGTTATAAAAGAAGATACATTCTTTATTTCAGAAAAGAAGGATACAACGTATTGGAAAACACGCAAAATTGTAAGTGCAACAATTGCCTATAATGGTAAGAACATCACGTTTTATTCTTGCCACCTCGGTTGGTGGAATGATGAAGAAGAATCATTTAAAGGTCAAGTTAATCGTTTAATGGAGCGTATAGATAGAAATGAACTATCCTTCTTAATGGGTGATTTTAATAATAACGCCCGTTTGCAAGGTGAGGGTTATGAATATATGATGCAAAAAGGTTTGTATGACACATATGAACTAGCAATAGAGAAGGATGAAGGAACAACTGTCCAAGGGGAGATTGCTGGTTGGGATGAAAATAAACATAATCTACGAATCGATTTAATATTGTGTAACCAAAGTGAAAAAGTTCGTTCTTCAAAGGTCATTTTTAATGGTACAAACCGAAATGTAATTTCAGATCATTTCGGTGTAGAAGTACAAGTAGATATATAATAGAAGAAATCCTCACAGATGATGAAAAGCTGTGAGGATTTTTTTGAGGAATACAAGTATTTCCAAGAGAAAATACTTGTATTTTTTATGACATTTCCTATATATTTGTTATTATTGAATGTAAAACCGATTTGGTCATTTTGTATTCATACTTTGACTGACTTCGTTATATAATGTAGTAAGTCAAAGTTAATGGGAAAAAATAGTTCGTTTTTGGTTAATCCACGATGTAGAAAGTGATATAATTGCAAAATGTATGTATCATTTTCTAAAGAAGGAAAAATATATAATTAGGTGATAACTTCTATGAAACAAATTTGGCGTATTTATAAGACAGATTTACGGAATGTAGCTAAACATTGGGCTGCAATTGTTATTGTTTTAGGGTTAATGATTTTACCATCCTTATATGCATGGTTTAACATTAAAGCTTCTTGGGATCCGTACGGAAATACAAAAGAGGTTCCCATTGCAGTTTCTAACCAAGATGCAGGCTCTAATTTAAGAGGGAAAGATATTAATATTGGTGACGAGATTGTAGATTCTCTTAAGAAAAACAAAAATCTTGGTTGGAAATTTGTAGATGAAAAGCAGGCAATTTACGGAGTTGAACGCGGGGATTACTATGCTAGCATTACAATTCCAAAAGACTTCTCTAAAAAGATTGCAACTGTTCTGGATGAAAATCCACAGAAGCCGGAACTGGATTACTATGTAAACGAAAAAGTAAATGCGATTGCACCAAAAATTACAGCAAAAGGTGCATCGGGTATTACAGAAGAAATTAGTAAAAACTTTGTTAAAACAGCAAACGGTGAGATTTTTAAAATCTTCAATGACCTTGGAATCGATTTAGAAACAAACTTACCAAGTATCGAGAAAGTAAAAGATCTTGTATTTAAGTTAGAAGCGCAGTTCCCAGAAATGAATACATTGATGGATAAGGCGTTAGATGATGCGACTCGAGCAGAAGATGTTGTGAAAGTGGCGCAGAAAGAGTTGCCGGTTGTAGAAAGTGTTATTAATGATGGGCAGGATACACTTAAGAGTTTAGATGCATTCTTTGCGAGAAATGATGGAACATTGAATCGTGCTCCGGGCACTATTAAGAATAATCTAATTGCAATGCAAACAGGTTTGAATGGTGCGGCGGCGATTACGGATTTCTTAAAAAATCCATCTGTTGATTTCAATCTGGCACTTCCAGATCCGGCTACATTCCCGGTGTTGCCTGATATAACTATTCCACAGATACCAGAACTACCGCAGGTGAATGGTCAATTGTATAAAGATATTGCTAAAAATATTGATCAAACTGTAAATAATGTATTCGGCTCAATACGTGTTGGAACAACTTATGCACAAGGAGTTATAAACGGGTTACAAAATGGTAATTTTGACCCGGAAAAAGCGAAACAAGATCTTAATAAGGTTTCTGAGAATCTTCAAGGTCGTGTGGATAGTGTTTCATATTTAATTGATGTCTTTACTAAATTTAAAGAATCTGCACCAACTGATTCTGGAAAAGACTTCTTCCAAAAACGAATAGATAAATTAACGAATCTTAAATCGGCTATAGACAATGCAAATGGTGGCGTTAAAGATATCGCTAATATTATAGGTACAGGGCAAGAAGTGAAACAAGATTTAAGAGATGCTACTAATAAAAAGTTAGATGCAATAAATAATTTGGTAAACCAAGCGGAGGCAGATTATAATGCAACGTTCGTAGCAGATTTTGAAAAAGCGGTAAGTACAGCTGAACAATTAAAAGATAAAGCTGGAAATGCGCAACAGAATTTAAATCAAGAAATAAACAAAACTAATGAGATATTAGACAATGGTAGAGAAAAATATGATAAGGCTGTAAATGATTACAGCAGATTAAAAACGGAGCTTGGAAAAGCGAGAGAAGACTTAAATAATAAAGGTGTCAACGGACTAGATTCGACAAAAGTAGCTTTAAATGATTTAAATGGCCAGTTCAAAGCGGGGCGAAATTTAGTTAATGATATGATTCCCGTTATGGAAAATGCGAATAAAGTTTTAGCAGATGTAAATAGTGATAAGAACATGAACAACATGATTTCTAAATTGAATAAAGTAAAAGATGGTTTTCAAAAAGGAATCGATTTAACTGATAAAGGAATTGACGCTATTAATAAAGGTCAAAAACCAGCGGCAGATGTTATTGAGAGTATTAATGAAGTATCTAAAAATGTTTCGGGTCAAATAGGTGACATCTTAGCTAAATATGATTCAGAAATCGTTCCAAACTTTAATGAAGCAATTGCTCGTACAAAAGAGATGTCTAAAAACACATCTCAAATTTTAAAAGAAGCAGACAAAAAGCTTCCAGATGTTAAAAAGTTACTAGAAGATTCATCAAAAGGCTTAGTAGATGGTAAAAAGAAATTAGCAGATATTAAAGCTGAAATGCCGGAGACTGAGAAAAAGATTAAAGAATTAGCAAATAAAATTCGTGATTTTGAATCTGAAGAGGATTTAAAAGATATCATACGCTTATTGAAAAATGATGTTGAAAAGCAAAGTGATTACTTTGCGAATCCAGTCAATTTAAAAGAGAATAAGTTATTTGCGATGCCGAACTACGGTTCAGCAATGTCACCATTCTATACAGTGCTTGCATTATGGGTAGGCGCATTATTAATGGTTTCATTATTAACAGTAGAAGTACATGAAGAGGGCGCGAATTATAAGAGCCATGAAATTTACTTCGGACGTTTATTAACATTCTTAACGATAGGTCTTTCACAGGCGTTTATTGTATCGATGGGAGATATATTCTTACTCGGTACGTACGTAGTCGATAAGTTCTGGTTTGTGTTATTTAGTTTATTTATTGGCGGAGTCTTCGTTTGTATCGTATACTCACTCGTTTCTATTTTCGGAAACGTTGGGAAATCGATGGCGATCATTTTACTTGTACTGCAAGTAGCAGGGTCGGGCGGAACATTCCCAATTCAAATGACACCAGCGTTCTTCCAAGCAATTTATCCATTCTTACCGTTCACATACGCAATTAGTGCAATTCGTGAAACAGTAGGCGGAATGCTTTGGGATATCGTAACGCGAGATTTACTTGTGTTAAGTGCTTTCGTAGTAGTTATGATTGTTGCTGCGTTATTATTGAAAACACCAATTAACAAATCGAGTGAAAAATTCGTTGAGAATGCAAAAGGAAGTAAAATCATTCACTAAAATAAAAGGTTCCTACCGATAGAGGTAGGAACCTTTTTGTTTAATCAAATTTTAATTTTTTTAATGCTTCTGTTTGGTCACTCTTAAACGAGTTATGTCAATTATGATTGATATATAAGGTGCTTCTTACTGCTCTTCTTGAAAACTGTGGTATATTAAACGGTATATAGTTAGTAAAGGAGTTTGAATAAAAAATGGTAAAGAGTGTAGTAATTGCTGAGAAACCATCAGTTGCACGTGATATAGCAAAAGTATTAAAGTGTACAAAAAAAGGTAATGGATTTTTAGAAGGTGACAAATACATCGTGACTTGGGCTCTTGGGCATTTAGTGACGCTTGCAGACCCTGAGGCTTACGATAATAAGTATAAAACATGGAATCTTGAAGATCTTCCAATGCTTCCAGAACGTATGAAATTAGTTGTTATAAAACAAACGGGAAAACAGTTTAATGCTGTGAAACATCAACTTACCCGAAATGATGTTAATGAAGTGGTTGTGGCCACAGACGCTGGAAGAGAAGGAGAGCTAGTTGCACGTTGGATAATTGAAAAAGCAAAGGTGAATAAACCAATTAAGCGTTTATGGATTTCCTCTGTAACAGACAAAGCAATTAAAGATGGTTTTGCAAACTTAAAGCCAGGTAAAGCATATGACAATTTATACGCTTCAGCTGTCGCTCGTTCTGAAGCTGATTGGTATATTGGCCTAAATGCTACTCGTGCATTAACAACAAAGTTTAATGCACAATTAAACTGTGGGCGTGTACAAACACCAACTGTCGCTATGATCGCTAGTCGTGAAGATGAAATAAAAAACTTCAAAGCTCAAACTTACTACGGTATCGAAGCGCAAACAACTGATAAGTTAAAACTAACTTGGCAAGATGCAAACGGTAATAGTCGTAGCTTTAATAAAGAAAAAATTGATGGCATCGTAAAGAACCTAGATAAACAAAATGCTACTGTTGTGGAAATTGATAAGAAACAGAAGAAGTCATTCTCTCCTGGTCTTTACGATTTAACTGAATTGCAACGTGATGCAAATAAAAAGTTCGGTTACTCTGCTAAAGAAACGTTAAATATTATGCAGAAATTGTATGAACAGCATAAAGTGCTAACGTACCCTCGTACAGATTCACGCTACATTTCATCTGATATCGTCGGAACACTTCCAGAACGTCTAAAAGCATGTGGTATTGGAGAATACCGTCCTTTAGCACATAAAGTATTACAAAAGCCTATCAAGGCTAATAAATCATTTGTTGATGATAGTAAAGTAAGCGATCATCACGCAATCATTCCAACAGAAGGATACGTTAACTTCTCAGCCTTCACAGATAAAGAACGTAAAATTTATGATTTAGTTGTAAAACGTTTCTTAGCTGTTTTATTCCCAGCATTCGAATACGAACAACTAACATTACGCACAAAAGTCGGCAATGAAACGTTCATTGCACGCGGAAAAACTATTCTACATGCCGGTTGGAAAGAAGTATACGAGAATCGCTTTGAAGACGATGATGTGACTGATGACGTAAAAGAGCAGCTTCTACCTCACATTGAAAAAGGCGATACATTAACTGTAAAGTTAATTATGCAAACATCAGGTCAGACGAAAGCACCTGCACGTTTTAACGAAGCAACTTTACTTTCAGCAATGGAGAATCCTACAAAATATATGGATACACAAAATAAACAACTTGCTGATACGTTAAAATCGACTGGTGGATTAGGTACTGTAGCGACACGTGCAGATATTATCGACAAACTTTTCAATTCTTTCTTAATTGAAAAACGTGGTAAAGATATTCACATTACTTCAAAAGGCCGTCAGTTACTTGATTTAGTGCCAGAAGAGTTAAAGTCTCCTACACTAACTGGGGAATGGGAGCAAAAACTTGAGGCAATTGCAAAGGGTAAACTGAAAAAAGAAGTATTCATTTCCGAAATGAAGAACTATACGAAAGAAATTGTTTCTGAAATTAAATCGAGTGATAAAAAATATAAACATGACAACATTTCAACGAAGTCTTGTCCAGACTGTGGTAAACCAATGCTAGAAGTAAACGGCAAAAAAGGAAAAATGCTCGTATGCCAAGACCGTGAATGCGGTCATCGTAAAAATGTATCTCGTACAACAAACGCTCGTTGCCCACAATGTAAGAAGAAACTAGAATTACGTGGTGAAGGTGCAGGGCAAATCTTTGCATGTAAATGTGGCTATCGCGAGAAGTTATCGACATTCCAAGAGCGACGTAAAAAAGAATCTGGAAACAAAGCGGATAAACGCGACGTTCAAAAATATATGAAACAACAGAACAAAGAAGAAGAACCATTAAATAACCCGTTCGCAGAAGCATTAAAGAAATTAAAATTTGATTAAAATGAGATCATAAAATTTAATTTAGCAGTTAGTTTAAAAACTCCATTTGGAATAAAGGTTATTCCAAATGGAGTTAATTCTTTAAATTATTTTTTTGATCTTATAAAGGAGTTTAATGTTTTCGTTGATTGTTATATAAGAAATTAATAAAAGTAATATTTAATTCTTCAGAACAAGAGTTATCAAGAGTCAATAAATTTTTTGGAAAATTAGATTTAAGGGGTGCTCATAACATTATTCTGGTGGGCGCAAGAAAGAATAATAAATGATCTGCATGAATTGCTTAAGTTAATTTAGAACCAAGACCACATTAAAGTGGTCTTGTTCTTTATCAGCTGAAGTACTCTGTTCTATAAAGAGCGGCCATATAAGAACAACCGAAGGAATGGTATTTCTCCAATTAAGGGAAAAGAATACTTGTAGAAGCTACTTGAGGAGACAACTTAGAGGAATTGTCCCCCTTTGTAAAATTAATAAATTATCTGAAATGGAAAAGTTAAAATAATCAATGATTCATGTGCATTTTTAGGAGGAAATATTTAGGTTTTTTCCAGCAGGGATCTCAATTGATGAAAGGATAATATAATAAATTTAAGAATATAGAGGAGATAAATAAAATGACTTAACCATATTTGAAATTTAAGAAAATTACTACAAAAATAAGTTAACAAAGGTATTTGCTATTAACAAACATATATTTAATAAATACTATAAAAATCGTTCTGTTTTTATGAATGGAAATTTAAAAGTTACGTTCATTATACCTTGCATTACAAGTTATCGTATGTTATTTTTATGTTTATGTTTAAAGCACTTGTATTAAAAGTTAACAGAAGAGAGGGGAATGAAATGGAAAAATCAACACAAATGTTAAAAGGTATTTTAGATGGATGTATTTTATCCATTATTCAAGAAGGGGAAATATACGGTTACGAATTAAAGGGAAAATTACATAACTATGGCTTTCACTCTTTTAGTGAAGGGACGATATATCCATTATTATTACGTATGCAAAAAGAAGGATTAGTTACGAGTGTATTAAGGGAATCTACGACTGGTCCAAAAAGAAAGTACTATGCGTTATCAAAAATGGGGGAAAAGGAATTGGATAAATTCAAAGAGCGTTGGGACGATTTAAAATTATTTGTTGAAAATGTAATTAATAAGGAGGGGAAGTAGAATTATATGCAAGAAGTCTGCTCAATTTTTAATCGAACTTAGAATGCTGTTATTGTAACAAAGAGTCAACATATCAAAAAAGAAAATTATACGCTTCGAAACAAATTAATCGGTTACTAATGTGACAAATTGTATACTGTCACGAATATAATCTTATCTATGTCGGCATATCCGGTAAAAACTTTGTTATTAATAAAACAAGTGCAAATGAAAACATAGTTTTGAATATAAAGAAGATGAGAATTGGAATAGCAAATTTCAATTTGCTTAATCCAATTTATAACCCTAAACAAAAAACAGTTAAATTTGATACATAGGATGTTTGAATTGTACTACTAATTCTATATGCAAGTGTACCTTTAGTAAATAATGAAACTAAACTCGTTTATTTAGTTGTTCTGCCAAATGAAGTTAAACTTAAAATAGCCTTAATAAGACCACTAATGATAATAATAGTTGTATAAGGAGTATTATTTCCAAAAAACATCATAAAAACTCAATAATTCCCTAATGATTTTTTATCTTAACAATTGCTGTTGATGTATACATAATATTACGCACTGCAACTACCAAAAAGAACTTGTAGCAGTGCTAATAAGAAGAACATGTCTCAAATTTTTTCTCATTCGAATTGTAATCCAGGATCTGTAATCATTTTAAGTAAAGGCGGTTTTTCTTCGCCAACTTTCTGTTTATTTAAACTCACTTCCTTTATAATACATTTTTATATTAATATAAATGGTTATAAGGGGGGGGGAGTTTCACATCCTCTTTATTCTCGAGGATGTGAAATGCCTACTAAAACAATGGGTATGTGTAATAGAGAATAACATTCCTACTACACTAGTAATTTATTCATAACGAAGTGCTTCAATTGGATCTAATTTTGCAGCTTTGTTCGCTGGAATTAATCCGAAAATAACGCCGAGTGTCATTGAGAACAATACGCCGCCTATGACAACTTCCCATGAAACAAGTGGTGGCCACTTTGCAAACGTGGAAACAATATATGCACCACCATAACCAAGCCCAATTCCTATCAGCCCACCAAGAAGCGTTAACATAACTGCTTCAATTAAGAACTGTAATAAAATTTTGCCGCGCGTTGCACCAAGTGCTTTACGTATACCAATTTCACGTGTACGCTCTGTTACAGATACGAGCATGATGTTCATAACACCGATACCACCAACAATTAGTGAAATACCAGCGATACCACCGATGATCATTGTCATAATCCCTGTCATCTTTGAAATGCCTTCTTGAAGTTCTTTTAAATTTAGAACCTCGTATTTACCAGTTGCATCACTTGGTTTGCGGCTGTTTAAGACATCGGCAGCTTTTTTACCTGCTTTCTCTAAATCATCTACATTTTTGGCCTGAACAGAAATATTTTGAATTTCATCTTTCCCATATAGTATTGGCCATAATGAAATTGGAATTAATATTTCTGATGTCCCCATTCCCATAAACTCACTATCTGATTTGTAGATACCAATAATTTGCATTGGTTGTCCCTTTATTTCAATAATTTTACCGACTGGATTGGCATCCTTAAACACCTTGTCTTCCATTTGTTTACTAATCATGACAACGTTATTACCTTGGTCCACATCTGATTCTTGTAAAGAACGTCCCTTTAACAACTTTACTTTATTTACTGCAAAGTACTCACTATCTAATCCAGTAATACTCACCATTTCTTTTTTATCTTCAATATCAAGTGGTTCCATGCTTGAGTTTGTTGTCACAACATGTGTGATCTCTGATATTTTTTTTATTTCAAAAATATCTTCTTCAGTTATTTTCGGTGCTTCTACCATTCCCATACCAAAAGGATCATTCATATCTGCACTATAATGAATTTGAACAGTTTGATTACCTGAACCGGCAAATTGAGATTTCAGCATCGCTTCCCCGCCCTGTCCGATTGCAACGACCGTAATAATAGAACCAACCCCGATGATAATACCGAGCATCGTAAGAGCTGAACGCAGTTTATGAGCTAAAATAGAAGATAGGGCAATTTTTATACTATCTAGTAAACTCATACCGCACACCTTCTATCTTCTGTAACTTTCCCGTCTCGCAGTACAATGCGGCGGGAGGAATACGCTGCTACTTCCTCTTCATGCGTAACCATAACAATCGTCGTACCTTCTGCATTAAGCTTCGTGAAAATATCCATAACTTGCTCACCAGACTTCGTATCAAGTGCACCAGTCGGTTCATCGGCCATAATGAACGTTGGATTATTCGCAATCGCTCTTGCAATCGCTACACGCTGCTTCTGTCCACCTGATAACTCATTTGGTAAATGATGCACGCGATCTGCCAATCCAACTTTACCTAACGCCTCCAAAGCACGCTTGCGACGCTCCGCTTTTTTCACGCCACCATATACGAGCGGAAGCTCAACATTTTCCATCGCTGAAAGACGAGGTAGTAAATTAAAATGCTGGAATACAAAGCCAATATATTCATTACGAATTAAAGCAAGCTTCGACTCGTCTGCTGTTAAAATATTCACGTCATTCAGCATATATTCGCCCTCTGTTGGACGATCTAAACAACCGATAATATTCATAAGCGTTGACTTACCAGAACCAGACGGTCCCATAATTGAAACAAACTCACCGCTCTGAATCGTTAAACTAATACCGTGCAAAATCGGCACCGCCAATTTTCCTTGATAATACGTTTTAGCAATATTATTTAACGTAATCATTTCTCTTTCACTTCCATTCCGTCATACACATCGTCGGAAGGATTTTTAACTACCTTTTGCCCCACTGTTACGCCTTCTACAACCTCTGTCCAGTCTCCATCAGTAGAACCTTTTTTCACATTTTGTTTACGAAGCTTTCCTTTATCCTCAACATAAACAAATGCATCATCGCCCTTTTCTACAATGCTCTTAGTTGGAACAGCAACCATCTTCTTATTCCCTAAATTTACTTGTAGAGAAACGTGATAACCTGGAGATAAACCATCTTGACTATCAAGACTTGCTTTATATGTATATTGAGACATATTTTGAGTTGCCTCACCTACACCACCGGCTTGCGCCATCTCTGTACTTGTTGGAAACTCACTTACCTCTGTAATCTTACCTGTCCATTTCTTCTTATTATTTGCTTTCGCCGTTACAGTAAATGTTTGATCTTTTTGAATTTGTGACTTTTGAAGCTCAGTTAACGTTCCTTGAATTTGGAATGGATCTTTAGAAGCTACTTGTAAAAACGCTTTTCCTTGACCACCTAACGCTTGAGATGAACTTTGCGCTGCATCTTTATCTAACTTTTGAACAACACCAGCAAAATTACTATAAATCGTAAGTTCTTTCTGTTGCTTTTTTAATTCTTCTGCTTGCAACTTTCCTTTTTCTTTCTCAAGCTCAGTTGTCTTTTGCTGCATTTCTAGTTCACTTAGTTGCTCTTCCAGTGGATTTATGACTTCTGTAGTAGCACCGCTATCTTTTGTCTTCTTAATTTCTTGCTTCAATGAATCTATTTTCTTCTTGCTTTGATTGTATCGCATATCTGCCATCTTTTGATCAAGCTCAGCTTGTTTCATCTTTAAATTAATTTCCTCATTATCATAAGAGAATAACTTCGTACCTTTTTCTACCTCTTGTCCTTCTTTTACCGTAATATCCTTCACTTTTCCTTTAGTCGAATCTGTGTAGAACCCTTCAATATTTCCTGGTTTCACTTGTCCGGAAATTAACTTCGTATTATTAAGTTTACGTTCTGTTACCTTTTCGAAACTTACAGTACCTGTCTTAACCTCGCCTTTCTTCGTACTTTGCATGACAAAAATGTTAATAGCTGCAACAATAGCAATTAAAATAATAACACTAACAATAATCCTTTTCTTCTTATTTGAAGTATGGACTTGATTTTGTAACATAACTTATCTCCTTTACAATAATTTATTTTTAATTTGTATAGTAATTAAATACTATAACAAAATTTATAAAATAATATAATAAGATAACCATTCCTAATTTCTTACTTATCGTATTAATAATGCGGTTGAAAAGAAATTTCATTCAACTAGAATAGGAAATTTATATTATTTTCTTTCAAACTGATCTAGCATAATTAAATTGCATTCTTAGTAAATTAAATAACCAAATATATTTTAATATGAACTTTTTAACTTCGTAAAACTAATTTTATAAATATGCAAATTTGCATATTTATAAAATGTTTTTTTATGGTATTATCTTCTAGTACCCGGGGAACAACATAAAAAATAGAATTTGGGATATTTAATTCTTATATTGTTTTATGTAATTAAAAGGATATAAGAGTTAAATGGATATTTAGGGAGGAAATTTAAATGAAAACAGTAATGATTAGATCACTTATCGGTTGTAGCGCAGCTACTGCATCAACTATTATTGATTATATGGATTGGATTTCTTATGCTTCATTATTAATGTCTCTAACTGGAATTGGTGCTTCTGCATCAGCTGCTGTTTGGGCATATCGTGCTACAATTTTAGGAATGACTAGAATGGGTAAGAGAGCTGCAGCAAACGCACTTTAAAAAGATATTAAGGTGGGGTTGTTTAGCCCCACCCCTAATAAATTTGGACTCCTTTCTTAACAAATAATAAACTTTTAGTTAGGAGAGGAGTCCAAGATGATTAGGAAAATATGAATAATAGAGAAAGTAACAAACGATATGGTATTGCGCCATAAGAAGAATCAATAAATGTTTTTTATAAAAGTGGGGCGCTATTCTTCAAATAGAGTAATAAATATCGTATTACGGCGGAGTAGAAATGTCTAAGAAAAGTATATTCCTTTATATAAAATTAAAACGAATCAATGAATGGAATTTAGATTTAATACAATTAGGCAATGAAATTACTAGATTTGTACCACCAAAATAAAATAATGATAAACTATTAAAAATAAGAAGTAGTGTTCAATTTTAGGGGATGGTCAGTTAACTTTGTTTATTATAAAGGGGATTAAAAATGATCAAATTAAAAAATAAAAGAATAATTAATTTACTATCTTTTTGCCTTCTGGCTTTGGTAATTTTTGCAAATACATTTTTTTCAATTAAAAACTTTGGCGTGATTGAACAATTTGATATAATCCAAAAAAAATTACCTCTGTTTACCAATTCATTTGTTATTGTCTTTTTAACTTCGATACAAGTGATTGTGGGTATTACTGTGGTAATAATAGAAACACTATTTGTTACTTTTATTACAAACTTTATTGCTAATAAAAAATTAAACTTTAGCAACTTTTTATCAGTAATAATTTTTTCAAATATATCTTCTATATTATTAAATATGACGGTTATTTGGATTGTTGGGCTGAATAATTTACAAGACCTTGAATGGCTAGGTTGGTCTCCAGGTTCTCAAATGTTATTATCTGGTTTCGTTTACCTATATTTATCAAATTTAAATGATTCTATCGCAAATAGATTAAAAGTTAAAATAAGTGTAATTATATTCTCAATAACTTATGGTTTGACTTTTATCATTCAAATGCTGATGACTTTTGTGTAATTTCAATAACTTTAGGAAGGTGAGTTAAATGGAAAAAAAATTTAAGACTACAATGAAGATAATATTAGTAATAGCGGTTCTGTCTGGTTTGGTAGCAAGCTTTAGCCTAATAAAAAATATTGTAAAAATATTAGGAAATTGAAGAAGATGAAGTACTTCAAATACAAACGATTAATGAAAAAAAGAAAAGCGTTTGCCAATATAGAGCTTTTATTGGGGGATTTTCTAAATAAGTTTGCTGATGGTGATAAAAAGTTATTGCTAACTTTTTTGTATAACGTAAATGTAGTCATTACTTTCGTTTCGATATTAGCACCAATTTTTGTTTACGAGCTAATTTATTATTTTCGTTCATTTATAAACCCTTTTTATATTGCTACTACTTATTTTTTTGTGACAATGTTAATCACAGATATTAATAATGATGATTATGACCCAGAAGAGATGGAGAATGTTTCTCAGTGGATGTATAGGGCTCAAGAAAATAATTTTAAATTACTTATCATAAAAAAACTATTGTTAACATTTGGATTTAAAATTCTTTTTTATTGTTCTTTTATTATCATTTTTATGAGGGAACTCTATTTTAGTTACACAACAATATTTTTATATGAGTTTTTAGTATTAATAACTGTTTTAATTACTATTATTTTGAAATTCTTATGGAGTAATCATCAGATTGTCTTTTTATTTATAAACGGACCAAATAATACGAAAAAGAAAGAACATATAATAAAAGATCGAAATGATTCACAATTTGATAAGTATCAAATTGCTTTATCTAGATCTTGCCAAAATAGAACTTATTATTTACATATCCTATATACTTATATATTTACAATAGCTTCTCTATGTATAATAGGGATTTTAAATTTTTATTTTAATATTAATAAATTCATTATCATTTCTGTTTATTTAGCGTCTGAAAGCGCTATTATAAGTTTTATATCCCAAGGAATCATAAATAGCTCAAAAATGTTACAGGGATCTAATTTAAGTGATTTTTATTATATAAAGAAGTTTGATCAAAAAAATTATTATAATAATTTACTTTCTAAGTTTCTTTCAAGAAAGCTCATAGCAATCCTGATTGGTTATTATCTTGGTGTAATCATTCTTTACGGATTGTCATTATTTACAGCTATCATTATTGTATGTTCAACAATTATCTACTTCTACTCAATAAAAATCATTACAAAAAGAGTCTATCGCTTTAAAAAATTATCAATAGAAGATATAAAAAACAATTTCTTTTTATATTTCTTTAATCCTATTGAAGATCTTTTAATTTTAGGCTTGCCTTTTATTACCTGCAGTGTTGTAGCTGTTTATTCAATGAGATTAGGAAATATATATCCTATAATGGGTTTCTTCATTGTATATTCTAGTTATTTATTGTTATATAATTTCCTTACAAAAGAGAGGTAAGACATGCTTGAATTGATAAACATAAAAAAAAAATATGGTGAATCAACTTACATTTTTGATGGAATAAACTTGAAAGTAGACAGTATGAGCATTGTAGAATTAGTGGGTAAAAATGGTATAGGTAAATCAACGTTATTGAATATAATTGGTGGAATGACGAAATTTGATGGGGAACTCATACTAAATAAATTTTCAGTAAAGGAAAATTTTAAAGAGTATATTGCAGGTGTCTCATTAATTGGTAATACACCTTTCTTATACGATTATTTAACACCCTCTGAAACAATAGATATGGTACTATCTTTCCTAAATAGAGAAAGATTAGATTCATCTTTAGAACATCTCATTCAAGAGATTGGACTCGATAAATATCAAAATACTTATACACGTGAATTATCATTAGGAACTAGACAAAAGCTATCATTAATACTAGCTCTTCTATCTTCGCCTAATTTAATTCTCCTTGATGAACCTTTTGTTAATTTTGACATTAGGTCGAGGAAAGTTACTCTAGATTATCTGAAGGATTATATAATTCAACATAAAGCAATTTTAATTTATGCAACTCATTCAACAGATACTGATGTAGCGAATTTTTCAGATAAAAAAATAATTTTAAAAAGAGATGAGCAACTCGATAAAGTAGTTCTGGAGAGTGATAATTGTGAAACCTAAATTATTTAGTATTTGTTTTATTGCTTGTTCAGTTATAGGAAGCTCATTTTTCTTTTTGGGTTTTTTACTACTTCCTAATGAACAGTTTAGTCCCAATTTACAGCCTTCTTTCATTACTATTTTTAGTACTAACTTTGAAATACATTTTACTACAATCATATTTTCCATTATTAGTTTCGGATTTTTTTCTTTAATTTTTCTGTTCCAACAGTTTTTTTCTTTAGGATTTGCTTTTCATAGTTTGGTAGAAAAAACTTCCTTAAAAACAGCATATTCTTATTTTGCAGGTCATGGAATAATTGAAATCATAAATATGTTCTTCACTGCAGCAATAGGTTTATTTGTAGCGGTATGCATTGTTAACATAATTAGAAAGAAAGAACTTAATAAGAATTCATTTATCATATTAGGAAAAAATCTTTTGGTGCTATTAATTATAGATTTAATACTTTTATTAGTTGCCGCATTATTAGAAACATATTTATCTCCGTCATTAGTCGACAAAAGTTATATAATTTAATTACTCAGCCACCCTTTGGTGGCTTTTTATTTTACTAGCTTCGTATGTTGCTTTTGGTAACTATTGATGGTATCGAATCAGGAAAGTGGTAATATGATTAAAGGAAAAGTTATTTTAAATGCGTATGAAAAAAGCCTCAAGGCTGTTATTGCTTTATTTTAATGAAATTTTTACAAATCAGAAATTACACAAAAATAAATGGGGGATTAATTAAAAAACACACAAAAATACAGAATATCCTAAATTTGAGAAGAGGCTTATCTTAATTAATTGCACTTTATCGTTGATTTCCCTAAGTCTAAATTGTCTCATATAACTTATTTCAAATACTAAAATGAAGAGTGGCCTCAAAAGTAGTAATCGTTGCTTTGATCTTATTTGGAACACACCAAGGAGTAGATTATCTTTTGGCGGTCGTAAAAATGAAGCAAACTCTAATAATTAAACGTATCGGCAAAGAATTTTGACGGGATCACTTGCTTGTAGAATAGATAAATTCATTTAAATAGTTTTAAAGTATATACGAATTAATATTTCTTTAATTATATATTGAATTAAATTAGCTATATCACTTGGATTAAACTAGAATATAAAGTGCTTTATATTATCTTCCTTTTTTCTTAGTACTATGTACAATTATAAAAAAGTAAATAGCCTTTATTAAACAAAGGATTAGGTATGTTCTAGGATTTTTGTACAGGCATATTTTATAGAGATAAGTCGATGTCTGTCGCTACAATAATTTCAGTTACATCTTTTCTAAGTAGCTGACTTTTTACAGCGTTAAATTGTTTCCCAGTTTGTTTAATAACCGTTAATTTCAAACGTTCAGGCAGCATAGGTAAATCTTCTAAATTCCACTTTTTATATTTCACATCATAGCTTTCTGGATCTGCTAATGTAACGAGATGACCTAAAGCCCAAGTTACAATATATTTACTACCTTCAAGGTAGCCATTTCCTTTTTTATCACACTTCAGTACGCGAGCAATATCACGTGCAACGGAAGGCTTTTCAGCGATTACAACGCTTTTTGACATATTTAAAACATCCTTTCAAATTTCCATACGTTAACTATAGCATACATCTTCTTGAGATTCAGTTTCGCTCCAGATTTGAACGTTTTTTAATGGGGTAACATCTGTTTGAAAGTGAATGATGGCAATAGAATATAATATGCACCATGATGAGACTGTGAGAAATACATAGTTATTATGCGTATTGTTTTATTAGTTGCTTCTATATGAAATAGAAAAGTAAAGAACTTGTTATTTTACTAGAATAAGAGTAGACTTTGAAGTAGAAGAATAATAAGCACATGGGAGTTTGTGGATGCAAACTGAGAGTATGACTAATCCGTTATTGACCATTTGAACCTGTTGGATAATGCCAGCGTAGGGAGAGTGTAAAAGCACATGTTCAGGCACTTTGCGTACGCGCAAAGTGCCTTTTTGTGTATCTCCCATCACTATAGTTAGGAGATGAGAAGGATGAATATGAAAGAAATTAGCGAAGTAGTGGATTTGGTGAGAGAATCTAATCCACTCGTTCATAATATTACAAATGTTGTTGTCACAAATTTTACAGCTAACGGTTTGTTAGCGTTAGGAGCATCGCCTGTAATGGCATATGCAAAAGAAGAAGTAGCAGAAATGGCTAGCATTGCTGGGGCGCTTGTTTTGAACATGGGTACACTTCGTCCTGACGAGGTAGAAGCGATGTTACTTGCTGGTAAATCAGCAAATGTGAACAATGTACCAGTACTGTTTGATCCAGTTGGTGCAGGAGCAACATCGTATCGAACAGAAGTTGCGAGACATATTCCGCTTGAAATCAAGTTAGCGATTATTCGCGGAAATGCAGCTGAAGTAGCGAATGTTATTAATGAGAGATGGGAAATTAAAGGAGTGGACGCTGGTGCTGGAAATGGAAATGTCGTAAGTATTGCAAAGCAGGCAGCAGATGAATTGAATACAGTAGCGGTAATTACTGGAAAAGAAGATGTTGTTACAGATGGAGAGCGAACAATCCTTATTCAAAATGGTCACCCTATTTTAACGAAAGTTACGGGAACTGGTTGTTTACTAACTTCTGTAATAGGAGCATTTGTAGCGGTAGAAAAGGATTATGTAAAGGCAGCGGTAGCAGCATTAACGTTTTATGGTGTAGCTGCGGAATTGGCAGCTGCCAAGACTGTGGAAAAAGGACCTGGTAGTTTCCAAAT
This sequence comes from Bacillus sp. MHSD_36, assembly GCF_030757775.1. Classification (NCBI taxonomy): domain Bacteria; kingdom Bacillati; phylum Bacillota; class Bacilli; order Caryophanales; family Bacillaceae; genus Bacillus; species Bacillus sp. MHSD_36. Next base: position 112,214 of record NZ_JAVBIS010000007.1, read on the forward strand.
TGAATTTTTAAATCAGTTAGCGAATACTACTTCAGGTGATATTGAGAAGTACGGGAAGATTGAGATTATATAGTAAGGAGGGGAACTAGATGTCGCGTATTACAAAGGCTGACATGTCCAGGTTGTTATCAGTATATTTTATAATGGGAAGTAACAATTGTGCGAAAGAGCCGCTACAAGTATTGAGAGATGCACTCGAAGGCGGTATAACAATTTTTCAATTTCGTGAAAAGGGAGAAGGCGCTTTAACAGGAGAGGAACGCATTTGTTTCGCAAAAGAACTACAAGCAACTTGTAAGGAGTACGGTGTACCGTTCATCGTAAATGATGATGTGGAACTAGCTCTCGAGTTAGATGCTGATGGCGTGCATGTTGGACAAGATGATGAAGGGATTACTTCTGTTCGTGAAAAAATGGGGGATAAAATTGTTGGTGTATCTACACATACAATTGAAGAAGCACGCTGGGCAATTGAAAACGGAGCTGATTATTTAGGTGTTGGCCCTATTTTCCCAACGAGTACGAAAAAAGATACGAAAGCTGTGCAAGGAACGAAAGGCTTAGCTCATTTTAGAGAGCAAGGAATTACAATACCGATTGTCGGGATTGGTGGCATTACAATTGAAAATACAGCATCAGTTATAGAAGCGGGTGCAGACGGTGTTTCCGTTATTTCTGCGATTAGTTTAGCGGAATCTGCGTATGAAAGTACGAAGAAGCTAGTAGAGGAAGTAAGTAAGAGTTTGTAGAAAAAAGCTATGTAGAGTTGCAAAATGAGTTGTTTCGTTTATTTAAACAAACGTTTGATTAAAAAAGCACAAACCTTTTAAAATTGTCGGTTTGTGCTTTTTCTTTAAAACATAATTGATATTAGGAGCATTCCAATTCCAATAGAAGTGAATGTTGCAATTAGGCCTGGAATCATAAAGCTATGATTTAAAACATATTTACCAATGCCAGTTGTACCAGTGCGATCAAAGTTAATGGCAGCAACAATTGTTCCATAGTTTGGAATGAAGAAGTATCCATTTACTGCAGGGAACATCGCGATTAGTAGTGCTGGTGAAATACCGAGTGATAATCCAAGTGGCATTAAAGCACGTACTGTTGCCGCTTGACTATATAGTAAAATAGATAGAATAAATAATGCGATGGCAAATAGCCATGGTGCACTTGTTACTAGGTGCTGAATTGATCCTTGAATCATATTTAAGTTTCCGTTAAAGAAAGTGTCTCCCATCCAAGCGATACCGAAAATAGCAACAACTGCTGTTGCCCCTGCTTTAAAGACGTTACCAGACACGATGCTTTCTACATTTGGTTTACAGAAAATAATAATAAGAGCTGCAATCGTTAACATAACCATTTCAATTGTGTTTGGCATGGAAAGACGAACTAACTTTCCATCAACCATCCATCCTGGACGAAGTGCTTCAAATGAACCAAGAAGTACAACAAGGAAAGTTGCTACTAAGAAAAGGATAACGGATAGTTTAGCGCCTTTTACACCAACAAATTCTTTCTTCTCTTCAATTTTAGGAATCATTCCTTCTTTTAAACGTTTCAAGTATTCAGGGTCCTTATTTAATTCTTTCCCCATTTTGCTAGCAACAAATGCAGCTACCATACAAGCAATGAAAGTAGAAGGAATACTAACTTTTAAAATATCTAATAAAGTGATTTTATAGTCAGCTAACATTGCTAAAAGTGCAACCGTTGCAGCTGATATAGGACTAGCTGTAATTGCTTGTTGAGAAGCGATTACGGCAATTGACATTGGTCGTTCCGGTCTAATCCCCGATTCGCGAGAAACTTCTGCGATAACAGGAAGTACAGAATAAGCAACGTGACCAGTTCCTGCGCAGAGTGTAAATAAATAAGTAACAATTGGAGCGAAGAATGTAATACGCTTTGGATTTTTTCGTAATGCTTTCTCAGCCAAATGAACAAGGTAGTCCATTCCTCCAGCGGCTTGAAGTGCACCGGCAGCTGTAATCACTGCTAAAATCATAAGCATTACATCAATAGGAGGAGCTGTAGGTTGTAAGTGGAAGACGAAAACAAGTATTGCCATACCAACGCCACCCATTACTCCTAGACCGACTCCGCCTAGGCGTGCGCCAATAAAAATGCAGAGTAGTAACGTAAGAAATTGTAGCCAAAACATGATAAACTACCTCCGAAATTCATTAGTTAAGATATATTCGAATAATTTAATTTAAATGAAAATTAAAATAAATACTCAAAATAATCCTTGTGTTTCATACATTTTTTATTATATAACACAAGAAATGTAACATTCACGTACTTTGTTAAATTATTTCGAAAAAATAATTCGTTGAAACTATACATTTGCATTTTTAAATAGGTAGACATTTTAATTTTTATGTTGTAACCTTTGATAGAGAATAATGTAATTCTCATAGAACTCCCATATCGTTCAACTCGTTCAGCGAGAAAGGCAAACTGATGGAAACATTAGGACGCAAAACTACAGGAGCTAAGGCCGAAAGGCTATGCTAGCCAGTTACCGGACGGATAGGGTTGGTCTTGACCAATGCTCTTTTCATTGGTCTTTTTTTTATTTATCCCGCATTAACGGGCAGTAAGCCCCCCACCTCAAAATTCAGCGGAAGCAAAGAAGTTAGGTGGGGATCAACTGCCCGTAAAAGCCCGATTGGTGAGGGCTGATTAAAGTTTCACTTTATAAACAAATGAGAACTTTTAACGATTATTAATAAGGTTTATATTTTAATAGTTTCACTTTATATTAAGTTAATTAAGAAAGGTGATGTTAATGGAAAAGTATTGGCATAATATATCATTTCTTCAAAAAAATGTGTTGTTAACTGTGTTAGTTATTTTGACGCTTGTTGGTACTATGGGAGCGTTAAGTTTTAATATGTTTCAAAATAGTATGATGTCTATATTTGAACGACATTCTTTTGAAACAGGAGATACGGTAGTACATAAATTAGATGCGGACATATTGAGAGATGTTGCAAAAGACCCAACGGCGGAAAGAGAAAAGAGAGAGAAGTTAACAGAGAAATTAGATGAATCAACGGAAGAATTGAATAGTGTTGGACAAACGTATATTGTTGGAGCGAAAAAAAATGAAAAAGGTGAGCTACAAATCATTGATTTGTCTACAGGTTTAACAAATGTTGTTGAAGTAAGGCCAGGAGAATATTATAAACAACCAGACCTTTGGATGAAAGCATATGATAAAGTAATGAGCACAAAAAAAGCAAACATGACAGAAGTATATGAAGACGCATTAGGAACATGGGTAACGATATTAGAGCCAATTAAAGATGGAGAAGGGAACGTTGTGGCTCTTGTTGCAGCTGATGTAGATGCCTCTATTGTTCCTAGTACAAAGGAAAAGTTCATTATACAAGGTTTAATGTTTATTTGTATTTCTGTTTTAATTGCAACTGTTCTTCAATTCTTAATTGTACGTAACGCACTTGCTCCATTACGTGATTTACGTGAAGGCTTGCGCAGAGTCGGTGAAGGTGATTTGAGTATTAAATTAGAGGAAAGACCAGATGATATTGGTATTATTAATTCATATTTTAATAATACAATCGAGAAGTTTAAAGGAATTATAGATAAAGTGAAGCAGACAGCAGAACAGGTTTCCTCATCTTCACAAGAATTGTCAGTGAGTACGAAAGAAAATAGTATGGCAGTCCAAGGTATCGTAAGTTCGATAGTTGAGTTAAGGGCTGGCGTTCAATCACAAGAAACCTCCGTACCAAAGTATTTAGATATTGTATATGAAATGGAAGATAGAATGGAAGAGATAACTAATACTGCAAAACAAATAGCGAAAAGGTCTGAAGGTACGAAGCATCATTCAGTAAAAGGAAATGGTATTGTTGAACAGGCGATTAATCAAATGAACATAATACAAAATGCAGTACAAAATTTATCTTCTATCATTCATTCTTTGGAAACGAGATCAAAAGAAATTAGTGATATTGCAAGTGTAATTACAGGTATTTCAAATCAAACGAATTCGCTAGCTTTAAATGCTTCTATTGAAGCTTCACGTGCCGAGGAAACCGGAAAGGGATTTGCCGTTGTTGCTGATGAAGTGCGTAAATTAGCAGAGCAGACGGAAGTATCAGCAAAAGATATAACGAAATTAATAGGGGAAACACAAGTTGAAACGGAAGAAGCTGTTGTTTCAATACAAAAAGCTTCAAAAGAAGTAGAATCTGGAATTGAACTTCTTCAAAATAATGGTGCTTTCTTTGAAGAAATTTCAAAATCTGCACAAGCTGTTACAAATCAAGTTAGAGTTGTTTCTAGCAATTCAAGTGATATATTGCAAAATAGCCAAAATATTGTTCGTGTTGTAAATGAACTATCACTTATTGCAAATACGTATGCAAATAGTAGTAATAATATTGAAGAAAGTTTGAAAGAACAGGAAATGTCTGTACAAGATATTGCTGAATTAGCTAGTTCTTTAAGCTGGCTTTCACAGGAGTTACAAGAGTTAATTGGTGAATTCAAAAGTTAAATGAAATGATTATACGTGCTTTTGTTTGTTCAATAAAATAAATCATGCTACAATGAAAACGAATTAAGGACCGGGGAGCCAATTGGCTGAGAGGATGTAAACAAACATCGACCCTCAACCTGATCTGGATAATGCCAGCGTAGGGAGTTACTTAAAGTGATGTAGCATATGTTATTCTATAATAACTTGCATACAAGGCTTTCCTACGCAGTAGGAAAGCCTTTTCTTGTTTTAATATTTCATTTTATAAGGGGGATTTTACTATGTCACAACAAGTTACAATTTCATTTTCAGTAGTACCACAAGCGAAGAACAAAGATGTGTATTCTGTTGTTGATAAAGCAATTGAGGTTGTACAACAATCGGGAGTTCGTTATGAAGTAGGGGCAATGGAAACAACGCTGGAAGGAGAATTAGATGTACTTCTTGATGTCATTAAACGTGCACAACAAGCGTGTGTGGATGCTGGAGCAGAAGAAGTAATTACTTCTATTAAAATCCACTATCGTCCAAGCACTGGTGTAACGATAGATGAAAAAGTTTGGAAGTACCGTGATGAATATGAAAAACCAGAAGCAATCTAAACTAATTACAACAATTTGGCTTATCCTTCTCATTGCGATATGGGAAGGATCTGTTTCATTATTTAAAATTGAACCTTGGATTTTACCGAAGCCTTCAGCCATTGTTCAAGAATTAATTGGAATGAAAGATTTACTATTACCGAATACGATACAAACGCTGCAAGAGGTTATAATTGGACTGTTCTTTGCGATTTTAATTGGGACAAGTATTGCAATTATTATGGACGTTATCCCTTTATTTCGTATTTTAATAAATCCGTTGCTTGTTATTTCGCAAACGATTCCAATCGTTGTACTTGCACCATTATTTATTATTTGGTTTGGATATGGAATGCTACCGAAAGTAATGGTAGTCATACTCGTTTGTTTCTTTCCGATTGCGCTTAGCATTTTAGAAGGTTTTCAAACTGTAGATAAAAATATGTTGAAGTTGTTGCAAACGATGAAGGCAACGAAATGGCAAGTTTATCAGAAAGTAAAGTTTCCAGCAGTGCTTCCATACTTTTTCTCAGGTTTAAAAATTGCAGTTACATATAGCGTAATGGGAGCGATTATTGGGGAATGGCTCGGTGCCAGTGAAGGATTAGGAGTTATGCTTACGAGGGCTACGAAATCCTTTTTAACAGCCCGAGTATTTGGTGTTGCAGCAATTATTGTTATGGTGACATTATGTCTGTATTTTATCGTAGAGTTTATGGCAAGAATAACAGCACCATGGATATATAGAAAGGACGGCAGAAAATGAAAAAAGGTTTAAAAGTTATGTTGGTCGCCTTATTAGCGTTAGGTGTGGTTGGATGTAATCCGGCCAAGAAAGAAGAAAGTGCAGGTAAAGATCAAAAAGTAAAAGTAGTATTAGATTGGTTTCCGAATACGAATCATACTGGCTTATATGTAGCGCAAGCGAAAGATTATTATAAAAAACAAGGCTTAGATGTAGAAATTATTCAGCCTGGTGATAATGTGACAGCGGAGCAAATGATAGCTTCAGGAAAAGCTGACTTCGCAATAAGCGCACAAGAAAATGTAACGCTGGCTCGTGTGGAAGGTATTCCTGTTGTGTCTGTAGGAGCGATTATTCAGCATAACACTTCAGCTTTTGCATCGCTTAAGAAAGATAACATGACTTCACCGAAAGATTTTGAAGGAAAACGTTACGGAGGCTGGGGAGGACCAGCAGAAGAAGCTACATTAAAGACAATTATGGAGAAAAATCAAGCTGATTTTAATAAAGTTGAAAAAATCATCTTAGGACAAACAGATTTCTTTAAATCAATCGGTCGAGATGCAGACTTTGAATGGATTTATTACGGATGGGATGGAATTGAAGCGAAGCGCCAAGGAAAAGAGTTAAATACGATCATGGTGAAAGACCTAGATCCAGCGCTTGATTTCTATAGTCCTGTTATGATTACGAGTGAAAAACATACGAAACAAGATAAAGACTTTGTGAAAAAGTTTATGAGTGCAACGACAGAAGGTTATAACTTTGCAATTAAAGAACCGAAAGAAGCTGCTGATATTTTAATTAAGGCTGTTCCAGATGTAAATAAAGACTTAGTACAAGAAAGTCAAAAGTGGTTAAGTACGAAGTATCAAGATGATGCAAAAGCATGGGGAGTACAGAAGGAAGAAGTTTGGACGAATTACATGAATTTCTTATATGATAACAAAGTTATTAAGAAGAAAATTGATGTGAAAGATGCCTTTACAAATGAGTTCCTTCCAAGCGAAAAATGAGCGGATTACAAATAAAAGATATTGTAAAATCTTTCGATGGAAAGAATGTATTAGCAAATATTAGTGCTTCTATACAAGAAGGAGAGTTTGTTTCCTTTGTAGGACCGAGTGGTTGCGGGAAAAGCACATTATTAAATATGATTGCAAATGTTGAAAATCCAACAAGTGGGAATGTAACGTATAAGGATACGCACGTACAAGAGCAAGATGTCGTAAGTTATATGCCGCAACAAGACTTATTACTACCGTGGCGATCAGCTTTGCAAAATATAGTGCTGCCATTGGAAATCGAAGGGAAACCGAAAAAACAAAGGCTCACAGAAGGAATGGAAGCATTAAAGCAGTTTCAGCTAGATGAATATGCAGACCATTATCCAGATGAATTGTCTGGTGGTATGCGCCAAAGGATTAGTTTTTTGCGCACATATTTATGTGAAAAACCAATTATGCTACTTGATGAGCCTTTTGGAAAATTAGATGCCTTTACAAAAATGGAAGTACATAGCTGGCTTTTGAACTCTTGGCACCAAGAGAAGCAAACGATCGTTATGGTTACACATGACTTAGATGAGGCAATCTTGCTTTCGGATCGCGTATTTATTTTATCTCAAAGACCAGCATCGATAGTTGGTGAGGTACAAGTGAAATTACCTAGACCACGAACGATGGATATGTTAACATCACTGGAGTTAAAGAAGGATAAGGAAGAAATTCTGAGAGTATTAGCTCCTTATATGAAAAAATAGAAAAAGTCTTTTAACAGTTTTTGGTATAATTACTGTTAAGAGGCTTTTTTATATAGGAGAAGGAACAAAAGAAAAGATAGAGAATAGAATATAAAAGAGTAGTTTATACTCTTAATATAACAAATGTTAAAGGAGTGAAAGGATAAAATGACTTTATCAACTGTTCTTCAAATGGTTTTAGCTTGATAAGGGAGAAGTCTGCCCATTTTTAACGATTAAGCTAAATTGAAGACAGCAGGTAAAGAACCTTAATCCTTTTTTACGATAATATGTAATGGGTAAGGTGTATTCACCTTACCCATTTTTTATATGCACAATTAAATAAGGCTTTATACTGTTGCTTTCTCTATTTAGCTTATGAACCATAAGTAAAGGAGAGAAAAACATGAGTATATTAACAGTAGAAAATTTAAGTCATTCGTATGGTGAGAAGACCATTTTATATAATGCGTGTTTCCGACTATTAAAGGGCGAGCATGTTGGGTTAGTAGGGCAAAATGGAATTGGAAAATCAACATTGTTAAAAATTTTAACAGGAGAACTTATACATGATGATGGGAACATTGAGTGGTTTCCGCATGTGAAGGTAGGTTTCTTACAGCAGCATATCGATTTACAAGAGGGAATCACAGTTGAAGGATATTTACAAAGCGCATTTTCGGATTTGTATACGATTGAATGCGAAATGTTAAAAATTACAGAAGAAATGGATGGAGCAGCAGAAATAGAAAAATTGTTAGTAAGGTATGGAGAATTACAAACTATATTGGAAAGTTCTAATTTCTATCAAATTCATACAGAAATTGATGAAGTAGCAACCGGTTTAGGTTTACTTGAAATAGGTTTGAAAAGGGATGTTTCACAGTTAAGCGGAGGACAACGAACAAAGTTATTACTTGGGAAGCTCCTTTTAGAAAAAGCTGATATTTTATTGCTAGATGAGCCAACAAACTATTTAGATACAGCTCATATAGAATGGTTGCAATCGTATTTGAGATTGTATGAAAAAGCTTATGTGATTATTTCTCATGATGAAGTATTTTTAAACAGTATTACGAATGTGATTTATCATCTAGAAGGAGGGAAAGTGAAGCGATACGTAGGGAATTATGAACAGTTTATGCAAAGTTACCGAGTGCAAAAGAAACAATTACAATCAGCGTATGTGAAACAACAAAAAGAAATCTCTCAGTTAGAAACATTTATTCAAAAAAATAAAATTCGAAAAGCGAAACAGGCTAAAAGCCGAGAGAAAGTATTGGAGAAAATGCAAAGGGTTGAAAAGGTTAATCCTGTAACTCGATCACGTTTTGATTTCAATGTTTATGAGGAGCCAGTGAGTCGTATATTACAGGCTAAGAAACTAAGGATAGGTTATAGTGATCCATTATGTCCAGAGTTGAATTTACAAGTGAAAAAAGGAGAAAAGATAGCGATTGTTGGTCATAATGGAATTGGAAAAACGACGATGTTAAAAACGTTATTAGGCCAAATAAAACCGCTAAGTGGTTCAATTTCTATTGGAGAGCGAGTAAATCCTGCCTATTTTGCACAGGAAGAGTTTGCTTCAGAAACGACACCATTAGAGAAAGTTTGGGCAGAACGACCAGATATGACCAGAAAAGAAGTACGCCAAGCATTAGCAAAGTGTGGCTTGAAAGAAGAACACGTATTAAAACCTATTCGTTTATTGAGCGGCGGGGAACAAACGAAAGTACGTTTATGCGAACTGATCGTAACGAAAAGCAATGTTTTAATTTTAGATGAACCGACTAATCATTTGGATATAGAAACAAAGAAGTCTTTGCAGGAAGCGTTACAACAATATACAGGAACAGTTTTACTTGTCTCACATGAGCCGTCTTTTTATGAGGCATGGATCACAAAAGTATGGAATATAGAAGAATGGAACGCTGAACAATAATCATAAAGAAAAGGCATTAGCTTGTATAAGCTAATGCCTTTTCTTTGTGATTAACATGATTTTCGAGAACTCTTACATGAGAATTGTATGAAGAAGCACTCTTATGGTGCGCTTATAAGCGTGCTTTTTCTTTTGTTATATTTATAATAGTAGATGCCTTTCCCTAATAGGCGACTATCTTTCTTTGTATATATAGATAGTTTGAAATGGAATAAAAATAATTCCTATATGTTAAGGATAATGTGATTAGTATAGGAAAACAATAGAAATTAAAGGAAATTCATGTAAAATTCAGATGAACTTCACACTAACTTCATATTAGAAACTAAATATGATTATAATAAGTTATTGTAATTTCATTTGTGATTTTTCATAAAATTAAAAGTTTGAATTTAGGATAGAGTAATCAAACCTAAATTCAAACTTTAATGAAATAATTAATGGAAGTTACGTTTAGTTTTCACTAATGGATGCATTTACAAGTTCAGCAGGATTGCCTGTTCCTGCCCCTCCGATTGTAACCGATCCTCCAGGGGGAATTTCACCATTCCATCCTGCATTCGTAATTACGTAATGATTATTTATTTTACTACTAATTTTAGAATCCCAAACTTGTGTTAAATTGCCGTTGTAATCAAATTCTAATTTCCAATTTTTAATAGGTGTCGTTCCACTATTTTTAATTACAATTGAGAAGTTGTAACCACTTCCCCAATTTGAAGTGATTGAAAAGGTAGCAGTCCCATTTCCATCAGGAGGTGTTGTGTTCGTATCATCTGTTTTTACAAGAATGGAAGTAGGTTGTGATTTATTCCCAGCAGCATCTTTCGCTGTTATTGAAAATGTGTATTCTGTATTAGATTTTAAGTTTTTAATTGTAATGCTATTTGTTGTTGTACTCCATTTCTCTTCTCCGGCAGTAATTTCATATTCCGTAACTCCTACGTTATCAGTAGATGCAGTCCAATTTAATTGAACGGAGTTTGAATTTTTATTTGTAACAGCAATATTTTTTACGTTTGTTGGTGATTCAGTATCTTTTTGAGTAATAGGTCCACCAAGCAACTCTTTTACTAACGTATCAAGTAATTTAGATCCACTACAACTATATTTTGGACTTGTACGGCAATCCCCGCTTAGCTCCCAAAACATTGCGCCACTTAAACCTTTTGTTTTTATATAGTCTGTTTTATATTTCATAGATTCGCTGTCATCATAGCTAATAAACGTTCCTGTAGTTGCATGATATAAATAAGGTACTTTTGCCGCATCGTTCCAATAGCGAACAAAACCATTCTTATTAACATAATTAGCTGCTAAATCACCATAATCGTACACACCTGTGTCACCGGTAGAATAATCATCCCAAGTACCTTTAGAAGCGAGCTTTCCATCACTACCTGGTTTACAAGGTTGGTATTGTCCGTTATTTTCTTTTCCGCAACTTTTCCATCCACGCCCGTAAAAAGGTACGCCTAATACGAGTTTATCTGCTGGCACACCTTCATTTGTATAAATATCTATTGCACCATCTACGTAAAATTTCGTATCCGCAGCTGGGTCATTTGGGTCTTTATATAGAGCTGCATTATGGTTAGAAGTAGCTTCCCATCCACCGTGGAAATCATATGTCATAATATTAATCCAATCCAGTATTTGAGAGATTTTCTTTAGCTCTGTATGATCCGCATAACGTTGGCTTGCACCTGACGCGATTGTTAGTAAATATTGTTTCCCATCTTCTTTCCCAGCTTTCGTTAATGCATTTCGAACATCTTGAAGGAGTAGGGTGAAGTTTTGCTTATCTTCAGGACGATAACTACCGCCAGGAATCGTTTCAACGCCTGGGTATTCCCAATCTAAATCAACGCCGTCAAATCCATATTCGCGAAGAAAAGCAACTGTGGATTCAGCGAATACTTTTCTTGTTTTTTCATCAGCGGCCATATCAGAAAAGCGGTTAGACCAAGTCCAGCCACCAACGGAAATAATTGTTTTTAAGTGAGGATACTTAGCTTTTAATCGTTTCAGTTCTCCAAAATTTCCACAGCGGGCGTATTTATCACAATCTTCCCAAGTTGTACCTGATCCCGGATAAGATTTTGTGACATCAGCCCATGGTTCACCGAGTACGAGAGTACCATTAGGAACCTCTTTATTTTGCAGTGGTACACCAGATTCTTTACAGTTCCACGTTTGCTTATTTGGATTATCGGGGTGAGTAGAAGGGTTTCCATGTTTTCCATTCCAGCAAATATCAGCGAAAGCATAGTTTAAATGAGTTAGCTTTGATGCATCAATGTCTGCAACTTGATAATTACGTCCGTAAATGCCCCACGAAGGAAAATACCCAACAATTTTTTGACCTTGCTTTGGTGAATCTGCTAATGCGAAGTTTGGAGTAATAAAGTTTGTGAGAAAAAGAGGTAAGAAGAGTAGTAGGGATAGTAATAGCAGTGTGAATTTTTTTGATCTCATAGTCATTTCTCCTTTCAAAATAAAAGATATATTTAAAGGCTTGCGCCAATAAACCAAAATGAATCTAGACGTATGAAACGTCTAGATAAAAATGATCAGACATCACGAAGTCTATACAAGGGAGCTGGGGGTGATTAAATCGTAACAAATGTAAGATTTAGTGTAAACGCTTTATTGGATTCAAAAAGACTTTCTCAATATGAAGTGGCTCTAATACAGATTACACATGGAAATAAAATATTGATTAGGGAGGAAAAGGCTTCTTGTAATTAAATTTGAGAAAAAATTGTATGAAGTCAATTTGTAATAGCGTAGCGGGATGAGAAAATATCATGTAAAATAATAGTAAAAATATGTAAAGGAGCGAATGGTGTGGATGTCTTTTTGAACATTGCTGAAGAAAAAATTCGCCAAGCAATACGGAATGGAGATCTTGATCATATTCCGGGAAAAGGAAAACCACTACAATTAGAAGACCTTTCAACGGTACCTCCAGAACTGAGAATGAGTTATAAAATTTTAAAAAATGCGGGCATGATTCCACCAGAAATGGAACTACAAAAAGATATATTAAAAATAGAAGATTTAATTGCGTGCTGTTATGATGAAGCAGAGAGAAAAAAATTACAAGAAGAGTTAACAGCAAAAATGCTGCGTTTTCAGCAGGTAATGGAAAAGAGAAAGATTAAAGATAGTTCGGCTTTTCGTATGTATCAGGATAAAGTATTTCGTAAATTACGCTAAGAGGGATAAGATGAATACATTTGAAACGATAGAAGAATTAGCAACATATATTGAAGAACAACAATTAGTACTGCTCTTTATTAAAACGGAAAATTGTGGTGTTTGTGATGTTATGTTAAGAAAAGTAAATTGCGTATTAGAGAATTATGATTATGTAGAGAAAGTAGAAATATTACTACAAGACATGCAAGAAATCGCGGGGCGATATGCAGTATTTACAGGACCAACCGTTTTATTATTTTATAATGGAAAAGAAATTCTTCGTGAATCACGCTTTATTTCACTTGAAAATCTAGAAAGAACCATTCAATTATTCGAAGATTAAGGGAGGTTTTTATATGGAATTTATTATTTTCATACTATTATTTGTTGTAGTTGGAATAATTGTAACAGCAGTTCGATCAAACAAAAAGAAGGTAAATCTTACGAAACAAAATAACATTCATAATTCATCTAACAACTCATCACCATTATTTTTCTTTGCTGGATCTGATAATGATAGCTCGCACGATGGAGGCTCACATGATTGCGGAGGATCTTTCGGTGGAGATAGCGGAGGCAGCTGCGATGGCGGCGGAGGTGGCGGTGATTGATGAAAATGCGCCTTATATAGGCGTATTTCTTTTTAAACAAACGTTTGATTAACTATTTTAACGTACTAAGGAGAATGGGAATGAAAAGGGAACCGAAAGTGAAAAACAAGGGGAAAGTAATGTTATTTTTATTAGCTGCGGGAGGCGTATTTCTTGTTAAATTAGGATTTAAAATCGGAATAATACATATGATTCGAACATGGTTTGAAAGTACGTTTTCTTAAATAAGAAATATAGCCTCTTGTAATAGGGGTTTTTAATTTGTTATTATTAGACTGAACGGTCGGTTTAAAGAGGTGTAAATATGAGAAGAAGCGCAGAAGAAATAAAGAAGGAAATTGCATATAAAGCAGAAAGTCTGTTTTCACAGAAGGGCTATGCAGCTACATCTATGGAAGAGATTTGTGAAATTACAGAGAGAAGTAAAGGAAGTATTTATTATCACTTTAAAAGTAAAGAAGAATTATTTTTATTTGTAGTAAAACAGCATACGTATGATTGGCTTGAAAAATGGAATGAAAAAGAAAAGTTGTATAGTACGAATACTGAAAAACTATATGGTCTCGCAGAATATCATGTAGAGGACATACAGCAACCAATTTCAAATGCAATAGAGGAATTCTCTATGAGCCAAGTTGTAAGTAAAGAGATTTTGGATGAACTACTAGCTTTAACTAGAGAATCATATGTTATGTTTGAGAAACTAATTGAAGCAGGCATACAGTCTGGAGAGTTTCGTGAAGATAATACGCGCGATCTTATGTATATTGTGCATGGATTATTATCAGGGCTTGGGGTACTTTACTACGAGTTAGATTATAAAGAGCTGAAACGTATTTATAAAAAGGCAATAGATGTATTGTTAAAAGGAATGGCAGCTGAATAATAGGTCAGTTGCTTTTCTTACAAAATAAGTTAGACCGAACGGTCGGTTTATGAAAGGGGAATGAAAATGAACGCTTTATTTAAAAACCGAGCCTTTATGCTCGTTATGGCATCTGATATTTTACAACAATTTGCAATTTGGATTAGAAATATGGCCCTCCTATATTTCATAATGGAGCGAACAAATAATGATCCAGTCTCCGTTTCATTGTTATCGGTTATGGAATATGCACCTATTTTTATTTTCTCGTTTATCGGTGGTGCGCTAGCGGATCGCTGGAATCCGAAAAGAACGATGGTTGCTGGAGATGTATTAAGCGTACTGTCTATTATAGGAATTGTCTTGTTGCTAAAGCTAGATTATTGGCAGGCTATATTCTTTGCAACACTCATTTCCGCGATTGTAGGTCAGTTTTCTCAGCCATCATCTTCTCGTATATTTAAGCGCTACGTAAAAGAGGAACAGGTAGCAAATGCGATTGCATTTAACCAAACATTACAGTCATTATTTCTGATTTTTGGACCAGTGGTAGGATCGCTTGTGTATACACAACTTGGTTTATTTACGTCACTATATAGCTTAATCATTTTATTTTTGTTATCTGCTATCGCCCTTTCATTCTTACCAAAATGGGTTGAAAAAGAGCAAGTGGCGAGAGATTCATTAAAAAATGATATAAAAGAAGGGTGGAAATATGTTCTTCATACGAAAAATTTACGTATGATTACGATCACTTTCACCATTATGGGCTTAGCTGTTGGACTAACGAATCCATTAGAAGTGTTTCTTGTAATAGAACGGCTTGGAATGGAAAAGGAAGCAGTTCAATATTTAGCCGCAGCTGATGGAATAGGTATGTTAATCGGTGGTATTGTTGCTGCAGTTTTTGCTTCAAAAGTGAATCCGAAAAAGATGTTTGTATTTGGTATGAGCATATTAGCGATGTCATTTTTAGTAGAAGGGATATCTACATCATTTTGGATTACTAGTTTTATGAGATTTGGAACAGGTATTTGTTTAGCTTGTGTTAATATCGTTGTCGGTACGCTTATGATTCAACTTGTACCAGAAAATATGGTTGGAAGAGTAAATGGAACAATTTTGCCACTGTTTATGGGGGCAATGTTAATTGGAACTTCACTAGCTGGAGGGTTAAAGGAACTAACGTCACTAGTTACCGTATTTTGTATAGCAATGTCACTTATTTTATTAGCAATAGGTCCAGTTTTACGTATGCAAATAAAAAAAGAAGATATTGTTAATCGAGAGGAAATGATGAATTCATTAGTCTCGAAATAGCTATTGTAGGGGGCTTGGATGGCCCCTTTTTTCACGGTGATCTTTTGACAATGAAATGTACCGACTATATACTAATGTTGTAAAAACGATTTTACATGTTAGGAGAAAAGATGTGAAAAATCAAATTTATGAATTACGCACTGAAAATAATATTTCACAAGGTGCATTAGCTGATAAGTGTAAAGTCTCAAGACAGACGATAAATGCAATTGAGAATAATAAATATGATCCAAGCTTAGCGTTAGCTTTTCGTTTAGCGGAAGTATTAGGAACAACTGTTGATAAACTATTTTTGTATAAGATGTAGCGTCTTTCATTGTGGGGCGTTATTAATAAAAGTATAGAAAAGATCCTCTTCTTATGTGAAGAGGATCTTTTTCTTATAGTGTTTTAGTCTTTGGACTAGGTGGTGTAACGGATGTATGATTTTCTGGAACTTTAGTTAGTAAGAATCCCCCGATAATGAACAGTACAATAATGCTAAGGACACCAGCGTTTGTTTTTCCTGTTAATTGAGTTGTAACACCGACTAATACTGGACCCATAATTGCGGCAAACTTGCCAAATATGTTATAAAATCCGAAGAATTCATTTGCCGATTCTTTAGGTACTAGTTTAGCAAAATAGGAGCGACTAAGTGCTTGAATCCCACCCTGAGAAGTGGCAACTAACATTGCTAAAATCCAGAAATCGAGTGTCGTTTTTAAGAAATAAGCATATGTGCAGATAATGATATAAATAATAATACCGACATATAGCATCTTTTTACCTGTAAATGTTTCTGATAATTTTCCGTATAATAAAGCGAATGGACAAGCTACAATTTGTGTGACGAATAAGATGATTAATAGATTTGTTGCACTAATACCAAGATCTGTTCCGTAAGCAGTGGACATAGTAATAATTGTATCGACCCCATCAATATAGAAAAAGTAAGCGATTAGGAACATGAATACAGTTTTATATTCTTTAATATTTTTAAAAGTATCAGCAAGGCGTTTGAAGCTCATTGTAATTGGTTTAGGGTGACGTTCAATATAGTGTGTTTGCTCTACGTTTTTTAGCATTGGAATTGTAAATAACCCCCACCAAAGAGCTGTTATCGCAAATGAAATTTGACTAGCAATACCAACAGATAAAGGGATAGTTCCTTTTTGAGCAAGAATAATAAGAGCGATACAACCGATGAAAGGAATAGTACTCCCAATATAGCCTAATGCGAAACCTCGCGTAGAAATTCGATCCATTCTATCTTCAGAAGTGACATCTACTAAAAATGCATCATAAAAAATGTTTGCTCCAGCAAAACCGACTAATGCGAGCATATAGCATCCTAGTAATAAGTACCACTGAGATGTTGGGACGACTGCTAGCATACTTGTAAATACGATACCAAGTCCAAAGAAGAATGTGAAAAATCGTTTTTTAAATCCTTTATAATCAGCAACTGTGCCGAGAATAGGGGCAAGTATAGAAATTAAAAGTGTAGCGAACGAGTTTGCATATCCCCAATATGCTGTTGAAGTTGCACCAGAAAGCCCAGCGTCTTTTGCAGCTGCCTTAAAGTAGATTGGGAATAATGCAGTTGTAATGACGAGCGAATAGACGGAGTTCGCCCAATCGTATAATATCCAGCTTTTTTCTTGTCTGGACATTTTTTTCATATAGTGTTCCCCCTTAAATTTGTTCTACTAACAGTGTACAAAAATAAAAATTATAAAAAGAGAAACAGTGATGATTTTTACATAACTTTTACATATATACACAGTTCTTTACAATTGGAGTAAATCCTCTACAATGGACCCGTCTGTTTCACCTAAGTGTAAACCGAGTAGTCTAGCGATAGTTGGACCTTCATCAATAAGTCTCATATACGGAATGGTAACGCCGTTTTTTATCCCTTTCCCAGCAGTGATAAAAATTGTTTCATAGTTAGGTTTTGTTGGAGAGTATCCATGCGTACCAAATGTATATTTTTTACTAGGCGTAACGTCTTTTTCAGTAATCTCTTTTATAAAATCTCCTTTATAGTTTTCAGTGAAATAATACCCTTCGCGAGCTTCTAACATAAATAAACAATTACCATCGGCACCGCAGTCTTTTGCAGCTTCATCATGAAGTATAAATTCAATTCCATTTTGTTTATTTTGAAGTAGTTCTTCGAGGAGTAGTTGTACGTCTCGAATTGTATCGGTATCGTTCTTATCTTTCACATATACATAAGCAGATCCGTCACAACTTTGACAATAGGCCTTCCAGTCTATTAATTTTCCTTTTGAATTTATAGATAGTAGCCCGTTTTGATGAAATAGTACATTTAATTGAATGGCTTTGTTTTCACTTAAAGCGCTATGGTCACCAAGAGCGATAATTGTACTCTCTTCGTATAGGTCACTGTCTTTTAAAGCTTGAATAATTTTTCCTAGCCGTTCATCGTGTCTATGAATTGCAGCTATTGTTTCTTTTGATTCAAAGCCGTGATAGTGTCTTTGCGTGTCTAAATCGGTGAAATGTACAAACATGACATTAGGCTTCTTCGATTGGATTGTATACACAGCAGAAGCAAGTACGAAATCATCGAGTTCAGGTTGTGACAAACCATTTCGTATGTGGCCGAAGCGACGATTTAAATCTAATTGATATAGCGGACTACCGCTAAATAATGAAACTAAAACTTGATTTTGCCACGGTCTATTTGGAAAGATTTCTGGTAAATTGTAATCAATATTTGCTCTTCCAGTAACAGGCCATAGAAGGGCAGCTGTTGTTAAATTTGCTTTACGTGCTTCATCGTATAACGTTGTTCCCTTAATGGATTTTCGGTACCAATGCCAATCGGGTGACTCGCGTCCAGGTTGAAGTAACGTATTGCTAACTACGCCATGTTTATTAGGATAGTTTCCAGTAACGATTGTTGAGTGACTTGGGTATGTTACAGAAGGATAAATAGGTTCCACTTTTTTCGCGATCGCGCCCTTGTTTATTAATGTTTGGAAATTAGGAAGTTTTTGTAATATAGGAAAATCTAAAGCTGATAAGCAATCGAAAGATAAAATAATGACATGGTTTGTTAATGCTTTATCCATAAAGTTCCCCCCTGATTATATAAAACTTATTCTTATATATTACTATTAATACCTAGTAATAAAAATATAATTTTAAGGTGGAAATTTATTATTTATTTTCAGAAAAATTAAACATATAATTAAGTATAAGGGAATGAATGGAAGGAGGGAATACTATGGATTGGCTAGATGGATTTAGTATCTTTTACATCATTGGCGGAATTACGATTATCCTTGTATTTGCTATTTCGTATTTATTAAAGAAACAGTTTCCAGACAAGCAGTTTGATATTATATTTGCACTTAGTTTAATACTTCTTTGCCTAGCATCCTTTCCGGTTTCAATGATGGTGATTGGTGGATGGGAAGGAATGGGATATGGATTTATTGGTTTCTTCGTTCTACTTGGTACACTTATCGGTATGATTGCCCATCAACTTTTAAAAATCACGAGAAAAAGCTACGTATAAAACTGCAAAAAACGAAAAGAATATATAAAAATGAGAAAATTAGCTATTGTTTTAAAAAAGAATTTGTATTATGATAATCAACAAATTTATTTCGTTATAACGATGAAAAAGGACTAGTACATGTTCAACCTTTTTAGCAGAGAGAGAATCCAACTGGCTGAAAGATTCTTAAAAAGGAGATATGGAACCTACCTTTGCGTTCTGCATATGCAGCGGGAATTTCCCGTTATCAAAAAGAGAGCATGCGCAATTTTTGTGCATGAATCAGGGTGGTAACGCCGGCAAAGCTCGGTCCCTATTTAGGGATGCGGGCTTTTTTGTATTTTCTAGAAGGAGGAAGACTTACTATGGCAAAAGAACAAGTACAAGCGATTACAAAGATGGAAGAGGACTTTGCACAGTGGTACACAGATATTGTAAAAAAAGCAGAACTTGTTGATTATTCAAGTGTAAAAGGATGTATGATTCTACGCCCGTACGGTTATGCCTTATGGGAAAATATGCAGAAAGTGATGGATGAGAAGTTAAAAGCAACTGGTCATGAAAATGTGTATATGCCAATGTTTATCCCAGAGAGTTTATTGCAAAAGGAGAAGGATCATGTAGAAGGATTCGCTCCTGAAGTAGCATGGGTGACGCATGGCGGGGATGAAAAGTTAGCGGAGAGACTTTGTATACGCCCTACATCTGAAACTTTATTCTGTGAGCATTTTTCAAAAATTGTGCAATCGTATAATGATTTGCCAAAGTTATATAATCAGTGGTGTTCAGTAGTTCGTTGGGAAAAGACAACGAGACCATTCCTTCGTACAACGGAATTCTTATGGCAAGAGGGTCATACAATTCATGAAACGGCAGAAGAATCGCAAGCTGAAACATTAAATATTTTAAATCTATATGCTTCTTTCTGTGAAGATTACTTAGCGATACCGGTAATTAAAGGACAAAAAACAGAAAAAGAAAAATTTGCGGGCGCAAAGGCAACTTATACAATTGAAAGCTTAATGCATGATGGAAAAGCACTTCAAACAGGAACATCCCATAACTTTGGAACGAATTTCTCTGAAGCATTTGATATTAAATTTTTAGATCGTACCGGTAAGTGGCAATATGTACACCAAACATCTTGGGGAGTATCAACAAGAATGATAGGTGGACTTATTATGGTTCATAGTGATAATAATGGGCTTGTAATGCCTCCTAAAGTCGCACCGGTGCAAGTTGTTATCGTACCGATTGCTCAGCATAAAGAAGGAGTTTTATCGAAAGCAACAGAGTTACAAGGACATATTCAAAAGGTTGCGCGCGTAAAAATAGATGCTAGTAATAAAACACCAGGCTGGAAATTTAATGAGTATGAAATGAAGGGCATTCCAATTCGATTAGAAGTTGGTCCTAAAGATATTGAAAAGAATCAAGTTGTACTTGTAAGAAGAGATACAAAAGAAAAAGAATGTATATCAATGGATCAATTAGAAGAACGTATTCCAGCACTACTTGAGGAAATTCATCATTCTTTATTTAATAAGGCAAAAGTATTCCGCGATGAGAATACGTATAGTGCGGCGAATTTCGAAGAGATGAAAAAAGTAGCCGATGAAAAACAGGGATTTATTAAGGCAATGTGGTGCGGAGAATTAGCGTGTGAAGAGAAACTAAAAGAAGAAGTTGGAGTATCTTCTCGATGTATGCCTTTTGAGCAAGAGCATTTAGCTGACGAATGTATTTGTTGTGGTAAAGAAGCTAAGCAAATGGTGTATTGGGGAAAAGCGTATTAAGACTCTTTCTTATAGATGAAACAAAGGACTTTGGATTGCATAATAAAATGCAATCCAAAGTCCTTTTTAGTTTTATATTTGTTTCATGTATTTTTTAGATGGAAGGATATTGGTTTTTATTTTGCATTTTTACGGCGAATAAACAATAACATACCAATGTAATATTGCATAGGAAAAAGAGTTTTATGCAAAAAACTGTATAGAAAAAAGATGTTCACAATTTTTATGTTTGTATTTAGATATTCGGAATATATATATCGAAATGATATGTTAAGATTAATAGTAAGACGGATAAAAAAAGGAGGCTAAAGAATATAGGATTTCCTATATTCTTATAAAAATATGAAGCAAACAACAAAACAAATAATAACAGGTACATTTCTAGCGACAGCAGCATCTTTTATTTCGACTCATGCCTTTGCAGAAAGTGATAATTTAGCAACAGTAAATGCAACAAACTTAAATATACGTGAACAACCTACAACTCAAGGGAAAGTTATAGGAACAGTAAAACAAGGAACCAGTGTACAAGTTTTAAGTCAGGAAAAAGAATGGGCAAAAATTTCTCATAATGGAAAAGAAGGGTATGTCGCATTACAATTTTTGGGGTTTTCAAGTGAAAATCCAAGCGTTGAACAAAAACAACAATTAACAATTAATAATGGACAAAAAGAAGAGGGAATTGTTACGGCGACTCGTTTGAATGTACGTAATAGTCCGGTTTTAGGTAGTTCAATGATTGGCTACGTTCAAAAAAATGAAAAAGTAACGGTACTAGGAAAAGCAAAT
>NZ_JAVBIS010000008.1:0-97049 GCF_030757775.1 Bacillus sp. MHSD_36
TTACATAAAGGCTCGGTAGCTCAGTCGGTAGAGCAGAGGACTGAAAATCCTCGTGTCGGCGGTTCGATTCCGTCCCGAGCCACCATTTTGAAGTCGCAAGCCGACTTAGCTCAATTGGTAGAGCAACTGACTTGTAATCAGTAGGTTGGGGGTTCAAGTCCTCTAGTCGGCACCACTTTCAAAATGAGCCATTAGCTCAGTTGGTAGAGCATCTGACTTTTAATCAGAGGGTCGAAGGTTCGAGTCCTTCATGGCTCACCATTTACAATTTAATGCGGGTGTAGTTTAGTGGTAAAACAAGAGCCTTCCAAGCTCTGGTCGAGAGTTCGATTCTCTTCACCCGCTTTTCAATTATGGGCCTATAGCTCAGCTGGTTAGAGCGCACGCCTGATAAGCGTGAGGTCGATGGTTCGAGTCCATTTAGGCCCACCATAATTGTTCCGCAGTAGCTCAGTGGTAGAGCTATCGGCTGTTAACCGATCGGTCGTAGGTTCGAGTCCTACCTGCGGAGCCATATTTATAGAGAAGTACCCAAGTGGCTCAAGGGGCTCCCCTGCTAAGGGAGTAGATCGCGAACGCGGTGCGAGGGTTCGAATCCCTTCTTCTCTGCCAGAACTGGCCCGTTGGTCAAGTGGTTAAGACACCGCCCTTTCACGGCGGTAACACGGGTTCGAATCCCGTACGGGTCATACTAAAAGAGATAGCATAATCTGCTATCTCTTTTTTGTTGTGTAAAAGTGGACTTTGAGTAGTCTGCTTTTTTTATGGATTTCTTGTATACTTTTTTCTATTTAGATCGTCTAACTAATAGAAAGGAGAGAGCGATGGAGTATGAAAAGGTCATTATAGAATCATCTAGAAGCATTTATAGATACTTCTAACGGTTTATTTAAAAGCACGATAGAGTATAAAACATATAAGGTTATTGAGGGGAAACCTGTTAAGTGGGAAGATGAAGTGTATGAGTATAAAGTTTGGAATACATTTCGCCGATTATCGGATGTAAACCCATTAACAATAGCAGATAATGTTGTAATGGGGAATGAGCGTATTAATAAGACGAGTGAATTGTACAATAATCAAACAATGGAAAGAGAGATGCAATTTTATCTGCCATTTTCTTCATATAATAGTTATATAAATGATATAGAGAAAGTAAAAGGTGAAAATAAAGTAGCTGAATTGGCTATATCTTTTGATAAACCACATAAGGTGTCTGAAATAAAAAAGATGCTGCCAGAAGGGATTCATCCTGTTTGGTATTGGGTAGATACGTATGATGATAAAAAATCATATTCTATTAATGATATGACCGAAAGTGCTTATAATGTGTACGGCTTTAAAGCAAAACCAGGTGATATCGAATTGGGAAATGGGACAGAAAAAGATTTTCTTTTAGCAATTCAAAGTGGAATGGAGAAAAAGGGAAAGTATTATGAGGAGTATGAGCGCATATATAACTACCTAAAAGGAAAGAAAACAAAACCAAGTGAACAAGATGTAAAAGTTATTGGAGTGGTCGTAACAGGAACGGCTGCGGATTTACAGAAGTTAAATGGTCAAAATTATGTAAAGGCTGCTGTATTAGGAGCTACCGCGGAAAATAAATAATATATAGAAGAAGCTGTCTATCAATAGGTGTGATCTACTGAAGACAGCTTTTTTATGCTGTTATTATTGTGGTTTTTATCGGTAAGTCGATATAATTTTACTTACCAACAAAAACATAAGAAAAACCCTTTCACAATCTAAAGAAAACGCCTCCATTGAAATGGATTCCACACCTATTCCAATAACTTTACACTTTATGTGAAAAAGTTCACAAATAGGTCATAATTTGTGAAGTAATTCACAATGATACGTGCTACAATATGAATGTAAAGAAGTTAAACAACATTAAATTAGTATTTTAATTAATTACTTAAACAATCATAAAAAATAGATGTGAACAATAGAGAGGGGAAATTAACATGAAAAAAGGTATCAATCGTGTAGTATTAGTAGGAACAGGAGCTGTAGGTTGTAGTTACGCTTACTCAATGATCAACCAAGGTGTAGCTGAAGAATTCGTATTAGTAGATGTTAATGAAGCAAAAGCAGAAGGGGAAGCAATGGACTTAAGCCATGCGGTACCATTCTCTCCATCACCAACAAAAGTTTGGAGCGGTAGCTATGCAGATTGTAAAGATGCAGATCTAGTTGTTATCACTGCTGGATTACCACAAAAGCCAGGTGAAACTCGTTTAGACTTAGTTGAGAAAAATACAAAGATCTTTAAACAAATCGTTCGCGGTATTATGGATAGCGGATTCGATGGAATCTTCTTAATCGCAACTAACCCAGTTGATATTTTAACTTACGTAACTTGGAAAGAATCTGGTCTACCAAAAGAGCGCGTAATTGGTTCAGGTACTACTTTAGACTCTGCTCGTTTCCGTTACATGTTAGGTGACTACTTAGATGTAGATCCACGTAACGTTCATGCTTACATCGTTGGTGAACATGGTGACACTGAACTTCCAGTATGGAGCCACGCTACTATCGGTGTACAAAAACTAGAAACAATTTTAGCTAACAACGAACAGTACAAACAAGAAGACTTAGATAAAATCTTCGAAAATGTACGTGATGCAGCTTACCATATCATCGAACGTAAAGGTGCAACTTACTACGGAATCGGTATGTCACTACTTCGTGTAACTAAAGCAATCTTAAACAACGAGAACAGTGTATTAACTGTATCTGCATACCTTGAAGGCCAATATGGTGAGAAAGATGCTTACGTAGGTGTTCCAGCTGTTATTAACCGCGAAGGTGTACGTGAAATCGTAGAACTTGAGCTAAATGAAGAAGAAAAAGCGAAATTCGCTCATTCTGTAAAAGTATTAAAAGAAACAATGGCACCAGTACTATAATAATTACTAAATAATCCAGAAGTGGGGAGCTGCTTCTTACTTCTGGATTTATATATAATTTAATATAAATTCCTTTTCCGGTTCCCCTTGTATATCCCCAATATACCCCTTTTGCTGGATCAGGGTCGTTTATAGAAAAGAGCACTCTATTTTATGTAGAGTGCTCTTTATGATTATTTTTTAGGAGTTAATCCTAATTTCTTTAAAATATCTGCCAGTGTACCGCTTTTTGATTTTTCAACAGGTGTTTGCGATTTAGATGCATCAGGACCTTTTTTCAAGAAATTCTTTTCAACGAAGCGAATATCTTTTTCGTCGACAATGCCATCTTTGTTAAGGTCGCCGTCTTTCACAGATAGTCCTTTTTTACCATAGTTGCTAGCGATCATTTCAGCATCTTTTATATCAATTACTTTATCGCCATTTACATCCCCTGCAAGGTTTTCATCAAGGCGTGCATAATAATATTGGCCGAGCAGTTTACCATCTTTTTCAGTACCTAATTTCGTTGTTAGTCGGCTTGTTAAATGCCCTGGTACTTCTACATATAAGTTGTAGTCGCGTTTATTAACAGGAAGTCCATTTAATTTGAAGTACCCGTATTTATCTAGTGAGCCTTCAAACTTATGACGGTAAGAATCCGCTGCATATACTTTTACGCCAAGCTTTGTATAATCGAATTTTTCATCTAAATATCCACGTTCATTTAAGAATGCACCAGGTTTAATATTACCTTCTACTAGTGAGTTTAAGGACATTACTGAGAATGATTGATCTTGAAGGACACGCATTCTATTTGGCTCTGTTTCTCCTGGTTTCCAGTATACAAACACTGGTGACTCTAATTGAGCATTTGCTTCATAAAACTCATCGTTTTCTACTTTGAACGTTACATCAATGAACGGGAAATCACCATCTAATCCAGCGAAGTTTTTGTCATCGATAGCACCGCCAACTGTAACAGAGCCTGCTTCTAGCTTCGGTTCATTTACTTTTGCTGTTACCCCTTTTTCAGAAAGGAGTTTTTCAAAAGCAGGATTGAATTTCGCATTTGCAAATTTGAAGTTCTTTTCTAGGAATTTCACGTTAAATTCTCCAGCAACAAATTGTTTTACGTGTTTCGCATTTAGGGTTACTGTGAACTCGTCACCTTTATATAATTCTTTTTTATCGTAACTAGCCTTTGCATATTGAGCACCTTGTGGGATAAACCAATAGTTATTTACACCGCTCGGATAGTCAGGACCTGCAGTTGCATAATCGAAAATATATACGCCTGTGTTCATTGGACCTTCGACTTTAAAGGATTCAGGAGTAATGCCAACTTTAAAGTCACCATTTGCATTAATAGGTAAAAACTTATGCAAGTATGGAGAATAGTCATAATACATAACTCCGTTTGCTTCTTGCGTAATGTTTAATCCTTTTCCTTTTAAGTAGTCAACATTCGAATCATACACATTTCCTTTAATCCATAATGCCTTTTTACCGTCTTCTACTGTATAGTTTTCTTCATTTAATTCATAAATACCAGGTTTTAATCCAGTTAATTTTACTTCTGGCGGTGTATTATCAATTACGACATAATCACCTTTCACACGTGCTTTACCATCTTTATCATAGCCAACAAATTCAATTGTGTAATCGCCTTCTGGTAAGTCGATTTTCTCATCACCAATTGGTTTTGCAGGATCATTTGTGAAAGGATATACTTTTCCGTTAAAGAATGAATCTAAGTAGTAATAAACATCAGTTTGTAGTCCACTCGTGTTGACTGTTCCAAGGAAGCCAAGAGCCTTATTTGTTTTGGAATCTTTCACGATAAGGTCTAGCGTTTCAAGATTGCTATTTAGCTGGAATGCCCCGTGCACATATGATTCGCGGTAAGGATTAAATGTAGTTGTATCCGTTGAAATAGCTTTTCTAGATAGAACTGCGTCTTCAAGACCAGGCTCTGATACACGAATAGAGAACGGAATTTGATACGTTTCTTCTTTATTTTTCGTATTTGTAATATGAATATATCCTTCATATCGACCTTGCTTCACGCCGGCAGGAATATTAATTTTTGCTTCAATTTCATCTGATTTACCAGCATCAATCGTAATCGTTTCAGCAGTAGAAACTTTTACACCGTTTGCAGTAGCATCGTTAATAGAAGAAGATGCTGGTGTATAAGAAATTTCTGTTTTAAATTCTTTCTTCTCTTGTTTATTACGGTTTTCAACTTTAATTTTTCGTTTTTGTTCAATTGATTCCCCGTCTTTTTGATAAAACTTACCGAATGCAATGGATCCAGTTTCTTCTGATACTTCAATCACTTCATCATTTACAATTGTTTTTGTCGTGTCTAACACTTTAAAACTTGTTTCCGTATGAACAGAGTTATAAGCATCTACTCGTCCTGCTCCCACTTCATATACGGAATACTTTTCTTTTAAATCATCAGCAGTGTTCATAAGAGACGCTTTTACATCGAATGG
The DNA here is from genome assembly GCF_030757775.1 of Bacillus sp. MHSD_36. Lineage (NCBI taxonomy): Bacteria > Bacillati > Bacillota > Bacilli > Caryophanales > Bacillaceae > Bacillus > Bacillus sp. MHSD_36. The sequence continues at coordinate 5,399 of NZ_JAVBIS010000008.1, forward strand.
AGAGTATTCTGGGTGTTCTTGTAAAATAAGAGCAGCGACACCAGCAATATGAGGAGAAGCCATGGATGTTCCTTGCATACGTTCATAGGAAACATCGTAGTTTTCACCTTCTTGCGGGTCGTTAATATATTCAGGTACGGTTGAAAGTACCGCAACACCAGGCGCTGTAATATCAGGTTTAATATCATCATTTGATGTAACAGGACCGCGTGAGCTAAAGTCTGCAAGATGATCGCCTTCTGTTTGAATGTAATTGATTTCATCGAAAGTTAAGGATGTTTTGCCTTGTTCAATTTGAGCTTTTAGTTTTTCGCCATCTTCTTTCGTTAGGCGGAATGCTGGAATGTATTTTGTACTTTCGCCAACGTAGAAAGGAATTTCTCCGTCCACATTGTTATAAATAATAACGGCCTTTGCACCTGCTTGTTTTGCATTAGCAATTTTTTCATCAAATGAGAGTGTACCGCGTGCAACGAGAGCGACTTTTCCTTTTACGTCTTTTTTACTAAACTCGTCAGGAGTACCGATTCCTACAGATTCAATAGGTAAAGATTGTCCTTTGAAATCTTCTATTTTATCAGTGAAGTTTTTGCCGAATAAAATGAGGTTAGGGAATTGTAATTGTCCAGCATGACCTGATAGTTTCGGTAAGGAAATAGAGCTATCACTTGCTCCAACTGTAATAGCAAATGGAGAAGCACCTGGTGATCCGAGTGTCGCTGGATTTGGACCAGAGTTGCCAGCAGCAACGACTGTAACAACACCCGAAAGCATCGCATTGTTGACAGCGATAGACGTTGGATCAAGCGGATTGTTGCTATCGTCACCTAACGATAAGTTAATGACGTTCATACCGTCAGAAATAGATTTATCGATTGCAGCGATAATACCAGAACTATCTCCGCTTCCGTAAGGACCGAGTACACGATAGTTATACAGTTCAATGTCAGGCGCAACACCTTTTACAGCTGAATCTGATTTGTTTTTCTTTTGCGCAGAAACGATACCTGCTACGTGAGTACCATGCGCAGTGTAGAAGGAAGAACCACGATTATCAAATTCAGGAGCACCAGATTGTTGCCACTCTGTATAAGTTGTTTCCATCGGATCTGCATCGTTATTAATAAAATCCCAACCCTTTACGGAGTTTGGATCTACCTTACTAGAATCTTCACCTGGTTTTGCCCGATAGCCTTTATACACGTCTTTTAAGTCAGGATGATTGTAATCAATACCTGTATCTAATACCCCAACTTTAATTCCTTTTCCGGTAATGCCCTCACTATGTAGCTTATCGACTCCAATTTGCGGAATGCTATCTGTTAGTTTTTGAGGTGCTTTCTGCTCTGTTTGTTTTGGTAAATTTAATTTCACTTCGTAATCTTTCCAAATACGTTTTACAACGCCAATGCGTAACAATTCTTCAACTGTATTTGCAGGTAATGTCAGAGCAACACCATTTGTTGCATGTTTATAAGAACGTTTAATTTGTACAGATTGGAAATTCCCTGATTTTACTGACGTGCTAAATTGATAAAGACGTTTGAGTCCTTTTTGAAATTCTTCATGTTCTTGATCAATACGTGCTTTTATATTTTCAGGAGCAGCTTGTAATCCTTTTTCTTTTTGTTTTAATTCATTAATCTTTACTGGAGCAGTTTGAAATTCTACAATGATATTTACTGGTTCAGAACTACTCGTATTAATATCTGGCGAAATCGTAAAACCAGGGTTTGCATCTAACGTTTGTAATGCCTGACGCTGTTCTTTAGAAAGTTTTGATAGTAAAGACTGGGCGTTTGAAGAGTCAATTTGGTTAATAGGGTTTTCAGCAAGCACATTGAACGGAAGGGCAGTTGAAAATAGAACGCCAGCCGTTACAATTCCGGTAACAAAACGATTTTTCTTTTTCATGTATAGGCCTCCGATAAGTTATATTTTAAAAATTATTTCTCCACGCCAGGTGTTTGCTCTGCATGGAATGTCCAGTTTAGCTGTAAGGAATCACCCTGGAATTTATTTTGATCTTGGTCGTTGTCTTCAAAGGAGAAGAGCACGTGTAAGTAGTCTGTTTCACCAGATTTAATACCATCTATTAAGTTATGACGTTCTAAAGAAGTAGCTACATCCTCAGGTTTCATAGTTTTTAATTCTGATAGTTTTGTTTCCCACAAAATTTCGTGATCATCGTTTGGATTAGATGGCTTTCCATCATTCACTAAAAATTTGACGATGATGTGATTGCCTAAATCTTCACCATCATTATTTTGCTTTGCATCTGTAACTTCATAGGATGTTTCAAGTGCTACTTTCGCAATATCTAATTTTCCTTTGTTTTCAAGCTTGAAGTTTCTTTCAATCAAATCACCTGGCTTTAAATCTTTCACATTAACAATTACACTTGGATTAATAGAAAGATCTAATGTACCAGCTTGAAATGAGTTACTAGATGTTTCAGAATCACTGAAATAGGCGAATACACCGCCGAATGTAAGGGATAAGCCAAGTGAAGCTGTGACAACTCCCATCCCAACCTTTTGTTTTAATGACATAAGAAAGCCCCCTAATTAAATTTTTATAGTGACTGTTCGTAACAAGGATAAATAAGTAAACATAGTAGTCCGCTATGAATTGTAGTTACGAAAAGTCGTTGTTCTTTATTGAGAACAAGTATATGCTTATGAATTTTCCATTTCAATAAAATTATGACAAAAAATGTTGAGAAACATTTTTTTATGACAGATTATTTTGGTACGATTTTAAGTGATACCTGACATGTAAAATAGGATAAAACCAATAAAATAAAGGTTGAGAAATAAATGATAGGATGAAAGACTAGTAAAAAATGAAGCGTTTTCAATGAATATTCGTCAAAATTCGATATTTTATATGGAAATGTGAAAAAAAACCAACATTTTTAAGAAAAAAACGTATGTTTTTTATAAATTAACAAGGATATTTCAGTTTTTCACAGAATTTATAAAGTATAAAAAATTCTGTCATCTTAGTGAGGTGAGCATATTGAGTGTAATAAATTGTGAAGAAGTGAAACGAGATGAGTTTCATACAGAAAAGTACTATGAAAGTTATAACATCTTTGGTGCACATGTTGTGACGGAAGATGAGATGCGAGGTGTACGATTTACAGTATGGGCTCCTCATGCGAAAGCAATGAGTGTTGTGGGAGATTTTAATGAATGGGATTATGAGCAACATAAGATGCTACAAGTGACAGAAGAAGGAATTTGGTCCTTGTTTATACCGCATATTGAAGAAAGAGAAATATATAAATATGCGATTGAAACAATGACTGGTGACGTTATTTTTAAGGCAGATCCGTATGCTGTGTATGCAGAAGTAAGACCGAATACGGCATCTGTAGTTTTTGATATAAAGGGATACGAATGGGATGATAAAAACTGGAGTCGTAAGAAAAAGAAAAAATCGGTTTATAAAGAAGCGATGACAGTTTATGAATTACATTTCGGTTCTTGGAAAAAGAAAGAAGACGGAACGCTGTATTCTTACAGGGAAATGGCAGAAGAACTCATTCCTTATGTGGTGGAACATCAATTTACACATATTGAAATTATGCCGCTTGTTGAGCATCCATATGATCGGTCTTGGGGATACCAAGGGACGGGATATTATGCAGCAACGAGTAGATTCGGCACGCCACATGATTTGATGTATTTTGTCGATGAATGTCATAAATATGGAATCGGTGTCATTTTAGATTGGGTGCCGGGGCATTTTTGTAAAGATGCTCACGGTTTATATTTGTTTGATGGGACACCGACTTATGAATATAAAGATAAAGATGTGCAAGAAAATCTAGTATGGGGAACTGTCAATTTTGATTTAGGAAAGAGAGAAGTACGTAATTTCTTAATTTCAAATGCGTTATTTTGGATGAGATATTTCCATATTGATGGTTTCAGGGTGGATGCAGTTGCAAATATGCTGTACTGGAAGAAAGAAGGACAGGAGCAAAGTAATGAGCACGCTGTTTCATTTTTACGAGAGTTAAATGAAGCGGTGTTTGCAGAAGATGAAGATTTTCTTATGACAGCAGAAGATTCAACAGCTTGGCCACTTGTAACAGCCCCAACGTATGAAGGTGGGCTTGGATTCAATTACAAATGGAATATGGGCTGGATGAATGATGTACTGAAGTATATGGAATGTGCGCCTGAGTACAGGAAGTATATTCATGAAAAAATGACGTTTTCTTTAATATACGCTTACTCTGAAAATTTCATATTACCGCTTTCTCATGATGAAGTCGTTCATGGGAAAAAGTCGTTATTAAATAAAATGCCAGGAGAGTACTGGGATAAGTTTGCTCAACTTCGTTTATTATATGGATATTTCTTTACTCACCCAGGAAAGAAATTACTTTTCATGGGAGGAGAATTTGGGCAGTTTGATGAGTGGAAAGACCTTGAAGATTTAGATTGGAATTTACATGATTTTGAAATGCATCGTTATATGCATGATTACTTTAAAGAGCTCATAGCATTGTATAAGCGCTCCAAACCACTTTGGCAGCTTGATCATTCGCCTGAAGGATTTCAGTGGATAGATGCTAATAATCATGAGCAAAGTATTTTCTCATTTATTCGCCAAGGGGATAAACAAGAAGATGCGTTAGTTGTCGTATGTAATTTTACGAAAGCTACATATGAAAACTATAAAGTAGGTGTACCAGATTTCGAGTATTATAACGAGATTTTAAATAGTGATGCTGAGCAATATGGCGGATCAGGGCAAGTAAATAAGAAACGTCTGAAGGCGATTCAAGAACCGTTTCATAATCAAGCAGCACATGTAGAAATTACAATTCCACCATTTGGCGTATCCATATTACGACCAGTGAAGACGAGAAAGGGGAGCAAAAAACAAGATGGCTCAAAAACAAAAGTGCGTAGCAATGTTACTAGCAGGGGGAAAAGGTAGTCGATTAAGTGCATTAACAAAAAATTTAGCCAAGCCAGCTGTTCCATTTGGTGGCAAATATCGCATTATTGATTTTACGCTAAGTAACTGTGCGAATTCTGGTATTGAAACGGTTGGGATTTTAACGCAATATCAACCACTTGAACTTCATAATTATATCGGAATTGGCAATGCGTGGGATTTAGACCGAGTAAGCGGTGGAGTCACAGTGTTACCTCCCTATGCGGAGTCTTCAGGTGTGAAGTGGTACACAGGTACGGCAAGTGCCATTTATCAAAACTTAAACTATTTAAGTCAGTACGAACCAGAGTACGTTCTTATTTTATCAGGCGACCATATTTATAAGATGGATTACAGTAAAATGCTAGATTACCATATTGAGAAGGAAGCGGATATTTCTATTTCTGTTATTGAAGTACCTTGGGATGAGGCGAGTCGTTTCGGTATTATGAATACGAACGAAGAGATGGAGATTGTTGAATTTGAAGAGAAACCGCAATTTCCAAGAAGTAATCTTGCATCAATGGGAATTTACATTTTTAACTGGGCAATTTTGAAAGAGTATTTAGAGATGGATGCAAGAAATCCTGAATCTAGTAATGATTTCGGAAAAGATGTACTTCCGCTTTTATTAGATGAAGGGAAGAAGTTGATGGCGTATCCGTTTGAAGGATATTGGAAAGATGTTGGAACAGTGAAGAGCTTATGGGAAGCGAATATGGATTTACTGCGTGATGAAACATCACTAAATTTAAACGATCGTAATTGGCGTATTTATTCTGTAAATCCAAATGAGCCGCCTCAATACATTGCAGAACAGGCAAAAGTAGAAGAATCACTTATTAACGAAGGGTGCGTCATTGAAGGGGACGTGAAGCATTCTGTATTATTCCAAGGGGTGACGGTAGAAGAAGGTAGTATGGTTATTGATTCTGTCGTTATGCCAGGAGCGAAGATTGGAAAAAATGTTGTGATTGAAAGAGCAATTGTTGGATCGGAAATGGTTATTGAAGATGGAACAATTATTCGTCCGGAAAAAAATGTTGACGATGTAGTACTCATTGCTGAAGGGAAATAGAAAAGGGGGATGAAATGAATGGGAGAAAAAATGTTAGGAATTATTAATGCAACGGGAAGTTTTCCTTCCTTAAAGAAAGTAACAGGGCATCGTTCACTAGCGGCGTTACCGTTTGGGGGCCGTTATCGACTCATTGATTTCATGCTTTCAAATATGGTGAATTCTAATATTCATAGTGTAGCGGTTTTTACAAGTCATAAAAACCGCTCGTTAATGGACCATGTTGGTTCAGGAAAACAGTGGGATTTAGATAGAAAAAGAGACGGACTGTTTTTATTCCCGCCAAATTGCCAATGTGACCAAGATGAATTTGGGTCTTTTGCGCATTTTAGAAGACATATTGATTATTTTCTGAGAGCTAGAGAAGAATACGTTGTTATTACGAATAGCCATCTCGTAACAGCATTAAATTTCCAGGCAGTGTTAGAGCGACATATACATACGGCAGCCGATATTACTGAAGTTTGCCATGAAGGGGTTTCGCTTCAAACATACGTGTTAAAGAAACAATTACTGTTAGATTTATTTGAGTCATATAAAGATGTGGAGCAATATAGCTTATTCGATGTGGTGAGAGAAAAGCGCGGAAAATCACTGCATATTGCTACGTATGAGCATACAGGATATGTAGCTATTATTGATTCGATTGAAAGTTACTATAAACATAGCTTAGAAATTTTGAAGCCTGCTATTTGGAAGCAATTATTTAAGAAAGAATCACCGATCTTTACGAAAGTAAAAGATGAACCACCAACTCGTTACTTAAAGGGTGCAGCCGTGAAAAATACAATGATTGCAAACGGCAGTATTATTGAAGGGGAAGTAGAAAACAGTGTCATCTCCCGTTCTGTTAAAATTGGAAAAGGTTCAATTGTTCGTAATAGCATTATTATGCAAAAGAGCCAAATTGGAGATAACTGTATAATAGACGGTGTTATTATTGATAAAGACGTGAAAATTGGTGACGGTGTTGTACTAAAAGGAAACGCTGATGAGCCATACGTTGTAGAAAAAGGAAGCGTTCAAAACAGTACGATTAATAGTTATTCTTAAAAGAATCAGTGGGGGCTTCCTCCACTGATTAAAGTTTTAATTCAAATGAAAACTCGAAGGGAGGAAGCTGCAAGGGAAGTAGTATAAGCTTTTCGTGCAGTGGGACAACAAGTGAATATTTTATTTGCAGTATCAGAATGTGTACCATTTGTTAAATCGGGAGGATTAGCTGATGTAGCAGGTGCGCTCCCAAAAGAGCTAAAAAAATTAGGTGTCGACGTTCGCATTATACTCCCGAATTATAGTCTTATTCCGCAAAAATTAAGGGATGGATGTACGCTACATAAAGTAATTAACGTCCCGCTTGGGTGGAGAAATCAATATTGCGGAATTTTAAAAGGTGAGCAAGACGGGATTACGTATTACTTAATAGATAATGAGTATTATTTTAAGAGGGATTCTCTATATGGTCATTATGATGATGGAGAGCGTTTTTCCTATTTTTCGAAAGCAGTTTTAGAGTGTATTCCTCATCTTGATTTTGAAGTGGATGTTCTTCATAGCCACGATTGGCATACAGCTATGGTTAATTTCTTACTACGTGAAAAGTATCAAGATAACCCATTATATGAGCATATTAAAACGGTATATACAATTCATAACTTGCAGTTCCAAGGTGTATTTCCTCCTGAGGTGATGTACGACTTGTTAGAACTTGGTGATGAATATTTCCATAGTGAGCAGTTAGAATTTTATGGAAATGTGAACTTTATGAAGGGCGGTATTATCGCTTCTGATCAAATTACAGCGGTTAGCCCGACATATAAAGAAGAAATTCAATATGAATTTTTCGGTGAGAAATTAGATGGGTTGTTACGAAAATATAATGATAAGCTTAGCGGCATTGTAAATGGAATTGATACGAGCGTATATAATCCAGAAACGGATTCGTATATTACTGCTCAGTACGATGCAGATTCATTATATGAAAAGAGTGAAAATAAACGCGCCTTGCAGCGTTATTTTGGTTTGCCAGAAAAAGAAGATACGCCAATTATTTCAATGGTAACGAGATTAACGAAGCAAAAAGGTCTTGATTTAGTACGTACTGTATTCCGTGAAATAATGGAGGAAGATGTACAATGTATTATTTTAGGATCAGGTGATTCGGAATATGAGCAATTCTTTGAGTGGATGGCATACGAGTATCCTGAGAAGGTAAAAGTGTACATCGGATTTAATGAAGAATTAGCTCACCAAGTATATGCGGGAAGTGATTTATTCTTAATGCCATCACTGTTTGAACCGTGTGGACTTGGACAACTTATCGCATTAGCGTACGGTACGATTCCAATTGTAAGAGAGACAGGCGGATTGAATGATACGGTACAATCTTATGATGAAGAAACTGGAGAAGGAAATGGTTTCAGTTTCACGAACTTTAATGCACATGACATGTTGCACACGGTTCTTCGTGCAATTGAATTTTATCATGATAAACCGGTATGGGAGCAGCTTGTAAAACAAGCGATGACTGAAGATTATAGCTGGGAGAAGTCAGCTCTTGCTTATAAGAAATTGTATAAAAGTCTCATGGAATAACATGTAGGTGGTGAAGAAATGTTTACTCATGTTGAAAGTTTCAAATCAGCTTTTCTAGAAAAGTTAGAGACGATGTATGGTAAAAGTTTCAAAGACTCTACAACTCGTGATCAATACAATACGCTTGGGTACATGGTGCGTGAGTATATGAATAGTCAATGGATTGCAACGAATGAAAGCTATCGGTCTGGAGAGCGAAAGCAAATGTATTACTTATCCATTGAGTTTTTACTTGGGCGTTTGCTTGGAAGTAATATATTAAATTTAGGCATCAGGGATGTATGTGAGCAAGGACTTTCTGAACTTGGGATTTCGTTGCAAGAATTAGAAGAGGTGGAAGCAGATGCAGGTCTTGGAAATGGTGGACTTGGACGATTAGCAGCCTGTTTCCTTGACTCACTTGCATCGTTAAACTTACCAGGTCATGGTTGTGGCATTCGTTACAAACACGGCTTATTTGATCAAAAGATTGTTGATGGTTACCAAGTTGAATTTCCAGAACAATGGCTTCTTCATGAAAACGTATGGGAAGTAAGAAGGCATGATCAAGCTGTAGAAGTAAGTTATTTCGGCAATGTTGAACCGTTATACATTGATGGACGTTTAGAGTTTAGGCATACGAATGCAGAAGTGATTATGGCAGTACCATATGACGTTCCAGTAGTAGGTTATGAGACGAGTACTGTAAATACACTTAGACTTTGGAATGCTGAACCAGTTCCTTTCCCGCAAAATTGCAAAGATATTTTGAAATATAAGCGTGAAACAGAGGCGGTATCGGAGTTTTTATATCCAGATGATACGCATGATGAGGGGAAAATACTTCGTTTAAAACAACAGTATTTCCTTGTATCAGCAAGTTTGCAAAATATCGTTCGTATGCATAGAGAAAGATATGGTGATCTTCGTCAATTACATGAGAAAATTGCGATTCATATTAATGATACACATCCAGTTTTGGCGATTCCAGAATTGATGCGTATTTTATTAGATGAAGAAAAACTAGCATGGGAAGAAGCTTGGTACATAACGACACAAACGATTTCTTATACAAATCATACGACGTTATCAGAAGCGCTTGAGAAGTGGCCAATTCACATTTTCAAACCATTATTACCGAGAATTTATATGATTATTGAAGAAATTAATGAACGTTTCTGTCATGAGCTTTGGGAACGTTATCCGTATGAATGGCATCGTATTGAAGAGATGGCGATTATTGCGCATGATCTTGTGAAAATGGCTCATTTAGCAATTGTCGGTAGCCATAGCGTAAACGGTGTAGCAAAAATTCATACGGAAATTTTAAAGCAACGTGAAATGCGATTGTTTTATGAGTTTTATCCAGATAAGTTTAATAATAAAACGAATGGGATCGCTCATAGACGCTGGTTAATGAAGGCGAATCCACAGCTGACAAACCTTATTTCAGAGGCGATTGGAACAGGGTGGAAGAAAGAACCAATTAAGCTTCAAGAGCTACAATTAGTTCAATACGATGCGAGTTTCCAAGAGAAATTTGCAGAGGTAAAACAAGAGCGTAAAGAAATTTTAGCGGCGCGCATTCATAATAAAATGGGGATTACAATTGATCCTAATTCTATTTTTGATGTGCAAGTAAAAAGACTGCATGCTTACAAGCGACAATTATTAAATGTTCTTCATATTTTATATTTGTATAACCGTTTGAAAGAGGATGCTAGTTTTACATTTTATCCACGTACTTTTATCTTTGGAGCGAAAGCATCGCCTGGCTATTACTATGCGAAAAAAATTATTAAATTAATTAATGAACTCGCAAGAAAAGTGAATAATGATCCGTACGTAAGCCAATATATGAAAGTTATCTTTCTAGAAAACTATCGAGTGTCTGTAGCGGAAGATATATTCCCTGCGGCGGATGTAAGTGAACAAATTTCAACTGCGAGTAAAGAAGCATCGGGAACAGGGAATATGAAATTTATGATGAATGGTGCGATTACACTCGGCACGTTAGACGGAGCTAATATTGAAATAAAAGACAGGGTCGGTGATGATAACTGTTTCATTTTCGGTTTAACGGCCGATGAGGTTCTTCATTACTATCAAAATGGTGGATATCGTGCAAGTGATTATTATCACCACAATATGCATATTAAAAAAGTAGTAGATCAGTTAACGAATGGTTTCTTTTCACATTCGGGAGCTGAATTTGAAGCGATTTACGATTCACTCGTGATTCAAAATGATGAATATTTCGTTTTGCGAGATTTTGGTCCATATGCGGAAAGGCAAGAAGCTGTTGGTAGAACTTATGAGAACCGAACGAAGTGGCTAGAAATGTCGATTTTAAATATTGCACAGTCTGGTCATTTTGCGAGCGATCGAACGATTTTACAGTATAGTAATGAGATTTGGGGTATTGGTAATACAGTTACACAAATGTAAAGAGATTGCTAAGTCGGAAAAGACTATATAAAATTTATATCGGCGATTTTTAAGATATATCGATTTACCGAAAAAAATTGACATTAATAAATAAACCGAGCTTACTCTCAGTAAGCTCGGTTTTCCTTTTTTGCTTAAGAAAGAAATGGGATAGCGGTATAGATTATACCTGTTCCATCATATTCTCCTGTCGCAAAGTATGAAAATGTAAAGAAACCTGTAACCGTAAAAATTACAATGAGAAAAAGTGCAAAGATAAATTTTAGCATGTAAGGTCCCCTCATCCAAAAATAACTTCATATATTATTATAGTATGAGGATATGAGGTTTCCAATCATTACCTGGTTAAAAATGAGAAGTCAGACATGTTTTGTATGTTGTCATAGCATGATTATTTGTAATAGATTTTGTGTTTTTTGTAAATGTCATGTTGTGATGAACGTGTGCATATTCCCAGTCTTGATCATTAAAATGGACATTGCGCGGAGGGAGAAGAGGGACGACATCAAATAAATTAACGAAGCGAAAGCTACTCGCTACTTGTAGTTTATAATAATTCCGAAAGGCGATATCTCCTACTTTTGGAGAGGCAAATGTGTAAAGACCGTATTGCGCAAATGCGGTGTTGATACGCGCATCGAGTATGTGTAGTGTAGCGAGTGCACCGCCTAAGCTATGACCGGTTGCAAGAAGTTTTTTATGGGCTGGCAATGATACGAGCATATCCATAATAGAATCTCGGCAAGATTCATAAATAGAAAGAAAACCGTTATGGACATTTCCACTGTTCAAAGCATATGGATATGGTTTTTGATTAACGAGTGAATCGATAATCCAGTCTGTATCTGTTTGTGTCCCGCGGAAAGCTACAATAATGGTATCCTCAGATTCTAGTATGAATCCGAACCATTCTGTCGTTTGAATGGTTTTTCCTTGAAATCCTTGTACATATTGAAAACCATCTGGTATTTCAAAAATCCCATTTTGTTTATATTGTTCATACGTTAACTCACAACAAGAAGCTAACAGTATGGCGGTATCTTTATCGAAGGATAAAGGAGTACGCATTAAGGAAGCCCTCCTTAAGAAAAGGTATAGTTCAATATATGCAGTGAGGGACTTGATTCATTCTTTTGGAGGGAGCAAATAGTTTGTATTGCTTGTTGAAATTATATCGGATCACTGGATAATAACCCCAAAATAAAACAGTGCCCCATAAGGGCACTGTTTACTCTTTTCCATCTAATAAACGACCAAGTCCACCTAATACACTACCTTCACCAGTGCTTTGCGCTGCTGGGCTTGTCAGGCGCGCTGCTAAGCGGCTAAGTGTTAAAGATTGAATCCAAACTGTTCCAGGTCCTTCTAACGTTGCGAAGAATAAACCTTCGCCGCCAAATAGAGCTGTTTTTACTTTTCCAACGAACTCGACATCGTAGTTAATGTCTTTTGTCATGGCAACGAGACAACCTGTATCGATGCGAAGTTTTTCGCCAGGTTTTAGTTCACGCTTATATACAGTTCCGCCTGCATGCATGAAAGCAAGTCCATCACCTTCGAGTTTCTGCATGATGAAACCTTCACCGCCGAAGAAACCAGTTCCGATTTTTTTCGTAAACTCGATTCCGATAGAAACGCCTTTTGCTGCACAAAGAAACGCGTCTTTTTGACAAACTACTTTTCCTTGATATTCTGTTAAATCTACAGGAATAATTTTACCTGGATAAGGGGCAGCAAATGATACGTGACGCTTGCCGTGACCTGTATTTGTAAATACAGTCATAAACATGCTTTCACCTGTAACGAGACGCTTACCAGCGCCCATTAATTTTCCGAATAAACCTCCAGATGGACCAGAACCATCACCGAAGATTGTTTCCATTTCTATGTAATCTTCCATCATCATCATTGCGCCAGCTTCTGCGATTACGCTTTCTTCTGGATCTAACTCAATTTCAACAAACTGCATATCATCGCCGTATAACTTATACTCAATTTCATGTGCTCTCATTTTTTCACCTCGTATGTAATAGATACTTATATTGTACAGAATTTAATAGGATTAGAATACTTTAGTTTTGTTAATTTTTAAATAAAGTGGGGCCATCCCAAACGGATTAGCAGCTCCCGCCAATCAAATTATCCGCAAATACCCGGGTTAAAATATGAATATGGAAACTCAACATTATATTAAAATTTTAAAAAAATGATGGAATGAAAGTGTTCTCATTTGACGTTTTGGATATAGCGTGATATAGTGAAATCACTATTGAGCTACATAATGTGGTACGGAAATAAAGCACGTTGAATTAAAGGCTGTAAGCTTGTTATACATTCATGTCCTTTATATCCACCTTTTCATGTGGATTCATAGTTTCATTTTTATTTAGGAGGTACATGACATGCAAACAGGTAAAGTTAAATGGTTCAACAGCGAAAAAGGTTTCGGTTTCATCGAAGTTGAAGGTGGAGACGATGTATTCGTTCACTTCTCAGCTATCCAAGGTGACGGATTCAAAACTTTAGAAGAAGGTCAAGAAGTTTCTTTCGAAATCGTTGAAGGTAACCGTGGACCACAAGCTGCTAACGTTACAAAAAACTAATTAGCTAGCGACAAAAAGCATTCCGATTTTCGGAATGCTTTTTTTTATTCTTTGGAACTCGACTCATTTGAAGACAATTCGCCCTTAAACGTACGCTCTTCAAAGTCATCAAGCATTTGTTCATATTCTTCATGTTCTTCCGTAGCGAAAACTTGCGGATTTTTTCCATACATATCCGTACCGATAAAATTTTCAAAATCCTCTACGTATCCTACATTTTCCTCACTATTTACGTACATGCCATTATAGTTTTTTGAATCTCGTCTTTCTAAATCAGACGGTGTTTCAGACGTTCCATAATTGGCAACATCTTGCCACGCATCTTCTGCATCGTACTCAACAGAGCGATCTTCATCGTGTTTATGGAAAGAGGGAGACAATACTTCTTCTTCAACTGGTCGTGTATTCATATTTAACTTATTTGTCGTGTGCTGGATGCATGTTGTAGCAGTCGGCATTGCTTCTAATCTTTCAAACGGAATTTCTTCACCAGACACTTCGCAAACGCCGTAAGTACCCGCTTCTATTTTTTGCAGGGCATGTTTCGTATCCTCTAGCTGTTTATGCCAAAGTTCAATAAGTCCGAAGTCTTTTTCGCGTTCATATAGCTCTGTTGCCATATCAGCTGGATGGTTATCATAGCTAGATAATTCACCAACGGAATCGCGTTCAGATGCACGATCTTCATTTTCATGTGTTTGTATCGTTTGTTCTAGTTCTTGCTTTTGCTTTTCTAAAACGGATTTAAATTGATTTATTTGTTGTGGAGTTAACATAGTCGTCCACCTTCCTACAATTCAGTTTCTTTACATAGTATGAGCGTTGCGAGTAGGAATTATGAGCTGAAATTGGTATATAAAAAAGGAGCCGCGTTAGCAGCTCCTTTTAAAGGAAATATCCAAGTAATAACCCGATTCCCATTAAGAGACCGAAGATTGTATTTGTTTTTGCTGTTGCAATCATTGCGGGTACCATTTCCATTGGAATGCTTTTGCCGATAAAGCCTTTCGTCGCTTTAAATGCTTTCGGTGCACTTAAAAATACGATAAGCATCCATGGTGATACGATGCCCACGATAATTAAAGCAATTGTCCAAATGTAGGAAACGATGAACATAGAAGCAAGTACACCAACTGCTCGCTCACGTCCAACGAGAATTGCTAATGTTTTACGGCCATTTTCTTTATCGCCATCTAAGTCACGGATATTGTTAGCAAGTAAAATGGCACCAATTAAAATGGAGCTTGGAATAGATAGTAAAATGACTTCTGATGTTACAGTTCCAGTTTGAATAAAGAATGAAATTCCAATAATGATAACACCCATAAATAATCCGGCTGTTAACTCTCCAAATGGTGTATATGCAATAGGAAGTGGGCCGCCCGTATAAAGGTAAGCAACGGCCATACAAACAAGACCGATTGCAGCAAGCCACCAGCTAGAATTCATACAAATATAAACACCTAATAGTATTGCGATGCCGAAAAATCCAAATGCTAAGTTAAGCACTGTTTTTGGCTGAATGCCATCGCGAACGATAGCGCCGCCGATACCAACTGAACCTTCGTGATCAAGTCCTCTTTTATAATCAAAGTATTCATTAAACATGTTTGTTGCTGCCTGAATGAGAAGACAAGCAAGAAGCATTATAAGGAAAAGAGGGAGATGTATTTGATTTATACCTCCGACCTGCATTGCATAGGCTGTTCCGATGAAAACAGGAACGAAAGCTGCTGTTAATGTATGGGGACGTAGTAAACTCCACCAAATGCGCCAGCCTGTTTGCTTGCTTGGCTTTGGCGCCGTAGGAGAGGAATTCGTTTCGACGTTCATTTCCATGTTGAATCCTCCTTTGGTCACATATTGTACACAACTAAGTGTAGAAAAAGCATCATTTAGTGTCAACGTTTATTTTCTAGGAAGAGAAGGTGAATTTCTCAGAAATGCTAAACGTTGACAGGCCTTTCGTTTGAGGTGTATCTTAAAATCAAGCGTAATTATGACTATTTTTCGCCCATAGGGGGGAGACAATTGTGATTCAAACGAAACAAAAAGGCTTGCAAGAAGTTCTGAGTGCAGCCATTAAGCATGCAACTGATGAAAAAATATTGGTTAGTTTTGTAAAACAAATAGACTGGATGGATCCGCTTCTGTTTTATGCAGCAGGAAAAAGGATTGCATTCGAAAATAGATGTTATTTTGCAGACCCAGCTCAGCATGTAATATTTGCTGGAATTGGCTCTGTTTTCACTATAGCAACTGCTTCTCACAAACGCTTTCAAACTGCCCGTGACGAGTGGGATAAAGTAAAAGAGAAAGCATTTGTACAAAGAGAAAAATACGAATTTGGAACAGGTCCTCTTTTATTTGGTGGATTTTCATTTGACCAAGAAAAAGAGAAGACGGACTTATGGAAAGAGTTTGAGGATACGACATTTTCACTACCAGCATTTTTATTAACTGTAAAAAATGAAAAAGCATGGTTAACGATGAATACATTCGTTTCAGCAACAGATTGTGCAGAAACTCTTTATAACGAAATTGTTTCTTTAGAAGAGAAAATTTTGGGGGAGAGTAAATGTGCACTAGAAGGAACGAAATTAACAGTTAATTCTAAGGTAGAAGTGGATCCGAAAGGCTGGATGAAGGCTATTGAGAAAGTGCAAGATGAAATGAAGCAGGGGAACGTGCAGAAGGTTGTATTAGCGAGGGAGTTAAAAGTAGAGATGGATCATCATATTGATTCTGCTCTTGTTTTAGAAGCACTCCGCATTGGGCAACCGGATTGTTACGTATTTTCTTTTGATTATAAAGGAGCATGCTTCTTAGGAGCGACGCCAGAGAGGTTAATTCGCAAAGAAGATGAGAAGTTTACTTCGATGTGTCTTGCGGGTTCAACTGGTCATGGTCAATCTATAGAAGAAAGTAAGCGAAATAGTAATGCGCTTCTTCATGATGAAAAGAATTTAGCTGAACACGGTTATGTTGTGAACATGATTAGGTCTGTATTAAATGAGCACTGCGAATCTGTTAATATTCCGGAGAGTCCGGGCTTATTAACAACGAAAAACTTAATTCATTTATATACGCCTGTAGAGGCAAAAGGCGATGCGAGTCTTTTAACAATGGTAGAAGAATTACATCCAACACCTGCTCTTGGCGGGACACCTCGTTTAGAAGCGATGAAACTGATTCGTGATGTTGAATTGTTAGATAGAGGATTATATGGTGCACCGATTGGCTGGATAGATGATGAAGGAAATGGTGAGTTTGCGGTTGCACTTCGCTGCGGATTATTAAATGGCGAGAAAGCATCCTTATTTGCCGGTTGCGGGATTGTAATTGATTCAGTACCACAACTTGAATATGAAGAAACAAGTTTGAAGTTTAGACCGATGCTTGGTGCTTTGGAGGAATTAATGAAATGAACAATCATATAGAAGCATTATCATATTATTTAGGCGCGTTCGTGGATGAACTGACGCGTCTAAATGTATGTGATGTTGTCATTAGTCCAGGCTCACGGTCAACGCCGATTGCTCTACTAATGGAACAACATGAAGGAATGAACACATATTTACATGTAGATGAAAGATCAGCAGGATTTTTTGCGCTCGGTATCGCAAAGGCGAAAAAACGCCCGGTTGCATTATTATGTACGTCAGGAACAGCAGCAGCGAACTATTATCCAGCTGTATGTGAAGCTTTTCATTCACGAGTGCCGCTTATCGTCTTAACAGCAGATAGACCGCATGAATTAAGAGATGTCGGTGCACCACAAGCGATGAATCAAATTAATTTATACGGTACGTTTGTGAAGCAATTTACAGAGATGGCACTTCCAGAAGCGAATGAGGCGATGTATCATTACGCTCGCATGACGACGCAGCGCACGATAGCAAGCGCGCTTTTAGCACCGCAAGGACCTGTTCATCTTAATTTTCCAGTTCGCGAACCGCTTATCCCGGACTTCTCATTAGAAAGTTTATGGAATAAAGGACGCGGAGAATATACAGGAGTAGTTCAGCAAGGTAACGTGACGATGCCGAGTGAATATGTAGATTCTCTTGTAGGGCGCCTTTCACATATGGAAAAGGGGCTTATTATTTGTGGGGATGACAGTCATTCAGAGATCGCAACGTTTGCAACGCAACTAGCTGAAAAAACAGGATATCCAATATTAGCGGATCCACTTTCTAACATTCGTAGCGGACACCACGATAAAACGATGGTAATTGACTGTTATGATACATTTTTAAGAAATGAGCTGTTAAAAGAAACGTGGAAGCCAGAAGTTATGATTCGCTTTGGTGGTATGCCTGTTTCGAAAGCATTAACGCAGTTCATCAAAAAACAAACGAAAGCTGTTCATATCGTTGTTGACGAATCTGGACAATGGAGAGATCCAGCTCTTGTTGCGACAGAAGTTGTACAGGCAAGTGATATTGCATTTTGCAGTGCATTAATAGAAAAAATGCCAGTTATGAAAAAGAATGATTGGTCCCAAATGTGGCAACATATAAACGAAAAAACGAAGGAAACGCTTCGTGAAATGGAAACATATGAAACTGCATTTGAAGGAAAAGTCATTACAGATATTGTCCGCGTATTACCAGAAGGAGCAACGTTATTTGCGAGTAATAGTATGCCAATTCGTGATACAGATTCATTCTTCTTCACATCAGATAAAAATATTCAAGTGATGGCAAACCGCGGTGTGAATGGGATTGATGGCATCATTTCGACAGCTTTAGGCGCGAGTATGATTTGCGATCCGCTCGTATTAGTAATCGGTGACTTATCATTCTATCACGATTTAAATGGACTATTAGCTGCAAAATTACATGAATTAAATATAACGATTGTCGTTGTAAATAATGACGGTGGCGGTATTTTCTCATTCTTACCACAGTATGAGAAAAAGGAACACTTCGAATCATTGTTTGGTACTCCAATTGGGCTTGACTATGAGCATGTTGTTAAAATGTACGGTGGTTCATTTAGCCGTGTAAATGGTTGGGAGCAATTTCGAGAAGAGGTACAAAAAGGAACGACGACAAAAGGTTTACACGTTGTAGAAATTTGTACGAACCGTGATGAAAACTTAACCTTGCACCGTACGTTATGGGCAAAAACACAGGACGTAATTACTACATCGTTGCAAGGTGAATCAAAATGAACGTAAAACTGCAAGGTGTATCGTATGAATATGAAGTAGTCGGAAGCGGGGAACCACTTCTACTTCTTCATGGTTTTACGGGAAGCATGGAAACGTGGCGTTCCTTCGTTCCTTCTTGGAGCGAGCAATTTCAAGTCATTTTAGTAGACATTGTTGGGCACGGAAAAACGGAAAGCCCTGAAGATGTGACGCATTATGATATTCGAAATGTAGCGTTGCAAATGAAAGAACTACTAGATTATCTTCATATTGAAAAGGCGCACATACTTGGCTATTCAATGGGCGGTAGACTGGCGATTACGATGGCATGTCTATATCCAGAATATGTACATTCTCTTTTATTAGAAAATTGTACAGCTGGGCTTGAAAGTGAAGATGAGCGAAAAGAACGCTGTGAAAAAGATGAGCGACTTGCCGATAAAATCGAGCGAGAAGGCATGGAAAGCTTTGTAACAATGTGGGAAAGTATTCCGCTGTTTGAAACGCAAAAACGTTTAGCACAAAACGTACAAGAAGCAGTGCGAAAAGAGCGACTTGCTAACAATCCAAAAGGGCTCGCAAATAGCTTGCGCGGTATGGGAACAGGGGCTCAGCCTTCATGGTGGAATGAGCTGAAAAACTTAAAAATGCCTGTTCTTTTAATAAACGGTGAGCATGATGAAAAGTTCTTTCGCATATTAAAAAATATCGAAAAATGCGTCTCTGACGCGAAATTTGTCAAAATTGATGGTGCTGGCCATGCAATTCATGTGGAACAACCGGAAAAGTTTGATACAATAGTAAAGGGATTTCTAAAAACTATGCAGTGATGCTTTTTTCAGTTAAGAATGAAGTTACACTTATAGAGGAGATCAGAAATATACAAGGAGGTAGTTGTAATGGCTATTGAATGGGTAAAAGAAGGCAATTACGAAGATATTATTTATTCAACATACAATGGTATCGCAAAGATTTCGATTAACCGCCCTGAAGTACATAACGCATTCCGTCCTAAAACGGTAATGGAGTTAATCGACGCTTTTGCACATGCTCGTGATGATGCAAATGTTGGCGTTATCATTTTAACAGGTGAAGGTGGACGTGCATTCTGTTCTGGCGGCGACCAAAAAGTTCGTGGTCATGGTGGATATGTAGGTGACGACCAAATCCCACGTCTAAACGTATTAGACTTACAACGTCTAATTCGCGCAATTCCTAAACCAGTTATCGCAATGGTAGCAGGTTATGCAATCGGCGGAGGACACGTACTTCATATCGTATGTGACTTAACAATCGCTGCAGACAATGCTGTATTCGGACAAACAGGTCCTAAAGTAGGAAGCTTTGACGGTGGATACGGAGCTGGTTATTTAGCTCGTATGGTAGGCCACAAGAAAGCTCGCGAAATTTGGTACCTATGCCGTCAATATAGTGCACAAGAAGCGCTTGATATGGGCTTAGTAAACACAGTAGTACCATTAGAAGAGCTTGAAGCAGAAACAGTACAATGGGCACAAGAAATCTTAGCAAACAGCCCAATGGCACTTCGTTTCCTAAAAGCTGCATTCAACGCAGACACAGACGGTCTAGCTGGTATTCAACAACTAGCTGGAGATGCAACGTTATTGTACTACACAACTGACGAAGCAAAAGAAGGTCGCGACGCATTCAAAGAAAAACGCAGTCCGGACTTCGGTCAATTCCCTCGTTTCCCGTGATCAAACCAAAAGCGGAGCCGACTGCTTAGCCCCGCTGGCTAAGGTTCTTTCGCACAGAAAGTGTTTTTTACTTTCTCGTGCGGAAGGTTCTTAGACGGAAGGGGCTAGGAGGCGCAGCTGGATGAAAACAAAAGCGGAAGCGGCTCGATTAGAACAAGAGGGCGTTGGAACTCCTGACGTAGAGGCGCTTTTTGCCTCGTAGGAAGGCGTGAAACGACCGACTGTTCTAGCCGCTGTAGCTGGATGAGATCAACCGGAAACAAAACAACTAAGAGACTTGATGTCATATCAAGTCTCTTTCTTTCATGAAAGGAGAATGTATGATGGAGACGATGCCAAATTGGTTAAAGCAACGTGCATTTTTAACACCAGATCGCATTGCAATTGAAATAGAAGAAGAGAAAGTTACTTTTATGCAGCTGCATGAAAAAGTAGTATCTGTTTGTGAACACCTGACGCATGTAGGAGTGAAGCGTGGGCAAAAGGTGGCTGTTCTGATGAAAAATGGTATGGAGATGATTACAGTTATTCACGCCCTATCGTACGTAGGTGCAGTAGCTGTGCTTTTAAATACGCGTCTTTCAAGAGAAGAGCTACTTTGGCAAATGGATGATGCTGAAGTTGTTTGTTTAGTGACGGATCAAGATTTTGAGGCTAAAGATGTTCCTGTATATTCATTCACTGAAATAATGAATGGACCGAAGGCGGAAGCCTCTATACAAGAAGAATTTTCTTTAGAAGAAGCGATGACAATTATTTATACGTCGGGGACGACTGGAAAACCGAAAGGCGTTATTTTAACGTACGGCAATCACTGGGCAAGTGCGGTTGGATCTTCGCTTAACTTAGGGCTTCGTGATGATGATTGTTGGTTAGCTTGTATGCCGATGTTCCATGTTGGCGGGTTATCCCTTCTAATGAAAAATATTATGTACGGTATGCGCATTTTACTCGTTCCGAAATATGATGCTGATTTTATTCACCAAGCACTTCAAACGAGAGGTGTAACAATTATTTCAGTCGTATCAAAAATGTTAACTGATTTATTAGAGAGACTAGGAGAAGAAACATATCCATCTTCTTTACGATGCATGTTACTTGGCGGAGGACCAGCGCCAAAACCGTTACTCGAAACATGTGTAGAAAAAGGAATTCCTGTATATCAAACGTACGGTATGACAGAAACGTCTTCGCAAATTTGTACGTTATCCGCAGATTACATGTTAACGAAAATAGGATCAGCCGGGAAACCACTATTTCAGTGCCAACTGCGTATTGAAAAAGATGGCGTAGTAGTGCCACCGTTTGCGGAAGGCGAGATCGTAGTAAAAGGACCGAACGTAACAGGCGGTTATTTTAACCGTGAAGATGCGACGCGCGAAACAATTCAAAATGGATGGCTTCATACTGGTGACCTTGGTTATTTAGACGAAGAAGGATTTTTATACGTATTAGATCGCCGCAGTGATTTAATCATTTCTGGCGGAGAGAATATATATCCGGCTCAAATTGAAGAAGTGTTGCTTTCTCATCCGATGGTTACGGAAGCAGGTGTGGTCGGGATGACTGACGATAAATGGGGACAAGTACCCGCTGCTTTTGTTGTAAAAAGCGGAGAGGTAACAGAAGAGGAAATTCTTCATTTTTGCGAGGAGAAATTAGCGAAATATAAAGTCCCGAAAAAAGCATGTTTCTTAGAGGAATTGCCACGAAACGCTTCGAAAAAATTGTTAAGACGAGAGCTAAGACAATTAGTGGAGGAGATGTAGGTGTGGAAATAAAAAAAGCGACGCTTCATATAACGGAAATGCCACTCGTAATCCCGTTTGCTGCGAGCTACGGGACTTATGAAAAACGTGAGAGCATCGTCATTGAATTAGAAGATGAGGACGGGGACATTGGGTTTGGCGAAGTCGTTGCATTTTCTGAACCGTGGTATACGGAAGAAACAGTGAAGACAGCGCTACATGTACTGCAAGATTTTTTATTACCGGATTTATTAAAGGCGGAGATTTCTCATCCGAATGAAGTACCTGGTTTGTTCCAACATATAAAGAGAAACCGAATGGCAAAGGCCGGAATTGAAGGAGCTGTTTGGGATTTATATGCGAAGCGACAAAAGAAGTCGTTAGCGACATTGCTTGGCGGAACGAAGGCTGAAATTGAAGTCGGTGTTGTAATTGGGCTTAATACGATTCCGGTTATGTTAAAACAAATCGAGAAGTACGCAGAAGAAGGATACGAGCGTTTTAAAGTGAAAATAAAGCCAGAGCATGACTATAAGTTATTGAAAGAAATTCGTAAAGAGTTTCCGCATATCCCGTTAATGGCTGATGCAAATTCAGCGTATACATTAGCGGATACGGATAGTCTGAAACGACTAGATGAATTCCAATTGATGATGATTGAGCAGCCGTTAGCGGATTACGATTTTCTTGATCATGCACAGCTGCAGAAGAAGATTGAAACGCCAATTTGTTTAGACGAAAGTATCCATAGTTTAGAAGATGCACGCGTCGCGATTACGCTTGGTAGTTGCCGCATCGTTAACATTAAACCAGGGCGAGTGGGCGGATTAACAGAATCGGTTCAAATTCATAATTATTGCATGGAACATAACATACCCGTTTGGTGCGGCGGTATGGTGGAGATGGGGATTTCAAGAGCACAAAATGTTGCGCTTGCCTCATTGCCGAACTTTACGATCCCAGGCGATATATCTGCTTCTAGCAGACATTGGGAGAAGGATATTATTTCGCCGGCAGTGACGCTTGAGGGCGGGAAAGTGATGGTGCCGCAAAGTGTTGATGCTGAGTATGAAGTTGACTGCGGAAGGCTGGTGGAAATCACGAAGCAGCGGATTGTTTTTGAGCGGTAAGTGGGGTCTTTAGAATAGCGAGAGAATTTTGTCGTTAATTGTTGGTAAGTCGATATATTTCAATAATCGCTGATATAATGCGAGTTACGGTCTATATACTTGAGAAATCGCCGATATAATTCAAGTTATGGTCGATATATTTGGAAAATCACTGATATAATTTTATTTACAAAGGTTACTCTAACGGGTAACCTTTTTGTATTGTACAAATGGGATAGACTAGTTTACAATCGAGCGTATAAAGGGGGAGTAAAATGAAGCGCATTTCAATTTTAATAGTGGATGATGAGGCAGAAATTGCTGATTTAATTGAGATACATTTAGAAAAAGAAGGGTACCACGTCGTAAAGGCAGCGGACGGGGAAGAGGCCGTTCATATTATTGAAACGCAGCCAATCGACTTAGTGGTTTTAGATATTATGATGCCGAAAATGGATGGGTATGAAGTGACGCGTCAAATTCGCGCGAAGCACCATATGCCAATCATTTTCTTGAGTGCGAAAACGTCTGATTTTGATAAGGTGACAGGTCTTGTGCTAGGGGCAGATGATTATATGACGAAACCTTTTACACCGATTGAATTAGTTGCACGTGTAAATGCACAATTACGCCGATTTCTTACGTTAAATCAGCCGAAAGTAGCGGAGAATAAATCTGCTTTAGAGGTAGGCGGGGTCGTGATTGATCCTGAGCGAAGAACAGTAAATGTGTACGGAGAACAAGTTGAATTAACACCGAAAGAGTTTGATATTTTATATTTATTAGCGAGCCATCCGAAGAAAGTGTACAATGTAGAAAATATTTTTCAGCAAGTATGGGCAGATGATTATTATGAAGGCGGAAATACAGTTATGGTACATATTCGTACGTTGCGGAAAAAGCTTGGGGAGGATAAAAGAAAAGATAAGCTAATAAAAACAGTTTGGGGAGTAGGGTATACTTTCAATGGGTAAAAAGATGAGAAGTTTTCGCTCAAAGATGGTTATGCTATTTGCGTTAAGTATGCTATTTGCTGGTGGCGTAACGTATATCATTTATGAAGGGTTACGGATCTATTATAAATCAGTCGTTCGTTTTGAAGATCCGTTAGCTCAATTGCGTTTTATGATAAGACAAATTGGGGATGTTAATTTCTTTTTAATTATTTTCATACCTTTGTCTATTATGTTTTTCTTCTTCCTTACTAGACCGTATTTAAAATATTTTGATGAGATTTCAAACGGAATTCATCATTTGGCGAACGGAGATTTTACAAATGAAGTGCGCGTTTCATCAAATGACGAGTTTGGAAATATCGCGCGTGAAATAAATGTTGCGAGTGAAAAGTTAAAAGAAGCGGTGGAAAGAGGAGACTTTGCGGAAAGTAGTAAAGATCAGCTCGTTGTAAACTTAGCTCATGATTTAAGGACACCGTTAACATCCGTGTTAGGGTATTTAGATTTAATTCTTAAAGATGAGAATTTAACAAAAGAACAAATTAAACATTTCTCCACAATTGCATATACGAAATCGCAAAGGCTCGAAAGTTTAATTGATGAGTTATTTGAAATTACGCGTATGAATTATGGCATGCTAAAGCTGGATAAAAAGCAGATTGATATAAGTGAGCTACTTATACAGTTAGATGAGGAATTGTATCCGTTATTAGAAAAACATCATTTAGAAGCTAGATTGAATATTGATCCGCATTTGCCGATTAACGGTGATGGAAAATTGTTAGCGAGAGTATTTGAAAACTTGTTAACAAATGCCGTTCGATACGGATATGATGGGCAATTTGTTGATCTGAATGGGTATATCGATAATGAAGAAGTTGTCGTACAAGTTATAAATTATGGAGATAGCATTCCAGAAGAAGATTTACCGTATCTTTTTGATATGTTTTATACAGGTGATAAATCGAGAACTGAGAACCGTGGCGGGACAGGACTTGGGCTATTTATTGCGAAAAATATTATCGAGCAGCATAACGGTACGATTTCTGCTGAAAGTAATGTAGTTAGAACAATGTTTGAAGTGCGATTGCCAAAAGACGAGAACGTAACAATTTAATAAAAATTTAAACTTTACCCCACTTTTTATTTTAATAGTTTTTTCTATTCTATACGTAAGTTACGTTAAGGAGGAACTAGAAATGAAAAAGTGGGTATTTATTTCTCTTTTTATCGCATGCACAATCTGTGTAGGCGTTTATATATCACCGTTATTTCAAAAAGAAATTGATGTGAAAATCGGCGAGGAAAATAGTGCAATAAAGAATGAAAATATGGAAAAGGTAGAGGTTACAAAAGAAGAAATCTATAAAGGGGATCTATTATTAGTTAATAAAGATTACCCAGTAAGAAAAGATAGCATTAGGTCTGACATTATAAATGTAAATCATAATAGTGAATTAGTGAGAGGCTATGTAATATTTGATAGAAATCTTCGTTTATCAAAGGATGTTGTAAAAAAGTTTTTGAACGTTGTCGATGCGGCTGGAAAAGATGGCGTACAACATTTCTTAATGAATAGCGGATATAGAGATTTTAAAGAACAAAGTAAATTATATAAAGACATGGGATCGGATTATGCACTCCCAGCAGGATATAGTGAACATAATTTAGGGTTATCACTGGACGTTGGATCAACGCAAAAGAAAATGGAAAAAGCGCCTGAAGGAAAGTGGATTGAAGAGAACGTATGGAAGCACGGCTTTGTTTTACGTTATCCGAAAAATAAAAGTAACATTACAGGCATTCAATATGAGCCATGGCACATCCGTTATGTCGGCTTACCTCATAGCGCAATTATACAAAAAAAGAAAATTACACTAGAGGAATATTTAGATTTCTTAAAAGAGGAAAAAGAAATCACAACCGATGTGGAAGGTACGAAATATACGGTTTCTTATTATAAAGTTTCGGGGGATATGAAAGTGAATGTTCCAGCGAATAAGCAGTATGAAATTTCGGGGAATAATATGGACGGGGTTATTGTGACGGTTCAGGAATAGATGTTTCTCTGAAAATTAATATTTTATTTTTTATAATAGCATCCGTTTGTTGAAAATCAGGGTAACTTCTAATAGCTAATTCGTTTAAGGAAAAAGGTTCATACACCTTTGTTAAAGAAAAAGAAGGAAGTGGAGAAGTCTATTTCCTTCTTTTCTGTATATTAAGCACTATTTAGTGAAATTTGGCCTAAGCTTTACCTTTATGAGGATCGTAATCAATGAATATATTATCTATGCCTTAAATAGTTTTTTTCCCTTAAATATAGTATGAAGTTCGATAGGTTCAAGGAAAACATCACATTGATGATTTCAAATTGTAATATGGATTCTCACTTTACTTTTAAGCATAGCGCCGAAGTAGCTATAATCACCACGGCTATTTTTCTCATAAAGCAAGTTCCGCTACATATATCACTTATTCTTTTCTTTCCAAAGGGCAAATGGATTTTTTTCATAATGACTTTTATCAATTTTTAATAATTTTATGTCTCGTTGTTCTTTTGGAAGAGCTATTTGCTGATAGACATATTTTGTTCCTAATCCAATTTCTTCTTCCTCTTGTGAGGTATAGGAATAATAAACATGTTTAAGATTCGCCCAGTAAATAGCGCTTAAACACATTGGACAAGGTTCTCCACTTGCGTATAGTATACAATCGGAAAGGTCAGATGTACTAAGAATACGACAAGCCTCACGGATAGTTAAAAGTTCAGCATGCGCAGTAGGATCATGGGTTGTAAGAACCTCATTTACTCCCTTTGCAACAATTTCACCATCTTTAACAAGTACTGCACCAAATGGTTTCCCTTTTTCGTTTTTTGTATTATTGTAAGCTAAATCTATTGCTAATTTCATAAATTCTTTGTGACTCATTTAGAAACCCTCCCTTAAAAATTAAACATGATTTTTTTCGCTCGCTTTTTTTGTTTTCCATAGTTGTTCTAGCATAATTACGATAATCGTACCAACGATGAGCCCGTTGCTTAAAATATATTGAAGAATAGTAGGTAGACTAGAAAATATTTCTTTAGGAAGAAACATTACTCCCATACCGATTAACAATGTGATTCCTAATATATTCAGTCGACGTTGATCTAATTCGTCCTTCAAAAGGGATTGAAATGAGATTCCTATCATTTGGACAAAGGATGCTAAACTTGCAGCACAAGCAACAGGACCAGGAAGCATAGCTAAAAAGTTTACGATTGACGGAACTAAGGCTATACCTGCTAAAGCTAAACTTGCTATTAGGAAGGGCATAATTCGTTTTTGTCCAGTTAATTTGATAAGACCCGCCGATACTGGTAAGGGTACAATTCCAATTGTTGAAAAAAGTGCTGATATGACATGGGTAATACCGCCTGCCCAACTGGCGCGGTTCATAGTCTGTTTTTCGGATGCGTCTGATTCTGGAACTACCTGTTTTACAGCCGTAACAGCTGCTACCGTATTAGAGACTAAAATAAATGTAAATATAATTGAGGTTATAACCATGCCAGCATTTAATTGCGGAGTCCCCCATGCAAAAATATCTGGTAATTTAATGAAGGAAGCTGGTGTAGAAATCATAGTGGATTTTTTTCCTAATAAGAAATATAGTAACCACCCAAATAGAATTCCTAACAGTACGGAGTAACTTCTCACCCACCCTTTTCCTTTAATTGATAGCACTATCACTAGAACAAATACGCCAAATGAAATTGTTGCTACTTGATAATCTAGGCTGGATTGCCCTTGTATGCCAAACATTCCTTCTAAAAAAACACCACTAAGTTGAAGACTTAGAATCAATAGAAAAGAACCAGTAACTAAAGGAGTGAACAAGAACATTAGACGGTTAAACAAGCCAGTTATACCAAGGATAATTAGTAAAAATCCTGTAACTAGTAACCCTCCTTCTAAAAGTCGTAATGTTTCTGTTGTACTTTCCCCTTGCTGCATTGCCATACCTGCTAAAATGACAAATACGCTAACCCAGGAACCTGCAGGTCCGTCTGCAATCGGATAACGATGCCCGAAACAACCTTGTATAAAAGAGCTAATGCCCACCACAAAAAAGGTTCGTTGCATCAAATCAGATATTTCCTTAATCGATAAATGAAATACTCCACCAATTACGATTGGTAATGCAACAGAAGTGGCCAGCAGGAAAAAGAACCATTGAAATATGCTTAAAGCACCGGAAAACCTTTGTTTCTCCATATTGTTTCCCCTTCATATAAAATATTTGTTTTTTTTCAAGTACCATATAGAAATTAGTTCTAATGGGTTTAATAATAAAAAACTCCCGCAAACAAAGCCTTTATTAATCTATCCTGATGTTCTAGCTAACTTTTGCAAAGCTATGTTGTTTGAAAATGTATAACAATTTAAAGCTATTGTGGGAAATTTTTTTAGCTAAAATTATGATATCTTAGAATATAGTATATGAAAAATATAAAAAAAATTAATTTTACTTAAGTTTTTCATATAATGAGGAGGTTTTTTACTGATGGATATGAGACAACTACGATATTTCATAGCAATTGTAGAGGAAAGAAAAATTTCAGCTGCTGCGGAAAGACTTCATATTTCTCAACCACCGCTAAGTCAGCACCTAAAAGCGATGGAGGATGAATTAGGAACGAAACTAATGGAGAGAAATGGGAAGTTTTTAGGAGTAACGGAAGCAGGGAAAGCTTTATATAAGTATGCGCTACAAATGAATCATCTAATGGAAGAAGCAAAAATGGAGGTAAAGGAAGTTGGAAACGGGGTAAGTGGAAAACTGACGATAGGCATCAATACTTTTTCGGTATCCGGATTACCTGATTTACTTCACAGGTTTCATAAAGAATATCCTAGAGTTACATATAAAGTTCATCAAAATGAGTCATCTCATCTTTGTCAATTAGTGAGAGAAAGGGTTATAGAGATGGCGATTATCCGACTACCGCTTGATTTAAATGATTTTTCAGCGATCCATCTTTATACAGAACCTTTTTACTTTATTACTTCAAATGAAAAGCAACTTTTTAATCATCAGGTTACGCTTGCTGACATTCAAAATCATCCTTTGATATTACCAAGTACAGAAGGATTGGGAGTTCATTATATGATTTTGGAAGCATTTTCGAAAGCTCAACTACATCCGAATATTATTGCGGAGTGCTCTGACATCTCTCTTTTACTAGATTTAGTCGCTTGTAACTTTGGAACAGCTATTGTTCCAGAAACTGTAATTAACCAATATCAAAACTACAATATTCAGGCTTTCAAAATTACAGATACAGATTTAATTGCATCTACGAGCTTAATATGGCTGAAAAATCATTATCTATCAAAAGCCGCTCAAAACTTTATAGAACTGTTAACGGAGGATATCCAGAAACAAACAGATTTATAGCGTTAAGGATATTCAAACATTCAAAATCCCAATCACTCATTGCTGTAATTGAGAAATTGGGATTTGTTTTTTTTACTATATGGCTCTTTAATGAATCGAGTTTAGTTCAAATCTATGATAAAGGACTAAACATTATAACGTTATATTTACTTCTCGCTTTTTTTGTGTTACGCTAAACGTGTGAAAGAGATATAAAATGAAATTTTAATGTAAGCGTATTCTTATGGCTTCTTATAGAAAAGGGTGGAAGTACAATGACAGAACGATTCGTACTACGTAATGTGAAACGTGTGAACGGGGAAGAAATTGACATTGTAATTGAAAATAATAAAATCGCACAGATGACGAAAGCTGGTACTGGCGAGGGTGGAAAGATTCTTGATTACTCAGGTACTTACGTATCGAGTGGCTGGATTGATTTGCACGTTCATGCTTTTCCAGAGTTTGATCCGTATGGCGATGAGGTGGACGAAATTGGCGTTAAGCAAGGGGTAACGACAATTGTTGATGCGGGTAGCTGCGGAGCTGATCGTATTGCAGATTTAGTAAAAAGTAGAGAGCAGGCAAAGACGAATTTATTTGCCTTTTTAAATATTTCTCGCATCGGTTTGAAACGAATTGATGAATTGTCCAATATGGAATGGATAGATAAAGAGAAAGTGATAGAAGCAGTAGAAAAGTATAAAGATGTAATCGTTGGGTTAAAGGCGAGAATGAGTAAAAGTGTCGTTTGTGACAGCGGAATTGAACCGCTGCATGTAGCACGCTCTTTATCCCGTGAAACATCATTACCAATTATGGTACATATCGGTTCAGCGCCTCCTCGCATTGAGGAAGTTGTACCTCTTTTAGAAAAAGATGATGTGATTACACATTACTTAAACGGGAAAGAAAATAATTTATTTGATGAAGAAGGCAAACCGCTACCTGTATTATTAGATGCGGTGAAGCGCGGTGTTCATTTAGATGTTGGTCACGGTAATGCTAGTTTTTCTTTTAAAGTAGCAGAGGCGGCGAAGCGTCACGATATTGCTTTTAATACAATTAGTACAGATATTTACCGGAAGAATCGTATACACGGTCCAGTATATAGTATGGCTCACGTTCTTTCGAAATTCCTTTACTTAGGATATCCGCTAGAAGAAGTAATTGATGCGGTGACGAAACATGCGGCAGAGTGGCTGAAAAAACCAGAGCTTGGCCGTATTCAAGAAGGCGATATTGCAAACTTAACTTTATTTACGGTGAAAGATGAGAAGGTTACGTTAATAGATTCAGAAGGGGATCAGCGCATTGCTGAAAGAAGAATTGATACGAAAGGGGTTGTAATCAATGGGTCATTCATTGAATGCTAAGTACGGATTAAAAAGAGTGATTAATGCGAGCGGTAGAATGAGTATTTTAGGTGTATCCGCTCCGACAGATACAGTTATGGATGCGATGAAACATGGTGGACAAAATTATGTGGAAATTGCTGATTTAGTAGATAAAGCGGGAGACCATATTGCGAGAATTCTAGATTCGGAGGCAGCGGTTGTTGTAAATTCAGCATCGAGCGGAATTGCGCTTTCTATCGCTGGTATCGTGACAGAAGGAAATCGCCGTAAAAGTGAAAGACTTCATCAAGAGGTCATCGCGAAAAACGAAGTGATTATGTTAAAAGGGCATAACGTTCAATACGGTGCTCCAGTCGAAACGATGATTTATTTAGGCGGCGGTAAACTTGTAGAAGTTGGCTACGCAAATGAAGGGAAAGCAGAGCATATTGAAGATGCGATTGGTGAGAATACAGCAGCGATTCTGTATGTAAAATCACATCATGCCGTGCAAAAAAATATGATTTCTGTTGAAGAAGCATGGGAAGTAGCGCAGCGAAATAACGTACCGCTTATCGTAGATGCGGCAGCTGAAGAAGACATTCAAAAATATGTGAAGTATGCAGACCTTGCCATTTATAGCGGTTCAAAGGCGATTGAAGGGCCTACTTCTGGTATTGTTGGCGGTAAACGAAAATATATTGAGTGGCTGAAAGTGCAATTACATTGCATCGGAAGAAGTATGAAAGTTGGGAAAGAAACAACATTTGGCTTACTTCAAGCGCTTGATGAGTACGGAGTAAAAGAAGATAAGAGTGAGCAAGAAAAAGAGTTGTTACAAGTACTTATGCCGCTAAAAGAATTAAACGGTGTAAATGTAACGATCGTTCAAGATGAGGCAGGAAGAGCAATCTTTAGAGCTCGTATTCATATTGACGAGAAAGAATTAAAAAAATCAGCAAAAGACGTTGTAACAGCATTACGAGAAGGGGAAATTGCCATTTATACACGTGATTACGGAGTAAGACAAGGATTCTTTGATATTGATCCACGTCCACTTCAAGGTGATGACATACATGTGATTGAAGAAAAATTGAGAGAAATTGTAGGGGGAAATTAAAATGACAAACATTCAAAAACGTTTTTATAAAGGCCGCGTAGCATTAAATGTATTAGCGAACAATATCGAAAATGCAAAAGACATTTTTGAAGCAGCAGAAGGTTATGTAGTAGTAGGTGTGTTATCAAAAGACTACCCAACAGTAGAAGAAGCCGTTACAGCGATGAAAGCATACGGAAAAGAAATTGATGATGCTGTATCAATCGGACTCGGAGCAGGAGATAATCGCCAAGCGGCAGTTGTAGCTGAAATTGCAAAGCATTATCCTGGTAGCCATATTAACCAAGTATTCCCTTCAGTTGGAGCAACACGTGCAAATCTTGGCGGAAAAGACAGCTGGATTAATAGTTTAGTATCACCAACAGGAAAAGTAGGATACGTAAATATTTCTACTGGTCCAATTAGTGCAGCTGGGGAAGAAAAAGCAATCGTTCCAATTAAAACAGCAATTGCAATTGTACGTGATATGGGTGGAAATTCATTGAAATACTTCCCAATGAAAGGTTTAGCTCATGAAGAAGAATATCGCGCAGTTACGAAAGCTTGTGCGGAAGAGGGATTTGCATTAGAGCCAACAGGCGGAATTGATAAAGAAAACTTCGAAAAAATTGTACGTATTGCGCTTGAAGCAAATGTAGAGCAAGTTATCCCGCACGTGTACTCTTCTATTATTGATAAAGAAACTGGTAACACGAAAGTAGAAGATGTTCGTGAATTATTAGCAGTCGTGAAGAAGTTAGTTGATCAATATGCGTAAGAAAATTGCAGCATTCGGTGAAGTAATGATGCGCCTGCAAGTACCAGGATATGAATTGTTATCACAAGCTAATACATTAAAATACTCATTTTCTGGTACAGGTGTGAACGTTGCAGCCGCGCTTTCTCATCTAGGGCATGAAGGGCTTCTTATTTCAACTTTACCGGAAAATTCGGTTGGAGATGCTGCATTATCTTACATTCAAAAGTTAGGTGTGCAAACCTCACTTGTTTCAAGAGGCGGCAAATATGTCGGCATGTACTTTTTGGAAAATGGATTTGGAGCACGTGCAAGCCGCGTTACATATTCAAATCGATTAGAAAGTAGCTTCAATACGGCATGTGAAGGCATGTACCAATTTGAAGAAATCGCAAGGGAAATTGATATCGTTCATTTTTGCGGGATCACACTTGCGATGAATGATACGGTGCGTCATCATATGAAATCTTTAGCAAAAGCAGTGAAAGAAAACGGAGGTACTGTCGTTTTTGATTGCAACTATCGTTCATCTCTTTGGGGAGAAGACGGATATGAGCAGGCGAAACCGCATTATGAAGAAATGCTAGCTCTTGCTGATATTGTTATGATGAATGAAAAAGATGCAATGTTCGTTCTTGGAATGAAAACAGAAGAGACGGAGCGAGAAGCACAACTTATTGATCTTATTCCAAAAGTGGCTGAAACATATCATATCGCTACCATTGCTGGCACACATCGCTCTATTAATAGCGATAATACACAATCGCTTCGCGGATTTATATGTAAAGATGGTGCGTTCACTTTTGCAAAAACACTTACGTTTTCTGTATATGATAGAATAGGTGCTGGAGATGCTTATACGAGCGGGATTATTCATGGCGAGATAGAAGAGTTTGCACCAGAGAAAGCTGTTTCATTTGCGTCAGCAGCTGGAATGCTTGCACATACAATCGTCGGTGATACGCCAATGTCATCAGAGAAGGATATACTTCGGGCAATGACGGCATCAGTAGGTGATGTAGAAAGGTAGTGGGTGTAACGGTGAACGTAACGAGGAAAAAAGGACCATTATATTTACAAATAAAAAACATTATTCGTGATCGAATATTGCATGGTGTATATGCAATTCATACGAATATTCCTTCCGAACCGCAGTTAGAAGAAGAGTTCAAGGTGAGTAAAATTACAGTACGAAATGCGATTAAAGAACTCGCTCAAGAAGGGTATTTAGAAAAGAAAAGCGGTAAAGGAACGAAAGTCATCCGTAACACGTCTGCGACAAAACTGTCAAAGGGTAAGAAATTTACTGAAGTGTTAGTGGAAGAAGGATATAAAGTACAGAAGAAATTGCTAAAGGCAGAAATCGTTCAGAATCAAGAAGGAACAGTACCATTTCAATTATTCGGTAAGGAGAGTTTTCGCATTGAACGTTTATATACGTTAAATGATGCACCGTATATTCATTATACGCACTATTTCTCAGCGAAAATGGCAAGTACAGATTTATCGGATTTTGATTTGCAATCGCTTTACGATTTAGTCGAGGACCGAGGCATTCATTTAGAAAACTTCAGAGATGAATTTGCTGTTGGACTTGCGCCTAGTTTCGTTGCAGAAGCGTTAGGTGAAAAAGAGGGGACAGCGCTATTAAAACGTATGCGCTATTCTTACGATGAAGTTGGCGAAGTAATTGAATATAGCGAAGGTTACTACAATACAGAAATGCAGCATTATGTAGTGAATTATGACGTATAAAAAAGAGGGTATTCGCCCTCTTTTTTTATAAAGTAAGGGGAATGAAAAATGGATATATACTTATTAATCGTCACGTTACTTGCAATTGCGATTGTTATTTTAGGAGTATCATGGTGGAAGTGGCATGCATTTATTAGTTTAACAGTTGCGAGTTTATTTTTAGCGATTATGTCTGGATTGAATGTAACGAAAATAGTGACTGCCTATGAATCTGGTGTTGGTAGTGTACTAGGGCATTTAGTTGGTATTTTAGCTCTCGGTACAATTTTAGGAAAAATGATGTCTGATTCAGGGGCCGGCATGCAAGTGGCAGATTTCTTTATTCGATTTTTCGGTGTGAAGAAACTACCGTGGGCTATGTTATTTGCAGGATTTGTTATAGGGATTCCAGTCTTTTTTGAAGTGGGGATCGTCATTTTATTACCACTCGTTATTTCCATTCGAAAAACAACGAAGCAAAACATTTTATTAATCGCATTACCTGTTATTGCAGGATTATCGATAGTACACGGGCTCGTGCCACCACATCCAGGAGCGATGACAGCAATCGGCATTTATAACGCGAACTTAGGAAAGGTACTTTTATATTCATTAATTATCGCGTTACCAGCAGCCATTATCGCAGGACCGATATTTGCAAAGTGGGTACATAAAAGGGTTATACCTGAAAATGAACCAGAGCTTATTCGAGTTACGACTGTCTCAACTGATTTACCGAGTCGTAAAGTTTCATTCTTTATTATTTTATTACCAGTTGTATTGATGATTTTATCGGTCGTTGCACCGTATATGTCATTACCGAAAAAGATAACTGAATTTTTTGTATTTATTGGAAGTCCAGTAATCGCTTTACTAATTTCATGTTTTGCAGCATTTTATTTACTTGGAACCAGACAAGGAATTAATAAAAAGATGATTAAAAAATTAACAGATGAAAGTTTACTACCTGTGGGCTCAATTATTTTAATTATCGGCGCTGGTGGTGGATTTAAACAAATATTAATTGAAAGCGGCGTTGGAACGGCGATTGCGCAAATGGCAGAACATATATCGTTATCACCAATCGTATTAGCTTTCATGGTAGCTGGATTAATTCGAATTGCCACAGGTTCAGCAACAGTAGCATTAACGACAGCAGCAGGGATTGTTTCACCAGTTATTCAGCACATGTCTGGTGTGAATTTAGAGTTGCTTGTTATTGCAACCGGTGCAGGCTCATTAATGTTTTCTCACGTAAATGATGCAGGGTTCTGGCTTGTAAAAGAGTATTTAGGTTTGACGGTGAAGGAAACGTTTAAAACGTGGACGGTACTCGAGACATTGTTATCATTTATTGCATTTGGTTTTGCCCTTGTATTGAATATGTTTCTTTAAAAGATACCTGAATAGGTATCTTTTTTTGATGAAGCCCAATTGCCAAAACAAGCCCGTTTTTAAGTAAGCCAAGCTTCCGATTCGCCCTGAAAACATACTATAAATGGAATCCCCTCATTTAGAGCAAGGTGAACTTGTTATGAATGATACTAAAGGAGGAATAGAGTAATGAGCGAAAAGTGTGAACACAGACATGATGATTGTAACCGCAGACACCATGGTTGCGGCGGCGGTTTTGCGCTTCTAATCGTATTGTTTATTTTATTAATCATCATCGGTGCTAGCTGCTTCGGCGGAGGCGGCGGTTGTGGTTATGGTGGTTATGGTGGTTACGGCGGCGGCTACGGTGGATTTTGCTGCTAATTATTAAAAACTATTGAAAATAGCCTTGTGCATACTGCACAAGGCTATTTTATTCATATCTTGATATGCTGTGATAATTTATTAATGTACAGAGAACGAATTAAGAAGAAGAAAATAATCTCGATAATCCCGAAAAAGGTGAGTATAATCAATAACTCTTTTAATAAAGAAAAAGCGAACATACTTTGTAAAAACTTAACGGCAAATAACGTGTGAACACCCGCAACGATGTAAGGAACGAAAAATAAAATTCCTAACTGAATCGTTGCAGAACGAAACATTTCTGATTCCGTTAAGCCAAGCTTTGTAATCGTAATATACTTTTGTCTCTCAGTTGTTAAGTCGTTATACATACGGAAATATAAAACACTAGCTGCACCGATAAAGAAAATAAAGCCGAGAAATGCCCAAATAAAGAATTGAGCGATCGCGTTTTCTTTACTATGAACGAGTTCATCGGTAGCCGTATGAATGAAGAAAGGGACTTGAGCTTTCTCTTCTGTATGCTTTTCGTAGAACTCACGTGCATCATCACCAATAACACGTAACATATTTTTTGTTGGAACCATTGCATTTTCCCAATTTTCCACGAAGTAGTTATAAATCGTAATTGCTTCAATATGAGGAATCATATTTTCAATTGCATTATCTTGCATAACAATGAGATGAGGTAATGCAAAGGAGGGTTCAATTCCTTTATTAATAAAACCTTTAATATGAAATTCTTTTTTATTAGAGCCAAGTGTAATCGTATTTTGTTTAGCAAATGGATTTGATACAAGATTTAATAGCTCTGGCGCATAGCGAGAAATAATGTAAACTTGTGTAGAATCAAGAGTAACTGCTGGTCTATTTAGTTGTTTAGCAATTGCGTTATAATCACTCATTTTCATTAACACAATATCTTCTTTTAATGCTGTATCCTTTAATACTGTAAATTTATATTTTTTGTAATCGAAATTGTTATTTGTAAGCTCGGTTTCAATTGTAGTAATATGCTTTTGTTCAAGTGAATTCTCGCCTTCAGATGTATATGTGAAGGGAATAGGATATCGCTCTAGTATGGATGCCTTCGTATTATTATTAGCGGCGAATAATCCGATAATAATTGTAAATGCAAGTGCAGATAACATAGAAACGATAAAGAGCACATTAATATTACTACGGGTACGAGCGACTAAATCTGAAATCCATAACATATTTATTTGTTTTAAATAAAACTTTCTACGCTTCTTTAAAATATAGATAAAAAGAAGAAATGTTTGTGAAAAGAATAAATATGTCCCGACTATTACGAGCGGTAAAATAGACAACATAATGAGAAAGACAGATCCATTTTGCACATTTTTTTCTGTTACGTAGCCTTGCGGATAACCCGCGATGTAGTAACATAGTCCTAAACAAATTAAAGCAAATAAAGAGATGAGTATAGATGGCCTTTTTTCGGCTGCCACTTTCTTATTCCCTTTAATAAGGTGGACTGTTTTACGAGTCCGAATAAACATCGGTGTAAATGTAGAAACGATTAAAAATAAAATGATAAACGTTACGGTTGTAACGATAATCGCCTCTGTTGGCCAATATAAATAGAGACCTTTTGCACTTGTTAATTTCGAAGTGACTAATAAGAAAAAGTTAGAAAATACTAGGCCACCTTGAATGCCAATAAAGATAGATAGTATCCCGATGATCATGTTTTCGGTAAATAGCAGTCTTTTTAATTGTCTCTGTGAAATACCGAGAATCGTGAGTATCCCAAATTGCTGCTTCCGTACATTTAAAAATGTTCCAATTGAATATAAGAGAAAGAAGAACGAGAACATAACGATAACTAGCTGTGCTGTACTAGCTAAATTCATTAGAGGATCACGCTCTTGAAAGCTTTGTACATGTTGTAAGCGCGGATGGTACGCGTACACAGTAAATGAAAAGAAAACCATGATAGAAAAAGCACTACTTACAAAATAAGCGAAATATGCTTTAGAATTACGCGAGACATTTTTAAATGCAAATTGCCAAAATGTCATCCACGTCTTCCTCCTAATAATGCTAAAACATCTAATATTTCTTGATAAAACTTCTCGCGATATAGCCCGCGATGTAGTTCGTTGTAAAGCTCGCCATCTTTAATGAAAATGACGCGGTTACAATAACTTGCTGCGAATGGATCGTGCGTAACCATTAAAATTGTTGCATCTTCTTCTTTATTTAACTTCGTAAATAGTTCCATTACGTCAATTGCTGCTTTTGAATCTAAGTTTCCTGTCGGTTCATCGGCAAGTAGAAGTGACGGATGATGAATAACAGCACGTGCTACTGCGGTACGTTGTGCTTGTCCGCCGGAAACTTCAAAGATACGCTTGTCTAAAATATGATCAATGCCAAGCTTTTTTGAAATGTTATTAAGCTTTTCGTCCATTTCTTTTAATGGAATATTATCTAATGTTAAAGGTAGTACGATGTTTTCACCGATTGTTAGTGTATCTAGTAAGTTAAAGTTTTGGAAAACAAATCCTAACTCTTGGCGGCGGAAAATAGCTAACTTCTCTCTCCGAAATGTGTGCGGTTTTTTTCCGTTAATCACGACATCACCAGAAGTAGGTGAATCAATTGTAGAGATAACGTTTAAAAATGTAGATTTACCACTACCAGATGGTCCCATGATAGCGACAAATTCACCTTTATCTACATGTAAATTTATATTTTTTAAAGCAGTATGAGGGACTTTTCCTTCATACACTTTTGAGACGTTTTTTATGTGTAAAACTTCTTCCATAGTAATCACCTTTCTATCCATTAAAACTTAATGTGTTGTGATAATTTTTGCATATAGAAGGAACGAATTAAAAGGAAAAATAAAATTTCAACCGTTCCAAAAATCATAAGTACGACTGTAACCTCAGCGAAGAACGAGAGATGTAATACTTCTTGTAGCATCTTTGTCGCAAACATCGTATGAATCGATGCCATAATGTATGGGACAAAGAAAAGAATAGCAAGTTGAATTGTAGCAGATCGTTTCATCTCAGCTTCTGTTAAACCGATTTTTGTAATCGTTACATACTTTTCTTGCTCATTTGTTAAATCTGTATACATTCTGAAGTAAAGAACACTGCCAGCACCAATAAAGAAAATAACACCTAAGAAAGTACCAATTAAGAAGAACGAAGCGACATTTAGTTTTGTTGTGTATAGAGAATCGCTCGCTTCACTTGCATGGAAAGGCGGGTGCTCTGCTTGAATGTTGTTCCCGTCGGTATTTATTTTTTCTATAAATGCTGAGCCGATGTTATGAGCTTTTTCCCAGTCCATAACTTTAAAGCTATATACACTCATCTGTTTTGAAACGGATGATAATGCCTCTACATTTTCATCAGATAATACGAGTAATTGTGATATTAAGCTGTTTGGGAATGGGTTATAACTTTTATATTCTTTTATGTGTAACTGCAAAGAATTTTGATTTAGCGTAAGAGCATTTCTCGTTTTTTGATCATGAAGTGTTTCAAAAACTTGATTGTCCAAATCTTTAATAAGGACATACGATTCGTTATTCTTTACGTGAAGATTTTCCCAGTTTAATGCTTTAGCAAGTATAGTATAGTCACTTTGTTTAATTGCATAATAGAGCTGCTGGTTTTCTTCCGCTGAAGATACTTCATATATATCCGTTTTAAATTGTTTATAAGAAAATTGCTCTTCATTGAACTTTTGTTTTAACCAATTTAAATGTTCATCCGCTAACGTATTTTCAGTATGTGATAAATATGTAAAAGGAAAAGGATTTTCTCTTATTGCATCAAACTTTGTAAATTTCCCAAAACCGTATAAGAATGTAATCATAGTAAAAGCAAGTGTTGATAGCATCGCCACAATAAAAAGCATGTTAATGTTTGTACGAATGCGCGCTGCTAAATCAGAAATCCAAAGCATATTCGTACGTTTCATATAAAATGTTCTTCGTGTTTTTAATATACGAATGAGTAAAAAACTAATTTGTGAAAAGAAAAAGTATGTTCCAGCTGCAACAAGTGACGGAATGAGAAATATACTGGTGGCGGCGTACAAAAGCCCAACTACGTCGCCAAGCGATATGAAATATATCGGATTTGCTGCTAGTATGTACCCAGATATTAAACATGTCGCACCAAATAGAGAGATGAGAACGGATGCTTTTCTTTCTTTCTGTTTTGTTCCTTCTTTTAAAAGACGTACAGCCTTTCTCGTTCGAATGAGCATCGGCGTAAACGATGAGACGAGAATGAAGAGTCCTAGAAAAATGATCATAGTTAAAATAATGGCAGCTGTTGGCCAATATAAATATAAACCAGGAACATGTGTAATTTTGGCGGTAACTAATAAAAAGAACTGCGAGAAGACAAGTCCAAGTTGAATGCCGAAAAAGATGGAAAGAACACCAATTAGCATGTTTTCTAGGAATACAAGTCTCTTTAATTGTTTTTGAGATA
The DNA here is from genome assembly GCF_030757775.1 of Bacillus sp. MHSD_36. Classification (NCBI taxonomy): domain Bacteria; kingdom Bacillati; phylum Bacillota; class Bacilli; order Caryophanales; family Bacillaceae; genus Bacillus; species Bacillus sp. MHSD_36. The sequence continues at coordinate 46,328 of NZ_JAVBIS010000008.1, forward strand.
TGCCAAGTACTGTTAAAATCCCAAATTGCTTTTTTCGTACTTTTAAGAAAGTACCGATTGAATATAGTAAAAAGAAAAATGAAAAGAATACAATGACAATTTCTGAAATTGTCATTAATATGTTCAGAGCAGCATTCACGCCTGTCATATGCAATTTAGGATGAAATAAATAAACTGCAAACGAGAAAAAAATTGCAATGGAAAATGCACTGCTTACAAAATAGGCGAAATAAGCTCTGGCATTCCGTGTAACGTTTTTAAATGCAAACTGCCAAAATGTCATTTGCCTAGCCTCCTAGTAGGATGAAGAGGAAAAGGATATAAGAGATACCCTTTTTCCCTACTAAATACATTCATAAAATTTAACCATTCGTATACTCTGATAACTTTTGCATGTAAAAGGAACGAATGAATAAGAAAAAGACGATTTCAACTACGCCAAAAATAATAAGAACAGCTGAAACTTCTTTGAACAAAGATAAATCAATTACATCTTGGAGCATTTTCGTTGCAAACATTGTATGAATGGATGCCATAATGTAAGGGACGAAAAATAAAATACTAAGCTGAATGGTTGCAGAGTGTTTCATCTCTTTGTCTGTTACACCGATCTTAGAAATCGTTATATATTTCTCTTGTTCGTTCGTCAAATCTGTATACATTCTAAAATAAAGAACGCTACCGGCTCCAATGAAGAAAATAACTCCTAAAAATGTCCCGATTAGGAAGTACGCGGCACTACCGGATGTGATTCTGTATAATGAACCTGCTGATTCATAGGAGCGTATAAGGGCCCCTTCATATTGGAATTCTTTTCGATCTTTTTGTATTTTTTGCATAAAATCATCAGCAATTTTATACGTCTTTTCCCAGTTTTGTACTTTATAATTGTACGCTGTTACATGCTTTGTTGTATGTGGTAAGTTGTTTACAACAGTGTCAGGTAAAATTAAAGTTTGGTATGAAAAGTTAGATGGAATGGCCCCTGCTTGTTCATAGCCTTTTACTTGTAATTGCGTATTTGTGCTAGAAAGTGTAATAGACTTTCTATTGTAGCTTGGCTCAAATTCGCTGAATAAGGTTACATAAGCGTTACCTGTTAAGACATATGCTTCATTTTCGTTTATGAATAGTTGTTTCATTCGCAGGGAAGCTGCGAGTTTATTATAGTCACTTTGTTTTATTGCATATATGTCATTATAAGCTATTACACCTTCATCTTCTTTCAGTGGTGTTTCATATAAATCAGCCTTTATTTTCTTATAAGAGAAATTCTCTTTTTTTAATTGTTGTTCAAGCCAATTTAAATGATCGTCCACAAAAGGATTTGCGTCATAAGAAAAATAAGAGAATGGAAAAGGTGAACTTCGCGTAACCTCTAGCTTTGTAAACTTTCCGACTCCATATAGGAACGTAATCATTGTGAAAGCAATTGTAGATAGCATCGCTACAATAAACAGCATATTAATGTTCGTTCGGATGCGGCTTGCTAAATCAGAAATCCACAGCATATTAATCCGTTTCATATAAAATTTTCTTCTTTTCTTTAAAATATAAATAAGTAAGAAACTAATTTGAGAAAAGAAAAAATATGTTCCGATTGTAACGAGCGTTGGAATCACGAAAATACTTGAAACCATATATATAACGCCTACTTGCGAGTTTATTGAGAAGAAATATTTAGGATTTCCAGCTAAAATATAACCACTTAATAAACAGATAGCACCAAATAGAGAGATAAATATGGATGGTTTTCTTTCCTTTTGTTTCCTACCATTAGTTTTTAAAAGGTTTACCGTCTTTTTCGTACGAATTAGCATAGGTGTAAATGAAGATACAGCGATAAAGAGACCAAGAAACACAATCATTGTTAAAATGAAAGCATTCGTAGGGATATATAAATATATCCCTGGTAGATGCGTAATTTTCGCTGTTACTAATAAGAAAAACTGCGAGAAGACAAGTCCAAACTGCATACCGAAAAAGATAGATAAAATACCGATTAACATATTCTCCATAAAAACGAGACGATGTAATTGTTTTCTCGATATTCCTAAAACGGTTAAAACGCCGAATTGTTTTTTTCTAACTTTTAAAAAAGTGCCAATGGAATATAGTAAAAAGAAGAAAGAAAAAAATACAATTACTACTTCTGAAAATATCATTAATCCTGAAATTTCAGAGACCATTCCAAAGTTTTGTAGTTTTGGATGAAATAAGTAGACTGCAAATGAAAAGAAAACAGCAATGGAAAAAGAACTGCTTACGAAATAAGCAAAATAAGCTCTGGAATTACGTGTTACATTTTTAAAGGCAAACTGCCAAAAGGTCATAATATGTACCTCCCGCTAGAAGGCAAATATGTAGTTTTATTGCAAAAAATGTATGAGAGTGCGTTCTCATACATTTTGCTAGCATATGTTAGGGTCATGCTTCGGTCACCTTCTCTGTATGTTCTGCTTGATTATTCGCAGCGTTATGGAAGATGATTTTAATCGTCGTTCCTTTACCAACTTCAGAATCTAATTTGACAGAATGACCTAAATAATCACAAATTTTACTCACGATATAAAGTCCCATACCAGTAGATTCTCCAAATGCGCGACCGTTTTTTCCAGTGTAAAACGGTTCGAATACTCTTCGAATATCTTCTTGTGGAATACCAACACCTTCATCGCGAACTTCTAAAATAATATCTTTTCCGTTTCGGTAAGCAGATAAGAATACTTTCTTTCCGCGCTCACCAGAGTAACGAACAGCATTTGTCATTAACTGATAGATGATAAATTTTAGCCATTTTGCATCAGAAGCAACTTTTAAATCAGAATGAACTTCTAAAACAGGGAAGACTCCGTTTCGAATGAATAGTTCTTTTAATCCATTAATATTTTTTGTTACCGCATCTTTTAATGAAATCGTCTCAACATGGAAATCTTCATGGAAGTTATTTAACCTTGCCATGTATAAAGCCATATCGAGTCCTTGGTTTAGACGTTCTAATTCTTTTTTAAACTTCGGAATTAAATGCTCATCTTCCATTTCGAGCACCATAAGCTGCATAACAGACACAGGTGTTTTCATTTGATGCACCCAGTGATTAATGAATAATTGATGTTCTTGCTGCTTTACTTCATATGATTGTAATTCTTTTTGGAAGAGACGATATTGCGTGCGCACAAGTTCATTTACACCGTGAGGCATCGGAGCAGTTGCTCTTTCAATAAACGCATCTTCCATTTTCTCTGGTTGCTCACTTAATCTATGGTACATTCTACGGTTGCGGACGTAACGATAAGCGAGGAAACAAATGAATAAATACAAACTTAAAACGACGAAGTAAAATTTATTATTTTGAAATCCATCTACTGCATCATACAGAACGAAAATGATACCGAAGTTTAATACGTATAGTAGAAAAAATGCAAAATGATCACGTAAAAATAGCTTCATGCTTATTCACTCCAAGTTGCGTTAAAACGATACCCAAGTCCACGTACGGTTTCAATAGCATTTTCAATACCAAGCTCATTGAACTTTTTACGAAGACGTGTAATGTTTACGTTTAATGTATTTTCCTCAACGAAGCTTTCGTCGTCCCAAAGAGCGGCTAGTAAATCTTCACGGCTCGCTGTACGAGGGAATTTAGATAATAACATTTCTGCTAAAATTGCCTCTTTCTTCGTTAAAAGAACTTGCTCAGCACCGAAATGAATTTCTGGGCGTTCTGGGAATAGTTTTAGTCCTTCTACTTCAACGATACGTTCAGAAATATTTGGCGCATAATCACCGTAAATACGGCGTAATTGACCTTTAATTTTTGCCATTACAACGTCGTAGTGGAACGGTTTTGTAATATAATCATCCGCACCGCTTTCAATCGCCATAATTTGTTCCATTTCACCAGCACGAGCTGAAATGAAAATAATAGGACAAGTAGATTCATGACGAATTTGGCGACACCAATAGAATCCATCGAATTTCGGTAAGTTTACATCAAGTAAAACAAGGTGTGGTTTCACTGCGTTAAACGATTCCATAATATCATCGAAGTTCTCCGCAACAACAGCTTCATAGCCGTATTTTTGAATGTGAGATTGTAGTAATGATGAAATATTTGGATCGTCTTCAACGATTAAAATTTTGTACATATGTATATTCCTCCTAAAAAAATAATTGTAGCTATAGTGTATCATGTGTTTCGAGTCTTTTCATTATGTTGAATGATGAGCTAGTAAACAGTATGGGTTAAAAGTGAGAAAAGTAAAAAGGGCGTATGTATAATTGAAAATCAATTAAAAATGATTTAATATTTAGATAAATATCTAAATGTCTAATTAGTGAAAGGAAGAAAGACATTGAATCAAGCATTCAAAGCATTAGCAGATCCAACAAGGCGAAAAATTTTGGACTTATTAAAAGAAGGTGATCTAACTGCTGGTGAGATTGCTGAACATTTCAATATGACAAAGCCAAGTATTTCACACCACTTAAACGCACTTAAAAATGCTGAACTCATTCAAGATGAAAAAAGAGGGCAATTCGTTATGTACTCTTTAAACACAACTGTATTTCAAGATTTGTTAACTTGGGTGTTTACATTTACGAATAAGGGGGAAGAGGGGAAATGAGGAAGCATATATTTCCGTTATTATTAATTGCTTTAACGATTATTGCCTGGTGTGCCGCGTGGCCGTATTTACCGGGGGAGGTTCCGAGCCATTGGAATGTGGCTGGCGAGGTAGATGGGCGTATGTCAAAAATAGGCATGATGATTTTGGATGTTACAGTTATGGTTTTTATATATGCTTTATTGACTTTATTGCCTAAGGTAGATCCCAAGCATGAGAATTATGAGAAATTTTCTAAAGGATATAATGTAATAAATTATAGCGTATTATTCCTATTATTTTTAGTAAGTATCATTGGAATTGGGGCTGGATTAGGCTATGACATTCCAATGAATAGTACACCGCATATTCTTGTTGGTCTTTTATTTATAGTCATCGGCAACTATTTACCACAGTGCAAACCAAACTATTTTGTCGGTATAAAAACGCCGTGGACGTTAAGTAACGAAGAAGTATGGAGAAAGACACATCGTTTTAGTGGAAAGGTGTTTGTTGTATTAGGAATTATTATGATGTTAAGTATTTTTGCTCCAGTTGCATGGAAAGGTTTCTTAATAATTGGGATTATTATCGGTGCAGTAGGAATAACGATGGGATATTCATATGTTGCTTATAAGAAAGAAATAGGGGCCTAATAAAAAATTATGGGGGAGAGAGGATGAAAAGACACGTATTGCCATGGAGTTTAACTATTGGGATTGCAATTGGATGGTATATTGTATGGCCATATTTACCGGAACAAATTCCACGTCATTATAATGCGGCAGGAGTAGTAGATGGATATTTTTCTAAAGTAGAAGCAAGTTCAGTTTCGATAGGTAGCATGGTGTTACTGTATTTGATATGGCTAGCTATGGGGTATATTGACGTAATGAAAGATAAGTATAAACAGCATGGTAAAGTTCTATCTGCAATCCATTATGTTATTCTTTTGATAGGATTCGGCTGTAACTTATTTGCACTATTAGCAGCGTCTAATTATATTGCATCGGGCTCCATTGCATTTAATTTTGGACTTGGAACTTTGTTTCTTGTACTCGGCAATTATATGCAACAAACGAAGCCAAATGGTTTAGTAGGAATCCGAATGGACTGGACATTAGAAAATCCTGTAGTTTGGAGAAAAACACATAGGTTTGCTTCGAAAGTATTTGTAATAGGTGCACTTTGTATATATGCTGGGGCGTTACTTCCAGATCCATTTAATATTTTTATGGGGATTGGAATGATATTAATATGTCTCTTTATATCAACGATAAAGTCGTATGTTATTTATAAAAAAGAACTAAAAATATAAATAAAAGCTGCTTTTCCATCTAAGGAAGAGCAGCTTTATTCTTTATTTCTTCAAAACAGGTATCCAAATTTCACTTTTAAAGTTTGGAGAAGATATATCTTTCTGTTCATTCCACAATATCTCTGGCCCTTCCGCTAGTTCATAGTTTGAGGAAGGAAACCATTCGGAATAAATGCGTCCCCATACATTTTGTAATGTTTCAGGAAACGGGCCGACAGCTTCAAAGATAGCCCACGTTGAAGCTGCGACTTCAAGTTGCGAGAATTGGGCTGGACAATCTTCCGCCCTAGCTACTCCAATGTAGTGATCAAGTTCTCCTTTTTCCTCCATTCTTCCTTCAGAAAAGTTAGTAGAAGCACTAATGATTCCATTCGGTTTCATGTTTGAAAGGGACTTTAACGTTTGAATGGACTCTGGATTTAAACTTTTCCACATAGAAGCAATTTCTTCATTTACACCGTTAAATACAATCGGTACGCGTTTCGTAATACCAATGATTCGAAATGGTTCTTTTTCTTCAATTCGATAATTCATTTCATTTCCTCCTTGAATTGATAATTGGAAGGTCATTGGTGAATAAGCTTTCAAAGAATGACTACTATTTCGGGCCTCTGAAGGTGTTATGCCGTGCAAGTTTTGAAAGGCACGTGCAAAAGAATCCGGTGAGTTGTACCCATATTTTATAGCGACATCAATGACTTTTGCATTGCTATCTTTTAGTTCAAAGGCAGCAAGAGTAAGACGTCTACAGCGAATATATTCTGATAGTGATATGCCAGCTAGGAAAGAAAACATTCTTTTGAAATGGTATTCAGAGCAGTAAGCTATTTTTGCGACTTCTTTAAAATCAATTTCATCTGTTAAGTTGTTTTCAATATATTGCATTGCCGCATTCATGTTTTTAAGTGAATCCATACGATGACCTCCTTGTTAAATAGAATAGCAGGAACAAACGAAGTCCATCCGACATTTCATGCACAACTTTGTAGGGTACATTTTTAACCTTACAAAATTGTAATGTTCCTGTAAGGAGAATGAATGGATGGTATGATATCCCAATGCTATAGTAACAAAGTACTTTCGTTCAGTAGGTTAAATTTTTATATCTTTACTTATGCGCCTTACATAACTGTCATGTTTGTGTAAGAAACATCGATAGTGGCAAAAGTAGAGAGTGTATATAGTTGAAAATAGAGAATAGAAGAAATGAGGGATGTCGAGATGAAAACAGTGTTAGAAGCAAAAAATATTGAAAAAGTGTATGACACGGGTGGTAATAAATTTGCAGCGTTAAAAGGTATTAACTTACAAGTAAAAGAAGGTGAGTTCGTTGGAATTATGGGACCTTCTGGTTCGGGTAAGACGACTTTACTAAACGTCCTTTCTACAATTGATAATGCGACGAACGGTGAAATTTTAATTGATGGAAAAGATATCGTGAAGATGAACGATGATAAGTTAGCGTTATTCCGCCGCGACCATTTAGGGTTCATTTTCCAAGATTATAATTTATTAGACACGTTAACGGTGAAAGAGAACATTGCGTTACCTCTTGCGTTATCAAAGGTGAAAGCGAGTGAGATTGATCGCCGCGTTCTTGAAATCTCAAAGAAATTCGGTATTGATCATATTTTAAGTCAGTTCCCATATCAAGTGTCAGGCGGACAGAAGCAGCGCTGCGCAGCATCGCGTGCGATTGTTACGAATCCTAGTATGATTTTCGGGGACGAGCCGACAGGAGCGCTTGATTCTAAATCAGCGACAGATTTACTTGAAAGTATGAAGTCGTTAAATGAATATGATAACTCTACAATTTTAATGGTAACGCATGATGCGTTTGCGGCAAGTTACTGTAAACGAGTTATTTTCATTAAAGATGGTGAGTTATATAAAGAATTGCACCGCGGTGAATTAACACGTAAACAGTTTTTCCAACAAGTCGTTGACGTAATGTCTTCCATTTCCGGAGGTATGGCTGATGACCTTATCTAGCATTGCCCTCCGCAACATACAGCGGAACTTTAAAGACTACTTTGTATATTTTGCATCTATGATCTTTAGCATCGTCATTTATTTTACATTTAAGGCGTTGCAGTATAATTCACAAATGGAAAAAGCTGCGGAAGCTTCTAAAAAAATTAGCGGAGCGTTCCAAGTTTCAAGTGTTATGTTAATTATTTTCGTAGCGGTATTCATTATATATTCGAACGGTTTCTTTACAAGGAAGCGTAAAAAAGAAGTTGGGCTATATTCCTTATTAGGTATTCGTAAAAGACAAATTGGTAAAATGCTCTTTTATGAAAATATGTTAATGGGATTAATGTCTTTAATTATCGGGATTGCGATCGGTAGCGTCCTTTCAAAGTTATTCCTTGAGTTATTAGTAAGTATGATGGGATTAAATTTAAATGTTCATTTTGAAGTACCGATGGCTGCCATTATTGATACAGCAATTATTTTCTTTGTGATTATTTTATATACATCACTTCAAGGATATCGTTTAATTTATCGCTTTAAGTTAATTGAACTTTTCCGCGCAGAACGTGAAGGAGAAGCAATGCCAAAAGGATCTGTCATTATGGCATTCATTTCAGTTGTCTTAATCGGTTCAGGTTATTTCTTAGCATTAATGTTCATGAAGGCAGTTAAATATGCAGACTTTATGGCAGTTGCACTTTATATTTTACTAGCAACAGTATTAGGTACGTACTTATTATTTATGTTCTTTACAGTATTCGTATTGAAACGTGCAAGAACGAATAAATCATCGTTTTATAACGGTATGAATATGGTAACGACGTCACAGCTACTATATCGTATTAAAGGAAATGCAAAGTCACTTGCGACAATTTCTATTTTAAGCGCGGTAACATTAACAGCGGTTGGTACGTCTGTTACGATGTATTACAACACATTTACGCAATCAAAAGCAGTTGCACCATATAGCTATTCTTATGAGAAAAAAGATGCAGCGCTTGATAAGAAAGTAAATGCAATTTTTGCAGAAGAGAAGAAAGATCACCCGATCAAAGATCAATTTGAAATTGAGACAGTTCCTGTAAAAGGGAAGTTTGAAGGAGACAAAGTTGATTTTATTCTTAATATGAACTACAGAATCTCAGAGAAATATCAGTTTATGTCTCAATCCGAATTTAATAAACTTGCTAAGAAAATCGAAGCAGAAACAGTGAATGTAGCTGCTGGTGAAGCATTTATATATGATAGTTCTTATATGGAAGGGCATGAGTTTAGTCCACAATATAAAGGAAACAAAGCAGTATTCCAAATTGGAAACGAAACGAAGCAATTAAAAATCCAAGGTGCAAATGACGTTGCGATTACAAATTTAGGTGAATTAGTTGTTGTCGTTTCAGATGAAATGTATGAGCAAGCAAAACAAGCATTTGGAACACGCGTTGTAAAAAATATTGATGTAAAAGATGAAAAAGATAGTAAAGTGTTAACAGAAAAATTAACAAAAGTGATGCCGGCTGGTGAATCAGAAATGGTGCCATCATTTAGAGATTTCTACACTGGTTTCCATATGGGGCTTGAAGGAACAGGATTAATGATGTTTATTGGAATGTTCTTAGGTCTTGTATTCTTACTAGCAACAGGTTCTATCATTTACTTTAAACAATTAACAGAAGCAAATGCTGATCGTGAGCGCTATGTTGTGCTTCACAAAATAGGGGTCACAAAACAAGAAATGAAAAAAGCTATCGCAAAACAAGTAAGCTTTATCTTTGCAATCCCGTTAGTAATCGGAATCCTGCACAGCTTATTTGCACTAAAAGGTTTAGGGAACATACTACCATTTGAAATTATGATTCCGCTTCTAATTAGTATCGGAGTATACGGAGTCATTTATATTGGATATTACTTCTTAACGGTTCGTTCTTATTATAAGATCGTGAGTGCGAAGTAATGAGGGACAGCTATCGCTACAGGCGATAGCTGTTTTTTATTCTTCATAAAATCTTAAGAAATCTCCTCAATTTTTGTTAAGAAACGATAGTTATACTTAGAAACAAGTTAAAAACTATCGAACGAATGGGGAGAGGGTTACATGCAACTCATAACATTCTTACATGAATTTATAAAACATCCGAAACATACTGGTGCAATTGCGCCAAGTTCAAAAATATTAGCAAAGAAAATGGTAGATGTAATTGATTTTAATAGAGCGAAGTGTATCGTGGAGTTAGGGCCTGGTACAGGGGTTTTCACGAGAGAAATTATGAAGAGAAAGAAGAAGGAAACGATATTTCTTCTTATTGAAATTAATGAAGTATTTTGCAAAGAGTTACAGAGAAAGTTTAAAAATGAGCAGAACGTCATTGTTGTACATGGCTCAGCTGAAAATATAAAAAAGTATATGGAAGAGTTCAATATAGAATGCATTGACTATGTTTTATCAGGATTGCCTTTTACTTCTTTACCAGAAGAAGTTTCAAAGCGCATTTTAAACAATGTAATGGAAGCGATACACGAGAAAGGTGAATTTATTACTTTTCAATATTCACTTGTGAAAAAAGGATTTATACAGCATTTCTTCCCTGAAATTACGCTCGAAAAAGTGTGGCTCAATTTCCCGCCAGCGTACATCTTTAGCTGTAAAAAAGAGCTAAGGAGAGCGTATGCCTAATGGAAGTACATGAATTATTATCTTATATTGAGCAGTACGGTTATTGGGCATTATTTTTCTGTCTATGGCTAGGGATTATCGGTATGCCAATTCCAGACGAAATGATCGTAATGAGTGGTGGTTTCGTATCGTCACTAGGGATATTAAGTGTCATTCCAGCATTTTTATTAACATATTTAGGCGTTGTATCTGGCCTATCTTTAGGTTATATAGTAGGAAAAATATTTGGTATGAAAGTACTTGATAAGTTAATGAAAAAGAAAAAGGCGAAGTATCTTTTGAAGTCTCAACAAATGGTAGAGAAGTACGGTCATTATGCGTTAGTCACAAGTTACTTCATACCAGTTGTAAGACATATTGTACCGTATGTAGTTGGAATGAATAACATGTCATTTAAGACGTATGCTTTCTATTCCTATACGACAGGATTTGTTTGGACACTCGTTTACTTTGTGCTCGGTTCTTTATTTGGACAAAACATTAACAAGATTGTAGCGATTGCGATAGAGTATGGTGCTTATTTTGGTGGGCTTGTTTTTGTTGTTGTGGGTGGTGCATATTTGTACAAGCAAAGAAGAAGTATGGTGATGAGTAAGGAAATAGAATGAAGGTTCATACTTAGGGAGAGTTATTTTGTAGAATAACTCTCTCTTTTAATTTGATAGCTTCTCATTACATACATTAGGTGTTGTCTGAAATACAACTATATAAATTGTTAATATGGTTGTATTGATTAGATTAGCTAACACAGTCATAAAATCACTTGATGGGATGATAAGACCTGCTTTAAAGAGTGAAAGCTCAATTGTTAATTGCTTTAAATACTCTAAAAAGTTATCTGGCATTTTTTCATTAAAAGCTAAATCGGGATCAGTTACAGCAAAAAAATCTGGAAGTAAATCGAAGAAACAAGGAGCTGCAAAAAAACGCGGTCCATAGTTTTCGATGTTTTTAACTAAATTATATTTAGTTGATATCTGGTCATAAAATGCAAGCAGGGCGGGAGCGGTTGAATTATTATCCCAAATCCATATATCTTCATTTTTTATATTCTTGTTTTCTAATTGTTTTAACATATTTTTTACATAAGTCAAATTGTTGAAGGCGATCACTATTATAGGAATGTTTGAATTATCTTTTAAGTTTGCTATATTAGAGCGACTTAGTTCGTTTTTGCATTCGAACATGATTTGTAACACCTCCGAGAAAGAAAATAAAACAAACTAGATTAGAAGCAACATTTTAATATATGTGTAAGTAAGAGAAAGGGACTCGGTGTGTCGCCTATATGTGATTTAAGTATTAAAGGTTATTATCCCGCATGAATCGCTCGTAAAAGACCGATTCATGCGTCATAGGCTTCTCGAAAAGAAGAATCTTGACTCATACGCTCCCATTTATTGCTTTTGTAAAATAGGATCTCGGTTCATGGCGATATCCTCCAATGTGTCAGGTTGCTTCTTTCCTTCATTGCATCTAAAAAGAACTAGGGCATGCAAATAGCCCATTCTGTTATTTATCCCGCTTTAATGGGCAGTAAGAACCCCACCTCAAAATTCAGCGAAAGAAAAGAAGTTAGGTGGGGAATCAACTGCCCATAAAAGTCCGATTGGTGAGGGCTAATTAAAGTTTCACTTTATTAGGAGTATTAGAATGTAAAAGGAAAGAAAGTCTATGCTATACTTTAGGGAAATTGAAAGAATTGTATAGAGGTGAAGATAATATATATGCAAAAAGATATTTTAAAACTATTAGATAAAAAGCAAAGTAATTATGAATTTCCTACTCTAGATAATGCAGAGATGAATATTTCACAAGTGAAATTCTCTCTTTTCTTTAAAGATAATGAGGATTGGTTAGTTGTGTTCCAATTTGTTGGAGTAGGATCATTAGGTGTATGTAATGATATTCATATATATGGTGATAGAGTGAATCAATTAATTGGTGATGATACTATTTTGCAATTAAATGATGGAGATTATGAATTATTTGATGATGAAGGTGAATTTGTACTGGATATTCATACAGGCAGTGTGAAAATTCGTGATCATCGTTTTGAATATGAATTTACAGAAGAAGATTATGTGAATCATGGAATAGAAGTACAAACGACAGAGTCTTATCCCACATATTTTATGCGTATGCTTGCTACTAATGACGAAGCTCGGAATTTAGTATGGTGGGATAAAGAAGAAATTTTAGAAGAGTGCGGTTTAGAAGGTGACTGGGAAGTAGTGTATGAAACGGAAGAATGGCAACATGTTGGAGACGAGAAAGTAAGTGAAAATGAATTCTTCCAATCAGTAGCCGCTGCAATAGAACAGAAAGATCCAACCATTATTGTAAATAAGGATTCCAATACGCACTGGAAAAATTGGGTGGAGTTTGATTACGAAAACTCATATTAAAAATGAAAGAGTAGACTAAAACCTTTCTAAGAAAAAAGACGAGCTAACATATTAGCTCGTCTTTTTGCATTACACAACCGCAGGATTATAAATCATTGTAAAGTGCCCTTGTAACAATTCAATATGACAAGGTGTATGAAGCGAGCTTTCTCCATCTGTATCTACTTCTTTTTCTTCTTCTGTTTCAATATGAATGGATTTCGCTTTTACGTGGAAGATGTCATTTTCATTTGAGTCTTCAAATAGTTTCTTTCCGATATAATCTTTAAACGCTTGAATGCCTGTTGATTTGACGACGAAAATATCAAGTGTTCCGTCGTCGCATTTTACGTTCGGGATAAAGGATGGAATCCCACCAAGATATTCACCGTTTCCAACCATAACAAGGACAGCTTCGTCTTCATATACTTGTCCGTCATACGTAATTTTTACTGGGAATGTTTCAGCATTCTTTACAGTTCGAATAGTGCTTAAGTAGTAACCAATTTTTCCAAGCTTTGCTTTCTCTTCGGCATCAATATTGTTTGATACTTCAGATACGAGTCCAATGCCCCAGAAATTTAAGAAGTGTTGGTCATTTGCTTTTGCGACGTCAACTGTTTTTACATGTCCTTGTGTAATAAGCTTTGCTGCTTCTGCGATGTTTTGCGGAACGCCAAGTGTACGAGAGAAGTCGTTGCAAGTGCCACCTGGAATGATTGCAAGTGTAGGTCTAGTTTCAAGAGGTGCTAAGCCATTTGTGCATTCGAATACAGTGCCGTCACCACCAAAGACGATAATTAAATCTACTTTACTAGCAAACTCTTGGCAATATTTTGTTGCATCGCCTTGCTCTTTCGTATGAAGGATATGTAAGTCAGGAAAAGCTGCCGCAAGAGGTGGTACGATTTTCGTTAAGTTCGTATGTAGATCACCTTGTCCTGCTTTCGGATTTACAATGAGGAGTACTTTTTCAAATTTTGTTTTTGTCATTTTATTCTCTCCCTTTGTCTTTTACGAATCGTGATAGAGAATAAACTTCCATCAATGATTGATAGAAGTTTATTCTATTTATATTACTCCGTTACAACTGAAGCGATAAATGGTAAGTTCCGATATTTTTCTGCACAGTCGATACCGTAGCCGACGATAAATTCGTCTGGAATTTGGAAGCCAACATATTCAGCTTGTAAATCCACTTTACGACGCTCAGGTTTATCAAGTAATGTACAGAATTTCAATGCTTTCGGTTTATGCATAAAGAAGTGATCTTTTAGGAAGTGAAGTGTTAAACCAGAATCGATAATGTCTTCTACGACAATTACATTTTTTCCAGTAATATTTACATCGATATCTTTTAATAGTTTTACTTTGCCAGTTGTTTCTGTTTGATTTCCGTAGCTAGATGCAGAAATAAAGTCGATTGTTACTTCGTTTTTAATGTGACGAATTAAATCAGCAGCGAATACGAAAGATCCTTTTAATACAGCGATTACTACGATTTCTTCTCCTTCAAAATCCTGTTCGATTTGAAGTGCTAATTCTTTTACTTTTTCTTGTAATTGTTCTTCAGAAATTAAAGTGTTTTTTATTTCAATATTCATTGGAGTCCTCCTACAGTGTAAAACTTGCGAACATTTCGACTGTATAGGAAAGGAAGGAAAAAGTCAAAGAAGATATAAGTTTTTTACAAAAATACCCACAAAGTAGTCAGATGATATGATATACTAATTATATTAAGAAAACGCTTCCATGAAAGGTGATTATGATGAAAAAGAAAGAGTATACAAGTGCAACATTTATAAAAGCATTACTTTTAACAATTGTTCTTGGTAGTTTGGCTTACATAATTGATGTACCAGCGATTCGGATTTCACTAATTGGAATGACTTTAGTATTAGGCGCAATTTCCCATGGTATGATGTCACAGTTGAAAGAAGCTGGAGTCGATCATATGAAAGATCATATAGATGAGAAATGAGAAACCTTCACATATAGAGAGTGAAGGTTTTTTGTTTCTTACAAAAATGTAAGGTAGTTGTAAGGCAAATCGATAGTTGCATAGTAGTGTTTTGGATAAACTATAGGTGTAAGGTAAAAGGCAAGCATATTTTAGGTAAATTAAGTTTTAGGCACTCTATATGTGAAAAAGGAGTAGGAGGGCATGGAGAAACGTTGGACGACCTTTTCTTTTTTAGCAACTAGCAACACCGTAATGCTAGCTGGCGAGATGGATTTTTTGCACTTGTTTGATCGAGAAGACGATCATTCTTCTTCTAAATTTACAATGAAATGGAATAAATGGAGCGAAAGTTGTAGGTTTGAAGAAGAGGCCCCTAACGAAGAGCAAAAAATTATTTTGACAAACCCTATTAAAGCGTGGGTTGTTCAACGTCGTAAGTGTAACGTCAAAAATCACTTAAAGAAAACTGAGCCGAGACAATTAGTTATCGCTCCGGCCCGTTCTACTTCTACATCACGCGAAAGTAACATGTAAATAATTGAGACACACACCCGAAAAAACATCGTATATATTGCGGTGTTTTTTTATTTTTTATAATGAAATCTTTAAATGAAATATATTTTATCTGCATCTTATATTTATATCTCTTGTTTATTCTAGTGATACATCCGATGCGAAGTGATGTAAAACATATAAAGGGAGAGAAATAAAATGAAAAAGAAACTATTACCGATCTGTGCAATGGCACTTTTAACAGTAGGATATTCTTCAGTAGCAAGTGCCGATACTGGAACAGTAACAAAGGAAGATGCAGCGCAAGTACAACAAGATAAGGCTAAAAAAGAAGAAGCGATTAAGATACAACAAAAGAGTGATGCAGAGAAAAAGCAAGCGGCGCAAGTACAAGAAAAAAGTGATATGGCTAAAAAAGAGGAAGCAATAAAAGCTGAGAAAAAAAGTGAAGAAGAGAAAAAGAGAATAGCACAAGAACAGTTAAAAAATGATATGGCCAAAAAAGAAGTAGCAAAGCCAGTTGTACAAGGTGAAAAATTACCAAACACTGCATCAAATAATGTAGTGATGATGGGCCTAAGTGCATGTCTTGTAGCAATTGGTACATTATTTGGTTTGAATCGTCGTAATAAAGTTAAGGCGTAAATAAAATATTGCCCTATAAAGAATGGGATAATTTCATATATTAAAAATGGTAGGTTATTCCTACCATTTTTGGCATGGAGGGATGAAACATGAAGTTACTCAATTATATCGGTATCATATTGATGGCTATAGGACTATTTATGGGATCATACTATGCTGTGGAATGGTATAAAGGAAAAAGCTCTGCCGGGCAACTAACGAAGGAAGAAATAAAGAGCTTTAACAATATAAAACATGATCAACTTTCATATGAAACACCCGTAACTTCTCAAGTGCCTTCTTCTCAAACAGAGCATAAAGAAGGAGAAAAGGTAGCGATGTTACATATACCGAAAATAAAGAAGAAGTTTTCTGTATATTGGGGAGCGGATGATGCAACATTGAAGAAAGGGGTTGGAATGTTCGTTAGTGATGTAACGACAACGCCATCTGGAGGGGGACATACTGTACTAAGTGGGCATAGGGATACTGTATTTACAGATTTAGGAGATTTGAAAGAAAAAGACACTCTTGTTGTAGAGTATGATAATAAAAGTTACACATATGAAATTCAAAAGACGTGGATTACCCATGCGGATGATCGCACTGTTATTATAAAAAAAGAAGAACCGATATTAACACTGACAACTTGTTACCCATTTAATTATATAGGGAATGCACCAGATAGATATATTATCGAGGCGAGGTTAACTGGCAGTTATTCAAAGTGAAATTATAGTTTCTGAAAGCGAGAGGGGGATATATAAGATATGGCAAAAAATATTTTAATTGTTGAAGATGAAGATATATTACGTGAAATATTAAAAGATTATTTTTTAAGTGAGCAATATGTAGTGTTTGAAGCAAGGGACGGGAAAGAAGCTTTAGTTGTATTTGAGGAAGAAGAGGTTGATTTAGTTATTTTAGATATTATGTTGCCAGAACTCGATGGATGGTCCGTTTGCCGAAGAATTCGTAAAACATCCGAGGTGCCCATTATTATGCTGACGGCACGCGTAGATGAAGATGATACGTTACTTGGTTTTGAACTTGGGGCAGATGATTATGTGACGAAACCGTATAGTCCGCCAATTTTATTAGCAAGGGCGAAAAGATTGTTAGAAAGTAGAAAAGTGACAAAGCAACTTTTAGAGAATGAAGATGATACATTATCAATCCATGGTATCCATGTCCATTTTCCTTCGCGTACTGTTACGGTAGATAAAACAGACATTAATTTAACACATACAGAATTTGAAATATTAGCGTATTTTATGAGAAACCAAGGGATTGTTTTAACAAGAGAGCAACTCATATCAAGAATTTGGGGATATGAATTTGCTGGTGACGATCGAACGGTTAACAGCCATATTCGTAATTTAAGAAATAAATTAGGAGAGAAAGCAAAGTACATTACAACTGTAGTACGAACGGGTTATAAATTTGAGGGAAATGTATGAGAAAAGGGATTGTACTAAAATTATTTATCCTCACAACAGCATTATGTATGTTAATTTTAGCGACGATATTTATTGGACAAACGATATTTTTTAAACAATATTACGCGAATCGAAAAGTGGAAGATATTAAAGTGAATTTAAATTCCTTTGAGAAGAATTATTTAAACTATGCAGGAAATACAGAAGAAATTAAGCGACTGGAGCAAGACTTTTTAAGAGAAAATAATACGTGGATTACGACATTAGATCAGAATGGTAATTTAAAACATACGGATGATTTCTATTTTGAGGTAACGATAGATCGTAGGCAACAAAAGAGCTTTGGACAACAAATATTCAAAATTCCTTTATACAATCTCATCAATATAGAGGAGATTGATAATAAATCATCAAATGCATTTTTAGGACAAGAAATTTATTTTTCTGGCGTGAAAAAAAATGATAGTTATATTCCATTCTCTTTCGCGTTAGGCAAGCAAAATTTAAGCGGATCTAATAAACCGTTAGAAAAAGCGTTTCAGGAGAAAATGAAATTAAATGAGGAGAAAAAGAGAGCAGCCGAGGAACAACTTGCTAAGGAAAAGAAACCAGCTGTTCAGAAAGAATCTGCTCAAGAATTAGATGCTTACATAAGTGGGCGTGTTACGAAAGTTCAGCTTCCTGATGTAACAGGTCCTATAAATCCAATTTATAAAAATAGCATCTTCTTAGATAACATAAAAGAATTTCAAACTAATTTATTATTAAAAGAGAGTAAGCACATACAATATGCAATACAAACAATGGACTATGAAAAAAATGATATTAAATATAAATTATTAATCAAGCCAATAAAAGAAAAAGGTGGATCAGTAACTTATATATATGCGATGGCTTCTTTACAGCCTGTAGATGAAGCCGTACAAATGGTGCAAGATTACTACATTTACATCATTGCATTTGTAGTTGTTCTTATTTTTCTAGCGTCATTCTATTATTCAAAACAAATTGCAAAGCCTTTATTAAAAATAAATGATACGACAAAGAAAATAGCGCATTTAGATTTCACAGAACAAATACCAATTACTTCAAAAGATGAAATTGGTGATTTATCGAAAAATATTAATGTATTATCAAATAAACTACATTCCCATATTGGACAGCTAGAACAAGATATTGAAAAGGAAAGAAAATTAGAAAAGACGCGGAAAGAATTCATTTCTGGTGTTTCGCATGAACTAAAAACACCGCTCAGTATTATGAAAAGCTGTATTTCTATTTTAAAAGATGGAGTAGCTGAGCATAAAAAGGAGTATTATTTTCAAGCGATGGAACGGGAAGTAGATAAAATGGATACATTAATTTTGGATATGCTGGAGTTAGCTAAATTTGAGTCAGGCACATATAAAATGAAAAAGGATCCATTTTATATTGATACAGTAATTGAAGATATATGTGAACACCTTTCTGTAGAAATAGAGAAAAAAGAACTTCGTGTTCATAAAAATATAAGTCCATTTGAAGTAGTCGCCAATCAAGGACGGATTGAACAAGTCATTGTGAACTTCATTACAAATGCCATACGTTACACACCAAATAAAGAAGATATTATTATTTCTACAATAGATGAGAAGGATCGTATAAAAGTGTGTATTGAAAATAAAGGTACTCACATTGAAGAAGAGCAATTAGATAAAATTTGGGATCGTTTTTATCGCGTGGATGTAGCTCGTCAACGTTCGCAAGGTGGGACGGGGCTTGGGCTAGCTATTTCTAAAAATATTTTAGAACTACATGATGCTGAATATGGAGTAAAGAATACAGAAGATGGTGTATTATTTTATTTCTATTTATCGAAAAAAGCGTAGATGATGCATGCTACGCTTTTTTAATTTATTTTCATATTATCTTTACCTAATCTTTATTTTTAAGCGATATAATCTGGTTAGAAAATGAGGTTATGTAAGGAGTCGATGAACCGTGCATAGCAATTGGCTAAGTATAATGGTATTTATTTTCTTTTGCGCATTTATTGTATTTTTAATTGATATTACGATATGAAAAAAAGAGCGCTTATTAAGCGCCCTTTTTGTTTGCATTTATTTGATAAGCATTGATGCTCTTGAATAAGCGTGGTGAAGTAAGAAATAAAAATATAAGTAAAACGGTACATAGAATATAGGAACCAATCATTGTACTACCATTTACGATTAATGAATATAGCACAGCTGATTGACCTTTCGGTGCATA
This sequence comes from Bacillus sp. MHSD_36, assembly GCF_030757775.1. Classification (NCBI taxonomy): domain Bacteria; kingdom Bacillati; phylum Bacillota; class Bacilli; order Caryophanales; family Bacillaceae; genus Bacillus; species Bacillus sp. MHSD_36. Next base: position 66,077 of record NZ_JAVBIS010000008.1, read on the forward strand.
TTGTCCCCAGAAAATGATACCGGCAATAAAGTGACAGAAATAGCGAGCAAAGCTACCGATAAATGTAGCAAGGATAATATAAGCAAGGACTTTCTTTCCTTCGTTTTGTTTTGATGAAGGTTTGTCTTTACGGCTACCTAAACTTGATTGTTCTAAGTTATTTTCATTGGACGTTAAAAGTGCTTTTTGAATTGGACGATAGAATAAGCCAGCAAATCCGATAAAAGCAAAGGCAATGAAGTACTCAATGAATGCTTGAATAGGTGTTAAAATGTAAGCATCTCCCACGACAATTTGTAATAGTCCCCAAACTAAACCACCTAAGAAAGCTGATTTAAAGCCCCAGCGGTATGCAATAATAAAAATAGGAATCATAGCGAATGAAATGGAACCGCCTGTTGGAAGTTTAATTGATAATGGTAAAATGTCGATGACCAAGGCGAAGGCTGCAAGAATAGCAGATTCGATCATCGCTTGTAAATTGGTGTTACGCATGTTGTCTCCCCCTAAATCCAAGTTGTACAAAAAAGAATAGATATCATAGGAGGATACGAAATACGTAAATAAAAAGAGGTATGTATTTCGGACGTTTGCACAATCCCTGCGTTAGCATTAACTAACAGGTTCGAAGGGTCGGAACGAAGTGTTCCCTCTCAGCGGCATGGCTCCCCCTGTGATAACGAGATTCTTTATTTGCTACTGTTTATTGTAAGCGAAATGGATGAGAATGGCAAATGAATACAGTATGACAATAATTGAAATAGAATTGTAGCAAAATGTTAATAAATATGAAGTAAAAAGATATAGTCCAAGTGAAATAGAGTATGTTATAATTTTTTTGAAAATAATTATCATTCTCTTCTGAGGGGGAAGTTTATGAGTTTAGTAGATATTAAAATTGGTGAGAAAGTGTTAGTAAAAAGCGTTCATTCTTTAGATCAACTATTAAAGAGAAGACTAGCTGCTTTCGGTCTTGCGGAAGGAAGCGAACTTCGCTTGAAACAGAAAGCGATGTTTAAAGGTCCTTGTACATTGGAGTGTCGTGGACAGTTAATTAGTATTCGTCATTGTGACGCGAAAATGATAAAGGTGGAATTAGCGTGAATAAGGTAGCTTTGCTAGGGAATCCGAATACAGGAAAGACATCGTTATTTAATGCACTTACTGGTTCTTATGAGTATGTAGGAAACTGGAGTGGTGTAACAGTAGAAAAGAAGGTTGGTAAATTAAAAGATAAGAAAGGAACATTAATTGATTTACCAGGCGTTTATGACTTGAATCCAGTTTCACGTGATGAAGGTGTTGTAACAAACTTTCTACTAACAGAAGAATTTCAGCATATGTTAAATATTGTGGATTCCTCGCAGTTTGAACGAAATATGCATTTAACGTTGCAATTACTTGAATTTGGTAAGCCAGTTTCAATTGGTTTAAATATGATTGATGTGGCGAAGCAAAGAGGAATTATAATTGATGTAAAACGATTATCAGAAATATTAGGTGTAACAGTCGTTCCTGTCGTTGCAAGAAGCGGAAAAGGCTGTGAAGAACTACTTGCGACTCTGAAAGAAAATGACAAAAAAGAGAAAAAGCCATTCCTTATTTCATATGGTGTACAAATGGATGAAGGAATCGAAGAGGTAATAGCTCTTTTAGAGACAGCGAATTATAAGCATCCAAGATGGTTAGCTCTTCAATTTTTAAGCAATAACGAAGTAGTAGAAAAAGAAATGGAAGCATTACCAATTTATAAGGAACTTGTAGCCATTCGATCTCGCTTAGAAGGAAAACTTGATTGTACGTTGGAAGAGCACATTTACAAAACTCGTGAAGCGTATATTGAAAAGTTAAAAACAAATGTTATGAAGCATGAGAAAGAAGGGAAAATTCCTTTTTCAGAAAAAATCGATAAATTAATTACACATAAAATTTTAGGACTTCCAATCTTTTTAGCAGTTATGTTTTTTATTTTTCAGGTTACGTTTACGTGGATTGGTACACCATTATCTGATATGTTAGATGAGTTTTTTGGCGGACAGCTTACGGATTGGGTAACGGCAGGGCTTACAAGTGTTGGAGCTTCTGATTTTATTCAAGCACTCGTTACAGAAGGTATTATTGCCGGTGTTGGTGCTGTGTTAGTATTCGTTCCACAAATTTTCGCATTATTCTTTTTCATTTCATTGTTAGAAGATTCAGGGTATATGGCGCGAATTGCAGTTGTTATGGATAGAATTATGGAGTTCTTCGGTTTAAACGGAAAAGCGTTTATTCCGATGATTATCGGTTTTGGATGTAATGTTCCAGGTATTATGGCAGCGAGAACGATTGAACAAGAAAAAGAACGTTTACTTACAGTTCTTGTAACACCGTTTATGTCTTGCTCGGCACGTTTACCTGTATATGCATTATTTGCGGGAGTATTCTTCCCTCAAAGTCAGGCGACTGTTGTGTTTTCTTTATATGTTGCAGGGATTGTCCTTGCGTTATTAGTTACAAAAATTATGTCTCTTACCATTTTAAAAGCGGAAAAGTCTATTTTCGTCATTGAACTACCTCCTTATCGCGTGCCACAAGCAAAAACATTATGGCTGAGCACATGGGAGAAAGGAAAAGGATTTGTTCGTAAAGCAGGTACATTTATCTTCGGTGGTTCTGTTGTCATTTGGCTATTAAATTATGCAGGTCCATCAGGATTTGGTGTTGATATGGGAGACAGTTTCTTAGCAATGATTGGTGGATTTATCGCACCACTATTTGCACCGCTTGGCTTTGGAACGTGGCAAGCTGCAGCATCCCTTTTAACAGGATTTTTAGCGAAGGAAGTTGTCGTTTCTACAATGGCAATTATTTATGCGGTGAAAGAAGATGTGCTTGGAAACGTAATGGGAGCACATTATACAGCATTATCAGCTTATGCATTTATGTTCTTTATTTTATTATATGTTCCGTGTTTAGCGACGGTAGCTGTTATTAAACGTGAAACAGGATCAGCGAAATGGACGATTTTCTCAGTCGTTTATCCACTCGTAGTTGCTTATGTATTAACACTCATTATATACCAAATTGGATCCTTACTCGGATTCTAGAAGGAGATGTATTACGATGGTGGTCAATATTATAATTGGAGCTATCATTTTTGGTTATGCAGCATACACGTTAGTGAATTTTGTAAAGAGAAGTAAAAAAGGAAAATGCGCAGCATGTTCTTTAAATAAGTCATGTCAGTCGCAAACTTGTAGTCCGGATATGGAGCAAATCGCTCATAAATAACAAAAAAGCTTTGCGAATTTCGCAAAGCTTTTTTGTTTTACTTTTTAATTTTTACAAGTTGAGAAGCTTCTACGCCGTTGTAGCCAGGGAATTCTTTACTTGGGTCTTTATCGAATTTTAATACCCCAACAGATTTTTCATCACCTTTTACATTGCTGTAAGTTGCGTCATCAACAATTGCATACATATCTGTATATGCACGGCCACTTCCGATAATTGTATTGCCTTCGTATTTTAATTTTGCCCCATCAAGTGTAGCATTTTCTACTTTTTCTTTAGCAAATAATACACCTTGCTCTGCTGTTACAGCTGGCAATTTATCAAGTGGTTTCGTGTCGTCTTTTTCATCAACCTTGCTAAGTAACTCTTTCTTCACCAGTTCTTCACCAGTTTTCTTATCCATAACAAGAACTTTTTTACCCTCTAATGTTGTCATCTTCATTTTATAGAAGTCTTTTTCTTTCACTTCTTTTTTGTTTTTATCTGTAATTTGTTGAACTTGTTCTTCTGATCCGTACAGTACAAAACCGTTTGCTTTCTCTCCTAATAAAGAACAACCTGATAATGCTCCGAATGAAATTGCTGCTGCTAATCCGATTCCTACTAATTTTTTCATGATGATTTCTCCTTTTATATGTTTTATAGTCAATACATTTTTGTATTAGTTCTGAAATGATGAGAAGCTTGCTCGTTGCTTCTGGTATTAGTGTATAAGAAATATCGCAACGTAACTATCGAGTTAGCTTACAGTAACATTACAATAATGTAATTTAGTGAAAGTGCATAAAAATAAGTTAATTTTGAAGTAGGTTAATGAGAATATATTAGGAATACAATGTTTTATAGGGAATGTCATATTATATTGGCTGTATTTTGGAAATAACATGTAAGGACATATTAGTTTTGCTATAATAAACACATAGGTTGTAAAAATGAATATTCTTTACTGTTAAGGGAGATTTTTCAGTTTTCCAAGTAGTGAATTTGAAATATGAGGTAAGTCATAGGAGGAATTAGAATGTCTGTATTTAAACGATTAAGAGATTTAACAATGTCGAATGTGTATTCATTAATTGAAAAAGCGGAAGATCCAGTTAAGATGACGGATCAATATTTACGCGATATGCAAGCAGATGTACAAGAAGCTGAAAAAAGTGTAGCAGCTCAAATTGCACTTGAGAAGAAGTTTAAAATACTATTTGAAGAGCAAGAAGCACTTGTGAAAAAACGTGAAGAGCAAGCTCATATGGCTGTTCAAGCAAGCAATCTTGACCTTGCGCGTCGTGCTCTTGAAGAAAAACAAAATGCAGAGCAAAAGATGAATGAATATAAAGCAAGCTATGAGCAAAATAAAGCTGCTGCTGATAATCTTCGCCTGAAGTTAGAAGAAATGCGTAAGCAATTAACAGAGCTGAAAAATAAACGTGAAACACTTGTAGCACGTGTAAATGCGGCGAAAGCACAAAAGAATATTAATCAGGCGATGTCTGGATTTGATTCAAACTCAGCAAAAGCTGGTTTAAGCCGTATGGAAGAAAAGGCTCTTCAATTAGAAGCTGAAGCAGAAGCGAGCGGCGAAGTGTACAAGAAAGAAAAGTCATTAGATGATGAATTCGCAAGCTTAAATAAAAATTCTGCTGTTGATGATGAATTAGCTCGTATTATGAAGCAGTATGAGAAATAATATAGAATAGAGACAAATGAACCGACATGTCTAAATAAATTCATGTCGGTTTTCTATTATCATTTAAGAGGAGGTTTTGCAATGACATGGACAAATGTAGTAGCCATGCTTGTATGGACTGGAGCAAGTGCAGTGCTTTTATTTGCAATTATGTGGATTGATTCAATTTTTACTAAATACAATGATTTAAAAGAAATAAAGAATGGGAATACAGCTGTAACAACTCGTTTCGTCATGAAATTATTCGCGCAAGGGTACATTTTATCCCAATCGATAACGAAAGCAAATGATTTATGGCAAGCGCTACTTGCATCAGCAGTTTCTTTCGTTATTTTGTTAGTAGTAGAAATGTTTATTGAGTTTGTGTTAAAGAAAATAGCTGGTTTAGATTTAGAAGAAGGTACGAAAGAAGGCAGTATTGCGCATGCGATGTTAGCCGGATCATTACATATCGTTGGTGCACTTATTTTAGGTGCTTGTTTATAAAGAGAGAAGGAGGGGTAGATCATGAGTTTGTTCAAACGAATTAAAAATATAATGAAGAGTCCAGAGCCGCCAAAACCGGAGAAAAGTTTGTTGACGTTAGCTCCTGGCGACATGATTGAAGTTTCATTAGTTATGTACGAATTGACCGGGAAAACGAGTATGCATTCTCGTAAAGAAATTGTTTTGACACTGCAAGACGGGAAAGATATTCGTTATTTAAAAATTGAAGACCGTGAAAATACGTATTACAAATTATATACACCAATTGATGGTCGCTTAGATTCGATTGATGAAATTCCGACGACAATTGAAATGGATGATACAGAATACCATATGGAAGAGCAATATAACGGGCGTGTTGTTGTGATGGGAAAAACACCATTCTCTGCTTCAGAGGAACAGTATGTATGGGAATTCCAATCAGATAACCGAAAACTATTGCGTATTGAATGGCAAAATGGTCGCACAATGATGTATGAGGGAGAAGCAATTATTCCTGCTGATGTACAAATTATAAGAGCAACGTAAGGGGGCGTAATCATGTCAAACCGATTGTTTACCATGATTAAATCGTTCGTGATCCCTATACTTGCTATCGTTACGTTACTTGTTGTTGCTGGATATGCCTTATCAGGTTGTCAAGGCGGACAGACAAAGTCGATTCAAGACCGTTATCCACTAGAATCTGTCGCAAAAGAAGGTAAACAAGAATCTTACGTGTATAGGGCCGCCAATCGGTCAGTTCCTGAAGTCGCAAAGGAACTCGTGAATGAAAGAGAACCGAAGCAAGCATCTAAAGAAGACGAAAATCAAATGTTCCTCGTTTATTCTGATAAGATTTATAACCTGCAAAAGGATAAAGAGAAACCATCTGATACGTTAATTGAAATAAGCAATAAAGAATTTGTCCGTCAAAATTACCAACCATCCTTCTTACAGGGATATATTATGGGGAGTATTTTAAACGATATATTCGGTTCACGAAAATCATCATACGGTGATTATCGCGGATATAACGATAGACAAAATCATAAACCGGTTATTCCAGAGAGACCGCCTACGAAAGAAGAAAAGAAAACCCCGCCTCCCATTACGAAGGAAGGGAAAGGATCTATCATTAAGCGAGGCGATAATGTAGATTCGAAACCTTCCGTAGGAGATACAGGAAGTATTACGAAAAAAGGAAGTAGTACGCCGCCTTCTACTGGAAGCAAAGGGAAAATAACGAAAAACCCAGGTGGTTCAAGCGGATCAGATGTGAAGCCGAAATCATCTATTAAAACGCCGCCAAGGAATACATCGCCTCCGAAAACGAGGGTCGGTGGTTCAGGAAAGATTACGAAGAGAAGATAGTTAAAGAGACCGAAAAGTGGAATTTACTTTTCGGTCTCTTTGTTATGGAAATTAATTCCTTGTAGCTGGTACAATTCATGTATAAGGAGGGAGTAGTATGACTATGTATAAAAGATTTAGTGTAATTATGTTCCTCGTCTTATTTCTCAGCTTGTTTATTAGCACAACGATGAAATTTCACTTTGTAGTAGGTATTCTATGGATACTATGTACATGTACTCTCTTTCTATATGTTCCACTTCGTTTTCAACAAGAAGTGCCCGCCTTTCAAAAATATGTAGCATGGATTAAGAGCGGGGGAAGGTGGGGGGAGTAAAATGTATCAGCGATTATTGGAATATATCGACCACAACTCAAAATATATCAGCGATTATTGGAATATATCGATCACAACTTAAAATATATCAGCGATTATCGAAGTATATCGACCACAACTCAAAATATATCAGCGATTATTAGAATATATCGACTTACCGACAAAAACTGATAATGGTAAAAGAAGAGGGTGTGCCAACATATTGGCACACCCTCGTTTTTCATAACGATTAATGAATATCACGTTTCTTAAAGTTACCGCCTTTTACTTCTGCCACATCATAAACTGTAATAAAGGCGTGTGGATCGATTTCATTAATAAGTTCTTTCATTTTACTCTCTTCTAAACGGTTAATTACACAAGAAATTTCTTTAAATTTCTCTCTAGAATAACCACCGTATACTTCGTTATATGTTGCACTTCGGCCTAAGCGATCGCGAATGGTTTCTACCATTAATTCAGGCTCTTTTGTAATGATTTTAAATGCTTTCGAACCACTTAAACCAACTTCAACGATATGAATCACTTTCGAAGCAATAAAGTAAGCAATTGCCGAAAGGATAGCTCCTTGAAGGCCGAATACTGTTGATACGAAAATAAATACGAACATGTTTAAGAATAAAATAAGGTCACTCGTTCCAAATGGTAACTTACGAGAAAGCAATACAGCTAGCATATCGATTCCATCTAATGCCCCGCCGTTACGTAATGCTAGTCCCATACCAAAACCGATGATAATACCACCAACAACTGTAACTAATAATGTATCGCCTTCAATAATAGCTGGTATTCCGTGCATGACAACGGTACCTATTGCTAATGAAGCAATACCGATAATGGAATAAATCGCAAAGCTTTTACCGATTTGCTTATATCCTAACCAAACGAAAGGAATGTTAATAACTGCGATTAGAGCTCCTAATGGCAATCCAAATAATCTTGAACTAACGATACTTAAACCAGTTACACCACCGTCTGATACGTTATTTGGAATTAATACTGCTTCTAATCCGTACGCTGTGATAAATGCCCCAATAATAATCATCAAAGCTTTAGAAGCAATTTTTAGCTTATTGGGCTTGTTTTTCATAATTTTCTCCATGTAATTTCCTCGTTTCAAACTAGTTTCTTATTTGTTACGTCATTCACACCTAAATTCCATTTTAACATTTAATTTGAAAAAATTCTCCTTTAATGGATGTATGCAGGGAATATTATGACCATATTAACTTTAAAATATTTTTGAAATGAGTATAAGAAATCCCATCCTTTCAAAGGATGGGATGCTATTAAGAAATGATAAAACTAAGCACGGATAGGAATAAAGCGAATCCTAAAATAACTCCGCAAAACTTCATATGACGTTTACGTCCCATTACGACAATCGCAACATATTCACGAATCATCGCATTAGGCCAGTAATAAAATGCAGTTTTTGATCCGATTCCTTGGCTATTAAGGCCAGCTTGTCTTGCGTATATACCAGCGCGGAAAAGGTGGAAGTTGTTTGTTGTAAAGATACTTCTATACTTACCTTCAGGTTTTAAAGAATCCATAATTTCTTTAGAGAACAACATATTCTGATATGTGTTGACAGAACGATTTTCCTGCACGGTATGTTCAATCGGAATTCCTTTTTCAACAGCATAATTTTGCATTGCTTCTGCTTCAGGAAGGCCTTCATCTGGACCTTGTCCACCAGAGAAAATAATTGTTGGTGGTGTATTCACAGCGGCTTGTTTCCAGTAAAAGTCGATTGCTTTATGAATACGACTTGCAAGTAAAGGTGGTACTTTATCATTAATTAAGCCACTTCCAAGAACGATAATGAAATCTTGATTACGTTTTGGTCTGTTGAATTGATATAGAAAATAAGCGGTTAAGAAGTTAGATAAGTGTATAAAGAAATATACGGTTATAAGAGAAATACCAGCGAAAATAGGCTGGAAATGTGATGAGACCAAACTTGCTGGATTTATAATAGGGAGTAACATAAAGAATAATATCCCTAAAGCAGCAATGAGTGTTAAACAGTTAGTGAAACGTCTGCCTTCTCGTTTCATTAAAATTCTAGCATTTAGAAATAGCCCAAACATTAAAGCAACAACACCGAAAGGAATCATAACGATAAGTGCTAAAATAGGGAGAAGTATAATTGCGTGTAGGGTATTATTACCCGAATGATAGGCTGCAATAATACAAAAAAGCAGGAAAAAACAGAAAAAGGCATTAAATAAAAAGCCATTTATTATTTTTCGTGGGTCTTTTAAATAGGAGATAAGAAAAATAATAAATAATATAAGAGGAATAATTCCAAAATACATAAATATAGTACACCTCAACTTGTATAAGAATTTGACATACCTTTTATATTACATGATTTTATAAGTGAAAATGAAAGAAAAAGGATTTTGAATTTTCTCAATAAAATATATGGATACATATGTTACAATATATTCAAAGCGATATATTAAAAGTAAAATGGTTGAAAAGGCACTCAGTAGAGTGCTTTTTCTTTTTGTATGCAATTATGCATATTATATTTTTTTTCAAATGAAGAGGATTACAATATAAGTGGTAGACAGACTTTATAAAGCAGAATTTAATACAAACATTTCCCTCTACTTTTTGTATCTAACAATCGTATAACAATAAATAATTCTGTTTTATAGTGTCTGTTTTTGAAAGGTGTCTTTTTTGAAGACACCTTTTTGTTATTAGTATAGATAGTTTTCACTGTTAGCATAGTGTAAATTATCTATACTAAACATTAGCAATCTTCCGTATAAATATTATCAATTTACTATATATTCCAGCGGTGTTAACCTACATATGAAAGGCTTTCTTTTTCAAAATATTACCCCTAATAAATTTTTGAAGAAGTCAACTGTCTCCAGACTTGCCATTCATGCTTAGCAAAAAAGAATCCTGCAGGATTCTTTTTTGTGTTCGCCGGAATATGACAAAGTATATTCCGGCTGGAACTGGTGATAGTACATTCGCACCTAAAATACATGTAAGTCGTGAGCAATACGTTCAATTCTTATATAATGCAACGTTACCATTTGAAGAAAGACCAGGAGCAAAACAACCACAACCGAAATCAGAAGTGAAACCTAATCCGAAACGCTTTGCTAACTGTAAAGAAGCAAACGATGCTGGATATTATGATATTACAAGAGACAGCCCGTATTATGGTAAGCATTTAGATCGTGATGGCGATGGAATTGTTTGTGAGAAAAAGAAAAAAGTAAATAAGAAAAAGCACTCAGGCTGAGTGCTTTTTCTTATGGAAACATGCTATTTTTGTAGGCAATTCTCATAAACTAAAAGTAATGAAATGAAAGTAGGTGACAAAATGCCGTCAATTGTAGAAGGTGTTATTATTGAAAACTGTAACGGGACGATTAATTTAGGAGACAAATATAACGTGCAACCGATTGAAAAAACGAAAGCTTATAATGGATCGGGATCATCGAATACAGCAATAAAAGTACACACATTTAATGGCGTTAGTACAGCAGATGTAGGGGATAGCGATGTGAATGATCAGGGAATACAATTTACTTTATAGAGAAATATGTAAAATTGCATAAAATGATGAACTTGTCCTGTGCTACAATCTAGCTGTGAGCTGTTAATGATTCTTCTGTATTGTAGTTGTTAGATTAGAAATATAACATCCTATCGAAAATCATACGTAAAAAAAGACACTTCAACCGAAGTGTCTTTTTCATTTTAGTGATACCCTTTAGCAGAGTCTTTATGAATTTTATTTTTAAAGATACTGTAGCTCCAAAGTTGATATCCAATAACAATTGGTACCATAACCATTGCCACGAAGAACATAATTTTTAAGTTTAATTGACTACCAGCTGCGTTGTATAACGTTGTACTATAATCATCATTAATACGAGATGGTAACATTCTTGGGAACATGCCCGCAAAGCCAGTTGTCATAAACATCGCGATTGTTAAGCAAACGAATGTGAATGCAAGGCCGATTTTATGTTTGTACACCATAATAAGTGCGAGTACACTCATTAACATTGCAAGTACTGGAAGAATGAATAGTACCGGATATTCTGTGAAGTTTTGGAATAAATTTGTACGATTGGCGGTTGCTACATAGAAAATAGCTAAAATGATAGCAGCTGCCATTGAAAATGGTCTTGCGATTTTATAAGCACGATCAGATACTTCACCAGTCGTTTTAATCATAACCCAAAGGGCACCAGATACGACGAATATAGCAGTGAAGAATAGACCTCCTAAAATACCGTAATGATTGAGTAAGCTAAGTAAATTTCCTTCATAGCCATTTTTTCCGATTTGTAGTCCGTAATAAAGGTTAGCGAACGTAACACCGAATAAGAAAGCGATTAGGAAACTACCAATTGCAAATGCCCATTTACAAGTTTTTTGCCAAATTGGTGAATCGTCTTTATGCATGAATTCAAGTCCAGCAGCACGAGCAAACAGTGCAAGTAATACTAAGAATAACGGTGTATATAGATAACTAAACATATTTGCATATGTGACTGGGAAGGCAGCAAATGTTGCACCACCGGCTGTAATTAACCACACTTCATTACCACCCCAGAACGGGCCAATTGCTTCTTGTAATTGATTTCGTTCTTGTCGATCTTTCGTAACGAATGGGAAAATCATTCCGTTACCAAGTGCGTAGCCGTCAAGAATGAAGTAAACTGTCCAAATTACGCCCCATAAACCGAACCAGATAATTGCGAGCATATCATGAGACATGAGCTGTACCTCCTTCAGTAGCAGGCTCTTCTAATGCAGCAGGTCCTTTTTTCGCGAACTTCAGCATTAAGTATACGTCTGCAATTAAGAGTAGAGTATAGAACAAGATTAAACTAATTAATGAGAACCAAATCTGCGGAACAGATATAGGTGATACAGATTCTGCTGTACGCATTAGTTTATAAACTGTCCATGGTTGACGACCTACTTCGGCAACAATCCAACCAGCGTTAATTGCGATATATGGTAGTAAAACAGACCATATTGTAACCTTTAAATAACGTTTTGAGTTTTCTAGTTTTCCTTTTCGGTTTAAATAGAAGCCATACCAAGTTAATGCCATAAAGAACATACCAAGTGCAACCATTAAGCGGAAGCTATAGTACACGAGGTTAATGTTTGGACGATCTTCTTTCGGGATATCTTTTAAACCAACAATTTCGCCATCAAATGAATTTGTATAGAAGAAACTTCCTAGTTTCGGAATCGTAAGGAACTCAAAGTTCTTTTCGTTTTTCACATCAGGAATTTGAACAATCGAGAAGCCTTGTCCTTTTCCAGTTTCCCAAACAGCTTCCATCGCAGCTCCTTTAGCTGGTTGATATTTAGCTGCTGATACACCAGATTGATGTCCCATAAACGGTGTAATTGTTGCGGCGAATAAGCCTAGCATTAAACCAAACTTAAATGATTTTTTGAAGAATTCCACTTCATTTTTGCGTAATAAATGATAGGCACTAATTGCCATAACGAAGAAAGCGCCAACGATATAACAACCAACTACAGTATGAAAGAACATATTCCAAGCATATGGATTCGTAACGAGTGCCCAGAAATCATTTAATTCAGCGCGGCCGTTACGTACGACGTAGCCAACTGGATTTTGCATAAAGCCGTTTGCTGTAATAATCCAAAGTGCGGAAATATTTGTTCCAAGTGCAACCATCCACATACAGAAGGCACGGAACTTTGGTGAAATTTTGTCTTTACCGAATAACCATATTCCCATGAAAGTAGATTCTAAGAAGAAGGCAACGAGTGCTTCGATTGCGAGAGGGGATCCGAAAATATCTCCCATATATTTGGAGTACTCAGACCAGTTGGTTCCAAATTGGAATTCCATCGTAATCCCGGTTATAATCCCCATGACGAAGTTAATTGTAAATAATTTACCCCAGAAGTTTGCCATTTTGCGATATGTTGGATTCAATGTGCGGGCGTATTGAGTTTCCATACATGCCACTAAAATAACAAGTCCGATTGTCAAAGGTACAAATAAAAAGTGATAAAAAATAGTAATTGCAAATTGAAAACGACTCAGTAACAGAACGTCGGACATAATAAATATTCACTCCTTTTTTACATTATCTACAATTAGTTTATAGTGAAAATACGTTTTAAATAGAGGGGACTTGTTACAAAGCTGTGTGTATATTTTGAAAGAATTATGTCGATTATCTGAAAATATCCTATTTTTACTATAAAGCGATATCCTTTTTGTGTTTTTCATATTTTGGTACACTGTTTATGTAGTGTAAATGAGAGAAAAGAGGATTCTTTACTATGAAGTCATTAGAAGAGATTTTGCAGTACAATGAGAAATTTGTTGAAGAGAAAAAGTATGAAGAGTTTGTAGCGGGGAAATTTCCAAACAAAAAGATGGTCATTATTTCTTGTATGGATACAAGACTTGTTGAACTATTGCCGAAAGCGATGAATATGCGTAACGGCGATGTGAAAATTATTAAAGTAGCAGGTGCTGTTATTTCACATCCGTTTGGAAGTATTATGCGTAGTATTTTAGTTGCTGTATATGAACTTGGCGCTGATGAAGTATGTGTAGTTGGTCACCATGATTGCGGTATGGCAAAAATTCAAGCAAGCAGTACAATTGAGAAAATGAAAGATCGCGGTATAACAGAAGAGAAATTAGATATGCTTCGTTATTCTGGAATCGATTTAGAACAATTCTTGCGTGGTTTCTCTAGTGTGGAAGAAAGTGTAGAACATAGCGTATCAGTACTTCGCAACCACCCATTACTTCCAGAAGAAGTACCTGTTCACGGTCTTGTTATCGATCCTGATACAGGAAAATTAGATTTAGTTGTGAATGGTTACGACAATTAAGAATTTACTTTGTCATCCTTTTTATCCGGGACAGGATCAAATCCTCCTGGGTGGAAAGGGTGACATTTTAATATACGCTTACAAGTAAGCCAAAACCCTTTCAGGGCACCATGTTTTTGAAACGCTTCTAATCCATAATGAGAGCAAGTTGGATAAAAGCGACAAGTTGGTGGCGTCATCGGAGATATGAACTTTTGATAAAAGCGTATAATCCCAATAAAAATCTGTTTCATAACGGTCTCCTTTTCAGCATATTCTTAAAGTATTATAGCACGACTGTACATAATACTTTACTAATGTGCATTTCCGTTATATCATATTGGATATAATGGAATTAAATTAAAAGCGGGAGAGATGTTGTATGCCATCAGTAGAAAGCTTTGAATTAGATCATACGATTGTAAAGGCGCCTTATGTAAGACATTGCGGAGTTCACAACGTAGGTAGTGACGGTATTGTAAATAAATTTGATATTCGTTTTTGCCAACCGAATAAACAAGCAATGAAACCAGATGTTATTCATACGTTAGAACATTTATTAGCATTTAATTTACGTAAATATATTGATCGTTATCCGCATTTTGATATTATCGATATTTCACCAATGGGCTGCCAAACAGGATATTATCTTGTAGTAAGTGGAACACCGACAGTTCGAGAAATCATCGATTTATTAGAACTAACATTAAAAGATGCGGTTCAAATTACAGAAATTCCAGCTGCAAATGAAACGCAGTGTGGTCAAGCGAAGCTTCACGACTTAGAAGGAGCACAACGCTTAATGAACTTCTGGTTAAGCCAAGATAAAGATGAACTTGAGAAAGTATTTGGATAAGAAGGAAAAACTGCCTGTGAAAGGGCAGTTTTTTTATGTCATGATAATAAATAAAATTATATCGACGATTTTTTTAATATATCGAACACAACTTGAAATATATCAACGATTTTTTTAATATATCGACGTTTCGACATGGAATATCGACTTACCGACAAAAACTGACAAAAAAATCATCCCTATTTTATTACTTGCTTGTAAATGCGAAATTGCTCAAGATTTCATTCTATACGTAGCGAAGGTAGTTTGATATGAGAACGAAGAGCGTAAGAATAGACACAAAAAAAAACGGAATGCTCATGGATTTTCGTCCGGATATAATTTCGTTAATTCCGACAAGAATAAAGAAACAACTGAGAATAAATTGTACGTATGGGAGAAGTGAGAAATGATCGGTAATCTGGATATAAGTGCAAAGAAAGAGTATGAGAAGCGTGAAAAGTCCTAAAACAATCCGTAATCCAATTAGCATGTAATTCCCCCTAAATAGATTATTTACCGAAATATTTCCGAGAAGCTAAGAAATAAAGCACCAGATCCAGCGAGAAAAGCAAGTATGCCACTAGATTTTCTGTCTTGTTTTATTTCTCTTAGTCCGATAGTGAAAGCCATTAACCCTAAGAAAATGAACATATAAGGCATCATTTCTCTATTACCAGTAAAATATCCGTAAATTACTATACATAATGCAATGAGTGGAAAAGTAATCTGTAATCCTTTTAACATGTACATTCCCCCCTACTATTTTATATGGCTAATGATGAGAACGATCCAGATGAAAGCTCCAGCAGCAATACAAATAAAGCCTGTTCCTGAATCCATTTTCTTTATTTGTTCAATTGCGATGAGAAATAATAAAGCTCCTAATAGAAATTGTGAAAGTGGTAGAAAGCTATTTTGACCTGTATAGAGCCCAATTGCTGACATAATTATCACAGCAATTGCGATTACAATGCGAAGTATACGAAGCATACTATGAATCCTCCTTATTCTTTTTTGTATAAGGATTATCTTCTGGCTTATCAACAGAATGTTTATATGCATAGCCTTTATTAATCGTCATGACGGAGAGTACTAATATGACTAGGACGATGATAATACCGATAATTAATATTTTAAACATGAAACCCCTCCTTTTCTTTATTTTACATAATTTTGTAATTAATGAAAACAATAGAAATTAAAAGGATGAAAGAAGGGTGTTACATGGAGCAGAAAAAAACATATTATATATCAATAGGAAACGGTCAAATTTCACAAGTGAAGACAGCGGATACGTATAATTTTGAGATTTCCGCAAATGATGAGGAAATTACGGAGTTAAGAGAGTACTTTGATCAAGCGTATGTAGAGGATTTAGGTTCATTTGTACGCTCCCACGTTCCATTTGTTGAGTATCATCATGATTCAAATAATGACCGATATGATGAACAACTACAAAAAGCATATAAAATGATTTACGATTTAGGAAATCATGAGACGAAAGAATTAGTCGCGCAAATGGGAATAATCAATGGATTATAATTGGATAATATTATGCAGAAAAGCGAGAATATGCTACAATTTGTGGTAGGAAAAACTTGTAACCATCAATAGGGGAGTAATGGCATGTACAAATTTAAAGATTATTACCACAACACTGTACAATTATCGTTTGAACGTTATCCATTTTCTCCTGAGCCAAAGCATGTTTGGGTTGTATGCCGGTACGGGGATCAATGGTTATTAACGCATCATTTACGTCGCGGTCTTGAATTTCCAGGTGGTAAAGTAGAACTAGGGGAAACACCGGAAGAAGCGGCAGTTCGAGAGGTTCATGAAGAAACCGGCGGCATAGTTTCTGATTTAACTTACTTAGGACAATATAAAGTATCTGGAAAAGACAAAATAATCATTAAAAACATTTATTTTGCAACAATTAGTGCGGTAGAAGAACATACGCATTACGAAGAAACGAAAGGATCTGTTTTATTAACAGACATTCCTGACAACATTAAAACAGATAGAAAATTTAGCTTTATAATGCGCGACGATGTATTGGCGCGTACGATGAAACATATAGAAGAAATCGGCTGTTTTACGAAGTAAAGTGGCCGGTTTCTTTTTTTGTGTGTAAGAATAAATGTAAATATATGTTTACATTTATTTTGGGTATAATATACAATTTTGTAAAGATATATTTACATTTTAGGAGGGGGAAGATGGATAAAAGAGCAGAAACGACTGTTACTATTTCGATGGTTAAATTAAATATCTATGCATTTCTTATAATATTTGTTTTGGCATTTGGAATTAGTTTTTTGCATGCATTTCTTTCAGGCGGGGTTCAATTGGAATTTACGCTACCAACTATGTTTCTTTTTATTATCGCAATGCTTGTTCTCATTTGTATTCATGAAGCGATACATTTAATAGGATTTCGCTATATCGGAGGCGTACCATGGAGTGAATTAAAATGGGGCGTTAATTGGAAATTAGGTGTTGCATATGCGCATTCTAAACAGGCGATTACAGTAAAGCAAATGAAGAAAGTGTTAATGCTACCGTTTTTACCAACTGGCATTTTGCCAATTGTATTGGGATTAGCTATGAATCTAGAGCCGCTCTCATTTTTAGGAATTCTACTAACAGCAGGTTGCATTGGTGACATTGCCTTATATCGAAAAGTTTCAAATTTTCCAGATGATGCGCTAGTTCAAGATCATCCGAGTAAACCGCAGTTTACAGTATATGAATCATAAAGGAAGAGGAGGTGTTCGGGAAACGAAACCTCCTTTTACTATTGTCTTGTTTGTATGTCTACATCTAAAAACGAAAGCACCTCCAACAAATCGTTCACTATATGTGGATGCTCAAAGTCACCCCAAAATGAATCTCTCTTCCACACACCAAGAATTCCTACCCGTTCAGAACCAAGTACATCATTTTCAGGATGATCTCCAACATAAAGACATTCTGTGGCCTGAACATCTAGCTTTTTTAAAGCACGTTCAAAAATCTCAGGATGTGGTTTTTTAATTCCTTCCGCTTCAGAAATGAGAATTGTATTTGTATACGTATGTATGTTTAGTGCTCGCAGGTTGTTCATTTGAAAGTCAGTAAAGCCATTTGTTATAATGCCGATTTTAATATTTTGTTGTGTTAAACGCTGCAGTAATTCGTGCATGTTTTGGAAAGGAATACAATGATGTTGAAAGTTAGTAATGTAGTCGTGCAACAGTTGCTCTGGCGTTAAAGTAGTAATGTTGTATTCAGAAAGGAGAGTAGTATACACTTTGTCTTTCCAAGTATAACCATTGTTATCGAGTTCGAGAAAGCGAGAGCAATACTCGGATTTTTCTATGTTCATTAAGTGAGAGGTAAAGCGATTATATTGATCAGGAATAAATTGTTCTAGAGATTGGCGCCGATCTAATAGTGTCCCATCTAAGTCGAATAAGACTGCTCGAATCATGAGAAACCTCCTTACAGTTTTTATAATTAATTATCGCATATTCGTAAAAAAATGATTATTATATTTTTGTAGAATGGAATAATGGAGGATTGTATGAGGAGACTGTATGGTAAGTTAGTAGGAGTTATCGTCGCAATGGGTTTAATGGCAGGATGCGATAGTTCTATGAAGAGTGTGAAGGAAAAAGAAATTTGTAAAACCGAAGAAGAATGCATAGAAATAGGAGATAAGAAACTTCAAAAAGTATATGAAAAAATAGATGGATTATCTGAGCTTGAAGCAGTAGAAGATTATGAAATAGAAGAGCATGAAAGTGCAGATATGAAAAAGGCAGAGCGGAAAAAAGAAGATGATGATGAAAATTACTTCTTTTTAGCTTCTTATTATATTGATGGTGATGAAATTGTAGATCCTTATTTTGAAAAAATAGAACGGAAACGTTTAAATAAAGTATTCGCTGAAGATAAAGAAGCGAAAGAAGAGGTGCTACAACAACGTCAAGATAGAGGGTATCATGAAGATTTATGGGATATGTATCGCACGCTTATTCCAGCTAAATATCGCGGGAATATAACAGAATTTGATCTAATAACGGATGGCTATGACGGTGTTGTTGCTCACGTTATGCCTAGTATAGAGAATCCGAAAGACTGGACTCTTAGCTTAGATACGCTTGATTCTGCGGTAAATATTGATGAAGTGATGAAAACATTAATTCATGAGACGGCTCACGTGTTAACGCTCGGGCATAAGCAAATACCAGTGGATGAAAAGTATGTAAAGGATTTTGAAGAAGATAAAGATATTTCAACGTACAGAAATAAATGTGAAACTCTTTTCTTACAAGAGGGATGTGCGAAAGAAAAATCTTATATTAATCAATTTTATAACTCTTTCTGGAAACCAATTGAGAAGGAGTGGACAGAAAAGAAAGTAGAAGAAAGTGAAGAAACGCAAATTGAA
Source organism: Bacillus sp. MHSD_36 (assembly GCF_030757775.1). NCBI lineage: Bacteria > Bacillati > Bacillota > Bacilli > Caryophanales > Bacillaceae > Bacillus > Bacillus sp. MHSD_36. Next base: position 85,335 of record NZ_JAVBIS010000008.1, read on the forward strand.
TTTTTTAAAGAAAAACATGATGAGTTTGTATCACAGTATGGAACGACAAATGTAGCGGAAGATATTGCAGATACGTTTACAGCATTTATTTTACAAGATTCAAAAAAGGTGAAAGAAGGATCGGAGTTAAAGTATAAAAAGATTGCGTTCTTCTATCAGTTCCCTGAGCTTGTCAAAATGAGAGCGGAAGTTTTATCGGGATTATATGATGTTTCGAAAACGATAGAACAACATAGTGGACAATAATGCAAGTTAAATATTTTAGCTAAGAAAACGTAAAGAATTTTAGTTCTTTGCGTTTTTTATATTGATAAAATTGAAAATTCTGTATTTTTATAAAAAGAAGAAGGAACTGAAGTTTTAAAAGAGAATTAGTATAAAAATGTCACAATTTAGACACAATTATAATGCGCATATTGTAGGGACTAAAACTTTACTCTCGAGGAGGTAATGAAACGTATGAAAACGATTCTTGCGGTTGCTGGTCTCATTTGGGTAATGTCTCACGGTTTTCCGATTTTTGAAGGGGAGCAAATTCGTAGTGCATTAAATAAAAAGTATGATGATTATCATGTAATAGATCGAAAAGAAAATGTCGTTACAGTACGTGTGAAAGATTGTTTCCATACAGTTACAGTTGCGAATGGCAACGTTACGAATGAAACAAAGATGTGTGATAAAAGGTAAAGGAAGAAGCTGACTATAGTCTATCACTCTAAGTCAGCTTCTTTTTCGTTTTCCAATTAGAAGTTTTTCAATTGCCTCAACAAACACATACATAAGTGTTGCGAGGACGCAGGTGAGTAGTACGCTCAGCAAGACGAGCGTGAAATTAAATACTTGGAACCCGTAGCTAATTAAGTAGCCAAGACCTTGTTTAGAGACGAGCAGTTCACCGAATATAACACCGACCCATGATAAACCAACGTTCACTTTTAACGTTGAAATAATGGCTGGGAAGGATGCAGGGAGAACGACTTGCTTATAACATTGCCATTTATTTGCGCCAAATGTGTCCATCACTTTTATATAGTTAGAATCGACTTCTTGAAATGCGCTGTAAATAACGAGAATGGTAATGATGATGGAAATGATTACTCCCATCGCAATCGACGAAGAAATATTTGGGCCGAAGATTACGATGATAATCGGACCAAGTGCCACTTTTGGCATGGCGTTTAGGACGACGAGATAGGGATCGAGTACGCGGGCGAGAAGTGGGATCCACCAAAGGAAAGTAGCGATAATAGCACCGAGTACTGTTCCAAGAATGAAGCCTACTCCTGTTTCAAGTAATGTCGTCCATATGTGAACCAAAAGCGAACCGTCAATCCATTTACTAAGGAAGAGATTCCAAATACTTGAAGGGGAGCTAAAGAGTAAAGGATCAATCCACTCTTTTTTGCTAGCTATCTCCCATAGTGCAAAGAAAAGAATGAGTAGTAAAAGCTGCAGTGAGCGTGCTAACCATGCGCGCTTGCGTTCTTTCTTCCGAAACTGTTCATGCAGTTGCTTTATGTTATCCAAGGCGCTCCAGCTCCTTCCATATATTTTGGAAGAGGGATGGGAAGTCATGGTGGTGACGTGATTCTAACGGTGATAAGGAGCGGATGCTTTCTGGGACGATAAATGTTTTTGCAATTTTTCCAGGGTTCGCTTGTAGTAAATAAATACGATCACTCATCGCAATTGCTTCTTCAATATCATGTGTCACGAGTAGTGACGTTTTCTTATATTTGCGTAGTAAGCTGAAAACGAGATCTTCTAGTTTCAATTTCGTTTGATAATCGAGCGCAGAGAATGGTTCATCTAGCAATAAAATTTTCGGATCGGTCGCTAACGTTCGAACGAGGGCGGCACGTTGACGCATACCACCGGATAGTTCACGAGGGTATTGCTGCTCTACATCATGTAGACCGACTTGCTTTAAAAGCTGTAAAGTATGTTCTTTCGTCTGTTCATCGTAAATGTTTCGGATATGAAGTCCAAGCATAATATTTTCTTCAATTGTCTTCCAAGGAAACAAGTAGTCTTGCTGTAACATATATCCCATAGATGAAGTTTTCGTTGTAATGGGCTCACCATCTAAAAAGACGATACCTTCAATTGGATCAAGCAGCCCGGCAATAATGGAGAGGAGTGTCGTTTTGCCGCAACCACTTGGGCCAAGTATCGAAATGAATTCGCCTTCTTCCACTTGTAAACTCATATCTTCGAGAATTAATTTGGCATTCTCTTTTGCGAAAAAGCAGTGAGAAACGTTACGTATTTGTAAAAAGCTCATACACTTCGCCTCTATTTCTTAATAACGCTTTCGGCAATTTTCGTATTGACGAGCGCTTCATGTGGAACTTCTTTTTGTAATTCGCCAGCGTCTTTCATAATCGTTTGGAGCTGTTTCCATTCTTCCGCATCTAATAGCGGATTTGTCGCATAAGAATGTTGCTTTTTATACCGTTCAATTACTTTTACTGTAATGTCTTTTGAAGTATCTTTAAATAACGGAGAAACGGCATCAGCAATCTCTTCTGGACTATGAGTATCAACCCATTGTTGTGCTTTATAGAGAGCACGTGTGAATTTTTCAGCAGCAACTTTATCTTTCTTTAAGAAACTTTCCTTTGCCATGAACGAGGTATACGGAACAGTACCAGATTCATTTCCGAACGAAGCGACGATATAACCTTTTCCTTCTTTTTCGAATATACTTGCAGTCGGTTCAAAGAGCTGTACAAATTCCCCCGTACCAGATGCGTAGGCATTTGCAATATTAGCAAATTCGATGTTTTGAATTAAGTTTGTATCTTTGTGAGGATCGATGCCATTTTTCTTTAAAACGTATTCTCCAACCATTTGCGGCATGCCGCCTTTACGTTGTCCTAAAAACGTAACACCTTTTACGTCATTCCAATTAAAAGAGTCTAATTTTTTACGCGAAACTAAAAATGTTCCATCTGTTTGTGTAAGTTGTGCGAAGTTAATGACAGGGTCTTTTGCGCCTTGTTGATGAACGTAAATGGATGTTTCAGAGCCGACGAGAGCAATATCAATGCCACCAGATAATAGGGCGGTCATCGTTTTATCTCCGCCAGCTGTTGTTTGGAGGTCAATATTTAATCCTTCATCTTTAAAAAATCCTTTTTCAATCCCAACATATAACGGGGCATAGAAGAGAGAATGGGTAACTTCGCCGATCCGAATGTTTTGAGTTTGTTCTTTCGTACCTTCTTTTTTACTACTGCAAGCAGCAAATGTGAAAACAGCTAGTAACATGATACAAAAAACAGCAATTAATTTTTTCACTATATAACACCTCCTAGAAGTCACTCTACAAGCATGATATGTAGGTAAGTGCCCACATGTGAGTGTAGATAGCAGGAATTTTTTGGGTGATAAAGAAGTACAAATATAAGGGGTGATAAAATGGAATACGAATATGATGATAGCGTACATTTACATCTTGATTATTTCGGAACAGAATGTGATATGGAATCGATTGCTTATAAAAGAAAAAATGAAGACGTATGGGATGTGTATTTTAATTTTGGAGTATATGGACTTCAGAAAGATGAGATTGAGACGGGTAGATTTATGGATGAATATGCTGGCCATTACGTTTTTTCTGTATATGCTCGTGATCTTAGCTGGGAATTTGGAAGTGCCCAGTTTGAAGAGTGGGTTTTGAAAAATCGGATAGTAGAAAAAACGCTACAAAAATAGGAGGAATTTTGTGATTGGATTTCTCATTTTATTATTTATTTTTGTGGCCGGATTTCTTATCATGCAAATGCTTATTTACCGATTTGCAAAGAAAAATATCCATAAATATACAAAAATAAAATGGTTTCATATGTGGCTACATATGAATATGAAAAAAGGCCCGAGATTAGATTTTTTTGATTTTGTAATTATAGTACTCGTATGTATCGTATGGAAAATATGGCTGCTTCCTTTTATATAATACACATGCTAATGATTTTCTCTTTTATCATAAAATAACGAAAAGAACCTGTCTTGTAGCAAGTTCTTTTCGTTATATAATAGTTGTAAAAAACTTGCATTTATAAGTAAAACAGTGAGTGGTGTTGTGAAAGATATTTTGACAAATACAGAAACACATACGTACGGAATTAAAGCGCGATTACAGAATGGACAAATTGGCCGTGTGCAAAGTGTGGGGTAATAAGAAAGAGGTCGTCCAACGGTGGACGACCTCTTTCTTATTACGCTTGGTTAGTGCGGAAGAATGGAAGCTTCTGCACAATGTGAATTAATCCGTATGCAAGAATTAAGCACATAAGAGGATTAATGAAAAATCCATAGCGATTAATTGCTAAGAATAAGTTTGAGAAGATAATGTAAATAATAGAACTTGCTACTAACATCATAACGCGTTTATGTTTAAATGAATTTAGCATGAAGCAGAAGCTGCTCAAGAATGTACCGATGATAAACACTCTATGACATAGTTGCATAAAGTTGTGAATACGGTATTGGTCTACAGCAGGAGCTGTTTTGAATAATTCAATTGTTTTACCGACAGTGAACCAAGAGAACCAATAAGTGAAGTCCGTCTTAAAGCCGTTCTTGATTAATTCTTTTGCGTAGGCACCTTTGTCATCTAAGCCTTTAGCTCTCATTTCATTTACTATATTTTCATATCCAATTTTATTAAATGGATCTGCACCGGCAATTAGTGGATCTGCACCTTGGGTTGAGAATAAAATAAATTGGTTGAGTGCTAAGTAGTTACGAACCACCCATGCGCCAATAATAAAGAAAGGTCCGATAAACCATAACAATCCGATTCGAATGGAGTCTTTAAATCCATATGTAAATAACACGACAAGAACAGGTATGAGCATCATTGGAGCTGGATTTGGACGGAACATAAGTAAAATTGAAACGACAATTCCAAACCATATATGGAATTTCACTTTATTGTATTTCCATGCGAGAACAAATACATATACACATAACGCTAATAAGAATATGGATGGAACTTCTGTTAGCAATGTACGGAAGTATGTGTAGTTACTTGGATAAATAGCATATAAAATACTTGCAACAATTCCGTAAATGTTTTTTTCGAACAATTCTTTTCCTATTAAGAATACTAATAGCACTGTGCATAGGTTCATAATCATGTTAATAACAGTTGCTACGTAATAGTAAGGAATTGATGTAATATCAGAAATAATCATAGCGCCAGCTAATAGTAATGGCTGACCTGGTGTGATATATGCATTTTTTCCTGGAACTTCACTAGGTTCCAAATACACATAACCAAATACACCATGTTTTAATAGTTGTTCAGCTGTTAACGAATAGTTAAAGGCATCATTTGCACCATATGTTACTTTGACTAACTCTCCATCTAATCCTGGCTGTTTTACTAAACAAAAAACGTGCAACAGGAAAGAAAGCGCCAAAATTGCATATACGGCTTTAGGTAAACTCTTAAACTTAGTAAGCAAAAATGAGCAACTCCTTTTTATTAATTCTTTCGTATTTTTATGTGAAATCTTTAATAGTATTAAGGATTTCCAAAACATAGTTATTATATCATAAAGTGGAATGCTGAAATTAAGTTTTTCAAGAATGAATAATTTGTATGACAAATTTAACTGTTGATTAAAGGAATATTAAGAAAATCCATTCATGATAGAAGCAATTATGCAGACGAAATATGTCATATATGTTATTTTAATAGAAATAGTTCTTTCGATGCGAGGGAAATTAAGACATAGAAACGAGGGAATGACTTGAAGTATGGTCCTACATTTTTTCATCTTCCAAAAAGAAATATATTAATTTCTAGCATTATAAGTAGTATGGTGACTTTATTAATAATAACTATGCTGTTTATGCTTTTAAAGGTTTTTAATTTAGACATAATGAAAGAGCATTTAAATCAAAATCTTGTTTTAATTATTATGATGATTTTCATATGGGGCATCACATTTTATATTTCACATTTTAATAAAAAAGAGGTGTCTATACTTAGGGCATCCCTACGAGTGCATTTTACATTGTTTTTACTAGCTCATACAGTAGCGTTATTTTATATTGTCATGCAAGTTAATATGAGTTTTATAGGGGCAATGAATTGGATTTACTTTTATAACATGCAGTTTATATTAAGTTTTGTAGTAATTTATGCAATATACATTCTTGTTTATAATTTAATAGGCAAGGTTTTTCTAAGTATGATTTTAACGAGCTGTACGTTAGTCATTTTAGGTATTGTGAATTATTTAAAGCTTATTTTCAGAGGCGATCCGCTATATCCTTCTGATTTCACACAAATTATGCATATGCAATCTGTCATCCCGATGGTGATGGACTATTTTAGCTGGAGTTATATTTTTGTCATTATCTTAAGTATTGTGGCTTGTATTGTAGCGGGGATATATATGAGAAGGTATATTCAAAATGTAAAGATTCATCTAGGAATAAGAGCCTTATTAGTAGTAGGATCTATTTTTGTTCTATATGCGTACGGTAATTTTGCGAATACATTTATGAATAAAGTATTTCAAAAATCAGGTGTAGATTTTGTTTTGTGGGATCAAAATGAGAACTATGCTTCAAATGGTTTTGTACTTGGGTTTATTAGCAATTTAGATACAACAGTTATGGAAAAACCAAAAAATTATTCTAAAGAAAATATGCTTCAAATAGCAAATGATATAAAACAACAATATAGTGGAAATATAGGGAACCAAAAGAAAAAAGAGAAACCGAATATTATTTTTGTAATGAGTGAATCGTTTTGGGATCCGACGAAAGTAACAAATCTTTCTTTTAGTGAAGATCCTGTACCAAATTTGCATCATTATATAGAAAATTTTCCTGGTGGACAAACTATTTCTCCTACATTTGGAGGTAATACGGCGAACGTCGAATTTGAAGCGTTAACGAGTTATTCAATGAGTTTGTTAAAGCCAGGTTCTATACCATATCAGCAGGTCGTTATAAATAAAAAAGAAATTCCATCAATTCCTACGGCGTTGAAAAAAGAAGGGTATTACACAAGCGCAATTCATTCATTTGGTCGCTCATTTTTCAAACGCGATGACGTATACAGAGTGTTAGGGTTTGATAAGTTTAATGCAGCTGATACGATGGAAAATGTAGATATTGCTGGAGATTATATTAGTGATTTAGCGATGAGTAAAGAGATAATTGCTGAGTTAGAGAAACAAAAACAACCTACATTTATTCATGCAGTTACGATGCAAAATCATTTTCCATTTACAGAAGGCCGATTTGGTGAAAACCTAATAGAGATTAGCGGTCTAGAAAATGAAGAATCAAAGGGAGAATTAGAAACGTATACAGAAGGGTTAAGACGTTCAGATGAGGCTCTTCAATATTTAATAGAGCAACTAGATAATTTAGATAGACCTACATTATTAGTATTCTTTGGAGATCATCTTCCATCATTAGGAACAAATAAATCTTTTTATAAAGAGAATGGGTATATAACGAATGAAAAAACACCGAGTGAACGTTTAGCGATGGCCCAAACGCCGCTATTAATGTACGCAAACTTTGATATGCCAAATGATAATTTAGGTGTAGTAAGTCCAATTTATTTTTCTAATCTTATTTTTGATTATGCAGGATTAAATAAATCGTTATTTTATCAATTTTTATCGGGATTTTACAAGGAAATACCGGTGCTTAGAGATGAATTAAAAGTTGATAAAAATGGAGAAGTAATCAATGATTTAACAAAGAAACAAAAAGAAATGTTAGAGCAATATAAAATGCTTCAGTACGATTTACTCATTGGAGATCAATATAGCAAAGATATCCTCTTTAAGTAAAAGAAATAAAAAGAACTTGTATAAACGATACAAGTTCTTTTTTTATAGTATTTAACGGGGTAACCAGACAAGCTGGGTTTAGGGAGTATTACCTGTACATTTAGTATAAATGAAAATGTAATCGTTTTATTAATTGATTTGTGAGAAATATGTGAATTTTAATCTTTTTTTAAAGTGTGTTCATATCACACGATTTGGCGCAGGTTTTATGAATGCAAAAATTTTATCAGTTCTTCATTTCATTCATCCAATTGATTGATTGGAGGGCTGTGACCGCTATTTGTAAGAGGATGTAACTGAGAATTTTTAATTCGCTTTTGTGTGAGTTCAGCGCTTTTGTAAGGGATAAGTTGATCGTGAAAACCGTGGAATATTTTTGTTAGGACGTTAATTTCACTTAAATCTTTTGTTACATCTTCATTTACGGCTGCTTGCAATATTTTGATGAGGGCGTAGGAAGCAGACTGCATACCGAGATAAGAAAAACATTCTAACGTAGCGGATCCTATATTCCTATTAAAAAATGATAAAGATACATTATTTTTAATAGGAATATAGGTAGGTTGGCATACATTTAATTAATGAGGGGATTTGCTTGTTCTTTTGGGATGATTTTCCTCAAATGTTCGATTTATCTTTGTTTGTCTGTGAAAATCATTTATTATAATAAATGGTATTCTTCGAGATATTATTTTGAAGGGGTGTTGAAGTGAAAGGAAGTTTTCTATCATACAAAGAAGAAGAAAGGAATGCAAAAATTTTTTTATGGGTGCTCTATGTCATTGTTGTTTCATACCAAATTTTCTACGCAACCGTATTAGAGAACAAATCGCTAGAGGATAAGGGACATAGCATATTATGGCAAGTTATTTGCGGGACTGCAATCCTCGGTATGAATGCATATTTAATAAAAAAAGAGAAAGCGAACCTTGTTAAATATACATGTGTATTTGCATACATAGGAATAGAAATTGTTAATATACTTTCGTATCTGCTTTATAATAAAGCGGCATTTGATGGAGTAAATATAATAGAAATTATTTTTATCTTCTTTGTACCTATATTTTTAAATAGAAAATATTTTGTGTTTGTACTTTCGACTATTGTAGGGAAATATGTTATTTATTTATTTGTATTAAAGGAAGTAAAAGGATTTATGTTCCTCATTATGTATACACTCGTATTAATAGCGGCATACATCATTTTAAATCGATTTATACAATACCTTTCAGCGGTAAAGGAAAGTATTAAGATTGCTAGTGAATCACAAAAATTAGCAGTAATCGGAAAAATGGCAGCGACAGTGGGACATGAAATTAAAAATCCACTTGCTTCATTAAAAGGGTTTACGCAATTACAACGAGAGAAGCATGGGGAGGACCCTATTTACAAACAGATGATTTTTGAAATAGAAAATATGAATAATATGATAAGTGAGTTAATGGAAGTTGCTACATGTAAACCTTCTGTTTATAAGAAACATAATATAGGTGAAATCGCATTACAAGCAGTAACAATTGTTCACGAAAAAATGAATGAATCTAGCGTCCAGTTTATTTCTAATATGGAAGAAAAGACAATAGAGGTTGAATGTGATGAGCAGAAAATAAGAGGAGTCTTTCTATATGTCATAAAAAATGCTCTAGAGGCAATGGAGCAAGGTGGCACATTAGAGTTACGGTTAGAAAATAATGGACGAGATTATGTAATGCTAAGTGTAATTGATAATGGTCACGGTATGAAGAAAGAAAATTTAGCTCGTGTTAAAGAGGCCTTTTATACAACGAAACAAGATAAAATTGGCCTGGGACTGACGGTAGCGGATCGAATTGTTAACGAACACCTTGGTAAGTTACATATTTCAAGTGAAAGAGATAAGGGAACAAGAATAGACATTATTCTTCCAAAAAAATTTGGAAATAATGAAATACAAGTGGGAGAAAAGCTAGGAGTTACCATATGAATAAAGACGATATATTTAAGAATGAAGAAATGAAGGCACTGAAAATATTTTTAAGTTTATTTTTCATTATATTTTTTGTATACGATCTTGCCTACGAATTTATTGTACCTTTAATAGGGGGAGAGCAAGAAGGAGTAGGACAATTTGAAGATGGTTTAGGTTTATGGCTTTATTTTCTAATGGTGATCTTATTTTGCACTGGAATATACTTTATGAAATGGAAAAATCCATTTGCAGTGAAGTATATTATTTTAATTGGATATAACCTATTAGATTTTATCCATAATTTTATGATTTATTACGGTAGTGATGCTGAGTTTGATGGTGGGAATATAGTAGAAGGATTTTTTATTTTATTTGCCCCACTCTTTGTGAATAAAAGATATTTTTGGTTAGTCCCGAGCATACTTGTTGGGAAATACGCTCTTATAGGAATCATTATTCACTCGTCACTCGTTTTAATTCCAATGGCATTATATAGCGTATTTACTATTATATGTTGGATTATGTTTTTAAGGTTTCAATCTTACGTTCGTACGCTTGAGATGATGGATAAAGAAATACAACAAACAGAAAAGCTAGCAACTGTTGGGAAAATGGCTACAGTTATTGGTTACAAAATTAGAAGACCCCTAGCTAATTTAGATAAATTTGTTAATAAACAAGCAAACAAATATCCAGAGGATAAAATATATAGTGATATTATGAAACAAGAAGTAGAACGAATTCATACAATCGCTACAGAACTTAGTGGGTTCGAGAAATCTAAATCACCAGAATCAGAAATTCATAATATAGAAGAAATTATCGCTTATGTTATTCGAGTTATGGGAAAGCCTGCTTTAAATCAAGGCGTGCACATACAAGGTATTTACAGTAAAGACATACCATCGATTCCATGCGATGAAAAACGATTAAAACAAGTATTTTTTAATTTAATTAAAAATGCGATTGAAGCAATGTCAGTTGGTGGAACGATTACGATTAAAGTGACTGTAGAAGATGCAATCATTATTCAAGTTAAGGATGAGGGTTGCGGCATTCCAAAAGAAAAAATTCCGAAGCTAAATGAAGCCTTTTACACAACAAAAGAAACGGGAACAGGTTTAGGTTTAGTAGTCACAGAAAAAATTATTAAAGACCACAACGGTAAAATGAGTTTTGAAAGTGAAGTTGGGGTTGGAACGACGGTGAAGGTTATATTGCCGATATCATGAAAAAGTATTTTTAAAAAGGAGATCACTTATTTGGGAGTGATCTCTTTTTTGTTAAATAAATTATTTTTAAGAGAGAACTAAATATTGGTAATTAGAAAAATAGAATATACTGCACTTTCAGTAATGCCAGGATTAATATAAAGTGATATCGCATCCCCTCTCGAAACTGGGTTTCCTGTTGTAGTACTAGTCCAAGTTACAGTAGCGGGACCTATTGCCGGAGTAGGATTAAATACTTGAATTTGTCCTGTTCCAGTATCCGTCGGTTTAATGGAAAATATTATAGTTCCGGTGATTTTGTCAGTAATAGTTAAGGTAATAGTAGATAGGATGTAACTAGAAGTAGGGGCAGTGAGGTTTGTCGGGACATTCCTGCAAATATCAATCGTATAAACAGCAGCAGGTAAATTATTTACATTTATAGACGCAGCAAACCCAACTATGCTACCGGTCCCAGCAGTGACATATGGAATAACGTTAGAGTCAATGCCAGGTGAACCTGCTATACGTTGAAAACCAGCATTTGTTCCTTGAAAAACAATACTTTTTGCTGAGGAACTACCAGCAGAGCCGGTCGGTCCAGTACTCCCAGTGGGTCCAGTGATGCCAGTGGGCCCAGTATTGCCGGAAGGTCCGGTGTTACCAGTGGGTCCAGTAGGCCCAGTGATGCCAGCAGGTCCGGTGTTACCAGTGGGTCCAG
>NZ_JAVBIS010000009.1:0-96908 GCF_030757775.1 Bacillus sp. MHSD_36
TATGCGCCTAATGGCAACAAAAAACATCTACTTCGTCCCATTCGGTCAAGATGCACCAGAGAAAAAACCAAACTCAATGGTAGCTCGCATGGAGCTGCTGGAAGACACAGTGTTAGAAGCATTGCAAGGAAAGCAATTGCAACCGGTTGTCGTAGAAAAATTCAGATATATGAATTAAAAAACGAAAAAAAACGGACAATTTTTGATGAAACCATCATTCTTACTGTAGAATATGATAAAATTAACGTTATTAAGATTAGAAGGGGTATTGTATACTCCTTCTGATTCTAAGTTATAGAAGGATTGGTATCTAGAAAGGGGCATAGTGATGGAAAAGCAAAAAACTTTTCATGTCGCTGTAGTTGGAGCAACCGGCGCAGTTGGTGAACAAATGTTAAATACTTTAGAGAAACGAGAATTTCCAATCGGGAAATTAACGTTACTTTCATCTAAACGATCTGCAGGTAAGAAACTTGTATTTAAAGGCGAAGAATTTACAGTTCAAGAGGCAACTCCTGAAAGTTTTGAAGGAGTAGATATCGCACTATTTAGTGCTGGTGGATCTGTATCAAAACAATTAGCGCCAGAAGCAGCAAAGCGCGGTGCGATTGTTGTTGATAATACAAGTGCATTCCGTATGACAGAAAACGTGCCACTTGTTGTACCTGAAGTAAATGAAAATGACTTAAAAGAACATAATGGTATTATTGCAAATCCAAACTGTTCTACAATTCAAATGGTAGTAGCTCTTGAGCCAGTTCGTCAGCAATATGGTTTAAAACGAGTAATCGTTTCCACATATCAAGCTGTATCAGGTGCTGGTGCGGCAGCGATTGAAGAACTTCATGAACAATCACAAGCAATCTTAAATGGTGAAGAAGTGAAGGCAAATGTTTTACCTGTATCAGGTGATAAGAAACATTTCCCAATCGCTTTCAACGCGATTCCACAGATTGATAAATTTCAAGATAATGGATTTACATTTGAAGAAATGAAAATGATTAATGAAACGAAAAAAATTATGCATATGCCAGAATTAGAAGTAGCGGCAACATGTGTACGTTTACCAGTTGTATCAGGTCACTCTGAGTCTGTTTACATCGAAGTAGAAAAAGAAGGCGTAACAGTAGAAGAATTAAAGAACTTACTTGCAAATGCGGAAGGTATCGTTCTGCAAGATAATCCAGAAGAGCAGTTATATCCAATGCCAGCTACTGCAGTAGGTAAAAACGAAGTATTCGTTGGAAGAATCCGTAAAGATTTAAATAACGATAAAGGATTCCATCTTTGGGTCGTATCTGATAACTTATTAAAAGGCGCTGCATGGAATTCTGTTCAAATTGCAGAGCGCTTAGTAAAATTACAATTAGTGTAAACGGCTAAGAGAAGGTGCAAAATATGAAAATTATTGTTCAAAAATTTGGTGGCACATCTGTACGTGATGAAAATGGACGTAAGCATGCGCTTCATCATATAAAAAAATCACTAGATGCGGGTTATAAAGTAGTTACTGTCGTATCTGCTATGGGGCGTAAAGGTGAACCATATGCAACGGATACTTTGTTGAGCCTTGTAAATCAAAAGGAATCTCACATTTCTAATCGTGAGCAAGATTTATTATTATCATGCGGAGAATTAATCTCAGCAATCGTTTTCTCTAACATGTTAAATGAGAACGGTATAAAAGCAGCGGCATTAAATGGTGCACAAGCTGGTTTTGTAACAAATGATGATTTTACAAATGCTAAGATTATTGAAATGAATTGCGATCGTATACATGAAGAGCTAGAAAATGTAGATGTAATCGTCGTTACAGGATTCCAAGGGCAAACGAAAAAAGGTGATACGACAACACTTGGACGCGGGGGTAGCGATACTTCAGCTTCAGCGTTAGGTGTTGCGCTTCATGCTGAATTTATTGATATTTTCACAGATGTAGAAGGTGTTATGACTGCGGATCCTCGCATTGTAAAAGATGCACGTCATCTTCAAACTGTAACGTACAATGAAATTTGTAACATGGCTTACCAAGGTGCAAAAGTCGTTCATCCACGTGCAGTTGAAATTGCGATGCATGCGAAAGTTCCACTTCGTGTACGTTCTACGTATTCTGATAGTGAAGGTACGCTTATTTCAGCATCTGACGGTGCGACAAAAGGTCGTGATGTAGAAGAACGTCCTGTTACAGGTATTGCACATGTATCAAATGTGACGCAAATTAAAGTGCTTGCAAAAGAAACAGCATATGATTTGCAGCAGCATGTGTTTAAAGAAATGGCGAATGAAGGAATCAGTGTCGATTTAATTAACATTTCACCTACCGGGGTAGCTTATACGGTAAGTGATAATGTATCAAATCGTGCAGTTGAATTATTACAAAACCTTGGATACGAGCCAATTGTGACAGAACATTGTGCAAAAGTATCTATTGTAGGAGCTGGAATGGCAGGATACCCGGGGGTTACTGCGAAAATCGTTACAGCTTTAGCTGAAAAAGGTATTCAAATTCTGCAATCGGCAGATAGCCATACGACAATTTGGGTTCTTGTAAAAGAAACGGATTTAGTGGAGGCTGTAAATGCATTACATAGTGCGTTTGAGCTTTCAAAAGAAAAGCAACTGGAACAATAAGGAGTGAGACCATGATAGATTTTGGGACAATTGCAACCGCGATGGTAACTCCGTTTGATAAAAACGGAAATATCGATTTTGCAAAGACAACGAAATTGGTAAATTATTTAATAGATAACGGTACAACAGCAATCGTGGTAGGAGGAACGACAGGAGAATCTCCTACATTAACTTCAGAAGAAAAAGTAGCGTTATATCGCCATGTCGTATCTGTTGTCGATAAAAGGGTGCCCGTAATCGCTGGAACAGGTAGCAATAATACGCATGCTTCTATTGACTTAACTAAAAAGGCGACAGAAGCTGGTGTTGATGCAGTAATGCTAGTAGCACCGTATTATAACAAACCGAGTCAAGAAGGAATGTATCAGCACTTTAAAGCAATTGCTGAAAGTACGCCACTTCCGGTTATGCTATATAACGTTCCAGGACGATCTATTGTACAAATCTCCGTTGATACAGTTGTTCGTTTATCAGAAATAGAAAACATTGTTGCGATTAAAGATGCAGGCGGCGATGTGTTAACAATGACAGAAATCATTGAAAAAACAGCGGACGACTTTGCAGTATACAGCGGTGATGACGGTTTAACGTTACCAGCTATGGCAGTTGGAGCGAAAGGTATCGTTTCTGTAGCATCTCATGTTATCGGAAATGAAATGCAAGAAATGATTGCAGCATTCCAAGCAGGTGAATTTAAGAAGGCGCAAAAATTACATCAATTACTTGTAAGAGTAACGGATTCATTATTTATGGCGCCAAGCC
Organism: Bacillus sp. MHSD_36; assembly: GCF_030757775.1. Taxonomy (NCBI): domain Bacteria; kingdom Bacillati; phylum Bacillota; class Bacilli; order Caryophanales; family Bacillaceae; genus Bacillus; species Bacillus sp. MHSD_36. Next base: position 3,394 of record NZ_JAVBIS010000009.1, read on the forward strand.
CAACACCAGTAAAAACAGCATTACAAATGGTTGGATTAGATGTAGGTTCTGTACGTTTACCACTTCTTCCATTAACAGAAGAAGAAAGAGTAACGTTACAATCTGTGATGCAATCTATCCCTCGTTAATAAAAAATGACCTAGTGTAGAACTAGGTCATTTTTTTATAGGATGAAAATCTTTTCTCACCTATATGTGTTCTTATTTAGATCATTAACTGTTTCTTCATTATGAATTGCAATATGTATAAGAAAATAATCGTCTCCCTTGAAATGAATCAAAAACGAAAGTGATTATAGAATAAACATTTGTACAAACGCAATAAAGCAACGCTTCTGTTTTTTAGAGAAATCCCCTCAAATGTGATGCAATTCATAAAAAAAACTCCATTTTGTAAGTGTTTTTGTTTGATTCTAGAAAAATATGTTTTAAAACTACATATTATGAAATTAACTTAGTGTAATTATGGCCATTTCTTCAAAATAATATGGAGTATAAAATCGAAGTAAATATAAAGGAAATACGTTCGATACTTTTGTTATAATTCCGTTCTTTTACCTATTCTTTCGCACGATTTAACTTGTGTTCTATTTCTTGTATCAGGTATAATATGGCTAAGTAGCTTAGTACGGGTATGCTTAGCAAAATTGGTAAAAATTATAATTTGATTACATTTTCATATCATATCGAATAAGATATTTGATTTATATAATGAAAGAGAGGTGAAACCTGGTTTAAAAAATAAACAAGGACATGATATCGCATAACGGTAAGGACATTCGTCTTGGACGGTGAATATATGGTGGTTGTAGAGTTTCCCCTGGTGTCTCTGCAATTTTAGTGAAATCAGTGTTTGAAAGATTTTTAAACCAGGCAACAACATGAAGAGAAAAGAGAATGAGTCTGTTAAAGTATTTGCTCTTGGTGGAGTAGGTGAAATCGGGAAAAACATGTACTGTGTTGAAATTGATTCTGAAATCTTTATTGTGGATGCAGGGTTAATGTTCCCGGGAGATGAAATGTTTGGAATTGATATCGTTATTCCTGATATTACATATTTAGTGGAAAACCAAGAGCGAGTAAAAGGTTTATTTATTACTCACGGTCATGAAGATCATATTGGTGGTATTGTTTACGTACTTCGTAAATTATCTATTCCAGTGTATGCAACGAAATTAACAGTAGGACTTATACAAGAAAAACTTAGCGAAGCGGGTATGTTAGGCCGTGTAGACTTAAAAACAATCGATTCAAATTCAACAGTAGAGTTTAATACTACGACGGTTTCATTCTTTGGAACGACACATAGTATTCCAGATTCTGTCGGTGTTTGCTTCCATACATCAAAAGGTGCAATCGTATATACAGGAGACTTTAAATTCGATCAAACTCCAATTGGAAATAGTGGAGCAGACCTTGGGAAAATGGCTCAAATCGGAAATGAAGGCGTACTATGCTTATTATCTGATAGTACAAATGCTGAGCGTCCAGGCTATACAGGTTCTGAAAAAGAAGTTGGTGTAGAAATTTCTAAAGTGTTCTACGGCGCAGAAGGACGTATTATCGTTGCTTCATTTGCATCAAATGTACATCGTATTCAACAAGTATTTGATGCAGCTGCAGAAACAGGACGAAAAGTAGCGGTTGTAGGACGTAGTATGGTGAAAGTAGTAGATATCGCGAGACGTCTTGGTTATTTAGATGTTCCAGAAGGTATGGTTATTTCACTACAAGAAGTAGACAATTTCCCAGAGAAAAAGGTAGCTATTTTAACGACAGGTAGCCAAGGCGAACCAATGGCGGCCCTTTCTAGAATGGCGAAGCAAGCTCATAAACAAATTTCAATTCGTAAAGGTGATACGGTTATTATCGCGGCATCTCCAATTCCAGGTAATGAAATATCTGTATCGAAAATTATTGACTTGTTATTTAGAGCGGGAGCTGAAGTTGTTTATTACGGTGAAAGAAAAGTTCACGTTTCAGGTCACGGTAGCCAAGAAGAATTAAAATTAATGTTAAATTTAATGAAACCTAAATATTTTGTACCCGTACATGGTGAGTTCCGTATGCAAAAAGCGCATGCATATTTAGCTGAAGATGTAGGCATTGCAAGAGAAAATATCTTTATTGTAGAAAAAGGCGATGTAATTGGTTTTAGTGACGATGAAGCGAACTTAGTTGGCAAAGTGCAAGCTGGCAATGTGTTAATTGATGGATTAGGTGTAGGTGATGTTGGTAATATCGTTCTTCGAGATAGAAAAATGTTATCTCAAGATGGAATATTAGTAGTTGTTGTAACACTTGGTAAAGATGAAAAGAAAATTATCTCTGGTCCAGAAATCATTTCACGTGGATTTGTATATGTACGTGAATCAGAAGCGTTAATTGACCGCTCTACAGAGATTGTACGCATGATTGTTGAGCAATCAATTAAAGAATATTCAATCGAATGGTCTATGTTAAAACAAAATATTCGTGAATTATTAGGACAGTTCTTGTACGAAGAGACAAAGAGAAAACCTATGATTTTACCGATTATTATGGAAGTATAAAAAAGATCACCTTTACGGGTGATCTTTTTTCTTTTTTAACTCTATCGAATGAAATTTATAACTTAAGAAATAATAGTGATATACGAGTGAAAGGGGATGCGATATGACAGAACGTGATCGTTATACAAATGAAGAGAAAGAGGCTGAACCGAAAGAAACCAGCAAAGAAGCTTCAATAGTAGAAAAAATTCAACAGCTTGGACAAACGAATGTACCACAAATGAATGAATCGCGTATTCATTGTTTAACAATCATTGGACAGGTGGAAGGTCATGTTCAGTTGCCACCGCAAAATAAAACAACAAAATATGAGCATATCATTCCGCAAATTGTTGCGATAGAACAAAATCCGAAAATTGAAGGTTTACTTTTAATATTAAACACAGTTGGTGGTGATGTTGAAGCAGGGCTAGCAATTTCTGAGATGGTAGCTTCGCTTTCAAAGCCAACGGTATCTCTTGTTTTAGGCGGAGGACATTCTATCGGTGTACCGATTGCCGTTTCTACAGACTATTCATTTATTGCGGAAACTGCGACGATGACAATTCATCCTATTCGTCTAACAGGTCTTGTTATAGGTGTGCCGCAAACATTTGAGTATTTAGATAAAATGCAAGAAAGAGTCATTCGATTTGTGACGAAGCATTCGAAAGTAACGGAAGATCGTTTTAAAGAGCTTATGTTTGCGAAAGGAAATTTAACGCGAGATATTGGTACGAATGTAATTGGTGGAGATGCAGTGAAGTATGGTCTTATAGATGATGTCGGCGGTATAGGAAATGCGATTCGAAAATTAAACGAATTAATAGATGGTCGTGCGAATGATAGTGCAGAAGGGACAATGTTACAATGATTTTATATACAATTATGCCAGAGCAACTCGTGTATCCAGCCGATTATTCGCAATGTGAAAGTCAAAAAGTCGTAAATATAAATGGTGTTGAATTAATGGTTTCAGAAGAAGAACATGGGTATTATTCGATTGTACGTGTGTTAAGTACGGATCCGTTTCACTATTTAGAGTTTGAGCCCGGCCAGAAAATAACCTTTTAGCAAAAAGAAGGATTTTGTTTAGAAGCTATGGTATAATATAAAAAACAAGACGGTTGAGCAGCCATGAGAGGGCTGCTTTCTTCTGTTTATTTAACATTTTACAAGAAGTGTAAAAATAGAAGAGATAGAGACCTGAAAAATAGAGAAAACAGACATATAAGTAGAGTTTTTAGGAGGCTTTACATATATGTAGAACACGAGGTGAAGAAATGGCAAAACAAAAGCAAAGAGGGACGAAGGCAAAGGCAAGACGTACGATAAAGCCAACTTTGTATTATGAAATCGTCGGTTTAACTCTTTTTGCACTTTCAATCATTACGATTTTACAGCTAGGTGTTGTAGGAAAATCGTTTGTGTTATTTTTTCGCTTCTTCTTTGGTGAGTGGTACATAATTGGTGTGTTAGGTGTAATAGCTTTATCAGTTTCATTCGTTATAAAACGTGGATGGCCGAACCTTTTAAATAAACGGTTAATCGGTTTTTATTTAATAGTATTGGCGATATTAATGTTTAGTCATATTACATTATTTAACCTTCTTACGAAAGATGGAGCAGTACAAAATACTTCTGTTATTGTGAGTACAAAAGATAATTTCTTTCTTGAAATGAAAAAAGGGCCAGATAGTGTTCATTTAGGTGGTGGTATGTTTGGTGCACTTATGTTCGCGACTTGTTATTTCTTATTTGACGAAGTAGGAGCTTATATTATTGGTATTATTTTAGTTATTCTCGGTATACTTTGTATAACAAATAAGCATATTGGAGAAGTGTTAGCTCCAGTTGGTAGAATCCTTAGAAGTCAATTTCAAGTGATGCAAGGGGACTATAAAGACTGGAGAGCGAAAAGAACGGCTGAACAAACAGAAAAGAAAAAAACAACGAGAAGCACAAGGAGTAAACGTGCTGCAGAACAAGAAGAAATTGTTGAACCAATGGAAGAAATCCCAATTGATCCTCCGATTATCTCAAATTTCACTGAAAATTATCCAGTAAATGAAGAAGAGGATAAACGAATTGAAGTAGAGGAAGAAGAGTTAATCACTTCACCATTTATCGAAGAGGCTCCGCCAATTGAAGAGCCAAAGAAAAAGCGTGGAGAAAAAATCGTTGAATCGCTAGAGGGAGAAACACAAGCTCCTCCTATGCAATTTTCAAATGTAGAAAATAAAGATTATAAGCTACCTGCACTTGATATATTGAAATTTCCAAAGAATAAACAAGTTACAAATGAAAATGCGGAAATTTATGAGAATGCTCGTAAATTAGAACGTACTTTCCAAAGCTTTGGAGTGAAAGCGAAAGTAACAAAAGTACATAGAGGTCCTGCAGTTACAAAATATGAAGTGTATCCTGATATGGGAGTAAAGGTAAGCAAAATTGTTGGTTTAAGTGATGATCTAGCACTGGCTTTAGCTGCGAAAGACATTCGTATTGAAGCACCTATTCCCGGGAAATCAGCTGTAGGAATTGAAGTTCCGAACTCAGAAGTCTCTATGGTAACGCTTAGAGAAGTTCTTGATTCTAAAGCTAATAATCATCCAGAAGAGAAGTTGTTAATTGGTCTTGGACGAGATATTACAGGTGAAGCTGTATTAGCCCGCTTAAATAAAATGCCCCATTTACTAGTGGCCGGTGCAACAGGTAGCGGGAAAAGTGTATGTATTAACGGTATTATCGTTAGTATTTTAATGCGTGCAAAACCACATGAAGTAAAATTAATGATGATTGATCCGAAAATGGTAGAGTTAAATGTATATAACGGTGTGCCTCATTTATTAACACCAGTTGTAACGGATCCGAAAAAGGCATCACAAGCATTGAAAAAAGTTGTAAGTGAAATGGAGCGCCGTTATGAATTATTTGCTCATAGTGGCACGCGGAATATTGAAGGATATAATGATCATATAAAAGAGCATAATAATCAATCAGAAGCGAAACAACCGGAATTACCTTATATTGTCGTAATTGTGGACGAGTTAGCAGATTTAATGATGGTTGCTTCATCGGATGTAGAGGATGCGATTATGCGTCTAGCGCAAATGGCTCGTGCGGCTGGTATTCATTTAATTATCGCAACGCAGCGTCCATCAGTTGATGTTATTACGGGGGTTATTAAAGCGAATATTCCATCGCGTATTGCATTCGCTGTATCTTCTCAAACAGATTCTCGTACAATTCTTGACGGCGGTGGTGCAGAGAAATTACTAGGTCGTGGAGATATGTTGTTTATACCAATTGGTGCATCGAAACCTGTACGTGTACAAGGTGCGTTTTTATCAGATGATGAAGTTGAGAGAGTTGTAGAATATGTTATTGGTCAGCAAAAAGCGCAATATCAAGAAGATATGATTCCGCAAGATGTTCCTGATACGAAGCAGGAAGTAGAAGATGAATTATATGATGAAGCAGTTCAGCTCGTAGTGGAAATGCAAACAGCATCGGTTTCTATGTTACAACGTAGGTTTAGAGTTGGTTATACGCGAGCTGCCCGTTTAATTGATGCAATGGAAATGAATGGTGTAGTAGGTCCGTATGAAGGTAGTAAACCACGAGAAGTGCTTATTAATGATGTACAAGAAAAAAGTTCATAAAAAAAGCCTAATTGTTTTTACAATTAGGCTTTTTTATATGCTAGTTTTGTTATATACTATATTCAGCAATAAAGAAAGGGCTTACATTTAAAGTGATTCTCTAGAATACGAATACTTTGGTGTGGTTTTTTGTGAACGTTCGATATTCAATGTAGAAAAATGTTAAATTTTGTTGACACATATGGGAGCAAGTGGTAAGATTACTTCGAAAAGAATCACTGCCTCATATAATCTTGGAGATAAGGTCCATAAGTTTCTACCCGGCAACCATGAATTGCTGGACTATGAGGGGAAAAGTGTGTAACAAAGGATGTAAGAGATCTTTGTGCCGAACTTTTTCTCGAAATGAGGAATGTTTATGGTGCAAAGTTTTTTTTATGCAGTAAAGAGTGAAAATTTCATCTTAAAAAATTATTAATATTTATTCGACAATTGCGCGTATTTTTAGTATTTAGTAATTTTTATTATGTTGTAAGTTGAAAAAAGAGAAAAGAAGTCTTACATCAGAGGTCGAATAATTGAAATGCGGGGGAGTCTTATGTCAGTAAAATCCGATAGTCGTCACCTATATTTACGGGTGATTGATCACATCAAAGAAAAAATTAAAGATGGAGCTTACAAAGAAAGACAAAAGTTACCATCAGAGTTTGATTTAGCGAAAGAACTTGGCGTAAGTAGAGCGACTTTAAGGGAAGCGCTACGTATTTTAGAAGAAGAAAATGTTGTCATTCGTAGACATGGTGTAGGGACGTTTGTAAATGCTAAGCCGTTATTCTCTTCTGGGATTGAACAACTTTCTAGTATTACAGATATGATTTCTAGTGTGGGGAAAACACCAGGAACTATCTTTCTATCATCATCTACAACAAGTTTAACAGAAGAAGAAAAAGAGAAGTTTAATAGTGAAGATGGTTTTAATGCAGTGATGATCGAGCGTGTGCGTACAGCAGATGGGGAACCTGTTGTATATTGTATCGATAAACTTGCAAAAGAAATCTTGCCAGATTTATCGGGATACAATGAAGAATCATTACTAACGGTGATACATAATAACACGCATAAGCGCATAACATATGCGGTTGCTCACATTGAGCCAATTGGCTATCATCCGAAAATCTCACCGATTTTAGAATGTGAACCAGAAACAGCACTGCTAGTATTAAAACAAATGCACTATGATCAAAATGATGAACCAATCTTATATTCTATTAATTACTTTAGAGCTGATAAGTTTAGCTTCCACGTATTAAGAAAACGTATGTAGGTGAGTTCCTTTTTAGGGAGGTGACAGCAAGAAGTTAGGGACAGCAGCGTGTAAAAAAATAGACAATTCATTTCAGGAGGGGTTTCTAGTATGAAGAAAAAAACAGGTCTTTTATTATCATTAACATTAGCAGCGAGTGCGGTTTTAGGTGCATGTGGTAACTCGGATAAGGCGAGTAGCGACAAAAAAGAGTTTAAAGTTGGTATGGTTACAGATGTTGGGGGCGTTGATGACAAATCATTTAACCAATCAGCTTGGGAAGGTTTAACGAAGTTCGGTAAAGACAATGACTTAAAGAAAAATGAAGGATATCGTTATCTTCAATCAAGTAAAGATGCGGATTACATCCCGAATTTAACGAAATTTGCGAAAGATCATTATAGCACAACATTTGGTATTGGTTACTTAATGGAAAAATCAATCGAAAAAGTAGCTGATCAGTATCCGAAAGAACAATTTGCGATTGTAGATACAGTTGTAAAGAAGCCGAACGTAACAAGTATTACATTTAAAGACCATGAAGGTTCATTCCTAGTTGGTGCTGTAGCAGCGATGACGACAAAATCAAATAAAGTTGGGTTTGTTGGTGGTGTAAAAAGCCCATTAATTACAAAATTCGAATCAGGTTTTAAAGCTGGTGCAAAAGCAGTGAATCCAAATATTGAAATCGTATCACAATATGCTGATGCATTTGATAAACCAGAAAAAGGATCTGTATTAGCTTCAGCAATGTACGGTGGTGGAGTTGACGTAATTTATCATGCTTCAGGTGCAACTGGTAATGGTGTATTTACAGAAGCGAAAAACCGTAAGAAAAAAGGTGAGAATGTTTGGGTAATCGGTGTTGACCGTGACCAAAACCAAGAAGGTATGCCTGAAAACGTAACATTAACTTCAATGGTAAAACGTGTTGATATTGCAGTAGCAAAAGTAGCACAAGAAGCGAAAGATGGTAAGTTAAAAGGCGGTAAAGTAGAAGAATTCGGATTAAAAGATGATGGTGTTGGTATTGCGAAAACTACTGACAATGTAAAAAAAGTAAATCCAGAAATCTTAACAAAAGTAGAAGAGCTTGAGAAGAAAATCACTGACGGTGAAATTAAAGTACCTGCAACTGACGAAGAATATAAAACATATGAAGCTTCTCTAAAGAAATAATAATAGAGAAATAGCAAAGGTTAGTTCGTAGAACTAACCTTTGCATATATAAAAATACTTTTAATAGAGTGTAATTAGGGAGTGTTCCCTGCTAAAAGGAGGAACAAAATGGAATACGTAATTGAGATGAACAATATTACAAAAGTATTCCCAGGCATTGTAGCGAATGATGATATTACGCTGCAAGTAAAACAGGGAGAAATACATGCTTTACTTGGAGAAAATGGTGCAGGGAAATCAACGCTGATGAATGTACTGTTCGGTTTGTATCAACCAGAACAGGGAGAAATTAAAATTAAAGGAAAGCCTGTTAAAATTACAAATCCGAATATAGCAAATGACCTTGGTATTGGGATGGTCCATCAGCATTTTATGCTTGTTCATAATTTTACAGTTACAGAGAATATTATTCTCGGAAATGAACCAAAGAAAAACGGGAAAATTGCTGTTGAAGAAGCTGCAAAAGAAATTAAGCAATTGTCTGAACAGTACGGTTTAGCCGTTGATCCACATGCGAAAATTGAAGATATTTCTGTTGGGATGCAGCAAAGGGTTGAAATATTAAAGACTCTTTATCGTGGTGCTGAGATTTTAATATTTGATGAGCCAACCGCGGTGTTAACTCCTCAAGAAATTCATGAGTTGATTCAAATTATGAAAAAGCTTGTGCAAGAGGGGAAATCTATCATTCTTATTACACATAAGTTAAAAGAAATTATGGAAGTTTGCGATCGTTGTACAATTATTCGTAAAGGTAAGGGGATTGGTACTGTTGATGTAGCAGAAACGGATGAGCATAAACTTGCAGAGTTAATGGTCGGACGTCAAGTGAATTTTAAAACAGAAAAAATAGAAGCTAAACCAATGGAAGAAGTACTATCTATTGCAAACCTAATTGTTCATGATACGCGCAAGTTACCTGCTGTAAAAGGCCTTGACTTAACTGTTCGTGCAGGAGAAATCGTTGGGATAGCAGGGATTGATGGAAATGGTCAAAGTGAATTAATAGAGGCGATTACTGGTTTACGAAAAGTTGAGTCAGGTTCTATTGCAATTAAAGGAAAAGAAATAACAAATTGGCCTGTTCGAAGAATAACAGAAGAGGGGATTGGTCATATTCCTGAAGACCGTCATAAACACGGACTTGTTCTCGATTTTTCTGTTCGGGACAATATTGTTTTACAAACATACTATAAAAATCCATTTTCAAAGAAAGGGATTTTAAATTTTAGTAAAATTACAGAAAAAGCAAAAGTGCTCATTGAACAGTTTGATGTACGTACACCTAGTGAACAAACGTTAGCTCGTGCTCTATCTGGTGGGAACCAGCAAAAGGCAATTATTGCACGTGAAGTAGATCGTAATCCAGATTTATTAATTGCAGCGCAGCCAACACGTGGTTTAGATGTAGGTGCGATTGAATTTATTCATAAAAAATTAATCGAGCAGAGAGATAATGGTAAGGCTGTATTGCTTCTATCGCTAGAGCTAGATGAAATTTTAAATGTAAGTGATCGAGTTGCTGTTATATATGAAGGGAAAATTGTAGCAATTGTTGACGCGAAAGAAACGAATGAACAACAGCTTGGATTATTAATGGCCGGAGGGACAGGGAAAGAGAAGGTGAACACAAATGGCTAAAAATTTTTTAACAGAACGAACAATTAATATTTTAGTACCTGTGTTATCCGTAGTTTTCGGTTTACTTGTTGGTGCCATTGTAATGTTAGTTAGTGGATATGATCCAATTGTTGGATATGTTGCGCTTTGGGAAGGAATGGTTGGAAATCCACAAGCTATCGGTGAGACGTTGCGTACAATGATTCCGCTTGTACTAGCTGGTCTTTCAGTAGCATTTGCATTTCGTACAGGTCTTTTCAATATTGGGGTGGAAGGACAGTTATTAGTTGGGTGGCTTGCTGCTGTTTGGTTTGGATATGCAGTGTCGTTACCAGCAATTTTGCATATTCCGTTATCTATTTTAGTGGCAGCGATCGCCGGCGGTTTATGGGGTTTTATACCTGGATATTTAAAAGGAAAGCTTAAAGTAAATGAAGTAATTGTTACAATTATGATGAACTACATTGCACTTTATGTTACGTATGACCTTATTAAACGTTATATTCATGAAGGTAATGAGAAATCTTATGATGTGCAAGCAAGTGCTTCGTTAGCTTCTGATTGGTTATCTTCATTGACAGATGGATCTCGTTTACACTGGGGAATTGTTGTAGCTATTATCATTGCAATTGTAATGTGGTTCTTATTAGATAGAACAACGTTAGGGTATGAATTAAAATCGGTTGGATTTAACCAAAATGCCTCTCAATATGCAGGGATGAAAGTATCGCGTAATGTTGTTTTATCAATGACAATTGCCGGTGCTTTTGCAGGAATTGGTGGAGCTATGGAAGGTTTAGGGACATTCCAAAGTATGACAGCGATGTCGTCGTTCACTGGTATCGGATTTGATGGGATTGCGGTAGCGCTTCTAGGAGGAAATAATCCATTTGGTATATTATTAGCAGCTTTACTGTTTGGTGGTTTGAAAAGTGCAGCGCCACAAATGAATTTTGAAGCAGATGTACCTTCTGAGTTAATTAACGTTATTATCGCATGTATTATTTTCTTTGTTGCGTGCAGTTATGTTTTACGCTGGGCACTTACACGCATGAGCAAGGAGGGGAAATAAATGAGCTTTTTAGATATTTTAGCCATTCTTGTGACGGGTACGTTATATACGGCAGCGCCACTTATTTTTACGGCGTTAGGTGGAGTGTTCAGTGAACGTTCTGGAGTTGTAAATATAGCGTTAGAAGGTTTAATGTTATTTGGTGCATTTATTGGTATTGTTACAACGTTATTAATGGGTGATACGTGGGGATCGATGACTCCTTGGATTGCACTATTATTTGCAGCGATTGGTAGTGGTTTATTTGCACTTCTTCATGCAGTAGCATCTATTACATTCCGTGCAGATCAAGTAGTGAGCGGGGTAGCGATTAACTTCTTAGCTCTTGGTTTAACAGTATTTGCGATTAAGAAAATCTTTGGCAAAGGACAAACTGATTTCATTCAATACCGTATTGAAAAAATTGATGTTCCGGGTCTTTCGGATATTCCGGTAATCGGAAAAATCTTCTTCTCAAATGTACCGTTAACATCATATATTGCTATTATTTTAGCGTTTGTCGTTTGGTATGTCATTTATAAAACGCCGTTTGGCCTGCGTCTTCGTGCGGTTGGAGAACATCCGATGGCAGCTGATACGATGGGGATTAATGTATATAAAATGCGTTATATTGCAGTAGCTATATCTGGAATGTTTGCCGGAGTAGGTGGAGCTGTCTTCGCTATGTCGATTTCTGGTAACTTCTCAGGTGCTACAATTACTGGACAAGGTTTCTTAGCACTAGCAGCTATGATTTTCGGTAAATGGAATCCACTTGGTGCTCTTGGAGCGGCTCTGTTCTTCGGATTTGCTCAATCATTAGGAATAACTGGTGGTACAATTCCGGTACTAAAGGAAATTCCAAGTGTATTCTTAACGATATTACCGTATGTATTCACAATATTAGCACTTGTTGGTTTTGTAGGCCGTTCTGAAGCTCCTAAAGCATTAGGAACTCCTTATGAAAAAGGAAAACGATAAGTATAAAAAAAGCTCGCACATTAGTGCGGGCTTTTTTACATAGACTATATTTAATACGGAATTTTACTATGTTCCTTACATATTCAAGTTTTTAGAAAGAGCTTAATGTAAGTATAGTGAGGAAGAAAAGTTGATTTTTTATTTCTAAAAACTGTATATTGAAGAGGAATATTCCTACATACGTAAAGGAGGGCTATAAATGAAACTAATGGAACAACAGTTACATGAGTTAGGCGGTTTGCGAGTACATATTATTCCAACTGATAAATATAAAACAAATACTTTTGTATTTCGTTTTAAGGCACCTTTAAATGAGGAGACGGTGACAGAGCGTGCCCTATTGCCATACGTATTGCAAAGTGCGACAGAAAAGCTTCCTTCTGTAATTCGTCTTCGTCAATATTTAGAAGAATTATATGGATCTTCTTTAGCAGTAGATGTAAGTAAAAAAGGAGAAGACCATATTATCTCTATTTATGTAGATATTGCAAATGAAGTTTATTTACATGATGCACCACCGCTATTTGAAAAAGCACTTTCTATGTTATCGGATATCGTTTTGCACCCAGCAACAGAGGGGAATGGTTTTCTACCTTCTATCGTAGAAAGTGAAAAGAGAGCGCTCTTGCAACGAATTGAAGCTACGTACGATGATAAAATGCGCTATGCAAACGAGCGTTTAATTGAAGAAATGTGTAAAGTAGAACCGTATCGTTTAAGTGCAAATGGGAAAAAAGAGAGTGTTTCTTCTATTACAAATGAAAGTTTGTATCAATATTATCAAAAAGTGTTAGCAGAGGATGAAATGGATCTATACATTATTGGTGATATTTTAGAAAACGCAGTGGATCTTGTAAGTAAGTATTTTTCTATTTCAGCGCGTCCTGCGAGAGAAAGAAATGTACTTCTTCATAAGAGAAATAATGAAGAAAAAGAAGTAGTTGAACAACAAGAATTAAAACAAAGTAAATTACACATCGGTTATCGTACGTTTATTACGTATAAAGATGAAGATTATTTTGCACTGCAATTGTTCAATGGATTATTTGGAGGATTTTCTCATTCGAAGTTATTCGTTAACGTTCGTGAAAAAAATAGTTTAGCGTACTATGCAGCATCCCGCTTTGAAAGTCATAAAGGCTTATTGTTTGTCATGTCAGGAATCGAAGCGAAAAATTATGAAAAAGCTGTTGAGATTATTAAAGAACAAATGCTAGCGATGCAAAATGGTGATTTTTCTGAAGAAGAGATGCATCAAACGAAAAGTGTTATTCAAAATCAAATATTAGAGGCGATTGATACACCACGCGGATTTGTGGAAATGTTGTATCATGGTATTATTTCAGATCGTACGCGTCCGGTTGAAGAATGGCTTACAGGTATTGAAAGTGTGACGAAAGAAGAGATTGTGAAAGTTGCTAAAAATATTGCACTAGATACAATTTACTTTTTACAAGGAACGGAGGGAGAATAAATGGAGAAAATTGTTTATGAGCAATTAAAAGAGACGCTCTATTATGAAAAACTTCCTAATGGATTAGATGTATATATTTTACCGAAGCAAGGATTTAATAAAACATTTGCAACGTTTACGACAAAATATGGTTCTATGGATAATACATTCGTACCACTAGGTAAAGAAGAAATGATTCGTGTGCCTGATGGAATTGCTCATTTTCTTGAGCATAAATTATTTGAAAAAGAAGATCATGATGCTTTCCAATTGTTTAGTAAACAAGGAGCATCAGCAAATGCTTTCACATCGTTCACAAGAACAGCTTACCTTTTTTCATGTACATCAAATGTAGAACAAAATTTAAATACATTGTTAAACTTCGTACAAGAGCCTTACTTCTCTGAAAAAACAGTTGAAAAAGAGAAGGGGATTATCGGGCAAGAAATTCAAATGTATCAAGATAATCCGGATTGGCGCTTATACTTTGGGTTAATTGATAGCTTGTTTGTAAAGCACCCAATTAAAATTGATATTGCAGGGACAATTGAGTCTATTAGTAAAATTACGAAAGACTTATTATATGAATGTTATGAAACGTTTTATCATCCGAGCAATATGTTACTATTTGTTGTGGGTGCAATCGACCCAGAGGAAACAATGGATTTAGTACGTGAAAATCAAGCGAAAAAAGATTATAAAAATCAGTCGGAAATTGTACGTTCATTTGAAGAAGAACCGGATGAGGTAAATGAAAAGAAGAAGATTATTTCAATGCCTGTACAAACACCGAAATGTTTAGTGGGTATTAAAGCGACAAACTTAAAAGAAAAAGGGAAAGCCCTTTTAAAACAAGAAATTGCGCTTACGTTACTTTTAGATTATTTATTTGGGAAGAGCTCGGTTCATTACGAATCTTTATATAATGAAGGGCTTATTGATGATTCATTCTCGTATGATTATACAGAAGAGAATAACTTCGGTTTTGCAATGGTAGGCGGCGATACGAAGCAACCTGATGAGCTGGAAGAGCGTTTGAAAGGGATTTTATTAAATACAAATTATGATCAATTAGATGAGGCGGCATTAGAACGAGTAAAGAAAAAGAAAATAGGTGGCTTTTTACGCTCCTTGAATTCACCTGAATATATTGCAAATCAATTTACACGATATGCGTTTAATGAATCTAGTCTGTTTGATGCATTGACTGTATTAGAAAGTCTAACGGTTCAAGATTTACAAGAAGTAGCCAAATTATTATTATCAGAAGAGAAAATGAGTGTTTGTCAAGTTTTACCGAAAAAATAAAAGGTTTTACAATAATACCCTCATCTTATCATTGATAAATTGTAAGATGAGGGTATTATTTATTTGTAGGAGAAAGATTTTATTGAGATAAGAGAGGATTTGTATGAAAAAGTATGCATTAGTAACTGGGGGAAGCGGAGGGATTGGCTCTGCTATTTCAAAACAATTAATTCAAGATGGATATACAGTATATATTCATTATAATAACAGTGTAGAAAAAGTGAATGAGTTGCAGAAAGAATGGGATGAAGTGATTCCTGTTCAAGCCAATTTAGCTTCTGTTGATGGAGCAGAGCAGTTGTGGGGGCAAATTGAACATCCTCTTGATGTTATCGTATATGCAGCTGGGAAGAGTATATTTGGACTCGTAACAGATGTAACGAACGATGAATTGAATTACATGGTAGAACTTCAAGTGAAGAGTGTTTATAAAGTATTATCAATGGCACTGCCTTCAATGATTCAGCGGAGAAGCGGTAATGTTGTACTTGTTTCGTCTATATGGGGACAAATTGGTGCATCATGTGAAGTGCTGTACTCGATGGTAAAAGGTGCGCAAAATTCATATGTGAAAGCTTTAGCAAAAGAAGTTTCATTAAGTGGAATAAGAGTGAACGCGGTGGCGCCAGGTGCAATTGAAACGGAAATGTTAAATGTATTTTCAGAAGAGGATAAGAATGAAATTGCTGAAGAGATTCCGTTAGGTAGACTGGGATTGCCAGAAGAAGTAGCAAAAACAGTGTCATTTCTCGTCTCACCAGGAGCATCTTACATAACGGGACAAATTATCGGAGTGAACGGCGGTTGGCATTGCTAAAAATTTCTTACATAAAAAATGAAAAACTGTACAAATTAAGCATGATTCTATTACTAAGTAGTGAGGTGCTTACACATGTCAGTTTTAGAAAATTTTGATCAATGGAAGAGCTTTTTAGGAGAACGTTTAGAACAGGCGCAAGGAAAAGGTCTTGATGGTGGTGCCGTATCAGATATGGCATTTCGTGTTGGTGACTATTTAGCAAATGAAGTAGAAGCACGCAACGATCAAGAGAAACTATTAGCTGAGCTTTGGAAAGTTGCTGATGAACAAGAGCAACATACAATCGCAAACTTAATGGTGAAGTTTGTACAACATAAGTAAAAAATAGAGAGGAGATTCTCCTCTCTATTTTTTTTGTATAATAATAACGCAGGATAGATTATACATTTAGCTTCCCTATTAAGGTGAAATCATATAATATAGTACGTAGGTGTAAAGTAAGCAAGGGGAGTGATCTTGGATGATTGAATGGTATTTTGAATATGAAATACATAAAAACCGACCTGGCTTGCTTGGTGACGTTTCTTCGTTAATCGGTATGCTCGGCATTAATATTGTCACAATTAATGGTGTAGATAATGCACGACGTGGATTACTCCTTATGTGTGATAATCAAGAGCAAATCTCTAGACTTGAATCAATTTTAAATACGATGGATAATATAACGGTAACGAAATATCGTCCGCCAAAGCTAAGAGATAAGCTAGCGGTTAGACATGGTAGGTACATACAACGAGATGCAGATGATAAGAAGACATTTCGGTTTGTACGTGATGAATTAGGGTTACTTGTAGACTTTATGGCTGAAATAATGAAAAAAGAAGGTCATAAACTAATCGGAATACGAGGAATGCCTCGTGTCGGAAAAACAGAATCCATTGTTGCCGCAAGTGTTTGTGCAAATAAAAGATGGTTATTTGTATCATCTACTCTTATTAAGCAAACGGTTCGTAGTCAATTAATTGAAGACGAGTATAGCGACGACAATATTTTCATCTTAGATGGAATCGTGTCAACAAAGCGTGCTAACGAAAGGCATTGGCAGCTTGTTCGTGAAATTATGAGATTGCCTGCAACGAAAGTTGTGGAACATCCTGATGTATTTGTGAGTCAGTCAGAATACACATTGGATGATTTTGATTATATTATCGAGTTGCGTAACGATTATGATGAAGAAATTCAATATAATTTAGTAGATGAAATTGAGCAAGGTACGCAAAATAATTTCTCTATGTTTGACTTTTAAAGAAATATTGAGGTGTTAGTAGTGACAGAATTAGGACAAAAGCTGAAAGAAGCAAGAGGAACGAAAGGCTTGTCTATTGATCAGCTGCATGAGATTACAAAAATTCAAAAGCGCCATTTAGTAGCGATTGAGGAAGGCAATTATGATGTATTGCCAGGAGCTTTTTATGCGCGTGCATTCATTAAACAATACGCAGATGCGGTTGGATTAAATGGAGAGGAACTGCTTGTAGAATATCAGAGTACGATACCACAATCTGAAAAACGTGACGTTCCACAAGTATCGACAGGACAAAAAACGCAAGAAACAATGCAAAAATCTTCATCATGGCCAATTGCAGATCACATGCCGAAAATTTTAGTTGCGCTGTTAGTAATCGCAGTTGGAGTGGTAATTTGGTTTGTTTTCCAAGCGTTAACTGGAAAAGATGATGAAAAAGTTCCGAATACTCAAAGTGAGAAAATTGAAGTTAAAAAAGCGGAAAACTCTCCGTTAGATACGAAGAAAGATGAAGTGAAAGCGGAAGAGCCGAAAAAAGAAGAGCCAAAGAAAGAAGAGCCAAAGAAAGAAGAACAACCAGCGCAACCAACGGGACAACAAGAAATCAAAGTAATTGGGACAACTGGTAAGGAATCCACTTTGGAAATTCATAACAATAAAACGTTAGAACTAGAAATTACAACAAAAGGCGCAAGTTATGTAGGTATTAAAAATGAGGCAGGAAATGATATCTTTAGTGGAACAATAGAGGAAGGCCAAACTCAAAAATATGATTTATCAACAGCGAAAGTGGTAAACCTTAATATAGGAAGTGCACCGAATGTTGAATTTAAATTAAATGGCCAAGTCGTTACATTCCCGTTGAATCCAGAAGAGAATTATCATCAAAAATTCTTGATTAAAAATCTAGGGATAGAGCAACCTGCACAATAACAGTCATCGCTTCGATGACTTTTTTCAATGAACAAATGTTTTTGATATGATGGAGGAATAGCTGTGAATTTACCAAATAAAATTACAATATCTAGAATCTTCTTAATTCCAATTTTTATGGTAATTATGTTAGCACCCTTTGATTGGGGTTCATACACAATTGGTGATGTTGATTTACCAATTCAACATTTAGTAGGAGCACTTATCTTTATTGTTGCTTCGGCTACAGATTGGATTGATGGACATTACGCAAGAAAATATAATCTTGTAACGAATTTAGGGAAGTTCCTTGACCCATTAGCTGATAAATTACTTGTTTCAGCTGCACTTATCACGTTAGTGGAAATGCAATACGTACCAGCTTGGATCGTTATTATCATTATAAGCCGTGAGTTTGCGGTAACTGGTTTACGTCTAGTACTTGCTGGAACAGGAGAAGTAGTTGCAGCAAATCAGCTAGGTAAGATTAAGACATGGACACAAATTATCGCGATTGCAGCATATTTATTACACGATGTACCTTTAAATTTAATCCATATTCCGGTAGCTGACATCTTTATATGGATTGCATTAATTTTTACTGTTATTTCAGGATGGGATTATTTCTGGAAAAATAGAGCTGCTTTTGTAAACTCAAAATAGAAGTTTATGGGGGAATTGGGGTGAATGCTGAAATTATTGCGGTTGGAACAGAATTATTACTTGGACAAATTGCAAATACAAACGCCCAGTTTTTATCTGAAAAGTTAGCTTCAATCGGCATTAATGTGTACTACCATACTGTAGTTGGAGATAATAACAAACGACTGCAGCAGGCGATTGAAGTTGCAGAAGAACGTGCGGATATGCTTATTTTTACAGGTGGATTAGGCCCGACAAAAGATGATTTGACG
This sequence comes from Bacillus sp. MHSD_36, assembly GCF_030757775.1. NCBI lineage: Bacteria > Bacillati > Bacillota > Bacilli > Caryophanales > Bacillaceae > Bacillus > Bacillus sp. MHSD_36. The sequence continues at coordinate 22,316 of NZ_JAVBIS010000009.1, forward strand.
AAGGAAACAATTGCGTCTAGCTTAGAGGAAGAGCTAGTATATGATGAAAATGCATTAGCATTAATAAGCAATTATTTTAAACGTACAGGCCGTGAATTCACTGAAAATAATAAAAAGCAGGCACTCATTTTGAATGGAGCAAATGTATTCGCAAATGATCACGGTATGGCACCTGGTATGGGGTTAAATAAGAACGGAAAAGTTTATATTTTATTACCAGGACCACCGAAAGAAATGAAGCCAATGTATGTAAGTTATGTAGAGCCTTATTTACGTAACTTTACAACAGGAGAAAACATTTATTCTCGCGTGCTTCGCTTCTTTGGAATTGGGGAATCTCAATTAGAGGTGAAAGTTCAAGATTTAATTGATGGACAAACGAATCCGACAATCGCTCCTCTTGCGAATGATGGAGAAGTGACATTACGTTTAACTGCAAAGCATCAAAATGCTCATGAAGCGGAGAAACTCATTCAGCATATGGAAGATTTGATTTTAGAAAGAGTAGGAGAATTTTTCTACGGGTATGACCAAGAGTTTCTGCATTATAAGGCGATAGAGTTATTGAAGAAAAAAGGGTTAACTTTAGCGTGTGCGGAAAGTTTAACAGGTGGTCTCTTCGGTAATCAAGTAACAGAAAGTGCTGGTGTGTCTTCCGTATTTAAAGGCGGTGTCATTTGTTATCATAATGATGTGAAGCAACATGTTTTACATGTACCTGAGGAAGTGTTGTCTACTGACGGTGCAGTTAGTAAGGAATGTGCCCGTTATCTTGCTGAAAATGTTAAAGAATTATTAAAAGCGGATATCGGGATTAGTTTCACTGGGGTAGCAGGACCGGATGCTTCAGAACATAAAGAACCGGGAACAGTATTTGTTGGATTGTCGATTAAAGATGAACCAACTGTAGTCTTTCCTCTTCATTTAAGTGGAAGTCGTCAACAAATTAGGGAACGTTCGGCGAAATATGGATTTTATCATTTGTATAAAAAGCTAGAAGAGATGTGAGTCTCTTCTAGTTTTTTTAATGCTTAAATGCAGTTTCATTAATTGGAAAATAAAAAAATCGAATAAATGTTCGATTTTTGTTGGCAAAATGAATTGAAAATAGGTATAATAAGATTAGCAATTCAGTTAAGGAGGAATTTTGAATGAGTGATCGTCAAGCAGCGTTAGATATGGCGTTAAAACAAATAGAGAAGCAATTCGGTAAAGGTTCAATTATGAAATTAGGAGAACAAGCAGAGCGTAGAGTTTCTACGGTTTCTAGTGGTTCTTTAGCACTTGATGTGGCATTAGGGGTAGGCGGATACCCACGCGGCCGTATTATCGAAATTTACGGACCTGAAAGTTCAGGTAAAACAACAGTTTCATTACATGCAATTGCAGAAGTACAGCGTCAAGGTGGACAAGCAGCGTTCATCGATGCTGAGCATGCAATGGATCCTGTATATGCACAAAAACTAGGTGTTAACATCGATGAATTACTATTATCACAACCTGATACAGGGGAGCAAGGTTTAGAAATCGCAGAAGCACTTGTACGAAGTGGTGCGGTTGATATTATCGTAATTGACTCTGTAGCAGCTCTTGTACCGAAAGCTGAGATTGAAGGAGACATGGGTGACTCACACGTAGGTTTACAAGCTCGTCTAATGTCTCAAGCACTTCGTAAACTCTCAGGTGCAATCAATAAATCAAAAACAATCGCAATCTTTATTAACCAAATTCGTGAAAAAGTTGGGGTTATGTTCGGAAATCAACTACAAGTTGCTTAATCATAAAGATTAAGGAGTTTACTATGGGTTTCCCTTGCTAGTGATAGCATGTTAAAAAACCTTGTGAACCTTATTGCCTAAGGGTGTAACTATTCATATAGTTGCTAACGGTGAAGCCCACCATTATTTAGGGTAATACCGTGCCGAGCTCCATAGTGATATGGGGAAGGTGTAGAGACTACCGAAAAGGACTTTTAGTTAACTGAGTAGGGTACGGCAGATGATAGGCTACTGCTGGAAGTGCAAGGCTCTCTGTAAAGAGATGAAGAGATAGTCCGGACTATAGAGATGGAAAATCTATAGATAGTGCCAGAAACAACTCCAGGTGGTCGTGCGTTGAAATTCTATTCGACTGTTCGTCTTGAAGTGCGTCGTGCGGAGCAATTAAAACAAGGTAATGACATCGTTGGTAATAAAACAAAAGTAAAAGTAGTTAAAAATAAAGTGGCACCACCATTCCGTGTTGCGGAAGTTGATATTATGTACGGAGAAGGTATTTCAAGAGAAGGTGAAATCTTGGATATGGCTTCTGAACTTGATATCGTTCAAAAGAGCGGTGCTTGGTACTCTTATAATGAAGAACGCTTAGGACAAGGTCGTGAAAATTCGAAGCAGTTCTTAAAAGAAAATACGGATTTAAGAGAAGAAATTGCCTTCTTTATTCGTGAGCATCACGGAATTAGCGAAGATTCAGGTGCTGAAGGTATGGAAGATCCAAATCTTCTTGATTAAAAATAAAAGACACGGCTTCGTGTCTTTTATTTTTGTACCATTATGAAAGCGTTGTATATCGTTGGAGATAAAATATTTAATCTACCTAAAAGATTATGTATAAAGAGGGATATATGCGCGTTTCACATGAATAAACTGGAATTTACTAAGGTTTTCCAGGATAATATGCTGTCTGCTTTTTATATTCATATATAAATTAGGGCTGAAGGTAAAGAAAGTAAAAGTAGACAACGCTTGACAATGAAAATTGCGATAGATACAATGAGAATGTATATTTTTTCTTATATACGATATACTCTTCTCAAGAAGAGAAGTAATATTCGGAGTAAGACTTAAATCTTGCCGAAATAATAATATGACATTTTAATTGTGAAATGAAGAAAGTCCCTTAAAAAAGCGGGACGACGGTCTTTGCTGTATGTTGGTATTCAATGTACATGCCGACAGTCTTTTTTCATTCATAGCAAGGGGAGGTGAAATCATGAGTAGTACTGCAGTTTGGATACTCATCTCCATTTTGCTTGCAACAGTCGGTGCAGTTGTTGGCTTTTTTGTTCGAAAGTCTATTGCTGAAGCGAAGATTAATGGTGCGGCTAATGAAGCGAAACGTATTATAGATGAAGCGAATCGTGAGGCTGAAGCACTTAAGAAAGAAGCGCTTTTAGAAGCAAAGGATGAAATTCATACACTTCGTACAGAAGCTGAATTAGAAATTCGTGACCGTAGAAGCGAATTACAAAAACAAGAAAATCGTTTAATGCAAAAAGAAGAGAACCTTGATCGTAAAGACGAAACGCTCGATAAACGCGAGCTACAGTTAGAAAAGAAAGAGGATTCTCTTGTAGCGAGACAACAACAGATTGAAGAGTTGGAAAGCAAAGTGGGAGAGTTAGTTCAAAAGCAACAAACAGAATTAGAGCGCATTTCCAATCTGACACGCGAACAAGCGAAAGCAATTATTCTTGGTAAAGTAGAAAGTGAAGTTTCTCATGAAATCGCTGTTATGGTAAAAGAAAGTGAAGTTCGCGCGAAAGAAGAAGCGGATAAGAAAGCAAAAGAGATTTTATCTCTTGCAATGCAAAGATGTGCAGCTGATCATGTTGCTGAAACAACCGTTTCGGTTGTAAATCTTCCAAATGACGAAATGAAGGGACGTATTATTGGGCGTGAAGGTCGTAATATTCGTACGTTAGAAACGTTAACGGGTATTGACTTAATTATCGATGATACACCAGAGGCGGTAATCCTTTCTGGATTCGACCCAATTCGTCGTGAAACAGCTCGTATCGCTCTTGATAAACTAGTACAGGACGGACGTATTCACCCAGCGCGTATTGAAGAGATGGTCGAAAAATCAAGACGTGAAGTGGACGAGTATATTCGCGAAGTCGGAGAGCAAACAACGTTTGAAGTGGGTGTTCACGGATTACACCCAGATTTAATTAAAATTTTAGGTCGTTTAAAATACCGTACAAGTTATGGTCAAAACGTCTTAAAACACTCTATGGAAGTTGCATATTTAACTGGACTTATGGCAGCAGAGCTTGGTGAGGATGAAAAACTAGCAAGACGTGCTGGGCTATTACATGATATCGGGAAAGCGATTGACCATGAAGTAGAAGGTAGCCACGTTGAAATTGGTGTTGAACTCGCAACGAAATATAAAGAGCATCCTGTAGTTATAAACAGTATCGCATCTCACCATGGTGACACAGAACCAACTTCTATCATTGCAGTTTTAGTTGCAGCAGCAGATGCTTTATCAGCTGCAAGACCGGGAGCTCGTAGTGAAACACTTGAGAACTATATTCGTCGTCTTGAAAAGTTAGAAGAGATTTCAGAGTCTTATGAAGGCGTTGAAAAATCATTTGCAATTCAAGCAGGACGTGAAGTTCGTATTTTGGTAAAACCAGATACAATCGATGATTTAGAAGCTCATCGTTTAGCTCGTGACATCCGAAAACGTATTGAAAATGAACTGGATTACCCAGGACATATTAAAGTAACTGTTATTCGTGAAACACGTGCAGTGGAATACGCAAAATAAAGTGGTGAAACACCACTTTATTTTTTTGTGTTGGAATTGGATAAAATAAAGACAGTTAGTTATATAGCATAAAAGTGAAACAAACTTATAATAAACATATTATAAGGAATTTACTTAATGCTATAGCAATAAAAAATGCAGTACATAGAAAGGGTAAGACATATGAGAATATTATTTGTTGGGGATGTAGTAGGATCTCCTGGTAGAGGTATGATTCAACAATACGTACCGGCATTAAAGAAAAAATATACACCTACAGTAACAATCATTAATGGAGAAAACGCAGCAGGTGGACGTGGAATTACAGAAAAAATATATCGAAACTTTTTAGAGTGTGGGGCGCAAGCAGTTACACTTGGAAACCACGCTTGGGATAACCGTGAAGTATTTGAATTCATCGATGATGCAAAATATCTTGCAAGACCAGCTAACTTCCCAGAAGGAACTCCAGGAAAAGGGCTTATTTTTGTGAACTGTAATGGAACAGAAGTTGCAGTTATTAACTTACAAGGACGTACATTCCTTCCTCCAATTGATTGTCCATTCCGTAAAGTGGATGAATTAATTAACATTGCGAAAAAACGTACGAATATTATTTTTGTTGATTTCCATGCGGAAACTACAAGTGAAAAACAAGCGTTAGGTTGGTATGTAGATGGTCGTGCTACAGCGGTAGTAGGTACACATACGCATGTTCCTACAGCAGATAATCGCATTTTACCAAGCGGGACGGCATATATTACAGATGTTGGTATGACAGGACCGTACGATGGAATTTTAGGCATGGACCGAGAAGCAGTATTGAAGAAGTTTTTAACAAACTTACCAGTGCGATTTGAAGTAACAAATGGTAGAACACAATTAAGCGCAGTGCTAATTGATGTGGATCCTAATACAGGAAAAGCTAAGAAAATTGAGCGTATCTTAATTAATGATGACCAACCATTTTTTGAGTAATCTCTGTTAAAATTTAGATAAGTTATTATTTTTTAATTTTTTAGAAAAATTACAGGAATTTAGCAGGAATACGTGTCATTCCTCGTGAATATAAGTTAAAGTGAAATAATTGCTAATACTTTTTATAGAAACGAGGAGGAAACGCGGAATGGAAATATTAAAAGTTAAAGCAACGTCGGTCCCTAATTCTGTAGCTGGTGCACTTGCAGGTGTTATTCGCGAACGCGGAACAGCAGAAATTCAAGCCATTGGTGCAGGTGCATTGAACCAAGCGGTAAAGGCAGTAGCAATTGCAAGAGGATTTGTAGCGCCTAGTGGTTTGGACCTGATTTGTATCCCAGCGTTTACGGATATCATGATTGATGGGGAAGAACGTACAGCAATAAAATTAATTGTAGAACCTCGTTAAGTTTAAAAAACCTGTTTGCAGTATGCAAACAGGTTGTTTTTATAATGGAGGAATGAAAATGAAAATTTTTGATGCTCATTGTGATGTGCTTCTTCAGTTATGGAGTGCACAAGGGAAAAAGGATTTTAAACATGATTCGCAATTACATATTACATTTGAACAGTTAAAGAACAGAAAAGGAAGTATACAATGTTTTGCTATATATGTGCCAGAAACAGTGGCATATGAAAACCGATTTGAAGTAGCATTGCAAATGGTAGATATTTTTTATAATGAAATTTTATCCCTACCAGGTGTGAAGTTTATTCAGACAAAAGATGATATTAACATGTTAAAACAGGACGAGATTGGAGCGATATTAACACTAGAAGGATGCGAAGCAATTGGAAAAGATGCAATGAAATTACGATTGTTGTATCGCCTAGGAGTACGTTCTTTTGGACTAACATGGAATTATGCCAATCTATTAGCTGATGGTGCGCTAGAGACACGTGGGGCAGGTTTAACGACTTCTGGTAAACATGTTGTACAAGAACTGAATGCGTTACGTGTATGGACTGATGTGTCTCATTTGAATGAGAGAAGTTTTTGGGATGTTATAGAAATTGCAAAAAATCCTATTGCTTCCCACTCAAATTGTATGAAACTTTGTCAGCACCCACGTAATTTAAACGATGAACAACTTAAAGCTCTTATAAAGCGAAATGGCATGATCGGTGTCACTTTTGTACCGCAGTTTCTAACAAATGAAAAACAAGCGAATGTAGCAGATATAGTAAGACATATCGAATATATTTGTTCATTAGGTGGAGAGAACAATATAGGGTTTGGTTCGGATTTTGATGGGATAGTAGAAACAGTTGTAAATGTATCAGCGTATCGAGATTATGAAAATGTAATGAACGAGCTTTGTAAACACTATGCTGCATCTACTGTAGAGCGATTTCTATATGATAATTTTGTTGAACATATCGGATTTTAAGATTTTTGTTTTAAAAATCCAGAAAAATTAGAATGAATTCATTTGATATTATTGCTTTTTTTAAGACCTAATACTAGAATGAAAAACAAAATAGCTTTATACTAAAGATTCAGGGAAATCAGAAGAGGCATAATTTGCGTCCATTGTAGTTTATTTGCATAAAAAATGCTAAACTATTACTGTAAAAAAATACACTACAATGAATGCAGCCAAAAGGGGTGTAGGAGATGATTAGTCAACTTTCATGGAAAGTTGGAGGCCAACAAGGTGAAGGAATTGAAAGTACAGGAGAGATCTTCTGTATTGCATTAAACCGATTAGGTTATTATCTATACGGTTACCGCCACTTCTCATCACGTATTAAAGGCGGCCATACAAATAATAAAATTCGTGTAAGTACAACAGAAGTACGCGCGATCTCAGATGATTTAGATATTTTAATTGCTTTTGATCAAGAAACAATTGATTTTAACTTCCACGAACTACGTCCGGGCGGGATTGTAGTTGCAGATGCGAAATTTAATCCGACAATACCTGACAATACAGATGTAAATCTATATGTGATACCGTTTACAGATATTGCTTCAGAATTAGGCACATCGTTAATGAAAAACATGGTTGCTGTTGGAGCATCAAGTGCGGTATTAGGATTAGATGAAACAGCTTATTTAGATGTTGTTGAAGAGATCTTTGGTCGTAAAGGAGAGCAAGTTGTTCAAAAGAATATGGACGCAATTAAGCGCGGCTCTCAATATATGAAAGAGTTACTAGGTGAGAAAGTAAACATGATGCAGCTTGAAAAAGCTGATGGTCAGAAGCGCATGTTTATGATTGGGAACGATGCAATTGCATTTGGTGCAGTAGCTGGTGGCGCTCGCTTTATGTCTGCATATCCAATTACACCTGCATCTGAAATTATGGAATACTTAATTAAAAAATTGCCAAAAGTCGGCGGAACAGTAATCCAAACTGAGGATGAAATCGCAGCTTGTACAATGGCAATCGGTGCAAACTATGCTGGTGTTCGTACATTAACTGCATCTGCTGGTCCAGGTCTATCTTTAATGATGGAAGCGATCGGTTTAGCGGGTATTACAGAAACGCCGTTAGTTATTGTTGATACACAACGTGGTGGTCCAAGTACAGGGTTACCTACGAAACAAGAGCAGTCTGATTTAATGGCGATGATTTACGGTACGCACGGTGAAATTCCGAAAATCGTAATGGCGCCAAGTACAGTAGAAGAAGCTTTCTATGATATTGTAGAAGCGTTTAACTTATCTGAAGAATATCAAGTACCTGTTATTTTCTTAACAGATTTACAGCTTTCTTTAGGGAAACAAACGGTAGAACCACTTAAGTTAGATAAAGTGGAAATTCGTCGTGGTAAGCTTGATTTAGAAGTGGAATTACCAGAACGTGAAAATAAAGCATACTTTAAGCGTTATGAAGTAACAGAAGATGGCGTTTCACCACGTGTTTTACCTGGTATGAAAAATGGTGTTCACCATGTTACAGGTGTAGAACATGATGAAACTGGTAAACCATCTGAATCAGCAATAAACCGTAAAGATCAAATGGACAAACGTTTCCGTAAAATGGAGAACTTGAAGTTTAATACCCCTGTTTATAAAAATGTTAAGCATGAAGAAGCAGACGTATTGCTTGTTGGATTTAACTCAACACGTGGTGCGATCGAAGAAGCAATGGAGCGCTTAGAACAAGAGGGTATGAAAGTAAACCATGCTCATGTGCGTTTAATTCACCCGTTCCCAACAGCTGAAATCGATCCACTTGTGAAAAATGCGAAGCGTGTTGTAGTGGTAGAAAACAATGCAACAGGTCAACTTGCTAACATTATGAAAATGAATCTTGGTAACGGTGAGAAAATTTCTAGTCTTTTAAAATATGATGGGAACCCATTCTTGCCGAAAGAGATTTACAACGAATGCAAAAAAGGGGTTGTATTAAATGGCAACATTTAAGGACTTTCGTAACAGCGTAAAACCAAACTGGTGCCCAGGTTGCGGAGACTTCTCAGTGCAAGCTGCAATTCAACGTGCGGCAGCTAACGTTGGCCTAAATCCAGATGAACTTGCTGTTATTTCTGGTATCGGTTGTTCAGGTCGTATTTCAGGTTATATTAATTCATATGGTGTGCATAGCATTCATGGTCGTGCCCTGCCGATTGCACAAGGTGTGAAAATGGCAAACCGTGATTTAACAGTTATCGCATCAGGCGGTGACGGTGATGGATTTGCGATCGGTATGGGACATACAATCCATTCTATTCGTCGTAACATCGACATTACGTATATCGTAATGGATAACCAAATTTACGGATTAACAAAAGGGCAAACTTCACCACGTAGTGAAGCTGGATTTAAAACGAAAAGTACGCCACAAGGTTCAATTGAACCGTCACTAAATGTTATGGAAATGGCTTTAACAGCTGGTGCAACATTTGTGGCGCAAAGCTTTTCAAGTGATTTAAAAGAATTAACACAAATTATTGAAGCTGGTATTAACCATAAAGGATTTTCATTAATTAACGTATTTAGCCCATGTGTTACTTACAATAAAATAAATACTTACGATTGGTTTAAAGAGAATTTAACAAAACTAAGTACAGTAGAGGGGTATGATCCGTCTAATCGCATGATGGCTATGCAAACGTTAATGGAAAATAACGGATTAGTAACAGGTTTAATTTATCAAAATACAGCGCAACCTTCATACCAAGAACTTGTAAAAGGCTATAGTGAGAAGCCTTTAGTTCAATCAGATTTAAATATGGATCAGAAAATGTTTGATGAACTTGTTGCTGAATTTATGTAATGTAAGAAGAAAAGGTTGCCATGTGGCAACCTTTTTTATGAGTAAATATAAGGTAGTTATATTTACTTAGAAAATTCAGAATGGTAAAATAATATATAAATCGTTGTATGAAAATGGCAAGTTCATTGCTAATAAAATGTAAGATAAGACAGCGCCAATTTTTTGTTAAAATTGGCGAAACGCTTCATACTATGGTAATGTTTATAGGGATAAAGCAATATGCTTTTTAGTAGGACAAAAAGAAACACGAAAAGGGAATGTCTATTTGTGTGGGGAAGACTTCATTCTTATAGATGATTAGATTGGTTACTCAAGTTTCAAAGGACAAGTTATCTCTCAAGCTATCTAACCATTTTTGAGGTGGGTCTAAGCGCATTAAAATGGACTATAGAGTGTGTATAGTTAAGGGTGAAAGGAGATTACCGATGAACGAGCAACAACGATTAGCAAGTCAACAAGCAAATTCCTCTGCGAAAAAAGAAGAGAAAGATTATAGTAAATACTTTGAAAGTGTATACCAACCACCTTCCTTAAAAGACGCGAAAAAACGAGGGAAAGAAGAAGTTAAAATTGAACGGGATTTTGGCTTACCTGAAGAGTTTCGCAATTTTGGTACAGGAAGAAAGTTTTATATTCGTACATATGGTTGTCAAATGAATGAGCATGATACAGAAGTGATGGCTGGTATTTTCACTGCACTTGGATATGAACCAACTTTTTCAACTGAAGATGCAGATGTAGTATTATTGAATACGTGTGCTATTCGTGAAAATGCTGAAAATAAAGTGTTCGGTGAACTAGGTCATTTAAAGTCACTAAAACGAAGAAATCCGGACCTTTTAATTGGTGTATGTGGTTGTATGTCCCAAGAAGAATCTGTTGTAAATAAAATTATGCAAAAAAATCAGCATGTAGATATGGTGTTTGGAACACATAATATTCATAGATTACCGTACATTCTAAAAGATGCAATGTTCTCGAAGGAGACGGTAGTTGAAGTTTGGTCAAAAGAAGGAGACGTAATTGAAAACCTTCCGAAAGTACGCCGTGGCGATATTAAAGCTTGGGTAAATATTATGTATGGCTGTGATAAGTTCTGTACATATTGTATCGTACCGTATACACGCGGAAAAGAGCGAAGCAGACGTCCAGAAGATATTATCCAAGAGATTCGCCATTTAGCCGCGAATGGTTATAAAGAAATTACGTTACTTGGGCAGAACGTAAATGCATACGGTAAAGACTTTGAAGATATAGAATACGGTCTTGGCGATTTAATGGACGAACTCCGTAAAGTGGATATCGCCCGTATCCGTTTTACAACGAGCCACCCACGCGATTTCGATGATCACTTAATTGAAGTACTTGGAAAAGGTGGAAACTTAGTAGAACATATTCACTTACCGGTTCAATCTGGAAGCACAGAGATGTTAAAAATTATGGCGCGTAAATATTCGCGTGAGCATTATTTAGAGCTTGTAAGAAAAATTAAAGAAGCAATTCCAAATGCAGTATTAACAACTGATATTATCGTCGGTTTCCCAAATGAAACAGACGAGCAATTTGAAGAAACGATGTCGTTATATCGTGAAGTAGGATTTGATACTGCCTTTACCTTTATTTATTCTCCGCGTGAAGGTACACCAGCTGCAAAAATGAAAGACAATGTACCGATGGAAGTGAAGAAAGAACGTCTTCAACGCTTAAATGCATTAGTAAATAAATTGGCAATTGAAAAGAACGATCGTTACAAAGGTCAAATTGTAGAAGTGTTAGTTGATGGGGAAAGTAAAAATAACGCGGAAGTACTTGCAGGTTATACTCGTACGAATAAACTTGTAAACTTCGTTGCTCCAAAATCTTTAATTGGTCAGCTTGTGAAAGTAAAAGTAACGGACGCAAAAACTTGGTCTCTTAACGGAGAATTAGTTGAAGAGCCGATTGAGGTGGAATAATAGATGAAAGCATATACGAAAGATGAAATTGTTGAGCAAGCGAAAGAATTAGCAAAAATGATCTCTGAAACAGAAGAAGTTGATTTCTTTAAGAAAGCAGAGGCGCAAATTCATAAAAATGAAAATGTAAAGCGCGCAATTGATGAAATTAAAGCATTGCAAAAACAAGCAGTAAACTTGCAGCATTACGGGAAATGGGAAGCTTTGAAAAAAGTAGAAGCTGAAATTGATGCATTGCAAGATAAGTTAGATAGTATCCCAGTTGTACAAGAATTTAAATCTTCACAAACATATGTAAATGACTTACTACAGCTAGTTGCCAGTACGATTTCTAACAACGTAACAGATGAAATATTAATTTCAACTAATGGCGATGTATTGAAGGGTGAAACGGGCGCAGCGGTAGAAAGTAAAAAAGGAAATTGTGGTTGTTAAAGAGATGTCGAATTGACATCTCTTTTTTTAGTCGGTTAAACGTAAGTTCTTCTCAAAAAAAGAATGACACATTCCGCTATTGTCACGCATATGATTAAGTGAATAGTGATTGAGGAGGGTTACGAATGTCCGAATTTAGAGAGATTATTACAAAAGCAGTGGTTGGAAAAGGACGTAAGTATACAAAGTCAACGCATACATGTGAATCGAATAATGAGCCAACGAGTATTTTAGGGTGCTGGGTAATTAACCACTCGTACGAAGCAAGAAAGAGTGGAAAGCATGTGGAAATTGAAGGTTTCTATGATGTGAACACTTGGTATTCATTTGATGGTAATACAAAGACAGAAGTTGTAACAGAGCGTGTAAACTACACGGATGAAGTGAGCATTGGGTATCGTGATAAAAACTTTTCTGGTGATGATTTAGAAATTATTGCTCGCGTCATTCAGCCACCAAATTGTTTAGAAGCTCTTGTATCACCAAATGGTAATAAAATTGTTGTAACTGTAGAACGTGAATTTGTAACAGAAGTAGTTGGCGAAACGAAAATTTGTGTAAGTGTAAATCCTGAAGGTTGCGTAGAGTCAGACGATGCTTTCCAAATTGACGATGATGAGTTTGAAGAATTAGATCCGAACTTTATCGTTGATGCAGAAGAAGAGTAATAGAAAGCTAGGGAGAAGTTCTTCCTAGCTTTTTACTTTACATAAGTGGTACTTGAATGAACATGATTCCTAATAAAATGTGCTATAATGAAGAAAGACTCCTGAAATAGGAGATATGGATGTCCGTGAAGTGTGACATATATGAATATAGATTATTATGTAAGAATTATGGAGGATAAGTATGACGCAATATACGCCTATGATACAGCAATATTTAAAAGTTAAGGCAGACTACCAAGATGCCTTTTTATTTTTCCGCTTAGGTGATTTTTATGAAATGTTCTTTGAGGATGCGGTTAAAGCAGCCCACGAACTTGAAATTACATTAACGAGCCGAGACGGTGGTAGTAGTGAACGTATACCGATGTGCGGTGTACCGTATCATGCGGCTAAAAATTATATTGAACAACTTGTTGAAAAAGGATATAAAGTAGCGGTTTGTGAGCAAGTAGAAGACCCAAAAACGGCTAAAGGTGTAGTGCGCCGTGAAGTCGTACAATTAATTACGCCAGGAACGATGATGGAAGGGCGTACAATTGATGAGAAAGAAAATAACTTCTTAGCCGCGTTAACACATTTTGAAGATGGATCATATGCATTAGCTTGTAATGATTTAACGACTGGACAAAATACAGTAACGTTATTGACCGGTTCAGTAGAAGATATTTTATTAGAAGTGTATGCAACTGGTTCGAAAGAAATTGTTGTAGATTCTTCCTTTTCTAAAGATGAACTAAACAAGTTAACTGAAACGTTAAAAATGACGATTTCATATGAAGATGCAACGGCAATTCCTGAAGGGTTAGAACACCTTGTGAAAAATGTTTCACAAGCAAAGTTAATTAAAGCAGTTGGACGTTTATTTAACTATGTAATAAGAACGCAAAAACGTTCATTAGATCATTTGCAACCAGTGGAAATTTACTATACGAATCAATTTATGAAAATTGATGTGCATTCAAAGCGAAATTTAGAGCTGACAGAAACACTTCGAACGAAAGAAAAAACAGGGTCATTATTATGGCTATTAGATAAGACGAAAACCGCTATGGGTGGTCGTATGTTAAAACAGTGGATGGAGCGTCCGCTTATACAGAAAGAGCGAATTGAAGAGCGTTTGGAAATGGTTGAAACATTTGTTAATGATTACTTTCTACGCGAAGATTTAAAAGAAAAGTTAAAAGAAGTATATGATTTAGAACGTTTAGCAGGGAAAGTTGCATTTGGTAATGTCAATGCACGGGACTTATTACAGTTAAGACGCTCGTTACTTCAAGTGCCAGCTATTTTAGAAGCGATTAGTTTGTTAGATAACGCGTATGCAGCGAGATTAATTCAAGGCGCAGATCCATGTGAGAGCTTAACAGAATTACTAGGAAGAAGTATTCAAGAAAACCCACCGCTTTCTATTAAAGATGGAGATATTATTAAAGACGGTTATAATGACAAGCTTGATCAATATCGTTACGTTAGTAAAAACGGAAAAACGTGGATTGCTGAGCTTGAAAAACGAGAGCGTGATATTACAGGAATTAAATCGTTAAAAATCGGATACAACCGTATTTTCGGTTACTACATTGAAGTAACGAAAGCGAACCTCACAGCATTACCAGAAGGCCGCTATGAGCGTAAACAGACGCTTGCTAATGCGGAGCGTTTCATTACAGATGAACTAAAAGAAAAAGAAACATTAATCTTAGAAGCAGAAGAAAAAATTGTACAACTAGAATATGATTTATTTACAGCACTTCGTGAAGAAGTAAAAGTATTTATTCCGAAATTACAGCATTTAGCGAAAGTAATTAGTGAATTAGACGTACTGCAAAGTTTTGCGACAGTTAGTGAAGAAGAACAGTTTGTAAAACCTGTACTAACAACAAAGCGCGAAATCTTTATTAAAGATGGTCGTCATCCTGTCGTAGAAAAAGTATTGAACGGGAAATTGTATGTACCGAATGATTGTATTATGCCAGAGAATATGGATGTCTTTTTAATTACAGGACCGAACATGTCTGGTAAAAGTACGTATATGAGACAATTAGCACTTGTAACTGTTATGTCGCAAATTGGTTGTTTCGTACCAGCAACAGAAGCAGTATTACCTGTATTTGACCAAATCTTTACGAGAATTGGTGCAGCGGATGATTTAATTTCAGGTCAAAGTACATTTATGGTCGAAATGTTAGAAGCGAAAAATGCCATTGCAAACGCATCAGAAAGAAGTTTAATTTTATTCGATGAAATTGGACGCGGTACATCTACGTATGATGGTATGGCACTTGCACAAGCAATCATTGAGCATATTCACGACCAAATTGGTGCGAAAACGTTATTCTCTACGCATTATCATGAATTGACAGTGCTAGAAGAAAGTTTGGATCAACTGAAGAATGTACACGTTTCAGCTATTGAAGAGAACGGAAAAGTAGTATTCCTTCATAAAATTCAAGACGGGGCGGCAGATAAAAGTTACGGAATTCATGTTGCACAACTTGCGGAGCTTCCAGATAGCTTGATTGCTCGTGCGAAAGAAGTGTTGGCACAACTAGAAGGACAGGAAGAAATTATTATTCCAAAGCGTACAGAAGTGAAAGTACAAGAAGTTACTTCAGAGCCTGTAGTTGTAAAAGAAGAACCAGTAGAAATACAAGAGACGAAAGTAGAGATTGAAGAAGAATCACAACTATCATTCTTTGGTGGAGAACAGTCTTCGAAAAAACAAGACAAGCCAGTTTTAGATGCGAAAGAAACGGCAGTGCTGACGCAAATTAAAAAAATTGATTTACTTGATATGACACCTTTAGAGGCGATGAACGAACTGTATCGCTTGCAGAAAAAGTTAAAGAAAGGATGAGTAAGTAGATGGGGAAAATTCGCAAACTCGATGACCAACTCTCTAACTTAATTGCGGCAGGGGAAGTAGTAGAGCGCCCTGCCTCAGTCGTAAAAGAACTTGTGGAAAATTCTATCGATGCGAATAGTACATCTATTGAAATCCACTTAGAAGAAGCTGGTTTATCGAAAATTCGCATCATTGATAATGGGGATGGCATTGCAGAAGAAGATTGTATCGTCGCTTTTGAAAGACATGCGACGAGCAAAATTAAAGATGAAAACGATCTGTTTCGCATAAGAACACTCGGTTTCCGCGGTGAGGCATTGCCGAGTATTGCCTCAGTTAGTGAGTTAGAATTAATCACTAGCACAGGTGATGCACCTGGTACACACCTTATTATTAAAGGTGGAGACATTATAAAGCAGGAAAAAACAGCGAGCCGAAAAGGAACAGATATTACAGTACAAAACTTATTCTTTAATACACCAGCGCGTCTTAAATATATGAAAACTATTCATACAGAGCTTGGGAATATTACAGATATCGTGTATCGTATTGCAATGTCACATCCAGAAGTATCGTTAAAGCTGTTTCATAATGAAAAGAAATTGCTTCACACATCAGGAAATGGTGATGTAAGACAAGTACTTGCATCGATTTACAGCATTCAAGTTGCGAAAAAGCTAGTTCCAATTGAAGCGGAATCTTTAGATTTCACAATTAAAGGTTATGTAACATTACCAGAAGTAACGAGAGCATCTCGAAATTATATGTCAACGATCGTAAATGGTCGTTACGTTCGAAATTTCGTATTAATGAAAGCCATTCAGCAAGGATACCATACATTATTGCCAGTCGGACGATATCCAATCGGCTTCTTATCGATTGAAATGGATCCAATGCTTGTTGACGTTAACGTACATCCTGCGAAATTAGAAGTTCGTTTTAGTAAAGAACAAGAATTGCTAAAGCTTATCGAAGAAACATTGCAAGCAGCATTTAAAAAAATACAGCTTATCCCAGATGCAGGTGTAACAACGAAGAAAAAAGAAAAAGATGAAAGTGTGCAAGAACAGTTCCAGTTTGAGCATGCGAAGCCAAAAGAGCCATCTATGCCGGAAATCATTTTGCCGACAGGCATGGATGAAAAACGAGAAGAACCACTGGCTGTGAAACAGCCAGCACAACTGTGGCAACCGCCGAAGCAAGAATGGCAACCGCCACAGTCGATCGTAAGAGAAGAACAAAGTTGGCAACCATCTACTAAACCGATAATAGAAGAACCGATTCGAGAAGAGAAATCGTGGAACAGTAACGATGAAGACTTTGAATTAGAGGAATTGGAAGAAGAAGTTCAGGAAATAGAAGAGATCGAAATGAACGGTAATGACTTACCACCGCTTTATCCAATTGGACAAATGCATGGAACATATATTTTCGCTCAAAATGATAAAGGCTTATATATGATTGACCAACATGCCGCACAGGAACGTATTAACTATGAATATTTCCGTGATAAAGTAGGAAGAGTAGCGCAAGAAGTACAAGAACTACTTGTACCATACCGTATCGACTTATCTCTTACTGAATTTTTACGTGTCGAAGAGCAGCTAGAAGAACTAAAAAAAGTTGGACTATTTTTGGAGCAATTCGGCCATCAATCCTTTATCGTCCGCTCGCATCCAACATGGTTCCCGAAAGGTCAAGAAACAGAAATTATCGACGAAATGATGGAACAAGTCGTCAAACTAAAAAAAGTGGATATTAAAAAACTGCGTGAAGAAGCAGCCATTATGATGAGCTGTAAAGCGTCCATTAAAGCGAATCAATATTTAACGAACGATCAAATATTTGCTTTACTGGAAGAACTACGTACAACAACAAACCCATACACATGCCCGCACGGAAGACCGATTCTTGTACATCATTCTACTTATGAGCTGGAGAAGATGTTTAAGAGGGTTATGTAGGGATATTATAATTTAATAAAAAAGAAGCGATGAAATAAATCGCTTCTTTTTTGTTTGCATTTAGTCTAAAAGTTTTTTATTTTGTTAATAAATTCTTTATCTATACTAAGTGTAGAAAAATCATATGAATTCATAGAAAGAGGTTTTTAATTTACAGACTTATCAGAATTGTGTAAAGTGTAGATAAAACCATAAAACGGGGTGTTCTTTATGTGTACGAGTTTGACATTACAGACAAAAAACGGTCAGCATCTTTTTGCAAGAACGATGGACTTTACATTAGATTTGAATCAAGAAGTAATAATCATTCCTCGACATTACCAGTGGAATAATATAACTGGTGAAATCATTAATACGAAGCATGCTACGGTCGGAATGGGTATTAATCATCAAGGAAGGATCATTATGGCGGACGGAGTAAATGAAGCAGGTATGACATGTGCAACACTCTATTTTCCAAGATTCGCTACTTATAGTCAAAGTATAGATGACAACAAAACGAATTTGGCTCCATTTGATTTTGTGACCTGGAGTCTGACACAATTCAACTCTGTCAAAGAGTTAAAGAAATCTGTAGATAGCCTTACCTTTTTGGATATACCATTACCGGATTTAGGACTTACGCCACCACTACATTGGATTTTAGCGGATAAATGGGGAGATTGCATTGTACTAGAGCCGACAAATGAAGGATTAAAACTGTATGACAACCCACTAGGAGTGATGACGAATAGTCCGGAGTTTAATTGGCATTTACAAAATTTAAGACAATATATAGGCCTTAAATCGCAGCCATTCGCGCCGACAGAGTGGAGTAACTTACCATTAAGTGCTTTTGGTCAGGGCTCAGGCTCAATGGGACTTCCAGGAGATTTCACCCCGCCATCAAGATTTGTGCGGGCAGCATATGGCAAACAAAATATTCAAGGTATAGATAGCGAAGAAGAGGGAGTATCGGCCCTTTTTCATATTTTATCAAATTGCGAGGTTCCTAAAGGCGGAGTAATAACAGAAGAAGGTGCATTAGATAATACAATATATACAAGCGTAATGTGTATGGAGTCTGGAACATATTATTATCATACCTACGATTGTAGACAAATTATAGCCATTCATTTATTTCATGAAAATTTAGATACAGATGAAATTAAAGCCTATCCGTTCCAACGAAAACAAAAAATATTTTATGAAAACTAAGTAGCTTTGAAACAATGTTTGGTGAATTTTTGAATATATAATAGAGCAATAATGGCCTATAATAAGTAGCATTCGGAAGGTATATAATTGATAATCTAATAAGTAACCCGAATAAATATCCCTTAAGAAAAAATAGACATAAAATATTCAAGGTATTATATAAATACAATCCAATAACTTCTAGAAGGCCATTAAAGTGCTATTAGGTGAAATAAACATGGACGTAGGCCATTTATAAATAGTAAAGAACAAAAAAGGTATGGAAACTATCCATACCTTTTTTGTTCTTCCATTATCTATGTATAAAAAAGCGCTGTATATCAGCACTTTTTAAAAGTACATGAATTGTATAAGAAAGATTTATTTATTACCTATAACTATGCAAGGTCTAATATAGATTTTTATTTGATTAATTGCTTAAGAGCCTATCAGGTTATTTGTTTTTATTATTATTAATTTTTTCCGTATATAACACCTGTTCTTTATAGTGTTTTTTAATTGGAAAAGTATGTGTACCAGAGCCGTTTTTGAAATTTTTATTGATGGGGTTTTTTAGTGGGATTGTTGTAGTTTCAGTGAATTCATATGGGTAGTTTATTTTAGATTTATCTTCAAACATGAAAATGCCTCCTTTTAGGATTTCCTGGATTCTTTACTATAACATGATATGCATATAGATTTCTTTTGGACTAGTTATTTATAGAGGTTAATGGAATTTAATTGCGTACCTACTGAAATATTTCAAAGGAAAAGAATGTGAAAAATATATGATAATGAATTCTTTCATTTATCCCGCTTTAATGGGCAGCCCGCCCCCCATTAAAGTCCGATTGGTGAGGGATGATAATCAGTGGGTGATGAAGAACCCCCCACTGATTAAAGTTTCACTTTATTAGAGAAGGGATTTTTGCATATATATTCGCTATAAATTGTTTTTATAATATGATTTATATAGTTTTTTCTTGATAATATAATGCAGGAGATTATAGTGTTATTAGGTTATTAGGAACATTTAATGCTGTTTCATAACTGAAAGGAAATTGAAAAAAAACTGAAACTTTTCTCATAAAAATTCAATCTTACTTGAAAAATGAAAGGAAAATGAAATTTTCCAAAAGATATTCTTTGTTAAGATAAAAAGCATACATACAAAAAGGATTGACATATCTTAAAAATGTATTTTCAAGATATAGTGGGGGAAAAGATGAGAGTAGAAAAACAATTAATAAAAAAGATGTATTATGAAACATTCCTAATGGAGAATGAAACAAAACCACCGCTTGACGTACTTGGAGAAGTTTATGTAAACGAAGAAAGAAATGAGATTTCTGATGGATCTTATATTCGTTTTGCACAAGGTGAATTTTATTATCGCCATCAAGATTTTGAAGCAGCTATTTTTAAATGGGAGAAAGTTAATAATGAATTAACACCATGGGCACAAAAAAATATTGCGGATGCTTATTTTGAGCTTAATCAATTACCAGTTGCTGAAAATGTTTATACTTCCATTACTACTGATAATATAATATTGATGACAGAAATTAGACTACAATTACTTTCTCTTTACATAGAGCAAAATAATTTTGACTCCGCTTTCGCTGTTATTAAAGAAGCAGTTTCTTTAAATCCAGATTATCCAAATGTCACAAAAATTGCCCGTTCTTTTTATGAGGAGCAGCAAGATTTTGATAGTGCAGTAGAGCTTGCTGTGAATGAGTTAATCCGAACAGAATCTTATCCATGGTTTGAAGTTTTAAAAGGATATATCGATAAAAGATTTACTAAACATATTTCACCAGATTATTTCTATGAAGTATTAGTTACGCTAAATAATGTAGATCAAGTACAATTTACGCAACTGGTTTCATCACTTTGGAATAGTTATAAAAATGAACAAAATTATTTATTGTGGCTTAACACAATAAATGAATTTTTCTTACATATTGAAATAGAGTCGTCCGATATATGGGACAAAATTTCTTCTCTTTACGAAGAAACGTACTTTGAATTAATTCAAGGTCAATATATGCTTAAACAATTGCACGATATCATTCCAAACTTGTTAACAAATTGGCTAAAGGTAGTTAATCCGTCATATGCTGTATTTCCATCTGCCGCTGTATTGGCATGGGATGAGATCTTCCCATCCAAAATAGATTCAGTAAATATAAAACATGCGGAAAACCTGTTGTTATATTCTATTAATCATGTAAATGGTTTAGAGTATAGTTTGAATCTTTTTGAATCTATTACAGAGTGGGCGCAAAATCATAATATAGAAATGGGTCACCGATTTAGATGGTTAGTTGGTGAGCTCGCAGATTTAAGCAAAAATCGTATTTTAGTAACGGGAACCTCAGGGAACGGAAAAACTACATTTATTAACTCTATATTAGGAGAAAATATACTAGAAAAATCAATTTCAAATGTAGTAGTTTTAAAAAATGATACTCATACAGAAATTAACGCCATAACAGACTCTGCAATTACAACAACGGAAGATATCTTTGATTACCATAATATGATGTCTCAACAACATCAAACATATAGAGATAGAGCATGTGTTGAATTTAAATTACCATGTAGATTTTTAAGTGAAAATAAACTTACATTTGTAGTTACACCTGGCTTTAATAGGAATAACGACACTAGAGATGAGATATTCGAA
This sequence comes from Bacillus sp. MHSD_36, assembly GCF_030757775.1. Taxonomy (NCBI): domain Bacteria; kingdom Bacillati; phylum Bacillota; class Bacilli; order Caryophanales; family Bacillaceae; genus Bacillus; species Bacillus sp. MHSD_36. Next base: position 43,791 of record NZ_JAVBIS010000009.1, read on the forward strand.
TATTTAAACTCTGTAGATGAATTACTATTCGTATTGAATGCGGATTCACCTTTTACTGACAAAGAACGTGACAGTCTATTAAGCATTCAAGAACATACACCAAATTTAAAAATTCATTTCTTATTAAATAAAATCGATAACATATATAGTGAAGCAGAAGTGAAAAGAGTATTATATGATACGCAAGCGAGAATAAATACATATTTCCCGCAAGCGAGAATTTTCCCTTACTCTTCGTTATATACAAGTAGTCAACAATTAAATGAGTTAACTGAGTTTATTCATTTTAATTGTAATCATAAAAATATTGATGTAGAACGTACTGAAAAGCTATTGTTTTTCATTCGAAAAACAATTACATATCTTTTAGATAAACGTGTTGAGAAGGAAAATAATCTAGTGGATACGATTAATTGGAATGAAGATATGCTAGTGAAACTAAATGGTAGCATTAATAATCTTACTGCTTTTGAGAAGGAAAAAATTCATTTCATTACACAGTCATATCGTACAATGAAAACGGAAATTACGAATGATCTTACTGAAAATATTCCGAAGATATTACAGAGTTGTTCTGATTTAATTAATGAAGAAAGTGATTTCGGGCACATTGATACGGAACTAAATAAAGCAATGAATGAGAGAGTGCATAAATATTTAGAACAAACGGTATTACCTAATCTAGCTCTTTCTATGCAAAATTGGATTGAAACTTCTAATAATGAGCTTCTTCAAAGTCAATCATATCTAGAAGAACTTAGTGAAGGACTTAATTCTTTATTTGGAGAAAATCGAATACAGTTAGCCTGTGATTTTAAAGTGCTCGATGACTGGCGCAGAGATACTGACAGAATGACGACTAGAATACAAATGGATGAAATAAATATTTTACGTCGATTTACACCAGCGCAATTTTTACTGAAAAGTGCCGGTAAATTATTTGGAGTTCTACCTAAAAACAAAGGTATGCTATATAACAAATACAAACAGTATGTAGAAAATGAAGATTATACTGAGGTAACGGCTTCTATTATGAGGAAGTTTTTCTTGCAATTTGAGCTATTTGAAAACACGCAAGAGAGGGATATTCATATATTCTTTAGGAATCCATTTAATTCTTTGAAACAAGCTGTAGAAAACGCTCATTTAGAAATACAAGAAAAACAAGAGATGTTACATAAAATGAAATCAAACCCTGAAGTCTACCATGATTCTATCATGCTCTTTGAATTGAGATTACGTCAATGTGAAGTAATTTTAAATATAGGTGATGATCATACCTATACAGATGCAACTTTAGAAACAAGCGTAGAATAAAAGTAAAATATACGAGTTTTTTATCCCGTTTTAATGGGCAGTAAGACCCCCACCTCAAAATTCAACGAAAGCAAAGAATTTAGGTGGGGGGCGGGCTGCCCATAAAAGTCCGATTGGTGAGGGCTGATAATCAGTGGGGGATGAAGAAAACCCCCACTGATTAAAGTTTCACTTTATATGACATTGCATCATATGTTATAAGCGAGTAAAAGGGAGCAACTGTAATAAGTTGCTCCCTTTTTATATTTACATTATTTTTCAGTCTCTTTAATTTTAGTTTGTACTTCACCAGTTTTTATTTTATTACTTTCTGAGAATCGTAATAAATCGCCTTCAATGATTTTATCAGACATTCGTAATTCATTTTGTGCACGGTTAATGAGTGCTTGTGCTTCTTTTTTTGGTAAATCTACAATTTCACCTGTTATACGGTCATAGAAAGTATTGTTTTTGTATGCATACTTATCTGTAATAAAGCTACCGTCACGTAAAACGACAAAACCGGTATATTCATCTGAAAACATATCATGACCAAAACGGATATCGTTCGTAGTATCAATTCCTAATAAATTTAGAATAGTAGGTTTCATATCGATTTGTCCCGTAGGTTTTGAAATCGTTTGACCTTCTGTTTGGCCAGGCATATGAATATATAAAGGGGTTCGTTGTAAATTTAAAGTATCAAATTCTGTTATTTCATCTTTTTCTAAAAACTGTGCCATTGCGCGATTATGTTTTTCAGAAATGCCATAATGATCACCATACAATACAATAATAGAATCATCATACATTCCCTCGGCTTTTAAACGCTCAATAAACTTTTTAATTGATTCGTCTAAGTAACGTGCCGTTACGATATAACGATCAAATACACCATTACCAGAGTTGTATGGTTCAATGAATTTTGTATCTTCATCATACGTAAATGGATAATGGTTCGTTAACGTAAGGAAACGAGCGTAAAATGGTTGATCAATAGTTTTTAATATATCTACTGATTGATCAAAGTATTCGATATCTTTTAATCCCCAATTTAAATTTGTTTCGGGCGTAATTTTGTAATCAAGTTCGTTATAGTAACGATTATAACCGAGAGCAGAGTACATAATGTTGCGATTCCAAAATGTTGCGTTATTCGCATGGAATACAGAAGTGAAATAACCTTGCTGACGTAAAATTTCTGGAGTCGCAGTATAATCATTGTTACCGTGTGTGAAAAATACAGCTCCTCGATTTAATGGATATAACGACGTATCGATTAGAAATTCAGAATCGGACGTTTTTCCTTGGCCAGTTTGGTGGAAAAAGTTATCGAAGTAATAGCTTTCATTTATGAATTCATTCAAGAATGGTGTAACTTCTTGCCCGTTAACTGATGCGCCTATTAAGAAGGTTTGTAGGGATTCAAGAGTAACGACAATTACGTTTTTCCCTTTCGCTGCACCAAACATATTAGGATTCGGCTCACTTTGGTTTGCCTTTACGTAGTTTTCAGTTTCTTGCAATTTACTACTATCAGCAAGTGCTTTTTGTGATCCTGCTTTTACTTGCAGTGTTAAATCATATACTTGATGAGTGTAAAGTCCTAAATTTTTAACAAGCATGACTCGGTCGAATGATCTCGTTAATAGTTCAGGTCGTTCTTTTTCTGCAAGGTGTAGATTCGCAAAAAATACACCAATTGTTAAGAGGAAATATAACAAGCGTGCCGGATGAGTTACACGTCCTGTTTGGAAGGCTAGTGCCTTCTTCTTTAACAAAATAAAGAAGAAAATAATGTCTACGAATGCGAGAATAATTTTGTAGTTTAATATTTCTATAATACTGCCGCCTAATTGGCCAAAGTTTGATGTTTGTCCAAGTACTGGTAACGTAACGAAATCGCTATAAAAATCATAGAACATGACATTCCCAACGAGTACGATTGTTAATAAGAAATTTATACATAGTGCGATATAATTTCTCTTTTTACCGGTTGCAAATAATGCTAATCCGACAAAAGCTAATGATGCAGCGAGTGGGCTAATAAATAAAATAAGCTCTTGTGTAGAAGACTCAATTTTTAAATCAAAACTGAATCTTGTAATAAGATATGTTTTTAACCATACTGCTAAAGCAATTATTAAAACAAAGCTTATATTTTGTATTTGTAAATTGATTTTATTTTTCATTTTTACACCTTCTTTATACATTTTATTTAACCTGTGTTATATATTATGTTTTTATAACTATCGGAGTGTAATGAACCATTTAGCTTATGTTTTCTAAAGCGTAAATCTATTTTTAGAAACAGAACAGAAAAAGTCATAGTTGTAGTAAAAAATACTTATAGACATCCTAACATATTAAATACTATGATGATGTTACAAAATATCGAACAAATGAAAGGGGAAATAAATAGAGGCTTTTAAAACTGTTGACATTCAATTTGTTGGAATTGAACGTCAACAGTTTTGAATACACAGCTAGATGAAATATGTATCTCGTAAAATCCCGATTCCTGGTAGGGGATCGTTAGTAAGTTATTACTATGGAAGCTAAAATATTTAATTGCAATCTTAATGAAAGAAATTAAATATGAGATAAATATTTTCCAACGTACAAGCCACTTGCAGCAGCTTGCGATAATGAATGAGTGACACCGGAACAATCTCCAACTAAAAATAGCCCATGCACACTTGTTTCAAAGTGGTTATTGATTTTTATCGTAGGAGCATAGAACTTTCCATCAATTCCATATAATAAAGTATCTTTATCGATCGGTTCTTGGATAAATTGTTCTAAGCGTAATAAAAACTCTTTAAGTCCTTCAATATATAATGGAGGAATTTCTGTATGCAAATTTCCATAATCTCCTTGTAGTGTAGGACGTATACGGTTATATTTCATGTTGTTCTCTGTTGTAGGTTGTTTATTTAGTAAGTCCTCTAAGCGCTGAATAACAATCCGATCTCGTCCTTGGTTAATGTTTTTAATAATTGAACTTGCGTATACATTTGCTTCTTTGAGAGTGGAAAAATAGCGCGGGATAAATAAAGTGAAATTTAAGTTAGGTGTGCCAGTTCCTTTCTCTCGAAAATTTTGACCGTCAGGCATAACTAAACCTTCTTCGTACTTTCTAATAATGCGTCCTTTCGGATTCATACAGTACGTAGTTGCTGTGAAGTGTTTATGCTCATAAGAAAGTTTAGTCTCAAATGTATCTTTTAATATAGAACGTAATTGGTGTTCGTTCATCTCTACTCGAATACCTAAATCTACTCGAGTTTGTTCCTGAGAAATATTGAGAGAAGTGCACATTTCTTTTAGCCAATCCGCTCCGGAACGTCCAGTTGCAAATACTAGTTGCTTAGATTGAACTGTTCCTTCATTTGTCTCTATTGTAAAATGATCTTTCTGTTTCATAATACGATGTACATCTATATGAAATTGTATATCCATTTTCGTAAGTAAAAATTCGTAGAGCTGCTGAAAAATGTCACTTGAAAGGGTAGTACCAAGGTGCCTTACTTCTGTTGTGAGCATTTGTAAACCACACGCTTTAGCTCTCTTATTGAGAGTTGGACTTTCTGTTGAGTATTTTGAAACAGAGCTTCCTCCGAACTGACATAGAATTTCATCTACTTCAGTCATGAGTTGTATAAAGCCCTCTTTACCGACTTTTTGCTCAAGTTCTCCGCCAAATCCGTTTGTATAATTAAATTTCCCTTCAGATTTTCCTAAACCGCCAAACCCAAAATATTTATCACATGTAGTACAAGTACACACTTTTCCTTCGTCTAAAGGACAATGACGATCTTCTAGCGCTTTACCTTTATCAAGAAGTAAAACCTTTTTGTTACTTTTAGCTAGTGAATAAGCCATAAAAATGCTACTTACTCCAGCGCCGATAATTGTAACATCATACATATTCTTTCACCTGCTAACGAATAGTTTGTTTTTATTTCTTTAGTGTATAACAATTTTATGAAGTTAAGAAATAGCTTTTATTAATAAAGAGGGAGTTTTTGAACTTGATGCTTCTTTAATTTTTCGGAGTGATGAAGTAAATACAAATGTCTTTATTTAAAAGAAGAAATAGTTTTCAAAGGTCACTATGTCATATGATAAATAAATTCTGACATATAAAAAAACAGACCTTTTAAGTGAGAAGGCCTGTTTTTTATATGTTATTTAGCGAAGACGTGGTTACCGATTACTGCTACTGTTTGACGTGTCGTAATCCATTTGTCTGTTGATGTTTTCGGATTATAGAAGTAAAGCCAGTTAGAATGTATTCCATTTGTGGAGATAGCCTCTTCTACTGCCATTTTTGCTTCTGGGCTTGCAGGATGATTAATTCTTCCATCTGTAACAGGAGTAAATGCATAGCCGTGTTTAATAGGTTCATAAATAACTCCTGTTATTGTATTTGGAAAACCTTTTGCGTTTACACGATTTAGTATAACCTTTGCTACAGCTACTTTACCTTTATAGGATTCGCCACCTGCTTCAGCGGTAACTAAGCGTGCCATTAAGTCTTTTTCTTTTTCTGAAATGCTTGAGTTAATTTTTAAATGTTGTCCTGTATAAAGTTTGTTTCCGATTGTATTGTTAATTTGTTTTATAGATTGAACGGTAACGTTGTAACGCTTTGCTATCGTTTCTAATGAATCTCCCTGTTGAACTTGATAAATAATTTGTCCAGAAATGTTCGCAGGTTTGGCGTTTTGACGAACGATGATTTCCTTTGAATTTGTGGACCCTGGAATATGTAACTGTTCACCAATAAAAGTTTGATCGTTTCCTTTATTGTTAGCCTGTTTAATGGATTGTACTGAAACCCCGTATTGTTTACTAATGTCCCAAAGTGTATCATTCTTTTTTACTGTATGAATGGTAGATGCTTCAGCTGTACTTTGATGACATAGGAATGTAATTGCTGCTGCAGATATAGGGATTATATGTTTTATTTTTGATAATTTCATTGTAAATCCTCCTAGGGAAAATAAGGTCAAACTGTTAAGTAATGTAGTTCAGAATGTCTATACATAATATTATAATGTAAGTATATTAGCACATTTGAAATAAATAATCATTATAAGTTTCTTATTTATGCAGTGTAGAGTCCGAATATGAAATATTGCATATGAAAATACATTGAAGTTCATATTGCTGATTACTATAATCTATTTAGTAGAAAGGGAATATGTTATATAAACAAAATCGTTATAGAATGATATAAGGATTTTATATTATTAATAAGAGGAGTGATGTAATGAGTATATTTAAAAGAATATCTGTTTCAGCTGTAATCATTTCAACATTTTTAGGAATAGGGGAAACTGTCAATATTGTAAATGCTGATTCTATAGAACAACAGAGTAAATTAGGGATAGAACAAGAAACAGATAAGCAAATCATTGTAAAATTCAGAGCGGATTTGAAATTGCCATATGAAGATGGTATTGAAAAACAAATACAATCTCAAATGAACGATAAAGTACTAGAAGATTTTTTTGCAGAATATCCAGACGTAACATTTAATCGTTTATTCACATCTGTAAGCCCGGAACAAATACAAAACCTTGAAGTGAAAGCACCTAATAAGGTATCTACAAGTTTATCAAACTACTATATTCTTCAAACTCAAAATGGTGAGCAGGAAGAGGAACTAGTAAATAAGTTAAAGACGTCTTCTTTAATAGAAGATGTGTATGTGAAGAAACAAGAAAAAATAACGCCACCGGAAGTACAACCATTAAGTGTATCTTTTAATCCTAATAACAATCCTAGATATAAAAAACAAGGTTACCTTGATGCGGCACCATACGGTATTAATGCGCCTTTTGCCTGGGGAGTCCAAGGTGGTAATGGAAGTGATATAACCTTTGTTGATATGGAATATGGATGGCTATTAAATCATGAGGATTTAGTACATCAAAATATTGAATTAATGTCTGGAAGAAATATAGATCAGCATGTTGGACATGGAACGTCTGTACTAGGGATTGTATCCTCTGAGGATAATGAGGTTGGGAATATTGGGATTGCGCCAAAAGCGAAAGCGAAAGTGATTTCTCAAATAAGAGATAACGGACAGTATAATACAGCTGATGCAATATTAAGTGCTGTAAATCAGTTAGAAGTTGGGGATGTTTTATTATTAGAGGCACAAGCTTCCTTTGATGGATATGGTGATAAATATTTACCTGTTGAAATACAACCAGATATCTTTGATGCGATTCGTGCTGGTACAGATAAAGGTGTTGTCATTATAGAGGCTGGAGCAAATGGGTGGAATGATTTAGATCAATTTAAAGATAGAAATGGTAAACAAGTCTTAAATCGAAATAGTAAAGATTTTAAAGATTCAGGTGCAATTATGGTAGGCGCGGGCTCTTCATCTTTCCCTCATGAGCGTATGTGGTTTTCAAATTATGGAAGTCGGATTGATGTGTACGGGTGGGGAGAAAATGTAGATACAACTACAGCTGAGCAAAGTCGAAGTGCTGTAAATCTTTATACTTCAAGCTTTAGTGGAACATCTAGTGCTTCACCCATTATCGCAGGAGCAGCGACTTTAGTACAAAGCATTGCTAAAGAAAATTTAGGACAACCATATAGACCAAGTGAATTAAGAACGATATTAAGTAACCGTAACACTGGAACGAAATCTAAAGATCCATCTTCAGATAAAATTGGTGTTTTACCAGATTTGAAGTCTATACTAGTAGATTTAGGATATGAACGAAGAGAACCGAACGGTGGGAATGAGTTACAAGTAACAGAAAATGAACCCAATAATGAACCTAGACAGGCAAATAAAGTCTCCTTTCATACACCAATGAAAGGAAAACTAGGTATTCGTGATAAGGTAGATGTATTTACTTTCCAAATTGACTCACCAGAAAATATTAATATTTCTCTACTAAATGAACAAAACATTGGAATGACATGGGTACTTCATCATGAATCCGACTTAAACAATTATGTAGCATATGGTGAAAATGAAGGGGGGGTAGTTAAAGGAACTTATAATGCAAAGCCAGGTAAATATTATTTATATGTCTATAAGTATGAGAATAAAGATGGTTCATATGTATTGAACATAAAATAAACGAAAGGAACTTCAGATGAAGTTCCTTTAAATGTTCTAATTTAGTATAGGGGAATGATTTTTTAACTTTACTTCTATGCAATATTTCATATTGATAAAATGTTATTTATTTTTTATGAACTAGCTTATATTATATTCAATAAGTTTGATATAAAATAGAAAAAGGAGGAATAGTAGTGAGCAATAATAATTTTATTTTGAAATTATTCATATGCATTATGATATTTAGCACATCTTTATTTGCTTCACATGATAAGCGGGTCGTTGCAGCTAGCTCTGTTAATGAGCTTGAAAATTGGTCAAAATGGATGCAACCTATACCTGATAACATCCCATTGGCACGAATTTCAATTCCGGGAACACATGATAGTGGTACGTTCAAATTACAAAATCCAATTAAGCAAGTATGGGGAATGACGCAAGAATATGATTTTCGTTACCAAATGGATCATGGAGCTCGTATATTTGATATAAGAGGACGTTTAACAGATGATAATACGATAGTTCTTCATCATGGGCCTTTATATCTTTATGTAACACTGCATGAATTCATAAACGAAGCGAAACAATTTTTAAAAGATAACCCAAGTGAAACGATTATTATGTCTTTAAAAAAAGAGTATGAGGATATGAAAGGAGCAGAAGGTTCCTTTAGTAATACGTTTGAAAAAAATTATTTTGTTGATTCTATCTTTTTAAAAACAGAAGGAAATATAAAACTTGGAGATGCTCGTGGGAAAATTGTGTTGTTAAAAAGGTATAGTAGTAATGAAACAGGAGGATATAATAATTTTTATTGGCCAGATAATGAGACATTTACGACAACTGTAAATCAAAATGTAAATGTAACAGTGCAAGATAAATATAAAGTGAGTTATGATGAGAAAGTAAAATCTATTAAAGATACGATCAATGACACGATGAACAATAGTGAGGATTTAAATCATCTATATATTAATTTTACAAGCTTGTCTTCTGGTGGTACAGCATGGAATAGTCCATATTACTACGCCTCTTATATAAATCCTGAAATTGCAAACTATATAAAACAAAAGAATCCTGCGAGAGTGGGCTGGGTAATGCAAGACTACATAAATGAAAAGTGGTCACCATTATTGTATCAAGAAGTTATAAGAGCGAATAAGTCATTAATAAAAGAATAAAGATGATGAGAGTAAGAAGCGATAAAATATGTCGCTTCTTTTTGTTTTCCAAAAACCAACATTGGATATCATACTTTCATGATAGAAAAAATAAATTGTGGATTAAATTTACTTATTATGTAATATATAGGTGTATTTGGTTATTTCAGAAGGAATAAATTTTATCATGATGTACTCATTAGCGATTATCTGTCCGCCGTTAGCAGTTTTATTTAGCGGTAAACCTGTTCAAGCTCTTATTAATTTTGTATTAACGTTGTGTTTCTATTTACCAGGATTAATTCATGCATTTTTTGTTGTAAATGAGCGTAAAGCAGACAAGCGTTTAGATAAATAAATCGATGCGTATGAAAGAATTCATAATCAAAATAAAAAACATAAAAAACATAAAAAACATCCTTTTCATGTAGGGAAGGATATTTTTTATGTTTTTTAGTTGTATTTATGAAACGTAAGTAACAGTTTGAGTCGTTACATGGCTATTTTTGTTTAGCTTAAAGTAAATAAGACACTCGTTTCTAGTATGCCAACTTCAGTTGTAGAATCTATTATTAGTAGATTTGAATTACATCAAAAACTTGATGAGGAGAATACCTCTATATCGATAGATGGAAAAAATATAGAGGGGGAAATGAAACTACAAGTTATTCATGAATTTAATGAAGCTTTATTTTTAGATAAACATTATTTCCCGCCACATGGGGAAGGAATACCACTTGTTATTGATACGAAGAAAGGGAATAAAGAGATTAGATTTTCTTTATATCGCCATGAGGAACATGTTGATGTAATCAAGCAATATAAGAAGAAAATCGTTGCTTATCGTTTACGTTCAAAAAGTCTTCAAACTCTTGCACCATTAGCAATAAATGAAGAGTATGCTTAAAGAGAGACCGTTGTAAAAACGGTCTCTTTATTATAGGGGGGATCTATATAATTATTAAATTTTTATTCATACCGTAGTCCATTTGAAAGGGTATCAATAGCTTTCCAATCGTCAACAACAATCTGTTTATTATTTTTATGAATTATATTGTTAGTTATTAGTTTTTCAATGACTCGATTAAGATGACGAGTAGTTGTCCCGATTAATGAGGCGATTTCATGATGATCTTTAGTATGAATTTCGCGCCCAAATAAATTAGATGGATTTTGTGCTGTACATAAATAACTAGCAAAGCGTGTCTCTACAGAAGCTAATAAATTGATACGTGAAGCAGTTGTGCAGGTCTGTAGTTTATAAGTGACATGATGAATGAGCTCTTGAAGAAAGACTACATCCTGTAATAAGTAACTTGTTACATAATTTTTATCGATAAAAAGAAAATCAGTCTGTTGTTCGGAGGTTACATGAGATTGTATGTCTACGGACTGAATTAATTCAATATCTCCCATGATAGAAACGGCAGAACAAAACCGTAGCAATAATGCTTTACCTGTAATTACACTTGAAGTTATTTTTGTACGCCCTGACATTTGAATATATAGGCCATCAATCGTTTCGCCCTCTTGTAATACAGTTTCTTTTGCTTCATATCTACGAATCTCAAATGGATGATTGAATTGTTGGAATAGCTTTTTTATGTACTCGTTATTTAAGTAGCTTAATAATAAGGTATTATCTACAATATTTTGCATAATGTTTCTCCTTTTGGGACATCTGTCCTGTCAATTATAAAATAATTCATATACATTAAAAAGAAAGGAGAGATGTATATGAAATTTATTTTTGATATTGATGGTACTATTTGTTTTAAAGGGAACGCAGTAACTAAAGGGATAATTCATGCACTAGACGTATGTCAAAGTAGAGGGCATGAGATTATATTTGCATCAGCTAGACCGATTAGGGACCTATTACCGGTGCTGCCAAATCATATGCATCATTATTCAATGATTGGTGGGAATGGTGCATTTATTGCAAAGGGAAAGGAGATGATTGAAGTTATCACTTTTGATCCTGGAACGGTTATTGCTATACGTTCAATAATAGAGAAATATAGCCTTTCATACTTGATAGATAGTCATTGGGATTATTCTTATACAGGAAGCGAAAATCACCCTATTTACAAAAATATAGATCCTAATCAATTGGCTAATAATGTACATATTGATGAAATTAAGGAAGTAGTAAAGGTGGTAGTATTTCCTGATAATGTTCAAAAAGAATATATTATGAATATGTTGAAAGAACTTCCTATACGTATTTATGAACATGATAATGAGGGAATCGTGGATATAAGCCCTGAAAATATTGATAAATGGATGGGATTACAACGATTAGGTATTAAAGAGAGGGAATTCGTAGTATTTGGTAATGATTTAAACGATTTATCAATGTTTATACACGCTAAGGAAAGTATTTGTGTTGGGAGTCATGAAATATTAGTGGGCCATGCGTCCACATGCTTAAAAACAGATGAACAAAGTATTGTTAATAAAATAATTGAGGTATCAGAATTATATGCGTAATAATATGTATGTGAAGCATAATAAAAAAGGGTACTAAAAGGTTTGCCAGCCTTTCAGTACTCTTTTTTATTAATCATTAAATGATATACTTTCCAAATAAAAGAAAAGAAAATCATATAGCCGAATAAAGAATATGTATGATTCCAATCCACACTATGAATAAAGAAACCGAATCTTTCGGCAATCTGTTCAAAAATGCTAGCACAAATACCTATTGAAATAATAAGTAGACTTCTAGAAATTGTAGATAGTGTTTTGGAAATTTGTATAAAAACAGTTGTTAAAATCGGTAGTATAAACAAAGTAAAGCCAATGTTAACTGAAAATATGGATGAGAATGGTCTAACGGGAAAGGAATAGAGTTGGTTCGCAACAAAGAAAGCATCTAAGCAAGTTCCGATAATAGAAGAGAGTAAGATTGTAACTGCTAATGCTAGAAAATTATTCTTCTTCTCGAAGGAGGACGTTTTTCTTTGCAAGAATGGCAAGTTCAATTTTTTCGAGTGTTTTACAGTAGTCTTCTGTAATTTGTCCATGTATCCTTTCCTCCTTATCGGTTAAATAATGTATGATTTTCCAGTCGTTAAACCAATCTTTATATTCTGTTTCTTCATGTTTCATATTTTTCCATGCATACATAAGTGCAGGGCTATATATACGGTAGGCATCACTTTTTAACTGGCATTTCTTTATTCTTCGTTTATAAAACTCTCTTGAAAAGGATTCATTTACGCTTGAAAATAAATGTGGCCAATAATCTTTTCGTGATCCGGTATGTGGATGTGTATCAGCCCATTGTAGTATACGAGCTAAAACGCGTTCATCATGAAATAATAATGCATATAATCGTTTTCCAAGTAAAATTCGTTCGTGTAAAGAAGTGAAGTGTTTCATTGTATCACCAATTAATATAGTTTTTTGCATAGCATTTTCTTCAGAGAAAGGGAAGAGAATGTGATTAAATTGAAAGAAATCAAAAAGTTTAAATCCAATACTATTTAGTACATTTTTTTTGAAGTATTTATTTTGAATTACTCTTTTTTCTAAGTAGTTTTGTTCATTAATAATAGTCGCAATCGCTAATATTTGTTTGTTTCCAGTTCTCCAAAAAAAGTTCCACATCGTTTCCATAAAAGTTGACACATTGAGATGAGGGAGGAGATGAAAAAGATTTTTGGAGTTTTTTATACTCTGTTCATATAACAAAAATTGTGGATACACATCTTGAAAGATAAGCCAATTTCCTCGTTCCAAAAAAGAAAAGAAAGTAAATTGATCTTTTTCAGATAACAACTTCGTATATAAATCCCCCTTTAAATCTGTCATGTTCCAACCACCGTTACGTGATACCATATGTCCAAGTAATGCCCAATGTATTTCAGGATATCTTTTGTAAAATTGATAGTAAGCACGAGTTCTTGTCACATTATTTTGATTTAATAATTTTGTTCTTTCTTTAATTGTATGTATGAATATTTCTTCTTCTTTCGAAAGGGGGTAAAGAAAGCCATTTGTGCTGGTACATTTTTGTTTTAGGTCATTTTTTATTGAGACGAGGGATAGAGGAATGTTTTTGTAAAGTTTATTATTTGGATTATCATGGTGCATATAAATCCCTCCTATTTAAGTCTGTTACCATAAATGTATTAGTAACTACGTACATAAATGATATGTGAAGGAAAGGAAAAGTTGCAAAGTAAAAAAAGGAAAGAAGACACGGGCTCTTCTTTCCTTTTTTTTGTATATATTTGCGTTATAGAGAATGAAACCCTTTTTTGAGAAGAGTAGAAAATGAGTCAGCATGGATAGGTTTACTATAATAGTAACCTTGGATAAACTGACATTTGTTTTTTTGAAGGAAATTTACGTGTTCTTTCGTTTCTACACCTTCAGCAATGACAGACATTCCTAATGTATTTGCTAATGTGATGATTGTTTTAATAATTTCCATTCCATCGTCACATGTTTCAGACATTGTAATAAATTCTCTTGGGATTTTTAACGTATCGATTGGATATAAAGGTAAGTAAGCTAGTGAAGAATAGCCTGTACCAAAGTCGTCGATTGAAATGTGAATCCCTAAACTTTTTAGTGTACGCAATTTTATCAATGTTTCTCGCTCATCCATCATCGCAATTCGCTCTGTTAACTCAAGATCGAGAGAACTTGCTGGTAAACCTGTATTTGCTAAAGTAGAAAAAATAGACTTTACAAAATCCTCTTGTTCAAATTCTTTAGCGGATAAATTTACACCTATTTTTAAATGTGAATATCCGAGTGTGTGCCAACGTTTCATTTGCTCACAGGCTTGCTGCAATGTCCATTTTCCTATTGGAATAATTTGTAGTGTTTCTTCTGCAATCGGAATAAACTCGTATGGAGAAATAACGCCTAATTCAGGATGATTCCACCTGATTAGAGCTTCTGCACCGATAATTTTATTAGATTCACTATCAACTTGAGGTTGATACAATAGGAACAATTCTTCATTTTGTATTGCATTTGATAAATCTTTTTCTAATCGTAATCGTCTTTCAATTTTCTTAGCGATAACATCATCATAAATAGAGACAGAGTTAAGTTCTTTTGCTTTCGCATCATACATGGCAACATTAGCGTTTTTTAGAAGTGTAGCGGTATCGATTCCGGAATGTGGATAAATAGCGATGCCGATACTAAGTGATAAAATTAATGTATGCTCATGTATGACAAACGGTTTTTCTATGCTTTCAAATAATTTGTTACATAACTCGAATAAGGAATCTTCGTCAGTATAATTTTCAATTAAGATAGTAAACTCATCTCCACCGATTCTTGACAGATGAGTATGTGATGGAAGACAGGATTGGAATCGCTTTGCTACTTCTTCTAATATGTAATCTCCTGACGAATGTCCAAGTGTATCGTTAATCGCTTTAAATCGATCTAAATCTAAGTATAATAATGCGAACTCACTGTCTGTTGTTTTCGCATTTTTGATAACCCTTTTTAATTTCTTATGGAAAAAGGCACGGTTCCCAATTTTCGTTACAGTATCATGGAATGCTAAATATTTGATTTCTTCTTGCTGCTTTTTTAGTGCAGTAATATCTTTCACCATAATATAGCTTCCTGAAATTTGTCCGTCTATCATAATAGGGACGATGGTAACGTATAAAAAATAAGTAAAGCCATCTTTATATTGAGAACTAAGTTGTAAGGATGTCGATTCTTGTTGTTTCACTTTTTCTAATGCAGATACTAGTTTATGTTTATCTTCTTCTAAAATAATCGAAAAACAAGTTTCACCGAGTAACTCATTCGTTGGTGCTCCCAGTAACATACTTCCAGCTTTATTTACATTTAAGAAGATTCCATTTAAATCAATTGTAAAAATAGGGTCAGGATGATATTCATATAGTGATTTGAATTTTTGTTGTTTTTGAGATAGAGCCTCTGATTTATAAACTAAATCAGAAGTTCGTAAAGTCACTTTTTCTTCTAGTTGAGCATTAAATGCCTGTAAACGTTTTGTTAGGGAATTGTTTTGCATACGTACAATAGAATGACGAATGAGTATGAAAATAAAAGTAATACAATTTCCTGTAATGAGAGTTGAAGATGCTGTTTGTTCTTTTAATGTAAACCCAATTAGTATCGCAACAGCAAGATAGGGGAATACAACTAAAGCCTTTTTTCCTATTATAGGGTTAACAATAAAATAATTTTTATGGCTATTATGATTTTCTGAAATAGACCCAGCTATTGCAATAAGTAATATAGGTATTCTATATAAAAGACGTAATAATGTTATCGTTTCAGTTGATGAATGGTTATTTAGGTAAAAATAAATATAGTTAAAAGTTGCAGAACTTATCAATACAAAAATAAAGATGTAGATTTTTCGTTTGGAATTAAAAATTGTTGGACGGAAAAAAAGACTAACACCTAACAGAAGAAATAATAAATCTGCAATTGGATATAGAAATGAAAGGAAAACATCTCCTAGTGAAAGAGAGAATATATTTAAATTTGGTTGATTAAATAAATACCACTCCAATGTGAATATAGAAGTAAGTACTATGCATATATCACAAATAAAGAACGCTTTTTCCCATTTATCGCATTCTTTTAAGATTTTATAGCAGAAAGCGATAAGACAGAAGAGTAGAAAAAACATGTAAAATACATCAGAAATAGTAAATCGATGTATTGGAATTTCGAAGAAACTATCCTCATATGTGTATACTATTTTCCCTAATAAAAAGCTACCAATTGCTATTGTGATACATATCCAAAACGGATTTGAACTAACTTTTTTAGAATATATAGAGTAAATGAGTGATACAAATGTAATGGCTTCAACGATAAGTGAAGCGAAGCGTACATCCGAATTTGAAAAATGAGTAGGGAACAGATAAAAAAATATAAAATAGATTGAATAGCATATTAATATTCCAATTAATATATATAGTTGTAAATTTTTATTTAATTTCAATAAAATCACCTTCTTTAATTATGCACTTTATTCGTAATATCTATACATAATAATATTATTTAAGAATTGTATCAGATTTCCTTATAAAAATCATGTTTATACGGAAGGTCTTGAAAAGTGTAATACTTCTTAAAATTAAAAAAGTATTGTTTTTTAATAATATGTACTTCATTAAGATTTTAAATGGGAATTGTATATATAGTCATCCTTTGCATTCTATAGGTTTTTTAATAGTTCACAAGTGAATATGTATAATTGCATGAAGATAATATATTCAATGTTATAAAGTATGAACTAAACTTTTGTATGTATTTATTCTCATACTAATGAGGGATTTCAAAAAGATGTTGCGTATATACAATAATACGTAAGCATGTATAAAATTTTAGTATGGGAGGAAGAGCATGAAGAACTGGGTAAGGTTTCGAATAGCGCGTCCAACTGATCAATTTGAAAAGGTTATAGAATTCTATGAAAAAGGATTAGGCTTAAAACGTATAGGTGAATTCTACAATCATGAAGGCTATGATGGGGTCATGTTTGGACTCCCAGATGAAGAGTATCATTTAGAATTTACAAGACATATAGATGGGAGCCCATGTCCAGCTCCGACAAAGGATAATTTACTTGTATTTTATATGCGTGAGGATGGTGAAATGAAAAAGGTGAGTAAAAGGCTACATGCATTGGGTTATGACGAGGTCGAACCTGAAAATCCATACTGGAAAGACAAGGGGATAACGATAGAGGATCCAGATGGTTGGAGAATTGTGTTGATGAAACTAGAAGAATAATGTGTAATGATGCTTGAAGTTCAAGTAGGAGGAAATACGTAAAAGAGCTTTCTTTTGAGGGGATACACTCATGGAAGGCTTTTTTGTTTGAAATCTGAAAAATAAAATTTGAAATTATGTTCTGAAAAGTTATAAAATGAGAACGTGTATTCCTATTGGTTTGAGAGGGATGTCTGTAAAGATGAATAGAACACTAGGGGGACTTTTTTATGATATGCCGGATTAAGGATGCAAAAATATATTATGAAATCATTGGCGAAGGAAAACCAGTCATTATTATACATGGCTGTGCACCTGATCATAGGTTAATGCAGAGATGCATGGAGTCAGTATTCGAAAAATATAAAGGTTACCAAAGAATATATATTGATTTACCTGGCATGGGGAAATCGAATGCTCCAGATTGGATAAATAGTTCAGATCATATGTTAGAACTGTTAATTGCATGTATTGAAGAAATCATTCCAAAGAAAAACTTTTTATTAGTAGGAGAATCTTATGGGGGATATTTAGCTAGAGGTATACTCATAAAGCTGTTTGAAAGAGTTAATGGATTACTATTAGTATGCCCTGTTGTTGTAGCGGAGCAAGAAAAAAGGATTATCCCTAATAAACAGATAATTGTACAAGATAAGGAGTTTTTAAATACACTAACTTCCACTGATAGAGAAGAGTTTTGCGAGTTAGCAGTAGTCGCGAATGAATATACATATACGAGATTTAAAGAGGAGATTAAGCCGGGACTAGATATTGCTAATTATGAATTTATTGAAAGGTTGCAAAAGAATTACTCTCTTACTATGAATTTTCATCATTTGAAATATGAGAAACCCGTTCTTTTACTAGCTGGAAGACAAGATATATCGGTAGGTTATCAAGATATTATAGAAATTATTGATGGTTACCCAAGAGCGACATTAGCGGTGTTAGATATGGCGGGCCATAATTTGCAGATTGAACAGCCTGAAGTATTCGAGAGTTTAGTAGGCGAGTGGATTAGACGAATAAATCAACAAAGTATATAAAAAACGAATGAATATTTTCAAGGAGGAAGTATGAATACATATATTTATATGGTTAGGCACGGTGAATCACCAAAATTAGAAGAGGGTGAAAGAACACGTGGTCTAACTGAAAAGGGAAGTTTAGACGCTCATAGAGTAACAGACATATTAAAAACAGAAGGAATCGATACTTTCATTTCAAGTTCCGTATAAGAGAGCTGTATTAACGATAGAAAAAACGGCCAATTTCTATGAAAAAGAAATAGTAATATATGAAAATCTTAAAGAGTGTATGTTTTCCAGTGGAGATCAGGTTATATCAGATAAAGAAGTGTATCCACTTGTAAAGAAGATGTTCTCTAATCCGGACTTTGCACGAACGGAAGGAGAGTCATATGCGGATTGCCAAAGAAGAGTAGTGAAAGTGTTAAAAGAAATATTAATGGATTTTCAAGAGCAAAAAATTGTAATTGGCACACATAGGCTTGTAATGACTTTAATGATGAATTACTTTGATAATCAATATGGATTTGAGTTTTTAATACATACATCGAAGCCCGACATATATAAGTTGGAGTTTAAAGATGAGCAATTAATGAATGTAGAGAGAGTATGGAAAGTGGAATAAAATTGGTTGCATGTATTTTTTAAAAAAGTTAATTTTATAGTAAAATCTTCTTATTTAAATAGAAAGTATTTTTATCAACTATTTTTAGAATGTTAAATCAATAAGTAATTATTCAGTTTCTGAATAATATAATTGGAAGTTGGCTTAGGGAAACTATTTTAAATATGACAAAACTCCAAACGTTGGATTTCTATTCAATTGGAGAAAAAGATGTAGAATTTTGTCTTACGGTCCTCGTTTACTTTTCATTTCATTACATATAGGCTTTGTGGTGTAAGGGGGACATTACCTTTACGCAAAATCTATAAGGAGGTCATTGTAATGAAAAAGATTAAAAAGTTTGCGGGAGTAGCCTTAGCAGGTACGATTGGATTAAGTGGACTACTGTTTTTAGAACCAAGTGTAAGCGCTGCGGAAACACGGCAAGTGAAAGAGGAGAATTTCAATACAATTGATGTATCGATGAATCTAAATGAATTATATGTATTAAGTGGCAGAAGCATTGATGTTCTTTCTGGAGATAAAGAAGCAATTCAGCTAAATAAATACACAATTCGTTTTAGTAAACCTGGGAAGTATGTTATTAGGGTAAATGGTTGTATTTATAACGATGTATATACTTTTATTGTGAATGAGTAGTATATCTTCTTAAATTGTGAGATGAAAAAGAAACACCCTATTTGCGGTGAGAATCGTAAATAGGGTGAATTCATTTGTATTAAATTGTGTTTTATAAATTTTCATTAATTTGCTCTTTGTTTTTGTTTTGTAAAGTATGTAAGAGTGTTTGAAAAATCTTAAATGATTGTTGAAAGATTGGACTTTGAATAAAGGTGTACAGAAAAGTTACGATGAAAACAGGGCCACCGAGCATAAATCCAATAACTAGTACAATGCATTCTACAATGATTCGTGCACGGCTAATAGATAGTCTTGTTTTGTCGGAAATAGTAAGCATGAATCCATCGCGAGGTCCAGCACCAATCCCAGCCGCAACGTACATGCCTCCACCAATACCTGTAATTGCAATGCCAGCAAATAAAATGAGTAAGTTTATCCATAAATAATTACTAGCGTTTGGAAGAATATTTGATTGTAAGAAAAAGTCCATAATGGGACCGATAAGTAGTGCATTTAAAAATGTCCCCACATTTATATATTTTCGATCTACTAGTAAAGAAATGAGAACGAGACATAATCCGCATATGACACTCCACGTACCAATTGTCCATCCAAACTTTTGGTAGAGAGCCATATTTAAAACTTCCCAAGGATGTAAACCGAGAAATTTAACTTTGACTGCAAGAGCATTTCCAAGGCCAAAGAAAATTAAGCCTAAGAAAAAAAGAAAATAGCGAAAGAGAGTTAGCCTCATTTTTAATACCTCCTATAGTTTATCCCGCATTATCGGGCAGCCTGATTGGTGAAGGATGATAATCAATGGGGGATGGACCCCACTGATTAAAGTTTCACATTATAATTATGTATGTTACTTGTTTGGGCCACGGTGAGCAAATATTATGAATTTTTATTGTTTGTGAAAATGTAAGATGGAATATATATTCTCATAACCGAAAAAGTTAAAATATTTCGTCTTAAGGATTATAATAGAGAAAGAAATATAAAAGGGAGTGAATGAATTTGAAACAAGAACTTATTGAAAGATTTACGAGGTATGTAAAGATTGATACGCAATCAAATGAAGATAGTCATACAGTGCCAACAACACCAGGACAAATTGAGTTTGGGAAGTTACTAGTTGAAGAGTTAAAAGAAATTGGGTTAACAGAAGTGACGATGGATGATAACGGGTATGTAATGGCAACACTTCCTGCTAATACGGATAAGGATGTTCCAGTAATCGGCTTTTTAGCACATTTAGATACAGCAACAGATTTTACAGGGAAAAACGTAAAACCACAAATCCATGAAAACTTTGATGGAAATGCAATTACGTTAAATGAAGAGCTAAATGTTGTGTTAACACCAGAACAGTTCCCAGAGTTACCATCATATAAAGGGCATACCATTATTACAACTGATGGTACGACACTTCTTGGAGCAGATGATAAAGCGGGTCTTACAGAAATTATGGTTGCAATGAACTATTTAATACATAATCCGCAAATTAAACACGGGAAAATTAGAGTTGCATTTACGCCGGATGAAGAAATTGGCCGTGGACCAGCGCATTTTGATGTAGAAGCGTTTGGTGCATCATTTGCTTATACGATGGATGGCGGTCCATTAGGTGGTTTAGAGTATGAAAGCTTTAATGCTGCAGGCGCTAAATTAACGTTTAACGGAACGAATACACATCCTGGAACAGCGAAAAATAAAATGCGTAATGCAACTAAACTTGCTATGGAGTTTAATAGCTATTTACCGGTGGAAGAGGCGCCGGAATATACAGAGGGTTATGAAGGATTCTATCATTTACTTTCTTTATATGGTGATGTTGAGCAAAGTAAAGCGTATTATATTATTAGAGATTTTGAGCGTGAAAATTTTGAAACGCGTAAACATAACGTTGAAACGATTGTGAAGCAAATGCAAGAGAAGTATGGACAAGATGCAGTCGTTTTAGAAATGAATGATCAGTACTATAACATGCTTGAAAAAATTGAACCAGTGAGAGAAATTGTTGATATTGCATATGAAGCAATGAAAAGTTTAAATATCGAACCAAATATTCATCCAATCCGTGGTGGAACGGATGGATCACAATTATCGTATATGGGGTTACCAACGCCGAATATTTTCACAGGTGGTGAAAACTATCATGGGAAGTTTGAGTATGTTTCTGTAGATGTTATGGAAAAAGCTGTGCAAGTTATTATAGAAATTGCAAGACGATTCGAAGAACAAGCTTAAAACGGAACCAAGTAGTGCAAATGCGCTACTTGGTTTTTTAGTATAATACTCGCCACAAATAAAAAGTCGCGTAAGATTCCCAGTTCATCCAATTTGCCGCAAAATCTTTTATTTCCTGTTTAGTCGGTTTACTTTCAGAACCTGTTATATATTTAATTGCATTGTGCAAGCCAACATCGTCAATTGGAAAAGCGGAAGGAAATCGTAAACAGCGCATTAAAACATAGTTGGCGGTCCACGGTCCTATACCATGTATAGCAGTTAATTGCTTTTCAGCTTGTTTCACGTCTTGTATTTGCAGTAAAGATTCTTTTGATAATTTTCCTTCAGTAATAAGCTTTGCAATACCGATTAAATATTCACATTTTCTAGTCGTCATTTTTAAATTTTTGAGATCCTCTACATGTAAATTGGCAATTGTTTCAGGTGATGGGAATATCCAATGCTTTCTATCGTTCCATTCTACATAACTTCCAAATGTCTCGACTAATCTTCTTTTTAGTGTATAAGCATATGTGAGGTTAATTTGTTGCCCGATAATTCCCCAGGAAAGTGCCTCAAATAAGTCTGGAATACCTAAAGTACGAAGGCCATAATATTGTTCAATTGGTCTTTGAAGGAGTACATCATGTTTAGCTAATGTATAAAAGGGAGCTAAATCAGTAGTTAAATCAAACCATTCAGTTACATAGTTAGCTACAGCATCGCGTATCGGTTTTGCAGAGATATAGGCTTCTCCTAAAAAACGTATTTGAATAGTATCATTCGCATTCATACTAATTTCGACTAAAGGCTTTACATCGTGAACAGAGATAACTTTATAAATTTTGTTATCTTCAATGTGGAACATACATTCATTGCTAGAACGGGATAGATAGCGTAAATTTTCTTGAAAACTAAATTCTGTTGGAACTGTTAAAGTTAATATGTTACTATATTCGGCTGTCATATGAATTCCACCTGTAATTTTTCTAATGTAAGCAATTCTTTCTTCATTTCTAATCCACCTCTAAAACCAGTTAGTTTACCATTCTTTCCAATAACACGGTGGCAAGGAATTGTAATGAGAAGAGGGTTAGCTGCAATAGCAGTAGCAACAGCACGTACAGCAGTAGGTTTTTGTATTCTTTCGGCAATTTCTGAATAAGAATATGTCTTCCCATAAGGAATTTCACGTACCGTATTCCAAACAGATAATTGAAAATCAGTTCCGTAAGCAACGATAGGAAATGTAAAAGTTTCTCGTTTATTTTCTAAATACTCGGTAACTTCTTTCTCATATGATTGTAGATAATCTGGATTACAGGCCAATGTATGTTGTGGCAATTTTTTTCTAGCCCATATGTGTAGTTCTTCAAAGTTTTCATCTTGTGATCCAATGAAACATAATCCATTTTCAGTTGCAGCAATATGAAACTGCCAATTTTTATGTGTAAGTAGCATCCAATATATAAATTTATTTTTGTAGGAATTCATTATTGTGCCCCTCTTTCATTTCGTTCTTTTTTCGATATTCAGTAGGTGTAAATCCGGTTTTCTTTTTAAATAAAGTAGAAAAATACTCGGGGTTTTCTAGCCCGACAGCAGTACTAATTTCTTTAATGGATTGATTTGTGTGTAAAAGGTGTTCTGCCGCTTTAACAATCCGGAATTGTTGTATATATTCTATTGGGCTTATTCCTGTCATTTTTTTGAAAGTACGTTGTAAATGAAATGGGCTACCATGGCACATTTCAGCAAGTATGTCGAGAGTTAATGATTTATCAAAGTGTTTTTCGATATACTCTTTAATTTGTTCTACCCACTCTTCATTAGGTAAAGTGATTCCGTTTGGCTTGCAACGTTTGCACGGGCGAAAGTTTTCGCTTAATGCTTGTTCTGCATGATGAAAAATTCGTACATTGTTTCTATTTGGTATTCTTGATTTGCATGACGGCCTGCAAAAGATTCCGGTTGATTTCACAGCATAAAAGAATTTGCTATCATAGGAAGAATCATTATGAATAATTGCTTGCCAATGCTCATTTGTTAACATAACTTCTTCATTGTGCAAAGAACATCACCTCTGAAATTAGTATAACCTGAATAAAGTACGTATGTATGTATTCACAAATGTAAGAGCAAGATTACAAAGGTGAAAGTATGCTTGTTTTTCTATTTTGTGATAGCATGAAATTTGGAAATAAACATTAAGAGGAGGACTATAAGTGAAGTTCATTTCGTGGAATGTAAATGGTTTGCGAGCAGTTATCGCAAAAGGTGGATTTTTAGAATATCTTGAGGAATCCAATGCTGATATATTTTGTTTACAAGAGATTAAATTACAAGATGGGCAAATTGATTTAAATCTAGAGGGATATTATACATACTGGAATTATGCTGTGAAAAAAGGCTATTCAGGAACGGCTATTTTAACGAAAAAAGAACCGCTTTCTGTTACATACGGTTTAGGCATTGAAGAGCATGATCAAGAAGGACGAGTTATTACTTTAGAGTTCGAAGATTTTTACATGATTACGGTATATACACCAAATTCAAAACGAGGATTAGAGCGTTTAGATTACAGAATGAAATGGGAAGATGATTTCAGAGCTTATATTAAGCAATTAGATGAAAAAAAGCCCGTTGTTTTTTGCGGAGATTTAAACGTTGCTCATAAAGAAATTGATTTAAAAAATCCAAAAAGTAATCGTAAAAACGCTGGATTCTCTGATGAGGAACGAGAGAAATTTACATGTATTTTAGAAGAAGGCTTTATTGATACATATCGTTATCTTTATCCTAATCAGGAAGGTGCATATTCGTGGTGGTCGTATCGTATGGGCGCAAGAGCAAAAAATATTGGTTGGCGTTTAGATTATTTTGTTGTTTCTGAAAGAATGAAAGACAAAATAAAAGAGGCGAAAATTAATAGTGAAGTGATGGGATCAGACCATTGCCCAGTTGAATTACATATCAATTTCTAAAAAAGAAGTATCTTCCTAAGATTAGGTGGATACTTCTTTTTTATTCAGTTTGTTAAAACTTTTCAAATCTTTCTTGAAATAATTGCGTATTAAATATATACTTAGTAACGATAATCATTATCATTGAAAAAGATTATCAATGGATGAGGTGTAAAAGAATTATAGTTTAGGGGAAGTGAACGAGAATGAGTTCTGGATAGGATTATTAATCTAATGAAATATATATGTAAGACAAGTTTTATATAGTTAAATTTTATTAAAAATTCGAGAGGAGATATATGAAGATGAACAAGAAGTTATTTACATTAGGGATGGTTACAGTTTTAAGTGTAGGGCTAGCGGCATGTAATAGTACGGATAAGACTTCAGGAGAGCAAAAGCAACAGACAAAAGCTACGGAAACGAAAAAAGACGAAAAAAGAAAAATTACATATTTAGGTAAAGAATATACAGTGCCAGCAAAAGTAGATAAAATTGCAACAGCTAGTTTAGAGTCAATGGAAGATGCAGCAGTACTTGGTATTAAGCCAGTCGGTGCTATTACTGTTGGTGGTAAATTACCGAAGTATCTTGAGAAAGATTTAGAGGGTGCGAAATCTGTTGGTGAGAAAATGCAACCGAATTTCGAAACATTACTTCAATTAAAACCAGATGTTATTACATCAAGTACGAAATTCCCAGCAGAAACAGCTGAAAAGTTTACGAAAGTAGCTCCTACATTCCCGGTATCACACGTTTCAACAAATTGGGAAGATAACTTAAAGTTAATGGGAGAATTAACTGGTAAAAAAGATAAAGCAGAAAAAATTATTAAAGATTACAATACAGATGCTGAAAAAGCAAAAGCAAAACTAGGAGATAAGTTAAAAGACAAAAAAGTTCTTGTTATTAGACTAAGAGCAAACGAATTATTTCTATATCCAGAAGGGGTATACTTCAATCCTGTAATTTATAAAGATCTTGGATTAACTGCTCCAGAACAACTTAAAACTGTAAAAGCACAAGAGAAAATTTCATTTGAAAAACTTGCTGAACTTAACCCGGATTATATTTTCTTACAATATGAGACAACTGAAAATAAAAACCCGAAAGTGCTAGAAGAAATTGAAAGTAATCCAATTTGGCAAAGTATGAATGCTGCGAAAGAAAAGAAAGTATTTGTAAACGTTGTAGACCCAATGGCACAAGGTGGTACAGCTTGGAGTAAAACAGCATTCTTAAAAGAAGCAGTGAAAAATTTATCTAAATAATACAATAAGTAAGGTGCGTTGAATGATATGCAGAAAACAAATGCAGTACCAGTGACTATATTATGTATAGCACCCATACTCATCTTATTTATAGTTATACTTTCGATTTTGTATGGGGCCAAAAGTATTGATGCTGAAACAGTGTGGAACGCATTATTTCATTTTGATTCAAGTGATGTAAATCATAATATTATTATTACTTCACGTTTACCAAGGGTAGTTGCAGCTCTTCTAGTCGGAGCATTTCTAGCCATATCAGGAGCACTTATGCAGGGGATGACAAGAAACTATCTTGCATCCCCTTCTATTATGGGTGTGACGGATGGGGCAGCCTTTGTTATTACACTTTGTATGATTTTTCTTCCGGGAATGTCATCAATTGGTATGGTTGTATGTTCAATGATTGGTTCTGCACTAGGAGCAGGTATCGTGTTTGGTTTTGGTTCACTCCTTCAAAATGGTTTATCGCCAGTTCGGTTAGCGATTATTGGGACAGTTATTGGAACATTTTTAAGCAGTGTGTCTGCTGCAATGGCTTCATACTTCCAAATTTCTCAAAATGTTAGTTTTTGGTTTAATGCAAAATTAGACCAAGTAGACCCTAATATTATTAAAATTACGATACCGTTTGGGATAATTGGAATAATCTTAGCGTTGTTAATATCAAAATCTATTACCATTCTTTCTTTAGGAGAAGAAGTGTCTATTAATTTAGGACAGCGTACAAAACTAGTTAAAGCGATGGCTATTTTATCAGTTATTTTCTTAACAGGAACGGCAGTTGCTTTAGTAGGGAAAGTTGGTTTTGTAGGTTTAATTATTCCGCATATTACTCGTTTTATAATTGGGGTAGATTATAAGTGGATTTTGCCGTGTGCAGGCGTTATTGGTGGCGTTTTCTTAGCGTTATGTGATGTTTTAAGTAGATTTGTAAACTATCCATTTGAAACACCAATTGGGGTCGTTACTTCCTTAATTGGAATTCCTTTCTTCCTTTATTTAATCCGTACAAGAGGAGGAGAGAGGCATGCTTAAAAGTTCAAGCCAACGTTTTGGAATGACGATGGGGATTATTATATTTTTAATACTCTGTGCTATTTATATTAGTTTAACAAATGGAACGTTTGACATTACGAT
The DNA here is from genome assembly GCF_030757775.1 of Bacillus sp. MHSD_36. Taxonomy (NCBI): domain Bacteria; kingdom Bacillati; phylum Bacillota; class Bacilli; order Caryophanales; family Bacillaceae; genus Bacillus; species Bacillus sp. MHSD_36. The sequence goes on from NZ_JAVBIS010000009.1 coordinate 70,972, forward strand.
TACAGATGTATGTAAAACACTCCTTAGAATAGATCCAGTACCAGACCATGATTTAGTTATTTTTGAGTTTCGTCTTCCGCGCATTGTAATCGCTGGATTAGTAGGATTAGGTCTAGGCGTTGCAGGTGCTGTAATTCAAGGGATTACGAGAAACGGACTGGCAGACCCAGGTATTTTAGGAGTAAATGCCGGAGCAGGGACAGCAATCGTCATCTTTATGTTTTTCTTTCAAGGACAATTAAAGAGCACCGACTGGGTTTCTATTATGATGATGCCGATGTTTGGTTTAGTCGGTGGATTAGGTGCAGCTATCATCATTTATCTGTTTTCTTGGAAAAACGGTAAATTAGATTCGCAGCGTCTTTTATTAACAGGGATTGCAATTGGATCAGGATTTGGAGCATTTTCTATGTACCTATCACTCAAAATGAAGTCAACTGATTTTGAGATGGCTGCAGTTTGGGTGTCGGGAAGTATATATAATGCAAACTGGAAGTATATTATCGCAATGTTACCGTGGCTTATCATATTAATTCCGCTTATACAAAAGAAAGCTTACTTATTAGATTTATTTCAATTGGAAGAAACGAGTATTACAAGTTTAGGTGTTTCAGTAGAAAGAGAGAAATCTATTTTACTACTAAGTAGTATCGGACTTGTTAGTGCATGTGTTGCAGTTTCAGGAAGTATTGGTTTCATTGGACTAATGGCACCGCATATAGCGAAAAGACTTGTCGGTATTCAGCATAAGCATATCATTCCTACGTGCGGAGTAATCGGAATGTTCCTTGTAATTGCTTCAGACTTTATTGCAAAAACAGTCTTCACACCTGTAGAGTTACCAGTTGGAATCGTTATTTCTATTGTCGGTGTACCGTATTTCTTATATTTACTTTATAAGGCGAAAGCGTAAGAGGAGGAATAAAAGTGAGTATTTTAAGTGCAAAAAATTTAGAAACGAATTATGAAAAGCTTACAGTGTTTCGCAATTTAAATGTGGAAATACAAGAAGGAAAAGTAACGACAATTATAGGACCAAACGGGTGCGGTAAATCCACACTGTTAAAAACAATGGGAAGAATTTTAAAGCAAAAGAGCGGTAAAGTCTATCTACAAGGACAGGATTTAAATACAATTCCAACGAAAGAAATTGCGAAGCAGTTAGCTTTACTTCCGCAAACTCCAATTGCGCCAGGAGAGCTGAAAGTAGAAGAATTAATTTCTTATGGACGCTATCCACATCGAAATAACGTAAATAAGTTAACTTCAAAAGATAAAGAGATGATTGATTGGGCCTTAGATATAACGAAAACATCTGAATTTCGAACGAGACAAATAGCAAATCTATCTGGCGGTCAAAGGCAAAAGGTATGGCTAGCGATGGCTTTAGCACAAGAGACAGAAGTGTTACTACTAGATGAACCAACGACATATCTGGATATGTCTCATCAATTAGATGTATTACAAATTGTGGAGAGATTAAATAAAGAACATAATTGTACGGTCGTAATGGTACTACACGATATTAACCATGCAGCAAGGTTTTCAGATGAGATTATTGCAATGAAGGAAGGGGAAATCGTTACAACTGGTATCCCAGAAGAAATCATTACAAATGAAGTGTTAAAAGAAGTATTTCATATTGATGCGCGTGTCATGATTGATCCGTATAATGGGTCTCCTGTTTGTTTTGGATACGATAGCGTTGCACTTCAAGAAGAGAAAGTTGAAATATATGTAACGAGTTAAAAAGGAGGGGAGATATAAGATGAATACTACGATTGAAAAACAGCAGATTATAACATCTAATACGGAACAGTGGAAAATGTATTCGAAAATAGAAGGTAAGGAATATCAAATTCATATTTCAAAGCCGAGGCAGCCAGCACCAGAGTCAGGCTATCCTGTTATATACGTATTAGATGGCAATGCCTTTTTTCAAACATTCCATGAAGCGGTTAAAATACAATCAGTTAGAGCAGAAAAAACAGGTGTTTCACCAGCCATTATAGTAGGTATTGGATATCCAATTGAAGGGGCATTTTCAGGTGAAGAAAGGTGCTATGATTTTACGCCTAGCGTAATTTCAAAAGATTCGCCTTTAAAACCAGACGGTAAACCGTGGCCTAAAACAGGAGGAGCACATAATTTCTTTACTTTTATTGAAGAAGAATTAAAGCCGCAGATTGAAACGAATTATGAGATTGATAAAAGAAAACAAACATTATTTGGGCATTCACTAGGTGGTTTATTTGCTTTACATATACTATTCACAAACGTAAATGCTTTTCAAAATTATTTTATTAGTAGTCCATCTATTTGGTGGAATAACCAATCTGTTCTTGAAAAAGAAGAGAATCTTATAAATGAATTAAACAGTGCCGACTTTGAAACGGGAGTGTTCCTTACAGTTGGGTCACTAGAACGAGAGCATATGGTTGTAGGGGCAAACGAATTATCAGAGCGCCTTTTCCAAGTAAAACATGATCAGTTTAGATTTGCGTTTTATGAAGCTGAAGGAGAGAATCACGTATCTGTTGTGCCGACTTCTTTAAGTAAAGGGTTAAGATTTATTAGTCACGTATAATTTGGAATGATTGTCTAATAAAATGCAAACGAAAGGCTATGGGGAAATTCTCCATAGCCTTTCGTTTGTTCAAGTAGAATTGTCCTTTTTGAACGTTTTGTTTCAACTTTTCGTCTAAAGAGACAAAAAGTTGTCACAATTCGGTCACAATTAGCATAAACATAAAATAGACGAAATGAACTTATTTCCAAAAAGGCTTAGTTCATTCCATTTATGATTAGTGGAGCTAAAAAGAACGGATTAAAAGTTCACTATATTCTCAAGGAGGTATATCGTATGAAAACTATTCTTGCTATCGCTGGGCTGATTTGGGTTTTATCACATGGCATTCCAATTTATGAAGGAGAACAAATTCGCAGTGCTCTGAATAAAAATTTTAATGAATATCACGTTATTGATCGGCAAGATAATGTTGTGACAGTTCGTGTAAATGACTGTTTTCATACGGTAACCGTTGAAGGAACTTCAGTAGTGAATGATACAAAAGTATGTGATCAGCAATAACTATATATAGAAAGAAAGAAGTCTCAATTTATACGTGTGAATTGAGACTTTTATATTTGTGATTGAAGTTTTTTCATAAACAATTATTGACATAACGAGTTTATGTTGATAAAATTCAATTCATAAAATATAGATAATTTAATAGATTTCGAATCAGATGAAAATTAAATCTGATTTCTCTTATCCAGAGAGGTGGAGGGACTGTGCCCTATGAAACCCAGCAACCATCAATTTTTATATTGAAATGGTGCTAATTCCTGCAAAGCAAATGCTTTGAGAGATGAGAGAAAGGGATAGTATCGATATATGCATACAAACCTTTCTGCTCATTCTAAGGGTAGAAAGGTTTTTTGTTGTTCAAATGTGAGTGAAGATTATTCTGAGGGAAAATAGAGCGATTTATCCCGCTTTAATGGGCAGTAAGACCCCCACCTCAAAATGCAGCGAAAGCAAAGAAGTTAGGTGGGGGTCTTACTGCCCATAAAAGTCCGATTGGTTCAACTAATAATCAGTGGGGGATGAAGAAAACCCCCACTGATTAATGTTTCACTTTATACAGTCCGTGTGAAGGAGGAATAACGATGTGAAAATCAATGAACCAATTTGTGCATGTCCTAGTGTTGTTCTAATAAAATGGATTATTGATTTGTTACAGCGTGAATTAATAAATTACATAGAAGAAGGGTGTTTACAACATGAAAAAACTATTACTATCAGGACTTATTACAACGGCAATTTTTGGTTTAACTGCTTGTGGAGGAAAAAGTGAAGATAAGCTTGTTGTTGGTGCTTCTAATGTACCTCATGCAGTTATTTTGGAAAAAGCAAAACCATTACTTGAGAAAAAAGGTGTAGAATTAGAAATTAAAAAATTCCAAGACTACGTATTACCAAATAAATCATTGGCAAATAAAGAATTAGATGCAAACTATTTCCAAGGTATCCCGTACTTAGAGAAAGAAATGAAAGACAAAAAATATGATTTTGAAGTAGCTGGAAAAATACACATTGAACCAATCGGTTTATATTCTCAAAAATATAAAAATCTAAAAGAGCTTCCAGATGGTGCAACAATTATTATGAGTAATGCAATTACTGATCATGGACGTGGTTTAGCGATTTTACAAAAAGAAGGCATTTTAAAAATTAAAGATGGTATAGATCCTGTAAAAGCAACTGTAAAAGATATTGCAGATAATCCGAAAAATTTGAAATTCAAAACAGACATCGAGCCTGGTCTATTAACACAAATGTATAAAAATAAAGAAGGTGATGCTATTTTAATTAATGCTAACTATGCAATTGATGCAAAATTAAATCCAAGAAAAGATGCAATTGCGCTTGAAGGTAAGGATTCTCCATATGTAAACGTAGTTGCAGTTCGTAAAGGTGACAAAGATAAGAAAGAAATTAAAGCACTTGTAGAAGTATTGCATTCGAAAGAAATTGAAGATTTTATTAATAAGGAATATAACGGTGCAGTTATTCCTGTAAAAGAATAACTTTGAAAACTAAGCAATTGTACTCTTTACAACTACGTATTTTATCCCGCTATTCGCCGGGCAGTAAGACTCACACCTCAAAATTCGTCTGGAGCAAAGAAGTTAGGTGGGAGATCAACTGCCCGTAAAAGCCCGATTGGTGAGGGCTGATTAAAGTTTCACTTTATAACTGATGAGAATTAATTATTTTATTAAGGGCTACTAAGGTAGCCCTTTTATATTTGTAACGAGAAATTGTTAGGGAATGTACATTAATGGAGGCTGTAGTTGAAGAACATAGCACAAAAGTGATTAAACATTTTACTTTATTAAGTTCTGATGGAGAATGTAATGTTTTTTTGAAAAAGGAAGGGTATCATGAAAATTGAGACTGAGAAGCTAATAAATTGTTAAGAATAAGCATAGAGCGGAAATATACTCATATGGGGTATCATACATAGATAATTAATGCTATAATTGGTATACTCGTAAAAGCAATTGTTTTATTGGATGAAGAGAAACTTTAAGAAGGTGATAATATGGATCATAAAGAGCATGAAGCGGTAACACATAGATCAGAAAAAGAAAAAGAACAAATTATAAATAGATTAAAGAGAATTGAAGGACAGGTCCGCGGTATTCAAAATATGATTGAAAATGATCGCTATTGTGTGGATATTTTAGTGCAAATTTCAGCGATTAATGCAGCGATGAAAAAAGTAGGAATGGGTGTATTAAAAAACCATACAAGTCATTGCGTTTCAGGTGCTATTAAAGATGGAAATGGTGACGAAGCAATTGAAGAATTAATGACTGTATTTGAACGTTTTTCAAAAGCGTAAAAACAAGCTAGTATGTAACTGGCTTGTTTTTTGTTTACCTTCATATAATGTTTCGGGGTATTAATGTGAAAAAGTGTATGTAAAATAAACTTTTAGAAAATAATTGAAAAATCATGATGCAAAACCATTGATTACCTTAGGGGGGTATGGTAAGATGTAGTTGTAATTAACAAACAATGAAGAAACAAGAGGAGGATTTTAAATGGAACAGTTAACATTAAAAGTTGAAGGTATGTCTTGTGGACATTGTGTAAATTCTATTGAGAGCAGTGTGAAAGAGCTAAACGGTGTTGAACAAGTGAAGGTTCAATTAGCAGAAGGCATTGTTGAAGTTACTATCGACTCATCAGTTGTAACGTTAAAAGATATCACTGGTGTAATTGAAGATCAAGGATACGATGTTCAATAATTATTTTTAGATATGGAAATAAATCGTACTTTATAGGAAGTACGATTTATTTTGCTAATAATTATACCTCATAAGGGTATATAGAGGTGAGAGACATGAATGAACAGAAAGAGGTCAATCTTCAAATATCAGGAATGACATGTGCCGCATGTGCGAATAGAATTGAAAAAGGCCTGAAAAAAGTAGAAGGTGTTCATGATGCAAATGTAAATTTTGCACTTGAAAAAACAAAAATAATGTATGATCCCCAAAAAACAAATCCGCAACAATTTAAGGAAAAAGTTGAATCGTTAGGATATGGAATTGTAAGTGATAAAGTTGAGTTTACTGTTTCAGGGATGACATGCGCAGCATGTGCGAATAGAGTAGAAAAGCGTTTAAATAAGTTAGAAGGTGTGAACGGAGCGACAGTAAATTTCGCTTTGGAATCAGCTACAGTAGATTTTAATCCTGATGAAATTAATGTAAATGAAATGAAGAGTGCAATCACGAAATTAGGATATAAATTGGAAGTGAAATCAGATGAGCAAGATGAATCAACTGATCATCGCTTACAAGAAATTGAGCGACAAAAAAAGAAATTTATCATTTCGTTTATTTTATCATTCCCGTTACTGTGGGCAATGGTAAGTCATTTCTCATTTACATCGTTTATTTATTTACCTGATATGCTTATGAACCCTTGGGTGCAACTAGCTCTTGCAACTCCAGTTCAGTTTATCATTGGTGGACAGTTTTATGTTGGGGCTTATAAAGCGTTACGTAATAAAAGTGCTAACATGGATGTTCTTGTGGCACTTGGAACGTCGGCCGCCTATTTCTATAGTGTATATTTAAGCATTCAATCTATCGGTTCTTCGGAACATATGACAGATTTATATTTTGAAACGAGCGCGGTACTTATTACACTAATTATTTTAGGTAAATTATTTGAAGTAAAAGCAAAGGGACGTTCATCAGAAGCGATTAAAAAGTTGATGGGTTTACAAGCAAAGACAGCTACAGTTGTACGAGATGGAACAGAAATGAAAATTTTAATCGAAGAAGTAGTAGCTGGTGATATCGTTTATGTAAAGCCTGGTGAAAAAATTCCGGTAGATGGAGAAATTGTAGAAGGAAAATCAGCAATAGATGAATCGATGTTAACAGGTGAAAGCATTCCAGTTGATAAAACAATTAGGGATGGAGTAATCGGTTCTACAATGAATAAAAATGGATTTTTAAAAGTGAAAGCAACTAAGGTAGGAAGAGATACTGCATTAGCTCAAATTATTAAAGTAGTAGAAGAGGCTCAAGGTTCAAAAGCTCCTATTCAAAGGGTAGCAGATCAAATCTCAGGTATTTTCGTACCGGTTGTAGTTGTAATTGCTATTATCACATTTGCAGTGTGGATGTTATTTGTTACACCTGGTGATTTTGGTGGGGCACTTGAAAAAATGATAGCTGTACTTGTTATCGCTTGTCCATGTGCATTAGGTCTTGCAACACCGACATCTATTATGGCTGGGTCTGGAAGATCAGCTGAGTATGGTATTTTATTTAAAGGCGGAGAGCATTTAGAAGCAACGCATCGATTAGATACAGTTATTCTAGATAAAACAGGTACTGTGACAAACGGAAAGCCTATGTTAACAGATGTAATAGTAGCAGATGGATTCCATGAAGAAGAAATACTACGCTTAGTAGGTGCGGCAGAAAAAAATTCTGAACATCCACTTGCAGAAGCGATTGTAGAAGGAATTAAAGAAAAGAAAATTGATATTCCAAGTTCAGAAACGTTTGAAGCGATTCCGGGATTCGGTATTGAATCAGTTGTAGAAGGGAAACAATTATTAATTGGTACACGTCGATTAATGAAGAAATTCGATATTGATATTAAAGAAGTTTCTAAATCGATGGAAGAGCTAGAACGAGAAGGAAAAACAGCGATGTTAATAGCAATAGATAAGGAGTATGCTGGAATAGTTGCTGTTGCGGATACTGTAAAAGATACTTCAAAAGTAGCAATCGCAAGACTTAAGAAAATGGGCCTAGACGTTGTTATGATTACAGGAGATAATACACAAACTGCTCAGGCAATCGCTAAACAAGTTGGTATTGATCACGTAATTGCAGAAGTATTACCAGAAGGAAAAGCAGAAGAAGTGAAAAAACTGCAAGCGCAAGGTAAGAAAGTAGCAATGGTTGGAGATGGAATAAATGATGCGCCTGCCCTTGCTACGGCGGATATCGGTATGGCAATTGGAACAGGTACAGATGTAGCGATGGAAGCAGCAGATATTACGTTAATCCGTGGTGATTTAAATAGTATCGCGGATGCAATCTTTATGAGTAAGATGACGATAAGAAATATTAAGCAAAATTTATTCTGGGCACTAGCTTATAATGGGTTAGGAATCCCGATTGCAGCGTTCGGTTTCTTAGCACCTTGGGTTGCTGGAGCTGCGATGGCATTTAGTTCTGTATCCGTTGTATTAAATGCATTACGACTACAAAGAGTGAAATTAAAAAAATAAAAATCTATAGAGTAATTGCATATGCTTTTAAACAAAAAACAATACTTTGAAATAAGTATTGTTTTTTGTTTATATAGAAAGAAAAAAGATATAATAAAGCAGAAATATTGAATACTAGATAGTAGAAAAGTTAAATGATAGTTTAGTAAGGAGGTTCATATATGTTAAAAGACACGGTCATTAGAACATTCCATAAAGAGGATTTAGAACAAGTATTACAGTTGTTCTATGAAACAGTTCATACAATTAATGCAAAAGATTATAACGTATTACAGCTACAGGCATGGGCACCAGAGCGACTAGATAGAGAAAGCTGGTTACAGTCTTTAGAGAAGAATATTAGTTATGTAGCGGATTATATCGGTGTAATAGTGGGGTTTGGTGATTATAATGATGAGCATTACGTAGATCGTCTATTTACGCATAAAGATTATCAAGGGAAAAGGATAGCGTCATACATACTACAGAAGTTAGAACAAGAAGCAGTGAACTTGGGACATAAGGAGATATATACAGAAGCGAGTATTACAGCAAAACCTTTCTTTGAAAGTAATGGTTTTATTTGCATAAAGGAACAAAAGAAACAGCATAATGGTCAGATTTTTACTAATTATGTAATGAAAAAATAGCCCTCTCGTAAACGAGAAGGCTATTTTTTCATTATTTTACAGCTTCTTTAAGTTCTTTACCAGCTTTGAAAGCAGGTACTTTAGAAGCTGCGATTTGCATTTCTTCACCAGTTTGTGGGTTACGGCCTGTACGAGCAGCTCTTTCGCGAACTTCGAATGTACCGAATCCGATAAGTTGTACTTTTTCACCAGCAGCTAAAGTGTTAGTGATTGATTCTACTACAGTTTGTACAACTACAGTAGCTTCTTTTTGAGAAATCTCAGCGTTTTGTGCTACGTTTTTAATTAATTCTGTTTTGTTCATGTTTTTCACCTCATATGTAAATAATGCTATTTAAGTTGTTATTATAACGTATAAAACATTCGAGAACAAGTGTACGTACATATATTCGTAAAAAAAATGAAATTTGTAATATTTTTTTGAGCTACTGTATAGACAGTTCATTTAAGCGGATACAGATTGTTTCTTTAATTCGGTTTGCTCTTTATTTGAAGGTTGTTTCTTATTATAAGATATGAAATAAGGTAACGCTACAAATAACATACCGCCTACTAAGTTTCCGAAGAAAACAAAAATGAAGTTTGGAAAATATTCAATCCAAGTTAAATGACCAGCAAAAATAGCAGCTGGGATGACAAACATATTGGCTACAACGTGTTGAAATCCAATCGCAACAAAAGTCATAACTGGGAACCAAATGCCGATAATCTTTCCGATAAAATCTTTGCTTCCCATACTCAGCCAAACAGCTAAACAAACGAGCCAGTTACATCCGATTGCAGAAATGAAGGCTTGTAGTGGTGTGTCTTGAAGTTTAGCTTGCGCAATAGCAACTGTTTTCGCTAAAAAAGCGCCCTCTGTTAATCCGACGATATGACCGAAAAAATAAGCCACGAATACAGCACCTATGAAGTTGCTAAACGTAACAATAATTAAATTTCGTATGAAATGAAATAAATTAATTTTCTTTTGGATCCAAGCCATAGAAACTGTCATCATGTTACCAGTTACTAGTTCACCGCCTGCAAGAATAACGAGTATAAGACCGATAGGGAATACAGCGGCACCTAGAAAGCTAGTAAATGATCCCCAAGACTTTGGCATTGTTCCAATAACATGGATATCGAGTAAATACCCTAATGCTATGAAAGCACCACCAAAAAAGCCGAGAATTAGCATAGGTAGAAATGATAAATGAGCCTTTTTACTTCCGGAATTAGCAGCAAGTTCCGTAATTTCTTCTGGTGTAAATACAGACATGAATAATCTCTCCTTAATAAAATAATGAAATGAATAGATGGAACATTTCTAAGAATCTATTTATTATAAAAACATGTTATGACTTTTGTATAAATTTGTCAAAGTGAGTAGGGTGAAATTGGATATAACTACATTGTTTATGTTGTCACACTAATGTAACAATAAGGCTTTAAAGTACTTCTAGAGGTGAGAACATGAATACGCATCATGTAAAAAAAGAACAAAAAAAATCAATCGTCAAGATATTTATACTTAGTTTTATAAGTATAGTAATGATTTCACTCAGTTTGTATTTCTATGCGACAGAAATAGAGAGAAAGCTCGTAACAGTTACATGGAATGAAATAGAATCTTCTACAATTCCTAAAGAGTTTAATAATAAGAAAATATTACAATTCTCAGATGTGCATTTAGGACCAGAATTTACATTGAAACAACTAGAAAATTTGGTAGAGAAGATGAATGCGTTACATTCAGATATAGTAGTTTTTACAGGGGATTTAATAGATAAGTTTGAATCATATAAAGCCGAAAGAGAAGAGGCAAAAGGTATTTTACAGAAAATACATGCGCCCTTAGGGAAATATGCAGTGTTTGGGAATCATGATAGGGGCGGTGGAGGTAGTTTATTTTATAAAAAGTATATGGAGGAAGCTGGTTTCTCTGTGTTAGTAAATGAAGTGCAGAAAATTAAAGCGGAAAATGGCAAATATATCACAATATCAGGTTTGGATGATTTTTTATTAGGGAAGCCACAAATAGACGCGACTTTAAAACAAGTAAGGCAACAAGATTTCAATATGCTCTTAGTACATGAGCCGGATGTTGTAGACAAAGTAGCTCGTTACCCAGTTGATTTTCAAATGTCAGGACATAGTCATGGAGGACAAGTTCAAATTCCTTTTATAGGTCCATTAATTACTACAAAATTAGCTGAGAGTCATGTTGAAGGTATGTATGAATTAGAAGGGAAGAATAAGCTATTACATTTATATGTAAATCGTGGTATTGGGACAACCCGAATGCCTGTTAGATTTTGGAGTGTACCTGAACTTTCAGTATTTGTATTGAAGCAAAATAGTAACTAGACTACTTTAGAGTAGTAGGAGGGTTTTCAAAGAAAGTGCTCTTTTTTATTTATTAAACACATAATATTATGTAACTGTCGATTGAAGTATTAAAATGGAAACAAATCTTTTCATCATGTAGAAGTGAAAAAGTAATTTACGCAAATAAAAAACAACAATCGGTCATATAAAACCGATTGTTGTTTTTTTATTATTTTTGCAAGGGAGTCGCATCAAAATATGTTCTATAGTTATTAGAGAATTCAAAGTTGTTTTTTGCATCCCAATTAATAGACCAAGACATTAGGCCGCGGAATGCAGGGTAGCCACTCTGATTTGAAAGTTTATACTTACCTCCGAAAGGAATTCCTTTAATGATATAATCTAAAGCTTTTTTCATTTCAGTTGGAGAAATATATCCGCCACTTGGAGCGGCCGCTGGTGCTGCAGGAAGTCCAATCATGACTTGATCCGAACGAAGAGCTGGGAAAATGTTATTTGCATTACCACCTACAGGAAAACCATGTAAGAGCATATCTGCCATAGCGACTTCGTAGTCTGCAGTACCTTGATTGTAGTTATTACCGTCCATTCCAATTCCACTACCAGCGTTGTAGTGTTGAACGTGAATGTATGTTAGTTTGTCTTTCACTCCGTAAATAATCGGTAAATATGCACCCCATATGTTTCCATATGCGCTATATCCGCCTTGAACATAAGCTGTTTCAGGAGCCATGCTTAATAGAAAATCTGGACCATAATGATCTGAGATTGTCCGAATAGCTGAAATAAGATTTACGATTTGAGGAGTAGTTGGGTTTTTGAAATTAGTGTCATTTCCGTTTAAGTAAATACCTGATTCAAGGTCAATATCTATTCCATCAAAACCGTATTTATCGATTAGAGATTGTAGAGAATTAATAAAACGTTGCTTAGCGGCATTGTCAGGAAGTAGAACGACCCCATTTTGTCCACCTATTGAAAGAACTACTTTCTTTCCTTTACTTTTTAAATAAGAAATATCTGATTTAAATTCTGCATCTGTACCGTACACAGGAGAAAATTCAACAGTGGAACGATCACCACCAGTCTCACCGAAGGACACATTGATTACATCCCATTTTGGTGAAACGTCTTTTAATTTAATTATGCCAGTACCGTTATCGAAGTTATGCCAGTATCCAACGAGTAATTTTGATCCTAAATTGTTGGCTGCTTGTGCTTGAAAGGGGACTAGCGGTAGCAGTAAGAAAATGACTAAAGTACAACAAATGAATTTGAACTTGTTTAACATATCAACACTCCTATACAAAAAGTTGTCTAGATGTATAATCTTGTTTATTTAATAATATCTGAAAATTCATTCTTTTGTAAGATGACTATAATTTTCTCAACAATTGTGTATGGGAAATTATTAAACCTAATGAAATAATTTCTGAAGGAGGTCGAATTACGATTGTTAAATTCAGAATATTTTGATACATTTTAAAGTATAGGACAAAATTTTTCGCATAATACTCTTACATAAAGTGAAACTTTAATCAGTGGGGGGCATCCCCCTCTGATTATTAGTTGAACCAATCGGGCATTTACGGGCAGTAGATTCCCGCCTAACTTCTTTGCTTCCGCTGAATTTTGAGGTGGAGGTTTTACTGCCCGTTAATGCGGGGTAAATTTCAAAATTAAGTTTGGAAGGGGATGTACAAGAGTTGGATAAAAATCTTAAGAAAGATCTAAAAATACGCCACATTACAATGATCTCAATTGGTGGTGTAATAGGAGCTGGTTTGTTTGTTGGGAGTGGTGCGGTTGTACATTCAGCAGGGCCAGGTTCTATCGTTTCATATGCATTAGCAGGACTTCTAGTTATTTTCGTTATGAGAATGTTAGGAGAAATGGCAGCTATTAACCCGACAAGTGGTTCATTTGCAACATATGCACGAGAAGCAATTGGTCCATGGGCGGGTTATACAATTGGGTGGCTATATTGGTTTTTCTGGGTAATTGTTATTGCAATAGAAGCTACAGCAGGTGCTGGTATTATTCAATACTGGATTCCAGAAATCCCGCTTTGGTTATTAAGTTTAATATTAACGGTTTTATTAACGTTGACGAATGTTTTTTCAGTGAAATCATTTGGAGAGTTTGAATATTGGTTTTCTTTTATTAAAGTGATAAGTATTGTTTTATTCCTTTGTCTTGGACTAGCTGTTATTTTAGGATTTGTACCAGGAACGGAAGCACCTGGTACTTCCAATTTAATAGGACAAGGAGGATTTATGCCAAACGGTATAAGTTCGGTGTTACTTGGAATCACTGTCGTTATATTTTCATTTATGGGATCTGAGATTGTTGCAGTAGCTGCTGGAGAATCTGCCGAACCTGTAAAAGCAGTAAAAACAGCAACAAATAGTGTAATTTGGCGTATTCTCGTATTTTTTATTGGATCAATCGCTGTAGTTGTTACACTTCTTCCGTGGAATTCAGCAAACATACTAAAAAGTCCGTTTGTAGCGGTACTAGAACATATAGGGATACCAGCGGCAGCACAAATTATGAATTTCATCGTGTTAACAGCCGTACTTTCTTGTTTAAATTCGGGTTTATATACAAACTCAAGAATGCTTTTTTCGATGGCAGAAAGAGGAGATGCTCCAAAGGCATTTTTGAAATTGAACAGTAGTGGTGTTCCAGTTCGAGCAGTTTTATTTGGGACTTTCTTTGCTTACATTGGCGTTGTTTTCAGTTATATATCTCCAGATAAAGTATTTTTATTTTTAGTGAATGCGTCTGGCGGGATTGCTTTACTCGTTTATCTCGTTATAGCAGTTTCACATTTAAAGATACGTAAAAAAATGGGGGAAACGGAACAACAAAATTTGAAAGTGAAAATGTGGTTTTTCCCGTATGCAACGTATGTTACAATTGCCGCTATTATAGCAGTTTTAGTTGCAATGCTTGCAATTGAATCTTTACGTTCGCAGGCACTATTAACGATGCTTGTTACTGTTCTTATAATCATTTCTTATTTTATTTTTAATAGAAAGAAAAATAGTACAGTGTTGAATTCTAAAAGTAAGAATGAGGAATCTGTTCGTTTCTAATTTCTTGTTTTAGAAGAGAGTTACACCCAATCATTGCTATAAAAGAATCATATATAATCATAGAAACAAGTAATTACTATTGTCATAGTGAATATAAACTTTTTTCTTGACTTTTTATACGAAGGCGAGCAAAATGGTAAAAAAGGAAGGGGGGATGACGATGGAAGAGTACGTATTGGAGCTTTATAACTTTTTATATACGACAGAATGGCAAGATATTGTTTCGTTTCTAGGAATCGTATTTTGCATGAAAATTGTAATCGTATATATGGAAGAGCAAGGTATGTTCTATTCCTTCTCATCCCCGTTCGATATGCAACGCGAGCCGTTGCTAAACTATGCCAATGTGAAATACGAACAAATTCCTTTTGTTATTTTCTTTATGATTCGATTTATAACAGCAATTGTAAAGAAAAAGGAAAGTGACGATGAAGAGTGCCACTCAACTTGTAATATAGCGAACGTTTTTTAAGCTAAATACAAGGAGGAGATTTATATGTGGTTTCGATTTCTTATGATTGGTTTCTTTTCATTAACAGCAATTTCATTAATGGGTTATCAAGTGTCTGAAATTTTTCAAGCATATAGCGATACATTTTTTAACAAAAACTAATCGCGTTGCTATTTGAATAATAAAGCGATAAAATCCTTCTTAAGAAGTTTTATTAAGAAGGATTTTTTCTTTGTCTTATCTTGCTGTGTCAAACTATTGTCACATTTACACTGTGAATAGTATGTTAAAATAGTGAGGTTACGTATACATATTTGAAGGAAGAGGGAGTGACCATTTTGGTGGATCAATCAACAAATCAGAAAAGCTATGCTCCTATTGTGATAACGCTTTCTGTAATTGTAAATGCGATTATTTTATTTTTGTTCTTTGGACCTGTTGGCTATGAAGGAGAATTACATTTTGATGTAACAATTTTACCAATGTTAAATGCAATTTTTAATAGCTTTACGTTCGTATTCTTATTAGCAGCTCTATACTCTATTATTAAGAAGAATGTGAAAATGCACCGTGGTTTCATCCTGGCGGCATTTACAATGACGTTGCTATTTTGTGTTTCTTATTTATCGTATCATTACTTAGCGCCAGCAACACATTTTGGTGGAGAAGGATTCATTAAATATGTGTATTTCATCATTTTAATTACACATATTATCCTGGCAGCAATTATTGTACCGCTTGCATTGTTTGCACTTGTATTTGGTTTTACAAATCAATTAACACGTCATCGTAAAATTGTGCGTTGGACGATGCCGATTTGGTTATATGTAAGTTTATCTGGTGTTATTGTTTACTTAATGATCTCACCTTATTATCAATAAAAAATCTCAGCCTGTAGGCTGGGATTTTTTTGTTAGGCAAATATTTTTGTAAAATGAAAAAAATATGGTATACAAAAGTATAGTTGCTTTTCATATAGAAGGGATGGTAAAGGGATATGCAAAATTTTGTATTTCGTAATCCAACGAAACTTATTTTCGGTAAAGGGCAATTAGAACAGTTGAAAACTGAAATTCCACAGTTCGGTAAAAAAGTTCTTCTCGTATACGGGGGAGGCAGTATTAAAAGAAACGGTATTTATGATAATGTAATTTCTATTTTAAAAGATATAAATGCAGAAGTATTTGAATTGACAGGCGTTGAACCGAATCCACGTGTATCAACTGTAAAGAAAGGAATTCAAATTTGTAAAGATAATGGTGTTGAATTTATTTTAGCAGTTGGTGGAGGAAGTGTAATTGACTGTACGAAGGCAATTGCTGCTGGTAGTAAGTACGATGGAGATGTGTGGGATATTGTAACGAAAAAAGCTTTTGTTAGTGAGGCATTACCATTTGGTACTGTACTTACGCTTGCAGCAACAGGATCTGAAATGAATGCTGGTTCTGTCATTACAAACTGGGAAACGAATGAAAAATATGGCTGGGGTAGTCCAGTTACTTTCCCGCAGTTTTCAATTTTAGATCCAGTTCATACTGCGTCTGTGCCGAAGGATCAAACAATTTACGGTATGGTAGATATTATGTCGCACGTATTAGAGCAATATTTCCACAACGGAACAAATACAGAACTACAAGATCGTTATTGTGAATCTGTTTTAAAAACAGTAATTGAAACGGCTCCTAAGCTTTTAAATGATTTAGGAAATTATGAGCATAGAGAAACCATTTTATATTGCGGTACTATGGCGTTAAACGGCATTTTAGCGATGGGAGTAAAAGGAGACTGGGCCACTCATAATATTGAGCATGCAGTTTCTGCGGTTCATGATATACCACATGGGGGTGGCTTGGCGATTTTATTCCCGAACTGGATGAAGCATGTTGTAGATGAAAATGTAAGTCGTTTTAAACAGTTTGCTATTCGTGTATTCGATGTAGAAACGGATGGAAAGACTGATCGAGAGATTGCGTTAGAAGGGATTGAGGCGTTACGTCAGTTTTGGACTTCAATTGAAGCGCCGGTAACATTAGCTGATTACGCTATTGGAGAAAACGAAATTGATGTAATGGCGGATAAAGCGATGGCTTATGGCGAATTTGGTAACTTTAAAAAATTAAATAAAGACGATGTTTTAAGCATATATAAAGCTTCCCTATAAGTGAAGCGAGTAAAGAAACCCATTTGATATAACAATCAAATGGGTTTCTTTTTTGTTGTTTATAACTGTTGGTGACTGATTTTGATTATTTGTGAATGTTTATGGTTGATTTTTGTGATCGTTTTCATTATACTGTAATCAAAGAAGAGGTGAATAAAATGTTAACTCCTGAACGTCATCAAATGATATTGCAACTTGTAAAAGAGCAGAAGGTTGTTAAATTACAACAATTAGTAGAAAGAACAGAAAGCTCTGAATCAACAATTCGTCGTGATTTAGCGCAATTGGAAAAACAAAGGTTATTAAAAAGAGTCCACGGTGGTGCAGCTGTTTTAACAGGAAAAGGACAGGAGCCGACGATGGTTGAAAAATCATCCAAAAACATTCAAATAAAACAACAAATTGCGAAGTATGCCGCTAGCATTGTTGAACAAGGTGATTGCATTTATTTAGATGCAGGAAGTACGACATTTGAAATGATTCCATTTTTAATAAATAAAGATGTTACTGTCGTTACGAATGGACTTATGCATATTGAAGCTTTAGTTGAAAATAATATTCGTGCATATTTACTAGGCGGAATGATGAAAAGTAGGACGAAAGCTTTAATTGGTGCTATGGCACAGGAAAGTATGCAAAAGTATCGCTTTGATAAATGTTTTTTAGGTGCAAATGGTGTACATGAACAGCTTGGTTTTACAACTCCAGATCCAGAAGAGGCATTATTAAAACAAATGGCATTAACATTAGCGAACGAAGGATATTTCTTAATTGATGAAAGTAAGTTTTCAGAAGTTGCGTTTGCGAAAATTGCCAATGTGGAAGAAGCAAATATTATTACAAACCATTTAGAAATTGATTTAGAAAAATATAAAAGACAAACCAATGTAATTGAGGCTGATAAACAATGATCTATACAGTTACTTTAAATCCATCTATTGATTATGTAGTACAAGTTAATTCCTTTGATTTAGGCACAGTAAATCGAGCAGAGAAAGATATGAAGTTTCCTGGAGGAAAAGGGATTAATGTTTCTCGCGTTCTCCATCGTTTAGGTGTGGAAAATGTAGCACTTGGATTTACTGGTGGATTCACCGGTCAATTTATTAAAGATGTATTACAGGCGGAAGGTGTAACGACAAACTTCGTCCAAGTAGATGGGGATTCCCGAATTAATGTGAAAATAAAAGGGCAAGAAGAGACAGAATTAAATGGGCAAGGTCCTAATGTGACAAATGAGCAATTTGAACAATTAATGAAACAAATCGAAAGTATGAAGCAGGGAGATTGCGTTGTGCTAGCTGGAAGTGTACCTGCATCTATCCCAACTACCTTTTATGAATCAATTGCAGCGCTCGGAGCTGAAAAAGGTATTCGCGTAGTAGTCGATGCGAGCGGAAGTGCACTGCAGCATGTAATTAAAAATAAGCCATTTTTAATAAAGCCTAATCATCATGAACTTGGTGAGTTATTCGATGTAGAGATTTCAACAGTAGAAGATATTTTACCGTATGGAAGAAAATTAATCGAACAAGGTGTAGAGCATGTGATCGTATCAATGGCAGGAGATGGAGCTTTATTATTTACAGCAGAAGGTATATATGAAGCAACTGTTCCGAAAGGTGTTGTAATTAACTCGGTTGGGGCAGGAGATTCTCTCGTTGCAGGATTTGTTGGTAAATATGAACAAACAAAAGATATTGAAAAGGCATTTCAATATGGCGTTGCAACAGGGAGTGCAACAGCATTCTCAGCTGATTTATGTGAAAAGGAAAAAGTAGAAGAATTATTGTCGCAAGTAATCGTAGCTAAGCGATAGGGGGAAGCAACATATGAAAATTACAGAACTATTAAAAAGGGATACAGTTATTATGAATTTGACAGCTTCAAATAAAGAAGCTGTCATAGATGAATTAGTTGAGAAATTAAACGGCGCAAATCGTTTAAATAGTAAAGTGGAATTTAAAGAAGCTATTTTAAAGCGGGAGTCACAAAGTACAACTGGAATAGGGGAAGGAATTGCAATCCCTCATGCGAAAACAAAAGCTGTTAAGCAACCAGCGATTTGTTTTGGTAGAAGTGTAAGCGGTATCAATTATGAATCGCTTGACGGGCAACCAGCTCATTTGTTTTTTATGATTGCTGCGAGCGAAGGGGCAAATAATACTCATTTAGAAACGTTATCGCGCCTTTCTACATTATTAATGGATGAAGGGTTTCGTAAGCAATTATTAGAAGCAAAGGATGAAGAGGAACTTCTTCGTTTATTTGATGAAAAAGAGAATGAAAAAGAAGAAGAGGTTGAAGTTGCAAAACCAGAAGGAAATGAACCGTACGTATTGGCAGTTACGGCTTGCCCAACTGGAATCGCTCACACGTATATGGCTGCAGATAGCTTGAAAGCAAAAGCAGCAGAGCTAGGAATCGCGATTAAAGTTGAGACGAACGGATCAACAGGTATAAAAAATGGTTTAAAGAAAGAAGACATTGAACGAGCAACAGCTATTATCGTAGCAGCAGATAAACAAGTAGAAATGAACCGTTTTGCTGGGAAGCATGTCATTCAAGTACCAGTCGCTGATGGGATTAGAAAAACGGAAACACTTCTTAATCGAGCTGTAAAACAAGATGCACCAATCTTTAAAGGTGTAAAAGAAGATGGAAAGGCAGAAAGTACGGAAAAAGAAAAAGGATTAGGAATTTATAAGCATTTAATGAACGGCGTAAGTAATATGCTTCCATTCGTTGTTGGTGGTGGGATTTTAATCGCATTAGCGTTTTCGTTTGGTGGTATAAAGGCGGAAGGTCCTTTAGCTGAATTGTTCATGTCTATTGGAGGAGGGAAAACGGGGGCGTTTTTATTCCTTGTACCAATTTTAGCTGGATTTATTGCAAGTTCTATTGCTGATCGACCTGGTTTTATGCCTGGTGTTGTAGGTGGATTTTTAGCAGCGCAAGCAAATGCGGGGTTTTTAGGTGGATTAATTGCTGGTTTCTTAGCTGGATATGTTGTTTTAGGGTTGAAAAAATTATTTTCAGGATTACCAGTACAGTTAGAAGGAATTAAACCTGTTTTGTTATATCCAGTCTTTGGATTGTTAATTACAGGAGTTGTTATGCAAAAAGTAGTAAACCCACCAGTAGTAGCATTAAATGAAATGCTAACAGGATGGTTAAATGGTTTGAACGGTACAAATGCTATATTATTAGGTCTTATTTTAGGCGGCATGATGGCAATTGATATGGGTGGCCCGATTAATAAAGCTGCATTTACTTTTGGTATTGCTGCAATAGAAGCGCAGAACTTTGGCGTACACTCTGCTGTTATGGCTGGTGGTATGGTACCGCCATTAGCGATTGCATTCGCAACTACTGTCTTTAAATCAAAGTTTACTGAAGCAGAACGTAAATCTGGTTTAACAAATTATATTATGGGCGCATCGTTTATTACAGAAGGTGCGATTCCATTTGCTGCAGCAGATCCGGTTCGAGTAATAGTAAGTTGTGTTGTTGGTTCAAGTATTGCGGGTGCATTATCTATGTTATTCCAAATTACATTACCAGCACCGCATGGTGGGTTGTTTGTTATCGCATTAGTAAATAAACCGGTGTTATATATTTTCTCGATATTAATAGGGACAGTTGTTTCAGCTCTTATGATGGGGGTTTGGAAAAAGAAAGTTCAATAACAGATGTAAAGGGAGTAGCTTTTATGAGCTACTCCTTTGTATTACAAAAAAGTGGATTAATAATTGGAGAATGATGAATTTTGGTAAAAGATGTAATGAAATATGATTTTTTTGTAACAAAAAAGTAATACTGTAATTTTTTCTGGAAAAAAATTCTGGTGCTTGTATGTGGAAAATATATGAAAAATATTGAAGATTCTATTGGAAATGAGATTCATTAATATGGAAATTTATGTTACAAATCGTTAATCGTATATTACGAATGGTTTGTAATTGTGTGATTTCGAAAAATCCTAAAAATCTGTTGCTATAATGAAAATACGAAAACAAAGCAAATGGAGGCTATTCATGAAAAAATTATTAGGTATAGCAACGGCGGCAGTTTTTGGTCTTGGGATTTTTGCAGGTTCTGCGAAAGCAGAAACGTTTGTAACAACAGACGTATTAAATGTTAGAGAAAACCCAACTGTAGAGTCTAAGCTTGTAGGTAAAATGTTAAGCGGAAATAAATTAGATGTTGTAAATACAGAAAACGGATGGACAAAAATTAAATTAAATGGTCAAGAAGCGTTTGTAAGTGCTGAATTTACAAAAAGTACATATTATGTGACAGCGGGCGTGTTGAATGTTCGCGCTGGAGCGAATACTGACTCAGAAATTCTTGGTAAACTGAATAAAAATGATGTAATCGAAACGACAAATCAAGTTCAAAATGAATGGTTGCAATTTGACTATAATGGAAAAACAGGATATGTTCACGTGCCATTTTTAACAGGGACGGCACCTGTAATTGAAAAGAAAGAAGTTGTAGCGCAAGAAGAAGCGCCAGTAGGAGTAAATACGCCGGTTAAGAATAATAAAGTAGTTAAGAACGAAGAGTCTGTTAAGAAGGTAGAATCAAATAAACCTGTGGTAAAACAGCAGTCAACTACGAAACAAGTTGCGAAATCTACTCAAACAAGTGCACCTGCTGGTGGACGTGAAATAACAGTAGAAGCGACGGCGTATACAGCGCATCCAGGTGAGAATGGTACGTATGGTGGTCGTGTATTAACTGCAATGGGGCATGATTTAACAGCGAATCCAAATATGAAAGTAATTGCTGTTGATCCTAAAGTAATTCCACTTGGGTCAAAAGTGTGGGTAGAAGGATATGGAGAAGCGATTGCTGGAGATACTGGTGGTGCGATTAAAGGAAATCGTATTGATGTCTTAGTTGGCTCAGATGGTAGTGCCAATAGCTGGGGGCGCAAATCTGTAAAAGTGAAAGTTATAGAGTAGTGTATATGTATTAATATAAAAGGCGGTTGCTTGAAAGTATGTAAGCAACCGCCTTTTATGGATTATTGAAAAGGATAAATCGTTTTACCTGTAATAATTTTATATGCACTGCAAAATTGGTTTTGTATATACTCTGTATCTTTATTTTCTGGATGTAAAGTTGTTTCTTGGAGAGTAGAATGAAAGGAACGTAGTAAACAATTTAAGGCGAAGTATAATTCTTCTTGTGAACAATTTTGTTCTTTTGTAGCAGTAGCTAAAATGAGGTCTTTTGTCAAAGATGAAAAATTGATAGTGGATTGTTTCATAGTTAACTCATCCTCTCGGAACTATTTTTATCATGTATATGCGGAATTGGACAAACTATGTTCTTTTTTATTTATAATTTCATGTACCGTAATGAAAGAACTTGCAATCATGCCGTTAAAATTGGTAAGATTGGATATAATCAATAGATGGAGTACATTACATAAAGAGAGTTGAATGATATGGGAGAAATGCAACGTGAAAAAGTTGCTGTCATCATTGGACCAACTGCTGTTGGGAAGACGAAGTTAAGTATTGATCTTGCTAAAGCGTTGAATGGTGAAATTATAAGTGGAGATTCCATGCAGATTTATCGTACGATGGATATTGGAACTGCAAAGGTGACGAAAGAAGAGATGGACGGAATTCCACATTATATGGTTGATATAAAAAATCCAGAAGAATCATTTTCAGTTGCCGAATTTCAAGAACGTGTTCGTAAGCATATTCGAGAGATTACAGAGCGTGGTAAATTGCCAATTATCGTTGGTGGAACTGGTCTGTATATACAATCTGTTTTATTCGATTATCAGTTTACGGATGATGCTGGTGATGCTATATACCGAGAACAAATGGAAAAGTTAGCATTAGAACGTGGTGCGGAATATGTACATAAGAAATTACAAGAAGTAGACCCAGAAAGCGCTGAGCGTATTCATGCAAATAATGTACGCCGTGTCATTAGAGCGTTAGAAATTTTCCGCACGACGGGTGAAAAAATGAGTGATCAACTTGAAAAACAAGAAAACGAGTTATTATACGATGTTTCTTTGATTGGCTTGACAATGGATCGTGAAATGCTATACGATCGCATTAACTTACGAGTTGATATAATGATGGACCAAGGTTTATTAGAAGAAGTAGAAGGATTGTATAATCGAGGGATACGAGATTGTCAATCTATTCAAGCGATTGGGTATAAAGAGATATATGATTATTTTGAGGATCGTGTCTCTTTAGAAGAAGCGGTATCACAATTAAAGACGAATTCACGTCGTTATGCAAAACGCCAATTAACGTGGTTCCGTAATAAGATGGATGTCACATGGTTTGATGTTACAGACGGTGAAAAAACGTCAGAAATTTTACGATACATAGAAGGAAAGCTACAACTAAAGTCGAATAATAGTAAGTAGAGAAAAAGAGGAGGATTCGACATGAAGCAATCAATCAATATTCAAGATCAGTTTTTAAATCAACTCCGTAAAGAGAATACGTTTGTTACGCTGTACTTATTAAATGGTTTCCAGCTTCGTGGATTAATTAAAGGATTTGATAATTTTACAGTCCTACTGGAAACAGAAGGTAAGCAACAGCTTATTTATAAACATGCAATTTCCACATTTGTTCCACAAAAAAATGTTTCAATTGAATTAGAGTAGTAATGAATTATTGTACATAACAAAAAAAGAGCGAGTTTGAAGTGACCCCTAAAAGTTAGACACGGTTATTTCATTAGGCAGCTTGATAAAAGTGAGTCCGGTATTGTACCGGGCTCATTTTTAATTTTGCCTTAATCCGTTTCGTATTATAATAATCTATATATTTTTCTAATTCTATTTTAAAGTGCTCTACATTTTCAAATTCTTTTATGTAGAGGAACTCCGACTTCATAATCCCAAAGAAATTTTCTATTACTGCGTTGTCGTAACAGTTGCCTTTTCGAGACATACTCTGGACGATAGCTCTTGATTCAAGTGTACGGACGTATTGTCTCATTTGATAATGCCATCCTTGATCCGAATGCATCAGTAGCTGGTGGGTTTCAGGTAAACGTTCCAATGCATTCTCTAACATGTCTGAAACAAGCGAATACGTCGGTCTAGAACCAATTGTATAGGTAATAATTTCACCATTATACAAATCTAATACAGGTGATACATACAATTTTTCTCCAAACAATTTAAACTTTGTGATGTCTGTTACCCACTTTTGATTCGGTGCATCTGTATGAAAGTTACGCTCTAAAATATTAGGTGCAATTCTACCGACTTTTCCTTTATAGGATTTATATTTCTTCATACGCACAACACACTTTAACCCAAGCTCTTTCATAATGCGCTGAACCTTCTTGTGGTTCACTTTCTGGCCACGATTCGTTAATTCATCACGAATGCGACGATAACCATAACGACCTTCATTTTCCTCATAAATCTCTTTAATCTCAGCTTTCAAATCGGCATCTACATCTGGACGATGCATTTTCTTTACTAAATCATAATACGTGCTTCGAGGAATAGTAGCTAGCTCCACAAGTGCCTTCACCGAATATTTATGCCTTAATTCATAGACTACTTGCGCTTTGTCTTGTCTCGTGATTTTTCCTTGTTTTGAACTAAGGCATTCAACTTTTTTAAGTACTGATTTTCCATCTCAAGCTGTTTAATGCGTGCTTCAAGTGCCTCGACTGACCCGTCAGCTAAAGCTTGTTTTAATTGTTTATTTGAATCTTTTTTCATGGATGGACGCCCCTTTTTCTTAGATTGAAGGGCATCAATTCCTTGTGTTTCGAGCTGTTTTTTCCAAACAGAAATCGTTGAAGGGGCAGGAATATTAAAGATAGCTGCCGTCTCAAATAAGGACATACCGTTTTCAATCATAAAGTTTAGTACGTCTAGTTTAAATTGTTGTGTGTAATTTGTACATCGTTTTAGAAAAGCCTCCAGACCATTCTGTTTATATTGGTTTACCCAATTCAAAATGATTGTGTCACTTATACCGAGCAATTTACCCATTTCTCGATAACTTTCATTTCCGTTCAAATAACGTAGAACGATTTGTATTTTTTCATCAGCTGTAAATTTAGCCATAGAAAAACTGCACCTCCAATTGTTAGACTGTGTCTAACAATTGGGGTGCAGTTCATTTTCTCGCTCTTTTTTTATTTGCCATAAACAATAAATAGTGAGATTTAAGCGATTCTAAATACAGTTAGACGAATGTTAGTGTTTCCTGTTGCAGGGATCGTAATCTCGTTAAGAGTAGATTGGACAGAAATGTTTGCACCGGCAGTTAACGTTTCGATTGTAGTAAATGAAAGTGAGTCGCCTATTAGATTTGAAGAGAAGTTGTCAGTTGCGACTGTTCCATTAATTGAAATGCCTACTCCAAGAGGAGCGCATCCTGGCGCAGTGGTAGAAATAGATACGCTAATTACATAAATACCACCATTGATAACTGTAACTGTATCTGTGCCATTAAAGATAATATTGTTTACGTTAATTGCAGTGCTGAAAATAAAGTTATTAAATTGTAGTACTGTTTGTTGAATGTTGTTTGTTACAACAATTGTTGCTACAGGGAAGCTAGGTCCAGTAGGCCCAGTCGGTCCTGTAACTCCTATACCAGTAGCGCCCGTTGGCCCTTGAACACCCTGAGGTCCAGTAGCACCGGTAGCACCAGTAGCACCCGTGTTACCTTGAACACCTTGAGGTCCAGTAGCACCTGTGTTACCTTGAGCACCCTGAGGTCCGGTAGCACCGGTAGCACCCGCTGGTCCTTGAACGCCTTGAGGTCCAGTAGCGCCCGTGTTACCTTGAGGTCCCTGAGGTCCAGTCGGTCCAGGAGGCCCACCAGAAGGTCCAGTTGGTCCTGTAACTCCTATACCAGTAGCGCCGGTAGCACCCGTGTTACCTTGAGCACCTTGAGG